>JBCBRS010000058.1:0-502 GCA_039819545.1 Pseudomonadota bacterium | reverse complement strand
CCTGACGAATTGCCACCGTGTACCGACAGGAAGCAGGACGCATGATCGATAAGAAAAACTTGCCCAGCCGCCATGTTTCCGTGGGGCCCGATAAAGCGCCCCATCGCTCCTATTACTATGCCATGGGCAAGTTTTTCTTATCGATCATGCGTCCTGCTTCCTGTCGGTACACGGTGGCAATTCGTCAGGATCATAGGCCGTTTAGCTGCCTGAACCAAGGGTACGGGCACCTGGGTCGTGCCTCAGTTTGAATTCGATGGCAGCTAATCGCCAAAGGCGGAAGTAACCCTACCCGAAGTGAATGTCCGACTTGCGGCAGGTTCTTACCGTAGCCATCAGCGGCTTACTTGGCGCGAGTTTAGGACGCTCGGCTTAGTCGGCTGTGCGGGCAAAACCGGACACGTCCTCTATCTATACTTGCAAACTCATATGACAACGCCCCGTCAAACCCACGAAACAACAGCTTTCACAGGGGCCGTGGCTCGGTCTAATTCTGAGTTTG
>JBCBRS010000057.1:0-519 GCA_039819545.1 Pseudomonadota bacterium | reverse complement strand
CGAGCAATTTGGCGGCGCAGGTTCACCACCGCATTTGATAGGGCTGAGCGCTTGGATTTGCATTGACGCGCGGGCCGGGCGTATCGAACAGGCTGAAGCGCGTTTGGAGGATGCTAATTCCCGGCTTCCGGATAAACGGGATGATCCAAAGCTCGCTATGGCGCGTGTCTACGTAGACCTTGCGAAGGGCGGATCTTCAACAAGTGTCGAAGATCGTTTGTCAGATTCCTCGATGCAAACCTCGGTCAAGGGTGATGCGATTCAATACTATTTGTATCGGCTTCTGGTAGAAGACGGCCTCGCGCCAGACCTTGATAAAGCGGCCTTGGACTAAGACAGCATCTCTGCCTCAAGCCAATCGCGCGCGGCTTTCCATTCGCGTCTGACAGTGCGCTCTGAAAGACCGAAAATGGCCGCGGTTTCAGCCTCGCTCATACCGGAAAAATAGCGCGCGATTGGCTTGAGGCAGAGATGCTGTCTTAGTCCAAGGCCGCTTTATCAAGGTCTGGCGCGAGGCCG
>JBCBRS010000056.1:0-525 GCA_039819545.1 Pseudomonadota bacterium | reverse complement strand
CCGCCTCGGCCATACCCGGCAGGAAGGCGCGGCAGCAGTTGAAGACGCCGCGGCAATTGATGCCGATCACCGCGTCCCAGTCCGCGTCGCTGCTCTCGGTCACGGTCTTCTCGACCTGGATGCCAGCATTGTTGACGAGGATGGTGGCCGGACCGAGGGCCTGCTCGGTCGCGCCCCGCAGCGTCTCGACCGAGGCCGGATCCGCAACGTCGCCCTGGAACCAGTGAATGGTGTCCGGCAGATCGGCGGGGCGTGCGCCGCGTCCGGTGGCCATCACCCGGGCGCCAGCCTCCGCAAGCGCGTCGGCGGTTGCGCGCCCGATGCCGCGGCTGCCACCGGTGACGACGGCCACCTGTCCGTCGAGCATGCCCATCAGAAGCCGACCGCGTCGCCGCCCTTGAGGCCAAGCCGGGCGCGGGCCTCGTCCGGCGTTGCGATGCTCTGGCCGAGGTTCTCCAGGATCGTCCGGATGCGGGAGACCTGCTGCGCGTTCGACGTCGCAAGCTAGCCCTTGCCGATATAGAG
>JBCBRS010000055.1:0-577 GCA_039819545.1 Pseudomonadota bacterium | reverse complement strand
TCACAGTGCTGTTGCCATTACCGGAAATAGTAATGTCGGCTTTATTGTCGCTACCGAGTATATCGCCATCAATCGATATATCCGATCCGATAAGAAGACTCCCAGTTGTTAGGACAATCGTCTGGCCTGCAAGGGATGCATCAAAAGTAATTGTATCATTGGCATTGCCATCATTATCGGCATCACCATCCGCCATATCACCGGCGGTAGCATCATTAGCAAACGCAATCGCTTCGCGCAGGGATGTTTCGTTATCAAAGGCATCAACCACATCAGTTGTGGTCGTCACAACCAGGCTTTGCGTTTCTGGCGTCAGAATTTGCGTTTGTAATTCAACCGCACCTGCATCAACCGTGCCGCCATTATTGATACCGCCCTGATCAACATCACGCGCATTTCCGGTGGCATCAACGGTAAGCCCCATGGGCGAGGTGCCAATATCGAGTGCAGGATTACTAACTCCTGACGCCAGCGCGATGGTTTGAACAGGACCACCATTGTCTGCGAGGACGCCGGCTCCACCTGCGACGCTGGCAAATATCTGATTAACATCGCCGGAGGTGATATTACCGCCATT
>JBCBRS010000054.1:0-578 GCA_039819545.1 Pseudomonadota bacterium | reverse complement strand
GTGGCGATCATGATCATGGTCTCGATCGGCACCTTCTCCTGGACCTCGCTCAGCAACCTGCGGGAGCATCCGACCAGCTCGAGCGTCGTGATGGTCGCCACGGTGGTCGGGGTCGTCGCCACGCATAACCTCGCCATCGGCGTGCTGATCGGGGTGCTGCTGTCGGGGATCTTCTTCGCCGGCAAGATCGCGCAGATCTTCCGCGTCTCCTCCACGCTCACGGAGGATGGGCGGATCCGCACCTATGTGGTGGAGGGGCAGGTCTTCTTCGCCTCCGCCGACGACTTCCTCGCTGCCTTCGACTTCACCGAAGTGCTGGATCAGGTCGTCATCGACCTGACGCGGGCGCATATCTGGGATATCTCCAGCGTGGCCGCGCTCGATGCCGTCGTGCTCAAGTTCCGCCGCGAGGGGGCGGAGGTCGAGCTTGTCGGGCTGAACACCGCGAGCGAGACCATCGTCGACAAACTCGGCGTGCACGATAAACCGGGGGCCCTGCACGACCCCATGGCGCACTGAGGCCCCCCGGAACCGACGGAGTGACGCGCGTGACCGCGACCATCCTCACCTGCATCGAC
>JBCBRS010000053.1:0-596 GCA_039819545.1 Pseudomonadota bacterium | reverse complement strand
ACACCTGACAGGTCGATGAACTCAAAGGCGTTGTCCTGATCAAAATCGGTAATCACATCATTGCCAAACCCATCTTCAAAGACAAAGACATCGGCATTAAATCCACCGGTCAGCGTGTCGTTACCTTCACCGCCGAATAATGTATCGAAGCCGGCATTGCCGTTCAGGACATCATCACCGGCGCCTCCCAATAGCGCATCATTCCCAAGGTCACCAAACAAGACGTCAGAATTGAAATTGCCATTGAGCGTGTCGTTACCTTCGCCGCCGAATAATGTATCGAAGCCGGCATTGCCGTTCAGGACATCATTACCGGCGCCTCCCAATAGCGCATCATTCCCGAGGTCACCAAACAAGACGTCAGAATTGAAATTGCCATTGAGCGTGTCATTACCTTCACCGCCGAATAAGGTGTCGAAGCCGGCATTGCCGTTGAGAGTGTCGTCGCCGTCTTCCCCCTCAAGTCGGTCATTGCCAAGGCCGCCAAACAAGACGTCATTATCCGTCCCCCCAAACAACACGTCATTATCATTTTCACCAAACAGACGATCCGCACCCTGACCACCAAATAGCTGGTCATTGGCATCGCCGCCAAA
>JBCBRS010000052.1:0-611 GCA_039819545.1 Pseudomonadota bacterium | reverse complement strand
CGGACACTGTGGAATTGGTCAGGGTGGTTGCACCCAAACTGTAAACCCCGCCGCCATCGGCACCATCTCCAGCCGTTGAATTACCGGACACGGTGGAATTGGTCAGGGTGGTGGTGCCACGACTGGAAACCCCGCCGCCATCGGCATAGTTCCCCGCCGTTGAATTACCGGACAATGTGGAATTGGTCAGGGTGGTTGCGCCAAAACTGAAAACCCCGCCGCCATCGGCACCATCTCCAGCCGTTGAATTACCGGACACGGTGGAATTGGTCAGGATTGTATCACCTAAGCTTCTAATCCCGCCGCCACTCTGGCTATAATCGCTAACGCCAATATTACCACCCGTCGTGCGCCCGCCGGTAATGGTCAGGCCCGTAAGGGTGGAGGTGCCGGTGGTAGCCGTTATATTCAGGACCCGGCTATTATCATCAAGCAGATCATCGACTGCCCCGGCTGTGCCGCCAAAGCTGGCTGCCACATCGGTGATATCTGTACCCGCAATGGTTATATCATCATTATTGGCATCGCCTGTAATCACCACCGCGCCGCCAGCCGTTGAGCCATCAATATTGAGTGCCTCCGTGGCGACCAATTCACCTTGCGTCAGGCGG
>JBCBRS010000051.1:0-678 GCA_039819545.1 Pseudomonadota bacterium | reverse complement strand
GAGTAAGTCGCTGCCGGGTCAGCTAAAGCTGGTGATGATAACAGACATCTTCCCTTATAGATTGCTCGACTGGTTCGGGCCCGCCAGCTGCTTGGCGGACATAAACGAACCGGCCTTGTGCCGGTTTTTTTGTTTCTGGTGATCCCGATGGGGAGAACCACTCTGACGCGGGATGGAGCAGCCCGGTAGCTCGTCAGGCTCATAACCTGAAGGTCGTAGGTTCAAATCCTACTCCCGCACCCAAATAAGCCCCTGAAATCTTTGCTGATTTCGGGGGTTTTTCTTTTTGTGCTAAAGCGCGATTTTGACTGTTTCTACCATATATCTACCAAGTTGGTGGGAGATATCGGGATAGAGCGTGATTTATACTGGTGGTTGCCGATGCATTAGCCCGTTCGTTGCTCGCGGCTTTAAGCATGATGGCTATGCGCTGGCATGCTGTTTGCTTTCCCTTTTTGCGGGAGCTGAAAAATGAAAGTTAGTGAAATACGCGAGCTGCAGGATGTCCTGCCGAAATATAACTATACTGCCAAGCTGAGCCGAGACCGATGGGCTTGGGAGTTTTATCGTCGCGATCCAGAATTTTATGAGATTGCACAATATTATCATCAGCGCGATTTCATCTCATCGATTCAGGGCGCGCGCAGACTCACTCTGCTTAAACTCAGGCGTCCTCAA
>JBCBRS010000050.1:0-685 GCA_039819545.1 Pseudomonadota bacterium | reverse complement strand
ATCCTGATCGCGGTCGCAGGCTGCGATCAGGATGCCAGCCACACCGAGAGTCCGCCAATAAGCGATGTTGCCCATGCTTAGCCCCTTTTTTCGCCGCTGTTCTCCGCGGCTTCCGACCTAAACGGCCAGTTTGCTCGACCTATTATGAAGACTTTCTGCCTTCGTTTGTTAAGATATACGACGATATAGGCCATCTTGGAACCCCATAGATACCAAATAGCAACTATTCCGCACAAAACTGCGCGGGCGGAATGGGTCCTTTCAGAATCGCTGCGGGCGGTCTAGGTACCAGCGCCACCGGAGGAGTGGCAGAGTGGTCGAATGCACCGGTCTTGAAAACCGGCGTGCGTGAAAGCGTACCGTGGGTTCGAATCCCACCTCCTCCGCCACAATGACCGGGACCGAACCTCGGTGTCCCGATGGTTCTGTCAGCGGAGCAACGCCGCCTCTTTCCCCGAGCTATCATTCCCGCGACTGGCCTTCAGCCCTTGGGACGCCTGCAATCGTCGACGGTACATCGATGGCGATAGCCCCACGCGCCTCTGGAAGGCTTTCGAGAATGTCGCGCGATCCGAATATCCCACCCGCGCCGCGACCTCTTCTATGGGCAGCCGGCTTCGCATGAGAAGATCGCGCGCCCGCTCCATCCTCATCTCGACGATGAAGTCGCGGCGCGACTTCATCG
>JBCBRS010000049.1:0-701 GCA_039819545.1 Pseudomonadota bacterium | reverse complement strand
CACTTGAGCGAAGATGTTGATGGCAATGCGGTTATCACTGCCGGTGCAAATACCCTAACCCTCACAGGTGTCGACATGGATGATCTCATTGCGAGTGATTTCATTTTTTAGAGTAATAAAATAAATCCATCCCAAGACTAATTTTGGAGCCCGCCGTTGTTTGTAACACGGGGGCTCAATATACATCCGCGTGCCAGAGTCGGGGAAAAGCGGTGCGCAGCGCGGAACGTCCAAGCGCGAGGATATTCTCGATACGGTCATTCACCTGAAACGGTCAAAGGATAATTCCCCGGCTGAGGGCGCGGTTTTTGAAATCCATTTTGAAAAATGCCGGGGGGCTTTCGGTGACGATGTGGAGCCGTTCAAGCTTCACTATCACACCGATGATGACGCGGTGGCCCATTGGACGACCAGCGAGATTGTCGACCATGATTATCAGGCGGTGGTCGATGGCGTGAAAGAGGGCAAGTCCGTTCGCGACATTGCAGAAGATACCGGGATATCGAGATCGGAAGTCGGCCGGTTGCGGCAAAGCCATGGCGATCGCCTTCACCCTCATCGAGACCGCCAAGCTCAACACTGTCGATCCGCAGGCCTGGTTGACCTGGGTTCTCGGCCAAATTGCAGACAACAAAATCACCCGCCTCGACGAACTCCTCCCATGGGCCACCGCGTCATCATCGGTGTGATAGTGAAGCTTG
>JBCBRS010000048.1:0-709 GCA_039819545.1 Pseudomonadota bacterium | reverse complement strand
CATGCGCGCGGCGGATATCGACTTCATTACGGTCGGACAATACTTGCAGCCGACGCCCAAACACCATGCGGTCGCGCGCATGTCATCCATCACCTGCATCACCGCCTGGCGGTCTTCACCAAGGCCGACCATGATCCCGGATTTCGTGAAAATCGTCGGGTCCAGTTCCTTCACTTGCTGAAGGATCCGCAGCGAATGGAAGTACCGCGCACCTGGTCGCACTTCCGGGTAAAGCCCAGGCACGGTCTCAAGGTTGTGGTTGAAGACATCCGGTCGCGCCTCGACGACGATCTCCAACGCGTCGTCCTTACGCAGGAAATCGGGGGTCAGCACTTCGATGGTCGTCTCTGGGCACTTCCGGCGAACCGCGCGGATGGTCTGCGCGATATGTTCCGCACCGCCATCGGCGAGATCGTCCCGGTCCACCGAGGTGATGACGACATGCTCCAGCCCGAGCTTCTCCACGGCCTGAGCCACCCGCGCAGGCTCGAAAACGTCCAACGCGTCCGGACGCCCGGTTGCGACATTGCAGAACGTACAGCCCCGTGTGCAAATCTCGCCCATGATCATCATGGTCGCGTGCCGCTTCTCCCAGCACTCGCCGACATTCGGGCAGCCGGCTTCCTGACACACCGTCGAGAGCCCGTGCTCTTTGATGATCGACCGGGTCTCTAGAAAGCCCTCTCCGCTCGGTGCTTTGACGCGGATC
>JBCBRS010000047.1:0-720 GCA_039819545.1 Pseudomonadota bacterium | reverse complement strand
GGGGCTGGCATAGGACTTTGAAGGGTTTATCCTCGTTCTATGCGCCTAAAGCATTCAAAACTAACGCATTTTCAGACGGATCGGTTGCTAGAACACTTCGTTGCCGGGACGCCTGCGCGAACGGCCTGTTTGCTCGTCGGATTGAACCGTAATTCCGTCACCGCATTTTACCATAAACTTCGTGTCGTGATCTTTGCTAGGTTACGTGAAGAAGCACTCGAATTAGCAGGCGAGGTTGAAGTTGACGAGAGTTATTTCGGCGGCGTCAGGAAGGGCAAGCGAGGAAGAGGTGCGGCTGGAAAAGTACCCGTTTTTGGATTGCTGAAACGAGGTGGCAGGGTCTATACAATTGCCGTCCGCGATACCAGAGCCGATACCCTCATTCCAATAATCGCCAGTAAAGTACAGCCTGATAGCATTGTATACACCGACAGCTACCGGTCCTACGACACGCTCGACATTACAGACTTCCACCACATGCGGATCAACCACTCAAAGCTCTTCGCCGACAAGCAAAATCACATCAACGGCATTGAGAACTTTTGGAACCAGGCGAAAAGGCACCTGCGTCGATATAACGGAATCCCACGTCAAAATTTCGACCTGTTCCTCAAGGAATGCGAATGGCGGTTCAATTATGGACCGCCTGATCGCCTATTGAAAACACTCCGAATATGGCTCAAACCGTATGCGAAAAGCTGAATCTTCTATGCCAGCCCC
>JBCBRS010000046.1:0-737 GCA_039819545.1 Pseudomonadota bacterium | reverse complement strand
ATGATGTGACTGTGATGGGAACGGACATCACCGATGTGGCGGCCTCTGGTGCCGGATTGCTTGATGATAATAGCCGGGTCCTGAATATAACGGCTACCACCGGCACCTCCACCCTCACGGGCCTGACCATTACCGGCGGGCGCACCACGGGGGAAGATGCCGGTGGCGGCGGGGTTCGCAGTAATGGTGCAACCACCCTGACCAATTCCACATTGTCCGGTAATTCAACCACGGGTCAAGATGCCGATGGCGGCGGGGTTTTCAGTAGTGGCGCAACCACCCTGACCAGTTCCACCGTTTCCGGTAATTCAACTGCGGGGGACCGTTCCGGTGGCGGTGGGGTTTTCAGTTATCGCGCAACCACCCTAACCAATTCCACATTGTCCGGTAATTCAACTGCGGGGGACTTTGCCGATGGCGGCGGGGTTTTCAGTGTTGGTGCAACCACCCTGAGCAATTCCACATTGTCCGGTAATTCAACTGCGGGGGACTTTGCCGATGGCGGCGGGGTTTTCAGTTATGGTGCCACCACCCTGACCAATTCCACATTGTCCGGTAATTCAACGGCAGGGGACAATGCCGAAGGCGGCGGGGTTTACAGTCGTGGCGCCATCACCCTGACCAATTCCACATTGTCCGGTAATTCAACGGCGGGGGACAATGCCGAAGGCGGCGGAATCGCGGTTTTAAATCAACTCACGATCACCAACTCTATTGTGCTTGGTAATGTATTACCA
>JBCBRS010000045.1:0-738 GCA_039819545.1 Pseudomonadota bacterium | reverse complement strand
CCACATCCACATCATCGGTGACGCCGTCGCCATCGGTATCAACACTGAGCACCGGATCAAACTGGATGCTCGTCACCAGGACGCCGAGAGCGCCTTTATTATTGAGGTTATTGGCTTGCCCAACCTCAGCAATCCGCGTGGTGGCCCGAACAAACTGTACCGATGCGATCTCAGTCGTGGCGCTGGTCACCTCTAAAACCGCTTGTGTCCCCGCCGCGCCAGAACCGACGACGCCAACAATATCGACGCTGGTGTTCGCCATCGGATCATGGATCACAAAATCAGGGTCCAGCGCTTGGTTACGGAATGTCAGTCCCCCAACGGTTGATTCGTCGTTAAGCCGGAATACTGCATCAGTAATAAGGTTGCCCATGGCGTCAAACGCCTGAAAATTCTGTAATTCTTCAGCGCCATCAATATTATTGTTCAAAAAACCAAACTGGATGGCGACAACCGGCACGCCTTCGCTGAAGGCAAGTGTGTAGGTTTCTTCGCTATTGAGGGTGGAGTCGTCAATGGTCGCACCGGCCACAAGCCCACGACCAAGTCCGATTTCGTTCGGGCCCGTACCAGTTTCCAGTGTCAAACTGCGATCAGAATTGGGCACGCCATTGAGCCCGTCATTGGGGTCTGTCCTCGTAAACGAAATTGTATTGCCTTGCACCGTTGTGGTCAGCGTATCGTTGGCATTGGAAAAATCACCGGGCACGAAATCCACATCAATCGGCCAGTCCGATA
>JBCBRS010000044.1:0-769 GCA_039819545.1 Pseudomonadota bacterium | reverse complement strand
GAAACGAAGATTATTCAAGAAAAAATTTTGTCGATATTCAATAAATTTGACTTCCGCACGTTTAACGGCGCCCAGTCGTTTCCCAAACAACCTAAAATCAATGGCTAAATCGTAAAATTACTCGGCTACTATCGTCCAAGCGCACCCTCGATTGTTGACAGAAACGATTGTCCGGAGTCCGCTCTAAGTCTGCCGTACCAAATATTACCTTCCAACGGCAGAGATTGGCGATCTCGCTGTCGCGCTTTAAGCCGCCTGCGTTTTGACCCTATTCAGGTGCTGGTCGTGCCTCAGTTTGAAACTGGAGAGCGGCTATTGGCCCTTTTGAGACATAGGTATTGGCAAAATGAATGTCTGAAATCTGGCAGGGTTTTGCCGCAGCCAGCGTCTTAAACCGCCCAAAGTTAGACGCTTACTGCGTCAGTCGCGGACGTAACGAGTTCCATTCTATTGAGTTTGTTTCATGGTGAGCCTGTGAGGCGCCTTGGGAACTGACATGCCACTAACGCTGCTCCGCTGGCGCTTCGCGCACGCGTCAGCTTTACAGATCAAAATTACCTATTTCCTTTTCATCATTCGAAAGGCGATTGGTCAGCAACACGGTAGCGCCATGCGCAAAAACGCCGACGCCCCATCCAATGGCCGGCCAAACAACCCATAGACCCTCTCGCTTGGAATTTAAATTGATGGCGAAGAGCAGTGCGATTACACCGATATAGGTTACAAGGTGGATCCAAAAAGCCAGGCTTGCGTCCCGTCTCTTTTTTAT
>JBCBRS010000043.1:0-871 GCA_039819545.1 Pseudomonadota bacterium | reverse complement strand
GCCACGACTGTAAATCCCG
Source organism: Pseudomonadota bacterium (assembly GCA_039819545.1). Classification (GTDB taxonomy): domain Bacteria; phylum Pseudomonadota; class Alphaproteobacteria; order Caulobacterales; family Parvularculaceae; genus CALLPQ01. The sequence goes on along the minus strand of JBCBRS010000043.1, from coordinate 852 downwards.
CCGCCATCGTCATTAATTCCGTTGGTTGAATTGCCGGACACGGTGGAATTGGTCAGGGCTTTCCAATGTGGTTAATGCTGACCCTGCGCAGGTTTTTGCGGCAACGGCTGGCAATAGTGCGGACGGTACCGTTCTCGCCGGTGTCCTTGGCGATAATGGTGGGCTGGTCGAGACGATTGCGATCCTTGCCGGTGGCTTGGCCGATGATGCTGGTGATAATGACGCCGTGCCGGCTGATCTTCTAACGGATGGTCGTGGCGGTATACGGATCAGTGGCGGCGCAGTTGATATCGGGGCGGTGGAACTCAATAATGGGGATGCCACATCGGGCGACGATGTTCTGTTAGGGACCTTCGTGGCAGATGAAATTGTCGCACTGGCGGGTAATGACAATATTACCGGCTTTGGCGGCGATGATCTCCTCTTCGGCGATGCTGGATTTGATAATCTCGATGGTGGCAGTGGCAATGATACGTTAAATGGCGGTGCCCAGGCAGATAGCGGCTTTGGCGGCACTGGTGATGATGAAATCAATGGGGGCGATGGTAATGACCGTGCCTTTGGTCAGCTTGGTAATGATGTCATCACGGGCGGCGCTGGCAATGACAATCTATTCGGCAATGCAGGCTTCGACACAATCGAGGGTGGTATTGGCGAAGATTTGATCAATGGCGGCTTTAATGGTGACCAGCTCTTCGGTAATGCGGGCTTTGATACGCTTGAAGGGGGGTCAGGCTTTGATACGCTGGATGGCGGTGCCCAGGCCGATAACCTATTTGGCGGCGATGCCAATGACCAGCTATTTGGTGGTCAGGGTGCGGATCGTCTGTTTGGTGAAAATGATAATGACGT
>JBCBRS010000042.1:630-918 GCA_039819545.1 Pseudomonadota bacterium | reverse complement strand
TATCCTCACGTCGATAGCTCAAAAACAGCTTGGTCATCGGAACGCAAGAGTAACCGCAAAAGCGGAATCCCCAAAACGAATATGGCACCAGATGTCCCGTCGAGAATAGTCTGAGGTGCGTGACTTTTTTGCCAATAGACAGCTTCCAATATGCTTCCAAATCAAAACTACGAACAATCACCCAAAAGAAAACCCCCGAAAATCCGAGGATTTTCAGGGGTTTATTGGGTGCGGGAGTAGGATTTGAACCTACGACCTTCAGGTTATGAGCCTATTTTTATGCAAAAT
>JBCBRS010000042.1:0-620 GCA_039819545.1 Pseudomonadota bacterium | reverse complement strand
TTGCGCTTTCAGGTTCCGATGTCGCTTATGGGTAGCCGCCACCAGGGTGCTCAAACCTAAATCACACGCGATACTTCATGACATTTCATCAAAATCTGCTACCCATACGCTACCCGCGCAATTTTTGTGAGTAAGCGCTCAAAAACAAACCCCGTTAACTCAGTGAGTTAACGGGGTTTTTTGGGTGCGGGAGTAGGATTTGAACCTACGACCTTCAGGTTATGAGGCGATTATACCACGATTCACGCCACTTCTCGCCACCTCCCATGCCCTCACAAATATCTGTAATATATGTGATTTTTATATTTTCAATTTCTCAGCCATTCATTGCAAATCACGGAAAACCCTTGAAACCTGGTATATATATGGTAGAAATCGATACCTTCAGGGGTTGAACCTGAAGGTCGATTATAGCAAGTATTCTGGGTTTTCCGATGCGTATTTCGCAGCAATCCGTCAAACAATTGGAGCCTAAGCCAAAGACCTATTCGGTCTGGTGCAGTGAGCTCAAGGGCTTTGGAGTGAGGGTCAATCCCGCAGGTACGATGAGCTTCATTGCGAAGTATCGGGTCAATGGCTTAGGCTCCAATTGTTTGACGGATTGCTGCGAAATACGCATC
>JBCBRS010000041.1:0-1033 GCA_039819545.1 Pseudomonadota bacterium | reverse complement strand
GCCGTTGAATTACCGGACACGGTGGAATTGGCCAGGGTAATGGCGCCATTACTGGCACCTCCACCCTCATGGGCCTGACCATTACCGGCGGGCGCACGACGAGGGATGCGACTTCCTCTAGCGATTATAGCCAGAGTGGCGGCGGGGTTGCCAGTAATGGCGCCATTACCCTGGCCAATTCCACCGTGTCCGGTAATTCAACGGCGGGGGACTTTGCCGATGGCGGCGGGGTTTCCAGTCGCGGTGCAACCACCCTGACCGATTCTACATTGTCTGGTAATTCAACGGCGGGAATCTTTGCCTATGGTGGCGGGGTTTCCAGTGGTGGCGAAACCACCCTGACCAATTCCACATTGTCCGATAATTCAACGGCGGGGGGGTCTGCCCGTGGCGGCGGGGTTTTCAGTCGCGGTACGACTACCGTGACCAATACCACATTGTCCGGCAATTCAACCACAGGGGGGTTTGCCGATGGCGGCGGCGTTGCCAGTCGTGGTGCAACCACCGTGACCAATTCCACCGTAATCGGTAATTCAACCACGGGGAATGATTCCGATGGTGGTGGGATTTACAGTAATGGCGAAACCACCCTGACCAATTCCACCGTGTCCGGTAATTCAACGAGGTCGTATGCCTCAGGCGGCGGGGTTTTCAGTAGTCGCGCAACCACCCTGATCAATTCCACCGTGTCCGATAATTCAACCGCGGGGTTTAATTCCAGAGGCGGCGGCGTTTCCAGTGGTGGCGCAACCACCCTGACCAATTCCACCGTGTCCGGCAATTCAACCAACGGAATTAATGACGATGGCGGCGGGATTTACAGTCGTGGCACAACCACCCTGACTAATTCCACCGTGGCCAATAATTCAACTGCGGGGTTTAGGGCCGATGGCGGCGGGGTTTTCAGTCTTGGTGCAACCACCCTGACCAATTCCACCGTGTCGGGTAATTCAACCCTTGCGCTTGATGCCGAAGGCGGCGGAATTGCGGTTTTCGATCAACTCACGATCACCAATTCAATTGTGCTTGGTAA
>JBCBRS010000040.1:0-1035 GCA_039819545.1 Pseudomonadota bacterium | reverse complement strand
ATCAATGCCGATGGGTCGTTCACGTTTGATCCGGCCCCCAACTTCAACGGCAATGTGCCGGAGGTGACCTATACCGTTGTCGATGACAATGGCGGGTCGGATATGGCAACGCTGAACATCAATATCGGGGCGCTGAATGATGCGCCGGTTGCGGTTGATGACGGTCCGTTCACTGTGACGGAAGACATGGCCACCTCGGGCACGGTGCTGCCCGGGACCATGGGCCAGGACAGTGACGCCGATGGGGATACCATCACCGTATCGGAGTTTACCGTCACAGGTCTGGCTGGCACCTTTATGGCTGGCGACACGGCGACAATCCCCACTGTGGGCACGCTGGTGATCAACGCGAACGGGACGTTCACCTTCACGCCAGCGGCGAACTATAACGGCCCCGTACCGACGGCGACCTACACCATCACCGATGGCAATGGTGGCAGCGACAGCGCCATGCTGTCCTTCAACGATGTGACGCCGGTGAATGACGCACCGGTTGCGGTTAATGACACGGCGTCTGCCGATGAGGATATGCAGGCGTCTGGCGATCTGACACCGGGGACCATGGGTCAGGATAATGACGTTGATGGCGACACGCTGTTTGTGAGTGAGTTCGTCGTGAACGGTATGACGGTGACAGTTGACCGGATGACCGGTGGGTCTGTCACGCTGACCGAGGGGACGCTGACGATCAATGCCGATGGGTCGTTCACGTTTGATCCGGCCCCCAACTTCAACGGCAATGTGCCGGAGGTGACCTATACCGTTGTCGATGACAATGGCGGGTCGGACACGGCAACGCTGAACATCAATATCGGGGCGCTGAATGATGCGCCGGTTGCGGTTGATGACGGTCCGTTCACTGTGACGGAAGACATGGCCACCTCGGGCACGGTGCTGCCCGGGACCATGGGCCAGGACAGTGACGCCGATGGGGATACCATCACCGTATCGGAGTTTACCGTCACAGGTCTGGCTGGCACCTTTATGGCTGGCGACACGGCGACAATCCCCACTGTGGGCACGCTGGTGATCAAC
>JBCBRS010000039.1:0-7651 GCA_039819545.1 Pseudomonadota bacterium | reverse complement strand
GAAAACTCCTTATCGTCCTCAATGCCATGATGAAAAATAAAACCGTCTATCAATCTTGAGAACAGTTGCCGGGTCTTCGCCCGGGGGTACGGAGTACTTGTCAAAGTTTTACACCGTATTCCCGGGCAAGCGAAGCGCCGACCCGGGATCTGTTTCGGCAAATTCCGTTCCCTAATGATGAGGCCCCGGGTCTTGCGCCCGGGGGTACGGAGTAATTGTTAAAGTTTTACGCCGTATTCCCGGGCAAGCGAAGCGCCGACCCGGGATCTCTTGCCGCGTGTTTCAAGCGTGCTGACATACACCCGCGCGTGAATTCCAAAGAGACGGAACAAGCCAACTTACGCCGCCGCAACGGCCATGCGATCGAGGACAATCATATTTTCAGCCTTGGCCACAAATAGGCGTACAGTATCCTTGATCACCGCACCCTTGGGCTCCAGCGTCCACAACCAGGCGTGACCGCCCTCCTCTTCCGATTTCACCGCATCGGCACCGAAAAAGTCCGTGGTCCACTCAAACAAATCGCGTTCCGGCACGCCCAGCATGGGCACGCGGCGATTGACGATGATAACCGTGCGATCCGGGTCTTGACGAACCTTGCCTTCAGCCCGTGTACTGATCAGATAGGGGGCCTGATCAAAGTCTGAGTAACAAACCGCCACATCCTTGTTGGGCAGTTCGCCCACGGGGATAAGCGTTGCCGTCTCTGCATGATCATCAAGCCTCTCATACTCGTAAGCCTCAACCATACCTGCGAGGCCATCATAATGGTGGCCCGGGTGGCACAGAAAGTCGGCAAGCATGGTGGTAAAGGCGTCGAGGTCGAGCGGGTCGGTATCCTGCATGGGAAGCTACGCCACCGCCTTGACGATTTTTTCTGCGGCGTCTTCCAGATCATCGGCGGCGATAACATTGAGCCCGCTGTCATTGATGATCTTTTTGCCCTCTTCCACATTGGTGCCTTCAAGGCGTACAACGAGGGGTACGGACAATCCCACCTCATTCACCGCAGCAATCACGCCCTCCGCGATCACATCGCACCGCATGATGCCGCCAAAAATGTTGACGAGGATCCCCTGCACACCGGGGTCCGACGTGATGATCTTGAACGCCTCCGTCACTTTTTCTTTTGTGGCGCCGCCCCCCACATCGAGGAAGTTTGCAGGCTCAGCCCCATAATGCTTGATGATATCCATGGTCGACATGGCAAGCCCCGCGCCGTTGACCATGCAACCAATGGTGCCATCAAGTTTGATATAGGAAAGGTCAAATTGAGAGGCTTTGAGTTCCAGGGGGTCTTCCTCGCTCTCGTCGCGCAACTCGATAATATCTTTGTGCCGGAACAGCGCATTGCCGTCGAAGGAGACCTTGGCGTCAAGCACGCGCAGATTGCCATCTTTCATAACGATCAGCGGATTGATCTCCAGCATGTCCATGTCTTTGTCCGTAAACGCCTTATATAGCGTCTGGCACAAACCGGCACATTGTTTGGCTTGCGCGCCTGACAGGCCCAGACCCTTGGCGATGGCACGTCCGTGATGGGGCATAAAACCGGTGGCCGCATCGACTTGAATAGTGTGGATCTTATCGGGTGTTTCTTCGGCAACCTCTTCGATATTCATGCCGCCCTCGGTGGACGCCACAAAGGCAAGCCCGCCTGTTGCCCGGTCAACGAGCAGCGAGAGATAAAGCTCGGTCTCAATGTCCGCCCCATTTTCGATATAAATGCGATTGACGATCTTGCCCTCTGGCCCGGTTTGTTTGGTGACCAGCGTATTGCCGAGCATCTGACGCGCGAAGGTCGCGGCCTCCTCGGGCGTTTTGGCAATCCGGACGCCGCCTTTTTCACCAGCATCAGATTCTTTGAAGGACCCCTTACCGCGCCCACCCGCGTGGATTTGCGCCTTCACCACATAAAGCGGGCCCGGCAATGACCGTGCCGCCGCCTCCGCCGTATCCGCCGACAAAACGGCAACCCCGTCGGCAACCGGCGCACCGAAAGATTTAAGGACCTGTTTGGCTTGATATTCGTGGATATTCATGGGGGCTCCGCACGGGTTAAGTTTTTTCGGTTATAGCCAGTGGCGACTTGGGCGCAACCGTGAACGACCATTTGATATGAGCGCGCGGCGCGCCGTTATCAGCCCACAAACAGGCTGGCAAATGCGGGAAAATGGCCTAAAACCCTGGGACGAACTTCGCCGATGGAGAGAGGCCCCATGAACACGACCCCCGCCCCCACACGTGCAACCGCAAACGCCACCAGTCTGGCCAAAACCGCCAAGCGCCCCACGGCGCTTCAATATCTTGACCGGGCGCTGGGTGAGCTAAAATCGCTCGGCTTTGCGCGCGAGGGCGACGCCGGTACCGCGCCGATCATTGGCTTGCTCAACCAGATTTCCGACCTTGATGAGGACCGCGTGGCGGCTATCGCCCGGACGCTGGATCAGGCCTCGCACTTTAACGAGGTGGTGCGTGAGCAGGTCGCCGGGATGAATGTGGGCCAGCGTTATGAGGGGATTACCGCCGGGTTCGATTCCATTCGCGATGATGCCAAAATGCTGGTGGACCAGTATGCTGACGGCAAGATCGGTACAATTGAACGGGTACAGAATGTGTGGATGAAGATGACCCGCGGCGATATCGCCAGCCGGTTCGAAAAAATCCGCGATCTTTATCTGGAAGTTGCCGAAGAAACCCGAAACCAGGTGGAACGCGAAACCCGCATCCTGGAAGCTTACCGCGATTTTCGCGGCGCGCTGAAAAACTCCGAAGTGCTTGCGCTAGAGGTGCTCAATACCGCCGGGTCACACCTTGAGGCGGCCAAAGCCAACCTCAACGCAAAAATGGATGCGGTTAACGCCTATGGCGGCGATGACCCCGCCGAGCGCGCCAGCCTGGAGCTCGACCGCGATGAGGCCCTGCGCTCCACGCAGAAAGAAGAAAAGCGCTACCAGATTGCCAAAGACCTCTCCGACAATATCACGGTGGGCTACAACACCTCCGAAGTCATCATGACCCGGCTGGTGCAAACCACCAATGCGAAGGAGCGCATCTATGCGCAATCGATCTCTTTTTTCGGCACCAATGAAACGGTCCTCACCGCGCTGACCGCCACCTTTACGGGCATGCATGGCCTGCATGAATCGACCCAAACGCTGGAGGCCATGAAGGACGGGATCAACAAGTCACTGGAAACCCTGTCAGAAATTGGCGGTCAGGTGCACGAGGCCGCGGTAAAAGCCGGGTACGGACCAACTATCGCCTCTGCTGCGGTCAAGCAATTGGTTGATAGCGTCATCACCTATCAGGAGCGCAGTCAGGAAATCATCAATGAGATGCGGGTTCTATCCACCCAGAACGCCGATGAAATCCGCGTGGCCGTGGAAGATGGGAAAAAGCGTCTTGCCCGGCTAGTGGAATCCGGTGCCGCCGCCGCATTGGAAAAAGCGTAACACCACAGCAAATTTTTTTATAATTCGTATGAATTGGTCTTACTGATGAAATTTCTCATTGTTTTTGCCGCGGTTACATCCTTCTTCGTCTCTGCAAACGCGGCATTTGCACTGGATGATGCTCTTGCAAAAAGACTGGTCCGTCGATTTGAACAATCAGATCTTGTTGATGACGTCAAAATTATCGACAAACATACCCTTAAGATCACGCCGAAAAATGGAACGGAGACCCAGGTCAATCTAGAAAATCTAGAGTTTGAAATTAGCAGAGCATCATCCGAAGATGAGATTACTGCATTGATCGATATTTTCATCGCCGGTTACGCGAAAACGGTCACCGCCGCCCCGCGCACGGTGGAGGAATTCAAAAAGGCAGTTTTACCGACCATACGCCCAAGAGACATTTCTGCCCGAATGATAGCCTCAATTGATTCAGTTTCGAGTAATCGTGGGATTGTCGATAAACCTGTTGAGGGCGACAAAATCGGAAACCTCTCCGTGTACTATGTCGAGGACTACGAAAACGCCGCTAAATTCATCACGGAAGGTACTCTCTCAGAATTTAATCTGCTCACTAACGAAATTGCAGCCTTGGCAATTGAAAACCTAAAGGCCTACATCAGCCAATGGGATATTCAGATTATTGGAGACAACGGAGTCTATATGTTCGCGATGGATGGATATTATGAATCCTCGCTCTTGCTTGTCGATGCCGTATGGGAACCGGTGAAGTCAAATTTCAAAGGCCACGTTGTAGCCATAGTCCTTTCAAAAGATGTGTTGCTGTTTGCTGATAGCGGACAACCAGACTCGATCGCCGCCCTTTTTGAATTGGCTAAAAATTTGGAACTTGAAGGCGCGCCCCTCGCGGAAAGTAATGCACTCATCTCCTCGCCCAATGGTTGGCAGCCATATCAATCCACGTCCGATCAATCTAAATAGTAATAATGACCGACATCCCCACCGCCGAACCGCAAAAACTCGACGATGTCATGCTGGCGATGGATATCGTGGATACCTTGCGTCATCGCTCCATCATCGTCGAGCGCGAACTGGGCGGTGATGCGCGCGAAGACAGTATGCTCCGTCGGCTGAAGGAAATCTATGCGGCGCAAGGCATTGAGGTGCCCGAACGCATCCTGAAAGACGGCGTCAAGGCCCTGGAGGAAAATCGTTTTACCTATGCGCCGCCGAAAAACAGTTTTTCCGTCAAGCTCGCTAAATTCTATATTGGCCGGGACCGGTGGTTGAAACCTGCTCTAGCAATTTTTGGGATTGGCGCGCTAGGCGCGGGCTCCTATCAGGTTGGAGTTGCCGGGCCAGCGGATGCTGCCTTTAACCGTGCGGCAACAAATCTCGAAGCCTACTATCGCGATGCAAGTGACCTGGCGCAGACAGACTTTGCGCGCCTGCGGATTGAGGACACCTATGGCGCAGGCAAGACCGCAAAAGATCAGGAAAAACTCACCACCCTGCAAGCGGCAACCAGCCGACTGAAGCAAACGCGCGATAGTCTGGACAAGGAATTAACCGTGCGTATTGTCTCGCGCCCGGGGGAGCAAAGCATTGTCTGGCGTTATCCCGATAAAAACCCCGACCAGCGCAACTATTATCTGATCGTTGAGGCGATCGACAGCACCGGCAAGGCCTTGCCCATTGAGATCACCAGCGAGGAAGACCAGACAACCCGCGCCGTGACCAAGTGGGGCGTGCGGGTGCCGGAATCCATTTATGACCGTGTCCGGGCAGATAAGTTGGACGATGAAATCGTGCAAGACGCGGTGATCGGCACCAAACCCAAAGGCGCGTTAAAACCGGCGTATGATATCCGGACCAGCGGGGGGCAAATTCTTGACTGGTAGGTCCATCCGTACGCTGTGCGTCACCGAAAAAGAGGCACGTCCATGACTGTATCCGGGCGCGATGCCTTGCACCAGATTGATAGAGCCATCCGCACCACCCGGACCGAGGTGGAAGGCATGGCCCGTGAGACCACGACCCTAAACCAGCAATTGATTGATGTGCGGCGTGAGGAGGCAAAGATATACGGCCGGATTGCCGCCATTCGGCTGCAAAGCCTCGGCGCGAAAGAAGACGGCGTCAATGCCCTTGCCGGAATTGATGACCAGGCCCAGCGCCTGCTTGCTCAGCATGAGGATCACCTTAAAAAAGCACAGCAAACACTGGCAACAGCGCGCGATGAACTCACCGCGCTGGAAGATGCCCGCACTGAGCAGGAAAACACCCTGCAAGCCGCCGTGACCGACCATGAGGAGGCGGCCGAAAATACCAGGCTGCGGCTTGAAAAAGATGCCGATTATCAGGCACAGGCCACAGCCCTCGAAAACGCCAACGCCATCGTTGACCACGCCGCCAGCAAGCAACAGGTCGCGGCAAAGGATCGCCAGGAAAAAGGCAAACCCTATGAGAACGATCCGCTGTTCCTTTACCTTTGGAAGCGCAATTTCGCCACCAAAGACTATCGCGCCTTCCCACTCTTCGCGATGCTCGATCGCTGGGTCGCAGGTCTGATCCGTTACCGCGATGCGCGACTGAATTATGAGCGGCTTCTTGATCTACCCGAACGCCTTGATGAGCATCTGGCCTATGTGAATGAAAAGGCCAGCGCCCTTGCCGATCAGATTGAGGCTTATGAGAGGCGCGCGCTGGAGGAGGATGGCGTGACGGCACTGCGCGATGCGGTGACCCGCGAACGCGAGGCTCTCGACCGTCTTGATACGGAGATTACCGAGGCCGAAGATGCCCATGAGGCCGCGATTGCTGCCTTGAATGAGGTTTCCGCCGGCACCCGTGGGCCCATGGCAGAAGCACGGGCGCTTCTCACCAATACCCTGCAGAGTAAATCCATCCCCGACCTGAAACTGCTCGCCGCAGAAACCCTGACCGAGGAGGACGATGCGCTGGTTGATCAACTTGGCTCTATCCGGTTAGAGCGCTACGGCGTTGAAGATAATATCAAAGCCGCCGAGCGCAGCCGCAAGGGCCGGCGCACCACGCTTAGTGAATTGGAGAAACTGCGCCGGCGATTCAAACAGATGCGGTTCGACAGCCACCAGTCAGAATTTCACAGTGCCGAGATGATTGCGTTGCTGCTCACCGACTTTGCGCGCGGCACGTTGGGCCCCACGGAGGTATGGCGGCAACTGGAAAAATCACACCGGGTCAAGCGGCGCGACTGGCAGGATGATCTGGGTGGGGATGATTGGCGTGGTGGCTTTGGTCTGCCCCAACGCCGGTCGCGTACTTCCTATAATAAGGGGCGCAACTGGTCGCGGGTGGGTCGCCAGATTGGCCGGGAAATCGAACGCGAGCTGGGCCGGGAGCTTGGCCGCACCCTTGGCACAGGCCGTGGCCGTCGATCGTCGGGTTCAAATTGGGGCGGACCCAATTGGGGCGGGATGAGCGGGACACGCCGCCAGACCCGCCGGCGTCCGCGCTCTGTCTCGCTACCCCGGCGTATCCGCGTACCGCGCGGCCCCCGAGGCCCGAAAGGCGGCGGCGGTTTTTCCACGGGCGGTGGGCTCTAATTCAGTGCGGTGACAGTTGGTGACAGGGGTGGGACAAGCCGATAGGCTTCGGGAGCACAAGAAAGACCCAACGCCATGTTCCTTTCCCCATTTGCTGCTGCGCCACTTTCCATACCAGGATCACCGGGCCGATCCGGCAGGGTCTTTGCCGCGCTTATTCTGGGGGCCGTCTTTACCCTGATCATGATGGCCGGTGCCCTGATTGAACCGGCGCCCGTACGGGCCGTAAACACACAAGCGCAGTTTGATACAGCCCGCGCCTTTGATCGCATTGTCCGGATCCTCGGCGATGAGGCACCGCACCCGGTTGATCATCCGCAAAACGCGCGTGTTCGTAACCGGCTGATGACCGTGATCCGCGAGATGGGGTTTGAGCCGGAAGAAACAACACACCATGTCTGCGACGCCGAAGTCGCGCGCCAGTATATTGGTTGTGCCAAGGTGACAAATGTCAGCTTTGCCATAGGCTCGCAGACACCAGCAACGGCAAGTCGCGATACCCTGTTATTACTGGCCCATTATGACAGCGTGCCCGCGGGCCCCGGCGCCGGTGACGATATGATCGGTGTCGCGACCATCCTGGAGATTGCCCATCACCTGAAACGCAAACAGCCAGAAAGACCTGTGCTGATGATGTTTACCGACGGG
>JBCBRS010000038.1:0-13525 GCA_039819545.1 Pseudomonadota bacterium | reverse complement strand
CGCCTGATCGCCTATTGAAAACACTCCGAATATGGCTCAAACCGTATGCGAAAAGCTGAATCTTCTATGCCAGCCCCATCTTTTTTTGTGGATCAATATCCAGTAAAAATTGATAGACAAGAAGAAGTGAAGCAAGGTGAATGGCCTGTTTTTCACTCTCGTTCCAGCATCTTGTATCGGTCAGAATTAAGCGGCTTCAGTTTTTGCCAGGTTGGCCTTGTCGCAAGCGGCGAAAGTGTCACGTATGATTACTCTGCGTATGTAAACGACACTGAAATTCTTGGAATCAAAGATGGAACAACAGGGGCGATGAGACGCTCAAATATGCTTTTTGATCGCGATGGATATTTCTTCCATAGCGGCTGGTGAAAACACTGCGAATTGAAGTCAGGAGAAAATAATGATGATATCACAAACGACATTGAGTGCAATCGAAGACGGTGTCCTATTTGCCGCGTTTTCTGAGTCCATCTATCGCAGAGCAGAAACCGATCAATCGTTGGGGCTGAGCGATATTGACGGTTTGCGAGATACAGCAGCTATTACGCTAAATACAGTAGATACAGAAGAGAATTCAATTTTTACATTTGACTTCAATCTGCCTGACCAAAAGATTAGGGATTTGCTAGCCAACTTTTCGATTTGCGGCTAGTTAGGGTTGTGTATCAGAAAATAACTGAGGTTTGTGCCGTGCGATTTGTACGAATACCTTTTGTTTATCTCGCGCTCGTAGTGCTAGCACTATCGGGCTGCAGTGAGCCGGAGCCAACGGCGGAGGAAAAGGCCGCACTTGCGGCGGCGGAAGAGCAGCGGCAACTTGAAAATGCTTTTTATTTTCGCATCAAGGTCGACTATATCGAGAAGGCGAATGACCTGCCCTTCTCCATTAATTATGTAGCGGCTTGTAACATCACCACTGAGCCAAGTGGCATCGGGGGTGGGCGCTCGGTGCGCGGGCGGGTGGTGCCCGAGATCATGATTGCGCCGTTGCCTTCCACGAAAGAAGCCGGTTCAGGCCCGGCAATTGGTATTTTCAGCATTGATGCTTGTTCGGGCAGCTATCTCAAATATGTACCGGACAATGCGTGGCCGTATACGGTCGTTTTCGACGATGCCGAAAAGCTCTGGTATAGCTGGGGATACGCCACCGAACAGGCTTATGAAAGTGAGCGTTCGCTACTGACATTCGTGGAATCGTCCGTCACCCGCGCGACGTACCAGGACTGGCTCGACTGGCGTGCCCACGCCGAAGCCAACTGGAAACCCATCGGAAACATCCCGGGTCCCTATGGCTACTCCTACAATTTTTCACCGACAATGCAGGCAGCGCTTATAAAAAAACAGGATGGACGGGATGTTGCCCGAACCTGCAGCTCAATGGCACGGATAAAACTGCCGAATGAAGTATTCGAAAAAATCCTTGAGAAATGGCCCGAAGACAACCGACAATATTGGGCACCCAATATGGATGCACATGTGGATCGCCCCCATGACGGAGACTGGGATGTTGAGGCGTACAAAAAGGCAAATCCAGATGTTGACCCGAGCACGGTCAATAATTCACCATCTTGGCGCCGTCGAAACTTGGGATCAGATTACTTGCGTACGTGGCTAAGACGAATGCTAGTTGAGGCAACTTTTGGCGATGGTGAGCGTGTCGTGCGATGGGACGACCTTACGCATGGCGGTAATAAGCGATCAACCGGTACACTTACTTTTGCTGGGAATCGCCACAAGCGATACCAGTCAGAAACTGGTAATTATTCAAAGAAGAAAAATGCTATTCAGTACCCGGTAATCCGCGATCACCCAAAGATATCATCAATATCAAATATTGATGAGACGTTGCTTGCGAAAAATATGCTATTCGACGAACATCATATTGGGCAGTCTTTTTGTACATATCATTATCGTTCGTCGAAAATTGAAAAATATCAATTTCGATTAAACGGACAGGAGGTGATTGGGTATATCGGCCCGTTATCATCCCGAACAGACGTTCTTGGTGTTTTTTTTGATCGCGCAGGATACATGTTTTTGAAAGGTGCCTAAGGCAAACTTTAAGCAAGAGGGAGATTGAAATGACATTGACTACAACATTACTGAATCAGATCCGGAATGCTGCACCCTATGCGGCGTTTTCTGAGTCGATTTACCGGCGGGCCGCGACCGATCAGCAGCTCTTACTTTCCGATTTTTTTGGGCAGGACAATGGGCAAGCAATAATCACCCTGGATACTGACGGAGATTTTGACTTTCTCAATTCAAATTTCGCCGCTCTCCGCGCCCTTGGCGCAATCGTGGACGCCGACGGATACATTTACGTCCCGCGTCCCGATGCACCGGGAAGTACGAGTACGGAACTTGGTCACTCCGGTTTTGTTGCCCGCATAGCGCAGGACAATGATGGTAACTTTGTTGTAGCTTTCCGCGGAACGGACCTCGACGGTATTGAAATTGAAACGCCGCTCAGAGCCGCATTCGAAGTTTTGACGGGAGACCTGGATAGCGCGATTACTGCGCTTAACCCAGCGTTTGACGACCATGGCGATCTTTTAACTAATCGTCGACTTGCCGACGGAACTAATGATGCAACACAACTCGATGTGGCGCGAGCGCTCATTCAGGGTTTGCTCGCTATACCAGAGGTCAATACCGGCAATCTGATTGTAACCGGTCAATCTCTTGGTGGCGGGCTTGCTGGTCTCGTCGCTGCGGAGTTTGATCTGGAAGCCTACATCTTTGGCGCGGCTCCTTTTGGGCGGCAACTATCTCAACTCGGCCTGAATTTTACTAGCGGCACAAATCCAATTTTTTTCTCGTCCGTAGAGGGAGAGTTTACAACAAATAGGCCGGGCGCAACTTCGGGACTCGGCGATATCGTTGTTGATTCTGGCTTCTTTGATCTGACTGGCGGGCTTAACTTTCTCCCAAATCCAAATGCCGATCAAAATAATGGCGATCCGGACGGAAACGGCGTTGACAATATTCTGTTCTTTGAAGTCGGGGAGATAAGTGGTGGTGGCTTCACGGGCGAAGGACAGACGCGGCATTCGCCTGCTCTCAACGCTCTCATTTATCGAAGCTACGAAATTGGCAATGACCTTCGCCTGGATACATTATTGCAGAACAGTGACGCGTTAAGGGCAGCTTTTTTTGATAGCAATAGCGGTATTGTTGGCCCTATAGGTAGTGCGAAACAATCTGAGTCCCCATCGTCGCTACCTGATGACCCGAGTGCCACCGGTATTGGTGGCGCACCTAACAGGGAGGTCCTCTATCGCGCCTTATATAAGTCTGCTGATGATCAGGACGGTCTGTACCAATACTTTTATGAATTTTTCAACGAAACAGTGACGCGCGGTGCAGCTGCTAGCGGTATTGGTGTGGAATTTGACCAGACTGGAATCAATAATAAAACGCCATCATTGCACAACGGAATAATAAAACTTGCCTTGGGTATTCTAAGAGACGGTCTTCAAACAACATCAACAATAGGAGAGTTTGAGAACCAGTTAGCTGATAATTTAGCTCTGAGCGGGCAGACAGTTGCCTTCGCTGGAGGTATAGATAGCACTCCTTTATCTGATCGAATTATTATTAATCGTTCTGCTATAAATAGTAGTGACAATGCCCATATTGATCGTGAAACAGGTCAACTGTTTGGTATTGGCGATGTAAATGGGGTTTTCTTTGAGCGGTTTTTATCAAGCATTTCGTCCCAACCTAGATTTTCAAATCTTGGTGCTATTTTTCTCACCGAGCGAATTTTGGGTACCATTCGAAATGAATTTCTAGACTGGGACATCCTTACCGTACATGCAGCTCAAGCTGATGCAGCATTTTCAGTGACACCTACAGACGCGACTTTAGCCCAATTCATCGTAGGCGGAGATGCCGACAGTGCCGTAACACAGTTCGATGATACGCTAATTGGGGGGGTGTCCGATGACTTTATTTTAGCTGGATCCGGCGATGATATTTTGGGTACAGGACAGGGTGGTGATGATTTACTCGTTGGAGAGGCGGGTGATGATACGGGCCTATTTACGGGCCTGTTTGGGGGTCGGCAGATAAGGTATCTTGGAGGCTCGGGAAATGACTTGGCTGGTTTTCAAGATGCCTTAAATGGTGTTTTGGTTTCAGTCTTTTTCGAAGATTCAAATGCAATCCTAGCTGACTCTATTGTTTTGATCTCAGTAGAACGTATCGTAGGTTCTGACTTCGCCGATACTATCCTTGTTGGGGGTAGTGATCCTGATGCAGATAATTCACAAACTGGTATTGTTATAGTTTCCGGTAGCGGAGATGACACTATCCGTGGTGGCTCAGGTTTTGATACGATAGACGGTGGCTGGGGTAACGATACATTTATCGATTCCGATGATAGCGGTGCAATAGATAGCCTTGAAAATATTGAAGTGATTGAAAATCGCGATGGCGACGGATCATACGATACCAATACTATCTTTGATGCAATTTTCGGTATTTTATTCGGTAGCGGACAACCTGTAGCGACGACCATTGATGCGCCGGTGATAGCCGATCAGATACAAGGGCCTGCATCCCTTTCAAACGCGATAAGAAATGGCAATGCTTCGCTTGACGTGGATAGCAATGGCAACCTGACCGTGCGAAATTTAACAAACAACAGTTCCGCCCTTCAAATCAGTGATTTTAATTTTGTGGACGGGGATATTCGTCTCGATACTGGCCGCGAAGATATCTCTCTTCGGGCAAATGACAGTGGTCAGCTGTTTGATCTTGATCAAATAAACGATGACAGGCTTTTAGTCGGCGGTGCCGGTAATGATACGCTGTTAGCGAATGGTAATGAAGAAGAGGTTTCCGGTGAAGGCGGCGATGACTTTATCGATGGCCGAGGCGACGATGATCGGCTGTATGGTGATCGCGGCAATGATACTATTTTGGGTGGCAACGGCGATGATTTTATCGTTGGTGGGCACGGCAATGACAGTCTTTTAGGTGAAAACAACGAGGATACGATTTCCGGCGGCGCTGGTAATGATACAATCGTTGGGCACGATGACGAAGATAGCCTTTCTGGTGGTCGAGGTCATGACTTATTAGATGGGGGTAACGCACGTGATACGCTCAATGGCGATGCTGGCGATGATTATCTCGATGGCGGCGATGATAATGACAGCCTTAACGGTGGTGAGGGGAATGACACGCTTGCAGGTGGGGGCGGACGTGACACCTTAAATGGCGGAAACGGTATT
Organism: Pseudomonadota bacterium; assembly: GCA_039819545.1. GTDB lineage: Bacteria > Pseudomonadota > Alphaproteobacteria > Caulobacterales > Parvularculaceae > CALLPQ01. Next base: position 8,282 of record JBCBRS010000038.1, on the reverse strand, counting down.
GATGTTGTGGATCTTTCTTCGTCATCCATGTCACTGATCAGGATTACCGCCTCAGGTTCAATCGCTGGGTTACCTAATAATGATGTCGCCATAAATGTTGAGGGCGCCATCGCCGGTACCAACAATACCCAACTTATTGGAAACAACTCAGCGAATCTACTGGTGGGTAACATCGGTAGGGACACCCTTTTCGGAAATGGTGGTGATGACACTCTGGAAGGAGGCTTTGGTTTTGATTTCTTGCTTGGCGGTAACGGGAATGACCGCTTACTAGGAGGCAATCAAGCCGATAACCTATTTGGCGGCGATGGTGATGACGAACTGCGCGGTCAAATTGGCAATGACAGGCTTTTTGGTGAACTCGGAAATGACAGTCTATTCGGCGGCGACGGAAACGACGTGCTTGATGGAAATGCGGGTTTTGACACCCTTTTCGGCGGCAGTGGGAACGATACGCTAAGGGGTGCCTTCAATGCCGACACCCTTTTCGGGGGCGACGGGAATGATGTTCTCAATGGAGGCGACGGGCCGGGTCGGCTACTTGGGGAAGCCGGAAACGATACGCTGATCGCAGGCAATGGTAACGACACATTAAATGGCGGTGATGGCGACGATATTTTGACTGGTTTTGCCGGCTTTGATCAACTTCTCGGCGGCTCTGGCAATGACACTCTGGAGGGGCGCTTCAATGCAGATTTTCTTCAAGGCGGAAGCGGTTTCGACGTTATTGTTGGGGGGGCAGGAAACGACACCCTTGAGGGCAACTTCAACGCTGATACCTTCGTTTTCGCAAATGGGTTTGGACGCGATGTAATCAATGACTTTGATGCGCTTAATGACTTCGAGAAAATCGATCTGCGTGGGGTTGATGCAATAACAAGTTTCGCAGATCTTGCTCAATCGCATCTAATCCAAGATGTTAATGGAAATGCAGTGATCATCGATGGAGCAAATCAAATTACTCTTTTAGGGGTTAATATCGCTGATCTTGACGCGAACGACTTTGTGTTCTGAGGTTCGTCGCAATACATAGAGACAAGATAAATCACATATCTTCTTTACTCATTTGACGAAAATGTCCGATAATTTCTATTATCGGATATGCATCTGTGATACTTTGCTCATCACCAATGGTCGGTTGATCCGCCGCAAGCCTCAACAATTTTAGTTAGCGCCGCCCTAGAACCAGCCAACGAGAAGGAGCCTCGAAATTTATCGTGATCGTAGGCTCTACCCTCTACTATCACGCTAGACCCGCTGGCTAACTCTCGTACTAACGGTATGTTGACGTCGTTTGAATAAAGGGACTTCTTGTAAGGATTTAACTTGATTGATTGAGCTTGATTGTCGTCAACCCGGTATTTAAAATTTGACGAATAAACTTTGTAGTCGCCAATGTAGCCTCTAAGCAAAGAAAATTTGAATTCGAAAGTCGGTCCACCCTCCCCATCATGACATAGCGCAAGGAGCGCCGATTTCTTATCTTTCGACAAAATCATTGCAGTGCGCCTTGTCAGGTCTGTGAAGTCGTCGGTGTTCTCTTTATACGTCCAACTATTGGACGTTACATTCTGGGCTGCAGCGGTTGTTAATGTGCAATGAATTAACAGAACCCCTATGCTCAAATGTCTGAAAGCAATCATCTTCTTTCCCCGTTTGCCGCTCATACTGATCGATTAATACACTCTTGCCTTACTTGCAAATGACACAGGTCTCCGTTGGGTCGGTATGTATTCATAGTGCTGTGTCCCCTGACTATCGACCAGCATGATCCAAAGTCGGCGGTTGCATTTTGCTCATTCGAGCGGTGAAATTAAAAGCCTTGAAATCGTGCTTTTGTGCACGCCCAGATCAAGGGCAATGGCGGTTGCTGTTTCTCCGGCTGTAAGGCGTTCCCGTGCTTTATGCCTCTGGTGATCGGTAAGCTTTGGCTTGCGCCCCAGATACACGCCGTTCTCTTTCGCGATCCGGCGGCCTTCATTTGCCCGGCGCAGGATGCGTTCGCATTCATCTTCGGCCATGGCCGACAAGAGGCCAAGCAGCCCCTTCCCTAACGGCTTGGTGAGATCGAGATAAGGGCGATCCAGCACAAGCACAGCCGCGCCACGATCTGCAACCCGCGTGATTATTTTGAGGCCATCATCCATCGATCGCGTAGCGCGATCCCATTCGGCGATGACGAGCACGTCATCCGTGCCAAGGGCATCAATAGCCCTCTCAAGCTGGGGGCGGCCTTTTAGCGATGCACCCGAAGCCTTTTCTTTGAACACTTTATAGCACCCGGCAGCGCGCAATGTGCCGAGCTGGCGTTCAAGGTTCTGGTCAATCGTGGAGACGCGGGCATATCCGATTTTCGTGCGTTTAGCACACCGAAAACCGTCCATATTTCGCAACTGAATTATGCAACACCTGAAACCCGCATGATTTCTGGGATTTTGGTCTCTTTGCAAAAGTCATGATATTTGCAACCCAATCACGCCCGAATAAGATGCTTGGCTGTTTCGCAAGTCCGGTGCGCTTTTGGTCGGGCGAATGCTGATTATTTAGATTAAACGACGAGGCGGCAGGGATGCGACGCTTTCTTGACATCTACCGGCGCGAAAGAAACGTCCATTTTGGAGCATAGAACAGCACCTCAATTTAAGGCTGACCCACTACCCACTGTCGCGGCGGCCGTGAAAAAAGTTAGCGTAAGCGGCCCTTCCAGACGCAGGCATACCTTCCTCCCCCAGGTGGGGATTTCGGCCTCGGGCGTTTTCTGGCACCGTCCCTGCAACACCAAAGGGATCGGTATGCAGGATCATTTTCATAAGACCATCAATGGTTATAAAACGCTCGGCGTCCTCGCGGCCCTGCTGATCACGGGCGCTTGCAACCATTCGGCGCCGCCCCCTGCCCAACCGGCACCACCGCCAGAGCGCGCGGCGCGCAGCTTTGATGCCGCCGGGCTTGACCAGATGCTGGCGGGCGTGGTGGCCGATGGCACCCATGTGGGGGTCTCTGCGCTGGTCTTTGATGAAGGCGAGGTTGTCTATCGCGGCGCGGCGGGGTTTGCCGACCGGGAGCGCGGCGTGCCCATGGCGCAAGATACGGTGGTGCGCATCTATTCCATGACCAAGACGGTGACATCCGCCATCGCCATGGACCTGGTGGAGGATGGGCTTCTCGGTCTTGATGATCCGGTCACAGATTTTGTGCCCAGCCTGGGGCGGATGCAGGTTCTGTCCGTAGGCGAGGATGGTGCTGTCACGCTGTCACCGCAACAAGCCCCCATGACGATTAAGGACCTGCTGCTTCACCGGGCGGGGATGGGCTATGGCATTTTCGGGCCGATCAATCCTGTTGAGGAGCTTTACAGCGCGGCCAATCTGTTTGACCCGGCCGAGACCGGCGCCGAAAAGATGGAACGGCTATCCACCCTGCCCCTCGTCGCGCAGCCGGGTACCGGCTGGTATTACAGTGTTGCCACCGATGTGCTTGGCCATGTGATCGAAACGGTCACGGGTCAGCGCCTTGGCGCGGTGATGGCGAACCGCTTATTCGAGCCGTGCGGCATGAATGAAACCGGCTTTCACGTGCGCGATGACCAACGCGCGCGGTTTGCCTCTACCTATTTCCTCAATGAGGACGGATCGATTACCCTTGCCGAAGATGGTCAGGCGAGCCCCTTCCTCACCGATAATGCGTATCAGTCGGGCGGCGGCGGGCTTGTCTCCACGCTCGACGATTATGGCATCTTTGCCGGCATGCTGTTGAATGGCGGGCTGTGCGGAAACATCCGCGTGCTGGAGACGGCGACCGTTGAGGCGATGCTCTCCAATCAGATGGACCCGGACGATGTTTATCTTTTCCCCTGGCTGGGCGGGGATACCAATAACGGTTTTGGCTATGGCGGCGCGGTGGTGATCGCCGAAACACCGGAGCAGATCGCCTTTAACGGTCAGGCCCTTGGCCACTATGGCTGGAACGGCGCGGCGCGTACCACCTATTGGGTGGACCGGCGCAATGGCGCGGTGGCGATTTTGTTCCTCCAATATTTTGGCGGCGAGGACCCGGTGCTGTTCCGCGATTTTCGGAAATTTGTCCTTGAGCAAACGAAAAACGAGCCGCAGTGAGGACCCGCTCCGGTGCCGCGAAGGGCCTAGCGGTCTTTCCTGACATCTGATAGCCAGCGACGTTGGCCTATTCGGCCGATGCTGTTTCCCGTTATCAGGACCCACCCATGGCCGCCCCGACGAAACTCTCAAAGCTCGAAAACACCCATTATCTGGGGGTCTATGCGGATCACCTGCAGGGGTATGAGGACAAGCCCTTTACGCTTCTGGAAATCGGAATCGCGGAGGGGGACTCCCTGCGCTATTGGCGCGACCGCTACCCCAAGGCGACGGTCATCGGCATTGATATCAATGACTGCCCCGTGGATGACGACAGCGGGCGCATCCACACCTATCAGGGCAAGCAACAGGACACAGGGCTGCTCGACCGGATCCGGCGGACCCATGCACCGGATGGCATCGACATCGTGATCGATGATGGCTCCCACATTGGCCACTACACCCGCCAGACCTTCTGGCATCTGATGAATCACCATTTGAAACCGGGCGGGCTTTATTTCATTGAGGATTGGGGCACCGGCTATTGGCCGCAATATGAGGATGGGCGTTACTTTAGCCCGCGCGCCGTTGGCCCCACCGCCGGGGAGAAACTCTTTTCTGCCCTCGGCAAGACGGGCATCGTGAAGAACAATGCTTTCCTGTCCAAGGTCGCCAACACGCTGGAGTTCAAAAGCCTCGCCCGGCGTATCCCGTCCCACGATTTTGGGATGGTGGGTTTTGTCAAGGAACTGGTGGATGAAGCCGGCGCGCCCGATGCCACGGACGCCCGATTTGGCCGATCGCCCCAACGCGCATCGATGTTTGACTTTATGCAAATCTCAGTCGGTCATGTGGTGATCCGCAAAGCCAAGCCCAAACCGGCCGCCCCGGAGGCCGAGAACGAAACGCCTGCGGTATGAAGGACAACCCCTAACCCTTGCAGCAGCGACCAACCGGTCGCCGGGCGGTCAGCCCGCCCCCGCGAAGGCGCTGCGCGCTATGAGCGAAAAAATGGTGCCTGCCGGGTAGTGCCTCAGTGTGAATTCGATGGCAGCTAATCGCCAAGAAACGGCCGAAAGCCCTCATTTGTTGAAAGTCCGGTTTCAGGCATTTTTTCGACAGCCGCGGCATGATAATCAATTTAAATCATCGGCAAGTAAGTTAGTTAGAATATGAAACAACCGCAGTTCACGATCTATCGGTTCTCTGCCTTCGTTATTGCTGTGATGGCAACCTACGTCGCTCTGTTCTCTGTTTTGTTGTTTTATCCAGAGCCCCCACGACCAGTACAATTTGAAAACATCAATGAGCTATTCACGGACGATCCTGCTACCATCCCGGCAGGGCTCTATCTGTGTTTTCTCATGGGGTGGGGCATTGCTTATTCCGTGTTCTTTCGATTCCCTCGAAATTTTAAAGTGCTTTTGGCAGGGGTTTTTGTAGGAGCATGCATCCTAACTTTTGCTTTGATGTTAGGGAACGGTACCGAAAGTAGTTGGTCTGAAGCACCGCTACCGCTCCAAGTTCTGTATACATTTTTAGCAGCTAGCATAGGGAGTGCATTTCAGCTTTTGTTCCTTACGGGAGCACTGCAGATTTTTAAGTCTCTTTGTAAGAAATTTTTCAATAGAACGTCTGCGGCAAAAAAAGGTGTATAACTCGCCATTCGGCGAACAAAGACGAACGGCACAAAAGGGCCAATAGCCGCCCTCAAGTTTCAAACGGAGGCACGACCGCCTGCCGCCGCATCTTGAACTTTACGTGAAATTCCGGTGAAGTCGGGACCAGAGTTGAGGAGGCCCCATGCCCAATCCATTTTCTGTGCTGCTTACAGTTGCCCTGTGCGCTGGGTCGCTTATCACGGCAACAATCGCGCCCACGGCTCTTGCCGATGACCTGACCATTGAGCGTTTGCATACCCAGCCGGGTCTGTCAGGGCCGTCTTTGCGCGGGGCGCAAATCTCCCCCAACGGAAAGCTTGTCACCGTGCTACGCGGGCGGGCAGACAATGCCAGCCAGCTTGATTTATGGGCCTATGACAGCGCAACCGGCGAGGACCGGGTGCTCGTCTCTTCCACCGATCTAACTGGCGGCGCCGCAGCTCTTTCCGAAGAAGAAAAAAACCGCCGCGAACGTCAGCGCATCTACGCCTCCGGCATCATCAGCTATCAGTGGGACAAGCAGGGCACGCGCATCCTCTTCCCGTTGGGCGGTGATATCTTTGTTTATAATCTGATAACGGACGAAGTGCTCCGCACCACCGACACGCCTGCCTTTGAGACCGATGCGAAGCTGTCCCCCCAAGGGCGCTATGTGTCCTATGTGCGCGACGATGAGCTCTTCATCTTTGATCTGAAAAAAGAAAAAGAAAAACGCGTCACCCGCGGCGCCGATGGGACAATCCGCAATGGCGTCTCGGAATTTGTTGCCCAGGAAGAACTGGACCGCAATACCGGCTATTGGTGGTCGCCCAATGACGACCTGATCGCCTACACCCAAATTGATGAGAGCCCGGTGCCCATTGCCGAGCGGGTTGATATCAATGCGGACGAAATCGTCACGATCCGCCAGCGTTATCCCTTTGCCGGTGCCAATAATGTCACCATTCGCCTCGGCGTCACGGATGTGAAAGGCCGCCGCACCAAATGGATTGACCTCGGCGATAACCCGGACATCTATATCGCCGACGCCTATTGGTCCGCAGACGGATCAACGCTCTATGTGGCGCGGCTGACCCGTGATCAAAAACGTCTCGACCTGTTGGCAGCGGACCCCCGCACGGGAACAAGCCGTGTGATCCTTACCGAAAGCGCCGACACCTGGGTCAATCTGGGCCTCGGCCTCAAACCCCTGAGCGATGGTGGCTTTTTATGGTCCTCAGAGCGCAGCGGCCTGCAGCAGCTTTATCGGTATGACGCCGACGGAAACGATCAGGGTGCGGTCACCGCAGGCGGCATGGTCACAAGCCTCAACTGTGTGGATGAGGAAAACGGTGTTCTCTACTATAGCGGCTGGCGTGACACCGCCCTTGAGCGCCATGTCTACCGCAAATCCTTGCGCGGGCGTGACGGGCCACGCCGCCTGACCGATCAGGCGGGCTGGAATAATGCGCGGTTCGCGGGCAATTGCGACGGCTTTATCCTCAGCCATTCAAACCTGAACCAGCCGCGTCAGGCCAGCTTCCACGTCAAGGACGGCACGCGCAAATTCTGGCTATTGGAAAATCGTCTGGACCAGGATCACCCCTATAGCCCTTATCTGGACAGCCATGTGGCCCCAACCTTTGGTCAACTGACAACCGAAAACGGCACGCCACTGGATTACATGATGATGAAGCCCGCGGGACTGCGCGCCGGTGAAAAAGCCCCCGCCATCCAGCTTGTTTACGGGGGCCCGCATGCGCAGCGAGTAGCCAACCGATGGGGCGGTCTATTCGCCCAGACGTTGGTGGACCAGGGCTATGTGGTCTTTCAGGTGGATAATCGCGGCGCGGGCAATCGCGGCACCGCGTTTGAAAACACGCTCTACCGCGCTATGGGCACCACGGAGGTTGCCGATCAGGCGCTGGCCACACGCTGGCTCGCCGATCAACCCTTTGTGGATGGGGAGCGTATCGGCGTTTATGGCTGGTCCTATGGCGGGTATATGACGTTGCATATGCTGATGCAGAACCCGGATCTTTATGCGGGCGGGGTATCCGGCGCGCCGGTTACGGACTGGCGGTTTTACGATACCGCGTATACCGAACGCTATATGGGTGATCCGGTGGCGGATAAAGACGCCTATGACGCCAGTGCCGTTTTTGCCCATACCGAAAAGCTGGCGGACCCGGTCCTCATCATTCACGGCATGGCCGACGACAATGTGATTTTTCAGAACACGGTCAAGCTGATTGATGATCTGCAGAAAAAAGGTAAAACCTTTGAACTGATGACCTATCCGGGTGAAAAACACGGCTTTCGCGCCACCACCGCTCGCAAGCACCGTGACCGGATGATTCTTGATTTCTTTAATCGGACCCTCAGGACTGAGTAAACAGACTATTCGGTATTCCCGGGCAATCGATCGCGCAGACCAGGGTTCCGTCGCCATATACTCCGTACCTTAATTTGAGACCCCTGTATTGTCTGCCTATGCTAATTTAGGTGCGGGAAGGAGGCCGTGAGACCCCTGACGCGGTTGACGTCG
>JBCBRS010000037.1:0-15082 GCA_039819545.1 Pseudomonadota bacterium | reverse complement strand
CTTATCATCCTCAATGCCATGATGAAAAATAAAACCGTCTATCAATCTTGAGAACAGTTGCCGGATCAAGTCCGGGGTTACGGCTTCTGCTGCTTTTATCCAATTTAATTTGCAATACAAAGTATTTTGTGATAGCCCTTTTTCACGAACCTGGAGAGGGAAAATCCAACCATGTCAGCACCCATACTCGCCCGCCCGCCGGTCACCGGCCCGGACTATGACCTGATTGTCGTGGGGGCCAGTTTTGCAGGCTTGATCGCGGCGCGGACGGCGGCCCATCGCGGCTTGAAGGTTGCGGTGCTGGATGCCAAGCGCGAGCCCGGTGCGCGGGTGCGCACCACAGGTGTTCTCGTTAAAGAAGCCGCCGAAGAAATTGATATTCCAGATAGCCTGACCCGGAAAATCAATGGCGTTCGGTTATACGCACCTAATCATCGCTATACAGATCTTTATGCGCCCGGGTACTATTTCCTGGCGACCGATACCGCGGCCCTGATGCGATGGCTGGCGCGCGAAGCGCAGCGGGCCGGGGTCGACCTTTTGTTCGGGACGCGGTTTGAGGGTGCGGGCTATGATGGCGATTGGGTGCGCCTTGCGAAAACAGGTCTCTCGGCGCGCTATTTGCTCGGCGCTGACGGCGCAAAATCACGCGTGGCGGCGCATTTCAATTTGGGACGTAACCGCGAATTTCTGATTGGTCTGGAGACGGAATATGAACCGTTTAACGGTATCGCGCCCGACCTGTTACACTGCTTTATCGACAGCGCGTTGGCGCCCGGCTATCTGGGTTGGGTCATTCCCGGGGTCGATATGACCCAGATTGGCCTTGCCGTATCACCAACTCTTACGGGTGCGGAACGTCGGCCCGACTATAACCAGTTTTTGACCCGCATCCATCCGCTGTTTCCGGGTCTCTTGTCGATCCGCGAGCGCAATCGTCGGTCAGGGCCCATCCCTTGCGGCGGGCTTGTTCATCCCTTGTCGACGCGCCAGGTGCTGCTCACCGGGGATGCGGCGGGGCTTGTCTCCCCACTTACCGCTGGCGGGATTCGGCTCGCCTTTCGCTATGGCCGTCAGGCGGGATACGCGATTGCCAGCCATCTTCTCGATGGCGGCGCCGACCCCGGTACGATCATGGCGGCAGCCTATCCGCGTTTTACCAGCAAGAAGCTGATCCGTCGCGCTTGGTCCGGCGCCCCGCCCAATGCGGTTTTGAATGCCACCCTCTTTACGGCGCCCATGCGCGCCCTTGCCCGGCAGATTTATTTTCAAACCCGCCGCCAGCCGTTTCGCCATGGCGTGGCAGCGGGCCCCAACACCGGTACCTTACCGGCTGACCACAACCCGGTCGATGCATAGCTTTTCATCGCCCGTACGCGGATCATTCCCAAAGCTGCGGACGTAAGTCTCCACAGGCAGATCATTGATCATGGCCGTTTGCAGCGACTGAAAAAAGATATGGGTCGCATCAACCGGCAATCCATCGCCGCTGACGAGATCACAGATTTGAACGGCGGTGCGATTGATCAGGAAAACCGTAAAGGCCGGATGTTGCGTCGTGTACGACGTGACCTTGCCGCTCACCCAGCGTTCCTTCGGGCAGTTGCAGTTTTTATCCTGCGCCGCCGTGCCATCCCGCGTGGCCAGCACCTCACCCGCGCGCCGCAAGTCCTCGACCGATTGCGCCTGCGCCGCGATACTCACCGTCATTACCAATCCCGCCGCACCGCACGCCGCAAGAGCTATTTTTCCAATAAGCGTTTTCATGGTCATGGAACTCCTCCTGTTTATGTAGTTCATGACGGCAAGCTGACCATAGACTGTATCCATGCGCAATTCTTGCCGGGCAATTGAGCTATAATTTGCCGGCGTACCGCGCAGCAAAGGCGCCTGCCCTTCCGCTCCAGCGATACGCCCGCATCGCCCACCCCCGGCACGAAGAAACCGCATAACCGCCTTGTGAGCTTCACAGGCCAGCCCAAAGGCTGCCCCAATTCAGCACGATCCTTTCATTATCCACAAGGATACCGGCGTGGGGAATTGGGAGAACCATCGATAAACTCTGGCGTATACAGAGGATCGGTGACCAGGCCGGGCGGAACCGGAAAAATCATGGCGACCTGTTAGCCCTGCGGGTCACGAGAGGATTTCCCCGGTTCCGCTTTTGTTATAAGCGGCCTTCTCTTCTTTACCTCACGTTCCCGTCATCTTTGCTATGAAGACGCTGAATGCGGCCGGTTGCATGGCAATGGTCAGGATCAGGCCGGCCGCCGCCCCGGCAAGATGGCTTTCATGGGCAATACGGCGGTCCTGACGGTCCATCAAAAAAGATGAGCCAATAATAAAAAGCCCACCAAACAGGATGGCCGGGATCGGCACGGGTAACGGGAAAATATAGAGGGACTCAAGCGGATAAAAGAGAATAAACCCAAATACGACACCCGATACCGCATCCGACGCCCCAACGCTGGAATAGGCGCCGTCTTGCCGGTTCACAAAAAAGGTGACGATACCGCTGATCAAAATGGCACCGAAGTAAATTACCAGAAAGCCGGTGCGTCCCAGCAATTGCTCCAGATACGGACCAAAGGAAAACAACGCCATCATATTGAACAAAAGGTGAAACAGATCATTATGCAGGAACGACGAGGTGAAGACGCGGTAATGCTGTCCGCGTTGGCGCAGGGCGTTGACGTCAAACTTGAATTGCTCAAGGAAATCCTGGTCACCAAACAGGGCATAAAAACTGATCCCCACATTGGCGAGGATCAGCGCTAAGGTCACCGGCGCGTCAGGTAGGTCCATGGTGGTTCACTTTGCGGATTAAAAAGATGCGGACGCGGTAACAAATATGCTGGACCGCAGGCTGGTCAGGCATCTTTGGCCCGGGTTTCCGCCTCAATCTGGTTTTGGGTGCGGTATTCGTCCGGGGTCAGCGTTTTCATGGCGAGCGCATGGACATCATTGCGCAGCTCGTCGCGCAAAGCTGCGTTGACCATACGCTGGCGCGCGACGCGAGCGTGCCCCTCAAACGCACAGGACACGATCAAGACCCGAAAATGCGACTCGCCCTCGGGCCGCGCCCCGGCGTGACCCGCATGAAGGTGCGACTCATCGCGCACCTCCAGCACGGTGGGGGTGAGGCTTTCGTAGAGCTTGTCATGAAGGGTTTGCGCCCTTGGCCCCAGGGTAGGGTTTTGTGTAACCATCCCGCCAGAACATCGCCACTTCCGGCCCTCTGTCAAGATTGTATCGCCCGGCGGACATCCCCATAATGAGCTTTATGACTCAAGAGCGTTATAAACCCCGTCACGGTTTTGACATCCGCGTGAAACCCCCGTCGGCACGGTCGAAAAAGGAACCGGCGTGGAAAAAACCCGTGGACAAAATTTGCGAATACGAGGGCTGCACCGAGCCCGGTGACTGCCGCACGGCAAAGTCGCCGCGCGAGCCCCGGAACTATCTGTGGCTGTGCCAGGCCCATGCGCGCGAGCACAACAAACAGTGGAACTACTTTGAGGGTCTGTCCGCCGACGAGGCCAAAGCCGCGCGCGATGCCAATATTTACGGAGATCGGCCCACCTGGGGTTGGGCGAAAAACGAACGTGCCGCCGCAGCCGCGCGCACCCGTGGGCCAGCGGACATGCAGGATGCCTTTGGTGTGCTTGATGGCGCGGAAAAAAAACGGGTTGCCGTGCGCGGTGCCTACCGGGAGGGCAAACGCCTGACCAAACTTCAGGAAGGCGCATTCAAAACCCTCGGCTTACCGGTTACCGCCCCGCAAGGCGAAATCCGCAAGCGCTACGCGGAATTGCTGCGTAAGTTTCACCCGGATTCGAACGAGGGCGACCGGTCTGCCGAAGAGCAATTACAAAGCGTGGTAAAGGCTCACCAGATCCTGAAAAAAGCGAAGATTTTTTAGGAGCCGCCGGGGCCTTCCTAAAATTGATCGAAGCTGTCCTCGACGGCATCTTCCACAGCGTCATCGGGTCCCGGTAGCGGCAAGCGCGACGCCGCCCGCCACCGCAACAACGCCGCCAATAGCCAGCGCCGTATTCGTTTTATGCGTCTTTTGCTGTGACTCTCTGTCGGCATCCTATGGTGGCGGGGCCGTCTCGGTTTGGTCGGTGTCCTCACCTTGCGCAAAGGGCGCCAACGAAAACGCAATCCCAAGTTCACCCGCCCGTCCGCGGGCACAATTCCGCGCCGCCCCAGTGCATGATACAGACCCATGGCCCCCCGGGCTTTAAGGGAACCGGCGAAAACCAGCAGCGTATTGATTGAGCGGTAACGCCGCATACCGTTGCGTATTTCCTGCCGCGCGCGAGCCTTGTTTTTTCCACGGTTCCGCGCGAATGTCCGCGCTTGTTGGCGCCCTGCACCCGACGGCCTGGCGCCCCCAGCGATTGAGAGAGAAATCCCCATGGCCACCATCGCCGAAGACGTTGTTTTCCCGGAACCCGACACCACCGTCGACTCGCGCGAGACCTTTGGCGTGGATATTGATCTCGCCATCCCGGCCTTTTCAGAACCCAGCGAATATTCTCCGCCGGTTGACCCCTCCTACCGGTTTGACCCTCAAACGACACTGGCGATCCTTGCCGGGTTTGCACATAATCGCCGCGTGATGGTCCAGGGTTATCACGGCACCGGCAAGTCGACCCATATCGAACAGGTAGCAGCGCGTCTCAACTGGCCGTGCGTGCGTGTTAATCTCGATAGCCATGTGAGCCGAATTGACCTGATCGGGCGCGACGCCATTGTGGTCGAAGACGGCACCCAGATTACCAAGTTTAAGGAGGGCATCCTGCCTTGGTCGTTCCAGCGCCCGGTTGCCCTGATCTTTGACGAGTATGATGCCGGTCGCCCCGACGTGATGTTCGTGATCCAGCGGGTGCTCGAAGCGGAAGGCCGCCTCACCCTCCTCGATCAGAATAAAGTGATCACCCCGAACCCGCATTTTCGCCTGTTCGCGACCACCAACACAATCGGCCTTGGCGATACCACGGGGCTCTATCACGGTACCCAGCAGATAAACCAGGGTCAGATGGACCGCTGGTCACTCGTCACCACCCTTAACTATCTGGACCATGATGCGGAGGTGGATATCGTCGGTGCAAAATGTCCGTCCTATGACGACGCGCAAGGCCGCGAGCAATTGGGCGCCATGGTCCGCGTCGCCGACATGACCCGCAATGCCTTTATGAACGGCGATATCTCCACGGTGATGAGCCCACGCACGGTTATCACCTGGGCACAAAATGCCGACATCTTCCAGGATGTGGGCTACGCCTTCCGCGTGACGTTCCTCAACAAATGCGACGAACTCGAACGTCCCACCGTTGCCGAATTCTACCAACGCGCCTTCGGCGAAGACCTGCCCGAAGCAGCGCCCATGTTAACGGTGGCGTAAAAATCTAAACGAAAAATCGGTTTTGTCCGTCGAACCGGCTGTTTTTGAGAATCGGCGCGCAGCGTACATGCAGTCCGTAAGCACCGACAGCGCAGAAAACAGCGTTTGTAGACGGCATAACCAGACTGCGTTTTTGTTTCAACAAAGAGGCAACGCAGCCGAGCACACAAGCGAAAATGATTTCAGCGGTTTTACTCACCCGCGTTTTGCTGCGCGAAATCGCTTTCGGGGGTTCTGCCCTTTTGACTTCGCAAAAAGGGCTATGGTGGGCCTCGAACCAGATAGTTCGAACCACCTTTTTGAGACTTTAGCGGACTGGAATACCATTCTGGAAGAGGCAGGCATTGATTTTGAGGAGTTATCCTCATGAATGTCCGCCCTAAATTTCAATCAGCATCTGCAACCAAAAAAGCAACTGCCTCACGCCTTCGGTCTCGGTCACCTAAGGCCGGGCCGAAACCCTATTCGATCCGGTTTACCGAGCAAGAACGGGCACTTTTGAGCAAAATGTGCGGTTCACGCGCTTGGTCTAGCTATATCCGGGAGCGTTTGTTCGCCGATCAAATCCCGGAATACCGCAAAAGCCCGGTTAAGAAGCCGCGCATCGCCCCTGAGGATCAGAAGCTCTTTGCGCAGCTGTTGGCGGCGCTGGGGCAATCTCGGCTTTCACAAAATCTCAACCAAATCGCCAAAGCCGTTAATATGGGCGCACTGCCTGTATCACCGGACTTGGAAGCGGAACTGCACCAAGCTTGTGCCGATATTCAATACTTGCGCTCAGAACTGGTTTGCGCCTTGAGGCTTAAAAGCGGGGTCAAGCCATGATCTTGAAAGGCTCCCAACGTGGATATGGACAGAACCTTGCTGCGCATTTGATGCGCGGTGATGAAAATGAGCATGTGGAGGTCCATGAGATTAGGGGTTTTGCCTCTGACACCTTGCATATGGCGTTCAAGGAAGCCGAGGCGATATCGAGGGGCACACGGTGCCGCCAATATCTATTTTCACTGTCACTCAATCCGCCGGAAACGGAGAGCGTTTCTATCGAGGCCTTTGAAAGCGCAATTGATCGCGTTGAGAACAAGCTCGGTTTGGTTGATCAGCCCCGCGCCATTGTCTTTCACGAAAAAGAAGGCCGCCGTCATTGCCATGTGGTCTGGTCACGGATTGATGCCATGGAGATGAAGGCAAAACAGCTTTCGCATTTCAAAACCAAGCTCTGCGATGTATCGCGCAAACTCTATCTCGAACATAACTGGACCATGCCCAAAGGATTGAAAAACCAAGCCTTGCGTGATCCCACCAACTTCACTCTGGCCGAATGGCAGCAAGCCAAGCGCAATGATGTTGATCCAAGAGAAATCAAATCCGCCATTCAACAATGCTGGGAAGTCTCGGATGGAACCGCCGCTTTTGGTCACGCTTTACAAGAGCGCGGGTTTTATCTGGCACGTGGTGATCGACGCGGCTTCGTCGCAGTCGACTACAATGGTGAGATTTATTCCCTCAGTCGGGCCCTAAATCTCAAAGCCAAAGACCTGAAAGCAAAGCTGGGCAATGCAGACAGCCTGCCTTCTGTTGCAGAAACCAAGCGCGAAATCGCGAACCGCATGACACCTGTGATCAAGGCGCATATTGATGGTGCCAAAAAAGCCCATAAACACCGCACCGCGACGTTTGATCATGCAAAAGCATTGATGCGCGATAAACATCGTGCCGCCCGTCAGGACTTGAAACAAACACACGAAGAACGCCAAGCCCGTGAAGCTACAAAGCGTGCCAATCTTTTCCGCAAGGGCGTCAAAGGCTTGTGGGATCGCGTGACTGGTCAATACGGTAAGATCAAAAAACAGAACGAAGCTGAGGTGACGGCATGCAATCAGCGTGACAATCAGGAACACGATATGATGGTTAAATTACAGCTGCACGAGCGCCGCATCCTTCAAGCTAAGATCAAGGCCAATCGAAAACGACAAGCTACGCTATTGCTAGAATTACGCTCGGATGTTGGAAGGTACCTAAAAATGGCAAACCACAATGATCACGATACACCGCAACTACGAAAAACGCGCAAAAGACGGCAAAGCCGAGACTATTCACTTTGATAGGTAAGATCGCACCCGAATAATTTGAGCGCATCGATTTGAAAAGTTGGGGTTCGCTCATTCGCTGAAAGTTGAATATATCGTAAATCGCGCTTTAAACACCTTCGTCACCTATTACGTAATCGAGAGAATTCGCAGCCCATAAGGAATGATCAAAGTCGCTAATTTCTTCTGGTGATACATATTCATCGCCAAAGAACGGAAACTTCGTGGAGTCAAAGCATTCTATAAGCCACTGAATAAGGTCCATACCAGGTTTGCTCGATTTCACATCTCTTTGATATGTGAGCCAGATGTCCAACTTGCTTTGAACACCGGAAACATGAAGGGGGATGATTTGGTTGGTTAAGGCTGAAACATAAGTCGGAAAGGCCGCGATTGTGTGACTTGTTCTAATCAGCTGGAAAGCTGCAATAGATGAATCCACCAGATGGGCTATTGGTTGCGATGGTTGCTCATGGCCAAGCATCCGCATAAGAGCCATTTCATCGAATGTTTCGGACGATTGATGAACGAGGCGGTAATTTCGTAAATCTTGAATTGTAGTTGGTTTTCCATTTGCAACTTCAAAATTACGGCCCGTGTAAAGAAGAACATGCATTGAACCTAGCTTGCGGCAAATTTTTTCGGTATTTTCCGGACATTTGTACTGTATTGTTACATCGTATCCTCTGTCTCGAACCGAGTTCATCGGTCCAGTCAAATCGGTTTGGAGCGTTAGGCTGGGATAACTCTCCATAAAATTGTGCAAGCGGGGAAACACCCAGAAAGAACCTAATCCCTCTGGGACTTGCAACGAGATCAGGCCTGTTCCTTCTTCCGAGCTCCGTCTCGATAGGCGTTTTACAGTTTCTAGAGCATCCCAAAGATTTTTTGCATGTTCAAAGAGTTGTTCCCCGTAAGCGGTAAGTGACACGCCATCGGTTTCTCGAACGAAGAGCTTTTGGCCGAATTCAGCCTCCAACCTGTCAATTCTACGCCGAACTGTGTCATAACTAATTGCGAGTGGTCCGCAGGCTCCACGCAAACTGCCGTGCGTGGCTGCAAGATAAAAAATCTCAAGATCACCCGAGGCGAGGTTTGATTTCAGAATGCGGTCATTTGCCATATTCGCAACCTTGCCCTTTAGAAAAGCAGTCTTGCATACTTCACAAGTTTTGCGGGCAAGTCAAAACTAAAAACATCGATGAGGTGAATCTTATCCCCCACCCATCCTATGGCTTTTATACTCCTTGGGTTCGTACGTAAAAGGAGTATCAGTATGAGTACCAACAGAACTGAAGACGATCCGGTTTCAGAGCAGCGAATCAATTTTAGACGTAGCAAGGAGTTATCGTGGCATAGCTATTCATTGGAACCAGCCGTTCCGGCACATGCGCCGCAAATACAACGGATTTTAGAACGATATTTCAAAGCTGATGAGCTGAATTCATCGGCTTTGGAGATATCAAGCATGTTTAGCGACGGAATGTTCAGTGTAAGAACAACAGCGCGATCACATGGCAATAATGTTGTGGGGTTTCACGCGTTTCTTCCGCTTTCAGACTCAGGTCGTGATGACGTGGTTGCAGGCACATTTGATGGAACAACTATAGCAGCGGATCAATTAGCGCCAAGTTTTGAAGGGGCGGTGTCACTCTATTGGTGGATGAGCGCGATAAAGCCATCGGGTAACATGGCGTTACCGCTGCTTGAGATTGCACTTAATCGAGCCCCTTTCGCAGGCAAGGTTCTTTATGTCAAACCAACGACCCAAGCGGGTCATCGCGCGTCAATCCGTGCTGGGTTCTCACCGCTTGATCCAGAGCGTTCCTCTGTAGGTGATTTCTTCAAGTTAGAGCCAAAGGTATGGAGGCAGGTATCATGAGTAAATCAAATCTGCCCCGATACGACACGGTACGCGGACAACGCCGTAAGGTATATTCCGGAATTACCATCGTACGAGATATTGAGGCGTTCATGCATGTCGCGGTGATAAGAGCTGCAGTTTACATGGGTGATCAGCATTGTCCTTACTATGAGGAGTTTGACGAAAACGATTTCGCCGGGACGCATCTGCTTGCTTACAAAAATGGTGAACCTGTTGGATGCCTGCGCATTCGGTACTTTGGTGCATTTGTAAAACTGGAGCGCCTCGCTGTGATGCCAGCTTATCGAAAATCGCGCTTGGCTTTTCGATTGATAAGTGCAGCGCGCGATTTCTGCCTCAAAAAAGGGTTTGTGACCTTTTACGGCCATGCCCAAAAAGGTGTGGAGAATTTATGGATGTATATGGGAGCGTCACCAGTTTCCGGAAAAAGTCAGTTTGTATTTTCAGATTATTCCTACACGGAAATGAGCTGCACACTGGACGCTGATCCGACTGCATTCAATATAGATACATCACCTTATACGTTGATAGCTCCTGAAGGGCGGTGGGATGTTCCTGGACCTTTAGAATTATCGGCAAAACGCGGATCGAAAGATTAAGCAAAAAGAGGGGACATCTTTATGCTCTACCAAACTGAAGAATATGCGCCGTCAGTCGATAAAATCGAGATGTGTGAAACGACAAAGGTGATTGTCGAAAATTGGGGTATTTACGATCCCTTTTTCGCTAGCGTAATTGCGCTTACCTGTAATCAAACACTTACGAATGATGAAGACTCAAAAATTATCGCCGCCATTATCGAATGCTTTGAAAAACTAGAAAACAAGAATAGAGGCCCCAAAAAAATCTATTTTAAAGAACTGGAGATTATTTTTTCAACGCATACTCACGATCTCAATATAAATCGGTGTAAATTTATACTTGTAAAACGACTTCTTTTGGAAGAAATAGACGACATATGAAATATGATTAAACGTTGTAAGCTAATTCAATAGAACGCAACGTCAAATATTATGTTACCGGAATACGATCACCAAAAGGGGAAGCTCGGAAAACCTGTGACTAACAGTTCTCTGATGTCCCCCAGGAAGCCTCATGATTAGGAACAAGATTGCAATACCTTTTCAGGGAGTATTGACCGTAAGATTAACCTATAGTGATCTTCTTACCCTCGTAGACCTACGCCTCTGATAGTGTGATATCTGTACACTAGAAAAAAGCTCATAAGCTTGCCAAGAGCTTGGATGCTGGGAGTTAACTAAATTTTCTTCTCGGCCTACCCACGTGTACGCCCCGTTTTTTTGCGGCGGCCATGCCTTCTTTGGTGCGGGCGGAGATCAGGTCGCGCTCGAACTCGGCGGCGCTGGCAATGCCTCTAAAGAAATACCTTCCCTCCGGCGTGTCAGAAACGATACCCAATGTGGAGACCACCAGCTGAATGCCGCGCTGGTTTAGGTCATCAAGTGTGACCAGCGCATCGATGGTGGAGCGAAACGCGCGGTCCAGTTTCCAGATCACGAGCGAGTCACCGGATTTGAGGCGTTTGAGTGCGCGTTCAAAACCCGGCCGCTTTTTGCCAACGGCAGAAACCGCATCCCGATAGATACGATCACACCCGAATGATTTAAGCGCATCAATCTGTAGGTTTGGATTTTGGTCAATCGTTGATATTCGCGCATAGCCGATCTTTGCCATTTGACCTCCGTAACGTCGGGATCATCCCACTTAACCGGTTCGAGACCCATGCATCTACAGGGGGGATATAGAGGCAGGGGAACGCCTCACAATTTCGTCTCGAACCAGCTAAAAGGGTGCCCTTTAGGAAGGCACGGCATCGCAGCGCGTAGTTGCACTGCAATCTGGCTAAGCTGTTGAAATACAAGATAGCGTAAAATCAGCGCTCGTAAAATATTTAATTTTGTAAAAGGGCTCCCTTTATAGAAAGTGATCCATGAATTCTATGTTAAGAAACCTGCCTATATTGACGGCAATGCTTGTGCTTGGGCTGTTGATTCAACCGGCGCACGCCTTCCCAGCCAAGGACTTGATGGAGAAGTTTTCTAGTCTGGAACGCGCGATGTACTTTAAGGCGCTTGTTGATATGGCAAGCTACCATGCTGCGATTGATCAAAATCACGAACGGGCAAACTGTATCAATGAGTGGTTTTTTGACCCAGATACAAAAGAAGCCGTCGCATTCGTCGAAAAAGCGTTTGAACGGTTTCCTGACACACATGCGGCAAGAACTGTTGTTTCAATCATCAACCTGAAGTGCGGTAAGCCGAAAAATTGGCCTACAAATTAGCAGCACTTTACGGCGCTGATGGGTGACGGGTAATCTGCACAGATTTAGCGCCGCTTGGCATTAGCTGGTGTGTGAAGTCGTTTGTGTTCATTCGGGCTGCGACTGCCGCGGGTGCCTCGGCAATAAGACCGTCGAGTTCATTTAACTCCACGTCTGTATCAATCTCACCGCTTTCAAGTCGCTCACTCGCTCTTTCGACCCTCTCGCGATATTGCTCAATCTCACGTACTTTTAAGTCCGCATCTTGAAGATTTTGGTGCCCTTCAGTGAATTGTTCTGCTGTTATTTTTCCCTCTTTCCACTCCAAAGCGGTCATTTCAGGTTCTGACAACCGTTCAAAATTCTCATCAATCGCATAACTGCCATCTTCGGAGAGATAGACCCTGCGCCCATCGGGATGGACATGGGCGTTGGCCTGAAGGGCCTTCAGGGCATTGAACACAAAGTCCCGTGCATCCCGCGCCTCAATCAAGGCTTCATAGGACGCTGTCTCTGTCAGGGTGATGTTGTCGGATAAGTCTGTAAGACGATCCTCAAAACTGATCCCCAGCGCCCGGCGCAATAAACGCTGGCTCTGACGGTCTTTTTCTTTCTTTTCTTTGAGGGCTTCGGCGGTGAGGCCGCCCTGATTGAAGGATTTGGGCAGGCGTCCGGTCTGATAACCGGCCATCTGTAGGTTGTTATCATCGCGCTCACGGCGGAACTCAGCGGCCTTGGCCGCTTTATCCCGTCTATCTTGATCCGTATCGCGCATAATTAATGCAATCCTCTATTGCCATTGTTCCCATAATTTTACTGGATTTCAGGGGGATATTGCAAATTTGCTCGCATACAGAGGAATTCAGGGTAAATACCGCGAATTGCATCGCAGATGTCGCCGGTTGGTGAGATCACCAACCGGCAAAGCTTTTGCGGCTTTATTGCGCTGTCAGAATAGCTTTAACTGGTCATCGCTGGGGTCGGGGATGGCAAAGACCTCCCGCGCCATGGATACGGTTAAACGTCCGGCAAATATTGGTCGCTCGCGCAAGGGATAGGTCAAATCCCATGATGCCCATATGCGCAAACCGGCTGCCTTATAGTGTGTGGCGGGGCAGTTGCTGCGGGGCGATGAACCGCCTTCAATACCGATGTGACGCTCCAACTCAATGGCAAGCCGATCATCGCTTGCGCCGGATTGCGCAAGCTCTGTCCATATGGGTCTTGATCCACCGACTACGGATAGAAAGGCGGACAGTTTGTCGTCCTGTGTGAGGGGTTTTGATATGCTCATTCTCTGCCCTCCCACTATCGGCACGCATAGGCGTAACGGGTGCCGCCAAGGGTAATTTCTGAGAAATCCACAGACAGATCACGGGCGATGGCTTCGTAGTCGATGTAAAAGCGCAAAGGCTCCGGGATTTCGCCATAAAGCCCTTCATCGACGAACATCTCAGCAAGGTCTTTGAGGCTATCGACTTCGTAAATATCGACCTCAAAATCATCCGGGTTCACCGTATCGGAGTCAAAGCTGTAACCGCATTCACCAACGGCGATGATAAAGCGCTGTTTGTCTTGATCGTCCCATGTATCAGCAAGATTAAAGAACCGGGCAATATTGGCTTGGTTTAATCCGAACGCCTCGGCAAAGCTGGCGTCCAGATCATCGTCGCTGTCGATGAACTGGATTTCAAATTCTTCGACCGGATCGCCATAGGCGTTCTGGGCAATTGCCGCTTTACGGGTGTACTCCTCCGCGTCATCGAAATAGAACCCAGTGGCAGAAATATCATAGGGCTGTGCGTGTAATTTGATCATGATTACCACTCCTCGCCAACGGGGAAACAGGCATGGGCGGCGGCCTCGAGCACGTCCCAATTGATACCATAACTGGCGCTATGGTGGTCCTTGGCGTGATGCAGAACCTTGCGGGCTTGTTCGGTGGTGAGTTCCGGTCTGATCTCCAGCACATCGCGGATATGCCATGTGATTGTGATGGTATCGGGCAATTGATTGTCATTGCTCATGAAGTTCCCCTTTCGCTTGGGTATGGGTTGCTAATGCAACCCTTGGCCTTCGCCGAGAACGGGGGTGCAAACGGATAAGAAAAATCGATACCGAGTGGTGCGGGCGCAGCAATGCCTTGCAACGCAGTGCAGGCATGCGAGCCACGGTCGGTGTCTATTTTACTTGAAGTGCGCTGGGGGCGGAGCTCTAAGCCAATAATTGAAAATGGCTTACTATATATTTTGTCTTTGCTTCGTATTTTTTGTCGCAGTATTTCTTATATGTATTTCGACAAGTGTGTTTCCAATATCGACTTGTCCGTCACCAAATAACATGAGACCGTTGAGTGTATTCAATAAGGGAGTCTCTGGCTCATCTGTGGTTTCAATTTGAGCTGCGGCTTTGCGGTGTTGCAAGCGCCGATGTTCGAATGTTTTCCGTTTAATCCTTTCTCATTTTAGTAAAATGGCTTGTTCACGTCCGGTGTAGACGTCAGCGGGTGTGAAGTTTTTCAGGCTTTCATGATTGTAGTGACCAAGTAACGCATCAATTTGTGCCTCAGGATCGCCAGGCAGATAGTAGTTTTCCAGCAAAATGCGGTTCTTCAAGGTTTGATGCCAACGTTCAATCTTACCTTGCGTTTGCGGATGGTAAGGTGCACTGCGAAAATGATCCACGCCGTGATTCCCCCAGCCAATCTGCAAGGTCATCGGCAATATAACTTGAGCCGTTTGGGCGCTGTGGTTTTATCCTTTAACTCATTGGCAGCCTTCATTACCGTGAAGGCTGGGCTCGTGATGAGATCATGTGCCTTCACATACGATAAACACTGGCTTCAGAGATGAAGTAGGCTCGCTCATCGGTGAACGTTACTGCAAACTCACGCGGTGACTGTTCTGGGCGCGCAAGCGCCAAATCGAGCACGTCACTTCGCACTTTGTCTGGTATTCGGTTCCATGCCCTATGCGGGGCTGAACGCCTGTCTTCAAGCCCTTCTTCGCCAAACCGTTGATACAAATCACACCAACGATAAAATGTTGATCTCGATACAGCAGTCTTATCGAGCGTGCGCCTTGCTGACAGATGCGAGTGCTCTGATCCGACCCCTTTGAATGCAGCCATGTTCAGGTAGTAAATGGCTCAACCAGGCGAATGATTTCAAGCTTTTCAGATGCGCGATACTTCATTCGTGGTTGTCGTTCGGTCGCTGCGTTTGCTCCGCAAACGGTCAACTTCACCTCCGATCATGATTTTCTCGATGGCGGCGATGGAGTTACGGTATTGTCTTGGCGCGTTTCTTTGCAGCTACCCGTAAACAGTTCGCCTGGAAACGCGTTAGAACAGAAAATCACTCGCATCGAGGTCTGCTATATCCACCCCGATGAGGGTAATGGTATTGCCTG
>JBCBRS010000036.1:0-20260 GCA_039819545.1 Pseudomonadota bacterium | reverse complement strand
TGTCGTCACGGTTTTTGGGTTCGAACGCGCGACCACTCAAGAATCTAGACTGCGTTTCCGGTTCAAAAAAAGTAAACGCAGTCTAGCCAAAAGCTCCATGCCGCATGGGTATTAGGTTGCAATCATCCGGATAATCTGCGTGCGGAGGGTGTCTTCGGGGGTTGAGGTGGGATCGTCAATATAGTTTTCCCAGACAACAGGGCCTGGCGCGATTTCGTTTGTGGCCATATGGTCCCAAAGGGCTTTGTGGGCTTCATTCAGCGCTGCATAGGGGCCCACATGGGTTGTGCGCAAGGCCTCGCCCGGCGGCAGGGTTTCCAGGGTCAGCGCACCGGATGCATCCTTAGCGGCTAAAAGGTCTGGTACTTTCTGCGCGTCGGCGGCGGTCAGGAAAAAGCCGGCGTGAAAGCTCATCTCGCCGCCTTCGGGCATCCCGGGATAAAGCGCCACGGGCGTGGAAACGGGCGAAATCCCATGGGCGGCATTGAAGCTGTAGACCGCGCCAAAGCCTGCGCCCATGG
Organism: Pseudomonadota bacterium; assembly: GCA_039819545.1. Lineage (GTDB taxonomy): Bacteria > Pseudomonadota > Alphaproteobacteria > Caulobacterales > Parvularculaceae > CALLPQ01. The sequence continues at coordinate 19,739 of JBCBRS010000036.1, read as the reverse complement.
CCGCCGCGATGGCGGGGCCATCCATGGCGCAGGGGCAAAAGCCTAAAACCATCCGTGTGGGCAATATTACGTAAATGCCGCCTAATAAACTTTTCATCTGTAACCCCAGTTACAGTGGTTTTTCTCTTTCCAGCGCTATGCTTCAGGGTGATGCGTGGTGGATAGCACATACAGGAGAGATATATGATCACCGTTGATGTAACAGGGTTTTATTTTCGAAAGACAATACCCCTCGGAACCGCAAAGACCGTCAAGGATGTAATGGATAACATTGTTGCCGCAACCGCTAATGAGTTTCCTTGCCTACAATATGAGTCAAGCACCCGGCCGGGGAAAATGAAATTCCTGCGCTCGATTACCGCACGGTTCGACGAGGACAATCCGCCCCGCTCGCGTCAGAGTGGTGTGATGAAGGCTGAGAGAGTTTTCACCTATAACGATGAAGCTTGCGAAACGATGGATGTTCCAGGCGGTGCATCCTTTGCGCTAGCATGGCAATACTATGTTCGCGACGTCCATGGACGATTGAAAAACAGTATCGGAAATTGCGAAGCGCGTCGAATTATTCCGTTCGCAGACTCCGATAGCGCAAGCGGCGGCGTAACGCTTGAAGAAGGCGACGTCATCACATGGCGTCTCGTGGCAATCTTCGGCAGCAACGTACCAGCGGATACTGCGCTGATGGCCTCCAAAGCACAGCCCGGCCCGAAGTATAAATCGTCAAGTTGATAAGCAAGCGTAGGGTGCATCAAGTGTTGCGCGATGTACCGCCGTGCGCACCGCGCCTTCGCAGTATCGCCCTCAGGCGTAGGGCGGGGTTGACCCCGCCGATATAGCGCGCAGCGTGCAACATTGGTTCATCTATGGCTCCTTCACATCATGCCCGGATTATCGGTGCCCCTACACCGAGGCTGGAACATATTTCCTGACGCTTTGCCTTGCTGGCCGGCTCGCACGATTGCCGAGCTTGTGACGCGCCATGGTGGAAACTTTCAAAATACGGAACGTCTGCTCGATCTTGGGTGCGGCTGTGGGCGGATCATCCGGCACATGCCGGCTCATAGCGCTGCGGCACTTTATCGGGTGGACTACAATCCGAGGTTGGTGCGCTGGTGCGCGCAAAACCTGCCGGGGACTTTCGCGCGCAATCAATTGACGCCGCCGCTTGATTTTCCCGACAGCCATTTTGATGCCGTCTGGCTGTTGTCCGTCTTCACCCATTTGCGGCTGGAAACGCAGAATCAATGGCTGGCCGAGCTTGCCCGCGTGGTCCGTCCCGGCGGGACCGTCATTGTCACCTTCCACGATGAAACCCATCCGGGGCAGGGCCTTGTGGGTCTAACGTCGGAAGCGCTTTATCAGTAAACGGAAAAAACATCCGTGACCGCGCTGGTGCCGTAGCCGCCGGGTTGGCTTGCCCCGCCAAGGGTGTAGATCGTGTCGCCGATGCTCACGGCGCCGTGGCCATGGCGGGGGCGGGGCATCAGGCCGGCGGAGCGCCAACGGTCTTCGGAAGTATCAAACGCCCAGATTTCGCGATAGACGCCGCCATTGCCTGTGCGGTCGGAGAAATATTCCCCGCCAAAAACAAAGATTGTGTTGCCGATAGCCGCCGCGGCGGTTCCGCCTTGTGGTTTTGGCATGGGGCGCATGGTCTGCCAACGATCCGCAAGCGGATCATACGCCTGCGTGACCGCCAGATTGCCGCCATTCACGGTGCGCCCGCCGAAGGTATAGATTGCCCCGCGCAGGCCCACCGCTGCCATGGAATTACGCGGCGTGGGCATGGGCGCCGCCTCAAACCAGCGGTCGCCCCTTGCGTCATAGACATAGTGTTTGTCCGTATCAATATGATCCGACCACGCCCCATTCAGGCTGCCGGTGGGGGAGCGCCCGCCCGCGATATGGATAAACCCGCCCAGAGACACACAGGCCGCTTCGGCTTGCGGAATGGGCATCGGCGCCATGGGGCGCCAGCGATCGTTGATATCATCGAGACGCCAGACCTCATTGCGCATGGTCCAACCGTTTTGCGCGCTGGGCACCCCGCGTCGCTGTCGCCGTCGCTCAAGCGTGGAAAAACCGCCGAGGGCAAACAAAAAGCCGTTATGGGGTACAAGATGCAGGTGGTGACGCGGGCCGGGCAGGCGCGGACCCGTGGTCCATGTGTTGGTGGCCGGATCAAAGATAAAGCTTTGGTCACTGGCGCGAAACTGGCCCCGATCAACGCCCGTTATGCCGCCCGCGCTGACGATGATGTTAAACCGTTGGGCGCGCAGGGCGCGCGTGCCCTGGCGACGGGCGATGGTTTCGGTCCAGAAGGGGGCGGGATAAATTTCCTGCACCGGGATCGGCATGTCCGCGAGCCGCGCCCATCGGCCAACAATCGGCTCTCCGCCCGCACCCGGTTTTCGGGACGGCGCGCGTAGTCCGTCGGGGTATCGCCCGTCAGGGTTGCTGCCGGGTCGTCCATCGGCAAACGGATTGCGCGGCTCGGCGTCCTGAAGTGCGCCATGGGCCCCGGCAAGGCCGATGAGCGGGTTGAGCCCCGCGGCAACGCCAAGGCCTGCCACAGACTTCAACAGGGCACGGCGGTTTGGGACCTCACCGGACCCTGAGCACCGAGCAGCGCCGTCGCCTTTATGGGCCTGAGGCGCCTGTCTTGATGGCTGTTTTTGCCCCCACGTCTCGCTCATGGTCTACCCACTGTTCCCCAAGCCAGTATTGTTCGTCCTAACTGGGGGTAAAAGATATCACGGATGGCACCTGTGCAACAGGGGCCACGCATTCCGGATAGAGTTAGCTGTTTGTTGCGGTAATCACAGCACAGGCAAGGCGGGCTCCCGCGCCGCCAATAGGTTGTGTGCGGTGATCATCGCGGTTGGCATGCACAATCACTGCAAATCCATCCTCATCGAGAAGGGGGTGGGGGCCGTTAAGGGCCGCGTTCTCCTCTGACGGAAAGAGCGATACGCCCATTCGGTGGATTTCCGCCGTGGCGCGGCCATCGCTATGGGCATAGATATTAGGGATATCGGCGCGTTCACTGCCCTCGGGGTTGAGGAGGCCGTGGGCATTGTCGTCGGGATCCACATGCCCGCCAGAGGCCTTGAAGCCACCGTCCGGGTCCCCGCAATTGCCCACTTGATGCAGGTGAATGCCGTGCCATCCCTGGGGAAGGCCTGCCATATCCACGAGGATCATGACCGCCCCGTTCGGCGCTTCGGTGAACACGACGGCGCCAATTTCCTCACCCTTGGTGTCGATAAACGTACCCACCGCATCCCGGTCAGTGTCCACGGTCAAGGCGCTCAAAAGCGGATCTGCGCTTTTGGCATCGCCCGATTGCCCGCCGCCGCACCCGGCCAGCGCGCCGAGAGCCAGGATTATCGCTGCCGCTGATCGCCACCATCTGTTATGCATGTCACGCTCCTTGCCGTGTTGAAGACACCGCGCGTGCATACCGCGTTCCCTGCTCTGTGCAAAGCGCAGCGCCAAAAGGCGCGTCCAAACGATCAAGCGACGGTTTTGCGCGATCAGCAGCGTCCATAAAGGGCGCGCACGCATTGTATACCATCGGGTTTGGCGGTTATCTGTGTGCCCACTGGGCTGGCGGACCGGGGTGTTTTCGGTAAAAGTGCCCACTAACGTGACATAACAACAAGTCTGGAGACGACCCATGAAAGCCTTTGGTGCCACACCGTCCTTAACCGCGCTGGCCCTGGCCTTGGCGCTGTGCGCTTGTTCCGGGGGCGACGGCGAAACGAGCCAAGCCGATGCCGGGCACGATAGCGAGGCCCAAACCAATGCAGGGGCGGCGCCCTCAGGCGATGTCGAGGCCCTGTCGGTGAGCGCTGCAGAGCTGGAAGGTAATCCGTTTACCGAAGATTGGGAAACGCCCTTTGGCGTGCCGCCATTTTCAGAGATTGAAGACACCGACTATATGCCTGCGATGAAAGCGGCCATTATGAACCTTCGCGACGAGATCGAGGTCATCGTCAATACTGACGCGGCGCCGTCATTCGAAAACACGATCGTTGCCCTCGATATTGCTGGTCGACAACTCAACAAGGTCACCAACACTTTTGGGAATGTCACCAATACCGATACCAATGACGCGCTGCGTGCTCTGGAGGCCGAAATCTACCCCATGCTGACGCGTGAGTTTAACGCGATCCAGTTTAACGAAAACCTCTTTGAACGCGTAAAGGCCGTTTACGCCCAAAAAGACAGCCTGACCCTTGATGAGCAGGATGCGCGACTTCTGGAATTGACCCATCGCGGGTTTGTGCGCGCTGGCGCCGCGCTCGATAAACAGACCAAAACCCGTGTTGCTGAGATCAATGAAGAAATCTCGGGTCTGACAACCGCATTTGCGCAAAACCTGCTGCGTGCCACGATCGGGTTCAAGCTGGAAATCACCGATTCCGATGACCTTGGTGGGCTTAGCGACAGCTTCAAGTCGGCCATCAAGGTTGATGGCGAAAATAAATGGGTTGTGGGCCTCAACCGCTCGCCGTTTGAAACCTTTATGACGCAATCGACCAATCGGCCCTTGCGCGAAAACCTGTTCAACGCCTATCGCCGCCGCGCCTCGGACGGGGACAATGACAATGGTCCGCTTGCCATCAAAATTGCCCAGCTTCGCGCGGAGCGGGCAACGCTGATGGGCTACAAATCCCATGCGCATTATCAGTTGGAAACGCGCATGGCCAAAACCCCCGAAGCGGCGGAGGCGTTCTTGCTGCGCGTCTGGCGCCCGGGCCTTGTGCGCGCCGGTGAGGAGCTTGCCGATATTCAGGCGCTGATCAGTCAGGACGGGGACGATTTTACCGCTGCCGGTCATGACTGGTGGCACTATGCCGAACGGGTCCGTCAGGATCGCTACGCGTTTGATGACGCAGCGCTCGCCCCTTACTTTGAATTGAGCGCCGTTCGCGGCGGCGCGTTTGATATGGCAAACAAGCTGTTCGGTATCACCTTTGAAGAGGTTGATACGCCGCTTTGGAATCCAGTCGTCACCTCCTACGACGTAAAGGATGCCGACGGAAACCATCTCGGTCTGTTCATGATGGATATGTATGCCCGCGAATCAAAACGCGGCGGCGCGTGGATGAGCACCTACCGCGATACATCCGACGTGAATGGAAACCGTATTCGCCCGATTGTGACGAACAATCTCAACCTCATCGCCCCGCCGGCGGGCGAGCCAACGCTCATGCGCTTTGACGAGGTGGAAACGCTGTTCCATGAGTTTGGCCATGGCCTGCACGGACTGATGACGCAAATCCGCTATGAGAATTTCTCAGGGGTCGATGGCCCGCGCGATTACACGGAGTTTCCCGCGCAAATCCTTGAGCATTGGGCAAGTCAGGAACAGGTGCTGGCGAACTATGCAAAACACACGCAGACCGGCGAGGTCATCCCCGGCGCCCTGATTAAAAAAATGCGCAATGCTTCGACTTTTAATCAGGGGTTCAAGACCACCGAGTTTATTGCTGCGTCGCTGCTCGACCTTGCCTGGCACAGCCTGACCCCTGATGAGGCCGCAGCAATTACCGATGCGCGGGCTTTTGAAAAAGAAGTCCTCGAAGGCTATGGCCTGCCGCCGGAAATTGAGCCGCGCTATCGCTCGCAATATTTCTCGCATATTTTTGCCGGTGGCTACTCGGCGGGCTATTATGCCTATCTGTGGTCGGAAATTCTTGATGCGGATGGGTTTACCGCCTTTCAGGAAACCGGTGATATTTACGACCCGGAATTGGCCGGCAAACTGAAAAAATGGGTGTATGAGGCTGGCGGTCTGCGCGAGGCTGATGAGCTTTATCGAAACTTCCGTGGCAAGGATCCGCAGATCGAGCCGCTGCTGCGTATCAGAGGTCTCAACTAGGGCCGCCCCGTCGCAAGACGGTGACAGGGACGCTGATAAAGCCCCCACAGGCCCTTGCCTTGGGGGCTTTTCATACATAATTCCCGACCAGTATTCGTTTCACACAAACTCAACACAGGATGGACCCGATGACGATCACGGAAAAAGAATTGGAACAAGCCCGCACCGCTTGGGGGGACGCCCTGGTGGCCATCGCAAAGGCCTATGAGGCTGGCGGGATTGACGAGGCGCGCGGCGTTGCCGACGGCGTTCTCGACGCGGCCTATGGTTACAATCTCGGCCCCGTTCTTTTCAAACCAACACTCGCAAGCGGGGACAAAACCTTCCGTCCGACCAAGAAAGGCGCTCTGTCTTACTTCGTCGGTCACGACTCCGATTTTCCGCTTGATGGTGGCTTTGGCATCCGCGGCTGGCGGGAGGTTACCTCCGACACATCGGCGAGCTTTATCGAAGGCGACGTGGCCATGTGGATGGGCTGGGTCACCATGACCGACAAAGACGGCACCGTTACAAAAGTAGATAAAAGCTGGGGCTACAAAAAAGATGCCGACGGCACCTTGCGTATCGTCCTCCACCATTCATCGCTGCCGTATCAGCCCTAAAAATCTGACCGGCGTTTTTGAACGCCATAGCCGGCTCGGTCTCGACTGTCCTGTCGTTTTCCGCAGTCTACCCAGCGATTAAAATGACCCGGCTTTCTCGCCCTGAGGAGCCGGGTTTTTAGGGCGCTGAGGTCAGCGGGCTCCTAAAATGTGAGGCTCGGTCAGACAGGCGGTGATTGGCCGAGGCTGTGTCAAGATTCGTCGCCAGCAATCGGCAGCTTGATCTTCAAAGGCGACATAAGCGACGGATACAGAGAACGGCGAAAACTCGCCAAGAAGCAGTCGTAGATACGTAATCTGCGAACGACTGATTTGCGGTTACTTATTGCCGCCAAACGACTTTCATGTATGAGTTCAAAGGCACGGTAGAGTCTTGGCAAAGCTAATTCACAAAGGGAGTAAACACATCATGAGTTTCGATTTGACATTCTTCCTTGCGGCAGCGGCTCCCAAAAATGCTGATGAATTCGATGAGTGGCTAGATGCTGGCGATGATATGGAGATGATCGATCCGAAGGATCTAAGCGAGGCCCTGAAAGTCTGGTATGATCAGGTGAAAACCAAATATCCGCCGCTCAATGGTCCGGATGCGGCAGCTGAAGATGATTTAGATGACCCAAATGTTATTGATTACTTTTTCTCTAAGGATCGGATCGAAACGGGGATTACATATTCTGCCTCTCAAAATGCTGTTGAAGACCTGCTTGCCGCCGCATGTAAACACGGAATTGGCGTTTTTGATCCACAAGATGGCAGTGTCTATTTTCCGGATAGTTCCGGTAGATTAGAGAAGAAATTCGAGTTATAATAATTCGGCAGAGGCAGACATTTTGCTTTTATGTCGACATTTGCATTGCTACCGTTTAATGATGACAAAGTCCCATTCAGATCACGAGCGTAAACTACTCTCGACGATTGAGGAGCACGGGTGGCAATTCACCTTCGTGTTTGATCCAGATGGCGAAGAACCTGACTTTGGTTATTCAGTTGGTTTTACCAAAACACTTAAAGCGCCAGAATTTATAATTTTTGGGCTTCCCAAAGACTTGATGAGCAGCATGCTTTGGGAAGTTTATCGACAAATTCAAAATGGTGCGGAACCAGAAGATGGCATGGCATGGGAAGGTCTGCTTGAGGGTTTCAGCTGCATAAGCCGAAAAGCCATCCATAAAGAGCTACACACCGAATATACTGTATCCGCGAATTGGCTATGGCGTGAGAATGGTAACGTCGGTGCACCGGAGGTTTTTCAGTTAGTGTGGCCGGGAGCACAACAAGGATTATTTCCATGGGAAGAAGGTTGCGTTCAAGATGTAATTGATGGCCAACCTGCGCTTTGGTTTTCAGAATAACGCCGTTAAATGTCTGGAATGCCTCAGTCTATTGCCGGTTTTTGTAAGATGTGAACGGCAAAAATGGGCCAACACCTTCCACGCAATGCCTAAAATCTAATGTCCGCTTTTGCCCGCATTGCTGCGCTTCAACTTTCGAAGCCATTTGACTGCCTCTGGCAATCAATCGCCTGATTGACAATCCACCAAACAGACCATTTTTGGCCCAAGTTGGCCTCTCAGCGTTTCTTATGGATTGACCAGTATTGGGGAAGCAGACACGGTGTCTTAGAGCCCAATCGAAAACCCTCGTTCTGCCGTCTGCAAGCGCTATTTTCTGCACTTCCGGTACTCACATCCTGCATGTACGCTGCGTTCCGGTTCTCAAAAACAGCCGTTTCGACAGACAACACCGATTTTCGTTTAGACCCTTATTGAGGGAGCTTTTGATGCATTCAAAAACTGAAGAGATCTTTGAAAAGTCCGCCTCGGAACTGACAGATGACGACATCAAGTACTTCATTGAAAACCCTCAGGAATTGGATCTGATCGGTGACCGCGAGCTGGTACGCACGAGACTATTACGCCGTTTGCTAGCCCTTGCAGTGGTTTGCATCACGGCCTCAAAGGCGATCGGTTTTCAGTTTGGCGACCAGCTTGGCGAGTTTGTAAATGGTGTTGTTGTCGACCTCGTCTTTGAACTAGGCGCAGCGTTGCTTGGGGCCGTAGCCACTGTTTACTTTCTTGAGATTCAACAAAAAAAGCAGTTTGCTGAAAACACCGCTTTTATCCGAGAAGTGCGTACACGAATTAAGAGTCTCAGTACCTAGAGCGCTTTCACAAAAAGTGTGTTCGTCGCTGGTTCCCATCCATCGACTTTAGTTCGAACGCGCGACCACTAAAGAATCTAGACTGCGTTTCCGATTCAACAAAAAGGTAACGCAGTTTAATCCCATCTTGCGTTCGAAACAGACAGTGCGATTGGTAGCAGGTATTTTCCCACTGCCTTGGAAACGCTCAATTTTATTGAAAACTCGAGACTACTCAGTTTTGTCCTTCTGCGGCTGATAGATGATCACAATCAGGAATGACGGATTGAATCAATTCGCTCAGCGAGCCTGGTGTTAATTCAGTAACGGCTCTATTCAAATACGCGGGTCACGGCCCACCACACGCCGATCAGCGCAATGAGCAGCGATGCGGGGATTACCACGAACTGCCTGTAGCCCTGCGGGGGAGTTGCCATCGTTCCGCCGAGGGCTCTGAGCACGGGGATACGGATCAAAAAAGCAGCGGCCACAACGCCAATCTGGCCCAGTTCGACGCCCACATTAAACCCGATCAGCGAAGACCAGAACTGTTGCGGCGGCATGCCAACGTCCCGAATAAACCCGGCAAAGCCGAGACCGTGGAACAGCCCAAAGCCGAATACGACAAGCAGGCGCCAGCGGGGAAGCTCGCGAAAGACAATGGTCTCAATCGCCACAAACGCAATCGACAGCGCAATCAACGGCTCAACGATGGATGCAGGCGGCGTGACAAGACCGGAGGCGGCGAGCGCAAGCGTAATCGTATGGGCGACGGTGAACGTGGAAATCTGCAGGATCAGACTGCGCAGCCGCGTCGACGCCAGAAAGAGCGCCAGTACGAACAGGATATGATCCGTACCCCCCGGCAGGATGTGACCCACACCGATCTTTATGTAGACAAGGGCGGTGTCCGCCGCGGTGCGAGGATTGCCGTCCTCATCGGTGAGGGGGGTGATCGCGCTGGCCGGGCCATTGGCACTGTCGAGTTTGGCAAGTTGACGGCACAGGGCGGGGTCGAGCCCGGAATCGGGCGTGCAGAATTCATCCTCGGGGTGCGCAACCGCTGACGGGCAAAGCACTGACGAAACGGTAAACACGGTGAGAAAACACAGCGCGCATGCAGCGATTGCGGTCACCATCGCGGCGGGGCCCGCCCGTGTCGCAGATATCTTTTTTTGCCGACGAAAATTGGTGATCAGCTTCATCGCTCAGTCCAGTTGTGGGCGCGCGTCTTGGTGCCCGTTGGGCGCCGGGTAGACGAGGGCCCGTCTATCAATAGTACCCGTTTTCTCTTGCGTGCCTGACCATGACAGACCGGCGGCAATTGATAAATGCTCAAATGCCCTTAAGCTCCGCGGCTTTGAAACCGGAAACGTCATGTCAATGAAATCTGCCCTCCTTGCGCTGTTCTGTCTTGCCGGCGTTTGCCACCTGAACCCTGGCGTGCGCGCCGCTGAGCCCGTTGCTTTTTCGGGAGAGCCCATTGCTTTTTCGGGAGAGATTGAGCCGGATCTTGCCGCCCGGTTTGCCGCGCTTGCCATTGCCTGCGTCCATCAGGAATTTCCCAACAAAATCTCGCGGACAACCGATAGCGCCGCGGCCATCGGGCGGCCAAAGGAAATCTTTCCGGCTTTTTATGGCTGCTTTGACTGGCATAGCTCCGTACACGGTCACTGGCTGCTTGTGCGTCTCCTCCGGGTGGGGCCGCCGGACGCGGCCTGGCGGGAGACGGCGATGGCAAAGCTAAGCCAGAGTTTTACGCCGGAAAATCTGGCGGGGGAGGTGGCCAATTTTGCGCGGCCCGCCCGTGGTTCATGGGAGCGGCCCTACGGGCTTGCGTGGTATTTGCAACTGACCACAGAGCTGCGCGAGTGGGATGACCCGCAGGCAAAAGAGTGGCTGGCAATTTTGCAGCCACTCGAAGCTGATATCGTCGCTAGCCTAAAGGACTGGTTGCCAAAGCTTGCTTATCCCATTCGTCTGGGTACCCACAATCAGAGTGCGTTTGCCTTTGGACTGATGCTCGACTGGGCACGGGTCGCCGGTGACGAGGCCTTCGCTGCGCTGATCATCGGGCGTAGTCACGCCTTTCATCTGGAGGATGCGAACTGTCCGCTGGCTTACGAGCCGAGCGGCGAGGACTTTCTCTCGCCCTGCCTGATGGAGGCAGACCTGATGCGCCGCACGCTCAATGCACAAGACTTTGCTAACTGGCTTAAAGAGTTCCTGCCGCAAATCCCTGAGGATGGGGCGGGCGGCTGGCTTGCCCCCGGCATTGTGAAAGATGCCAGTGACGGCAAGCTGGTGCATCTTGACGGGGTGAATTCTTCGCGTGCCTGGAACCTCTATAATATGGCCCGCGCGTTGCCAGAGGGCGACAAACGCAAAGCCGCGCTCATTGCCGCCGCGCGCATTCATGCCGAGGCAGGTGTTGGCGCTGTCTCTGCCGAGCACTATGCGGGCAGCCACTGGCTCGCCTCGTTCGCCACCTATCTGATGACGGATCGCGGCTGGCAGAAGTGAGCGCGGACGAATGCGCCTTGGCGTCTACAGGAAGAAATCTGCGTCCGGCCTGAATTCAAACCGGAAAGCGGTTTCAAGATTTGCATCCTCTGTCACAGCGGCGCCGCCAGAGAATGATACCATCATGGACAGGCTGTCGCCCACAAAGTCCGCATTGGTCAAATCCTCAAGATCGATACCACGCAGGCGGAGGATATCGCCATCACCGAAATTGAGCACGGCAAAGTTGCCACTTTGCGTGCCGATCGCGCGTGCGTCGCTGGCACTGTCTATACCCAGTAACCGCAGGTCGAGTTGATCGCCCTGACCGGGACGGAAATCATTAATCGTGTCGCGGCCAAAGCCTCGCTCTTCAGCGACAACAAGGTCAGCGCCGCCGCCCAAATTGATCACGTCATTGCCCATATTCAGGAAAATCGTATCGTTGCCGCCACCGGCGATGACCCGGTCATGACCCGCGCCATCATCAGTGTCATCGGCGCCGCCGCGCCCCTGGATCGTGTCATTACCGGCCCCGCCGAGCAGAATATCAGCACCGCCGCCGCCATCAACACGGTCATTATCATCGCCGCCAAGCAGAACATCACGTCCGCTACCACCCACCAGGGTGTCATCTCCCGCATCCCCAAGCACGGTATCGTTCCCCCCATTGGCAACAATCCGGTCATCGCCATCACGGCCGAAGATTACATCGGCTCGCGTGCCGCCCCCGATAGCATCATCATTATCAGTTCCCATCCCGGCTGGTCCGCCGGGGCGGGAATTCATTTCCGTAACAGTGTCGCGAAGTGTGTCGGGGACCGATGTACCCCGCCCGGCGACCGTGACCGCAACCGACGCGGCCGACAACGCACCAAAATCATCAACCGCCGTGTAGGTAAAGCGATCGATCGTACTTTCTCCAAACCGTAGATTGTCCAGGCCGCCATTGGGATCGTAATCAAGCGTTCCGTCCGCAAGCAGCGTAACCCGCGCGCCGGAGGCGATGGTAACGCTATCGCCCACCATCACGTCAACGCCCTCAATTCGGGCCACTGACAGCGTGTCACCGATGGGCGCTGTGGACGAGGCGAGCGTTGGATCAAGACCGGTATCGGGATCGGTATCGTTGATCAGTACATCAAGTCTTATGGCCTCATTCTCATTGGTTGTACCGGTATCGTTAAAGGCCATCGGCGCGTCATTCGTCCCGTTCACCGTAACCGTTATTGATGACGGATCACGCCCGCCATTATTGTCCGAAACCGTATAATCAAAGACAAGCGTCGCTGTTTGTCCGTCACGAAGACTATTAAAGTCTGTTCCCGGATCAAAGGTAAACGTGCCAGATGGCTGAACCGTTGCGGTGCCGCCGGGCGTTACAGCCGAGAAATCACCATCAATGAAAAGCATCGCACCTGCATCAAGGTCCGTGGCATTATCCAGAAGATTGACGGTGAGTACGGGGCCATCCTCATCAACGCTAACGGCTTCATCTTCGTCCATTGGCGCATCATTCTCACCGATAATTTCCACCGTGACTGTGGCCGTTGCTAGGCCGCCATTGCCGTCGTTGATTGTGTAGGTGAATGTATCGGTGGTTGTTTCCCCGGCGCCCAGCGCCTCGAACGCGCCGTTGGGATCATAGCTAACGCTATCATTATCAGGATTGATGGTAACGAGGCCCAACGTACCCGTTGTATCAATCGAACTAATCTCCGGATCATCATTATTGTCCACATCACTGTCGTTGTCGGTCAGATTAAAGGAAACTGACGGACCATCTTCACCGGTAATCCCGAAGTCATTCACGGCAATCGGCGCGTCATTGACGCCTGTGATGGTGATGTCCAACCGGCCAATTGTATCGCCCGCCATATCACGGGCCACATCTGCACCGACCAGCAAGGGTTCTGACGGGGTATCCTCATCAGTAACTCTGTACAGAAATGTTTGCGTCAGTATCTCCCCGTCGCCTAAGGCATTGGCAACCGGGTTCGCGGTGGGATCGAAGACGAAATCTCCATCGGCATCGACCTGAAGGATGCCAAATGCGGCCACCTGGCCAAGGGGGCCGATAAAGGCCTGATCATCGTCGCGGTTGATCTCTGCGACACTGAACACGGTGATGGCGTCACCTTCGGAGTCAGTATCCGCGCCATTGCCATTATCAGAAAACAGATTACCGGTGAGCACGGCATCTTCGGCTGTACTCACCATGTCTGGAAGCGCCTCGGGGCGGTCATTGATCCCGTTTATGGTCAACGTGACCGTCGCCTGGTCAAATCCGCCATTGCCGTCAACAAGGGTATAGGAAAACGTATCCGTGGCCGTTTCATTTTCTGTGAGACCTTCAAAGGCCCCGTTGGGATCATAATCAAACGTGCCATCGCCATTCAGCGTCAAGAGTGCGCCGGAGGACAGGGTGAACTGCGTGTCCACAAGCGCGGCAACGCCGTTGACTTCACCAACTGACAAGATGTCATTCGTATCGGGATCGCGATCTGCGCCACTGCCGTTATCGAGCAGCACATTGCCGGACTGAGCGCTGTCCTCGTCTGTCATGATGGCATCATTGGCGGCGATGGGGCCATCATTAACGCCATTAATTGTGATCCGTACAAGGCCGATGCTGTCACTCCCATCTTGCTCGGCTAACGGGTTTCTGGCCCCGATGGCTGGTTCTTCGCCTTCGGCAAGGTCGGTAATCCGATAAAAGAAATCCTGCGTGGCGCTTTCGCCTGCGCCAAGCGCTATTGCCTCAGAATTGCCGGAGGTGTCGAGGCTAAAACTTCCATCAGCGCGAACCGTCAGTCGACCGAGGGCAACTGCACCGCCTACGGGCGCCAGAAAGTCAGCATTGTCCGGGCGGTTGGCATCGGCAACTTGATAGACCGTCAGCGTGTCGCCATCGATATCAATGTCAGCCCCATTCCCGTTGTCGGTGAGCACATTGCCAGTCGCGGTATCGCCCGCGTCAATCGTAAAGATATCATCCGCCGCTGCGGCGCGATTATTGGTGCCTGTAATTGTGATCGTCAGCGCCGACCCGTTGCGCCCGCCATTGCCATCAAGAACACCATAGCTATACCGCACAGAGACATTTTCATCAGTATACAGCTCGCTGAGATCGCCAATATAATCCCATTGGAAATTGCCGGAGGCCCGATCGACGTTGAAGAAGACCTGACCAATAGACGGGTCCGTAAGACCAATTGCCTGGTCCAGTATAAGAACATCGCCCCGGTCAACGTCTGTGGCGTTTTCAAGGAGATTGACGCGCACGCTTAGCGTATTCAAGTCGGTTAGGTCATCTGCGGTGAAATTTAAGACTTCATTCCCATCCACCGGTACATCGTTGCGCCCGGTAATGGTGAAAGTGACCCGGCCGGTGACGCCGCCAAACGCACCATTCGAACCATCTTGTGCTGTCAGGAGGGGGGCGGGGTCGCGCCCGTCTTCAACTACCCGATAGAAGAATGTCTGTGTGGCGATTTCCCCCTCGCGCAATCCCAGCGCATTCACACTCTGGCTGGGGTCAAAGGTAAAGTTGCCATTGGCATCAACGGCAAACGTACCAAGGGATGCCGCCACCGAACTATTGAGGAATTGCGGATCGTTTCCACGGTTTATCTCCGCGACAGAGAAAACGTTGAAGCTATCCCTATCCGGATCAATATCTTCTCCATTGCCATTGTCCGCAAACAGATTGCCCGTAATGGTGGTGTTTTGATCCGCTGAAAAATCATCATCGGCGGCGACAGCTTCGCTGTTGGCTACAAAGCCGTCGATAGCGGTGGGCACGCCAAGATTAAGAACCAATGCAGCCTCACCGTTGCACCTTGCATGCCGTTAGCCGATCCCATACCGCCAAACCCGCCGATACCTGCCACAAGAGCACCCGCGTTAGCATTGAAGGCGTTGCCGCTGAGCGTTCCGAAAGCGGTATTGATAATGGCCGCTGCATTGCCGCCATCTCCGGCGCGCCCGCCCGCGCCGTCGAAACCGCGAAATCCATCGGAGCCACGCACACCGGGCGATCCACCCATAAAGCTCCCCGGAAATCCATTGGCACTGCCCGGACCGCCCGCGCCACCAGCGCCGCCCGCGCCGCCGTTCCCGCCATCGCTGCCGCGGACCGTGTTGGACAGAAAAGTCAGATTTGTAGCGGTCAGGGCCCCGAGATTGAGGATCGATGAAATATCGCCGCCATTGCCGCCATTGCCGCCATTGGTGCCGTTGCCGCCATTACCGCCGTCGCCGCCATTGCCGCCATCAGCACCCGGCGCATTCGGAACATTGGGAGCCGGTGCACCGCCATTGCCGCCGCTACCACCGGCCCCGCCAGCGCCGCCGGCACCGCCAGTACCGCCAAAGGAGGCGGTTGAGCCAAGTGCGCTGTTATTGATGAAGTCGACACTGTCGAGAACGAGCGTCCCGAAGTTTAGGACATGGGTTGCGTCACCGCCATTAACGGCGTTGATCCCAGCGAGGAGGGCATTGGTCCCGTCACCGCCATCGGTGCCGTCATTGCCGTCAGTGGGCGGAACCTCAAACGGGAAGAGCGGGCTACCACCGCCCCGACCATTTGCACCGTTCGCCCCGTCAAGCCCCCGGCTACCGGTTATGCCGGGCTCTACACCGGGTTGGATGAGGGTCGGGAGCGCCGTTTCGACGACCGCATTCGTAATGTCGGTGTTGATTAGGGTGAGCGTACCAAAATTGATAAGTGTACTGACCGCAAGAGACTCTGCCGCCGCCGTTGCCGACCCGCTGTCAAGGATCAGGCCGTCGAGCGTTACACTGGCACCGCCAAGAACATCCAGAATACGGGTTTGCGTTGTTGCGGTGTCCACGCCGCGTCGGGTTAGATCGCCCGATAGGGTGATATCTGCAAGCCCATCATTATCGAGATCGCCATCAATCAGAATGTCCTGTCCCGCATTAAAGGTAAAATGCAGCAAGAACGCGTCAATAAAAAGGGTTCCCCCGCTGAGTGCCGGGGCAAAAGTGATTGTGTCAGCTTCTGGTGTGGCTTCGGCAAGTGCAATTGCTTCGCGCAAGGAAAGCCCATTGCCACCAGGAAATACCTCGTCGAAAAGGGTTGTTACAATAATTGTGGCCATCATCTCTCTCCCGGACTATCGGCTTATTGTGGTGTTGTATGTTTGATTAAAGAATTGGAATTGTGTCGATAGGCATGGTGCTTCCGACGTCACGCACAGTGTTGTTTTTGACCGCAAGGGATTGGGTTCCCCCGGGGTTGAGACCACGGGAGTAAGGCGCATCCTCAAGAAAAACTGAATGGGCATTTTTCGTTGCAATCAACATGCTCTTTATCCTCAAAACTCGCGGCGACCCGGCACGCTGTATCTTCTTTTCAGGTAGGGGGATAATGACCTTTGTGCTGATCGCCTCAGCGCGCAGGTGTTCTCCGCGCCGCGCCAGTTAGCGAGGTCGTTCTTCCCATTCTGTCTTGAATTGTCACAACCGGTGCTTACCGGCCCCCACTCTCTTTTTGATGCGGCTTAGCCATACCGCCTTGCGCACGCGCGCCAAACTCTTCCGCCCCCAAACCGGTTCTCCAAATCGTCATGGTGACGACAGCTGCCAAACGGTAACGGAAACAACAAAGCACCGCATCATCCATGTGGATGAAACGCGCCATATATCAGCACCAAGATAATGGAACTGATGGCGTGGCAAGCACCAGATCAGCGAAGTTTCATGTCCTCAATCGCCCATTTGAGGAATTGGCCGTTCTGCTGGTGAAAAACCATGTAGCCGCTGTTGGGCAGAATATGCAGGTCAATATGGTCATGGCCAGCGGCCCAGCGTTCGGAGGCGGCCCATTGCACATTGCGGTCATGCTCCCCGATCACTAGGCGGATGGGACACGGCGCATGCGTCAGCAGGTCGGACCAATCCTCCGCATAGGCGAGATCACCGTAATTGCCGCGATAGCCATTTTTCTCATGCACATAAAGGCCGCTCGTAATGATCGGCAGAATATCCGGGCGCGACGCCCACTCCACATCCTGAGGCGACGCGCGGAAGACCGATAAGGCAAAGGCCTCCGGTCCCTTGGCCGTTACAAAGGCAAACCCGGCCTTGCACAGGAACTTTAACGCTTTTGGAAAATGCAGCCTCGTATGCGGGATCAATCGGTTGTAGCCGTTTGTGCCTTCAAGATCCGCATCCTCCAATACCGGCAATACGGGGTTGGCCACAGTAACCGTCTGTATACGGTCCGGGATCAGTTGGGCCAGCGCCAACGCATGCACAAAGCCGGAGCGCATGGCAATCACCGGCATGGCTGCGATATTGAGGTGATCCAGCAAGGCCTTCACATCAGGAGCAAATCGATGGGGATCACTGGCCTCGCCTTCATAGAGCGTGGTTCGACCAAAACCCGGGCGCAAGGGGGCGACAATCTGAAGACCCGCCCGGGTCGCATCCTCCACCGCGTCTCGAAACCACGTATCACCGAACGCCTGATCATGCATAAACAGGATAGTCTTGTTGCTGTTTGCACCGAAGACGGAATATTCCAGTGTCCGCCCATCGGGCAAATCAAGGGTCTTGCGTTGGCCGGCGCGCGGATAGCCGGAATTCTCGGCGCTTGCCTGAATACGATCGGCAATGGCGCGCCCTTCATCGCCCGTATGCATTAGGCTCAAACCGAAAATCAGCCGTACACAATCCATCTGCGAGCTGGTTTCGGTCTTGCCATAGATTGACCTCAACTGACTGCGCACCGTTGCGAGGGAGCACCGGCGCTGGTCGGCGATGTCTTCGACCTTGGTGCCAATCACCAGAAGCCGCAAAACTTCGGTCTCCGCCCGCGTAAGCGCAAACAGGTTCCGCAGGATGGGCCCCAGATGGGCGGGCCAGCAGATATCGCTGGTTTTGACGATGACCAGCGGTTTGCCGTTCTCGGTTTCTTCAAACCGTTCAAGCGTTAAAAGGATTGGCCGGTCCGAGCGCAGGTTCTGATAGCGCAGCACATTGTTCGGGGCATTGCGCCGATCATGGCCCTTCAGCATGGCATGGATCGCCGCTTTCAGTGATGCCTTTTCTTTCGGAGCGATCGGCAAATCATGCAGGCTCGCACGGGGCGGTAAATCGAACGTCACGCGAGCCGCAGTATTGGCGCTGATCACGCTGCCGCCCTGACACACCGCCATCAGGGGCTGCAGCGGGTTCGATAAAACCCGGCTCAGCGCACTGTCGTCGTCCAGGTGCCATGGCGAGATGACATCAACAAGGCCCGACGCGCGCTCAAGGTGGGAGTCAATTTGCGGGGACGGTGTTTTTTCCTGCATCGCCCGCAAGGTGACGAGTTTTGCCTCCAGCGTGCGCATGAACTCATCATATTTGTCCGGTGAGGAAACAACTTCGTAAAGCTGCTCAATCACGAAGGTCTCGATATCCTCTGACATGTGATCCTTCTGAACGCGAAGCGCGTCCTGGCAAGTCGCCTTGACGCGATAGGGTGCTGTATTCGCCGTGGTTATGCAAGGCGCGTCCTTGTCATTGCGGGGCAGGGGATACAGTGTTGGTTCAAATGCTGAGAAATTTGGTGAAAACGCGAATGTTCGCAGCCATTCTGGTGTCGTGGCTCCCTCATAGGCCAGTGTCACAGCATGATAATTTGAGGACTTTTCAGGATTTTCCGCCGGACCAGAGGCGGGCTTGTCAGTTTTAATTTGTACACTGCAAAGATGATCTTCTGGCAAAAATCAAAAGATTGTCTTCATATGATCACTCATGGGTCGCTAAATATGAGGCACAGTTTTTCCGTCGATCTCAAATCGACAAGGTTCAACAAAGCGCTTTTCTTTGACAATGAGTGATCCGTTTATGGTCAGCGTATCGCCGGAAACATATTGTCCGTCACGAAACGAATAAGGGTCTATTACCGCTTTGTTGACAGCGGCGTGCAGTTCATCTGCAAGTTGTTGACGGTCAGCTTTCGATGCGGCCTGGTCTATCCGATATTTTTCGATTGACGGCTCAGGAGTCAAAAACAAAGTGCTCACCGCCCGTTGTAGTTGTTTGAACAAGACGTTCCTTTTGGGTTGTGGTATGATAGAAGATTGCAACAATCGACAAGATTAAGAGTCTAAACGAAAAATCGGTTTTGTCTGTCGAAGCGGCTGTTTTTGAGAACCGGAGTTCAGCGTCCATGCAGTGCGTGAGCACCGGAAGCGCAGAATATCGCGTTTGCAGACGGCGTAACCAGGTTTTTCAGTAGGGCTCGTAGAAAATCGACGCATAAAGTCCCATGATCGTTGACGGGGTACACGTCAATTCAGTTAAGGTATTGTCTTGGCGTGTTTTTTTGCAGCTACCTGTAAACATTTCGCCTGGAAACGCGTTAGAACAGAAAATCACTTGCATCGAGGTCTGCTATATCCACCCCGATGAGGGTAATGGTATTGCCTGCGCCATCATCAATGACCGTATCCATGCCAACCTGCATCAGGTGATTGTCTACCAAATCTGTGAAATCGGTGATCGCCGTAACACCTGACAGGTCGATGAACTCAAAGGCGTTGTCCTGATCAAAATCGGTAATCACATCATTGCCAAACCCATCTTC
>JBCBRS010000035.1:0-20473 GCA_039819545.1 Pseudomonadota bacterium | reverse complement strand
CTGAAAATGCGTTAGTTTTGAATGCTTTAGGCGCATAGAACGAGGATAAACCCTTCAAAGTCCTATGCCAGCCCCAATCTTTTTTAAAGAAAAAATGCGTCGCTTGTTAGTTCTCTATTTTGTTGTTATGTGCACCTGCACAGGATTTGTGTTTCCAAGTATTGCCTTTGAAAAAGAAGAATTTAAAGAAGAGGAAGGCTCAAATATTGCAGAATATTTACTTATGAAGGGCATCGATAGCTATTACAGCGGAAAGGCTTTTTTTCAGTATTATTTTATTATGGCTGCCATTGCTCACTATGAAAACGGAAATACTTACGGTGCCGAGGCTGTTATAAAAACGTTGAAAGAAATTACAGGCGATCCCGATAACGAAAACTTCGGGGGAATGGTGGGATTAGAGTACAATGCGTTGGTTGCGCTGTTTAAAGCTGAAAAGTATGCATCACGACACGATTATAAATCTTCGTTTAGTGCATTTGATGATGCATTAGAGTTTGCGTCCAAGGTCCCTGAACTATCGTTTTTTAACAGAATATTGCTGAATTTTTGTAAGCATTTATTATCAACAGGACGATGGAAGCGTTGTCGAAATCAGCTTAAAAAAGTAAATCGGGACAAATTGTCTGCTAGAAATTACCGAGAATACCTCGGCATACAAAGGACAATTCTAACATACATATATATACACGAAGGGTGTAGCGAGATTTACAATCCGCTGGATCGGCCACAGATAGGTATGGGAAGGTACACTGAGGAATTAAAAAAAAATCGTAATTTGATTTGTGAGAGAGAATAATTGATGGATGTAACGGCAATAATATCATCCGATAGTGAGCGAAATGAAGCAAGGCGCTATCGCACCGTAGGGTGCATTGAGCATTTGCGAAATGCACCACAAGGGCTACAAGAGAATCAACAAAGGATCACAAAATTGTTGAGGAAAATGGGATCATGCTCGAATATCGGCGGATTTATTGTCCGGATGGGACGTATTTTTTCGCCGTCAATCTGCAGGATTGCAAATCGGACCTGTTGACCCGGCATATTGATGTGTTGCGCCGTGCCTGGGCGTATGTACACCATCGTCAATCCTTCATAACGATTGCGGTTGTGATCTTGCCTGATCATTTCCACTGTTTATGGCAATTGCCGGAAGACGATGATCGTTTTGCCATGCGATGGCGTTTGCTCAAATCATATTTTACGCGCAATATTGATACGAGCATACCGGGCGCCGTTGCAATAGGGGGGCGCCGCAAGGGCGAGCGCGGTGTGTGGCAACGCCGCTATTGGGAACATCTGATACGCGATGACAAGGATCTGGAGGAACATATGAATTATATCCACCAGAACCCGGTGAAACACGGGCTGCTAAGAGACGCCGATGATTGGCCATGGTCGTCCTGGCATCGGTTTCAACAATCGTACGGGAAAGTGGTATAATGATGAGCAATGAACTTCCTCAACACACGGCTCGAAGTTGCATTTCGCATACGTTCAATGCACCCTACGCAAAATTGGTGACGCCCTTTGCTGAATGATGCGGCAATGGCGGGCGTCGGTGCTCGCCTGCGCCCTGATGAATGGAAATCCGGGGACCGGCTGTGGCTCGTGGAATTATGCGCGCCCTTTGCGACCGAAAATAACAGGCTGAACGGGGCCATGGTCGCCGACCTGATGCAGAATGTATTCCCCGGGCGGACATTCAAGATGCATGTGACGGATCCACTGACGGGGAATAGGGAAGTCAAGGAGATTGGGGCATGAGAATCTATCACGATTGTTATTTTTTTCCCAAAATACAATCGAAATTCAAAGCTATAGGTATTTTATATATTTTGGTATTTATTTTCATAAATTTTGGGTGCTCACCAAAAAAAAACGAAAGTGACTCGGAATCCAATTACCCAGAGCGTATTTACGATGGTTATGATACAGAAGAAGAAAGCTGTGAACACCCTGCCGACCCCAACTTCTTTCGTTTCGGAGATCATGTTGGCTTACATGAGTCTAGTGATAAGCGATGGTTAGTGTATGGCAGTGAAGAAATGAAGCGGTGTTATTTTGAACTGCTAGATCTTGAAAATAAAATAAAGTATAAAATATTCCATCCTAAAAAAAGAACAAACCTATTACATTTTAGCTTTGACAGAGACTCTAGATTTTTATCTTTTGTTGCTAGACCGCTTCACTCAGAAACAGTTAATGAAATTGTGACGATAGACCTTCAAGCTATGAAAGCGTTTTATTTTTCCGAACGAAACGTAGGCTATCGATATCCATTGGTCGTCTCGGCGAATATGGATATGTTGTATTTTCGCACACGATATTCAGAAAAGCTTGATAAATTACCAGCCCGCGCTTTTATCTCTGGACAAGCAGGATTTGCATGGTTGGCATATAGGCGGTCCGATGGGGAGATTTCTATAATGCCTAATTTTGTGAATAAAGATAGAAATAATTTTGAACCATTTGACAGCAAATTTATAGTATATCCCTACAAGGAAGCGACTTATCAAGATTTCTATTATCCAAATAGAATTCTTTACTATAATAATTCAATGAATTTCTTTGCGTATAGCTTCGGATACGGGCGGCTGTATAATGATCGAAGGTATAGAGAAATAGAAGACTCTAAGATTTTTGAGTTTGAAATTGACGTTTCTGATGGAGCGGCCAGGATTACTCAAGAAAATGCTGTTGACTTACAAAAAACTAGAGAGATCATGAAAGGTTCGGCGTTTCTTCCCGAGGATTATGATCAGTATAAATATGAATATATATACCTAAATGGCTCAAGGTATCAATAGGAGGGTAGGATGAGGTTGCCACTGATTGATCGATTGGAATTATATGCCGAAAATGACTATTATTTCCGCTCGAGAAGGCCATTTCGATCTGCGCCTTGCCGATCTGTTTCGGTTGTGTGTGCATATGGCAGACCAGCAAGGCGCTATCGCGCCGTAGGGTGCATTGAGCATTTGTGAAATGCACCACAAGGGCCACAAGAGAACCAACAAAGGTTCACAAAATTGTTGAGGGGGATGGGATAATGCCGGAACCTCGGCGGATTTATTGTCCGGGTGGGACGTATTTTTTTACCGTCAATCTGCAGGATCGCAAATCGGACCTGTTGACCCGGCATATTGATGTGTTGCGCCGTGCCTGGGCGTATGGACACCATCGTCATGCCTTCAAAACCATTGCGGTTGCGATCTTGCCTGATCATTTGCACTGTTTATGGCAATTGCCGGAAGACGATGATCGTTTTGCTATGCGATGGCGTTTGCTCAAATCATATTTTACGCGCAATATTGATATGAACATTCCGGGCGCCGTTGCAAGAGGGGGGCGCCGCAAGGGCGAGCGCGGTGTGTGGCAACGCCGCTATCGGGAACATCTGATACGCCATGACAAAGATCTGGAGGATCATATGAATTATATCCACCAAAACCCGGTGAAACACGGGCTGGTAAGGAACGCCGATGACTGGCCATGGTCGTCCTGGCATCGGTATCAACAATCGTACGGGAAAGTGGTATAATGATGATCAATGAACTTCCTCAACACCCGGCTCAAAGGTGCATTTCGCATACGTTCAATGCACCCTACGGAAAATTGGTGGCGTCCTTTGCTGAATGATGCGGCCATGGCGGGTGCCGGTGCGCGCCTGCGCCCCGATGAATGGAAGTCCGTGGACAGATTGTGGCTGGTGGAACTATGCGCCCCGTTCCACACGGAGGAAAACAAACAAAACGAAGCCATGGTCGCCGACCTGATGCGAAACGTCTTTACCAGGAAGAGTTTTAAAATGCATGTCACCGATCCCCTGACGGGGAAGAGGGAAGTCAAGGAGATTCGGGTGTGAGGTGGGTGTTTTTTGCATCGTTAACATTGATAGTCATTGGAATTTATTTTTTATTTGCATTACATTATCAATACGAAAAATATACAAACAAAGATGAATTTATACCGCATCGTTTTAATGTCTATCGATATTCAATTGTTGAACGTGAACACTTATTCAAGAACATTTTTCCAGCGGGGACTGAAGAAAGTTACGTAGATTTCGTACTCTTAGAAGCTGGTATTAAGGCGCACGTAAAAGGAGCACCAATAATAAGAAATAATTGCCGTGTTGTGGAGTATGTTCCTCCGAAACCGTTTTGGCATACTAATATTGGTGGTACTTGGTCCAGATTTTATTATTCGTCCAGTGGAAAGCTGAGCGATATGAATATTAATGGGCGCAGTTTTATTATTTCAGGAAAACCAGTTCTTAGCAGAATCAATTGTGAACAAAGTAGCTGAATTATGCCTCCAGCAATTTTACCAACTTCATATGAAGTTAACGTTAATGGAGATGGAACTAATGAGGATCATCTGTTTCTAATTTATATTCCTGATTACAATCCTGTTGACCCGTTCTGGATCAGTTTGGTTCTGCAAAGATCATTACAAAGCACTGCGTCGGTCAGGTGAAATCGGCGTTCGTAAGTATACGTATTGGCCTGCGCCCCGTAGGACCCGCACTGTTTACGCGACACCCAATTTACGGGACACCCAATGCATTTGCGCCGCCCAAAAGGGCTTGTCCGTTCCACATATCGACACAATTGACAGCTTTTCAAACCGCGGCTCGACCCACTGCGTCGGTTATGATGGTATCGGGCGGTTCAAGGGTATACGCAGTTGGTAGACAGTAAACGGAACGCTCTTCGTTTCGTCGAAATTGCCTCCCCGCCCCTACCCGGTCCCTAACCATGGCGGGCGAGAACGTCTTTTACGGCCTCGACCACCTTCTCTTTTGGCACGGCGAATTGGGCGGGTTGGTCTTCTCGCCAGGTGGTGTTGTCGTCGATTTTGGCGGAGAGTTTGGCGCCGAGGATCAGGTCTTTGATGGTGACCTCACCGCGGTCGCGTTCGTCTTCGCCTTCGATGATGGCGATGGCCGCGCCGCGTCTGTCAGCGTATTTCAGCTGGGCTTTCATGCCCGCGCCGCCCACATAAACCTCTGCGGCGATGCCCGCTGCGCGCAGGGCTTGTGCCATATGCTGATAGCTGGCCATTTCGGCGCTATCGAGCGCGAGGATAACCACCGGGCCGGTGCCCGCGTGATCCGTACCATGAAGAAGTGCGAGGCACGCCAGCAGGCGTGATACCCCGACGGAGATGCCCACCGCCGGTACCTCAATGCCCTTGAACCGTTTGATCAGATCATCATATCGACCGCCGGACGCGACGGAACCGATCTGGACCGGGTTACCCTTGTCATCCACCAGATCGGCCAGCAATTCGGCTTCAAACACCGGGCCGGTGTAATATTCAAGACCCCGGATCACGGACAGGTCGATCTTGGCGCGGGTACTATCAAGACCAAGGGCGCTCAACTGTCCGGCCATGGTGCCGAGGGTTTCGATGCCTTTTGCGCCCGGTGCGCTATCCCCGATCAGGGTACTGAGCGCATCGCACGTTTCGCTATTGGTTGGTTTGGTTGCCTGCATAAAGCCAAGCACCGTGGCGATTTGATCATCGGCGAGGTTTGCGCCCTCGGTAAACGCGCCGGAAGCGTCTTTGCGCCCGGGACCAAGAAGCGCGGCCACACCGTCCGCCCCCAGACGATCATATTTATCCATGGAGCGCAGCACATGGAGTTTTTTCTCACTATGGGAAGCCGCGTCGAGACCGATAGCCATCAACAGGCCGGTGAGCACATTGCGGTCATTCAGTCGGATCTGAAACTGGTCCGGCGCTACGCCCGCCGCCTCAATGGCATCGGCCAGCATGAGACAGCATTCCACATCTGCGTGGGGTGCGGGCGCGCCCACACTATCGGCATCGCACTGGGTAAACTGGCGAAACCGGCCCGGCCCCGGCTTTTCATTGCGCCAGACGGACCCGCGCGCAAACCGGCGGAAAGGTTTCGGCAGGCCGTCATAATGCTGGGCCACAAACCGGGCGAGCGGCGCCGTCAGGTCATAGCGCAGGCTCATCCACTGGTCGTCATCATCGGTGAGCGAGAAAACCCCCTGGTTGGGGCGGTCCACGTCGGGCAGAAATTTGCCGAGCGCATCGGTATACTCAAACGCGGCAGTCTCAAGCGGTTGAAAGCCGTATTGCGCATAGACCGCACAAATCCGGTCCAACATCTCCTGTTCTTTTTGAACGTCCTGACCCAGACGATCTACAAAACCCCGTGGCGCACGGGCCTTGGGCTTGAAGCTCTTTTGTTTTTTGGCCATGGGGTTCGCCTTCAGGCTTTGTCTTTATGCGGCAGATGGGAGGGCGCGTTACTCACCGCGTTCCAGTACCTGCACTTTATCGATCACAACCGGGTCCACGGGCACATTCTGCAGCGGCTGTCCATTGCCCGCAAACTGGTCAGATGTTTCCACGAGCGAGATCGCATCAACAATATTCATGCCCGCAATCACCCGGCCAAAAACCGTATAGCCCGGCTCATCCGGGCGGCGCGCGCCATGGTTCAAAAACGCATTGTCTTCCAGATTGATATACCACTGGGCCGTGGCGCTATTGGGATTTTGCGTGCGTGCCATGGCCAGCGTTCCGCGATCATTATTCAGCCCGTTATCGCCCTCATAGGGAATCGGGTCACGCGTCTTGCGCTGTTCCAGAAAAGAGGAAAAACCGCCCCCTTGAATCATAAAGCCGGGGATCACCCGGTGAAAGATGGTGCGGGTGTATTGGCGACCTTCCACATAGCTGATGAAATTCTCAACTGATTTTGGCGCATCTTCCGGATACAGAACAACCGTGATATCGCCCATAGAGGTACTGATCACCGCTTTAGGCTTATCGGCGATTGACGGGTCATCAAGCGGCGTTTCAATGCTGGGCTCCAGCGCGGTGCGCGGTGCGGGGGCAATGGCTGGAGCCGTCTGCGCGTCGTCACTGGCGGTAGCATCCTGCGTTGACGCGGTCGCGCCCGATGCGGGTTTTTTCTCCCCGCCGCAGGCACTCAGAAAAATGATCATGATAAGGATGGTCAGTCTTTGAACCATGGAAGGCCCCTTTGTGGAAACCGCAATACGCGATAAATGGATTATTGAAACTGCTCATAATCCACCGGTGCGGTCCTGTCGACCGCGTTGGTGACCGCGGGCATGGGGTATTTCAGCCCCGTGGCACAGTTGAACAGAACACAGTGATCAGCGCGGGTGATCAGGCCGGTATCCAGCGCCTCGCGCCAGGCCGCATAGGTCGCCGCCCCCTCGGGGCAGAGTAACACCCCCTCTTCCCGGCTCACCTCAGTCCAGGCCGCGTGGATCGCCGCGTCACTGACCGCATGAGCGAACCCGCCAGAGGCACGCACCGCCCGCAGGATCAGAAAATCGCCAACGGCGATTGGCACGCGAATGCCGGCGGCAAAGGTGTGCGCATCCTCCCATAGGGGCGCGTGCTCTTCGCCGTTTTCAAAAGCACGCACGATGGGTGCACAGCCTTGCGCCTGAACCGCCACCATGCGCGGGCGATGGCCATCAATAAAGCCGAGCGCCTCCAACTCATCAAAGGCCTTCCACATACCGATTAGGCCCGTGCCGCCGCCGGTAGGATAAAAAATCACGTCGGGCAAACGCCAGCCCAGTTGCTGAGCCAGTTCAAGGCCCATGGTTTTTTTACCCTCGATGCGATAAGGCTCCTTCAAGGTTGAGACATCGAACCAGCCGGTGGCGGCTTTGCCCTCGCCAACAATCTTGCCGCAATCATTGATCAGGCCGTTGACGCGGTACACATCCGCCCCCTGCAGCGCGATCTCCTCCACATTGATGGCGGGCGTATCGTCGGGGCAAAACACCGTGCTTTTCAGGCCCGCCTGGCTGGCATAGGCCGCCATGGCCGCGCCCGCATTGCCATTGGTTGGGATTGCCAGATGGTGAATGCCCAATTCGCGGGCCATGGATACGGCAAGCGCGAGACCGCGTGCCTTGAATGATCCCGTGGGCAACCGCCCCTCATCTTTCACGGTCAGCGCGCCGGTAATGCCATGCTTTTTCATGGCGCCGGTCAGGTCCATGAGCGGGGTCATGACCTCGCCAAGTGAGATCCGGTTTTCAGGGCGCAAAACAGGCAAGAGTTCGTGATACCGCCAAAACCCTTCGGTGCGCGCTTCCCACATCTCGCGGGTCAGGGCATGGCGTAGCCGGTCCAGATCGTACCGTACCAACAAGGGACGCCCAGCCCGCGATAATCCGTGTACCTCGCCCGCCGGATAGGTCTCTCCGGTGAGTGAGCATTCCAGATGGCTCACACAGGTCGCGCTCATGGGAGATATCCCGCCTGTGCGCCATAAAACATTAACCCACCGCGCCAGCGCGGAAAGCCGTAGCCATGGATCAGCACCAGATCGATATCGCTGGCGCGCTTGGCAATACCTTCATCAAGGATCTTTTGACCTTCCTCCACCATGGCCTTCAGGATGGTCTTGCGAATGTCGTCATCAGAGATTGCGCGCCGGGTAATGCCCTTGCGCGCTGACGCATCGATGACGAGGGCGTCAACCACGGGGTCAATCTGCGGCTGGCGATTACCGTCTGTATAAAGATAATACCCCGCGCCAGTTTTCTGACCCAGACGCCCCATCTCATAAAGCTTGTCGGCAATATCCACATAGCGTTCGTTGGGATCGCGCGTTGCGTCCTGGCGGCGGCGATTGTGCCAGCCAATATCCAGACCGGCGAGGTCAGCCACCTGAAAAAGGCCCATGGGCATGCCAAAATCGCGCATGGCCCGGTCCACATCCTGTGGTAACGCGCCCTCCTCCAGCAGGTGTTCAGCCTCGCGCCGGTAAGCATTGAGGATTCGGTTGCCGATAAACCCGTCGCATACGCCGGACAGAACACAGACCTTGCCGAGCCGGTCCCCCACCGCAAAGGCCGTGGCGATGGCATCGGGGCTCGCCGCCTCGGGCTCGATAATCTCCAGCAGCTTCATGATGTTGGCGGGGCTGAAAAAATGCATCCCGATGATCCGTTCGGGCCGCCGGGCCCCTGCGGCGAGCATATTGATATCGAGGTAAGACGTATTTGACGCCAGGATTGTCTCGTCACGGACGATCTTTTCAAGCGCGCCAAAGACTTCGCGCTTCACATCCATAAGTTCAACCACGGCCTCTATCACCAGATCCGCATCGCCAAGCGCCTCCAGGCTGGGGACCGCCGTGACGCTGGCGAGCGCGGCCTCACCTTTGTCGGCTGATAAGCGGCCCTTGGCGATGTTGTCGGTGAGCGCAGCTTTGATCCGGGTAAGGCCTTTTTCCGCAGCCTCTGCATTCACATCATAGAGCTTAACGCCATAGCCCGCCGAAGCGCAGGCAATGGCAATCCCGCTCCCCATGGTTCCCGCACCCAGAATACCAATGGTCTGAACATCGCGCGCCGTACCCGCCTTAAGCACATCGAGTTTTTTGTTTTGCCGCTCCGCAAAGAAAGCGTGGACGAGACCGGCGCGCTGGCTGGAGGCCATGCATTCGGCAAAAATCTCCCGCTCGCGGTGTATGCCATCCTCAAACGACAGTGTCCCCGTGGCACGCACCGCCTCCAACGTGGCGATGGGCGAAGTCTGGCCCCGCGCTTTATTCTTTACCCCAACGATATAGTCATCGAGCCAGGCCTCATCAAAATCCTGAGGCGACGGCACATCGCACAGGGCCGGACGCACCGTCGCGCCAACGAGGCCAAGGGCAAACTGTTTGGCGTGGGTGACAACATCACCCTGCGCAACCTGATCAAGGAGCCCGATCTTATGGGCATGCGCGCCATCAACAGGCTTACCGCTGGAGACAAAGGCGGCGCCATGTTTCATCCCAACGAGGCGCGGCAAACGCTGGGTGCCGCCCGCGCCCGGGATCAGGCCGAGATTGACCTCCGGCAGACCAAGCTTTGCCCCCGGGCTACCAATCCGGAAGCGGCAGGCAAGCGCTGTTTCCAATCCGCCGCCTAACGCTGTGCCGTTTATAGCTGCCACCACCGGCACACGGCATTTTTCAATCCGCGCCAACACGGCGGGCAAATGCGGCTCCGGAATAGGTTTGCCGAATTCGGTGATATCTGCCCCGGCGCTGAAAAACCGACCCGTTCCGGTCAACACAACCGCCGTGATGGTTTCGTCGCCGTCCACCGCATCGATAGCGGCGACCAGGCCCTCACGCACGGCAAGGCCCAGCGCATTGACCGGCGGGCTATCCATTTGAATGAGAAAAAGGGCCCCGTCGCGGGTTGTCTTTACGACCATCGGCAGTCTCCGGCTTGTATTCACTGCCGGTGTAGGCCCGCACCGCGGTATTGGCTAGAGGAGAAGTCTGCCAGCCTGCGCCGTTACTGATCCTGATAGACGTGGCTGCTCATAACGAGGCCAAAGCCCGCCATAATCGTAAGCATCACCGTGCCGCCATTGGAGACAAGCGGTAGCGGCACCCCGACAACCGGAGCAAGGCCCATGACCATGCCGGTATTGATCAGCACATAGAGCGCAAAGGTCACACACACACCCGTTGAGGTCAGCCGTGCGAAATGGGATTTGGCGCGCATGGCAATGCCAAGCCCGGTGAGGATCACGGTCAGGTAAAGTCCGAGGAGAAAGACTGCACCGATAAAGCCGAACTCCTCGCCGAAGACGGTGAAGATAAAGTCTGTCTGCATTTCGGGCAGGAATTTGAGCTGGCTTTGGGTGCCTTCCATCCAACCTTTACCACCAAGACCACCGGAGCCAATCGCGGTTTTTGATTGCAACAGATGGTACCCCTGGCCCAGCGGGTCGCGGTCGGGGTTCAAAAAGGTCAAGATACGGTCAATCTGATATTGCTTCAGGATATCGAAGCGATAGGCAAAATACGCCCCGACCACACCGGCCATACCGCCAAGAAACGTAATCCGCCAGGAAAGCCCTGCGGCAAGGATGATTGACAGCCCCGTTGCCGCCAGCAAAATAGCGGTCCCCAAATCAGGCTGGATAAAGACAAGGCCCACCGGCGCAGCGATCATCGCCAGCGGCGGCACCAGATAAAGCAGATGCGAGACCTGGTCCACGCGAATGCCGTGATAATAGCGGGCAAGCGCCATGACGAGGCCGATCTTCATCACTTCGGAGGGTTGGAACTGAAAGCTGCCGATTTCAATCCACCGCTGGGCACCCATATTGACCGCGCCAATAAACGGTACCGCCGCCAGCGCCACCAGCGCAGCAAAGTAAACGGGATAGGCAAGCTTCATCCAAAAGCGAATACTCACCAGACCGACAATCAGCATCAGGACGAGTGCTGCGCCAAAGCGAATCGAGTGCTTGAAGGCCCAGGGCTGAAAACTGCCCCCCGCTACTGAATAGAGCGTTGCCATCCCAACCCCTGCAATGGCGCACAGGAGGAAGACAAGCAGCCAATTGATCTGCCCCACGCGCTCGCGCAAGCCCTTATTGGGAGATTGCAGCAGGATTGAGGATAGCGGCAAGCTCAACGGGCTCATGCTTTGCGGCCCCCTGGGGTCCGCATCATGCCGTCCTGCGCGCGGGCCACGGTGCGCGGATCATACGCCGGGCGCAAGGCGGGATCTTTTTTCATCACCGCTTCCATGACCTTTTTGGCCACGGGGGCCGCCGCGCGCGAGCCGCTGGAGCCGTGCTCGACCACGATGGCGCAAGCGTACCGCGGATTATCAACGGGCGCGAACGACACAAACAGAGCGTGGTCGCGCAAATGCCATGGCAATTCTTCGTTCTTCAGGATACGGCCGGTTTTCGGATCACGCTGCAGGCTGGCCACCTGGCCGGTGCCGGTTTTGCCAGCCATGGTCACGCCCTTCATGTCTGGCAGATCAAGCCGTGAGCGCCGGGCCGTCCCGCCACCTTCATTGACCACCGCATCCATCCCGGCACGGACCACATTGAGAAATTTCGGGTTCACATCGAGCGGCGCCGCATCGGGCGTTGGGACCAGTGTCTCGCCAACCCCGCGCACAAGGCTTGGGCGGATTGACCGGCCCGTGGCAATGCGCGCTGCCATGATCGCCAATTGCAACGGCGTTGAGGTCACATAGCCCTGACCAATGATGACCGACAGGGTCTCGCCACCAAACCATTGCTGGTTCTCGGGATTGTTTGCAAAGTACGACGCCTTCCATGCCCGGTCGGGGATGATCCCCTGTTTTTGACCGGGGATACCGATTTCAAAAACCTGACCCAGGCCAAACTGGCGCGCGACTTTGGCCAGGAGGTCAATCTCCAGCTTTTTGGCAACCTCGTAAAAGAATACATCACAGGAATGTTTGATCGCCCCGCGCATATCCACATAGCCATGGGTTTTCCAGCAGCGATGGGTATTCCCGCCATACCGGATGGACCCACGACAGCGCACGCCGAACGAGGTGGGAATGCCCGCCTCCTGCGCTGCAATCGCGCTGATCAGTTTGAAGGTTGAGGCGGGCGGATAAACCCCGCTCAGCGGTTTGTTGACCAGCGGCTTCGTGGCGTCACTGTTTAACGATCGCCACAGGCCGGGGTCGATACCCACATTAAAATCATTGGGGTTAAAGGCAGGCGTAGAGGCGAGCACCAGAATCTCCCCGGTCTTCACATCGACAACCACCGCAGACCCACTCTTATCGCCCAGCGCCTCCATGGCCGCCATCTGCAAGTCACTATCGATGGTCAGTGCCAGACGCTCGCCTTGCTGTGGCGGGGTCATGCCATCGTCAATCTCGTCGATGACACGGCCATGGGCGTTGACCTTCACCAGCTTTTCACCGGCCTTGCCGCGCAATTCATCATCATACCGCTTTTCCAGGCCCTCGCGTCCCACCTTAAAACCGGGCTCGCGCAGCATCTTGCGCTCGGTTGGCGAGAGGGCGGAGTCCTTCAGGTCATGATCATTGGGCGAGCCCACATAGCCAACGACGAAAGCCGATCCATTGCCCAACGGGTAATCGCGGGTGCGCCCTTCTTCCGGGATCACACCGGGCAGATGCGGAACCTGATAGTTGATTTTGGAGAAGGTATCCCAATCAAGATTATTGGCAATCTCAACGGGCGTGAAGCGGCCGATGCGGTCGATCTGGCGCAGGATACGGGCACGCTTTTCGTCGCTAATCTCCACATAGCCCTGCAACACGTCGAGGGTTTCGCCCACATCGCGTGTCTGCTCCGGGATCAACAGGACACGGAAGTTTTTGCGATTGCTGGCGATCACTGTGCCAAACCGGTCGACGATCTCACCGCGCAACGGTGTCAGCAGGCGGCGGTTAAACTGGTTTTCACGGGCAAGGTTGGCATAGCGCTCATGCTCAACAAGCTGCAACTGCGCAAGCCGATAGGTCACCCCGCCGAACAAGGCGATCAAGCCGCCGCTGAACAAAAACGTACGCCGCTGAAACGTCTTTTCACGCTCGGGATCGTGGGAGCCTAAATTCACGCTACTCTCCGCTTTGTCCTAATAATCCAGCAGAACGGTTCTGCGGATATTCCCAAACCCCGCGCCCAGCACAGGATAAACACAAATCGTCACCAAAATCTGCAGGGAAATCCCCGTGAGCGGCAATAGGCCCCGTGCAATCAGGCTAAGGACCAGCCACACCACAACGCCTGCCGCCACCGCCACAATGGCAAAGCCAAGCCAGACAACTTTCGTATCGCGGCCCAGAAAATATCCACGCTGGGACACGACCCCAAATTGCACCAGCAAATAGACCGTGGACCACAGACCAAAGGGCCCGCCGCCCAGGGCGTCCTGTAACAGGCCAAGCACAAAAACGAGCGAGGCGGGCAGCTTTTCGGGCTCGTAGAGTGTCCAGAAATAGATCATCACCAGGGGCAAGATCGGCATGGGGATCAACCCTTCGGCAAGCCGCACCGGCAACGCAAGAAGGATCACCCCGAAAAGACCGAGAACAAAGGGCGTGCTGTTGGTCACGAACCGGCTGATGGTCTCTGCCCGCTCGGCCATTATTGCGGCTCCGCGTTGGCGATTGGCGTATCAGCGGTCGGCGGGTCGGCACCGTCTGGCGCTTCGTCATCATTACTAAGCGTCACGGGAAACTGATAATCGAGGATACGGACCAGCCGGGTTTGCGTATAATCTGCATACAGATCAATTTCGATTGCGTCATCATCGATCCGGGCAACCCGGCCCACGGGTAGGCCGCGCGGAATGACCCCGCCGGCGCCCGACGTAAAGACCGCCGCCCCTTCAGGGACCGGATCCTCCAACACCGTACGCGTAAAGGTGATGGTGGGCCGCTGGCGACTGCGCCCAGTCAGAATACCTTCAAGTTCAGCACCATCCACATAGACGGGTACCCGGCTTTGAATGTCCGTGAGCAGAAGAACGCGCGAGGCCCGCCGACTGACATCAATGATCCGGCCCACGAGACCGGCCTCATTGACCACCGCAAAGCCTTCCTTCACCCGGTTGCGCGCGCCGGCATTGACCACCATGGATTTCACAAAGGCGTCGTTGCTATCGCCAATGACGTGGGCATCGATAGGCCGGGTTTCCGGCGCCGGTTGATAGGTTTGCAAGCCCTCATAGACGGCCACCACATCGCGCAGGGCGAGCGCCTCTTCCATCCATTGACGCAGCTCTGCATTTTCCTGACGCAAAGCGCGGTTTTCTTCCACCACATCAAAATAATCATGGACCTCGCCCACCACATTGCTGACGCCGTTGATGGGCGCTGAGAGAACCGAGAGAATGGGGGCCGCCGCATCCAGAACGCTGGCGCGGGCTTTTTTGAAGATGGACGCTTCGGCGGTATAAAAACTGGAGAGCAGTAAAAACAACGACGCCACAAGGAACACGATCATCGTGATCCTGGGCGGGGTTTTGCGACCTAACCCTTCGCGGCTGTTTTCTCCCAAAATCTCCATGTGGATACAGTGTTCCCAATGCGCCTATGGTCTTGCGCCAAGTCTAAATGGGTTTGAATGAGACGCAACATATAGGCCGTCCCGGCGCAAGCAGAAGGCCTAGATGGCCGAGGACAGAACCCCGCGCATTTCGCGATTATTCTCCAGCGCCGCGCCGGTTCCCAGTGCCACACAAGACAAGGGGTCATCGGCCACGGAAACCGGCAATCCTGTCTCATCGCGCAGCACCTGATCAAGATTACGCAGGAGCGCGCCGCCGCCGGTCAGCATAATACCAGTATCGACAATATCGGCGGCCAGTTCCGGCGGTGTAGCCTCCAGCGCCACACGCACCGCCTCGACAATTTGCGCCACGGGTTCAGCCAACGCTTCAGCAATCTGGGCTTCGCCAATGCGCACTTCCTTTGGCACCCCGTGCATGAGGTCACGGCCCTTGATCTGGATCGTAATGCCGGTCCCCTCATTGGGGATCAGCGCAGAGCCCACTTCTTTTTTGATCCGTTCGGCGGACGCTTCCCCGATCAGAAGATTATACATGCGCCGGATGTAAGCGATAATGGCGTCATCCATTTTGTCGCCGCCCACCCGCACAGACCGGGAGTAGACAATGCCGCCAAGCGACAGCACCGCCACCTCTGTGGTCCCGCCACCAATATCCACCACCATGGAGCCGGTGGGATCGGTCACGGGCAAGCCCGCACCAATGGCTGCGGCCATGGGTTCCTCAATGAGTTCGACCTTACGCGCACCCGCCGACAGGGCTGATTCCTGAATGGCACGCCGCTCCACCGCTGTGGCCCCTGATGGCACACACACAACAATACGCGGGCTAGCAAACGAGCGGCCCCGATGGACCTTTTTAATAAAGTGCTTGATCATCGCTTCGGCAACTTCGAAATCGGCAATCACGCCATCGCGCATGGGGCGGATGGCCTCGATCTCGCCCGGCGTGCGGCCCAGCATTTCCTTGGCTTCATCACCCACCGCGCGCACCAGCTTTTTGCCGCCGCGCGATTCAATCGCCACCACAGACGGCTCGTTGAGCACAACACCGCGCCCTTTCACATAGACAAGGGTGTTAGCGGTGCCGAGGTCGATGGCCATATCAGCCGATAACATCCCGAACAGGGTTGAGAGCATGGTGGACGGTCCTTACGCAATATATAGAGGGTTGTGTCTCAATTCGGGATCGACGTTAACCATAATCGGTTCCCAAATCGTCAACAAAACATGGAATTTTCGTAAATCCTGCGGCGAATACGGTGTGCCGGGCCTTTTTATTGCGGCACGCGCAGGCGGCGGTAAAGCCGATAGGCGGCCCAACCCAAAACGGCGATCACAACAATAATCAGTACCACAATCACCCAGTCCGCCGGTGAACGGGTGGTGAGGAAGCTTTTGGTACTGTCCCATCCGTTTGCCCAGTCGCCGCGCGGGGCAAGGGCGCCAAGACCGGCGACGAGCGCAATCTTCGGGATTATGCCAAGGCCGGTGCCGAGCGCAAACTTCCAGAATGGCAGGGGCGCCGCGCCCGCCGCGGCATTGACGACAATAAAGGGCGCAGACGGAATAACGCGGATAAGCCCGCTCGCCATTATGCCGCGTCGACCCAAAAAATCATTCATCGCGCGAGCCCGCTTACCGTTCAGCCGCGCCACCCAGCCCGCACCCATCAAATGGCCCAGAAAGAACGTCACCGACGCGCTGACCAGGGTGGCAATCCACGCATAGGCAGCCCCTGTGACCGCCCCAAACGTCAATACGCTGGCGGTGATCAGCAAAACCTGCGGAAAGCCGGTCATGGCGAGGAGGACAAAGACGATGATCACGGCAAGAAGCGCCAGCGGCGCTGTCCCCGCGCGCGCCATCAATTCGGAGACACCGCCCCCGCCCGGTGCACCGCCCTCAAGATGGAGCCATTGCTGGCCAAAAAAATAAACGGTCAAAAGACCGGTGAGCAGGAAAAAAGTTACGCCAAGGGAGGCCCAGCTTTTCTGGTCCATCCGAGAAAACGCCTCGCCCCAGACCTTGAAAAACTCACCCATAAAGACCCTGCACTCGCTGCGGAGCAGGATATCAGGCCAGCGACCGCGTGCAACCCGGTGGCTTGCCCGCATCCTATTGTGCCAGTTGATTTTTGAGCAGTTGAAGGGCCGTTGACGCGTCGTGCGCAACCGGCCAAGTGGCGGTCTGATTGCGGAACCAGGTCATCTGGCGTTTTGCAAAACGGCGTGTGTTGCGCTGGGCGAGCGCGGTTGCCTCTGCCAGCGTTAGGGATCCCGACAGATGCGCGCCAAGCTCGCGCACGCCGAGCGCCGCCATGATCGGCAGCGTGGGATCAAGCCCCGATGCCATAAGCGCCTCAACCTCTGCCAGGGCTCCGGCGGCCACCATCGCCTCAAAGCGCTGATCACACCGGGCATAAAGCGCCTCGCGCGGCGGCATCACAATAAGACGCGCAGCGGGCGCCTGGGGCAGGACCGGCTCGCCCGGGCGCGCCTGAAAATCCGACAGGGGCACACCGAAATGGCGGTATACGGACCATGCGCGCACCAGACGCTGGCGGTCATTCACCGCAATGCGCGCCATGGGTGGATCAACGGCCACCGTCTCCGCCGCAAATTGCGCTGGACCAATCTCCTTATACCGCGCCATGCCTTCGCGCAGGCGTTCTTCGGGTATGGCGGGGATTGGCGACAGACCCGTTTCGAGGGCCCGGAAATAGAGCCCGGTGCCGCCCACCACGATGGCGGCGCGGTGACGCTCGGCACAGGCGGTGAGAGCCGCCCCGCAATCGACGGCCCAGCGGCCCACCGAATACCGCTCCCCCGCCCCCACATGCCCATAGAGATGGTGGGGCGCCTGGGCGAGGTCATCGGCACCGGGCCTGGCGCTCAGGATATGCAGGTCTCCATACACCTGCGACGCATCAGCATTGATAATATCCGCACCCAGATGATCAGCCAGATCAAGCGCGAGGGCTGACTTGCCGCTGGCCGTGGGACCGGCAATCAGGATGACGGGGGGCTTTTTTTCAAAATAAGAGTCAGGCGCGTTCTGCAAATGCTATTTTCCGGTGGCGGGCGGTGCTAGGCTTGTCCTATCGACAGTGATCGCAAACGTAACCCGGCCATGGCGAAAATTCTCTCTCTTATTTGCGCAGACAACGCGCCACTCTTGGATACGGCGTTCCTGCAGTCCATGGGGGCGCCGCTGGCGCGGACCGGGTTTCGCGTTCTTGCCCCCGCGCTGGCGGTGGAATGGCCGCTTGAGCCCAGCGACGGCGTACCCGCGCGCATCCTGCAAGACTGGCGCATGCGCGTCGAGGACAAGCCCGTTGACGTCAATTGTGTTGAGGCGGAGGGCCGCGAAAAAACCCTCCTCGTGGCCGATATGGATTCGACCATGATCGAACAGGAGTGCATTGATGAACTCGCCGCCTTTGCGGGCAAAGCCAGCGAGATCGCCGCGATCACCGACCAGGCCATGCAGGGCACGCTCGATTTTGAGGCCGCCTTGCGCGCGCGCGTGAAAATGCTGGAGGGGCTCGCCGCCAGCGCCATCGACGAGACAATCCGCAAGCGTCTGACCTACACAAAAGGCGGCAAGACGCTGATCAGCACGATGCGGTCGCGTGGCCACTATTGCGCCCTTGTCTCTGGCGGCTTTGAGGCCTTTACCGGCCCAGTGGCTGCGCATCTGGGTTTTGACGCCCATTTTGGCAACCGGCTTGAAATCAAGGACGGGCACCTGACCGGCGCAGTTGAAAGCCCTGTGCTGGGACGTGCCGCCAAAAAAACAACACTTCTGCGCCTGGCCAAAGAGCGGACTGTGAAGCCGGCGCAAACGCTGGCGCTGGGTGATGGGGCGAACGATCTCGATATGATTGCGCATGCCGGTCTTGGCGTTGCTTTTCATGCCAAACCGGTAACCGCCGCGGCAGCACCGGTGTGCCTTAACCATACCAGCCTGCTGGGAATCCTGTTTTTGCAGGGAATTGCAAAAACCGATCACGTCACGACCTGACTAGAGAGCGTCCCAACGGGACCCTATAGGCTCACTGTGTGCCGGATGATTTTCGGAAATGCTCAGGGAAAAGGGGCGGAGCGAGGTGTGCTTGGGGGGGAGAGAGAACCCCGCCCCGCCCTAAACTGCCCTTATCAAGGCAAACGCCTTAGGCAGTAACCCTGAACTTCTGAGTGGCTATACTTTCCGCGATACGCAGCGGCCGCCGCCAGAAGGCGGCGAGACAAACAGTGCGTGGGGGAGAGATACGCCGTCTGCCTCGCCTGATTGCCAGTCGCCTGACAACGATGTGCTTATGAAATCCAATTGTTTGTACGAAACGGCTTTAATATGGCTGAAATATGACAGACTGTCACGAACTGTTTTGGAAATGTAATAATCCGTTTGTTTCGGCAGGCCGCGACAAATTGAAATGGTGCGACGCAATATCACTGATCCAATTTCTAAGGCCATTGCCAAACGCTGTGCAGAAAAAGGCATTGCGATTCAATTGGCTACCGTGAACGTCGTTCGCGAACCCAAGATTGAACGGTAAGTTTCAGATTATTTCAAAAACGAAGAAATCGGCCCGACCCAGCGTCAAAAAAATCCAAAAAAAAGTGCAAGATTTCACTTTTTTTCATCGCGAAGAAGCAGATCACGGGCCTGATTGATCTGCGTGGCCAGAAAATTTGTCCCTCCAGTGTCTGGGTGCAGGCGTGAAATCAGGTTTCGGTGGGCTTTTTTCACCTCTTCGACCGGTGAGTCGGGGGAAAGCCCGAGGAGTTTCGCGGCATCTTCGCGGGTTGTGATGGATGCACCGGTGGTTACCGGCGCGCGCGGCGGGTCTGCGCCCCCGCTCTGCTCCGCTTCCATGCCGTCAATGCGGGTTTGTTTCCAGACCTCAATCCCCAAGACAGCGCCCGCCGCCACAAGGACCATCAGCGCCAATGGCCAGAGCTTTGCCGCAAACAAGGCCGCACAGAATAACAGCCAGATAATCCCCTTAATGGCGGTTTCATTGGAAAGCCGCTGCACCAGACTGGTCGGCGCGCCATCGGTTTGTGTCGAAGATGGTTCACCCGGCGCATCATTTTTTGACCGCTTGACCGTCCGTATAAGGAGATAAACAGCCGCACCGAGCGCCGCAAAAAATGCTATCGTGCCAAAAAAGCCAGCCATGGGTCACCGTTTCAAGCTCCTGATAGGCTATCAAAGAACACCGCCGGTGGCCATGGGCCGGGCGATACGGGGCAGATTTCAAAAATAACCCGTATTCCCGGGCAAGCGCAGCGCCGACCCGGGATCTGTTGCCGTATCCTCCGTACCCAAATTACGAGACCCCGGGTCTTACGCCCGGGGACACGGGGTGGATAATATCAATAAGGCCGTATTCCCGGGCAAGCGCAGCGCCGCCCCGGGAACTGTTCATACATCCTCCGTATCCCAATTCGGAGACCCCTGTATTGTCTGCCTATGCTAATTTAGGTGCGGGAAGGAGGCCGTGAGATCCCTGACGCAGTTGACGTCGTGACCCGGTTTGGCCCCTTCCCGCTGTTAGCGTACGCAGACAATACAGGGGTCTCCGAATTGG
>JBCBRS010000034.1:0-28164 GCA_039819545.1 Pseudomonadota bacterium | reverse complement strand
TTGAAGGTGTAATCATCAGCTGTACCGTCAGCATAGACTGTGCCGTTACGCTGGTTACCTGTGCCGAGGATGGAACCAGCATTGTTCACTGTCAGGCCAAGACCATCAATGTTGAACGCTCGGCTGTCTGAAGAGATCATACCGCCTTCGAGGTTGTTGAACACGCCATTGGAATGGTCAGCGCCTTCACCTTCAACCGGGTTACCGAAGTAAACACCGTTCTGCGTGCCCGTGATCGTGCCAGCATTATCAAACGTGCCCGCAAACGAGATACCGTTGACAAAACGCACACCGCCAACTGTACCGTTCGCGCCTTCTGAAGCAATCAGGCCTGTGTTCGTGATAGCAACTTCAGCAACACCGATATTGCCCACATTGCCGATACGAATACCGTCACCGGCTGCATTGGTGCCAGCAGACGCATTCCCGCGTCCCTGAATTGTGCCTGCATTAACCAGCGTGAAGGTGTTGGCACCATCGGTTGCGCCGCCAATCTCAACACCAAACCCTGAACCCTCATTACCGTCACCCGCATCAATGATACCGCCAGCCAGATTGTTGAAGGTGTAATCATCAGCTGTACCGTCAGCATAGACTGTGCCGTTACGCTGGTTACCTGTGCCGAGGATGGAACCGGCATTGTTCACTGTCAGGCCAAGACCATCAATGTTGAACGCACGGCTGTCTGAAGAGATAACGCCGCCTGCAAGGTTATCAACAACGCCGCCTGTGTGGTCAGCGCCGCCAGCTGGTGTTGGATTACCAAAGTAAACACCATTTTGAACACCGGAGATTGTACCAGAGTTCGTCAGTGTACCTTGGAATGATACGCCGTTCACTGCACGGAAACCACCAACGGTACCATTCGCGCCTTCAGAAGCAATCATACCTGTGTTCGTGATTGACCCGGTGAACAAGGCCGTTGAGGGGCTCATCAACGAGCCGTCTAAACGCTCGCGCTCCAGACGAATGCCGTCTCCAGCAGCAGACGCGCCAGCAGGGGCGTTACCGCGACCCTGAATTGTGCCGCTATTTGAAATATCCAACACTGTGCCGTCGGCATCACCGATGACGATTACACCGGCGGCCTCATTGCCAGCGCCTGCATCGATTACACCAATATTGTCTAAAATAGCCGGATTGGCGGTGATGACCATTTGCGCATTGGCACTTTGCGCCGCGCCCATCAGAGCGACAAGTGAGACTGAGACTTTCAAAAGGTTTAGTCGTGCCTGTATTTGCACGGTTGACGTTGGAGTACCCATTTTGATTTCCTTAGATGTCAACAGATCAAAGCCAATGTGCTTGCCTGTCGAAGTTGCGTTTTATGATATCGAAAGCAAATTTCGATTACGCAGCTTTGTCGTTTGTCAGACACGTAAGGTTCAAAGTTAACGAAGAAACTTTGCACATCACAAAAGTCACTGTTTCAAATGGAATTTTGTGGTGAATACGCTTCTATAAAGGAGATTTATTCTGAAGCAAATTAAGTGAACAGATTGAAAATATTGAAGATTATCAAACTTAGTGAGTACACGTATTACAGTGCATCGAAACACGAACTCGTGAATTCGCCGTGATAATGGAGAAACAAAGAAACAAGTACTGGATTTTGTTCAATCACGAACGTGTGAGCACGGAACAAACTCGATCTTATTACTGACCGCAAGTGGCATTTGCCTGAACAAGACCGCGGCCGAATATGGGGTCGGGACCAGCAGAACCTAGATCTGCCGATTGGCGCGCCAGATAATTTCGGACATCTTGTATGGTGCGTTTTTGCCTGGCGTCATTGCTAGCCGCAACCAGTGCAGTGACAAATGGCGCCGCCACTGATGTTCCTGTTATATACTTACCCGTGGCAGCGCTACCAACAAAAACATCGACGCCGGGGGCTGAAAAGTCCACATGGTCACCGCGAACCGCCTTGGCAAAGACATTTTGCTCGATATCAACAGCAGTCACCGCAATGACAGTCTTCAAGGCTGCGGGATATCGCGGGCCTGCATCAGGCCCATCATTGCCAACCGCCGCAATGATCAGCATACCGCTGGAGGCTGCGCGTTGTATGGCGCGATCCAGAAGCTTATTATACGGACCCGCGAGGCTGATATTCACAACAGAAACACCTAATTGTTGCAGCCAGTTCAGGGCTTGAATAATTTCTGGCACACCGGTTCCAGGCGTTGGATCAAGAGAAGCAGGGCCGCGCGCATCGCTAATGACAGAGGCAGAGTAAAGACGTGCCCCGTTTAATCGCCCGGGACCAACCAGTAAATTGGCGATTGCTGTCCCGTGGTCAATG
The DNA here is from genome assembly GCA_039819545.1 of Pseudomonadota bacterium. Taxonomy (GTDB): domain Bacteria; phylum Pseudomonadota; class Alphaproteobacteria; order Caulobacterales; family Parvularculaceae; genus CALLPQ01. Next base: position 25,859 of record JBCBRS010000034.1, on the reverse strand, counting down.
TCCTTTGGCTCTCCTCGAGCGAAGCTACGTTTTATAATAGTCGCATTTGCCAGCATTGGGTCGCGATCATCGAGATCACCATCAATCATGCCAATCGCGTAAGGCGCCATACACCCACCTGCGGGCCAGTTAACCATTGATTGCGCATATTGTTTGCGATCAATGCTATCCTCATTGTCTGTTTGTTGAAGCGTGTAGAAATGATCAAGCCCGGCAGTTGCGCTTTTTTCCATGCCCTCCATATCAGCGATTGCAATCGCGCCGCTAACGCCAGCGGGACGAAGAAAATCAAGCATGATCAAAGACAGACCGTCGAGCTGATATCTTTGCTTTAACTGGTAGTTACGCCGTGCCGCGTTGATCACAAGCGCATTGGCGGCTTGTTCAGACCGCACAAGGACAACAACATTGTCGTCCGATACAATATTATCAGCATCAAGGTCAATTTGCCGAGCAGCGGGCAGGGCAGGGATAAAGGTCTCACAACCAATCACCATCATGGCCGCGAAGACGGCTGAAACTAAGCCCAGAAGGCGTCTGGTTAAGGGGAGCAACATCGATGTTATCGTCTTCATGGTGATTATTCTATAGTCCCTTCTTTGTCGAAGGTGGCGTGCAAAAGGTTCATATTTTTTTCCCTGGCCATTCCGGCCATCAAAATTGCGTTGCCAGTGTTAAGTAAACACGCTGCGTGTCGCTCGCAAAATTGTCCGCTTTATAACGGGCATAGACTGCCGATAATCGCACGCCGTTAAAGACTGACCTGATCCCGATATCAATTTCGTTACCAAGGCGAATATTGGTGCCATCGCCGGCGTTAAACCGGTGGAGTGCAATGAAAGCATTCGTTTTGGTAAAAGGCCCAACGCGCCCGGCAACATAAGACGCCGATGCCTCCAGGTCTCGAACCCCGGTTTTCGGGGTCACAATAAACAAATCCGCTGCGCCCTGAAACTTATGCCGGTTGGCGAGGGGCGTTTGGAAAGCCTCGCCATTATCGGCGCCTAAAAATTCCGCACGCAAACCAAGTCGTACTTTGTCAAGAAACAAGCGGCTCCCCAAAAGCCAATAATCCGTCGCAAAGTCTAATGGGTTGTCAGCAAAATCACTCTGCCGGGCATAAGAGGCCTCAACATCCAAGCCAATAGTATCGCGGTGCCAACGCCCATCGAACCGCCCGCCAATTGTTTTTGATGAAAAATGGGTGTTGCGCGCAGCGGGCGGCCCGGTTTCCAGATCCAGCGCGTAGTAAAACCCGCCAAACCGGCCAAGCGGCGTATCAATATTTGTGTTGAGATAATAAGAGTCACCGCGAAAGGTGCCATTGGGATTATTCTCACCAAGCGGGCGGTTCACGCGATTAAAATAGCCAGCCTGAACCGTTGTGCCGCTGCGCGCGCGCTTAGCAAGGTGCACCCCATCATAGGTTTGTTGGTTCTGTCTAAAGGCTGCAGGTCCAATAAAGCGTTGATCATCGATGGATAAGCGGTGCCGCCCGACAGTCAAAAATGTTTCATCAGAGAGTCTGGCCTGTAAATGCGCGCGGTTGAGTTTTAAGGTATTGGGGTCCGCAATAACGGGGCGCGCCGGGGCATTGCCTGTTGTGTCATCGAACTGGTCAACAAGAGCGAAAACAGTTTCGCCTTCAACAACCGCAAAGAGCCAAGGTTTTATTGTTGCCTCTATACCGGTTCTTATGCCAACCGTGATCCCATGCGCGGGCAGGGTACGATCATCTTGCCGGGCAAATTCATATCGGATCTGGCTCGTACCAAAAACTCTTACGGTGTTGGTGAGCCGTTTAGGCAGTTTGCCTGTCTGGGCTGACGAAGGATTTTCTGCGGTCGCGGTACCGGGTTGATGACGATCTGGCTCGGCGACGGCGTGTGCTCGTAGGGGAAAACTTACCGCAATAACAGTTAGAAAAATTAGCGATGTTAAAACGTGCAATGCGCTTCTCATCACTCTTCCTTATCCCTTACGCCCATTTAAGATCGGTGCGGCATACCGCCCCAAGTCTTGCGGCGCAATCACATTGACAATTAATGTTGAACCCTTACGCCCGGAGTTTCGACAAAGTAACGTGCCTGTGATTGAAATCGGTGGTTTTAGGCGCGACGACGTAGCACAAACGATGAGAATGACAACGTGAGCGTGACGCCTGGAGATTTTGAAGAGATGGCGCCGGAAGAGCTATCGGCAAGGATACTCGACCTCGCATGCGGTCGTTTATCATCGGATATGGCCACAAAGTTTGAAGCCTTTGTCGAAACGCGCCCCGCACTAGCAGAAGAATTTGCATATTATCGAGGGCTCTCGGCTGCCGCACGAGGGGATACCCAGAGCCCCCAAGCCGATGAGTTAGGCTGGGCACGGCTTAACCGGGCAATCGACGAAGAGGAAATGCAACAAGCATCCGCCGTTGAAAACAAGCCCGCTTCGTTAATACCCTCCGCAGGTATTTCACCGTTATGGCGTTACGCCGCTGTTGTGCTGGGCCTTATTACTTGCATGCAAGGGGTTGTGCTGATCAATGGTCAAACTGGCTTTAATGATACGCGTTATGTCACTGTCAGCGAGGAAGACGAAAGCTTTGAACTTAAAATTATTTTCCAGCCAGATGCGAAAGAAAACACCATACGGACTTTATTACGACGAACTGGCGGTGAAATCATAGCTGGTCCCTCAGCGATTGGTCTGTATACTGTCAATTTTGACACACAAGAGCAATTCGACATGGCGATTGAAGCCTATGAAAGCGCCAAAGAGATTATTGCTGAAGTTTCAAAGTAAGCTTTACACAAATGTGTTAGCGATGGGCCGTCAGGCACCGCATCAACAGTTTTTTTGCGTGCATCATACGCGTTTTAATTGTTCCCACTGGAACATTTTCAACCGACGCAATCTGCGCATAGGTCATATCATCGTAAAATGCCAAATGAATGACCGATTGATGATTAGCGCTTAGCTTTTCAATACAAGCGCGCACTTGCGCACCATCCTGAAAGGCCTCGGTCACAGCAAGAGGGTCTGGTGCGTCATCGGCGGTTTCAACATCGATATCTTGGGTAATTGTTTTCTTGCTTTTGCGCGTACGGTCAATAGCCCTGAACCGAGCGATAGAATACATCCACGTTTTTGCTGAGGATCGACCAGCAAAGTTTTTGGCCGAGCGATTGATTTCCAACATGGTCTCATGGGTGACGTCTGCCGCTTCAAATGGATCCGCGAGCCATTTTTTAACAAACTCCGTCATCGCAGCCGCATGGCGATCATAAATCAGTTTCAATGCATCACGATCGCCATCTGCAATACGGGCAATGAGATCACTATCTGCAGGTGGATCGTCATACTCTACAGGCTGTTTCATTTATCTGCGGACTCAATACGAATGGCAGTGTTCTGTGACTTTTTAATTTGTTACCATAAAGACAGTTTTGGTGCAATTGACCAAATTTTTATCACCAAAAAGCCCCTATGGTCTGGACCCAATTGATCCAGCATTTTGCTACGAACAGAGATACCATCGGGAAGCCCTTGGGAAAATGGATACAACGAGTCGTTCAATGGCCGATTGCGCGACGAATGCCTGAATGATGAGCTATTCAACACTCTGATGGAGGCAAAGGGCATCATTGAACATTGGCGACGCCAGTACAACACAATCCGTCCGCACTCGTTCTTACGATACGAGCCACCAGCACCAGAAACAATCCGCCCGGCCGATCTGGCCTCCGCTGTGTGGAGGCTCCAACCAGATCGGCCTTCCATCGAAATCAATCTCGTGGTTACATAAAAACTGGTTGCGTCATCGGGGTTTCGTCAGCTCCAACCGCCCGAGAGTGTCATAGCGCCAGTCCTGGGTTATGGGCCCGTTCACCGCCCGGTCGATCTGGGCTCAGCTGCGTGTTGCTCCAACCAAATCGACCCTCCGTCGAAAGCGCTATAATAGTCATATAAAAAAGTGGTTTCATATTTGGGGTTTCGTCAATACGCCGCTATTCCCAAGCGGAACTTTCATCTGTACCTCAAGGTATGTGAGGTACGCTTCAGTTATGGAGCCGTCGATGAGCCCTTAAAAACTTTCCATGAAAGGCGCAAACTGTACGCAAAACCGTCGGAGTCCTTGGTCAACCCATGAAATTAAAATTACTTTCTTAATACTCATTAAGACTAAAATTAATATCTGGTGAACTTAAAACAATCAGATTCTCTGATCGGATAATATTTGCAAATCTCCAATCTTTGTGATCTAACCCTAATTCAATCTGAGAAAAACCCTTATCGAATTCTCTGCAGAATACACCAGCAAATTCATAACTATAAATATACTTTTCAGATTTTGCAAAATTTGGTAAATCGTAGTAATAAGATAAATATATTTCGAATTTTAATTCTTCATTCGGCGGTACTACGATATATTCAAATTGAGGGTAGGCGAAAGATTCAAAAGCGCCGACAAAATTTACAATCTCATTTTTTTCATTTTTTAAGTTATGTTTTCCACTAGCTCTTCCACCTTCATAGGGTAGCATCGCACTTGGTGCGCAAAAAGCCTGTCTGCTCTTGTTGTGAAGCGATAATTGAACAACAACTTCATTTTGGGATATAGAGATCACCTCGCCTTTGACATCAAAATTATCCGTATATCCGCCACATGAGGCTAAAAAAAACGATATTATAACAACAATCACCCTATAAAGAATATTCATATCAGTAAAACCTATTTGAGCTATATACAAGGCAAGCATACGAATCTGCATTTCCACAAGTGACGAAACGGATTTCAACGGACATAATAGGATGATAAACCTGTTGATATCATTGGGTATGCAAGATTTTTGGGACTCTATCGGATTTAGGTGAAAATGGCAGATGGCGGAGATGTTGGGAGAATTTTCGAACGAGGATCAGGGACACGACCGTGGCCCGTCCGGTCAGGACGCCCCCGCGGAGGATATCGCGAAGCGATTATCCGCGAGCGAAATAGTGGCGGACAGGAAGGGATTCGAACCCTCGAGACGGTTCAACCCGCCTACTCCCTTAGCAGGGGAGCGCCTTCGACCACTCGGCCACCTATCCACAGGTCAAAAACCATGAGTTTCCGCCGAATGCAAGGGGGGGCTTGGGCACCGCTTGTTGGACAGTTTATAAACCAAGCGGCGGGTGATGGCGCGGCGCTAAGCTGAAGCGTGTTGGGCCTGCTAGCAACACTCGGTTATCTACGGTTTGGGAACGCGCGGTTAGGGCTGCGGTGCCACGGTGTTTGTGGCTGGCCCTGAGCTATTTGCCAGGGGCTTATCTGATGGCACGCCCGGTGGGCAAGTCGTGCCGCCACGTAATTCGGCGAGCATGGCGGCGTTCAGGTCCTGGGCGGCCCTCGCTTCGTTCTCATTATTGCGGGCCACAAAGGCGCGGTAGCTGGCGCATCCGTCGTTATCAAGGTTTACCGGGGCCGGAAGGTCACCGGGCGCCGATGGCCTTGCGTCGGGTGCGCTCCCTTTCGAAACGGTGACCGTAACCGCTGATGGTGCAGCCTTTTGCGTGGATACAGACGGACTGTCTGGCGACGCCGGCGTTACGGTTGGCGCATCGGCGACGGCGGCAGGCTGCGCGGTTGGTGCTGGCGGTGATACAGCGGGGGCGGGGGCAGCGCTGTCGGGCGCAATGCTGGGGCTTGGCGGGCTAACTGGCGGGACGGCACGCGGCGCCAGGTGGTCGGCACGCGCGCGGGCAGCGGGCATATCAAGCGGCGCGTTGGCGATGCGGCTGGCGGTGCGTTTCGACAGGGGCGGTAGCGCACGTTTGTCCGTCGCCGGGCGTTTGGCATCAAGGATGAGACTGGGGCGTTTGCGATAGGGCGCTGACAGGCCACTACCCCCACGGATCAAATCGCGAGAAAGGCCACCTGCGATTGCCCGGTCATTGATCCGTGCCCGGTAGATCTGGATATTTTCATGGACCCGCTGCACATAGTTGCGTGTTTCGGAAAACGGGATCAGCTCGACCCAGTCGATGGCATCGACGGCTTCGGTTCGCGGATCGCCATACTCCTCAACCCAGCGGGTGGCGCGATGGGGGCCGGCATTATAGCCCACAAAGGTCATGATGAAGGACCCATCAAACCGGTCTAACAAGTGGGACAGATGCGCCGATCCGATCGTGATGTTGTAGGCCGCATCGGAAAGCAGCGCGTCACGCGAATAGGCAATGCGTTCCTTGCGCGCGGTAATCTGTGCCGTACTGGGCAGGAGTTGCATGACCCCGCGGGCACCGGCGCGCGAATAGGCGCGGGGGTTAAACTCACTTTCCTGACGCGACAGGCCCATGATCACCTCGGGGGCCACAAAACGTGCGGCCCGTTCGGGTACGGATAAAATCGGATAGGAAAGCTCAGGAATCAGCTTTTGCTTGCGTACGGCGGTCTTCCCGGCACGGATGGTCAGGTGCGGGGCGTCCTCACCGGCGGTGATTTCTGACAGCAGCAGATATTCGCCCGGGCTCTCCAGCCGGTCGTCAAGATGATAGGAAAAAATCAGCAGCGCATTGCGATCATTCAAATCGGAAATCATGCGGAATGCACGCGCTGTGCGCCGGTCATCAAAGGCGGCCCGGTCGCGGGGCGAGATGGTTGCGGTGGGAACAAATTTCCGGGCAGCCACGGCGCCGCCAATTTCTTCTGCTGCAAGCTGGCCATAATAGGTAAAGATAAACCGCGCCGCGACGCCATAACGGCTATTGGCGAGCGCGGTTTCGCCCCGCGCGGCGGCGGCTCGGCCGAGCCAATAATAGGCTCTGGCGGTGGAGATGGGGGAGGTTGCCCATCCGGCCAGTGCGGTAAAGTGGGCCTCGGCGCGCGCGGGTTCTTGCAGGAACCGCAGGGCAATCCAGCCCGCGTTAAACTCCGCATCGGCTAGATCGAGCCCATCGTCAAGGCCGTGGGCGTTTGCCATCTCATAGGCGTCCATAAAGCGCCCATTCTTCAGCGCCCAGCGCATCAGGAGATTGCGCTCATCCCAAAACCGCGCCGGATTGCGCAGGCTTTTCGGGTCGTCGGGCAGGCTGCGCACGAGGGCGATGGCGCGGTCCTGATTGTCACCACGCCGATAATACCGGATGGCCGCGTGAAGCACGCCGGGGTCGCGCTGGTCCGCGGCAGGCAGCGCACGATAAAGCCGCTCTGCATTGCTGGCCCGCACATAGAAAGCAGCACGCGCCTGGGCTAGGCGCCGCGCGCGCGCGGGCAGGCGATTGAAGTGGCGCCGAGCGTTGGTGACTTGCCGGGCCCAAAGAAGATGATCGACCTTGGCGATATGATCCTGCGGCGTCAGCCAGTTGCCATAGTCCGACAAAAGCCGGCGCTCGTCGCTGATCGAAAACCGGTGATTGCGCCAACTGTCACGCAGATAGATTTGCGCCGCCTCCACATCCCCGCGTGCCATCAGGGCACGGAGAAAGTAACGTTTGCCCGACCCGGTGATCGGGTCCCTTGTTTTGAAGAGCGCATAGACCTTGGCTGACGGTGTGTCGTCATCAAGCTGGGCTTCGGCGTGGCGTTGAATGCGCGACAGTGCGGGCCAGTCGCCATGGCCGTCAAGAAATTCGGTTGCCTGTGTTAAAGCCACATTGGGATCGCGCCGGTAGAAATAATACCATTGGCCAAGACTACGCGCATCGGGGTCATCCAGCGTCGCAATCAGATTGCGCGCTGTGTTCCATTGTTTGCGATCCAGAAGATCTCGCAGCGTTTTCAGCCGCGTGTAGTCAGCGGGATTAAGATAACGCGGCCCCGGGGCGGCGGGTTTGACCCGCGGCGTCTGCACAAATCGGGTGAGGGCCCCGCGAAGGCGCACCGTGTCCTGGGCATTGGCCGCACGCACGCCGATTTCCGGGTGGCTGGAGATCGGACCCAGATAAAGCGCGCAAACAAGCATAGCCATGACCCCACGCCAGGCAGCGCGCGGTGCCATGCGGGCTACGTTCGCACAGGTGCGATTTAGACTGATCGGCCCCCGGTTTTCCATGCGCGTGACATCTTTCCTGCGAGTTTTCATCCGTCCAACACAGTATATGCGAGCTGCGTTCGCGTGCGGGAGTTTTTTCCCGCCTATGACACTAAAGCTTAGCGCGATTTCTTATCAAAAGTGCAACCATGACACGCGCGGCTGCCGAAATCAGGTTTTTACCAGCGATATCCGGCGCTGCCTTCAAATTTTGATAATTTCACCCATCTTTGGCCCTATCCTTGCGCCCGCGCCATGACAGGGTTATCGACACGCAACCCAACCAGATAATGAGCCCATGATACAGTTACACGGATCGATCACCGCGTTGATCACCCCTTTCCGCGACGGCGCCGTTGACGAAGCGGCCTTTGCCGCCCTCGTGGAGCGCCAGATTGCGGCGGGCACCCACGGTGTTGTCCCGGTGGGCACCACCGGCGAATCTGCAACCCTGTCGCATGATGAGCATCGCCGGGTTGTCAGCCTGTGCATTGAGGTTGTGGCCGGGCGTGTGCCGGTTATTGCCGGGGCAGGGTCAAACAGTACCGCCGAAGCCATCGCGCTCGCCCAATTTGCGCAAGAGGCGGGCGCCAACGCGCTGCTGACCGTTACCGGCTATTACAATAAGCCGAGCCAGTCAGGGTTACAGGCGCATTTCAAGGCGGTGCATGACGCGGTGCATTTGCCGATGATCCTTTATAATGTACCGGGCCGCACAATTGCCAATCTGTCTGTGGAAACGGTGGCCAGGCTCTCGCGGTTGGAGCGCATCGTGGCCATAAAAGATGCCACGGGTGATCTTGCCCGCGTTGCCCTGCAGCGGCTTGCCAGCGGTGCCGACTTTATTCAGCTCTCGGGTGAAGACATGACCGCGGTGGGTTTTAACGCCATGGGCGGCCATGGCTGTATTTCGGTAACCTCCAATATTGTGCCCGATCTGTGTGCGCAAATGCAGCAGGCGACGCTGGACGGAGATTGGTCGGCAGCGCGCGCTTTGCAAGACCGGTTGGCCCCGCTGCATGATGCGCTTTTCAGTGATGTGAGCCCCGGACCGGCGAAATATGCGTTGTCTTGTCTTGGTTTGTGCACAGATGAAGTGCGCTTGCCGCTGGTTGGACCGAGCGATGGCGCAAAAGCAAAAGTGCGTGCTGCGCTTGCCGGATTGGACCTTCTTTCCTGATGGCCAAAAAGAAAAGCGACGGGCCGGGAAAGACGATCGCCGAAAATCGTAAGGCCCGGCATGACTATTTTATCAATGAGGTGATTGAGGCGGGCCTTATCCTCACCGGGACGGAAGTGAAATCCCTGCGTGAGGGCAAGGCGACGATCGCGGAGAGCTACGCCTCACCGGAGGCCGATGGTATCTATCTCGTCAACGCCAATATCCCGGAATATTCCAAAGGCAACCGCGAAAATCACGCCCCCAAGCGCACGCGCAAGCTCCTCCTCCATAAGCGCGAGATCGCCCAATTGGCGCAGGCGGTGGAACGCAAGGGCTTTACGCTTGTTCCCCTTCGGCTGTTTTTCAATGACCGGGGGATGGTGAAAATGGAGGTGGGCATTGCCCAGGGTAAAAAACTGCATGACAAGCGCGACACGGCAAAGGATCGCGATTGGGGCCGCCAGAAACAGCGTCTTCTGCGGGACCGGAGTTAGGCATTATGCACGGTACACGGATGACAATCGATGAGCGTTCTTGACGATGAAAAACCGGGGGTCTGGATCCATCCACCCTATCTGATGTTGACCGTTTTTGTGGCGGGGTTTGCATTGCGGGTCGCCTTTGGCGGTTACCTGCCAATCCCGCGGGTGGCAGGCGAGGGCGCCGGAACAGCCCTGATCATCGCAGCAATCATCCTGATACAGATGGCTGTGACAACATTTGTTGATGGCGGGGAGGAGTTACGCCCACCCACACCCTCACGCCAACTCTTCACGAAGGGGCTTTACGCGCGGTCACGCAACCCCATTTACCTCGCCATGCTGGTCCTGGGCACGGGTATTGGCCTTGCAACGCTGAATTTGTGGACGGTGCTGCTAACGGGCGTTGCCGGCGTTCTTCTCTACTATTTCGTTATCAAGCCGGAAGAGCGTTATCTGGAAGAACGCTTTGGTGAGGCGTATGAGGCCTATCGTAAACAAACCCGCCGCTGGATTTAGCGGGAGCGACGGTTCATTCAGGTATGGGCTTTATGGGAACAGTTTCAGGGTCTTCGCTGTGCTTGCCCAGGAATACGGTCTGTGTACCAAGATATATGACGGGCTTTTTCAAAGTCCCACGGAAGCAACCGGTTTTGCGAGCCCTTTGTCCGTGCCCATGAGTTGGTCCCAAAAGCGAAAATAGAGCCCATAATTGGCGTTGTAATCGCGGTGGTGCACATTGTGGTGGCTGGCGGAGATTAGCAGCTTGCCCGCGGGCCCGTCGGTAATCATCCGCGGCAGGATTTCCCAGCCAGCATGATTGATAACGCTACACAGGGTCATAAAGATCAGCAGAAAAAAGACGGTGCCTGCGTGTATGGGGATAAAAAAGGCGCAAACCGGTAAAAGCCAGGCTGACGAAATTGCCTCCCATGGGTGGAAGGAAAAGGCAGCCCAGGGCGATGGTTGGCGTGACCGGTGGTGGGTCAGATGCGTTGCCTTGAACAGTGCAGGCAAGTGCATCAATCGGTGGGTCCAGTAAAAATAGGTATCGTGGATCAAGAGATAGATCAGAATACTGATCGGTACCCAGACCATATCCAAAGCAGAGAGCGCACCGGCATAGATCGCCGTATGACCGGCCTTGAAGGCCTCCATAACGATTGCGCCGGGGATCGCATAGATCATGGACGAGACGAGCGACATCTTGATCTCGTGGCGCACCCCATCGCCTTGCGGTGCACGGGGGGATAGACGCCGTGCACGGACCTTATCGGCGGGCCGTCCCCACAACAGAAAATAAAACAGACCAGCGACAAAAAAGTATCGTAGCCAGATAATCCCGGTGAGCAGACCATAGGTCGTTAAAATATCAGGCTGGCGCATGAAAGGCGGCAAGCTTGTAAAAAAGGTGTCCAGCACAGATTTTTCCGTTTGTAGAATCGTGAATAAGCCTACGCATAGCTGCCCCGGTCAGCCGTCTGCCACAGTGCCGCAGGGGAGGAGCGGCGGCCCTGTCATCTTTCGCGGACATCTTAGCTTGTCTTTCGTAATTTACGAACGCAAAATATTGCCCTGTGCAAATGGCGGGGCTGGTGTGGTCTTTGAGCCCGGGTTCGGACCCCCATTGCCGGCATGGGCAGGTCTGTCCGGGCTATCAATCCGGCGGGGCAAAATGCCCGTATACTCAACACAGCGAAACGCGGTAGTTTTGATGAAAACAACGCACAAAGCCGTGGCCGTTACAACGGGGCAATTGAGTTGCAAATTTTGCGCTCGGGAAAAGAACCAGGATTAACATGACAAGAACAGCAGCAGTGATCGGGTCTGGGTTTGGCGGTCTGGCATTGGCCATCCGTCTGCAATCGGCCGGGATTAAGACCACTCTTTTCGAAAAGCGCGATAAGCCCGGCGGGCGCGCTTATGTCTATGAGGATCAAGGCTTCACCTTTGACGCGGGCCCTACGGTGATCACTGACCCCACAGCGCTTGAAGAGCTTTGGGCGCTATCGGGCCGCAAGATGGCCGATTATGTGGAACTCCTGAAGGTCGATCCGTTCTACCGCCTGTTGTGGGAAGACGGATATACGTTTGATTATTGCAGCGATGAAAAAGAGCTGTTGGAACAGATTCGCGCCAAGAACCCGGCCGATGCGGAAGGGTATGTGAAATTTCACGAATACTCAGAGGTCTTGTACCGCGAAGGGTATGAAAAACTCGGCGCCGTGCCATTTCTCAATTTTTGGACAATGATCAAGGCCGCGCCCGAACTTGTGGGTTTGCAAAGCTATCGCAGCGTATATTCGCGCTTGAGTGACTTCATCAAGGATGAGCAATTGCGGCAGGCCTTTAGTTTTCACACGCTCCTTGTGGGCGGTGATCCCTTCAAGACGTCGGCTGTGTATGCATTGATCCATGCGCTTGAACGCAAATGGGGCGTCTGGTTCCCGCGCGGCGGCACAGGGGCCTTGGTGCGTGGCATGGTCAAGCTGTTCGAAGATCTCGGCGGCACCGTGCGCATGAACGCGTCGGTTGCTGAGCTGACCGAGGAAAATGGTCGCCTTGCGGAAGTCGTTCTTGAGGATGGTACGCGCGAGCGGTTTGATGCTGTCGGCTCCAATGCCGATATCGTGCACACCTATGAAAAGCTGCTGGGTAAAAATGAGCGTGGGCCACAAATGGCTAAACGCCTAAAATCAAAGCGGTTTTCCAATTCGCTCTTTGTTGCCTATTTTGGCCTGAAAAATTGTACCGAATCGCTTGCCCACCACTCAATCCTGTTTGGGCCGCGTTACCGCGAACTGATCTCCGAGATTTTTACCGGCTCGGAACTGCCGGATGATTTCTCTCTCTATCTCCACCGTCCCACGGCCACCGATCCGGGCCTCGCGCCGGAGGGGTGTGACGCCTATTATGTGCTGGCGCCCGTTCCCAATACGCGCAACGTGCCAATCGACTGGTCAGTGGAGGGGCCAAAATATCGCGACAAAATTTTCAACTATCTTGAAGAGCGCTATATTCCGGGGCTGTCGGAAAACCTGGTGACGTCGCGCATCTTTACGCCCGATGACTTCACAACAGAGCTTAACGCCTATGCGGGTTCGGCCTTCTCAATTGAGCCAATCCTGACCCAGTCCGCCTATTTCCGTGTGCATAATCGCGATGACCGAATTCCAAACCTTTACTTTGTGGGTGCGGGCACCCATCCGGGTGCGGGTATTCCCGGCGTTGTGGGCTCTGCAAAGGCAACCGCAGGCTTGATGATTGAGGATATGGTGGACGTGCGTCAGGCGGCGGAGTAATCTCCTTCGCCATGGGCGATGGTACGCAGCTTTCTGAATCACACACACTCAACGGGCAACCAGCCGGCTTACTGGCGCCCGATGCGCTTTCGCTCCACGGCGAACAAACAATTGCCAAGGGCTCAAAGAGCTTTGCGCTTGCCTCCCGGCTTTTCCGGCCCACCATGCGCGATCATGTGCGCATGCTCTATGCCTGGTGCCGCCACTGCGATGATGTGATCGACGGTCAGGACCTTGGCGGTGATGCGCCTGACGCTGATCTGAGTGTGGAGGAACAGGCTGCCCGGTTGGAGGCCTTACGCCGTTTTACCCGCGATGCGCTGGCGGGAACTGCAACCGGTCATCCGGCTTTTGACGGATTTTCCCTCGTGGCCCGGGCCCATGAGATGCCGGCGCAATATCCCCTCGACCTTCTGGACGGGTTTGCCATGGATGTGGAGCGCCAGACCTATGACAGTCTCGATGACACGCTGGCATATTGCTACGGCGTCGCCGGTGTTGTGGGGGTAATGATGGCTATCGTCATGGGTGTCAGCGCTGATGATCATCCGGTCCTGGACCGGGCCTGTGATCTGGGGCTTGCGTTCCAGCTGACCAATATCTGCCGCGATGTTGCCGATGATGCCCATGCGGGGCGCGTTTATCTGCCCGCTGCCCATTTACGCAAGCACGGGGTTGAGCCAACGCCGGCGGGCATTCTCGATCTTGATAACCGCGCTGCGCTGGCCCGCGCCGTGGGGGACATTCTCGATGTGGCCGATCTTTATTATGGCTCGGCGACGGCGGGCATTGCTTTTTTACCGACGCGCGCGGCGGCGGCCATCGCGGCGGCGCGCAATATCTACCGGGATATCGGGCGGATCATCCGTGCACGCGGCGCTGCCGCCTGGGACAAGCGCGCTTACACCTCCAGACGGCAGAAAACCTGGCTTGCCCTGAAGGGCTGTGCCGAAGCTGTACCCCATCGGTTGCGCGCGCCCGCCGCCTTGCCGGCAACCCGGGACGGCTTGTGGTCCCGGCCCATGCGCGCCGCACCAACGCGCTGAGAATTTCTTTTCTCTTGCCACCTCAAAGATCGGTAGCGATTTTGCGCGACATCGCCGCGTGAGTGTGCTTTGACCGGTGCTGCCTGCGGCTGTCGCTGATCCCCCCCCCAATGGCGCCGGGGTCAGCGACGATGCCACAACTTCTATTCTGGTTTCTTGCGGGAAGGAAAATTGCCATGGCTGACGTTGCCGTGATTGGTGCCCAATGGGGCGATGAAGGCAAAGGCAAGATTGTCGACTGGCTCAGCGCGCGTGCCGATGTGGTGGTGCGGTTTCAGGGTGGCCATAATGCTGGCCATACGCTGGTTATTGACGGTACCGTATACAAACTATCTTTGCTGCCCAGCGGTGTGGTCCGCCCGAACAAGCTTGGTATCATCGGTAACGGCGTTGTGGTTGATCCGGCGGCGCTGCTCACGGAGATTGAGCGGGTTCGCGAGCAAGGGGTCAGCGTTACGCCCGATAGCCTGATCATCGCGGACAATGCCTGTCTGATACTGCCCGTCCACCAGGAATTGGATGCCTTGCGTGAAGGGGCCAGCGCGCGGCGCGAAGGCGGCGTTCAGATTGGTACGACAAAACGTGGGATTGGCCCCGCCTATGAAGACAAGGCCGGGCGCCGCGCCATTCGGATGGTTGATCTCGCCGCACCGCAAACCCTTGGTCAAAAAATTGAGAACTTGCTGGTTCATCACAACGCCTTGCGGCGTGGTTTCGACGCGCCCACGCTGGGCGTCGATGATATACTCCCGGTACTGAACGATATTGCAGAGACGCTCTTGCCGTTTGTGAAACCGGCCTGGCGTGAGCTGCAGGCGCTGCGCAAGCGGGGAAAACGGATCCTGTTTGAGGGGGCGCAAGGTGTTCTGCTCGATGTGGATCACGGCACCTATCCCTTCGTCACGTCCTCGAATACGGTTTCAGGGCAAGCGGCGGCAGGAAGCGGGCTTGGTCCGCATGCGGTCGAATATGTGCTCGGTATTGTCAAAGCGTATACAACCCGCGTGGGCGAGGGGCCTTTTCCCACTGAACTTTCTGATGCGCTCGGCCAACGCCTTGGCGAGCGGGGGCACGAATTTGGCACCGTTACGGGTCGTCAGCGTCGATGCGGCTGGTTTGACGCCGCCCTCGTGCGCCAGTCCCTGAAGATATCGGGGGTTCGCGGTATAGCCCTCACCAAGCTTGATGTGCTCGATGGCTTTGACACGCTTCAGGTTTGTACTGGTTATGAAATCAATGGTCAGTACTATGATTATCTGCCCGCAGGCATGGATGCGCAAGCCGCCGCTAAACCGGTTTATGAGGCACTGCCCGGCTGGCAAGGCTCAACGGAAAAGGCACGCTCCTGGGCTGATCTGCCAGCTGAAGCGGTAAAGTATGTCCGCCGGATTGAGGAGCTGATTGAGACGCCAGTGGCGCTCGTCTCCACCAGTCCTGAACGCGACGATGTTATCTTGATGCGCGACCCGTTTGAGGACTAACCTGCGTTAATGTTTTGTTGAATCGGAAACGCAGTCTTGATTCTTAAGTGGTCGCGCGTTCGAACCCGAAAACCGTGATGACACTTTTTGAGAACGTGCCCTCGGCACCCGCCGCCGCCTTACTTCGGCAAGCGGTTCAACGGCAGGGCGGCATCATCAAAAATTTGCTGACGTTTTTCATAGGCCTCGCGCAGGCGGGGATTGTGCGGTTCGGCATCAAAGCGTGATCTGGCAACGCCGTCCGGGCCCAGATTGGCATTGAGTACAACGCCATTTTTGTCGGTCTCATTCAGCCTCGAAACCTTCGTACTCAAACCGCTTTCACGGCGAAAGGTGATCGCGTCACCGCTTTCAATGATAGTCTCGGCGTAAATCTCTGAAAATGTCACAAAGGTTGAGATGATCGTCGCCACATTGCCCCGGGCGATACCGTAATCGGCGATGTCATACCGGCTGATATAGGAGTTACCATTGTCGTTGATCCCCACATTGGAGAAGACATACCGATTGTTGAAATCGCGCACCGCCTCCGGATCTGCTTTGTCATCGAAGACGGAGATTAACTGCATGCCCACACAATCGGTATACTGAGTACCACGGCAGGCGAGCGGCGTGATGACGAAAATCGAATCGCCGCCAGAATTTGCGAGGATAAAAGGCGAGCCGTCGGGTGCCTGGCGCGCCTGCCACAGATACTTCATCTCCGTCAGGATCGGGCCGAGCTGCGCCACATCGAAAGAAACGATGGAAACACCCGGTTGCGAGATCGGACCGGGGGAAAATCGCGCATGCGCACCTGATGTGGGGGCAATCCACGTCGGGGCGACGGCGCTTGCGACAAGGCAGGCTGCCATAACCGCACCAAGGATAAAGGATCGTGCTGCCACGCGCACACGTGAAAAAGGGAAAATCATGGTTGGTACCCCGCCAGTAATTCGTTTGCGTTGCCCTAGCTTAACCACAAGGGTGCGGATAGGCCAAGCCGGGGAGACGTATTGAACTGGCTTGCAGCGCCTCAACGTGATTTTTCTGCCGCAAGGGTTTGATTGAGGTTTTTCTTTGGGGGTCTTTCCTTTAAGCCACGCCGATGAGCAAAGATTTTCAACCGCCCAAGGGCCGATTTCCCGGTGATAAACCGAAATCGCGATCAGGCCCCAGTACCGGATCAAGAACTGGATCCAGTACCGGACCCAGAACCGGCCCGAAAGGCGGCGGGCGAAAGCCGTTTTCGAAAAATGCCGATACCCGAGACGACACTGATGCCCGTGGCGAGGGGCCACGCAGCCGCAATCCGTCTAAACCACAAAGACCGCAAAGACCGGGCTCACCACGCTCGGGCCCACCGCGCTCGGGATCTGGACCAGACCGCCGCAACGGCGAGGATCGGGCCGAAAGACGCCATGGCCAGCGGGAGAGAGGCGAGAGGCCCCCGCGTGATCGCGGCAGTGACGGGCGGCCTCAGGATGATGGCCCCAAGACATTTTCCGA
This sequence comes from Pseudomonadota bacterium, assembly GCA_039819545.1. GTDB lineage: Bacteria > Pseudomonadota > Alphaproteobacteria > Caulobacterales > Parvularculaceae > CALLPQ01. The sequence continues at coordinate 8,898 of JBCBRS010000034.1, read as the reverse complement.
TACGCCGCGCGGGATTGCGGTTCGCCGCGCCGCCTGTGATTTATTGGAGCAGGTGCGCGGTGGTCTCGCCTTTGATGATGCGTTGTCCCAATGCCGGTCTTACATGGCGCTTGGCACGCCGGAAACGCAGGGCGGCGATTCGCGCCAGGATTATGGACGGGCCGACCGTGGTTTTGCCCGGGCCATGGCGAGTACGGCCCTGCGGCGGCGCGGCACCATCGATCATCTGATCGGGCCGTATCTCGACCGGCCTTTGCCCGCAAAAGCCACACGGGTCATGGACATCTTGCGAATTAGCGCGGCGCAGAGCCTGTTTCTGGAAACGCCCGACCATGCGGCGGTGTCACTGGCGACCGATCTTTCGAAAGAACGCCGCGAGACCGGCGGTTACGCAGCGCTCGTCAATGCCATTGCGAGGAAGGTGGCAAAGTCCGGCGGCGACAAGCTGCCTGATTTGCCTGTGCGGCTCGACACGCCGGCATGGCTTTGGCGGCAGTGGGAGCGTGCCTATGGGCCTGCCATTTCGCGCAAGATTGCCGCCGCCCACCGGCATCCGGCGCCGCTCGACATTACGCTGAAGGATGCGGCGACGCGCGCGCATTGGATGGAAACGCTGGGGGCGACGGCGCTCGCGCCTGAGCAGTTTCCGGCCAGCTTGCGATTAAACACGGTGCCCCGCGATGTGACGCAGCTGCCGGGATTTGCTGATGGCGCCTGGTGGGTACAGGACTTTTCAGCCCATATCCCCGTGGCAAGCCTCGGCGATATCACGGGCAAATCGGTGCTTGATCTGTGCGCGGCACCGGGCGGTAAAACCTTGCAATTGGCAGCGGCGGGCGCGGCGGTGACAGCCATAGATCGCCAGGCAACGCGCATGGAGAAGGTCGAGCAAAATCTCGCCCGCACCGGGCTCTCGGCCCAGCGCTATGTGGCCGATGCCCTCGATTTTACGGCGGCCGAGCCGTTCGACATCGTCCTCCTTGATGCCCCGTGCACAGCAACGGGGACGATTCGGCGGCACCCCGATATCCCCTGGGTAAAGTCAGCCGATGACGTCGCCTCCATGGCCCGGGTCCAGCAGCGACTGATTGACCAGGCCCTGACGCTCGTGAAACCGGGCGGCATGCTTGTCTATTGCACCTGCTCGCTCCAGGCGGAGGAGGGGGAAGATCAGATTAAGTCTGCGCTCACCCGTCACTCTCAAATAAGCCGACAAGCTATTGAAAAATCAGTTTTTTCCAAAGAAATCGGTACTGCCATCAACCGCCATGGGGAGGTGCGGCTCCTACCCTTTATGGCGGGCGAAAATGGCGGCGTTGATGGCTTTTTCTGTGCCCATCTGGTGCGCGCGTAATACCAGTTGAAAACCGGGCAGAAACCACAATATCCTAAAGTGAAATTAACAGGTGGTCGGCAACTCTTTAAAGGGTTGTTTTTCACCGTCCTTGGCCACGGTCACTGCGGGCTATAGGTGAAGACTTTCGGCGGCTTCGATGCTCAGAGGCGCCGCCAACACAACGGCTAACACAACGGCCGACACGACGGTTTGGCTGCCAGCTGGCAGTTTTTAGAAAGAAAAGGGAGACACTCTATGAATGATATGCGCAACGGTACGCTCACAGGGTCACGGGCGGGGGCCGTCGATGAAGGCCTGCGCCAGTTTATGCTCGGCGTTTATAATTACATGGCCCTTGGCGTGGGCTTGTCCGGCCTCTTCGCGCTGTTTCTCGCTAATAATCAGCAATTGATTATGAGCATGGCAACAACGCCGCTGCGGTGGGCGCCATTTGTTGCCATTTTAGGCCTCGGCTTTTTCGGGCCCAAGGTCATCTATTCTGGGTCAAAAGTGGCTGCTCACGGCATTTTTTGGGCCTATGCTGCGGCCTGGGGTTTTCTCGTCGCGCCAGCGCTTTATTTCCTCAATGCTGCCGGTGATGCGACCATCATCTACCGTGCCTTCTTCATCACCGCGACGGTCTTCGCGGGAACCAGCCTTTTCGGTTACACGACCAAACGCAATCTGATGGGCATGGGCCAGTTTCTGTTCATGGCTTGCCTTGGTATTGTGGTGGCGATCGTTGCGAATGCCCTGATTTTCAAGAGCGGGATGTTCAGCCTGATCACATCGTGTGTCACGGTCCTGATCTTCTCAGCGGTTACGGCCTATGAGACCCAAATGATCAAAAACCTCTATGAAGAAGGCAACGCCATGAATGAGCGCACCTCCATTATGGGCGCTTTCATGCTTTATGGATCATTCGCGACGCTCTTTATCCACATTCTGAATATTCTCGGCCTCACCCGCGGGGAATAATTCGACTTTCATTGCAGAACCCTCGAAGCCTGGCTTCGGGGGTTTTGTTATGGGGGATCATAGGGTGAATATGCGGTCCGGTAAAAATGACCAGCTGTGCTGCGGGGTAAGGGTTAGCCTTCATTGTGCGCACACTGACTAGACTGCTTTTACTTTTTGTTGGATCAAAAACGCAGTCTAGATTTCTCATTGGTCGCGCGTTCGAACCCAAAAACCGATCACACTTTTTGTGAACGCACTCTTTAGCCAGCAGCCCTCTAACGAAAGTCTTTCCTTCTTACGATGACCTTTGCCAGTTCCCCCCTCTCGCATTCCGGCGTCCGGGCCGGCGCCCGGGCCGGCGCCCGAGATTGCTTTGACATGCCCATCAGCGGGGCGGACGCTGCCGCCGCCAGGGCCTACGACCATTACGTCTTCGAGTTTTTGAGCTACGGCCCTGACCTGCGCAAACTATTCGATATGGCCGACGCGTACCCGCAATGCGCGCTGGCAAATGCCCACGCGGCTACGTTGCATCTGGCGTTTGAGGGGGCGGAGGGCTGGACGAACGCCGAGCCTTATCTGCGCCTGATGCGGGTGGCACGGCGCGATCAAATCACCGAACGCGAGGCACTATATTGTGACATGGTCGAAGCATGGGCGATGCGCGATTTTCACCTCGCCCTTGATATCCTCGATCAGTTGACCGTGCGCTGGCCCGCGGATTTGTGTGCGATCAAATGGGGTCAGTATCATGCTTTCAATCTTGGCGATCAGGCGGCTCTCTTGCGGTTTGGCCACCGCGCCAAAATTGTGCACGAAAACACACCCTACGCCCACGGACTAATCGCTTTTGCGCTGGAACAGGATCATCAGCTGCAAGCCGCCGAAGAGGAGGGCAAGCGCGCGGTTGAGATCGCCATTGATGACGCCTGGGCCCACCATGCGGTTGCCCATGTGTTGGAGACGCGCCAAAAGGTGCGCGAGGGCCTGCGCTGGATGGATCATTGCGCCCACACCTGGGAAGCAAAGGGCGTTTTTATCCGTGACCATAATTGGTGGCATACGGCGCTTTTTCATCTGGGTAATGATGATCAGGCAAGCGCGCTGGATGTCTTTGACAAGCGCCTTTGGGGAACCTGGCCAGAATTTCCCCAGGAACAGATTGGCGCGATTTCACTCCTCTGGCGGCTTGAGATTTTGGGCGGGCAACCCGGCAATCGCTGGGCGTCTATTGTTGATCAGGTGCGGGTGCGTGCCGGGGAACATATTCTGCCGTTCCATGACCTGCACTATACCTACGCGCTGGCCCGCGCCGGGGAGCCGGGCGAGGCCGAAGTCTTCCTCGATAGCCTCCACGCCCATGCGGCACGCCAGACTGGCCCGGCAGCCCAAAGCTGGCAAGGGGTGTGCGAACCGCTTGCCCGGGGTATTGCGCGTTTTGCGCAGGAGAATTTCAGTGAGAGTGTGACGCTTATGCGCCCGGCTCTGGCAAACCTGCAGCTGATTGGGGGCAGCCATGCCCAGCGTCAGGTCTTTTTTGATACCTACGCCTATGCGCGGTCCCGGCTATCGGGCCATCACCGGGCCGGGGCAACGGCCTGATCAACCGAAAATACAATCAGTATCGTGACGATCTCAGGTTGCCAGCCGCAGGCGCTGTTTGTCAAACACGCGCAGTACGGTTTTCAACTCATGCCCGCGGCGCAGAGTGGCCCCATTGGCCGCCTGCACAAGCCATGCTCCCTGGCGGCGCGCCAGTTTTGGGTGCTTTTCGATCCGGTAGAGCGGGGCTTCTGATGCGCGGCGAAACACGCTGAAAACCGCGGCATCGCTGAGGGTATCAATGGCGTAATCACGCCACTCTCCGGCGGCAACAAATTGGCCATACAGATTGAGAATGACGCTGAGTTCTGCCCGCGTGAAGCAAACTGGTTCTGGCGTCTTGCGGGTTGGCGCCGTGCGCTGGCCGCGGTCATCAGGTCCGCCGGTCACCAGTTTCAACGGCGTGGGCGAGGGGGAGGCTGCATCCTTCATGGTCCCCAGTGTCGGAAACAAAATGGAGTGAGGCAACCCCCTTTATGCGCGTTTGCCGCGAGGTCCGCTCGCGAATGTGTGAATGATTTCAATATATTGACAAATTGTGCCCGCGATGGCGCCCCAATTGATGGTTAGGTATAGATCATCGGGTGGTGGGTTGACGTTCCGGTTTTTATCGCCCCCCAGCCGCCGGGATTAACCCCGCCACCCGTACTATTTCCCCTATTTTCGCCAGCGCAATAGACGCCTGTCGCGCCGCCCACATAGGCTCGTGGTGACGGGCATTGACCGCTTCTTTCAGTGGCATATGAGGGGGCATGACCGCTGCCCTTCTCATTTCCTTCCCTTTTTTCGCAATTATCTTCACCGGCTATTGCGCGGGCCGATTTGGCCTGTTTGGCGCTGCAGATGTTCAGACGTTGAACAAATATGTGTTCACGATCTCAATGCCGGTTGCCCTGTTCGGGTTGATGTCCCTGACCCGCATTGAGCAGTTTCCGGGCCTTATCTATGTGCTTGTGTATCTATGCGCGGCCTTGATCACCATATTGGGCGCTTATGGCATTGCGCGGCTATTTTTTGGCCTCGCGCGTCCTGATGCCGGGGTGCATGCCTTTGCAACAACGCTCGGCAATGCGGTATTTCTCGGGCTGCCAGTGGCGCAGTCTATCGAGGGGTGGGGCCCGGCTTATGTTGTCTTGATGCTGGCCGAAGGGGTCGTGATCATCACGATCGGCTCGATCCTGATTGCAGGCCGGGTTGATGAGGCCAAAACAGGGTTGCGGGGTGATTTGCGTACGCTTTTGGCGCGGCCGGCACGCAACCCGCTGATTGTGGCGACCCTTTGCGGCTTTGTTTTCAGCCTATTACCCCTGACGGTTCCACCGGTAATCAGTAAACTGATTACGCTTATTGGTGCGACCGCTGGCCCTGTGGCGTTATTTTCTCTCGGCCTGTTTTTGTCCTCAATCTCACTGGATAAACGCACGCTTATCTCGCCGCGCATCCTGCATATTGCCCTGTTCAAGCTTGGGCTTCTGCCTTTGCTCTCATTTGCTGGCTTGCACCTGGCAGGGATCACGGCGTCGACCTTTGTCGGGCCCCTGATGCTGTTTACGCTCTTGCCCAGCGGGGTCCTTGTTTACCTGTCGGCCAGTACACGGGGGCGCTATGTCACGGAGGCAACAACGGCAATCGGGCTAACCACGCTCGCATCCCTCTTCACGATCAGTGCCATCCTTTATGTCTACGCATAAAAAAAGCCCCGGCAAAAATGCCGGGGTCTGGAGGTAAAGTCAGGGCAGAAGGGTGGGGCGAGGCGCGTTACAGGCTCGCCGCACTCCAGAGTTTGGAATAGGCTTCGCAGTGGATCAGGATTGAGGCGTAATCATTGATGTCGACTGATGAGGGCACCAGATAAACCTGCCCGCCCTTATTGCTGGTCAGGGGAGCGATCAAGACGGACCCCTCGGTAGCGTTGCGACCATTGACGCTGTCGACGGATTTTGGCGACAGAAAGATCTTCAAATCGGGCGCGTTCTTCGTTTTGAAATCGTCAGACAACTCAATAAAGGTCTGGCCGTCTTTCTCGTAAATCGACCAGTCACCGCTCACGCGGAACGATTTCTTGGTCCAAACACCAGAGGCGAGCGTTGTTGTTGATGCGGCGTCGGCGGGCACCACAGTTTCGACTTCGCTGGCGAAACTCGTTGGTGTGAAGGCGGGGGCGGCCATGACGGCGAGGGCGGTCAGGATGGCAGCAGCAGCGTGTGTAAAAGCTCGGTCCATTGTTTTTCTCCTCACGAAGGCGGTGGGTTGCATAGCCGCCGGACAAGATGGAGATATGCGACATTTTGTTCACGTTCAAATCACCCTCCCGCGATGGTGATGACGGGTGTGTGATCAAGGCGTGAGGAGTGTGTGGAAACGTATTCCCGGGCATGCGCAGCGCCGACCGGGGATTTGTCTCCCCATATACCGTGCCCAACCCAAAGACCCTATTCGTCACCCCTCAAAAAGGGGGTACAAATTTCGTTTTCATGGTGACGAGTTCTTCTGCCGCCGTGGGGTGGAGGGCGCAGGTTGCGTCAACCTGATCTTTGGTTATGCCTGCCTTCACCGCGATCGCCATAATCTGGATCATCTCGGCGGCGCCTTCACCAACAATATGACACCCTACAACTCTATCAGTCTCACCATCGACAACCAGCTTCATCAAGGTGCGTTGTTCATTGCCCGACAGCATATTTTTCATCTGCCGGAAGTCTGACTTATAAATGTCGACCTTTTTGAATTCTTTTCGCGCTTCATGTTCGGCCATACCGACCGAACCCACGGGGGGCTGACTGAAGACGGCTTTGGGAATGTCATGATAATCCATCGCCATGGGGTTGTTGTTATAGATCGTCTCCGCAAACGCGGCGCCTTCGCGGATTGCGACAGGGGTCAGGTTCACCCGGTCGGTTACATCGCCCACCGCGTAAATATTTTCCACCGACGTTTGCGATTGCTCATTGACCTTGATGGCCCCGTTTTTTGCTGTTTCCACGCCCGCTTTCTCGAGGCCCAAATCCTCTGTCATCGCACGACGCCCCACTGCCCACATGATCGTGTCAGCCTCAAGTTGCGTACCCGTGGAAAGCGTTACGCGTTTATGGTCGCCCTCAAGCTTTTCGATTTTCTCGAATACAGCTTGCGTAATGATCCTGATACCGAGGCGCTTTAACTCGGCATGGACCTGAACGGAGATATCGCGATCAAAGTAGCGCAGGATATCCTCACCGCGATAGACAAGGCAGACCTCCGCACCAAGACCTTTCATGATGCAGGCAAATTCGATGGCGATGTAGCCGCCCCCGGCAATAACGATATGCTTGGGCAGGGCGTCGAGGTAAAAAATCTCATTGGAGGTAATGCCCAGCTCATGGCCTGGCACCGCCTCATCAATCCAGGGGCTCCCGCCAGTGGCAATCAGGATACGCTCGGCGGTGATGTCCCGATTTTCCTTCACCAGATGCACCGTGTGCGCATCTTTTAGAACGGCGCGGCTTTCGAAGATTTCAACGCCGGCATTTTTCAGGTTACGGATATAAATCCCGTTAAGCCGGTCAATCTCCGCATCCTTGTTATCGATCAGCGTTCGCCAGTCGAAGCGCGCATTGTCAGCCGCCCAGCCATAACCACGCGCCTCGTCAAAGGCGTGGCCAAATTCGCTGGCATAGACCATCAGTTTTTTGGGCACGCAGCCGCGAATGACGCAGGTTCCGCCAACGCGGTACTCCTCGGCAATGGCCACGCGGGCGCCATAGCTGGAGGCAAGCCGGGAGGCTCTTACCCCGCCCGACCCCGCGCCAATGGTGAACAGATCAAAATCATACATACTCATGGATGCCTCAATGCCTCTTAACTTACGGACTAGCCGATAAAGCCGATCCCGTTTTTGAACCGCGCATCGTTAAACTCCATCACCTCCATTTCAAAGGTGCGGATAAATTCCCGGAAGATTGCCTCAAACACCGGCGTCAAATGGCCGTCATAGACCAGCGGCACCCGGATTACCGGTTGGCTCGCCACAAACACGTCAAAGGTGTCACCCGTTACCTCAATGGAGATCGTGGTGCGCAGCCACAAAAGACCGGAATCCTCCGCATTGCCCACAATGAGTGTAATCCCGAAATGAACGGGCTCCAGAACAATCACCGGGCGGCGGCTGAAGCTGAAGGCTTCGTCACCATAGTCTTTCTGCGGATCGAACTCCCCTTGTGACGGGACCGCGCGCACCATCTCGCGCGGGCAATCGATATAGCTGTGCAAATTATCCACAATCGCTTGACCCAGCCCCTTGCAGCGAAGGAGGTTTTCAAAGGCCGCCGCGCCGTAAGTGTGGATGGCATCTTTCAACTGATCGTATTTTGACTTTTCCATGAATTTACAATCTTTCTTTGCCAAGGCTGGTCTTTTGCGCGGAGGCTGGCGCCTAGTCTCACAAGGGTGGTATCACGCGGGCAGGGTCACATCGACACTGCCATCATCCTTACCCAGAATAACAAGATCCGTCTGACGAACGAATAGTCCCGTCTCAATCACGCCCGGAATAGCGCGTAGCCGGGCGTCAAGGTCAGCGGGATCGTCAATTCGCCCCAGCGTACAATCGAGAATATAGTGGCCGCCATCGGTATGCAAAATGCCCTTGGCATCGCCGCGCAAGGCAATGTGCGCACGGTCAAAGCCGAGGGCGCCCAGCGTCTGGCGCACGCTTTGCACGCTCAACGCCCAGCCGAAGGGCTCAATTTCCACCGGTAAAGGAAAGGCGCCAAGCGTTGTCACCGCCTTTGAAGCATCGGCGATCACAACAAATTTTGCGGCTGCATCGGCGATAATTTTCTCACGCAAGAGTGCCGCTCCCCCGCCCTTGATGAGCGCACCTTGCGGGTTGATTTCATCGGCCCCGTCAATGGCAAGATCAATCCGGGTTGACTCATCGGGTGTGATCAATTCGATCCCATTTTCAAGGGCAAGACGTTCGCTCTCGCGCGACGTTGGAACGCCCTTCACAAAGAGCCCAC
>JBCBRS010000033.1:0-30040 GCA_039819545.1 Pseudomonadota bacterium | reverse complement strand
GAAAATGCGTTAGTTTTGAATGCTTTAGGCGCATAGAACGAGGATAAACCCTTCAAAGTCCTATGCCAGCCCCAAAATATTAATGCTAACGATCCAATTAACCTCATTCCCTCATCCTCCAATCTCCTTAACGTCCCTCTTGCCAGTCAACGGGTCCGTCACATGCTTTTTAAACGTCCGCCCGGGGAATACATTCTGCATCAAGTCGGCGACCATGGCCTCGTTCAGTCTGTTTTCTTCCGTCGCGAAAGGCGCGCATAATTCCACCAGCCACATCCGGGCGCCCCATGAGCCTATCGATTTAGCTTTACCTTAAAGATTATTGCCCTTTTCCCCTGTATGTCGTCAACGATAAAAACGCCGCGAATGTCTTGATCCAAATCACAGGCAGTGATCGCGCACCCGACAGCCGCGATAGCGCGCACAGCTGACTAATTTCTGCGTATACCAAACTTCCATACCAATAAAATTCATCGGCCTGTAAAAAAGATTGACAGGTTGGTTCGAATTGCGGTTTGTTACGCGGATATAACGAGTACAACCAGTTTAGGGAGGGTTTGATGACCCAATTGAAGGTAGCCCGTGAGGGTAGGGCGCGTCGGTGGCAGCGACGCTTGTTGCTGACGTCGGCAGTGGCGCCGTTGGCTGTGGGGCTTGGCGCGTTGACGACGGCGTCCAGTGCAGCGCAGGACGCTGACGTTGATGATGAAATCGTGGTGCAGGGTATTCGCCAGTCTCTGGCCGATGCGCTGAATGAAAAACGCAACGCATCCAATTTGGTGGAGGTCATTCAGGCCGTTGATATTGGTAAGCTGCCTGATCAAAACCTTGCTGAGGTGCTGGAAAATTTGCCGGGTATTCAGATTACGCGGACGGCGGGTGTGGGGACCGGCGTTCAAATTCGCGGCACCAATGCCAACCGTACAGAGATCAATGGTGTTTCGACGGTGGCCTCGGGCACGGGGCGGACGGGCATCAGCTTTGAAGATGTTAACGCCGCCATCATCGCAGCGGTAGAGGTCATTAAGGCGCCGGAGGCGAAAACCATTGAGGGCTCCGTCGGGGGGACGATTAATCTTCGGACGATCCGCCCGCTTGATCTGGACGGGCCGCTGATCGTGCTCCGCGGGCAGGGGGAATATAGTGACCTCTCTGAATCCGTGAAGCCGCGTTTTGCCGGTTCTTTTGGGAATAATTGGGATACGGACGCTGGCCAATTCGGGATTGTGATCAGTGGCAGCTACACCCAGCAGGAAGCCACATCCTTCCGTCCGCGTGTGGACCGCGATAACCTGGTGGAGAACGTCAATGCCGATGTCATCCGAAATGGGAATCTCGAAGACCAGCCGACGCAACGGCCCGCAGCTCAGGGCTTTGATTTTCTTCCCATTCAGTTTTTGAACCAGGAACTGGAGAACTTTGAATTCGAAACGTTAAATATTGCGGGTACGGCCCAATGGGCCCCGAATGAGAATATCATGTTCTATTTCGACACCGTGATAAATGATCAGGAGCGTCGTCAGGATAGCTCGCGTGTTCAAGGGTCTGGCGTGAGTTCTGTGCGCAATTTCAACGTGCCTGATGCGTTTGAGACGGTCAATTTCGGCGTCATTGACGGCGTTGACCTGGGCAGTATTGAGGCGGCAAGCCGTGGGACGATCAACCCGATCCCGTCGGTTGATGATGACGATCCCAACCTACGGTTTTCCAGTGATACCGGCGCGCGGGTAACCGATAGCCGGATCTTCAGTCTGGGAACGGAGTTCAACGTGGGTCGCCTGTCCGCCCGGATTGAAGGGTCGCTCTCCAGTTCCGATACGGTCAATCCAAACCTCAGTACGACACTGAACTTTATCAATCCCAATCCGCTAACGCCGCCCGATGGCACCAGCAACGATAACAGCGTACCGTTCGCCTATGATTTTACCGGCGGGGCGCTAACCTTTGGCGTTGCCTTTGACTCGCCATTTGCACCGACGGTGGAAGATCTTCTGAACCCCAACAATGTCGTGCTTGATGCGGTTACCGTTGGTCGCAACAGCACCGAGAATTCCGAAAATGCTTTTCGCGCGGATTTTTCCTACGATCTCGCGGATAGTGGTCTTGGGGGTCTGATTACCTCGGTCGATGCCGGGTATCGGTTTAATAACACGTCGAGCACGTTTGACCTTGTACGCTCCAGTATCGGGCTAAGCCGGATTGCCGACAGTCCCAATGGGTCCCTATTCTCGGAATTACTGGTGCCAGGGCCATCAAACTTTGGAGACGGGGATGGGCGTACGCTGGCGTTCCGGAACTTCCTGTTGATTGATCCTGATCAGGCGTTTGATGACCCCGATGGAACGCTTTCCATTCTGCAGGACGCCTTGGCCTCACAGCCCGGGATGCGGACGCTCAATGATCCGTCCTCGGATACCGGGTCGTTCTTTGATATTGATGAGACAACCCATGCCGCCTACGGGCAGGTGAATTTTGCATTCGGTATCCTGCGCGGGAATGCCGGCTTGCGGTATCTCAGTACAGAGATTGATTCAACCGGTAACTCCGACGTGGGTGGGCAGGTGTCTCAAGTTGTCACGTCGGGTGGCTATGATGAATGGCTGCCTCGGGTAAATCTTGCGATCAGTCCAACCGATAATCTGCAGTTCCGGGCAAGTTGGAGTGAAGATATTCGCCGGCCCGACTTCCAGGATCTTTCCACGTCCATTGTTTTCCCAACCGGGCCAAACAATGCCGTTGAAATCGGGAACCCGGATTTGCAGCCAGAGACGGTGACGTCGTTCGATGTCTCTGCTGAATGGTACTTTGCTCCCGAAGCCGTTTTCACTGTTGGTTTCTTCCACAAAGAGCGTAACCGCATCTTTGTTTCTCAACTCGAAGAACCCATCGTTGATGAAAATGACTTCCGTGATATTACGCCTCCGTGTGAAGGCGGCGGTATCTTCAACCCAATCCCAGACCGGAACGTATTTTCCGATCAATTGGGCAACGGCCTTTGCGTGCCGCTGGAGACGATCATCAACGATACGGCCAGTACGACGCAAACGGGTGTTGAGTTCGCGTTTCAGTACAATCTTGCCGGTTGGGAAGATCGGATTGGCTGGGCGTCGGGTTTTGGCATGTTGGCAAACTACACCTTGCAGGACTTTGATGGCGGTGAGGCGACAAACAGTTCGTCGGCGCGGGCAACGGAAGTCTTCAATGCCATCAACGGTGTCTTTGATAATGCCAACTTTATTCCCGTAACCCGGGTGCAAGGTCTGCTGGATCTTTCGCGTAATGCCTACAACGTGACCCTGTTCTACGAAAAGTTCGGTATTTCGGCCCGGGCGCGGTACACATGGCGCAGTTCCTTCCGCACGCTCGATACCGCGGGCGGCGCCTCGTTGAACAGTACGTTCGGGTTCCCCACCGTGACCGCGGCGCGCGGACAGCTTAACGCAGGGATCAATTACGACATCACTGACAATTTCAATGTGGGTGTCGAAGCGGTCAATCTAACCAAATCGAGTATTCGGCAATTCTGCGTCAATGATGACGCATTACTTTGCTTCCAGGGTATTCCTGACCGCCGGATTACCTTTGGGGCCACATACCGGTTCTAACGATCCTCCCGATGATTGAGCCCCGACCCGTGTGTCAGGGCTTGATATCTCCACTGGCTCGCCTGTTCCCCCTTCCCGGGGCAGGCGGGCCATTTTGTTTGGGGGTGTTGGTTGTTGATCGGATGATCCGTACAAAAATAATTTTGCTATCCATGTCGCTTCTCCTGCCTTTGTGTCTATTGAGACACAACGCGGCAAGTGGGCCACAGATCTGAATTTCGCAACAATTTCAGTGCGTTACGTATACAAATTTCTGTTGGAAGATATTGGTATGCGCGTATTGCATGCCATTTCTGAATTTTTGGCCTGTTTCGTAGGTTGACAACTTGGGGGCAATCGGTTGCAGTCAAAGAAAAAAGCTGCGTTACCGGAGGGAACCCATGCATCGCAATCACACCCCGACTCTGTCTTTCATCACGCCATCGCGCGCCACCGCGCGTCGGTTATTCTTGCTGAGCTCCGCCATGGCGCCAGCACTCCTCATGGGGGCCACATCGGCGAGCGCCCAGTCGGCCGATGCTGTCGACGAGGTAGACGACGAAATCGTTGTGCAGGGTAGCCGCCGGATCATCCAGGACTCGATTGACCTGAAGCGTAATGCGCAACAATTTGTTGATGGGCTTTCCGCGGATGAAATTGGTGACCTGCCAGCCCTGTCTATTGGTGAGGCGCTGGAGAACATCGTTGGTGTTGCTTCCCACAGGGAGAATGGCGGCGCGACCGAAGTCTCTATCCGGGGTCTTGGCCCCTATCTTTCCTCCACCGTGGTGAATGGCCGTGCGGCGACCAACGGGTCCGGTGACCGCTCTGTAAACTTTTCGCAATTCCCGTCGGAAATTATCAACAAGCTTGCGGTCTTCAAAACCCAGGATGCCAGCCAGATTGAGGGCGGTGTCGCCGGGCAGATTCAGCTGGAAACGATCAAGCCTCTCGATTTTGGCAAGCGACGCCTGCAGTTTGAAGCCAAAGGCAATGTGAACCCCGATCAATTGAATCAGGTTGACACACTCGCCGGCGATATCGGCTATCGCTTTACCGGTAGCTATACGGATCAATTTGAATTTGGCGGCGGCGAGCTTGGTATCGCCATTGGCGGCCAGTTGAGTGATATTTCCCAACCCGAAGCGGAAAGCCGTCAGACAGGCCCCACCAGTAACTCGCGGGTTGCCTGTGTCATTTCCGATGGATTGCCGCAGTTCACCGACCAGACCAATGGCGGGACGTTTACCGGTTTTTCCAATACCCCGGAGACAACTGATCGCGGCGACGATGACTGTGATGATTTCAACGACCGCCGGAACCCGGAAAATCTTGATCAGCGGGGGTCCGATACCGAAGGGTTCGACACGACCATTGATCCCGAAACCGGTCAGGCCATTGACGCGGGCGTGCCATTTGCGTTTGCGCCGTCGCAGCGCGCTTTCCGCCAGAACGATACGCGCGATCAACGTGACGCGTTGTTCGGGGCAATCCAGTGGCGCCCCAGCGAGCGGCTTGAGTTCAATATTGATGCTCAGTGGTCAGAGCGTACCCAGTCTGAAATTCGCAATGATCTGACCTTTAACGGCGGTCGCCGGAATGACACCTCGCTGAATATCGGGCCGGGCGGGTCAACCACTACGCTGGATTCGCTGCAAACCACCGACAGTGGCGCGGTCCTGTTCCAGATCACCGATAATACAATCGAAATTGGCGGCGGTGAGTTTGAGCGCCAGGAACGCTATCTCGGCGGCGGCGTGAATATCGCTTATGATGTGACAGACCGCCTGACCGTTGCGGCGGACTTTGGCTATTCCAACACGGAGCGGACGGAATTTGCCCGCGAATTCCGTATCCAGTCCAACATCTCCCCGGTCATCGTCTTTGATCGGACGAATGGTCCGGTGCCAACCTATACGCTTTTTGACGAAGAGTTTGACGTGAACGATCGCACGAATTTCGTGGATCGCCTGCGCGTGCGGATCGACAATGATCGCTTCCGCGATAACTCAATCTATTCCGGCCGGCTCGATGCCCAGTATGAAGTGGACAATGGCTTCTTCACGACGCTGGCCACCGGCGTGCGTTGGGCACAACAGGACTATCTTGAGCTGCCCGGCGGTGCGGACTCCGGTAACCCGTTCGCGGTGACCTCGGGTCGTTTCTCCGTTGAGATCGAAGACAATACCGACCTGAACGTGAATAACCGGCAGGTTGTTGACGGCAATGGGAGCGCTGAAACAGGCCTTGCCTCCAGCTATGTGGACATCATCGCGCGGGTTAACGAGTCCTGCTTCCGGGCGTTCCCCGAAACAAACTTCCTGAGCAGTGTGCGTCCCGGTGATCTTGTCACCAATATTGACGATGATGGAAATGTCCTGAGTTCAACAAACTCTTATGCGACCTTTGATGCGGGCTGTGTGGCAGACACAACGATTGCCGAGTTAAATGGTGTGTTGGACCAGATCAATCTGGCGATTGCCGACCGGGGTGATGTGGATGATCCGCTTACGGCCTTTAGTGCGGATATTCCAGAGCTTCAACGGATCAACAGCCGCACCATTGACGTGCAAGAAGTCACCCAAGCCTTTTATGCCATGGCCGGTTATGAGACGCAGTTTGCGGGTCTGCCGGTATCGGGCAATGTGGGTGTTCGCGTTGTGCGCACCGAAGTTGAGGCCACCGGTTTTCGGCCAGAGCTAACCGTGAGTGAAATTGACGGTGTCTTCACGATCTCCGAGGGCAATCTGGAAGCCGTCACGCAAGAGCACGACTATACCCGGGTTCTGCCAAGCGCCACGGCAATCATCGAGCTTTCCGAAGACAAGCTTCTGCGGATGGGCGTCTTCCGTGCCATGTCGCGGGCGGACCCCGCCGATATGGGCTTTGGCCGCAACATCAATGTGATCGGTGACGATGAAGACGCCGAGACCGTTGCGGAATTGATCCAGAACGTCACGGCAAATGGCAACCCGTCTATCGATCCCCTGATGTCATGGAATGTCGATCTGGGTGCGGAGTGGTATCCCAATGACGATTCCATCCTCGCCATTGCCGGTTACTACAAGAACTTCCAGGGCGGTTTCTCCAACGTGATCGCCAATGAGGTTTTCCCGGTGAACGGCCAGGATGTTACGTTCCCGGTGGCAGTCCAGCAGACCAATGACAATTCCAGCAATCTCTGGGGTTTTGAGGTTACCGCAGCCCACCGGTTCAGCTACCTGCCGGGTCTGTTAAGTGGTCTTGGTGCCCGGATTAACTATAACTTCGCGGACTCCGACTTTGAGTTTGAGGACAGCCGGTATGGTGACCTGTTCGTGACGCAGCTAGACGGAACGATCACCCAGACCAACCAGGGGATCATCGCGCCAGCGTCTATCCCGGGTCTGTCGAAACATACGCTGTCGGCACAGGTCTACTGGCAGATTGGCGATTTCGATCTGCAGGTGAACTACAAATATCGCGATCAGTACTTCCAGCCCTTCGTGTCCAATGGCACGCGGCTGCGGTTTGTGAACTCTGTTGGTGTCTGGGAAGCGCGGGCCTATTATTCGCTTACGGATAATATCCGCCTGACGGCTGAAGCGATTAACCTGTTCAGTGAGCCGCGTTCTGACTCCGCGTTCGTCCGGGATGATGTCTTCCAAGTGAATGATTTCGGGCCCCGTATCTTTTTTGGCGCCCGCGTCCGGTTTTAGGGCTAGCGCTCTCCACCCGGCGCGGGGGGTCCGAGCCTTCACCGGACCGATATCCGCCTCTCTCAACACGCCCGCCCGGAAAGCACATTCCGGGCGGGTTTTTTGTGTTAACGATGCGGCAAGGCTTTGCTTGTCAAATGGTGCGGGGAATTGGTATAAGAGGTAAGGGTAAGGCGCAGAATGTCGCAGCGCGTGGCATCGTCTCGCCCTCCAAAGGATCATTTGAGCAGGAAAGTAGCGGCTCATGACGGACAAACGGCTTTATTATTCAATCGCCGAACGCATCAAAACGATGGTCGTAGAGGGGACGTATCCGCCGGGCAGCCGTTTGCCGGGTGAGCGGGACCTTGCCGAGCAATTGGGCGTCAGCCGCGTGACCGTGCGCGAGGCGCAGATTGCGCTGGAAGCCATTGGCATGCTCGATATCCGCGTGGGGTCCGGCGTCTACGTGGTCAAACCCGGCGCCAGCGATCTTAACGCCTTGCCCGATGTGGGGGCCTTTGAGTTGACCGAAGCGCGCTCGGCTATTGAGTCCGAAGCCGCCGCGCTCGCTGCCGTGACGATCACCGACGAGGAGCTTGATCGTCTCGATGAAATCATCGAACAGATGGCCAAGGAAACCGACCCCGATAGCCCCCTGGAAGAAGACGCCGACCGGCAATTCCACCTGATGGTTGCGAAAGCCACCAAGAACAAAGCCATGCTCGAAACCGTGGAGCGTTTGTGGCGTATACGCACGGAAAAAGCAGCGGTGCGCCGCGCCTATGAGTCCATTTGCGGCATGTATCCGGAAATGCGGTTGAAAGAGCATACAGATATCGTGTCGGCTTTACGCAAACGCAATCCGGAAAAAGCCCGCAAGGCGATGCGCACCCATTTCAAATGCATCATCGAAGCGATGTTAAGCGCCACCGAAGCCGAAGCCATCGAAGAGGCCCGTCGCCGGACGAAAGAAAGCCGCGAGCGTTTTTTGAATGGCTCGGTCGCTGTCTAACGAGGCTCCCCCCGCTTTGCCGGGCGGGGCTGGCATCGCCGTAAGCGCATACCAAAAAAAAGACCTGTTCAATCAACTGGACTGCAATATCAGTTGTCCAATCAAGGAATTCATCCTATGGTCTGGCCAAGGATCGCAAAAGCGACGCGATGGACCAGGGAGACAGGCAATGCAATCACCCCAAACCCGGCGGGAAATCAACGCCCATGGACGCAAAGATGTCGGGAGCGGTATCCGCAAAACGACGATGCGGGGTATACTGATTGTCGCCGGCTTTGGTATCTGGTTTTCTGCCGCTGCAGAAACGTACCGCGTTAACGACCAGACGGCTTACCGCAAAGCTGTCAAAAGGCTGCAACCGGGTGATGAGGTTGTGCTGGCCAACGGGGTTTGGCGTGATTTTGAAATCGTGTTCAAGGCAAACGGCAAAGCAGACGCGCCCGTAACCCTGCGCGCTGAAACACCGGGCAAGGTCATTCTCAGCGGGCAGTCAAATTTACGTATTGGCGGCGACTATCTGACGGTCTCAGGACTGGTTTTCAAAGATGGCTATACGCCGACGCGCGAAGTGATCTCCTTTCGGGCGGATAGCAAAACGCTCGCCACCAATTCGCGTGTTACCCGGACCGTTATTGACAATTACAACCAGCCGGAACGTCATGAAACGGATTTCTGGGTGATTATGTATGGCAAAAACAACCGGTTTGACCATAACCATATCGTCGGTAAGCGGAATAAAGGCGTGACCATGGCGGTGCGACTCAACACGCCCGAAAGCCAGGAAAATCGCCACCGGATTGATCATAATTACTTCGGGCCACGGCCAATCCTTGGCTCCAATGGCGGGGAGACCTTGCGCATCGGCACCAGCCACCACTCGCTTACCGATTCTTACACGGTGGTGGAGAATAATTATTTTGACCGTTGTGACGGCGAATTGGAAATCATCTCCAATAAGTCTGGCCGCAATACGTTTCGTAACAACACCTTTTATCGCTCGCGCGGTACACTGACTATGCGTCATGGCAATAATAATCTGGTCACGGGTAATGTGTTTTTTGGGGAAGATGCGGACCATACGGGCGGTATCCGCGTGATCAATGCCGGGCAAACGATCACCGGTAATTATATGGAAGGGTTGAAGGGCACCCGTTTTGGCGGTGCGCTCGTTGTGATGAACGGTGTGCCGAATTCGCCGATAAATCGTTATCATCAGGTGAAAGACGCAGTGATTGAACGCAATAGCCTGATCAATAGCGATAACATTCAATTGGCCGCCGGCAGTGACGAGGAACGCAGTGCCGTGCCGGTAGATAGTCGGTTTACGGATAATCTGATCTATCATAAAGATGCGCGTGACGTTTTTACCGTCTATGATGATGTATCGGGAATTACGTTTACGGATAATCTGATCACGCCTATGGCGGCACCGGATTTCGCCCCCGGCTTTGCCAGCGAAAAAGACTTGACCATGACGCGCGGTGAAAATGGTCTGCTCTATCCACCGGAAGGCATCGAAAGCGGCGTGCCTCGTGATCTCGTCGTGACGCAAAAAGGCGAGACCGGTGTTGCCTGGTACCCAAAGACCGAGCCCGTGGTCCCCTTTGACGCCGGTGCAGTCATTGAGGTGCCGGTAACGCCGGGCGCGCTTTTCAAGGCCCTTGAGCAATCAAAGGCTGGCGACATTCTGGACCTGGCACCGGGCACGCACCGGGTGGCAAAATTCCTGAAAATTGACAAGCCGGTGACCATCCGCGCCAAGCGCAAACGCAAAGGCGCAATGATTGTTTTTGAACGCACGGCGCTTTTTGAAATCATCAATGGCGGGAGCCTGAAGCTTGGAAACCTTTCGATTTCGGGGGCGCAGGCGCCTGATACCGCCGGGAATTCTGTTATCCGGACCAGCCCTTATTCGATGCTAGAGAATTACCGCCTGGAAATTCACAACACGAACTTTAGGGACCTCGACGTCAACCATTCTTTTAATGTGATTGCCGCAGCCAAGGGAACGTTCGCCGACCGGATTATTATCCGCGATGCAGACTTTACCAATGTGACCGGAGCTGTGTTGAAGCTCGACAAGGAGAGTGACGATTACGGTATTTATAATGCAGAGTATCTGACGATCACCGGCTCTACCTTTTCAAATGTGAAAGGGGCGCTGGTTGATTTTTATCGTGGCGGGACCGACGAAAGCACGTTCGGCCCGCACTTCTTGTTGCGCGGCTCGACCCTCATGAATGTGGGCGGGGGCAAGCGCAATCGGTCCGGGGCATCCATCAATCTTCACGGCGTGCAAGTCACAAACATTGCTGATAATTCAATCAAGAATAGTCCCGCCATCTTGGTAAACCACACGGTGGGTGAGCCGAAAACCCGGATTGAGAATAATGACTTCATCGCCACGCCAAAGCCGGAAAATGCGGAGCTCAACGCCGCCACGCCGCCCACGGCCGTGATCATCAATAATCGGTATCGCGGCAAGTGATGGCGCAGCTTATGTCTTCTCGAGGGTCGTTGAACCGGTTCCCAGCCATGCTCGTGACGGGGTCGATCATAGCGCTCGCCGCGTGTGAGCGGGCTGAAACGATCGTTCCTTCGCCGGTGCGCGCTTCTGCGGCGCAGACAGCCTCCATCGTTCCATCAGCGGCCTCGACACCGGCTAGACTGACCTTTGAAAACACCCTGCGCAAGCTGGCGACAAAGGTTGACGCACAGATGGCCCTGCCGATGGCTGTGCCAGCGCCAAAGGATGCGGGCGGCGGGTATACCCACGAGCAACACAAGCTTAACGCCAAAACACTTTACAATGCCGGTCAACTCTACCGGTTTACTGGCGAGCCGAAATATGCGACGCATGCGGAGAAACTGTTTCTGGCCTATGCCGCGATGTATCCGGGGCTTGGCTTTCATCCTGAGAAAAAAGAACAATCGCCCGGGCGTCTGTTCTGGCAAAACCTGAATGAAAGCTGGTGGCTGGTCCATGCCATTCAGGGCTATGCCAGCGTTAAGGATAAATTTTCGGCGCAAACCCGTGAGACGATTGAAACCGATCTCTTGCGCCCCATGGCGTTGTTTTTGTCGGAGGGTTCACCCTCCACCTTTAACAAGATCCATAATCATGGCACCTGGGCCACCGCCGCCGTGGGAATGACCGGCTATGTGCTGGGCGACGACACCTATGTGAAACGCGCACTCCACGGTCTTGACCAGTCTGGGGATTATGGGTTCCTGAAACAGCTTGAAGTGCTGTTCTCTCCAGACGGCTATTATAACGAAGGGCCTTACTATCAGCGTTACGCACTAATGCCATTTGTCCTGTTTGGTCAGGCGATTGAGGAAAATGAGCCCGCCCGTAATATTTTTCAGTACCGTGACGGTATCCTCCAGAAAGCAATCTACGCGACGATCCAGCAGAACTATGGCAAGCGGTTCTTTCCGATCAATGATGCGCTAAAGGACAAGGATATCGCAACCACGGAACTGCAATATGGTGTGGCGATTGCCTATGATTTGACTGGTGACCCGGGTCTCTTGGCGATTGCGCAGGCACAAGGGGAAATTGTCCCCACACGCGGCGGGCAAAAACTTGCCGAGGCAATTGCAGCGGGAAAAACAAAGCCATTCGCCTACAGATCAATGCGGCTACGTGATGGGGCAGCGGGTGATAATGGTGCGCTTGATATTCTGCGCGCTTCTGAGCGGCCGGACGATCTGACCGTGGTTATAAAAAATACGGCTCAGGGTCTGGGGCACGGGCATTTCGATAAGCTGGGCATTCTGGTTTACGATGCGGGATATGAGATCATCCGCGATTATGGCGCTGCGCGTTTTTTGAACGTGGAGGCAAAGTATGGCGGCCACTATCTGCCCGAAAATAACAGCTTTGCGAAACAGACAATCGCGCACAACACGCTGAGCGTTGATGGCAAAAGCCATTTTGACGGTCGCACAAAAGAGGGGAACAAACATGCACCCGTTGTCGGTGCCTTTGTTTCATCGGAAAACCTGCAGGCAACAACCGCACGGATTGATACGGCCTATGATGGGGTGACGCTGGCCCGCACGGTCGCCGTTGTGGAGGACCCGGCGCTCGCCAAACCGGTGATCCTTGATCTGATGACGGCTCAATCGTCCACGCCGCACCACTATGATCTGCCCTTTTACTTCAATGGTCATCTGGTTGAGACCAATGTGCCAATTCAGGTCGATACGCAGTCGCGAACGCCTTTGGGTGCGAAAAATGGCTACCAGCATTTGTGGCGCGTGGGGCAGGGGCCTGTTCCCGGTGGTGTTTCCGCCGCGGGTAATGATCCGGACATCGGGCTGGCGCAAATGACCTGGCTTCTTGATCGGCGGTTTTACTCCGTAACCTCATCAATGCCCGCCGGGGCGTCGGTGGTCATGGCGCAGATCGGGGCGAATGATCCGGACTTTAATTTGCGCAACGAACCGGCCTTTATCTATCGAATGGAGGGGGCGAAGCGGGCCACCATTGCGTCGGTGATTGAGCCGCACGGGGAGTATAATCCGACCGTCGAATATACGGTGAGCAGCCATTCTGCGATCGCTAATATTGCCGCCTTTGAAGGGGCAGGGGCATCCCTAATAGAACTGACAACAAAGACGGGCGCACGGGTCGCGCTTGGTGTTGGTTTTGATACGGACGAAAACAAGTCTCATAGGGTGGAGGCGCGCGGCGAGACCCATCGTTGGACCGGCCCGTACCACCTGTTTCCATCAAGAACAAACGAAGAGGAGGGGAACTAACGATGCATAACACCAGTCCCGTTTCGCCCAAACATCCAGTACAACAGAGCGCGGCCTTTACCCATCAGGCTGACGCCCCGGTGGAGGTCGTTGGCCCCGGTATCAAGCGCCAATTTCTAGGGTATAATGATGAGTTGATGGCCGTGCGCGTCTGGTTTGACGAGGGTGCAGAAGGTGCGCTCCATAACCATCCGCATAGCCAGGTTGTCTTTGTTGAAAAAGGCCGGTTCGATGTGACCGTGGGTGAGGAAACCCGCTCGCTCAGCGCCGGAGACAGTTTTTATGTGGCGCCCCACGTGATGCATGGGGCCATTTGCCGGGAAGAAGGCATTTTAATCGATATGTTCTCTCCGGTGCGGGAGGACTTTCTGGCGGAAAGTGACATTTTGTAATGGGGCGGCTTTTTAACGGACGCTTACGCTGGGCCGTGGTGGGGCTGGTGGCCCTTGCCACCATCATCAATTATATTGATCGTCAGACCATCAATGTTCTGTGGCCGCAGCATATTGCGCCGGACCTGTTTCCTGACCTTGGGCCCGATGGCCATAAAAAAATTCTGGGCACGATCTCGGTTGCGTTTATTTTTTCCTATGCGTTTGGTCAGGCGATCTTTGGCAAAATTTTTGACTGGATCGGCACCCGCCTCGGCTTTGTGTTGTCGATTGGTGTGTGGTCGCTCGCCACCGCTGCCCATGCACTCGCCCAGGGCATTTTAAGCTTCAGTCTTTTCCGCGCTATTCTGGGTGTGGCCGAGGCGGGAAACTGGCCCGGCGCGACCAAGGCAAATGCCGAATGGTTCCCGGTGAAAGAACGCGCGCTTGCGCAAGGAATTTTCAATTCCGGTGCCGCCATCGGCGGAATTATCTCCATTCCACTGATTGGCTATCTGGCGATTTTCCTCGACTGGAAGATCATTTTTATTGGCGTGGGCATTACCGGTCTCCTCTGGCTGGTGCCTTGGCTTATCATTGTGAAGGGCCCGCCAGCGGCCCATAACTGGCTGTCCACCAAGGAGCGCGATTACATCCTCAGCGGTCAAGCCAATGAGGATATTGACCAGGATGGTACGCCCGATGGCGGGTATAATCCGTCTACGGGAGAATTGCTGTCGCGCAAGGAAAGTTGGGGTGTGATTATCGCATCCGCAGCGATTGATCCGATCTGGTGGCTTTTTATCATCTGGATACCGACCTATTTGTTTGAAGTACATGGCTTTAACGTAAAAAGCCTCGCGGCATCGGGCTGGTTACCCTTCGTGGGGGCAATGTTTGGGGCCTGGTTCGGCGGTCTCCTCGCACAGAACCGGTTGAAAGCCGGGTGGAGTGTTAATCGCACGCGGAAGTTTACCGTTACGCTTGGCTGTTTGATTATGTTGCCGGCCCTGCTGGCCATGGCTGTTGCCACCACGCCTGTTCTGGCGCTGAGCCTGATGTTTATCATCCTGTTCGGTTTTCAGACGGCCATCGGCAATGTGCAAACGCTACCCAGCGATTTTTATGGTGGCAAAACTGTGGGCACGCTTGCGGGCTTTGCCGGGATGGCGGCAAAACTGACTGCGGCGGGGCTGACCTACCTGGTGCCGGTTTTGACGGTCGGTGCCAACTATACCCCGGTCTTTGTTGTCGGTGCGGGCCTCGCCCTGACGGCGATTTTCAGTGTTTGTGTTTTGTGCGGCACCATTCAACCCCTCAAACCAAAATCGTGACGAACACCCGCAATATCTGGCGCGGGGAGCGTCTTGCACCGTTTCTGACTAAAAGGATTGTATACAGATGAATAAACCAGTCATTGGCTTTATCGGTCTCGGCCTGATGGGCGGCAATATGGTGGAGTGCCTCCAGAAAAACGGCTTTACGCTGAATATTCTGGACCTGAACCAGGAGGCTGTTGATACGGTGCTGGCACGCGGAAACGCAGAACAGGCCCAAAACCCTGCTGATCTGGCTGCGAAAAGTGACATTGTTATGCTCGCGCTCACCACCTCTGACGTGGTGGAAAAAGTCGTTTACGGCGATAGCGGTCTTCTGGCTGGGTTTAAGGAGGGTTCGGTTCTGATTGATTTTGGGACGTCTATTCCGGCCTCCACACGCAAAATTGGCGCTGATCTCGCCGAAAAAGGCGTCGGCATGATTGACGCACCCCTCGGCCGGACACCCGCCCACGCAAAAGACGGTCTGTTGAACATTATGGCGGCTGGCGAGCCGGACACCTTTGACAAGGTGCGCCCGGTACTTGATGTACTGGGCGAAAATGTCTTTTACCTCGGTGCCCTTGGCGCCGGTCATGTGACCAAGCTGATCAATAATTTCATGGGCATGACAACCGTATGCGCCATGAGTCAGGCCTTTGCGGTTGCTGACCGTGCCGGTGTCGATCGCCAACAGCTCTATGACATCATGTCATCGGGGCCATCGAATTCGCCCTTCATGGGCTTTTGTAAAAACTACGCGGTCGACGGGGTGAGCGATCTTGGATTTTCCATTGCGAATGCAAACAAGGATCTCGGCTACTTCCTGAAAATGGTTGAAGACCTTGGCACCCGCGCCCAAATCGCAGAGGGCACCTCAACCAACCTGCAGGCGGCATATGATGCGGGCATGGGCGAGGGCAACGTGCCGGAGATTTTTGATTACTTCCTGAAGCTGGGTGATGACCGGGCCTAAGGCACAACGATGAGTGGGTTGCCGGATGGATCCTGACAAGAACGTGGACACAGCGGATGGTCCTGTTGTCGTCTTTGGGGAGGCGATGATTGAACTTGCCAATGTGTCAGCGATAACAGCTGATATTGGCGTGGCCGGTGATAGCTATAACACAGCCGTCTATATGCGCCGTGCCGGGGTGCCGGTTTCCTATGCCACTGGTCTTGGTGCGGATAGTTTCAGTACCCGTATCATCAATAATCTTGATGCTGAGGAAATTGATACTAATTTCATTGTGACGATTGATGCGAAAATCCCTGGTCTTTATGCCATCGAGACCGACCAGCGGGGTGAGCGGTCGTTTCACTATTGGCGCTCCGATAGCGCTGCTCGCCACTTTTTCAAAAGCGGTCAGGCAAACGCACTCCTCGCAAAGATGGCGACGGCGCGGCTTTTCTATCTGTCGGGTATCACCCTATCGCTTTTTGAGGCGCATGAACAAAGCCTGATCGTCGAGCTGGTTAAGGACATCCGGGCGCGCGGCGGCACGGTGGCGTTCGATACGAATTACCGCCCGCGTGGCTGGGCATCGGCGCAGGCGGCGCGCCGCGCCATCACCGCCCTGATGCCGCATGTGAGCCTCGCCCTGCCAACGTTTGAGGATGAGGCGCTGTTGTTTGGTGTCATGAGTACGGAAGCCTGCGCCGAGCAGTGGCTGAATGCGGGCGCGGCGGAAGTTGTGGTCAAGGCGGGTCCATCGGGCGCGTTCGTGGCCGAAACGTCTGTGTCCGGCGAATGGGTTCCGCCGCTATCGGTGATTGATAGGCCGGTTGATACAACCGGCGCCGGTGACAGTTTTAATGGCGCATACCTTGCCGCGCGAATTTCGGGAACCCCGGTCAAACGGTCAGTCATTCTCGCGCATGAGCAAGCGAATAAGGTGCTGATGACCCCGGGTGCTATTATAAAGCGCTAAGCCAAATTTTTACCCTGTTTTGCGGTTAGCGGGGATACGGAGTATTTGTCTGAGCCTAAGGCCGTATTCCTGGGCAAGCGCAGCGCCGACCCGGGACCTGTTGAGGCATTCTGCGTACCCAAATTGAAAGACCCCGGATCAAGTCCGGGGACACGGTGTAATTGTCTGAGCCTTAGGCCGTATTCCCGGGCAAGCGCAGCGCCGACCCGGGATCTGTGGATACATACTCCGTGCGCCCCCATTGGATAGGGACATGAGAGGCGTGTGGAAAACCGAGCTATCGCTTTGCCAGTTTTTTATTCGCAATAAGCCGGTCCATCGCAGTCATAGGCTGACTATTATTTATCGGCTCTGGCGCGGCCTCTTGTGCCTGCGTTGGCCCGGGCGCAGGCGCGGGCTGCGTCACAGGTTGCGTTACAGGCTCCGGTGCAGACTGGTACTGTGGTGGAATAGGCGGAGTGACGTCGCGAGGTTCGTCTTTTTGCGGGTGAGTATTGATGTTTTCATCCGCATCAGCCTCACCAGCTCTATTGGTGACGTCCGCTCCGTCATCCTCTTCCAGCATGCGGGCAAGCGCGCTGGGGCTGAGGAGGGTTGGCGTTTCTACGGTAGTCTCTGTCGATGTCTGCGTGGGTGGGTCGGCGGGGATCTCCATCGACGGTTCGGTTGGCGCGGGTTCGCTTTCGCGTGGGTTGCGGGCCGCGAGGGCGATTGCCTGATCGATCCAGTTTTCCCGGCGCACGCGGCCCGGGAACTCGATATCGCGTTCGATCCACGTTACGTGGTCGTCCGTCCACGCTGCAATTTGATCATAGTAAAAAATGCCTTTGGCATTCAGCGTCCGTTCCAGCGTTTCGCCAATGCCGCGAATGGCTCTCAGATCGTCGGCGGGCCCGCGCATGGGCGCAGAGAACAGAACTGGACGGCGCGCCGGCGCCATATCAAAGCGATCAATTGAATCGAGATTGGCAGGGCTTGCGGGCGCACGATCGGGCAGGTCGAGGAGGGTTGCCGGTGCCAAATCGCCCTCATCTTCAAGATCGGCTTCATATACCTTTGGGCGTTTGGGCGGTACATTGCCATATTCGCGCACTGTGCGGTCTGGTTCAGGCGTCTGTGTTTCCATCGGTACCGCATCGCGAACAACGCTTTTGTCTTCTGGCTCGGCGGCGTTATAACGTCGCACCGCGCGTTCATCCTCACGGTACAGATCGTCAGGTTCCCCGCTATATCCCGATCCGTCGGCCATCGCGAGATCGTCGCGTTTACGCCAGAAGACCAGCCATCCGGACGCGATGCCCAATACAAAAGCAAGGAGCAAGAGGAGCCACATTTTTGTTGCCAGCCAAACCATGATCCTATCTTCCTTTTTTGTCTGTAAGCTGACTGTCTGCACGCGGCGAGATCAGAATTTCTACCCGCCGGTTGCGCATGCGTCCGCGCTCCGTGGCGTTATCGGCAATGGGCAGGCGTTCGCCCAAACCCGTACTGGTCATGACCCGGCGCGGTATCCCGTTCATGGAAAAGACCTCCGCAACAACGCGGGCCCGTTCGCGGCTCAACTGAAGGTTTTCCATCGCCGAGCCGATATTATCCGTATGCCCAATAATATCGATGCGGTGCTGTGTGCACCGTGACAGGGTATCGGTCAGACCGGCGAGCAGGGCGCGCGTTTCGGGCGTTAATTCGCGACTGGCGGGGAAAAACGCAATGCCCTGAAACTTCATCATCATGGCAACTTCGTTCTGGCACACGCGCGCCGACTGTTCGGCTTCGGTTTCGCGTGGACGCGGCGGCACATAGGTTGTGGGCATCCGGCCAGCCGATTGGTTCTTTGGGGGCACCGGGGCGGCTTTTGCTGGTGCTTTCGCCGGTGCCGTTGTGGGCGTCGGCGGAACGGTGCGCGCCGGGGTTTGTGTTCGCCTCACATCCGGTCGCTTCGTGGTCCCGGGTGCGGGTGCGTTGATTTCAAGCGGCGTCGTTTCAACCATCATGGGCTCGGTTTTGAACGCCTCCACCGGTTCGGGTCTGGCGGGCAGGGACGCCGGTCTTTGCCCAGGTGTCTTGTTCCTTGTTTCGCTGCGCAATTGCGCAGGCGACGGTACGTTTAGCTCTTCGGTTGGCGGGGTTACAGGTGTGCTGGGGTTGGGCGTGGTTTGCGGTGCAAGCGCCTGTCCCGTTTCCGATGGTTGCGCCGGGGCCGTTGCGGTGTCTTGCGGGTTACCACCGGGGCGGATGATGAGCGGCGTTGCCTGGCCAGAGCGAAGGAGGTTTTGGTCTCCAGCATTTTGCCCCGGCGGTTGCGGTAGGGCTGCGTTGCTGCCGGGGCGTTCGCTGGTTTCATTGTCTGCTGCCTGCCATTTTGCGGCGGACCAGTTGAGCGGCGGCGGTGTGGCAGTCCCTGTGATATCAAGCTTCACGGGCAGGGCGGACAGGGTCATGTCAGCGCGCACCCGGTAACCCGTGGGCAGCGCGCCGAGTGCAAGGCGCATATCCTCTTCGGCGAGGGTAGCGCTCGTCCCGTTCAACTTGATGAGCGTTTCTTCCGCATAAAGATAACCGCTATCGAGTTTGCCCAGCGCTGTCAGCGCCGTGATGATCGCCTCGGGCCAGCCATTATCGGGCATGCCGCGCGCAAGCACCGTTTCGTCAAAGGTCCGGTTAGCGTTGGGGAAGGCCGCATCGCCCAGCGCACGCAGTCGGTTACCAAAACCCTCATGGGGAATATGAAGATCGAATTTCACAAATCCACCCTGATAGTCCGTCCGGAAACGAAATGGATCTTGCAGGAGGGGTTGTGGCATCAAAGTTGTTTGTGCTGTTTCCACCCGCGCGATGCCGCCGAAGAGAGGTCCGCTCGCCCCCGTTGCCGCGCGCAGATCAGCAATAGCCCGGTTGCGCGCGGCGCGGTCCGGGGCCTCGCCCGATAGGCGGATTGTCTGTCCATCAACATCAATGCTTGCCCATTGGTCATGCTGACCAGCGCGCAGGGCAGTGGTCGCATCAATGCGCACATCAGTCTCAATCTGGCGGACAGAGGATTGGAACAGGGGCGTGTAAAGACCCACCGCGCCGAGCGCGGCAAACAGGCCGAGGCTGATTAGCCACCCCACTTGTCTGTTCATAACCATTCCCCGCCCGGTGCGGGCCCATACACAACCACAAAGGATGCTCAAACGCCGCCGCCAAATTGGCGCCAACGCCCATCATCGCAACATCGGCACCCCAATCGCCAACGCCCCCATTATACAGACAAGCCCGCTGCACCCCAGCAAAATACTGACCAAAAGGTTAAAAGCGATGGATAATCAATGGTTAACGCCGCGCATTCTCTACGCTCACGCGAATTGAGGCGCACGCAGATGCGTCATCGGTGAAAACAGAAGGGTCAGGGTGGGGTCGTGTGGAAGGGTAAGGAGCCGCGCCTTAGCGCGCTTCCGCCTCGCCTGGCGGCGGGCCAACGGTTGCGGGGGGCTTGTCTGACCCGTTTTCTTCGGCACCCGCGTCTGTCTTATCGGTGGCTTTTTTTGGATTTGCCGTCTCATAAGCGCGTTGGCGTGCGCGGGTGATGACCGCCTGCTGGCGCTCCGTTACGTTCAGTTTTTGGATCAACCGATAACTGTCAGCATACCACTTCGTGCCCGGATAATTATGGCCAAGAACAGCAGCGTTCGCCACGGCCTCATCGAAAATCCCGAGTTCGATATAGGCTTCCACCAGCCGGTGCAGGGCCTCGGGCACATGGCTCGTGGTCTGGTAAGTATTGATCACATATTTGAACCGGTTGATGGCGGCGATATGCTTGTTATTGCGCAGGTAAAAGCGCCCCACATACATTTCCTTGCCGGCCAGATGGTCAAAGGTCAGATCAAGTTTCAGGCGCGCATCGCGGGCATATTCGGTATCGGGCGCGCGGCGCACCACATCGGTCAGCGACGCCACGGCATTATTCGTGAATTCCTGATCACGGCCCACATCGCGGATGCGCTCGTAATAGTTCATCGCTTTAAGATAATACGCATAGGGAACATTATTGTTACCGGGGTGGAGCGCGAGGAACTGATCAAGGGCACCGATCGACTCGTCATAATCATTTTGCTGATAAAGCGCGAACGCCTTCATCAAGGTTGCGCGGCGCGCCCAGGCGGTAAAGGGATGCTGGCGTTCAACCTCCTCATAAAGAGCGATGGCTTCGGGGAAGCGTTTGCGCTCAAGGCGTTCAGACGCGCGGCTGTAGAGCTGCTCAACCGGCTGCTCCACATAGGCGAATTTTTCTTTGTTCCCGGAACCGGCACAGGCACCAAGCGCCAGAACAACCGCCACAACCCCAACACAATGCAGGGCCTGGCGGGCCCTGTTGCCGGGTCGCAAGAAAGTGAACAAGCCGGAAAAGAAGGAAGAAAAACGCGTCATAAAACAACCGATGGAAAGGCAATAAGATAAGCCTCAGACCGTAGTGGACACCGCCGGGTCCGTCAATTTGCGCCTGAATAAGAAGGCGATTATTGCGCCGCCGATAACGGCGTTTGCGGTGCCTCAAGAGTGACCAGCGTGCCTGCGTGCCCGGCAAGGGTGCAGGCCAGCTTTGTGTTTACCTCGTGGCCGGGCTTATGGGCGACGACACGGCCGAGGATTGGCATGCCAACGAGATAAAGATCACCAAGCAGGTCGAGCGCCTTGTGCAGCGCGAATTCTTGAGGATCACGCAAGGTCCCCTCGTTCATCAGCTTGCCCTGATCAACAATCAGCGCATTATCGAGACTACCGCCTTGGCAGAGCCCGCTCGCCTGGAGCCCCCGCACCGTCGCAAGCTCACAAAAGGTGCGGGCCGTGGCCATGCGCGCGCGGCTCTGGCAATCATCAAGGGCAAGGCTGACCGTCTGCTGGGCGATCAACGGGTCAGCAAAATCAATGGATACGGTGAGTTCAAACCGATCGGCCGGGGTCACGGCAAGGGTTCGATCACCAAGGGTCACACGCACCGGCGCCTCAACCCGCCAAAAGGCCCGTGGGCAATCGGCAAGGGTGGTGCCAGCGGCTTCAATATGGGTGACAAAATCGTTGGCGCTACCGTCAAGGATGGGGACCTCTCCCGCATCAAGATCAATGATTGCATCATCAATCTGGCACAGGGCAAAAGCAGCGAGGAGATGCTCAACCGTGGCAACGCTCACGCCAAACCGGTTGGAAAGCGTGGTGCCAAGCCGGGTTGCCGAAACATGGTCCGCGCGTGCGGGTATGCTCACCGCCTCAAGGTTTGCATCATCAATGACCCTGAGATGGAGGCCGTCGGCGTCGGGGGTGTGAGAGGCACTGGTCAGCAGATCAAGACGCCGGAAAAGCAGGCCCGTCTGCGGCGCGGCAGGACGAATGGTGCAGGTGACGGGCGCGCCGCTATGAAGGCCGACGCCGTGGAACGAAACTGCCTCCGTCAAGGTCTGTCTTGCCTGTAAACGCATACTGACGCACCGCCTTTGATGCCCGGGAAGGGCGATCACTCTCCTATACTGGGAACAAGCAGGGCGCGGCCTCAAATAAAGGATTGTTGCGGAATATTGCACCCGCGAGCACGCGCGTGATGGCACGCGGTTAGGGTCCGTCAAAGCCTTATGCGGCGGGGATTTCGCCCTTTGCGACCGCCTCAAACAGGGCCTCTTTGGCGGGAAAGGCATCGTGCTGGGCGTAGTGTGTTTCCATGGCGCGCCGGGCCGCATCGCCATAGCTGTGTCGCAGCGCCTTATCGGCAAGGAGATCGGCCATCTTTTCAGCCACGGCGTCGATGTCCTTCATATCAACGGTGGCGCCTTGAACGCCGTCTACCAGCATTTCGCGCACCGGCTGTGTGTCGGAGGCGAGGATAGCGCACCCCGCGCTCATGGATTCCATCATCGACCAGGACAAGACAAACGGCACGGTCAGATAGGTGTGGAGCGACGAGGCTTGCAGGACGGTCAGATAATGCGGGCGCGGCAACAAACCGGTAAAATGAACCCGCTCCATATCCAGCGATAGCTCGGCAAGCATTTTTTGCTTGTAAGACTCGCCCTTCGGGAGCGGCTTGCCATAGGCCACCCGGTCTTCGCCAACGATGACCGCATGCATGGTAGGGCGCTTTTTCTGCAGCTTTGCCAGCGCGCGCATAAATTCGGGGAAACCGCGATAGGGCTCCATGCCGCGGGCCACATAAGTGACAAGCTCATCCACATGGGCAAGGTCAAGCTCCGGCAGGGTCAACCGCGTGCCACGCGCGGGTTTATAGGTGTGCGTATCAATCCCGTCATGCATCACATGCAGCTTCGATTTGAAACAATCCGGGAACTGATTTTTCTGGAATTCCGTCGGGCAAATCCCCACATCGCACGCGGCAAGGTCCATCATGATCGCGGCGTTGCGCGAGCGGGTCCGCAATTGCTGGTCAATATTTCGGTCTTCTTCGCCAAGGAACATCGTGTCGGGAGCGTTGCGGCGATAGAACCACTCAAAATAGCCCACATACCGGCAATTGGGCCAGATATCCTTCACGTAAATGCCGGGCCCCCAGCCGGAATGGGCCACAACCACGTCCGGCTTCAAGCCTTTCTTGGCAAGATCAATTGCCGCGCGCGCCACGCCCTGGCCGGTCAGGCAGGCGCGTTCAAAGTTGGCCGCATAAGGATGAATGTCTTTGGTTACCGCCCGGTGCGGTTTGTAGTTGAACACCTGCATGGTGTCGTGCTTGGCGCCCTGACGCTGCGTGCCGAACCACACATCCCATCCGCGCCCGGCCAAATAGGTGCCGATAAAGCCGAACTGGGCCGGAAAATTGTCGTGAAGAAACAGGATTTGCATCGGCGCTCTCTTTCCGCGAAGAACAAGCCAAGCGATTAACCGCCGGGCGCGATAAATTCAATGGCGAAGACGATGGAACAACCCCGAACGACCCATCTGTCCTGCTCCGGTTGCGGGGCGGTTTTCGACGCAACAAATGGCCCGACACACCCATACATGCTGTCATCGGCCGGTTGTTGGGAGGCCTATGCCGAAATACTCGCCCGGGAATACCAGGACCCTGCCCTGTTCGCAAAGGCCCACCGTTTCACTGTGGATGCTTATGCGCTTCAGCACCCCGGTCATCGTGATGATCGGCGTGCCTATCGATCCGTACGACTACATTACGCGTCGCTTTTTCTCATCATTGAACATAATTTCTCGGTGAAAGATGCAACGCGGTCCTTAAAGACATTGTCTGAAGCACAGTTTGAGCCGCTTTGTTCACGTCCAGACGGTTTTGCTCTGACCGTTTGCGATATTCGTAAAGCGCCCATCGATCAGCATAGCGATCTTGTCAGGCAATGGGCAGAGATATCGTACAGGGCGTGGGCCATACTGCGTCGCGATACCAGCAGGTTGATCGCTCATCTTTTGTGATCGACAGCATGTTGTGATGGGCCGCTGTTCTCTAATCCTCGCGCATCGAACGGGCGAAGGAATCCAGAAGCGGCTTCAGCAAATAGCTGATGGCCGGGCGTTTGCCGGTTTTGATAAACGTTTCCACCGGCATACCGGGCAAAAGCAAATTACCGCGCAAGATATCCTGCAGCTGCTCGCTGGGGGGCAAGTCGATGATCACGAGGTAGTAGGGCGCGCCGGTGATTTCATCGACGATGCTATCGGCGGAGATGGTTTTCACATTGCCTTGCGTTTCCGGTGTGCGGCGTGAGCCGAAGGCGGAAAAGCGCACGAGGGTCGACTGGCCCGACTGGACCTTGTCCACATCCTGTGGGGCGATCTTTGCCGAAACCTGCAGCGACGTTGCCTCTGGAACGATTTCCATCAGCGGTGCGCCGGGCGCGATGACGCCGCCGACGGTGTGTACGGATAACCCCAGGACGCGGCCAGCCTCCGGCGCGCGGATCAGGGTGCGTTCATAGGCGTCCGCGGCGGCGATCCGGCGTTCTTCCAATTCGGAGATAGAGCCCTCAACCTCCCGCAGTTCGGTGATCGCTTCCTCACGTCGTGTCTCCGATAGTCGCTCAATTTCAAGGCGCGCTTCGGAGATGACGCTCTGCGCTTCGGCAATACCAGCGGTTAGCGCACCGCGCTCTCCGGCGAGGCGCTCGCTCTCGCGTTCCAGCTCATTAAACCGGTTGCGCGTGACCAGCCCATCGGCGAGGAGATCGCGCAGGGAGTCAATTTCCTTTGTGATGATTGCAATTTGCGAATTGAGCGACCTGATCTGCACCCGCAGGCCTGAAATCCGCTCGCGCTGCTGGACAACCCGCTCTTCAAGAAGAGAAATCTGCGTACGGATGGTTGAGGCGCGCGCTTCGAAGAGGTTACGCTGGCCTCGGAGTTTTTCTCCAAAAAGCGGAGTGGCCAGTACACTCGCAACCCCGTCCGGCGCGGTGATGGCGTCCAGACCGTCGCGTTCTGCGGCAAGGCGCGCGCGGCGGGCGTAAAGCTCTGCAAGCTGACCATCCACAAGACTCAAATTGGCTTTTTGGACAGTGTCATCGAGGCGCACAAGAATATCGTCCTTGCGCACCTGTTTGCCCTCGCGCACCATCAGTTCGGCAACTGTTCCCCCTTCGAGATGCTGGACGGCCTTGCGATTGCCCTCCACCACGATCTGACCGCCAGCGGCCACCGCACCATCAATGGGCGCGACAACCGACCAGAAGATCAGCCCGCCAAACACGATGGCGATGACGCTGTAGCCAAGTCGCAAATAGTAAGCATCGGTGGCCGGCTTCTTAGGCTCGTTTTTCTGCATTATTTCCCAACTGCTTGTCTTTTGATTTTGCCGCTTCCTCAAAGGAGGCAACGCGGCCCGGCGCG
Source organism: Pseudomonadota bacterium (assembly GCA_039819545.1). Classification (GTDB taxonomy): domain Bacteria; phylum Pseudomonadota; class Alphaproteobacteria; order Caulobacterales; family Parvularculaceae; genus CALLPQ01. The sequence continues at coordinate 4,559 of JBCBRS010000033.1, read as the reverse complement.
ATTTTCTGAAGAACCTCATCGCGCGGACCAAAGGCGCGGACCTCGCCCTCGGCGAGGAGCAAAAGTTTATCCACAAAGGCGATGGCGCTGGGCCGGTGGGCAACGATGATGGTTGTCACACCCTTGGCTTTCATGCCCTGTACCGCCTTGGCAAGGGCCGCATCACCGTCGGCATCAAGATTGGAGTTGGGCTCATCCAGCACAACCAGAACCGGGTTGCCATAAAGCGCGCGGGCAAGGCCAAGGCGCTGACGCTGACCCGCGGAAAGATGGCTGCCGCGCTCCCCAATCTCGGTATCGTAACCGTCTTCAAAGGCGAGGATCATCTGGTGTGCGCCAGCAAGCTCGGCGGCTTCGATAATCTTTTTGGGGTCAGGTTCCGCGCTAAAGCGGGCAATATTCTGGGCCGCCGTCCCGGCAAAGAGCTCAACCTCCTGCGGCAGATAGCCAATATAAGGGCCAAGCTGGTCGCGGTCCCACTGGGAAATCCGGGCCCCGTCGATACAGATTTCGCCAGCATTCAGACCCTCAACGCCGACCAGCGCCCGGGCCAGCGTTGATTTACCCGCTGCACTGGGCCCGATAATGCCGAGCGCTTCGCCCTGGTCGAGATGGAAACTGACGCCTTTAAGCACCGGTTTCTTGGCGTTCCCCGGTTGGCAAATCGCGCGGGTCACATCAATGGTCCCGGTGGGTGCGGGCAACTCGGTCCGGTCTTTAACGGGACGCACGGCCCCGAGATAAGTCTTCAATCGCTTATAGGCATTGCCGGTAAGCGCAAAATTGCGCCATTGGCCGGTGACAATTTCAATCGGGGCAAGCGCCCGCCCGGTGATGATGGAGGCGGCAATCATCACCCCTGGCGTTACCTGCCCATTGATAACGAGCAGCGCGCCGGTCCCCAGAATCGCCGATTGCAGGAAAAGCCTCGTTGCCTTGGAGGCCGCAGTCAGACCGCCGATTGTATCAGTGGCCAGAAGACTATTGTCAGAGCTTGTCTCGCCGAGGGTAAGCCAGCGCTTCATCAGCGGTGCGCGCATGCCCATGGCATCGGTTGCGGCCACATTGCGCAAGGTCGCCGCTGCAATTTTGTCCGCCTCAACGGTCTGGGCCAACGCCTTCAGGTTTGCTTTGCGCGACATCCGCTCATTGGTCAGCGCAAGGGCGAGCAAGACCAAGAGCCCGAACACCGCCACGATGCCGAGCATCCAGTGCATCATAAAAATGATCGCCATAAAAAACGGCGTCCACGGCGCGTCAAAAACGGCCGTCAGGGCCGGGCTTGCCACAAACTGGCGGACCTGACGCAGGTCTTTCAACGGCTGATCGCCAATGGTCAGGCCGGCGCGGGCTGCATCCATGGTGAAATTGTAGGTGGTATCCTTGAGCTTGTCCTCAAAAGTTGCCGCCGACCGTGCGAGGAGGGCGCCGCGAATAAAATCGAGCATGCCCATGGCAGCGAAAAGCGCCACCGTCAGCGCGGTGATGACTGCAAGGGTTTCATAGCTACGGCTCGCGATGACCCGGTCATAAATCTGGAGCATATAAAGCGGGCCGGTGAGCATCAGCAGATTGACAAAAAAGCTGAGAAAGCCCGCCCGCCACAAAAGACGTTTGGAGGCCTCTTTGGCTGTATCCAGCGCCTCGGTATTCGGGCGTTGCGTGAGTTGTTTATTCATGGCCTTGCACTCTGCCGGTCTGTGTCGTTCATGGTCTGCCCCTCCATCCCTTCCCCAAAATTCTGGCGCCCCGTCGTCTCAACCCTTGCGCTTAGCTGTAGGTCTACAGCGCCGGAAGGCAACCCCATCACCGGTCAGATTAACCCGAACACAGATACGGCCAATCCCCCAATTGATGGGACGGGCAATCGGGCAGCCTCTCACCGTGTGCTGCCCTGTCTTCCAGTTAACAACCCAAAATCGGTTTATAAGACCGAAATCAAAGTGAGGTTAAGAGCTTAGCGAAGATTTAATCCGGCACAAATTCGGGCCCCACAGTCACTCAGTTGGCGCTCAGTTGGCGCTCATTGGGCACTCAGTGGGCGCTCAGCAGGTGCCCTCGCGCCGATGCGCCATTTAGCCAGCTTACGAGCCTGAGCGCCGTTGACCGCCTTGTTGCCCGCGGGGCGCAGCAGAGCGTTGTGGACGGCTCGCCGCGCCCCGGTTTTTGGGCAGTTTATCGAGGGATTCAACTTTGTAGTTGAATGCTACCGGCTCCACATTGTCGTACTTTTGAAGCTTCTTGGCCATTTTCGGCAACGCCAGCGCCTTGATATGGCGGGCCACTTTCTTCTCATCATTATTGAAGAGGGGGCCGTAATACCACTCATAAATGGCTGGCACTTTCAGAACATCGCCCTTGGCTGACAGCGTCTTGCGGCTGTTGATATAACGCTGGCCGAGTTTATTGAGCACCGTGTGAACGGTGGGTCCGTTAAATCCGGGCTTGTAAAGCGCAGGGCCGCCCGCCGTGCCCTGATAGAGGCCGTAAAGAATATCCGGGTCCGGCCAGTTGGCGAGCAGGATATGGCGCTCGATATCGTCAATGGAAAGTTTGACGCCTTCCACGGTGATGAGCCCCGTGGTCCACATCTCGCCCGGATATTCATAAGTTCCGCGCTCACTCTCGATGGAGGATTGCCCTTCCAGCGCAATGGAAAATACGACCAGCAAATTGCGCAGATTAAGCCAATAGGCGAGTTGGTCGTCCCGGTTGAGTTGGCTCACTGGCACATCACGCAACTTTTGCAAAATCCGCGCGAGCCCGGCGGCGCGACCGGCCCGCATGGCATTGTAGTCAAGCTTGACGCGGTTCTTATCGATCGCGGCATGCGAATTCATGAAGCCCACAATGTCATCATAACTGGGCGTCACGGCGCTAATCTCTGCGGCGGTTGCAAAGCGTGAGAAGTCTTTTTGTGGTACACCGGTGGTTGGGGTATCGGTCTTGGTTCCGAGCGTCTCACCGTCCGAAACATCGGTGGCGGTCTTTGCCGGTGCTGCCGCCTCTTTCGCTGCCTCTTTTGCTGCTGGCGCCGCGGTGACGGCGTTGTTCACTTTTTCGGCCTGACCCGTTTCAGTGGTTTGGGTCCCTGATTGAGAATTGGCGGGGCTCAAGATCAGAACCGCAGCTGGCACCGTCAAAAGCGCGAGCATCCGGGTGCGCGACTTGGCCGACTTGGGTGTCAGGGAGGGGGTGGATGGTAGTTTACACATAAGACGATCCCTATGGGGTCCGTTTGGCGCGAAGGCGCGCGCCTCCAGGTCATTTTCGTTAACATCGTGTACCATGGGGACCGTGCGCGGCCAATATGCGCGGCGCGTTCGTTGTGGTCACTTACAAAATCGTGACCGGCAAAATGGTAACTGGCAAAATGGTCACTGGTCGCGGCCAATGGTTTCCTCAATAGTGGAACGAAATTTTGAGGGATCTTGCACGCACCATGAAAGTTAGAGCCCCCTTCCGGCGTGCAGCCTCCCGCGAGGATCACGCTGGCGTGCTTGATCCTGCCTACCGGCTCGTTGATCAGCCTCCGGTTCTGTGTCGTCTCGCGCACCGTGCCATTGCCCATCAGGTGCCGGGTGCGTGGAAGTTTTTATCGCTGGTGCGCGAAACGGTCCTGCAGAACACCGTTGTGGCTCACCGACTTAGTGGGGCGCGGCCTGTAACGCTCTACCTGCCGCTTTTTCGCGCGGAATCCTGCAAACCGTTACGCGAGATCGATCAATACGAACGCGTGGTTCTTGATCAGCTTGTGAGCCTTCTGACAGGTCCCAATCAAGCGGATGGCGCGCCGCCTCTCTGGCTTGTGGATGCGGGGGCCGATATCGGGATGGTCAGTGCACAATTGATCCGCCGGCTTGAGCGGCTCTCGCGGGTCTTCGCTTTTGAGCCGAACCCGATTGTCCTGCCGTTCCTTGAGGCCAGCCTCGCCAGTAGCGGTATCAGCCACGTGGTGTTGCCCCATGCCGTTGGCGCGCACAATGCCACCGGGCGCCTCATCGCCCCGCCCGATGACCCAAGCGAACATGCCCGCTTCTTCAAGACGGACCCGGAAGGGTCCATCAGGGTACAGACCATCGATACCCTGCCGAGTCCCGCTGGTAAACAGGTGTTGTTAAAGGTCGATGTGGAAGGCAATGAGGCCGACGTGATCGAGGGCGCGGCACAGTTTCTGGCTGCGGCGGCTAGCTTTGTGGTCGTCTTCGAAGCCCACCCCGGCGTGATGGCGCGTACCGGCATTAGGCCCGGCGCGATCCTCAACCGATTGGCCGCCATCAAACCGGTGAAGGCTGTCGTCGCTCACGACCCGCCTATCCCTCTCGATACGGACAAAGTAATTGAACCCCAGATTTCAGGGTTTGAAACACGGGTGCATAATATCATTTGCCATAGTGTGGAGGCGTAGAAAAAAGCCGTATTCCCGGGCAAGCGCAGCGCTGACCCGGGAACTGTTGATATATTCTCGGTACCCAAACTGGAAGGCCCCTGTATTGTCTGCCTATGCTAATTTAGGTGCGGGAAGGAGGCCGTGAGACCCCTGACGCGGTTGACGTCGT
>JBCBRS010000032.1:0-30134 GCA_039819545.1 Pseudomonadota bacterium | reverse complement strand
GACGTCAACCGCGTCAGGGGTCTCACGGCCTCCTTCCCGCACCTAAATTAGCATAGGCAGACAATACAGGGGTCTCCGAATTGGGGTACGCAGAGTGCATCAACAGTTCCCGGGTCTGCGCTGCGCTTGCCCGGGAATACGGATTCTACTTGCGATAAATATTCCGTATGCCCCTATTGATTTGGGGGCCGCGTCGTAAAGGGTTCAGTCCGGCTCTTTTTTGGGGCGAAGGACAAGATCACTTCGGTGACGCCTTCGGGGGCGGGGTTGCGCGTGGCGAAGGCAGCGAAACTTCGGCTCGGTACGGAGGATTGCTCCGGCGCAAAGGTCCAGCTGGCCAGCAGACGACCGCGCGCGTCCAGCGCTTCTGCCTGTAACAACGGCGTCGCGATCAGTTTTTGGCCATCATTGTGCAATTCGCCCTGAATCATCAAAACTGGCCCGCCGGTAGAAAGCGCAACCTTGTGGGAGATATTCTCAAGGCTCAGGCCAAAGGGTTTGGCGTCAATGCCAAGCCTTGCATAGGCTTTCGCCGTGCCGGGAAACTGGCGCATGATATCGTCGCGGTAATGATACCCGCCAAACAACGCCCCGGCCGTCAGACAGCCCAGTGTCATCCAGCCTAGGACGCGCAGCGGCGTCAGGCGATTTTTCTCCCGTGCTTCGGCCTTGCGGCGCACTCTCTTCAGGGCGCGTTCCAATTCGCGGGGTTGAACCTTGATGGCCGTAAAGACCTCGCCCGGCGCGTCTTTCAGGCCGTGCTGGCGGGCTTTTTGTAGCCTGTCGATGGTGGACCGGTCGCCCGCATCCTCTTCAACCCGTTTGATGGTCGGGCGCAGGGAGGCTTGCTCAACCCCGCGCCGCTCTTGCCCGGTCCAGCGGCCGGTGTTGCGTCTCGCACCGCCAATTTCCTGCCAGTCGGTGTCGACGACTTGTTCCTTGGTGCGCGTTTGTCCGGTACGCGGTTCGTCTGTGGCCAAATGCGGGTTATGCTGATTATGGACAAACTGGTCGACGCGGGCGCTCTGGGATTCCGGCGCTGGCCGCGTGCGCGCCGGCGCGGGCTGATCGTTGAGCCGGGTTTGCGGCGACAGGGTTTCGATGGCCTGGGGCGCGGGCACGAACCAGCTTGTGGCGCATTCTGAACACCGCACGGACCGACCGGACGGCAAAAACCGATCCTCCGCCACCTGAAAGCGTGTGTGGCAGTGGGGACAAGCGATGATCATGGTGCTCATGACGGCGCGCCTTCCTGCTGGCGGCCTGCGGTTAGGGTACCATCGCCGCCCTTTGACCGCGCCGCGTTACCGGCTATCAACACAGGCAAGCGCGAGGAAAGAATTGGTCCGGCTGGATGATTGTTGAGTTTGACAAGGTGGGGTTGATTTACGGCGAGGCGGGCGACGCTGCGCGTCTCGATGGTGTCACCGATGAGGCGTTGACCACCGATGGTCATGCAGCCTTGCAGGATGTATCGTTCAGCCTCGATCAGGGCGAGTTTCGATTTTTGACCGGCCCGTCCGGGGCGGGCAAGACCTCGCTTTTGAAACTGATGTATCTGGCGCTGCAACCCTCGCGCGGGCGATTGACCCTGTTTGATCAGGACGTGGCGGGGCTCGCCCGGCATGAATTGCCCCCGCTGCGCCGGCGTATCGGCGTTGTGTTCCAGGAGTTTCGCCTGCTCGATCATCTCAGTGCCTTTGAGAATGTTGCCCTGCCCATGAAGGTGGCGGGCGTTAACCATAATCAGTACCGCGAAGACGTAAGCGAACTGTTAAACTGGGTGGGTCTTGGCGACCGGATGGGCGCTTTGCCACCGACCCTGTCGGGGGGTGAAAAACAACGCGTGGCGCTGGCCCGCGCGCTGGTGGCCAAGCCCGAATTGATCCTCGCCGATGAGCCCACGGGGAATGTGGACCCGGTCATGGCCGAACGGATCATGAAACTCATCGTGGAGTTGAACAAGCTCGGCTCCGCGGTGATCGTCGCAACCCACGATCTTGATCTCGTGCGCCGGTTGAACAAGCCAACCCTGAGCCTGAAACAGGGCCGGTTGCGCCCTGTAACGCCAGCCGGTGCGCCTGGCGGCGCCCAAGGTGATGGGGCGGCCGGCCGGGTACGCATGACCGGTGTGGAAGAGGTTAGCGATGAAGAGGCGGGCGCGCGCGCCGACGCGGATGCGGCGCTCGGCGCCGGGGGTGCCCGCTAATGGCGGGGGCAACGGGCATCGCCCGTGCGCGCCGTCCCATCCTGCCTGAGGCGGGGGCCGGTGGCCCGGCCCTGCTGGCTGTGATTGCCGTGATTTCCTTTCTGGCAAGCCTTGCGTTGGCGGGGTTTCTGCTCGTTTCCACTGCATCAGATCGCTGGACCCGGGAGTTGCAGGCCGCCCTGACGGTGCAGGTCACGGGCGATACCGCCGAGGCCATCGCCGACCGGACCCGCGTCGCCGTGCGGGTTCTGGAAAATACTGAAGGCATCAAGGCTGTTGCCGTTATGCCCGCCGATGATGCGCGCGCGCTCCTGTCGCCCTGGCTGGGGGAGGCGGCGGTGGATACCTATTTCGCGGTCCCGGCAATTATCGAGGTGGAGGCAAGCCTGGCGCTGAGCGGGTCAGTGGACCAGCTGCGCGCCCGCATGGCCGCCGCCGTACCCGGCGTGCTGATCAATGACCATGGGACATGGAAGGCGCGTCTTGGTGCCAGTGTCCGGTCCATCCAGGTGCTGGCCTTTGCCGTCTTTGCCCTGGTGATGATGGCGGCATGCGCCATTGCCATGTTCGCTGCGCGCGTCGGACTGGCGGCCAATCATGATGTTGTCTCGCTCCTCCATCTAGTGGGGGCGAGCGATCAGTTTATCGCCGGACAAGTTCAGCGGCGGTTTTTGCTGCTGGGGCTACGCGGCGCCCTGTTTGGTGTTGTGCTGGCCGTGCTGGTGCTTGTGCTGATGTCCATGGCCACACGGGCGAGCACGGCGGCGGCGCTTTTCATCCCGGGGTTTACCTTAACTCTCGGGCTGGTGCTGACATTGTTGATCGTGCCGGTGCTGACCTGTCTGGTGACGGCGGTGACCGCGCGGCTGGCGGTGGTGCGCGCTTTGCGGGCAACATTTTGACACGCATCAATGCTGTCTTGCCACGGCAAGGTCCAGCCGCAATAGTTATCCGCGATGAGCATTGGCATTCACCCGGCGGCGCGTTTGGTGCGCTTCATCCTGACCTGCGCAGCGGTCTTGGCGCTGACGTGGATCGCGGGGCTCGCGATCTTTGTGCAGACCTTGCCGGACCGGGCCGAGGCGGAGCGCACCCTGGCGCAGATTGCCCGCGAACCTGAGCTGGGCATTGCCGTGCTCACGGGCGGGGGCGGGCGCCGCATTGCCGACGGCATGGCCCTTTTTGCCGGTGGAACCGGCGAACGGCTTTTGATTTCCGGTGTCCACGAGGCAACAACCGCCACGGATCTCAAAAAATTCTGGCCTGGGCGGGCGTCCGCGCGGTTTGCCTGTTGCGTAGACTTGGGCAGAACCGCCAAAACAACCCGCGGAAATGCGCGCGAGATTGCCCGATGGGCGCGCCAGCACCGCTTTGCCTATCTGGTTATCGTTACGTCCGACATTCACTTGCCCCGCGCCATGCACCATTTGACCCAACACAATATTACGGCCCGTTTTGTTACCGTGCCAACCCCGTCGGCGCGCCTGTCGCGGACGCGGTGGCCGGTCGATGGTCCGGCGTGGCGCGTGGTTGCGGGTGAATATTCAAAATATCTGGCGGCCCGTCTGTTTGCGCTTGTGGAAAGGAGCCCCACATGACGCCCATGACCGTGGACGAGAGCGGATTTGCCGACGATCACGCGGGCGCCAGTGCTGCGACGCCGCCCGGCACGCTGGATAATATCCGGGCCCTGATCTTCCGTGTCTGGATTACCAGTGCGACCGCCATCGGCGGCGTCATTGGCATCGCGTTCTTGTTGAGCGATGGGCCGGCCATTCGCTGGTTCTGCCGTCAATGGGCGCGCACTGTTCTGTTCGGGCTCGCCCATATTTGCGGGATCAGGGCGGATATTGCCGGGCGCGAAAATCTACCCACGGGGCCAGCGATCATCGCCGCAAACCACCAGTCCATGTGGGAAACGGTATGGCTCTATGCCCATTTGCGGCACCCGATTTTTGTCATCAAACAGGAATTGACCCGGGTGCCGGTGTTTGGCTTCTGGCTGCGCAAGTCAGGGGCCATCGCCATTGACCGCGACGCGGGCCCGAAGTCACTCCGCGCCCTGCTCCGCGATACCCGGCGGGCCATTAAAAGCGGTGCACAAATCGTTATTTTTCCCGAAGGAACCCGCCTGCAACCGGGGGAGACGATTGCTCTCAAGCCTGGGATTGCCGGTATCTATCAAGCATGCGGCGCGCCGGTGAGCGTTGTGGGCCATGACAGCGGGCGACGCTGGCTCTATCCCGGTTGGCAAAAGCGTTTGGGGCCCGTTCAGATGCGCATTGCCCCGCCCATACCGCCGGGCGCAGAGCGCGAAGATTTTCTGGCAAGCCTTGAACGAACGATGCTGGCCACCCGCCCAGACATGACGCCAATCGAAAGTGGGTTGCAAAATGCTGATCCCGGCGATGCTACCCCCGATAACGCAGCGCCTCTCAGTGTGATTGAGCGCTAGGAATGGGCACCGGTCAATCCTGCACCAGAACGAGACTGCGGTACCTGTTTGTTGAATTAAATACGCAGTCTAGATCTTTTAGGGTTCGCGCGTTCGAACCCAAGTCGATGGATGGGAACCATCGACGATCACCACTTTTTTGAACGCACTCTAAGCAATCCGAGAACCCGTGACCCACAAATCTGCCACAAAGAAAAAAGCCCCATCGCGTTTCGTAATCGGGCTGACGATTTTTACGGGTATCGCTTTTGGGCTGTACACGGTGTTCTGGTTCATGGGTGCACGAACGATCAAGAAATCGGTGGTGGCTTTTGTTGAGGAACAGCGTGCTGCAGGCAGCGTGCTTACCCACGGGGCGATCAAATCCGAAGGGTTTCCCTTTCTCCTGCGTACTCGGATAGACGATATTGACTGGCAGATACCCGACGCGGGGCAATGGCGGGCTGATGCGCTTTATATTGATGCGCTCCCTTACGCTTTCGACAGGGTGATTTTCTCGCCCCAGGGTACGCAGTCGCTATCGGTACCCACATTGGCAGCGCCTTATCAAAACTGGACCGGAAGCGGGGAGACAATCCGCGCCAGTATTGGTCGTGATACGCATACGGGCTGGGCTTTTATTCTTGAGCTTAAAACGCTGTTGTTGGCAGCCAATGCCAATCCCGCGCGGCTGACACTTGCCGATCTGATCGTTAATATCCACCCTGATCAATCGGACGGTGACACCTTGCTGGTGACGGCGCTTTCGGGCGACCTGCAATGGACCGACGGCCAAGCTAAGGCGCGGTTGACCGCCGTCGAACTGGAAGCGGCGCTTACGGACTATCTCACGCTTGATCTGGAGGCGCCGCAAGTGTGGGCCGACAATGGCGGCATGATCAGGCTTGACCGTTTGCGGATTGCCGATGATCCGGCGCAATTGACGGCCACCGGTCGTCTTGGTCTCGATCCCGCTGGCCAGCCAAGGGGGCAAATCGAAACGGTGCTGGAAAAGCCTGCCCCGTTTTTGGAAACGCTGACCAGTCTTGGCCTTATAGACACGGACAACCGCGCAGCAATCAGCGTCGGGCTTGCCATGGCAAGCCTTGCCGGGGGTGGCCGGATCAAATCGGTTTTTATAATTGAGAAGGGCGCGGTCCTGATGGACGGTGTGCCCCTAGGCGAGCGAGCTCCATAGCTTACCGTAACGCTCCGCCCACGGCGTCAGCCACAGATGAAAACCCATCCGCCTCCAGAAAGACTGGCAATTCCTCAAGGATTGACCGCACGAGGCCCGGGCCCTGATAGACAAGGGCGGTATAAAGCTGCACCAGCTGCGCGCCATTCAGGATTTTGCGATAGGCATCACGCGCGCTCGCAACCCCGCCCACGCCAATCAAGGCGTAGTCGGTGCCAAGCGCTTGATAGAAGTCGCCAAGCAGCCGGGTTGAACGCGCAAAAAGCGGTACGCCCGATAGCCCGCCCGCCTCACCGCGATGCGCCGCCGTCAGATCATCGGGCCGCTCGATGGTTGTGTTCGAAATGATGAGCCCATCAAGCGCTTGGCCCGTTTGCTTCATTGCCTTCAGGATCGCGATGATATCGCTTTGGTCATTATCGGTCAGATCGGGCGAGAGTTTCAGGAACACAGGCGTATCGGCGGCAACGCGCGCCCGCTCGGCAAGGACGCGCGAAAGCAGCTCTTCAAGCGCGGCTTTGTCCTGAAGGGCGCGCAGCCCGGGCGTATTGGGCGAGGAGATATTGACCGTGTAAAAATCAACCAGCCCGGCCAGACGGGTCAGCCCCTTCACATAATCGCCGGTGCGGTTGGTAGAGATTTTGTTGGCACCAAGATTGATTCCCACACAGCCTTGACGCTGGCGTGCGGCCAGTCGCCCGGCAATCGCCTCCAGTCCGTCATTGTTAAAACCATAACGGTTGATCACCGCTTGATCGTGGCGCAGGCGAAAGACGCGGGGCTTGTCGTTGCCGGGCTGCGGTTCGGGTGTCACTGCCCCAACCTCAACAAAACCAAAGCCAAGCTGTAACAGGGGGTCCGGCACGCGGGCATTCTTGTCAAATCCTGCCGCCAGGCCAAGCGGGTTCTCGAACTCAATGCCTGCCACCGTGGTTTTCAACATGGGCGATACGGTTGGCGCCGCGGGCAAGACCCCGCTTTCAAGCATGCGGATCGTCAGATCATGCGCCTCTTCGGGATCAAGAAAGGCGAGTGAACGCGCGGCCAGTGTGGCGAGGGGAAGGGGGACTTTAGCCATGAGAAAAAGCCGAAAAATCTGTATCAGGATCAAAGGGTGGCTGGATTTCGCCCGTGACGGCAAATCTGGCGTCGCGGCCCCTGGCAAGGACGATTGCTTTTTCAATCCAGGCCGTGCGACACGGTCCATAAAGATGGGGAAAAAGAGCGTTATTGCGTTTTGCCGCCGGCTCCCACTTTAGGGTGCCGGGAAGATGCCGCGTGGGGATCAGTAATCCCGCCACATGAGAATAATCAGTATAGTGACGGTTTGCCGTATCTAGCATCTGATCTGGGGTGGAAAGATGCATAAAGCCGTCAGCTTGATCGAGCGCGCTATAGGCCAGCATCGTTGACGCGCACAGGGCGGGCCATTGGTCTGCCGGGATCAGTTTGACCACATGGTCCGGGGATGGTTCAGGGGAAGATGATGTCATCGGTATCGCTTACCGGCGCGCCAAAAGCAGGGCAAGGGGCAGCGGGGCAAGGGCAGCGGGGTAAGCGCCAGCGCGTTTCCGCCTCCCGTTATCAGGCATAGGCTTTGATGAATTGCCGGACGGCTTCTGGCCCCGCCTCAACCGCACGGGCAAGGGCGACGGCCCGCTCACGCAGCTGCGCCTCGTGGGCGGCGGTGATGGCGCCGGTCTGCGTCGCCACGGTGAGCGCGTCGAGGGCGGCAGCGCGCCAGTCGGGGTTGTTGCTGGCGAGAACCCGCAAGGCCGTTTCATAGGCGATAGCCACATTGTCAGGGGCGAGGGCGCGGGCGCGGATCATCTGATTAAAGCCAAGCGCGCGGTCTGCGCCATAAACGCCCGCGCCGCCGGCGCGCGCCACCTCAAGGTGCCAGGCGCCGGAGGTGGACAGCGCCCAGAAATTTTCTGGCGCGGTGGCAAGTGCCTGATCGAGGTGACGGCGCGCCCGGCTCGCATAGCCGCCAAATAGCGCCCGAATGGGCCCCACCTGACCGCCGCGCACCGCATCGCTAATTGCGGCCTGCAAATGCGCCTCCACATTGGCCGGATCACGGGCGAGGGCTGCGCGGGCATAGGCGCGTGCAGATTTTGTCTGCGCGCTGGCCGCCTTGGGCGTTAGTCGCAGATAGGCGCGCGTATTTTCGGTCCGCGCGGCGAGCGCCAGCACCCCCGCATCCTTCTTTACTGGATCTTTGGCCTCCAACCGGGTCTGCGCCATCGCCAGCACATCCTCATACCGCCCAGCAAAAAAGGCGGTTTCGCCTTTGGCGAAAAGGGATAGGCTGGTCTGCGCGTCCGGGCTTGGCGCAGTATGCGGGGTTGAGGCGGGCGTGAGCACCTGCCCCCAGCTGGGGAATGCGCCAGGCAGGATCGCGGCTCCGATGCCGAGCAACGCCCGGCCAAACAGAGCGAGCAGGGTGCTATTTTGCGCCCTAAAGAGATGTCGACCAAGTGAAGCCATGAGCCACGCCTTTGACAGAGTTCCTACAGGTTTCATACTATACCGTCGTCGGTTTGGATTGGCGCGGACCGCTCACAGTTTTCAGAGGTCGAGGCACCCTACGGTGCGAATTTGTATACGGAGAATACGTCATGCGTTCTGAGATTTCCCTTCGGTCCATTCCGGCCGCGTGCGCTGCGATGGCTGCCATCTTCTTTGTGTGGGTAACGCCCGTCATTGGCGCCGTTGTGGCAAATGAGGCGGAAGGTGCCGCCACGATTGATCCCCATGATGTGAACGGGCTGTGGCGAACACCGGATGATGTTCTTGTGGAAATTGATCAATGCGCAGAAAGTGTCTGCGGTACCGTCATCTGGTTCCCGGCGCTGGAGGCAGCTGACGGCGTTGTTCTCGATGTCAATAATGACGACGAGACTTTGCGTGACCGCGAGATCAGGGGTATGCAGATCATTTATGGGTTTCAGAAAAAGCGTAAAGGCTGGCGTAAGGGCCGTATCTACGACCCGGAATCGGGGGAAACCTATAAGTCGAAACTTACCCGCCTGACGACGACGGACCTGAAGGTGCAAGGCTGTGTGGGCCCGGTGTGCAAAAGCTTTATCTGGACCCGTGCAGATGGGGATGTGCCTGCGCAGGAAAAGCCCACCCCGGCCCCAGCCAGCAATGAGGGCTGATGCGCGCAATTGGCCTGAACGCGTGCTGCCATCATGAAGCCACTCGCCCTCGTCACGGGATTTTTCCTGGCCCTGATCGGCGCGGTCTGGGCCCATTTTGCCGGTCTTGACCGGGCCATCGTGGCGACGATTTTTATCACCGTGCTGACGGCAAGCTGGTGGGTGACCGAGGCGATGCCGATCCCGGCAACGTCGCTCGTGCCCTTCGCGCTGTTTCCGCTTGCGGGTATCCTCACCCACAAAGAGGCCGCCTCTGCCCTTGGCTCTCACGTCATCATCCTGTTGATGGCGTCGTTCATGTTGTCAAAGGCGCTTGAAAAATCAGCCCTACACGAACGATTGGCGCTGTATATGATCCGGCTTGTGGGTGTTTCCGGGCGGCGACTGGTTCTAGGGTTTATGGTCGCGGCGGCGGTGTTGTCCATGTGGATATCCAACTCCGCTACCACGTTAATGCTGGCCACGCTGGCGCTTGCGATCATTGCACGCGATGATAACCCGCGTCTTGCGGTCCCGCTTCTGCTCGGTATTGCCTATGCTGCGTCCCTGGGCGGTACGGCAACACTGATTGGGACACCGCCAAATCTGATTTTTGCCGATGCCTATGAACACGTGACGCAGACGGAATATTCCTTTGCCCGGTTCATGGTCACCGGGTTGCCGGGCGTCATGGTTGGGGTGCCGGTGATGGCCCTGTGGCTGACCCGCTCGCTGGGCGGTGTGCGTGCACCAACGTTGCCCGAGCCCGGCCCCTGGCGTCCGGCGGAGGTGCGGACCATGCTGGTTTTCGGCCTCGCCATTGTTCTGTGGGTAACACGGGCCGAGCCCTTTGGGGGCTGGTCTGGCTTGTTCGGCATAACCGGGGCTGGCGATTCAACCGTTGCGGTGCTGGCGGTTGTGCTGATGTTCCTTGTTCCCAGCGGCGCCACTCAGACGCCTGAGCGCGGATCAGATAGAGGTGGGGGCGGGCTCCTCGATTGGCAGAGCGCGAGCGATATACCGTGGGGTCTATTGCTGTTGTTTGCGGGCGGTATCTGTATCGCTGCCGGGTTTCGGGCCAGCGGGCTCGACGGGGTGATTGGCCGGTCGCTCGCTGACCTTGCGAGCCTGCCGCCCTTTTTGATGATCCTGGGTTTGTGCCTGTCGGTTACGTTCCTCACGGAGATGACGTCCAACACCGCCACGGCAAATCTGCTGATGCCCGTGCTGGCCGCCGTCGCGGTGGAGGCGCAGATTGCCCCGGCGCTGATTATGATTCCGGCGGTAATCTCCGCATCCTGTGCCTTCATGTTGCCGGTTGCCACGGCGCCCAACGCCATCGTCTACGGCACGGGCAAGGTTTCCATTGGCCGGATGGTGCGCGAAGGTCTCGTGCTTAACATTATCATTGCCCTGATTGTCGCAAGCAGTGCATATCTGACGCTTACCTCGACGGCTGGATAAGGGAACGCCATACCCATGCGCCATCAAATTTACTGTGCACTCCTTCTTTTCACGCTCACCGCGCTGAGCGCGTGCGGTGAAGGGGGCGGCCTGCCCCCCGGTGTGGCGCGCGTTGAGGCAGTGTCGCCGCAGGAACGGATAACCCGCGCCTATGTGGAAGCGTTCTCCGCCCGGGATGTGGACGCGATGCTCGCCATGTGTACGGAGGATATTCGCTGGGGTTATGTGGAGGGTGCAGCCTATTCAGAGGCGGGGATGGGCAAGGCGGCCTTGCGCGATGAGTTGCAGGGGTATTTTGGTGCCGTCCCCACGGTAACGAGCGAGATCGTCAGTATGATGGCAACTGGCGACAGTGTTGCGATCACCGAACAGGTCAGCTGGGTACCGGAGGGGCAGAGCGACCCTAAGACCAGCAAAGCGCTCGGCGTTTATCAGTTTCGCGACAGAAAAATTGCCGCTGTCTGGTATTTTCCAAGAGAAGAGTAACCTTCACGAGGCAATCGCCGCAGCCTCCAGCGCGAGTAGCGTATCCTTGCGCGCCGCGCCCCAACGATAATTCTGGATTACACCTGACGCGCGGATCACCCGGTGACAGGGGATCAGGACCGAGATCGGGTTCGCCCCCACGGCGGCGCCCACGGCCCGTGATGCTGACGGCTTGCCCAGCGCCTTGGCAATATCGCCATAGGTGACGCAGGCCCCAAAGGGGATCTTTAGGAGCGCCTCCCATACTTTCAGTTGAAAATTCGTACCATTCACATGCAGGCACAACGGGTCCGTATTTTTCTGCGATTTATTATTGGTGCGTAAGCTGATCAAATAGGCCGTAATCTGCCGGGCAACGGGCTCGATGGCTGCCGGATCATGGCTCACTTTCGCCCGTGGCCATTCGGCCTGAAGTTCGGCAACCTCGCATTTATTGGGCCCGCTGTCCGCCGGATCGGTAAAGCTTAGCCAGCAAATCCCTTTATTGGTAACGCCAATCATCGCAACGCCAAAAGGCCCGGCAAAACGCCCATAGCTAATCTCTACCCCTTCACCGCGTTTGCGAACCGTCCCGGGCGTCATGGCGTCGGTGACCAGCGTCAGATCGTGCAGGCGCGAGGGGCCGGATAACCCGGCCTCATAGGCCGCCGCCATGACTGACTGGCCAGCGCGTAACGCATCACGCGCGTGCCCGGCGGTGAGATATTGCAGAAACGTCTTCGGGGATACGCCGGCCCCTGCCTTGAACACACGCTGAAAATGGGCCGGGGACAGATCAAAGTGCGCCGCCAGTCTATCAAGGCTCGGTTGATCGTGTGCATGGGTCACCAGAAACTCAATGGCCGCCGCCACGGGCTCCAGGCTTTTTTGATTAGGCGTTGCCGGCATAGGTTTTGATCTCCGCTTGTATATTTCTGCAAAAAAATAGGGCCGCACAGCCCAGCAAACCACCCGTTTTTTGCGCCCTTTACCCCCCATTAACCATAATGATTTTTGGTGTGCGGAAAGGAACGGATCATGGAAGATTTAGTCTACATCCTCAGCCTCGGCTTTTCCGGTAGCGATTTCTGGCGCGCCATTATCATCGCGTTTTTTGCGGCCATGCTCGTGGGCAAGTCCCGCCCGGTGGCGATTATGGGCATATGGGCCCTGTTCGTTGATCGCCTTGCCTGGCCACTGACCACCATGTGGATGGCCGGGGCCGATAGTGTCATCATGACTGATACCGTTTCGGGCATGATGCAATCGCTCAATCTCGATCTCGGGCTCTATCTTGTGCGCTATGCGGGGCTCATGGTGATGATTGCCGCCTTTGCCCATCTGCGTCGCAGAATTCACAAGCCGCGTACGGACAAAGCCAAAGGCAAACTGAAACCGGCCCATGCTTAAATGCACGGTCCAAGCCTAGACTGCGTTACCTTTTTGGGTAAACAAAAACGCAGTCTGGATTTTTCAGGGTTCGCGCGTTCGAACCTAAATCGATGGACGGGAACCATCGACGATCACCCTTTTTGAATGGGCTCTAAACCGGCTCAAACGCCAGCACCGCATTCTGGCCGCCAAAGGCGAATGAATTGGATAGCGCGAGGTTGATTGGCCGGGTGACGGTGCCGCTCGCGGCATAGTCGAGATCGCAGGCAGGGTCTGGTTCATCAAGGTTGATGGTGGGCGGAATTTGCCCGGCCTTCAGGGCACAGATCGCAGCCACCGCTTCCAAACCGCCCGCCGCACCCAATAGATGACCGTGCATGGATTTCGTTGACGAGACGATCAAGTCATCGGCATCGGACCCAAAGACCGCGCGGATGGCCGCTGTTTCGGTGGGATCGTTCAGCAACGTGCCCGTCCCATGGGCGTTGATATAAACCTGAGCCGGGTCGGCAATCGTGATATCACGCAAGGCAAGCCGCATGGAGCCCGCAGCTCCCTCCGTAGACGGATTAATCATATCGTTACCATCGGCGTTCAGGCCAAAGCCGGTCAGCTCGGCATGGATATTGGCGCCGCGGGCCCGGGCGTTTTCATACTCTTCCAGCACCAGCACAGCCGCCCCCTCACCGATGACGAGGCCATTGCGGGTTTTTGAAAAGGGTCGGCAAATATCAGAACTTAAGATATGCATGGCGCGCCAGGCCTCCAGCGCGCCGTAGGTCAGCCCCTTTTCGCTGGCACCCGTGATCGCCGCATCGGCATGCCCGTTGCGGATCATATCGGCTGCCATGCCAATGGCGTGGGCGCCGGAGGCACAGGCCGAGGCAATGGCAAAGGACGGCCCCGTCAGACCGTGGCGGATGGAGATATGACTCGACAACGCGTTGGGAATGGTCCGTAAAATTGTCAGCGGGTGGGGCCTGCGCCCCTTGCGCAGCATATTGTAATGGGTGTCATCGCTCGATTGCTGACCGCCAATCCCCGTTCCCAAAAGGGTTGCTGTACGGGTACGGAGCACATCGTCAAAGGTGATGCCACTATGGGCAATTGCCATCTCCGCCGCGGCAACCCCAAACTGGCTATAGGGGTCAGCGCGCGTCATGTCCCGGCCTAGCGCGGCAAGGGTTTCATCTGCCCCCTCAATGGCGGCAGCCGGCAGCGTTAGCGAGAGATCTTCGTCATAGGCGTAAGTTTGAGGTTTGATCGCACACTGACCATTAAAGAGCCCGTCAGCAAAGGTCTCAAGGTCGGTGCCAAGGGGGCTAAATACCCCCATGCCGGTGACGACAACACGGCGGCTCATTTTTTCTCGGAGACCAGCGACTGCAACGCATCGATCAGATCACCGACGGTTTTCATATCGCCGAACGGGTTTTCGTTGGCGTTGAAGGGCACCTCGACGTTCAGGCGTTCCTCAATTTCATAGATGATTTCTACCACAGAAAAGCTGTCGATCCCCAGATCGGTGATCAGGGTTTCGCGAGTCGGCTCCTCCGTTAGACCAACGGCATGGCCCTTGATCACATCAAGCAGGGTCTTTTCCATGTCACTCATCGGTCAATTTTCCTTATTGTGAGTCCGGCTAGCCATCCTCGCGCAGCGTTGCGGTGGGACGTTTACTTTTTCATTAACTCAAGCGTGGCGAGGACCATGGCCTCGGTGCCGAGCGTGATGGCGGGTTCAGGATTAATTTTGAACAGGGGCGAGTGGTGAGACGGCGCGTCGGCAACCTCATCGGCTGGTGTGCCGCCTACGGAAAAATAGACCCCTTTAACACCTGTCTCCGGGGTGACGAAATAGGCGAAATCCTCCGCCCCCATCCCCTGGCGAGGTTTATCGAGCAGGATATCATCACCCATTTTGTCGGTTACAACCGCGCGCAACCGCATGGCAAGGTTGCGGTCATTGATCGTGGGCGGGGTCGTCTCCGTTTTTGAGCGGATGACCTCCGGCATTTTATCCTCAGGCAGTCCGTGGGCGCGGGCAACGCCGTCCACAATACGGTCGATACCGTCAAGAAGTTGCTTGCGCACGGCCGGGTCATTGGAGCGGACGGTAAGTTGCAATTCGGCGCGGTCCGAAATGATATTGTGTTTGAACCCGCTATGAAATGCGCCAACCGTAATGACACCGGCTTCAAGCGGGGCAATCGTGCGGCTGACCACCGACTGCAGGCCCACAACAATCTGTGCCCCCACCAAGACCGGATCAATCCCCTTGTGGGGTGACGCGCCGTGAGCACCAACGCCGTGGACGATGATATCCACACTATCGGCGGAGGAGGCGACGGTTGTTAACGGCATTTCTATGCGGCCCGTGGGGGTATCGGCAGAAACATGGAACGCCAGCGCATAGTCCGGTTTTGGAAAGCGGGTATAAAGACCATCTTCCAACATCGCTCTCGCGCCCGAAATGCGCTCTTCCGCAGGCTGACCAATAAGGACCAGCGTGCCCGCCCAGTCGTCCTTGCGCTGGCTCAATTGACGGGCGGTACCCACGAGAGAGGTGATGTGCACATCGTGCCCACAGGCATGCATGACCGGTTTTTCGATGCCGTCTATGTCGGTTTGCATGGCGGTGGATGCGTAGGTCAGCCCGGAAGCCTCCTTTACCGGCAGGCCATCCATATCGGCGCGGATCAATGTTGTGGGCCCCTCGCCATTGCGCATGACGGCCACAATACCGGTTTTGCCGACGCCGGTGGTGACGTCGAACCCGAGGGTTTCCAGTTCACTGGCAAGCCGCTCGGCGGTTTTGGTTTCGCGGAAAGACAGTTCCGGATTGGCGTGGAAATGCCGGAACAAGGACCCGAGATTTTCCTCATAATCCGTTGCAATTGCCTCGCGCAGGCCCGGATCACTGGCACCCGCCTCCTCTTCGGCACTTGCCACGCCCGCGCCCAGGCAAAGAGCCAGAAGGCTGGCGATGGCCGCGTGGCTGGTAGCGCGCTGAGCACCTTGGCGGCGACGAAACCGATTGACCATGAATTTTCCTCCGGTGACTGGTTTGCGTCACCGTAAACCTTGTCTCGGTGGGAGTAAATGAGACGGGTGCACGGGTCGTGCCCCAGTTTGAATTCGATGGCAGCTAATCGCCAAAGGTGCCGTTATCCGGATCTTTCTGAGTGTCTTACATCGGGCGAGTTTAAGCCGCTGGGTAATTCTCGTTTTTGATAAGCTCTTGAATGCGCTTTAAGTCGTCTGGCAGCTCACTACCAAACGAATAGTATCGTTCCATCGCGGACCTCGCTGCATTTCTTATAGCCGTATTGTGTTCGCTTTGACCCTCTAGCGCGGGTTCGTGATCCCAAGCATAATAAGTACCATATAGCTCAGCTATCCCGTATTCCTGAGCAACATAACTCTCTGGTGGGCACGAGAACAATGCCGGATAATTCATCGACGTCAGATCAATTACCGCTGCCATCGCTTTAAACTCTCTATTATGCCCCTTTAATACACGGCCGAGATAAAACCGAAAAGCAACCCAGAGAGCTTCCTGTTTGCTTATTCTGGTATCTCCAAAGATCTCAACAAGCGCAGCCTCGATCTCTCGTCTCTTCTCAGCAAGGCTTGTACATGGCTCAGTTGCTAAACAAGCCACTTCATAGTCGCCGAGCCCTCGCTCAAGAAGCCTTCCAAATATTGGTTGTATGTCTTCCGATCTAAATCGGTTTAGCGTTTGAAGCGCCAGTATTTCCAGGGGGCTTGTGTCTTCATAGGTCATTATATGAGCTGTCCAAAAAGCTGATAAGCTCCTGGCAAGCACGCGATAATCTTATGATGATTTCGTCCAGGGTTCTAGTCAACATATCTGCCCTGAATAGTCAACTTATGGCAGTCTAGTCCGGTCCCCAACAGCGTCCATTCTTAGAGCGAAAAAAGACATCTCATATGGTGCAATTCTGAGTCATAGACCCCCGCCTTCGCGGGGGTGACGGATTGAGGATTGTCCCTTGCAGGGTCATCGCTACTCTATTGTCATTCCCGCGAAGGCGGGAATCCATTGTGCGGTCTATGCTCTGTTTTGCGATGGCCGTTATTGGGCGGTTTCAACTCTCGTTGACGGTAAGTTCGGGTCACTTTTAAGACGTCCAATTTAAAGCCCAGAATGTCCAATTTGGGCCGATAGCCGCCCTCCAGTTTCGAACTGAGGCCAGTTTCAAACTGAAGCACGACCGGTGCACGGTCTGGCGATTGGGCTTAGTCGGCGGGGTCTATTTAGGGGCTGCGGACCATTCTCGCAGGCGCGCCGTCAACGCCTCGCGGATTGCGGGCCACTCGTCCGGCAGAATGCTGAAGTAAACCGAGTGCCGCTGGCGCCCGTCGGGCATAATCAAATGATTGCGAAAGGTGCCCTCGCGCACGGCGCCCAGCTTTTCCATGGCGGCGATCGACCGGGCATTGGTGCTGTCCACTTTGAATTCGATCCGGTGGAGGCCAAGATGATCAAAGCCGTGGGTGAGGAGCAGGTGTTTGCAGGCCGGATTGATCTGTGTGCCCCATGACGGTTTGTCATACCATGTCCAGCCGATTTCCAGACGCCGGTGCCGGGCATTGACCATCAGATAGCTGGAGGAACCAGCAAAGCGTTCAGCCTGCCGATCATAAACGGCAAAGGTGATCTCTGCGCGTGTTGCCATCTGGTCCAACCGCTCGTCAAACCACGCATCAAAATCCGTCCCATGCTGATTGACGGTGGCAAAACGCCAGAGGTCGGGGTCATCGGCAATCGCCGTCAAAGACGCCCGGTGCGCTTCTTCCAGCGGGATCAGGGAAACAAGCTCATTGTCGAGCCGGACCGGCGCGATGCCCACGGGGGTCGCCATTGCTAGTCGCGGAAGTTTTTGTAGTGCAAAGGCTGCTCAAGACCCATGCCCTTCATAAAGGCAATGGCGGCCTGTAAATCATCGCGTTTCTTGCCCGTGACGCGCAGCTCTTCGCCCTGAATGGCCACTTGTACCTTAAGTTTTTCACCCTTGATGGCTTTGGTGATTGTCTTGGCGAGCTCCTTATCAAGACCTTGCTTCAATAAAACCGTCTGGCGCACCGATTGGCCTGCCGCCTGCTCAACCTTTTGATAATCAAGGGACCCCGCCTCAATCCCACGCTTTTGCATATTGCCCTGAATGATCTCATGGAGCTGGCGCAGTTTCAGATCATCATCGGCGTTGATCGTGATGACACCATCCTTGAACTCTACGGACGCTTTGGAACCTTTGAAATCATAGCGTGTACTGACTTCCCGCATGACATTGGCAATAGCATTTTCCGCCTCGGCAAGGTCAACTTCGGAAACAACGTCAAAGGAGGGCATGGGCAAAACCTGTTTGCTAAAAGGTGTGGAGGGATAAGATATGCGGGCTTCAGGTGGTCTCGTCAATGACGCGGCGGTGCTGCGGCCAGCGTCGCTGGTCGCGCGGGCGCTGCTGTGGTTTTCGCTTGACCAGACGCTGGGATTTCGCGGACCCTTTGGGCAACCCCCGGGAGTTGGCCATGACCCATCACCTTTATGCGGCGCCCTTGTCGTTATTCAGCGGCAAGGCGCGCGCCTATCTCACCTATAAGCAAGTGCCCGTGGAGGAGCATTTTGCCGACCGGGATGTCTACCGAGACATTATCCTGCCGCGCATCGGCTATCCGGTTATGCCCGTGACGATCACGGATGATGATGAAGCCATTCAAGATACCAGCGCGCTGATGGATGCGTTCGAACGGCGCGCGCCCGAGCCCGCTGTGCGACCGGACGGTGCTGTTCAGAACGTCGTGGCCAGCCTGTTTGAGCTTTACGGTGATGAGTGGCTGGTGATCCCCGCCATGCACTATCGCTGGGTCTATAACCGGGATTTCGCGCTTGGTGAGTTTGGGAAGATCGCGGCGCCCGGCCAAAGCGTTGAGATGCAGCGGGCGGCAGCGGAAAAAACGTCTGCGATGTTTCAAAAGGCCGTGCCCTTGTTGGGGGCCAGCGCCGAAATGGCCGATGCGGTGGAGACGTCTTACCGGGGCTTTTTGCAGGATTTTGATACCCATCTTGCGCGCCATGACTTTCTGCTGGGTGGGCGCCCGTGCCAGGGGGACTTTGGGCTGATCGGTCCTCTTTATGCGCATCTTTACCGTGATCCCGCCTCTGGTGAGATGATGAAACGCGAGGCGCCCCGCGTCGCGGCATGGGTGGAGCGAATGATTGCGAGGCCATTTGTGGCAGACGGGGCGTTTGTGGAAGGCGATGATATCCCAGAGACGCTTATACCGCTCCTGACACGGATGATGGCCGAGCAAGGGCCTTGTCTCCTTGATCTTTTTGAAAAGCTTGCAGCTTTCAAGCGCGAAAAGCCTGACGCACCCATCCCGCGTATGATCGGCATGCACGCTTTCACCATGAGCGCCAAGACGGGTTCACGGATGATCATCCCCTATACCCAATGGATGGTGCAACGTGCGCTGGACCTGCTCGCGCCCATGGCGCCCGCGACCCGCGCGCGGGTGGATGCGGTCATGGAGGCGTGCGGCGGCACGG
Source organism: Pseudomonadota bacterium (assembly GCA_039819545.1). Classification (GTDB taxonomy): domain Bacteria; phylum Pseudomonadota; class Alphaproteobacteria; order Caulobacterales; family Parvularculaceae; genus CALLPQ01. The sequence goes on along the minus strand of JBCBRS010000032.1, from coordinate 11,253 downwards.
CGCTCGCGGGGGCAACCATTGCGGCACCCGTGACCTTGGAAAATCACAAAATCGTCTGGGCCACTTAGTGGTATTGTGACGGCATCTGAACAAAAGGATCAAGGTGATGACAACACTTGATAAGAAGGTTCCCGCCAGTTTCTGGATCATCAGTGTACTGGCCTTGTTGTGGAACTTGATTGGCGTTATGGCATTCGTCAGTGAGGTGATGATGACACCGGAACAGATTGCTGCACTCCCTGACGGTCAGCGCGCGCTCTATACGGATCGACCCATCTGGTCCATGGTCTTTTTTGCGGTGGGGGTGGGCACCGGGGTGCTCGGTTCGGTTTTGCTCTTAGTGCGGCGACGGCTTGCTGTTCCCGTTTTTATTGTCTCCTTCCTGGCGATCATTACCTATGACGGGTACTGGCTTTTTGTTCGGGATGGCCTGGCGGTGACACCCATGGGCGGGCTTGTCCTGATCGGCGCGGTGATTTCAATCGCGCTCGCCCTGATCATTTTTGCCATGGCCGCCACGCGCCGGGGCTGGCTGTGCTAGCGACGCGCGCTGATCACCGTTCGTCGCTGGCGCGGTAGTGGGGGAAGGGGAGGGACCACTGCCAGCGCAAGGCCGCGAGCCGGAGCACGAAGGCGCCGCCCATGCCGAGGAGGGCGCGCAAGGTAAAGCCCAGCGCTTCGGGCGACAGGGTATACAGGCCGCTTCCCAGCAGGGCGGACGACACATAGATTTCCTTACGGAATAAAACCGGCGTCTCGTTACACATCACATCGCGGATAATGCCCCCGAAGGTTGCGGTCATGGCGCCAAAAATCACAATGCTGACAGGGTGCGCACCAAGGCTTTCGGCTTTTTGCGCGCCAAGCACACAAAACAGGGCGAGGCCCGCCGCATCGGCATAGAGAAGCGCATCCATGCGCCGACCCACGAGCGAGCGATGGACAAGGCAGAGGAGCACCGCAACACCCACGCAGATCAGAATATCCAAAGGGTTTTGCACCCAACCCACCGGCGTGTCACCCAACAGAAGATCGCGGATCGTACCGCCGCCGATACCCGTCACGGTGGCCACAAAACTGACGCCCACCACATCCATGCCCTTGCGTAAACCGAGGAGGGCGCCGCTCGCCGCAAAGACCGCCGTGCCTAAAAGTGCGGCAAGGGTCAGGCTATCGCTCACGTCCCCGCTCATCCTTTTGGCCCATCATCGTTCTCATCGTTATCGGCACGGTCAGCAGCACTGTCATCAGCACCGTCATCAGCACTGGGCAAATAGTCGTGATCAATCACCACATATCCCTCGGCAATGGCGAGCTCTGGGACTGCAGCACGCAGGAACGGGACGAGGTGCACGCCCTTTCGTGCGGGCATCGCACCAATCTCCAACACATCACCGGCGCCAAAATTATGCACAGCCCGGATTATCCCGATCGTTGTTCCGCCCGCGTCCCGCGCCTCAAGATTGACGAGATCTGCGTAGTAAAATTCATCTTCGTCATCGGTAGGGTCGAGGCGGTTTCGATCCACATAAAGACGTGTACCCGCCAGTGTCTCCGCTGCCTCGCGTGAGCCGATTTCGGGCGCGCGTACCAGGAGCAGATCACCCTTTAAGGGGCGTATAACCCTCAGGGTAAAGAAGGCTTCACCATCTTCGCTTTCCACCGGGCCATAAGCGGCCACATCAGCCGGATCGGCGGTAAAACTCTTCAGTTTTGCCTCGCCGCGCACACCATGGGCCCCGGCAAAGGCACCGACGCAAACCCGGGCGCGATCAGGCACAAGGGAGGGTTTTCGGTTTTGGCTCATGGGGTCGTGGGTTTAATGCGGGCAAGCGGTTCGAACAATCGTCCGCGCTCGGTAATCAGAGTCAGGATCAATGATGCTACGCTCAGCGCGACCATGCCGGTCAGAATGGGCCCCACGGTACCGTCATAGCCTCGGGCGATGGCCCCACCGATAAGCCCTGAAAGGGCTGTGCTGACAAATCCGTTGGCGGCGCCCGCCGACCCCGCAATATGGCCCATGGGCTCCATGGCGATTGCCGTATAGTTCGGGCCGATCAGGCCCAAGGAAAAAAATGAGACCGCCATCAGGGCCAGGAAGGTGTAGATATTCTCATGACCGAGGGCATTTACACCCCAATGGGCAAGCGCACTGAGCACAAATACAATCAATGCCCCATGGCTCACCCGGCGCATGCCAAACGATTTTACAAGCCGGGCATTGGTAATGGTTGCAATACCAACGGAGAAGGCGACAGAGGCAAACGCCACTGCAAACAGATTGCCCAGCTCAAAAGTCTCCAGAAAGATCTGCTCCGACGCGCTGATATAGGCAAACAGGCCGGCAAAAACAAACGCGTTACCAAAGGTGTAGCCAAAGCTGATGCGATTGCGAAAGAAGAACAGATAATTGCCGATAATCGTTTTCATCTTAAGCGGCTTGGCGGCCTCGCGAGGCATGGTTTCCGCGATCCGGAAGAACACAAAACCGCCCAGCACCGCCCCATAAAGGAGAAGGGCGGCAAATATCAAGCGCCAGGAGCCCGCAACCAAGATGACCTGACCGAAGGCCGGCGCAATGATCGGCGCGGCCATATAAATTGTCATGATCAGCGACATGACCTGCGCCATGCTCCGCCCGGCAAACCGGTCCCGGATCAGCGCGAGTGCCGCCACCCGGGTGGCCGCAGTGGTCACTCCTTGCATGGCGCGCGCCGCCAGCATGAAGCCGAATGTGGGCGCAAGCACGCTGAAAAGAGAGGCAATCACATAGGCAACCAACGCCCAGAGAAGGACGGATCGCCGCCCAAACCGATCAACGACGGGGCCAAAAATGACCTGGGCGAAACCATTGAAGATGAGATAGACCACGATTATCAACTGACGATCATTGGCGCTTTGTGCACCGAGGTTGGCGCTGATCACGCCGAGCGCCGGGAGCATCATATCGATGGCAAAGGCGTTGAGCGCCCACAGGCCCGCAACGATCAGGACCAGTTCGCGGGTGCCAATCGCTATCGCAAGGTCTTGCCCTGGCGCCGCCTTTGCGTCCCCCGCGCGCGCTGGCGCGCGCATCATCCGCTTGTGAAAATTGATTAAGCGTTGCCACATGGGCGCAGGGATAGGCGTGCCCCATCGGCTTTGCAATGACTACCGTGTGCCCCAGCGGTGTTGGCGGTGATTGCGGTTAGCGGTGATGCTCCACATGGCTTTCGATGAGGGCGCGGTTATAGGCCCCCAAGGCCCGGACCCGGGTCAGATAGCCGACCGGGTCATCGGGGGCCTTGTTGGTCACCACCGGCAAACCGCTCTCGTCGTGTTCCTCAAGGGTCGCCAGCGCTTTGCCAAGCGAGTTGCTGTCGATCAGACGCGGCGCCTCTTTATCCAGCGGGTTTTGCGGTGGCATCTGTTCCATGACTTCGCGTACACGGATCGTTTGCAACAACACGCCCTGCGGACCATCGGAAAGGTCATAGCCGCGCCGCGACAACTGCCAGTGGAAGAACGATTTTCGAAACACGGTCTGGGTGATCAGCGTTGCCACCGACACTGCGACCATCAGGGAAATGGTAATGCCATAATCACCCGTAAGCTCAAAGGCGATAAGGGTTGTGGAGATCGGGGCTCCCATGATCGCCCCGGCAACCGCGCCCATGCCTACCATGGCGTAATAGCCGGGATCGGCATTAGCGCCGGGCACAAGATCATTGATCACCAGACCAAACGCTGCCCCGGCAAAAACACCAAGAAAAAGTCCCGGTGAAAAAACACCGCCGCCAAACCGGCAGGACAGGGTTATGGCAGTCGCCAAAAACTTCAGGATAAGGATGACCAAAAGGGCGCTGAGCGTGTAGCTGCCGTCAAAAGCCCGTGTGATTGCCTCATAGCCAACGCCGAAAATCTCCGGATGGAACGCACCCATAAGGCCGATAAGCGCACCGCCCAGGGGAGGCAGCACCATGAAGGAGAGTTGCCGCCGTGTGGCAATCTCGCGAATGCGTTCGGTCAGAAACCGCGTCAGCCATAAAAAGATGATTGCGGTGAGCCCGCATAGGAGCCCGAGAAGAGCCGACAGCGGGACCTCAATCGTGCCTGCCGCCCCGTAGGAAGGGGCCTGAAACGCCGCAAAATCCCCATAATGCAGCCGCCCGATAATCGCGGCGGTGACACTGGCCAAAGAGATCGGTCCAAAAATCGACAAGGCATAATTGCCGAGAATAACCTCCAGCGCGAAGAGGACCCCGGCGATGGGCGCATTAAAGCTGGTGGCAACCGCCGCTGCTGCACCGCAGCCTAAGAGCGTGCGTCGTTCGTTTACGGAGAAATCGAAATAGCGGTCGAGAAAAGAGGCGATGGTCGCGCCCAGATGGACGGCGGGCCCCTCCCGGCCAGCGCTTGCGCCAGAGCCGAGTGACACGGTGGAGATTGCCGCTGCCGCCAGCCCGGACCGCAGCGAAATCAGCCCGCCCGTCACCGCGCGCGCTTCGATAACATCAGAGACGCCTTGGCCCCGGCCATTTTTCAGCCAGTCAAACCTGTCGGCCAGCATCATCAGCCCCGACACCACAAAGCCGCCAATGACCGGCGCCATCCAGGCGCGCCAGAAGCTCAACGACTCCGCGGCGCTGGCAATCGTTTCTTCTGTTTCGCCAAAAGATAGGATCGAGATCAAATCGATGGCCATGCGAAAGCCGATTACCGCGTAGCCAACGGCAGCCCCGATCAGAACAGCAAAGAGCCAGACCTGCACCGTATGAAATTGGGTCTTGAGACGACGGCCCAAACGGCCAAGGAAACCGGGGGCCCCTGCCTTGGGCCCTGCCTTTGCCGGGTCTGCGACGGATGAATTGCCGGTTTGTACCAGTGTGCCCTCCCCGGCCTTTTCTTTATGTCTTGGTACGGATCAGCCCGGTTTGCGTCCTTGGCAGGGCTCAGCCTTACGGTTTTGTAAAGATTGGCGTTCAGGTTTTCACTAAAAACGAACCCGGTTTTAACGGGCCCTTCACGCCGACCGTGCCACCCTTTCGGGCATATGCTGAAAGGGGAAGCGGGTCAAATGTATCGAGGAAAAGCCGACACACCATCCGTTGCGGGCACCGAGGGACAGCGGCCCAAGCGCTCCGTTCTCCATCGCCCCCCGGTAACGCGCGCACACGCCGCCAGCGATGATGGTCTGCCCACCCCGGACAGGTATCAAAAGCCCGCCGCCGTTGCTGGCCCCGTCACTGGTTCAGTCACTGGCCCCGTCACTGGGCCAGTTACCGGGCCAGTAAGGGGGCCCGATCCCGCATCATCGCTGGTCAGCACGGCCCCGGGGGAGGCGCAGGTTCGCCTGACCCGGTGGCGGGCCCGATTAGGCGAAGCGCTCACCGTCGATGCGCGTAGCCAGGGCTCGCTCGTGACCGACTCCGGTTCGGGCAGTGACACCGACGCCGATCTTACCGCATCGCTTGATCATCCCCATCACCGGCTGCATTTGCTCAAGGTGTTTGGTGAGGCCCCGTTCCTCAGTGATTTGTGTTTCAAATATCCATCGACGGCGGCCCGCGCGCTGGTGGGCGGGGCCAGCAATGAAATCGCCGCGTTGTCGAAACAGCTCTCATCCCTCGATTGGGGCTCGGGCGGCATCGCTGCGTTGCGCCAGGTGTTGCTGCCCATCAAAGAGCGCGCTGATCTTGCCCTGTCCATGGCGCTCATCGCTGGTGACAGGAACAGCACGTTTGATACCCAAACCGCAGCGCAGACGCGAACGGATCTTGCCGAACGTATTTGTGAGGCGGCACTTGCGTGGCTGGTGCGCGGCGCGATCAAGCGCGGGGAGTTCGCGCTTGCGGGGTATCAAGAGACAGACGGATCACAGTCCGGACAACCAGACGAGAAATTCGGCAGTGTACCGCTGAATGGTCTGTTCTTGCTGGCAGGCGGTGACTTCGCCCACCAGGATACCGACTGGACCGGGCCCCTTGATCTTGCGATCCTCTATGATCCTGACCGGTTTCCGCGTGATGCCGTCAGCCATATGGAGCGGGTGCTGGTGCGGATCAGCGTTGAGTTCCGCGATGTGATCGAAGGCAAGACCGGTGAGCGAGCGCTCTATCATCTGTGTACGCCCTTTGGGTCCAAGATCAACGGGGCGGGACTGCTTGAGCGCACGGACCACGTTCTTCGCATGATCGCCACGCAAGGGGCCGATGATGAGCGCGCATGGCTTGCCTCGGCGCGTGTTGTTGCCGGTGATCGCCAATGCGGCGGCGCTTTTCTGGAGGCCGCGGAAGAGCCGATCTGGTCGGCGCGCCCGTTTCTGCGCACCGATGGCGTTCCCCCGCAAGGCGGCGCGGTGGCCACTGAGCCAAAAGGCCAGGTGAAAGCTGCCTTTGCCCATTACCGGGCGATTGGCACAATCTGCCGCGCAACGCTCGGCCATCATCGCCCGGTTTTTCGTATCGCGCCAACCGCCGATCTGATGAGAGCGGCGCAAACCGCCGGGCTTGTCCCGCCCCTCATGGCGGAGCGGTTTGTTGTGGGCCTGCACTCGCTCGCTGCCGTGCGTGATGCTGCCTACTGGATCGACGGCCCGACTTCAGGCACCCCCGCGATGTCCGGTATTGGGCCCGGTCGTGGGCCCGGTGATGTACAAGACGGCCATGCGATCCTCAGTGGCTTTGATGGCGCGGTATCGCTTCGTACCCTGATCGCGGGGTTTCATGCGGATGCCCAAAGCTGTCACCGGCAATTGGTGCTGGGGCCGCGTCAGGCCTTCAGCCGGTATATGAACGCCGTCGCCCCATCGGGCGATGCCGCCAAGCTGGAGGACCTTGGCTTTACCGATGGTAGCGGCACCAGCCTGATGATCGAAACATGGCGTCAGCAGACGGATGCAAGTGAACAGGGTGACGCGACCCGCTTTGCCGAACGCGCACCCGGCCTGTTAACGAATTTTGGTGAGACCCAATACCCTAATCGCGCTGTGGCGCAGTTTGATCGGCTGCTCACCGGCGCGCGGACGGGCGCCGCATTCAACACTATTCTGGCAACGGATGATATCCCGCGTGCTCAGCTTGTGGATGGGCTAGGGTGCTTCCCCGATGCGTTGGATCCGCTGATCACTGACGCGCCAGATGATCTTATTGCCCTGTGTACGGATGAAAGTCTGCGCGCGCAGCTTTCAAATCCCGACTTTTTTGTCCAGCTTTATCCGCTCCCCCCAATTGAAGACGACGCTGGCGAGGATACGCTTGGCGATTTGCGCCACTGGCACGCCCGGGTGCTCGCCCATCTTGCGTTTTGCGCCACGGACCCGGCGGCAGATTTTGCCCGTATCGCCGATGCCGCGGAGGCTGTGCACGGTATTATCCTGTCGGCACTGTACCGGTTGACCATGGCCCAAACCCCGGCGGCGGATCGCAAAGGTTTGCAAAACCTGGCCCTGTTCTGTCTCTCCCAGGACGCCAATAGCCTTGCTGGTCAGCGGATGGGCCTCGGCTTTATGCTGACCAGCCGCACGCCCGCCAAAGGGATCATCGAAAAAGCGGGGCGTTTTGCCAAATCCTTCACGGGCCATCTTGGCACCTTTGAAGACAGGTTTTTCTGTCTGCGTCCCGATCTTACCATCCGGCCCGGCGGACCCACGGGCCCGCTCGTCTCGCCCGCAACCGCATGGCAGCAATTTGTCCGTACGGATGCAAAATGCCACGACCAGATAGCGCTTGCCCGCGCTGTTGTGTTTGCGGGCAGCGACAAAGCCCGACAAAACGCTGCCGAAATTCTGCGCGATGCGGGTGAAAACAGTCGCCGGGCCCATTTTACGGTGCGTGACCTTGATCGGGTACGGGCCCAACGTCGGTTGCGCCCCGGGGCCGCACACGGCGATGCAACGCTCTGGGTGGTGGATCAGCGCGATGGGACCGCACAGGATATCGATTTGATGATCAGTATCCTGTTCTTCCGGCATGCGGCGAGCCACCCCTTCCTCAGCGCTGCGGCCCCGCGTGACGCCCTCCTCGCCATGGCGGATGCTGGATTGATTGAAGCGGAAACGGCTCACTCGCTGATCCATGCCCGCGATTTCTGGCGTCAGATCAATGTTGTGAAAGCGTTTTCTGCCTGGCAATCACCCGATGCATCCCCGATCCGCAAACGGTTTGGTGCGCTTCTCGCCAGAGCGTGCGGTGTCAATCGGTTTGAGCAAACCGGACCGATCCTGCGCGGTTACGCCGATGATGGCTTACGCCTCTATGCGCAGATTGTTCAGGGCCGGGATGATCGGTTCTCAGCCGCTTCGTGATTGTAGCCACTTGACCACATGGATGCGCAAGGCCGAAGCCAGGTTCGGCATAGATGAGACATGATCCGTGCCGGGATCATCAAGAGCGTCAAGGGTTCGGGCCGCATCCACATCCTGTATCAGCCCCGCGAGGGATTGGTCTGTTTGCCTGGCAATCGTCTCCAGTGCATCCCAGAATATCGGCTCCAGCAAAAGGCTGGTGCGGTGCCCGTTCAAGGTGACGGACCTTTTTTTCACGTCAGGCCTTATTGCGTAAGAGCGCATCTTCGGCGGCGTCAAAGACCGCCTCTGCGCTGTTCACGAACTGGATGCTCTTCAGCATGAAGTCGGGGGCAAACTGGCGGTCCACAATGTGGTTCAGCAATTCTTCCAGCGGGGACCAGAAATCATTGATATTCGCAACGATGATCGGCTTGTGGTGCAGCGATAGCCGCGCCCACGACAATGTCTCGATAATCTCCTCCAACGTGCCAATCCCGCCCGGCAAAGTGCAAAACACATCCGCTTCCTCAAACATCAGCATTTTGCGCTCATGCATGGTCTCGACAATCTTGTGCTCAACGCCTTCCAGAATGCCCTCAATTTCGGTGAGGAATTTTGGGATCACCCCATAGACCTTGCCGCCATGGTCACGGGCGCTGGAGGCGGTGTCACCCATCAGTCCCATGCGCCCGCCGCCATACACAACCCGCCAATCGCGCTCGGCGGCGAGCTGGCCGATTTCCTTGGCGGTATTTGAAAAGGCCGGGTCGTCACCGGGGCTGGAGCCACAATAGACACAAATCGATTTCATGGGTTGATCACTCTTTCAGGCGGTTGGTGCGCGGTTGACCGCGCTTTATTTCTTCGTCGGTTTAGTCCCACCGTAAGGCGCAACGCTGGAAGTGGGAACTGGTTTTTGAGCTGACAAGGGCTCCGACCTGTGTCCGCGATTTGCACCGAGCCCGGCGAAGGCTTAGACTTCCGCCACTGGGGCGCTTTGGGTTTTCTTGGCGAAGAGATGGGTTGGTCACATGCGATTTGTCGTTCTTTTTCTGCTGCTGTTAATGCTGGGCTTTATCGCGTGGAAAGCGGTGGAGCGGTTTCATCTGCTTGATCTGCCAAAAAATGATCAGGAAAGTGTTGATCTCGAACCGGACCCCGACAGTGATCCGGCGCCCGCGCCGGGCGCCCTCGGGCCCATGCCGCCAAGTTTTGATATTGTTCGGGTCGATGCAGGCGGCAACGCCGTCATTGCCGGTATTGGCGAGCCAGACTCTGAGATCAGCATCATCGCCAATGGGGAAGTCCTGGCTACCACAGCCGTGGACGCCAGCGGCTCGTGGATTGTGGTGACCGATGCGCCGCTCGGCGGCGGCACGACAGAGCTTTCCCTGACCATGACAACGCCAGACGGGCTCGAATTGCGCTCCGCCGAAACGGTTGTCATCCATGTGCCCGAAGAGGGAGAGCGTCCGTTGATTGTGCGCACCACGCCGGGCGGCGCAACAGAAGTCATCCAGACCGTCCGGCCCGCCGATGCCGGGTATGGCCCGTTAAGCCTCGACACCATTGACTATGATGATTCCGAAAGCGTGATTTTTTCTGGCCGTGCTGACCCGAACAAGCGGGTTGATATTCTGGTGAACCGGCAATTACTGGCCTCGGTCACGTCCGGGCCCACCGGCCGCTGGACGGCGATCGCGGCGATGGCACCGGGGGTCTACTCCCTCCTGATCATTCAGTATAGTGATGATGGCCGCGCCGAATATGTGATTGAGCTCCCCTTTGAGCGGGCGACCTCTGAACAGATTGCCTTGCGTGATGGCCAGGTGGTTGTCCAGCCAGGCAACAGCCTCTGGCGTATTGCCCGCCGCGCCTATGGCAGTGGTGCTCAGTATACGATTATCTATGAAGCAAATGTGGACCAGATCCGCGACCCCGACCTGATCTTTCCCGGTCAAGTCCTGTCCGTCCCGGAGGACGCCAGTGAGAGCGAAGAGGGAAATTAGGGAACCCGTATTCCCGGGCAAGCGTAGCGCTGAACCGGGAACTGTTGTTGCATTCTCCGTACCCCAATTGAAAGACCCCGGATCAAGTCCGGGGATACGGTGTGTGTTTCTAAGCCTTATGCCGTATTCCCGGGCAAGCGCAGCGCCGACCCGGGAACTGTTGCAACAACCTCCGAATCTGCTTTGGGAGGCCCCGGGTCTTACGCCCGGGGACACGGGATATGTGTCGAAGCCTTATGCCGTATTCCCGGGCAAGCGCAGCGCCGACCCGGGAACTGTTGATGCAGACTCCGGACCCGTTGAAACAGACCCCGCATCAAGTCCGGGGATTTGCCGTGAACAGGGCTATTGAGTAATGATGGCAGATCGCCATACTCCGTTTATGTTTTACGTCTATATGATGACGAACAAAAATAACACAGTTATTTATACGGGCCATACAGATGATTTGGCGAAGAGAGTTTTTGAGCATCAAAACCATCAGCACAAAGGTTTCACCGATCGCTATAATTGTGAAAAGTTGGTCTGGTATGAACCTCACGAAAATCGCGATGATGCCAAAGAGCGCGAACGCCGGATAAAACGATGGGCAAGGTCGTGGAAGGTTACCCTTGTTCAGGAGATGAACCCCGAATGGCGTGATCTCGGAATCGTTTTCCTGGGTTAATGTATAACCGTAACGCGGGGCCCGACCTCCGATATGTTTTTTATCTCCTTCGTGCCCGGTTAAGAAACCCGGGATCTGTTGATGCAGACTCCGAACCTATTGAAACAGGCCCCGGGTCTTACGCCCGGGGACACGGGGTAGATAATAACAGTAAGGCCGTATTCCCGGGCAAGCGCAGCGCCGACCCGGGAACTGTTGACGCATCCTCCGTACCCCAATTACGAGACCCCGGTATTGTCTGCCTATGCTAATTTAGGTGCGGGAAGGAGGCCGTGAGACCCCTGACGCGGTTGACGTCGTGACCCGGT
>JBCBRS010000031.1:0-30665 GCA_039819545.1 Pseudomonadota bacterium | reverse complement strand
GAGTTTTAATCTTGCGACCGTACTCCCCAGGCGGAGGGCTTAATGCGTTAGCTGCGTCACCGAACGGCATGCCGCCCGACAACTAGCCCTCATCGTTTACGGCGTGGACTACCAGGGTATCTAATCCTGTTTGCTCCCCACGCTTTCGCACCTCAGCGTCAGTAATGTGCCAGTAAGTCGCCTTCGCCACTGGTGTTCTTCCGAATATCTACGAATTTCACCTCTACACTCGGAATTCCACTTACCTCTCACATCCTCTAGCTTAGCAGTTTTAAAGGCAGTTCCGGGGTTGAGCCCCGGGATTTCACCTCTAACTTACCATGCCGCCTACGTGCGCTTTACGCCCAGTAATTCCGAACAACGCTAGCCCCTTTCGTATTACCGCGGCTGCTGGCACGAAATTAGCCGGGGCTTCTTTAATGGTTACCGTCATTATCTTCACCATCGAAAGGATTTTACAACCCTAGGGCCTTCTTCATCCACGCGGCATGGCTGGATCAGGCTTTCGCCCATTGTCCAATATTCCCCACTGCTGCCTCCCGTAGGAGTCTGGACCGTGTCTCAGTTCCAGTGTGGCTGATCATCCTCTCAGACCAGCTATAGATCGTAGCCATGGTAGGCCTTTACCCCACCATCTAGCTAATCTAACGCGGGCTGATCTATCGGCGATAAATCTTTCTCCCGAAGGACGTATCCGGTATTACACCCAGTTTCCCAGGGCTATTCCGAACCGATAGGTACATTCCCACGCGTTACTCACCCGTCTGCCGCTCCCTGCAAGCAGGGCGCTCGACTTGCATGTGTTAAGCCTGCCGCCAGCGTTCGTCCTGAGCCAGGATCAAACTCTCAAGTTGAGTGTTTGATATGACCAGATACTGACGTATTTGTTCGGATATTACTGTTCCCCGATCCCGAAGGACCGGAAGAGTAATATCTGTCGCAAAACCAAACTCCCATCTAAACGATTAAGAATAAACGAAAGTATTTTGGTTTTACTGTCTGAAAAACGTCAGCACGGTCATTCAAAGGAGTGTTCAATCCAACCGCTTGGGATGAATTGAACCGCCAGGACGCCGCCGCCCACGTTTCTCTTCCTCAATATTCAATTGTCAAAGAGCCACACCGCCGGGAGCCTGTTAACCAAGCCTTTACCATTAGCATGATCGACCAAATCTCAAATTCAGCCGACAAAAAACCGACACTTCCCGATGCCGCTACAAACCTGCCGCCCGAAGGCTTTTTCGTCTGCGGCGGCCGCCAGGACCGCGTCGGTGAGGCGTGGAGATACGCATCCAACTAACGCCTGTCAACGAGATTTTTTTCTTTTTTCGTTTTTTTTTCGAAGCCTAGAAGAGAGCCCCAAAACCGAGAAAAAGACCGAGCCAAACCTCGCACCACGCACCCTGTGCGGACCCGATCATCATGCTCAATATCGCTGAGAACCCTTATCTATACAGCTGTTCGAAAAATTACAAGCCGCTTTTTCAACCAGCCGGGTAATTTTCCCGGCACCTTACGCGTCGGCGCCCCCTTTACCGCGGCCCGGTGCGCAATCGGACGGAGCACGCTGGCGTCAGCGGCATGTTGGTTAACGCCGCTTTAAGCATAATACCCTACGGTTATTATCATCCGACACCTGCTTTTACCCGGGGGAATCCATGATCGAACGCGCGTTATTGACCGCTGGTATCGTTGTTTTCATCATTGGCGGCCTCGCCAAGCTGGGAGAGGGCGCCGCCACCATGGGCGCCGAAATGACTTGCGCCTTTCAGCCGGCCAGTGAAAGCTGCGCCATAAGCGCGGGCGATACTGAGGCTGGCGCCAGCAGTGAAGGCGAAACGGCACGCGGCAATACAACCGAACGCCGCAAAAAGACTGAGAAGTCGGGCAGTAGGTAACGGTGCGGGTGCATCATGGTCGACACGCCCCAATCGCGTTCTAGCGCTTCTGCTACGCCCTCCCCCGCGTCGAACCCTCAGGAAAAATCATCCTCACCCCTCGCATCCATTACCAACACGAGCGTCCCGGGACTTGGTCTGGCGCTCGGCGGCGGTGTTGCCCGCGGCTGGGCGCATATCGGGGTTTTGCGTCGCCTGGACGAGCTTGGTATCCGCCCGGCAACTATTTGCGGCACATCCGTAGGCGCCCTTGTGGCGGGCTTCTGGCTGGCCGGTCATCTTGATGATCTGGAGGCCTGGACACGCAGCCTCAATAAACGCCGCCTACTGAGTTATCTCGATGTGATGCTGAACGGCGCCGGCTTGATCGGCGGCAAGCGACTTGAAAAGACGCTTCACCGCTATTTACCGGACATGGCAATCGAGGACCTGCCCCTGCCCTGTGTTGTTGTCACGACAGAACTCGCCACCGGACATGAGATCTGGTTGCGCCAGGGCAATCTCGCCGAAGCGATCCAGGCTGCCTACGCGTTACCCGGTATCTTCCCCCCACGGATGATTGACGGGCGCTGGCTTATGGATGGGGCACTCGTTAATCCACTACCCGTCTCCGTATGCAGAGCGTTAAATGCGCGGATCGTGATCGGGGTTGGCCTCCACGCTGGTGCGTTTCAGGCCCAGGCCAAAGCAAAACGCGAAAAATATGCGTCTACGGATGACCTTTCCAAGACCGAACCCGCACCGCGCATCCCCGGTGGGTTTGCCCGTAACGCGGTTTTTGCGCGCCTTGCGGCCCGGCCATCCGTGGCAACCCCGGGGCTTGGCGAAGTGATGTTCTCGTCTTTCAATATCCTGATGGACCGAACGACGCGTTCGCGCCTTGCGGCTGATCCTGCCGATGTTCTCATCACCCCCGACGTCAGCCATGTTCCGCTAATTGCCTTTGAAGAGGCCGATGCGCTCATCGCGCTGGGCCGCAAGAGCGTCGATGACAGTCTTGAGGCGATTGAGCAGGCCATTGAGATGCTTGCCTGAGATACTTGCCTATGATGCTTGCCACTGATGCTTGTGCGAGTGCTTGGCGCCACAAGCGAGAAACTCACGGCGTTGTGAACGCTGTCGCTTTCATGACAATTTGGCAAGACACCGCCTGCGCCCCAATGGCCAGAACGCAAGCTATGACGCTGATTTTTCGCAATAATCACCACGCAAACCGTCTGCGGGCCTGCGATATGACGAGATCGTAAATCGACGAAGCGACTGAACCAAGTCACCCCCGTCGCTGTACGGTATGTATCGTTAATAAGGAGATTACGATGTTACGAGTTTTTGGAGCCCTTTTGGCCTCTTCAATGCTGGCGGGCTTGCCAGCCACAGCAACCGAGCCAATGGCATCTACCGCCCTTGGTCATCACGCTGAGAAAAAAGCAGACATTGTCGACACCGCCGTCAATGCCGGGTCGTTCACAACCCTGGTTGCCGCCGTTCAAGCTGCGGGTCTGGAAGAAACCCTGCGCGGTGACGGTCCGTTCACCGTCTTTGCCCCCACCGATGCGGCGTTTGCGGCCCTGCCCGAAGGCACCGTGGAAACACTGCTGAAGCCGGCAAACAAAGACAAGCTCACCGCGATCCTGACCTATCACGTGCTCGCGGGTAAAGTGAAATCCGGTGATATTGCCGGTAAGACGCTGGATGCCGACACGGTGAACGGCGCGGCTCTGCCAATCGATGCCACAGACGGTGTCAAAGTGGGCGGCGCAAGCGTGACCACCGCTGACATTTATACGTCAAACGGCGTGATCCATGTGATCGATGCGGTTCTGCTGCCGCCGGCAAAAGAAGAAACAACCAGCTACGGTTCCGGATCCTAAGATCCTGTCCTGATCATCCGTAAAGCGATGATTGAGCGCCGCACCTGTTCATTCGGGTGCGGCGTTTTTAGGTGGCGATATAGGCTTTTAACGCTTCGGCTTCTTGCTCCGCTTCATTGATCTTGCGTTTGACGACGTCACCGATGGAGATCATGCCCACGACGGCACCCGCCTCCATCACCGGCATATGGCGAATGCGGTGCCGGGTCATCAAGCCCATAATATCATCTACACTGTCTTGCGGGGTGCAGGTTTTAAGCGCCCGCGTCATACACTCGGCCACGGGCTTTGACATAGCGCGATCCCCGTCCGTTGCCAGATGCCGCACGATATCGCGTTCGGAAAGGATGCCCGCCGGTTGCTGACGGTTCTGCGTGACCAGCACGGCACCAATATTCTTTTCACTGAGGAGTTGGGCCGCATCCGCAAGGGAGGCGGTCTCGGACACATTGATCACCGTGTGTCCTTTTTCCTTTAAAATAGCTTCGACTTTCATACTTGCTCTCTCCCGGTCTAACGATGACACAACAAGGGTGCAAAAGCGCGAGACATCACAAAAACGATTGGACTGCATCCCGCACACCGTCGAGCGTAGCGCTGCACGCGCCCTTTCCACAAGTTGTCAGTACACAAAAGTGTAGAGCATCAGGGCGGCAGGGCTGCATTTTGAACCATGGTGCAGCGCAATATCAATCGACGTCAGGCAAACACCCTCAGCGACCTGGGCCGCGTTGGCGAAACCTGTCAAACAGCGGCAGGGCAAACAACCCGAAAAAGAAACCGCCCAGATGCGCCTCATAGGCAATGTCCGCGCCGCCGGGGAAAAAGGCATTGCCAAAAAGCCCGATGGCAACATTGAGCACAATAATCGCAATTGAAAAGCGCAAGACGCGGGGGTCAGTCACCGGCAGAACAGGCCCGTCAATATTCACCATCCCCTGGCCGCGGACCGGCCGCGCAATGCGCACTGATGCGGCCATCAAGGCGCTGATTGCGCCAGACGCACCCACAGCGGGAACTGGATCATTAAGATGCAAAACCGCGTATGCCAGCGCCCCGGCAAGCCCGCTCGCCACAAAGAAAGCCAGAAACGTCGTACTCCCCGCCGGCCACCCCCCCAGAAAATGCGAGCGCATGATGTCTTGACCCCCATTCGGACCAGCATTGGGGCCAGCGCGCACCGGCACCGGCTGATTACCAATAAAGCGGTTGGCCACTGGCGCCCCAAACGCCAGCAGAAACAACATATTCAAGACAAGATGGGTAAACCCGCCATGCAAAAACATGTGGGTAAAGGGCGGCAGGATAAGCAGCGGTTCAGGCGTCGTTGCGATCATGCCGGCATTGTACCGTGCCGGGACCAAACTGCCCCAGTACTCAAGATAACTCACCTGCGGCTTTGGCCCGAAGGTCAGGATCAGATGTATACTGACCATTAGACCGATAAGACCGGTCACCACCAATGGCGCGCGGTAAACCCATTTTTGGTCCGCACCACGCCTGATCGCGGTGATATTATCGCTATCCATGGGCGATCCTTCTTTTTCAACCGGGTCATAGCCCCAAACCGGGCACCCGGGACGCGGTCCTGTCCGGTGAGCGTAAAGACCCAGCCTGACAAGCCAACCGTCTGACCTGCGTCAGTTTGGGACGCTGCTGGCCGGTTTAAGACAAAAGTCTGATCAATCGGTTGCCGGTTCAAGCTTTTGTTCACCAAAAATCCCTAAGGTAACATCTGATGATCCAGATCAGGGGATAATTCATCGTGAGCGCCAAGCAGCACTTTGGGAACGTCCGTCCCGAAACCGACAGTTTTGAAGACCGGCGCCGCCATTTTCGGGCGGATATGCGGTTGAAAGCTCGTTTTCTTGGGCCCGATGGGATTGAGCACCCGTGCGTCGTGATCAATGTGTCCGCCGGCGGCGCCATGGTGAAGGCCAAAACCCTGCCCCGTACTGAAGACCGCGTCATCCTCTATATTGACGGTGTGGGCCGCTTTGAAAGCACCGTGGTGCGGACCGGCAAATATGGTTTTGCGGTGCGCTATCATAGTCGCCGGGCAAAAACCCAGCGCACCGCTGACGCCTTGATCCGGACCCTGAACCGGCGCGGACAAATCGAAAAAGACCGCCGGATTGCCCCGCGGATTGCCCTCGACACCCCCGTTATCGTCACCCATGACGATGGTACCGCTATTGAATGCACCATCATGGATGTCTCCCTCACCGGTGCGTCCGTCGGGATTGACCCCCAGCCGCCGCTCGGCACCGAACTGACCGTAGGCCGCATGCGCGCACGCGTTGTGCGCCGCCATGAACTGGGCGTCGGCGTCATTTTTCTTGGACCCGCAGAGCGCATGGAAGATGTGATCGAGCAAGCGGCTGGCAACACCAAGCTGCTCAGCCACGCGCCCCATGGCACCAGCATTGCAACCCCCTTTGGTCGGAAACACTCCGATGACTGAGTGTATCAGATAGGAACAGACCGACAATGTTAGCCGCCGATAATTGGTGCCTGAAAGTAGACGACAAGGTTTACGGGCCATACACCGCCGACCAGCTGAAGAAATTCGCTGGCGAAGGGCGTCTTGCGGGCTGGTCGCTGGTCTCGCCCGCCGGGGCGAATCGCTGGCGCGAGGCGCAGGAAGAAAAAACCTTTGCCGCCATGTTCGGCAAGGACCCGGCCGCCAATCAGGACAAACCAAAATTCGGCAAGCGCGCAGGCTCCGAGGATGAAACCACGCTTGTCGCCACCGCCAATAGCGACCAGCATAAAGGCCAATCGAATTTCATCCTGATTTTCGACGTGGTTAGCGCCGCGGCAACACGGGTCGAAGCGGCCATCCTAAGCCTTGGTCCCGGCTTTCGCATCGCGGATAATGTCTGGACCGTTGCGTGTGAGCAAACCGCCATCGGCGTGCGCAACGCCATCGCGCCCTACCTCCTGCCCCGCGAATCTCTCTTTATCGTCGACGCCACCCGCGGCCGCTCCAGCTGGCAAAACTACCCGCCGGAAGTCCACGCAAAACTCACCGCCGCATGGGTGAAAACGAAAAAAGCGTCGTAAAAGAGCCTGGAGCGGTGACACTATCGGTATGAAACCGGCATAGGGTGACCGACGGGTCGGACGATCAACCCTCGTCAGCGCGCCGAAACTTGCCGCGGAAGAGCGTATCGGAATATCTGGCGTGCCCGCGCTGAACCAGCAGACTGCCGATGTCCTCGCCGTCCACGTCAACCTTTGCGATCAGGAAACCGTCGGGATCCTCATCAACGGGGCGTATCCTGCAGGTCTTACCCTCAATGAGATCGCAAAGCGTCTCGGTGGCCCAGTCAGCCCCGTCTTCATCACCCGCCGGTGCCCGCACGCCGGCAATCCGTACATTGAGGAACCCATCATAGCGGTCCTTTAATTGAAAGCTCTCACCGTCCAGCACTGCCTCCACAACGACCTCGGCACCGGAAGGCCCGCGCCACCGGACAATGAAAAACAAGGCTAGGGCAGCGCCAATAGCGCCAACAATAATACCAATATCCGTGATATTCATGGGCATTTAATAGCACCCTCCGGGCGTAGGGCGGGCATGGGCCCGCCACTTTTTAGTGTCCACCCAGATGGATGAGGTATCGATCCTTAGGGGCTGAACGAAAAATCGGTTTTGTCTGTTGAAACGGCTGTTTTTGAGAACCGTAGCGCAGCGTACATGCAGTACGCGAGCACCGAAAGCGCAGAAAATAGCGTTTGCAGACGGCATACCTAGAGTTTTCGGTTGGGCTCTTAGACGGTGTGCTGATGGGCCAGCGATCGTCGTTTTTTTAATCCTTCCCCGTCGAATAAGGCCGCTCATCGGGCTCATTCATAAGCCCCGGCTTGACCGGGTTGCAATTGTTATCATCAACATGGCGCGCAGATGCCAGATGCCGTGAAGATGGTCCGGCAGGATAGAGATAGCAACCGTTTCAAAGGGGTGACGAGATTGCACGGACCCGTAGGCCGAACGCAACAAATCAATGCGGTCGATCAACAGCGTTTGCTGCCGACCGAGAAGATTTACTGTGAAAACATAATCCCCACCGGGAACGAAGATCCGACGGTAATTCGGCATCACGCAAAATAACTCATAGCGTTAATGCGCGGTAGATCAAATGGAGCATTGCGCTGCGCTTAATGCACCCTACTTGCTAAGGGCGTTTGCCCGCGTTTAAACACTTAGCTATCGATGAAAAATTTTAGATATAAATAATTTAATCAGCAACGAAAGCATGAATGCCATTGTAGCGACAAATGTTAGTACAAATAAATTGATCTCAATACTATTTTTTTAATAATATACTAAGATGAGTGAAAACATAGGTAGAGAGAAAATAAAGTAAATTGTGAAAAAATCGACTAGCCATATGAGAATGTTTTTCATAATTTTTGTAAAACCCTTTCTCGCAGACACACAAACCGAATAACAGATGTTCACTTTTTCAAGTTGTTCCGTTTCAAGATTAATATTATCATGTTGTGCAAGAAAATCCACCGCACCGTCGAAGATAGGTGCTGGTAATATGGCTTTTGCTGCCGATCGAGAAGGTTTACTGTGAAAAAATCATTCCACCGGGAACGAAGATCCGTCGGTAATTTGGCATCACGCAAAACAACCCATGGCGTTAATGCGCGGTAGATCAAATGGTGCATTGCGCTGCGCTTAATGCACCCTACTTGCTGGTGAAAACACAATTTTATGTCCCGAACTTCTATTTAAATAAACACTAAACGGCGAGCACCTTTCGTAATTATCATCGTGGTCTTTCGCTAACCCACTCGCTGTGTTTTCCGGGCATGACCATTTTTGGGCATAATGAATTGATATATAATTGGTTTCACCCAAATAATTCATCAAATTCCATCGCATGGGCTCTAGTAAATTGATATAAGACCGATCATAGTGATCAGAGCGCTCGGACACCCAGCAATATTCATTTGGATCCGAATTTTTATTGTATTTTCTACAATCTACTCTTCGAAGGTAAAGCTCTAATTCCAAATCAATTTCAATAATACTTTCCAAAAACGAACGACTTGCTCGTTTCATTGTGGCGAGGTCACCCTCAACATATTCTTCGTATAATATAAAATTTTCGCTATTCTCTTCGGGTGAATATGGCGGAGATTTAATTACCTGAGGTGCCGTTTCAGTATCCTCCACCCCTGTGCACGAAAATATATTAATGAAAAACGGGACAAGCAATGCAGATTTCCACCTCACACCCCAATCTCCTTAACGTCCCTCTTTCCGGTCAGCGGGTCCGTCACATGCATCTTGAACGTCCGCCCGGGGAATATGTTCTGGGCCAGGTCAGCGACCATCGCCTCGGCCAGCTTGTTCTCGTCCGTTGCAATGGACGCCACCAATTTTCCGTAGGGTGCATTGAGCGTATGCGAAATGCACCTTTGAGCCGGATGTTGAGGAAGTTCATTAATCATCATTATACCACTTTCCCGTACGATTGTTGAAACCGATGCCAGGACGACCATGGCCAGTCATCGGCGTTCCTTACCAGCCCGTGTTTCACCGGGCTTTGGTGGATATCATTCATATGATCCTCCAGATCCTTGTCATCGCGTATCAGAGTCATCGCATATCAGATGTTCCCAATAGCGGCGTTGCCACACACCGCGCTCGCCCTTGCGGCGCCTCCCCCTTGCGACGGCGCCCGGTATGCTCGTATCAATATTGCGCGTGAAATATGATTTGAGCAAACGCCATCGCATAGCAAAACGATCATCGTCTTCCGGCAATTGCCGTAAACAGTGCAAATGATCAGGCAAGATCACAACCGCAATGGTTTTGAAGGCATGACGATGGTGTTCATACGCCCAGGCACGGCGCAACACATCAATATGCCAGGTCAACAGCAAGTAGGGTGCATTAAGTGAAGCGCAATGCACCATCTGATCTGGCGTGAAGTGCGTGATTAGATAATATGTCCCAATGCCGAATTACCGACGCATATTCATTCCAGGGGGAACATACTTTTTTACCATCAATCTTCTTGATCGCCGTCAGTCATTATTAACAGAAAATATTGACGCCTTACGTACGGCGTATGGGTATGTTCAAACACACCATCGTTTCGAAACACTCGCCATTTGTATCCTGCCGGATCATCTGCATTGCATATGGCGCTTGCCGCCGAATGATGACGATTATCCGATGCGCTGGCGATTATTGAAATCCCGGTTCTCGAAATCACTCCCGCGAACGACAGATTCGCGCGCCGGTCGCCGCAAAGGCGAGCGCGGCATATGGCAACGTCGATTTTGGGAACATTCCATCCGTGACCACGAGGATCTCGACCGTCATATTGATTACATCCACTGGAACCCAGTGAAACACGGACTTGTTGATGATCCTGACGACTGGCCTTATTCAACATATCACGAATGGAAACGCGAGTTCGGTCGTCCGATCAACACGCCGCCGGAAGACTGGAGTCCCGTGCATTTTGGCGAGCGTTGACGGTACATTGCGCCTTCGGCTTAATGCACCCTACTTGCTTAGTGGTTCTCTGCTTTCTGAACCTGGTATGTTGTTAATGGGAACTATTAAATGTTGCGATTGCGTGTGGTAAAAGTTTTTACCTTGATGATATTCATTATTTGTTGTGACGGGAAGTCCCATAACGAATCCATCTATAGATCGCCAGTAACTACGACCCCGTTTCACGAAAATAACTTACGTAGTTCACATTGCGAGATTGAAATGGTGCGAGTAAAGCTGGGCGATCACCTATTTGAGGTTCCAATTGAGTATATTTATCACGGCCTCAATGGAAAAGGTTTGTCACGGTACGAATGTAATAAAGAAACAATAATTAGTGAAGACGAAATAATTTTATCTAATTTTCCTGATTACGTACGTCCATTCCCGCCTTCCCTTCGGCGAAAATATCGGCCCAACCCTAATATGAGCTATATGGGTAGTGGCAATTGGATAGATCGCGACAATGTGCGCGTGTTGCCGGCATTTCGGAACATACGTATAATACGTAGAGATAATGCTCAAAGTTCCGACAAAGGCCCTACTGTCCTTTCGCGACTGATAAATTGGTCAGATGAAGTTAAATGCGCTTTTGATGTTTGTGTCTTGGGTCGAGATAAGAACATTCATCCTAATGACAAGCGGAGCCCACAAAGGGCGTTACTGAGGGATGTCGCGGTAAATCCGGAAGTTTATACTGAACCGGACGGCGGTACTTTCACTGTAGCGCATAGACAGGCTCGACGTGCATTTTTTGAACTTGATCACTACATTACAGCGCAACAAGCTGACTATCTGAATAAAATTTGGCTGATGCACCCAGAGGAATGGAAAAAATATCCAGATTTCTATCCTGGTGGAGACAATTTTGTTTCTTATTCTCTCGGAGAAGATCTCGAAATAGCGTATATTTTCAATGATCGTGAGCTTTCTGTGAAGGATATTGTTCCGCTAGACCGACATGTAATGAGCATAATTCGCTCGTTAGAAATAAAGTAAGCGTCTTGACCTGCTTGCGGGTAGCCAAAAGGTTTATTCAATACGCCGACTGCCAATAGACACAGTGCTTTCGTTTTTTCGCACGCCGCTTACAGGGCCATAGGATTTACACACGGCTCAGCGGCGTTGTGGCAGCAGCGAAACGCCCGCCCACCCCCAACTATGAACCTTTTATGAGCACCTCGTCCCCGGGGCTTTTCTGGGGTAGTCTCAGGCGCATGGGTGATTCGGCCTTGCCAATTGTGCGGTCTCGATCAGCGCTCTGCGACCTGACAGCAGCGCCGATCTTAACACCGCCGCAGCTTTACCACCGGACGGCGCCGCCTTGTGGCTTTATCGCGGTGCCCAGGCCTTTGCCGGTTGGTTCAGCCCCCATTGTTCCACACTTTGTTGTGCCGCTGCCTCGTCCGCAGCGGCATTTTTTCTGGGAGGTTTCCTATGGGTAAACGTGCGGCGCGCCGCGTTTCAAGATCTGCGCATGATCTGCATACAGATTTGAATAGCGATAATGTAAGACGCCTGTTTGATGATGCGGGCTGGTCGCCGGTAAAAGAAGAGCCACGCGCGACCAAGTTCCGAAAGAAGATCAAGCCGCAAAACGAGACCCAAGCCGCCATGATGGCCGCCATTGATGAAAAGCCGCTGGTCTTTGCCGTGGGCTCGGCGGGCACCGGCAAGACCTATCTGGCGATTGCAAAGGCGGTGGAGGCACTGGAGGCCGGAAGCGTGTCGCGGATTATCCTGTCGCGCCCGGCGGTGGAAGCGGGGGAAAGTCTTGGCTACCTGCCCGGTGATATGGAAGACAAGCTGTCGCCCTATCTGCGGCCCTTGCACGATGCGCTGGTGGATCGCCTGTCCGCCAAACGGCTGAAAGCCTTGTCGGCGGAGGGGGTTATCGAGATTGCGCCCATCGCCTTTATGCGCGGGCGCACGCTCAATAATGCTTATGTGGTGATCGATGAGGCGCAAAATTGCACCTATGGGCAGATGAAGATGCTACTCACCCGGCTGGGGTGGAACTCGACCATCGTGGTCACGGGCGACCCGGATCAGAGCGATTTGTTGAGCGGGATGTCGGGCCTTGATGAAACCGCCCGGCGGCTGGAGCCGCTGGAAAAAGTTGGTGTCATCCGTTTTTCCAAGGCGGATGTGGTGCGTCACCCGCTGGTGGCGGAGATGATCGATATGCTCTGACCGGCCGGACCCCACCGGGCGTGGTGAAATCTTCACCGCACCCATCTTTTGCCCGTCCGCGCCCCGTGATAGCGTCTGCCGGGTATTAAGGCGTATGGTGGTAGCATGAATACAAATTACGGTTTTGGCGGGGATGAGGTTCGCGAGGAATCAACCTGGCGCTACCCCATTGGCATCTTTCTCGCGACGCTGATCCTGTGCGCGATCTTTCTTTATATCTATGTGGGCCCATCGGTTGACGAGATAAACGGGTCCGTGCCGAGCCCCACCATGAGCGAAGACAAGGTGCGCTTTTCGGTCAATGGTCACCCTTTTGAGGTGCGGGCCAACTATACTGTTTTCCCGCGGGAGCGGCGCGGCGGCGCGCTGGGCGCGATGAGCCTTTACGCCCTGTGGCCTGCCATGTCGGGCTACAGCAATGCTTTCAAGCTGGAGTTCATCGACAATGCCGCTGACACGCGGCGCATCAATATTGAAATCAACCAGCGCCGGACGGCATTCACCGAAGTTGACCGGATCGAGACCATCTACCTGCCCCTCACCGTCGATCAGCGGGGCACACGCACCCCCTACCGGCTGAACCGATACACGTTTCGCCAGGAGCGCGACACCGTGCCCACCAATGGCTATGCGGACACGGATCTTTTTATCGGTCAGGACAGCGACGGGAATACCATGGCGCTTTTCTGCCACGATGATGATCTGGCCACGATCCCCAGTCCGGAATGCCGCCGCGAATATGAGTTTAACCGCGACCTGACCGTGACCTATCGGTTCAAGCGGCCTTATCTGGCTGAATGGAAAGAGATCGATACGCGGGTCCGTGCCTTTGTGGAAGACCTCAGCGCCGGGCCTTGAGGCTACCACATGACGCTTGGCGTGAATGCCTAATAAGCATAAGCGATGGACGCCACATAGCGTGGCCGACGCACCGCTTCGCGCTCGAAAGTCAGCCCTGACCCAAACATGGGCGCATAGTCTGTGGACAGACGGATATAAACAATCGATTCATTGTTGGGGATCGCCGGTAAATCAAGCGACGAGATATCGGTATCCGTAATGTCGCTTCCCGATCCGTTTGACTCGCTCCAGACAACTTTCAGCCCATCGACAGGGTCCTGAATGATGCTCGCGATCGTGATGGCAAATCCGCTACCTGACGCGTAGCGCCCCACAAGGCCCTGCCCCGCCGCAAAGAGGGTATCGCGGATCGTATCATCCATCACCGCCTGACGCGCCGTCAGGTCGATGACCGTATTCGCGGCAAGCGATGTGGCCCGGTCAGCCTTATACAGATCAAAAGTGCCCACCGCGCCGAGCAACAGGATCAGCAAAAGCGGGAGGATGAAGGCAAATTCCAGCGCCGCCATACCGCCGCGATGGCGTGAATAGGCGCCAAATTTTCGAAGAAGAGATTGCGTCATCATTGACCCCTAAAATGGCTCATTGACGAAAGCGAGCGATGAAACAATCTCAAACCGGCCATGGCTGTTTTTGGGCATTGACATCCCGACGCCAAGGAGCGGGGTAAAAATCTCCGTAGACACACAAACCCGCACAAAACTGATTTCAGACGCGGTGCCGGGTGTGTAGGTCGCCACAGGCTTGGGCACGCTATCAGACCCATCACGGCAAACCTCTCCGGTTTGCGGAATGCTGGCGAGCGAGGTGATGGTCGTCACCTCAAGCGTCAGATTATTGAGGCAGTCATTGATGACCACCGTCCGGCTACAGATTTGGTCTTTCAGGCTGCTTTGCGAAACGGTGCCGTCAGAAATTGCCGCCCCGGTATAGATTGTCCGCGCAACCTCCGCCACGGCGTTATCAATGAGTGCGGTTTTGATCATCAGCCAGCCGGTTTCAAATAGACTAAAAACCAGCGCGAAAAAGAGCGGCGCAACCAGTGCAAATTCCACCGCTGCGATGCCAGCGCGGCTGCGAACAAATCGATGGGTCAGCGATTGCGGTTTGGTCATCAGTCCGTAATCCTCAACGCAAGGATGGACGCTACGATGCCGTCAAAAGCAGTCGATACATCCAGCCCCTCCACAAAGTAATACTGGCTGAGGGTAGAGGCACAGTTGCGCAGCATCGTATCTGCCGCAGAGCCCGCGGTAATATCAAAACCGATGCTGTAGACAATGACATTGTTGGTCTTGGCTTCCGTACAAAGATCACCAAAATCCTCCGTCGCTGCCCCATAGGGAACCGTTCCATCATTGAGCGGAATGGGATTCATATCACCATCGGTCATAACCACGAGTGCCTTGACCGTACGCGGAGAATAATCTTTCGGGCGATCATTGAAATCACCGTCCAGATCACCGCGCAAATCAGGGGACAGAGCCTTTGCCCCCCACATCAAGCCAATGTGAGCGTCCGTCCGGCCAGCGGCCACAAAGTTACGCACCGTGTCAATGAGCGCCGTTCTATTGTCGGAATTAAAAATCGACTCAGCAACGGTACAACGCGACTGATTATTCGCCACACTGTTGTTGTTGTTCGGTGTGGTCTGATCGACCGGGGGCAGCGCATTGGAAAAGGCGCTGCTGGTGTAGTCCGTATCTTGATAGAATACGCATGGTTTTGTCGGCGTCGTGCCGGTGGTGGTCGTATCCGCAAAGTCTTCGTAATGTGTGCCAAGGTTCACATTTGACGAAAACGGGATGATGCTCACCGACACCTGATTGGCGACCGTGTCATCAAAAACTTTATCGATAAACGCCTCACCGGCTGTGCGTAGGTTAGTTATTTTCGGACCAGCCATCGACCCAGACACATCCAGGACAAGCGCGATTTCGAGAAACTGTTCGCTCTCCGCTGCCTTGCCGGAAATTTCCAGCGGCAGGGTCTTGAGGCTTTTTGCGCCGCCGCCCGTGATGATATCCAATAGCCCGATGAAATAGGTTGGCATGTCCGCCGTGGCTGTCGCCCGCACCTCCCTCAGGAAGGTCCGGTTCTGCTCAACAACCGGCGTAAAATTGACATTTTCGAGGTCAAACCGGCTGCCATCAAAGTTCTTGTCGAAATAATCATTGGCAACGGTTTTGGGCGGACGATTATTTGTCAAGGACGCCGCCGCGAGAACTGCACTATCAACTGCCGCCTGCATTTCAGCGCGCGCGGTCGTCATCCGAATGAAGTCTACCGCGCCGCCGCCAATGACGAAAATAATGATGACCATCAGGCCGGTCATCATGGCAACATTACCGCGCGTATTTCTGAGGTATTCTCTCATCACGTGTGATCCATCAGTGCCTGTCGCGGCCGCTGGGGCCGCCACGTTTTTGGGGTAAAATCTTAGATGCAAAACCCGTACCGGGATGAAAGTCCCTCGCAATGACACCCGAACCCGGTGACTGCATAGGCGAAAAGGCTGAGGATTTATTTAATGAGACACTTGGCTTAGTGTACCAAAGCGTAGGGTGTCACCCTGATCGCGCGACACGGAAGCCGAAATCACCCCCCAACACCAGGTCAGTCATGGATCTTTCCCCACAAATCGAATGGATCGACAGATTGATCCAATTTGATACAACGTCACATCTGTCGAACCTCACCATGATTGAGGATGTGGAGGCCTATCTTGCGGGCCATGGCGTGCGCACCTTTCGCGCGCCCGATGATACCGGCGAAAAAACGAATCTCTATGCGGTGATTGGCCCGGCGGTTGAGGGCGGCGTTGTCTTATCCGGCCACTCCGATGTGGTGCCCGTGACAGATCAGGCCTGGGACACGGACCCTTTTACGTTGACCCCAAAGGACGGTGCGCTCTTCGGGCGCGGCACCGCTGATATGAAATCCTTTCCAGCGATAACCTTGTCGTTATTGCCGGAGATTGTCGCCGCTGATCTGAAACGCCCGATCATCCTTGCCCTTTCCTATGATGAGGAGATCGGCTGTATCGGTGCACCGCGCATGATTGAGCGAATAGCCCGCGACCTGCCAACGCCGTCGGCGGTGATTGTGGGAGAGCCCACATCAATGCGCGTTGTCGACGGGCACAAGGGCATTGCATCCTTCCGTACTCATATTACCGGTTACACCACCCATTCAAGCCAGGTGGAGCGCGGTGTCTCGGCGGTGGAGGCGGCGGCCAAGCTTATTACCTTCCTGTCAGCGTGCCGATTGGAAAATCAGGCACAAGCCGATCGCTCGGCGCCTTTCGATCCACCCTATTCAACATTAACGGTCAACGTCATGCATGGTGGCACGCAGTTAAATATCATGGCCGGTGAAGCCTGGTTTGAGTGGGATATGCGCTTGCTCCCCGGCGACAAAACAGAGATGTTTCTCTCCCGCTTTGAAGACCATGCCCGCACCGTTGAAGCGCAAATGCGGGCAATTGCGCCCACCTGTGCCATTACAACCGAGCAAATGACCAATGCCCCGCCCCTTGCGCCGTGTACAGATAATCCGGCCGCTGACCTTGCCAAGGCCCTAACCGGACACAATCATACCGACGTGGTCGCCTTCGCCGCCGAAGCCGGTCAGTTTCAGGAAGCAGGCTTCTCCACCGTAATCTGCGGGCCTGGCTCAATCGATCAGGCGCATCAGCCCAATGAGTTTATCACGCTCGACCAGGTGGCTGCGGGCACGAAATTTCAACGCAAGCTGATCCAGCATCTGGCCGCATAAAGACGCGCCAAAAAATTCGGGGACAACTATCCCCGTCTTGTCCGGCCCGATTATGCTGCCGGCCATGGAACAAACCGAAGACCTTTTTTCGCTGGATGATCGCCTGCACGCTTTATTGCGGCTGGCCGATCACTGTATCACCGTCAGCGAGCACTGCCATCGCATCGCCATGCGGTTGAATTTTTGCGAGAGTGATCTTGGCTTTGTGCTGGCCCATGCCTTTTGCCGCTTGTTTGTCATTACAGGCCGTATTCTC
This sequence comes from Pseudomonadota bacterium, assembly GCA_039819545.1. Taxonomy (GTDB): domain Bacteria; phylum Pseudomonadota; class Alphaproteobacteria; order Caulobacterales; family Parvularculaceae; genus CALLPQ01. The sequence continues at coordinate 13,280 of JBCBRS010000031.1, read as the reverse complement.
GATTATGTGAGCGAACCGGTGCCGTATCGTCGCTGTGCCGCGCGCCCGTCAAGGGGCGGGCTTGGCGTGTACCGCACCCCCTCACCGACGGCACGGCTTAAGGATCCGTTCGGCATTCTTATCAGTGTCAAAGGGCTCGCGGCAAAATCCCGGACCATGATCCGGCGTGATCAGGCTTTCCGGTTTGGACATGAAAGTTGCGTATTGCGGGATATAGACCCGAGCCCTGGCCCTAGCCCTAGCCCTGGCCCTGGCCCTGGCCCTGTTTCCAAAACCGCCGTACCTCAATCAAATGGCCCCTGGCCTTCGCCTGAGGGTCGGGAATTTGGTTCATATCGGCCCGCACTCCCGGTCAAGCAAAGCGCAGACCCGGCATCGGTCGCCGCAATTCCCGAACGCGTTCACGCTGGCCCCGGCACATAGACGGCCCACACCGCGAAAGGCCCCAAACTCCCGCGCACTCAACCGGGAGCCCGTCGCGCGTGCGCCAAATTCAACGGGCGTTATTCACGTCCGGTTAACACTTCTTCCCACACTTTTAATTTGTATACATCTTAGTTTTAATAGCAATTTTACCTTGAACCACCAGACTAATCGGACCCGGTATCGCCTGACACGATACCACCCCTCTGGCCAAGGCACGCTCTCCCAATGACAGATAAACTCGCCAATCAACGAACCGATCAACCCTTTTGTCCCGTCTGTGGTAGCACCGCGCAAACGCTGCTCTTCAATACCCCCACCAATGATCAGGACCTTTTAAGCGCGCTTGGCCCGTACCGCCTGTGCGACCCGTCGATTGATCCCCATGCCTGCGGGCTCTTGCATCAACCTGCAAAACCAACCCGGAAGCCGCGCACGCTCATGCCCTCTGCGCGTTTGCGGACCACGCGCAATCACCTGCGCGATGCGGCGACCGAAGCGCTGGAAATGATTTCCGGGCGCGATTGCGCAGCGCTTGATATTGGCTGCAATGACGGCACCCTTTTATCGTTCTATCCCCGCTGGGTTGACCGGTTTGGTGTTGATCCCCACGAAAGTGTTGAGGAAATCGGCGAGTGGGCTTGGTCGGCGCGCGCGTCCTTCCCATCGGCGCACCTTGATCAGGCCTTTGGGACCAAACAGTTTGATATCATCACCTGTATTTCGACATTCGAAGAAGTCTCGGACCCGCGCACCTTTCTCGCCTGTGTGCGCGACCGTCTTGCCCCCGATGGGTTGTTGGTTCTTGAAACGCTTTATGCGCCGGTACTCCTCACTGCCAATAGTTTCGACCTTGCTAATCCTGATCTGTGTCAGGTTTTTTCTCTTCAGGTGCTGGAATATCTGGTTCGGCAGGAGGGGTTGAAAATCGTCCGTGGCGGGATGACCAATAAGAATGGTGGCTCCATCCGCCTTTTTATTGCCCATGACAGTTTTGACGGGTTCGATTTTGACCCCTGGAGTGAGCGCCTTGCCCGTTTGTGGGATGAGGAGACGGTTCTGGCCCTGCGTGACCGCGCCCCCTACCAGGCCTACTACGCTAGGCTATGCGACGCACAACGCACATTTCAGGAGATGATTGCAGATATCGTCAGCTATGACGAGGAGATTGCAATACTCGGAACCGATGATCAGGCTCTTGATCTCATGACATGGGCGGGTCCCACCATTCAGGACGCAGCATTCCTTGTACGGATGGCAGACCGAGACCATGCTGATGGTACGTCTGATCCCAGCCTGCCCGTTCTTTCCGAAACCGAATGCCGCGCGCGCCAGCCAGCCTATCTGCTCGCACCGGCGGCCCGTAAACAGGAAGCATTGGAAATGTGGCGCGAGTCCATTATGGCAGGCGCGAAGCTAATCATCCCCACACCAGCGCCCCATATCATTGATGCAGTGAATTACAGCATCGAATTTGGCAAGACCATCAGCCAGGGTGATAGCGCAGCCGGGGTAGAAACCCTCCGCGCCATCCTGTTCGCCGCCGGCGGGCCACGACTTATCGCGGAAAACACGCTTGAGCAGGCGGAAAGTGCGTAGTGGGAGTTTTGTTTTCGGGCGCAGATTCAGGATATGTTTCTATACGATCCGTACACCAACCAGGAAATCTCGGCTCAAGGCCGGGGATACCACGTTAATCAATCCACATCACAAGGTCGCCCGATAAATCTCTACAACGTCACGCCTGGTCACCGGACGCGGATTATTTCCCAACAGACGCGTCTGCTCCATTGCATCATCCGCTAACTGATCAATATCATTATCGACAATACCAACGTCGCGTAAACGACGGGGCACAGCCATCTCATCGCAATACCGCTCAAGTGTTGCAACGAACGCCGCCTGCGGACTGGATGCGGCGCGCAGCTGGTCTTGCGTGCAGATCAGGGGGGAAAGCTCAGCATACAGAGGGCCCGCCTCTGGGAGGTTAAACTTCAGGACAGCAGGCAGGACGAGGGCATTGGAAACCCCATGGGGCACATGGAACCGTGCGCCGATGGGATAGGCCAACGCGTGGACCGCTGCTACGGGTGCATTGGCAAAGGCCATGCCCGCAAGACACGAACCGAGCAGCGCCTCCGACCGGGCTTGTTTATCCACGCCGTTCTCATAGGCCTGCGGCACGCTGCGCCCTAACAGCTCCAGTGCCTTTGTGGCGAGGGCATCAGAAACCGGGTTTTTCTTTTGTGCACTGGTATAAGCTTCAATGGCGTGGACCATGGCGTCAATCCCCGTTGCCGCTGTGACCTGGGGCGGCAGCCCCATCGTCAGGTCGGGATCAAGCAGGGCAATATCGGGCAACAATACCGGTGAAACGACGCCTTTCTTTTCCTCCGCACCCACCGTAACGATTGAGATCGGGGTGACCTCAGACCCCGTTCCCGCGGTTGTGGGAATTAAGATCAGCGGCAGCCGGGGGCCCTTTATCTGATCAATGCCGTAAAGGTGCTCGAGCCTTTCCCCGCTGCACGTGATCACCGCCACGAGCTTGGCCGCATCAAGGGAACTGCCACCGCCCAGACCAATGACACCATCGGCCTTGCCGGCGCGCGCGGCATCGCAGGCCGCGTCAATCACACTCACCGGCGGGTCGGCGACAACCGTATCAAACAGCATCACCTCAAAACTGGCATCGAGCAGAGCGGTAAGAGCAGGTTCAACAAGTCCAGCGGCGACGATCCCTTTGTCCGTAACCAGAAGGATACGCCGCATACCAAGGCTAGCCGCGTGATCGGCAAGGCGCGCGATTGCACCCTGTTCAAAAATCAGTTTCCCGGTGGTGGCGAACTCAAAGTGCACAGGCAGCTACACGTGTTTGGCGTTAAGGGGAATGAACCGTTTCAACGAGCAGATCAAACCGCTCATGGCCCCAGAATTTCTCGGTTCGATTGCCGGTTTCAACCACGGCAAAGGGTACGCCGAAGACGCCATCTTGTTTAATCATCTCGCGATGGTGTGCATACGCATCATCAAGCCCGTTCGCCAGCGCAGTTTCAAGGGCATCACCCGACCAGCCAACCGCATCGGCGCAGGATTTTAGCACGGCGATATCGCCCACATCGTGCCCCTCGCCCCAGCGGGCGTCGGCAATCGCGCATGCGAAGTCTAAACCAAACCCATCGCGGGTTGCCGCCAATTGCGCCAAATGCGACGGGCCGAAGTCAGGATTGCCCCTCTTCGGCATCGTCATGGCAAGGCCCATGCGACGGGCAAGCCGCGGGGCATCTTCCATGATGTAGGCAAGTTTGAGGGGATTGTCGGTGGGGTTTTGAAACACCGCGCCGTCTGGCGGGCCGGTGAAGGGAAGCACCTCAACAGATAGGCCCGCGCGTTTTACCACATGCATGCCAAGACGCGAGTACGGGCTGCGCACCCCGGCATAAACCCGGATCGCCGTCACGACGCCGCCGCAGGTACAATCGTTACGCTTTCACCGCATCCGCAGGCATCGGTCTGGTTCGGATTATTAAAGACAAAGCGCTGCGAGAGTTTCTCGGTCACAAAATCAATCTGCGTTCCGAGGAGAAATAAAATTGCCTTCGGGTCGATCAAAATCTTGATGCCATTCTCGTCGACAACTTCATCAAGCGGGCCGGCCTGCGTAGCGTAATCCATGGTATATTCCATGCCCGCGCAACCGCCATTCTTCACGCCAATCTTCACGCCAATATAAGCTTCATCGGCGTCATCCATGATTGCCTGCATGCGGCGGGCAGCTTCATCCGTCAGGGTTACCGCCTTGGGGCGTTCACGTCGTGCCATTGGCCTATCCTCACATCCAACCCAGTTCGAGCTTTGCCTCATCGGACATGCGCTCCGGCGTCCAGGGCGGCTCAAACGTCATGTTTACCCGCACATCCTCAACCCCGTTGATACCGCGCACGGCCCCCTCAACCCAGCCCGGCATTTCACCGGCCACGGGACAGCCGGGCGCCGTCAAGGTCATATCAATGGTCAGAAGCCGCGCGTCGGACAGATCAACTTTGTAGATCAGGCCCAACTCATAAATGTCCACGGGAATTTCAGGATCATAAACCGTCTTTAGGTTTTTGATCACATCGGCCGTGATCCGCCCCAACTCTTCGTCGGGAATCGTCTCCCCGCCCGATTGCGCGGCCTGCGCCTTGGGGGTGTCTTCCACCGGAGGCAGCGCGGTCCCGCCACCAAGGTCGATCATATCACGCTGTTCAGTCATACCACTGGTCCATGGATCGGTATTGATCCCTTATCCTAACATCTGGTGTGTCTTATGCAGCCCCGCAACCAGGGCCTCAACCTCCGCATGGGTGTTGTAGGCCGCAAAAGATGCCCGCGCGGTGGCGTTCACATCAAGCCGCTTCATCAGCGGCTGCGCACAATGGTGCCCCGCACGCACGGCAATGCCCGACCGATCAAGGATCGCAGAGATATCGTGGGGGTGCGCATTTTCCATACCAAAGCAGATGATCGGCGCCTTGTCCGCTGCCTGGCCATAGAGCGTCACAAAATTGAGCTTGCGCAATTCTTCCATGGCGTGGCGCGCGAGATCCGCCTCGTGGCGCGCTATGGCCTCCATCCCGGTTTCCATCATCCAGCGCAAGGCTGCCCCAAACCCGATCACATCAATGATCGCTGGCGTTCCCGCTTCAAACCGGTGGGGGGCCTCATTATAGGTGACACGATCGGTCTCGACCACGTCAATCATTTCCCCGCCGCCGCGATAGGGCGGCAGTGTGTTGAGGATCGATTTCTTGCCATAAAGAATACCAACGCCGGTGGGCGCATAGAGTTTATGGCCGGTCATCACATAAAAATCGCAGCCGATATCCTGCACATCCACCGGGCCATGAACGCTCGCCTGACACCCGTCAAACAGGATCCATGCCCCATGGGCATGGGCGATCCGGGCGAGCTCTTTTGCTGGTGTTTCCACGCCCAGCACGTTTGACATATGCGATAGAGCAACAAATTTCGTCCGATCACTGAACGCTGCCTCATAGGCCGCAATATCAATCTGCCCATCATCAGAAACATCAAGCCATTTCAGGACGACGCCCTTACGCTCGCGCAACAGGTGCCAGGGCACGATGTTGGAGTGATGTTCCATGATGGAAAGGATAATTTCATCACCCTCCACCAGGTCTTCGACCCCCAACGCATAGGAAACAAGATTAAAAGCATCCGTCCCGCCGCTGGTGAAGATAATTTCTTCGGTATGGGCCGCATTGATAAAATTGGCAGTGACCGAACGCACATCCTCAAAAGCCGCCGTTGCCTCATTTGACAGGGTATGCAGCCCGCGATGCACATTCGCGTAGCCTTCTTCCATCACCTTGACCATAGCGTCGATGACCACGCGCGGCTTTTGCGAAGACGCGGCATTGTCGAGATAGACAAGCGGCTTGCCGTGGACTTCGCGGGACAGGATTGGGAATTGCGCGCGAACGGCGTCAACATCATAGGGTTTTGCGTCGCTACTCATGCTTTAGTCTCCACTGCAAGCCAGCCGGTCATCTCCGACCGGAAAAAATCCGCCACCGCATCAACGGGAACCGCATCAAACACTTCGCCAAGGAAGGCCTCGACCAGAAGGGCGCGTGCCATCTGTGCGGTCAATCCGCGCTGGCGCAGATAAAACAGCGCCTCATCGTCCAGTGCCCCGGCGGTAGAACCATGGGCACACTGAACATCATCAGCATAGATCTCCAGTTCCGGCTTGTGGTTGATCGTTGCCCCTTCGGACAGCAAGAGCGCATTAGCCTGCATGTTGGCATCGGCTTTCTGGCCCGCACGCTCCACCAGGAATTTGCCCTGAAAGACGCCGTTCGCCTGATCCTTCAAAACAGATTTGTGACGTTGTTCGACGACGCATTCGGGCGCGCCATGAATAATATGGGTCGTCAGATCACCATGAAGTCGTCCGCCCAGCATGGAAGCACCGAGCAAGGTTGCCTGCGCACCTGTGCCTTGAAAATGGAGGCGCGTTTCAAGGCGGCTGCGCTTGCCTCCGCGCGCCAGAACATATTGCTCGAACACCGCATCAGTGTCGGCTTCAACCGTATAAAGAGCATTATCAACGCCGCTTGCGCCCGCGCGGCTATACCCAAGCCGCGTTAAGTGTGCACCCGGGGCCAGTCGACATTCCACAAGCAGATTGTCGAAAAAACTTGGCGTACCGCTGGTTTCCAGACTGTCCATTAGGGTCAGGTTTGCCCCCTGCCCCAGAGAGATAAGCACCCGGCGATGGGTATCACCGCCAAGTCCCGTCCGGAACAAATGCACCGGCGCATGAACCGCCGCATGGTCAGCAACACTGATCACAAGCGTCTCTGTTGTCAGCGCTTGCGCCAGCGCCGCCATGGGTTCATCCGCCGCCAACGGCATCAGACGGGAAACCTCATCGGTCACCCGCAAGGTCACCCCGGCGGGTACCTCTCCCGCCCAATGGGCGCCGGTTTCATCAAAGGTAATCGTGAAAAAACCAGCACCTTGAAAAGCCGATGGTGCCGTGATTGCCGAGCCGTCTGTGGTCAGCGGTTCGCTCAAGGCAACGCGCATGTCGGTCCACTTCCACGCCTCTAACCGGCGATGGGGCATGCCAGTGCGCGCAAACCGGGCGAATGCCGCCTGCCGCTCCGCCTGATCATGGGGCAGCGCGCGCATTGCGTCGGCCAGTCCCGCCTCAAACGGCGTCGGATTGGAAAGAGAAAACACTGTCATCAGGCCGCCTCAATAAATTGATCGTAGCCCGACGATTCAAGCTCGCGCGCCAGTTCGGGTCCACCGGATTTCACAATCCGCCCACCAGCCAAAACGTGAACGTGGTCTGGTTTGATGTAATCAAGAAGGCGCTGATAGTGCGTGATCACGAGGAAACTCTTTGTGCCATCGCGCAACTCATTGACCACATCGCCAACCATTTTCAGGGCGTCAATATCAAGCCCGGAGTCTGTCTCATCCATGATGCAAACCCGGGGCTCAAAGATCGCCATCTGCAGCATTTCCATGCGCTTTTTTTCGCCGCCGGAAAAACCCACATTAAAGGGTCGTTTCAATTTCTCGTCGGTCAAACCCACGAGTTTTGCTTTAGCGCGGATCAGCCGCAGAAAATCTGCAGCGGACACGTCGTCTTCGCCGCGCTCCTTGCGCTGCGCATTCAGCGCGGTACGGATGAAGTTCATGGTGGCGACCCCGGGAATTTCCATGGGGTGCTGGAACGAAAGGAACACGCCCGCCGCCGCCCGCTCATTCGGGTCAAGGGCCAGAAGGTCTTTATCCTCAAGCCAGACACCGCCCTCGGTCACGTCATAGTCATCACGACCCGAAATCGTATGGGACAAGGTCGATTTACCCGAACCATTCGGCCCCATGATCGCATGCACCTCCCCGGCGGGCACCTCAAGCGATAGGCCTTTAAGGATTGGCGTTTCATCAACGCTGGCGTGGAGATTTTCAATTTTCAACATGGGTTACTGACCTTCTGACGACGGGCTTTCTGGTGTCGGGGCTACCATGCGGCTTCCGTGACCGCGTACGGCGGTACACTCGATTTCAATTTTGGCGTTAAGCGCGAGGCCCTTGACCGCAACGGTGGTACGGGCCGGCGGGTTTTGCGGAAAGAAAACGCGGTAGACCGCGTTCATCGCATCAAAATTGTTGATATCGTCAAGAAAGACCTGACACCGCACAATGTCCGCCTGGGTCGCATTCACCGTGGCAAGGGTCGCCCCGATATTACGCAACGTCTGGGTCGTCTGTGCCCGAATCCCTTCCGGCAGCACCCGCGTCTCAGGATCGCGGCCCAGATGCCCGGCGAGATAAATCACCCCATTTGCCTCGACCACGCGAGAGAAGGGCGATGGTTGCGCAGTGGCAGAACGCACAAGCCCGAAACTCGCTATCGTGGCCACCCCAAGGAAAATAACTACCAGATCATACACTGATGGCGAAAGAGACTTTCGTATAAACCCGGGCATCACCCCACACTCCCCTCGAGGCTCACGCTCACCAGTTTTTGTGCCTCTACGGCAAATTCCATGGGCAGTTCCTGCAGAACCTCTTTACAGAAACCATTGACGAGGAGCGCCACCGCTTCCTCTTCACACAGGCCGCGTTGCTGGCAGTAAAACAGCTGATCTTCCGATAGGCGAGAGGTTGTTGCCTCATGCTCCAGCACAGCACCCGGATGGCGGCTTTCCACATAAGGGATTGTGTGCGCGCCACAATCCTGACCGATCAGCAGGGAGTCACATTGCGTAAAGTTGCGTGCGCCCGCCGCCTTGCGGTTGATTGAGACCAGACCGCGATAGGTTGAGTTCGATTGACCAGCAGAGATTCCCTTTGAGATAATCCGCGATTTTGTGTTGCGGCCCAGATGGATCATCTTGGTGCCGGTATCAGCTTGCTGATGATTATTGGTAATGGCGATTGAGTAAAATTCGCCCTGGCTGTTATCGCCTTTCAAGACACAGGACGGATATTTCCATGTCACCGCCGAGCCGGTTTCCACCTGCGTCCAGGAGACTTTCGCGTTCACCCCGCGGCAGTCAGCGCGTTTCGTCACGAAATTATAGATACCGCCCTTGCCGTCCTTGTCACCGGGATACCAGTTCTGGACAGTGGAATACTTGATTTCCGCATCATCCTCGATCACGAGTTCAACCACCGCTGCGTGCAACTGGTTCTCGTCACGCATGGGCGCGGTACACCCTTCCAAATAGGAAACATAAGCGCCCGGCGCCGCCACGATCAGTGTCCGTTCAAACTGGCCGGTATTGGCTTCATTGATCCGGAAATAGGTGGACAATTCCATGGGACATCGCACGCCGTCGGGTACATAGACAAACGTCCCGTCTGAGAAAACAGCGGAGTTCAACGTCGCAAAGTAATTGTCTGTGGTCGGCACAACGGTGCCGAGATATTTCTTCACGAGATCAGGATGCTCGCGAATGGCCTCGGAAATCGACATAAAGATAACGCCAGCTTTCTTCAGCTCATTCTGAAAGGTTGTGGCGACCGAGACGGAATCAAAAACGGCATCCACCGCAACTTTTGGCGCAGCACTCTCGGGCGCGTTACGTCCCTCGGCGGCAGACTCCGCCGCACCTTTCACGCCCAACAGAACTTCGGCCTCGCGCAAGGGGATGCCAAGCTTTTCAAAGTCCGCCAGAATTTCGGGCGGCACATCATCAATGGACTCATATTTCGCGCCGGTTTTTGGCTCAGCGTAATAGAAAGCGTCCTGATAATCGATCTTTGGGTAGTCAACCATCGCCCAATCGGGCTCTTCCATTTTCAGCCACCGGGCATAGGCCTCCAGTCGCCAGTCGAGCATCCATTGAGGCTCTTCCTTCTTGGCACTGATGAACCGGACAGTATCTTCCGACAGACCTTTAGGGGCCTTGACCGATTCAATATCGGTGGTGAAGCCGTACTTATAGGTCTCCAGCGACTTCGCCGTTTCGACCGTTGCCTGATCAATACCGAGTTTGACTTCTGACATGGTTTTTGTGCCTTCCCTCATCTGAGGATCAACGTTCAATTCTTACACTTACGCGGCGCGTTCCTTCACGCGGGCATAGGCCTGTGTCCACGCCGCAATAAAATTGTCTGCATCTTCTTCGCCGCTATTCCACCCGAGCGAACTACGCACCGCCGACCGAGCCAGTTCATCGCTGGCGCCCATTGCGGTCAGAACGCCGCTGGGCTGTGCTTTGCCCGACGAACAGGCCGAGCCCGCCGACACGGCAATGCCCGCAAGGTCCAGCGCCATCAACTGGGTCTCTGAAGAAAATCCGGGGGCGGAGAAACATAGGGTACCGGGTAAGCGTTCCTGCCCCGCGCCCCACACGGTTGCGCCCGCCGTCTCAACTGCAGCCTGCATCTTGTCACGCCACTGCGCGAGCGTTGCGCCGTGATCAAGGCTTTCGCTCGCCAGTTCGCAGGCCTTGGCAAGTCCTGCTATGGCTGGGCCATTAGACGTACCCGCCCGGCGGTTCATTTCATGGCCGCCGCCGCGCATCACCGGTGCCAAATTTAGGTCCGGACGCACGATAAGTGCGCCCACGCCTAAGGGGCCACCAAATTTGTGCCCGGTAAGGGCCAGCATATCGGCACCAAGCATGACAAAGTTGACGGGGATTTTACCCACCGCCTGTGCCGCATCCACAAACAACAGACCGCCCACATCGTGGATGATTGCCGCTGCCTCGCGCACCGGCTGGATCACACCGGTCTCATTGTTGGCAAGCATCAGACAGACCAGAAATCCGCCATCACGCGCCACATCATAGTCCGCAAGACGCGCGCGCAGATGGTCAAGATCAAGCTGGCCTGAGGGCAATACCGGCAGCGTCTCCACGGGCACGGGCCCTTCGCTTGTCGCGAGGCTTGCCGCATTGGCGGGCACAGCCGCATGCTCAATGGCGCTAATAAAGACCCGCTTGGCTAGACCAGCGCCTACTGTTCCGTGCAGGGCGTAATGGATAGCCTCGGTACCGCCGCCGGTGAAGATAACCCCATTAACCGGGCCATTAATGGTCTTGCGCACGGTCTCGCGCGCTGCCTCTATGAGGGCGCGACTAGCGCGTCCTTCTTCGTGCACGGATGAAGAGTTTCCAACCAAGGCCATGGCGCTCGCCACCGCCTCAATCACGGGCGGACGTACGGGCGCGGTGGCGTTATAATCAAGATAGGTGCGGGTCACGCGCGCACCTCTTTGGTCGGAGCAATTTCATCATCGGCCACCGGGTCAGCGGGCGCAGTGCCTGCCACCCGTTGCCCGAGTCCGGCCATGCCAAGCACCCGGCGCTCTACAATATCGTCAAGCGAAATGGCGTTCAGGAAGATTTCAATCTGACGGCTAAGCTCATCCCACAGATCATGGGTCAGACAGCGGGCCGACATGCCCTGACACCCCTTGCCAGACCCCGGCTCACACGCGGTAGCGCGCATGGGCTCATCCACGGCGCGGACAATATCGCCGACGCGCACCTGGCTCGCGGGCCGGGCCAGCCAATACCCACCCCCAACGCCGCGCGCGCTTTCCACAAGACCAGCGCGGCGCAGCTTGCCAAACAATTGCTCCAGATAGGAAAGAGAAATGCCCTGACGCACTGATATGTCGGACAAGGCCACCGGCTTGCCGTCGCAGAAGGCCGCAATATCCGCTAACGCGCTGACCGCATAGCGTCCCTTTGTTGTCAGCTTCATCTCGTGTCTCCCTTCAGCAATGCCTGACCCGCGGCACGCCTCCATCTCATCGTTTGTGCTGCTCATCGTCTGTGCGGCGTGTCAGGTCCCGCACCACTTCCACAACCCCTAAAAGGTACCGCCCGGCCGTTGCTCAAAAACGTAAGCGGGGAACTGGCAATTACACAGGGAAATGCTATGACCACCGGCTAACGCGGTGTTCACCGCCTGAACCCTCACCTAAGAAACCCGAGCAAAACAGTCAAGAATAGAATCGCAAAAGCGCACAGGCGCGTTTTGTCGCCCCAAAAATGACTGCCGTAAATCCGACCCCGCCGGGTCGTTGGCGTCCCCCAACCCTTGGAAACATTTATGCCTGAAGTTATTTTCGCTGGCCCGGAAGGCCGCCTGGAAGGCCGATACCAAAAAGGTAAAGGCGATAATCCCCCAGTCGCACTGGTGCTGCACCCCCATCCGATGTTTGGTGGCAGCATGAATAACCGCGTCTGCTACGACATGTATCACATGTTCATCCAGCGCGGCTTTTCAGTGCTGCGGTTTAACTTTCGCGGGGTCGGGCGCAGCCAGGGTGAATATGACCATGGCCAGGGCGAGCTTGCGGATGCGGCAACCGCCCTCGATTTTCTGCAGCAACGCAACGCCAATGCGCCCTTCGCATGGGTTGCTGGTTTTTCTTTCGGCTCGTGGATTGCCATGCAGCTTTTGATGCGCCGACCAGAGATTGTGGGCTTTCTCGCGGGGTCGGTACCCGCCAATCTCTACGATTTCTCTTTTCTGGCGCCTTGCCCGTCGTCCGGGCTCGTTATCCACGGCACCGAAGACAAGGTCTGTTCGCCGGAGGAAACGCGTCTTATGGTAGAGCGCACGCGCACCCAAAAGGGGCGTAAGGTCGAATTCACGACGGTGCCACACGGCGATCATTTCTTCCAAGCCAATCTTGAGGATTTCCTCGAAACCGCAGCCTCTTACCTAGATCATCGCCTTGCCCAGGAAAATCCCGAAGGCGCCTATTTCGAGAGCTGATGGCCTGTTGAAAACGGGCGCGCGCTACCCTGAAAAAAAAGCCTGGGGCCCCTAGCCGTTGATCCCGAATAGGGGTCATATGGTGGTTGGTTTTGGCTTTGGCCGCTACATCTTGCGGTTGTTTTCCGCGGTTGGGGCGAAAAGCGTATACCCAAAGCCAGGAAATAGGGTGCGGCCCAAAATGGGTGCGCAGGGCATGGAAAGTTCTGTCAGGATGAACTGGCGTCAGCGGTTTGATATCAATGCTTCGCCACGGTCGGCGGATTGCCCGGTGGCACCCCTTGCCCCCGTCGGCGGACCGTTGCGGTCCATGGCGCAGGGGTACTGGACCAAAACCCTGCGCCGAACATCGGCCCTTGTGAGTGTCAGCGTATTGGCGGCCCTCCCCGCTGCAGCGGCCCTGCCCGTAGAATCAAGCAGTTTTCAGGGTTTCATTGACGGATTAGACCCAACAGTCCTTGGTTTTGCAGGGCTTTTTGCGTTGACAATTGCCTCGGTACTCTGGGCGGTCCGCGTATCGATCGCATCGAAAACAATCTCGGTGGATTGGTCGCGCAATCTGGCGCAGATGGAAGCCGATCTTG
>JBCBRS010000030.1:0-31427 GCA_039819545.1 Pseudomonadota bacterium | reverse complement strand
GTGGCGTTTTTTCTTCTTTGAACGATCTGGTGAAATGGGATCGGGCACTTTACCAGACCGAACAGCTAGGCGAAGACTTTAGTGCTCGCATGCTTTCAACGCGCACATATGCCCACGACAAAGACAACGATGCCTTCGGTCTGGTCCATAGTACTTATGAGGGTCAGCTGACAATTTGGTATGAAGGCGGCGATTATGGTGTTTCGACTTACATGGTCCGGTTGCCTCATCGCAGCGAGACGGTGATTTGCCTGTCAAATTTTGGGCATGGCCGCTGCGCAGACAAAGCGCGGGCCGTTGTTGATCTGCTCAAGTCATTCGACCAAATCCACTTGGTGCCAAGCACAACAAACTAGAAGCTGAGGGAGCGTCTAATCTTGCCCCAAGCGAGACACTCGATCGCTTGTTCAGACCGACCAATATCGGCGAAAACCTGCCATTCAAGCTATGGCCCCTACTCGCGAGAAATCGCCATAAAATTCAAACTGAGACACTACCAATCTGGCGCATGACTTGCTCTATGAAGCGTTAAAGACTTTATTAACCGTGTCAGCGTGAAGGCCGGGCTCTGGCCTTTTTGCCCCCCAAGAAATGGCGCGCCCTGGTCTCGCCCATTCCGTAATGATGAGTATCCATGAGCGCTAACCAATCCCAGCGACGCCGAAAAAAACAACCCCAAAGGCAGCCTGAGCGGGCCTATCATGAGGGTATTGGCCGGCTGACCCACACGCAATTTGAGGGTGATCGGGCAGCGCACGGTCAACAGCCCTGGGGTGTGGCCGTGGCCCTGTTGATCGGGGGCGCGGTTCTGATGCTTGCCGCCATAGGCGCGCGGCCCTTGCTGTCGGCGTTTTTGACTCAACCGGAAACCGTGGGGGAGCTTCCCGCGCCAAGGCACGTATCCCTGCCCGCCATGGTGGGTTCCGCGACGGCCATGGCACCACCCGCCCCGGCAGAAGACGTCTCACCCCTTCGCGAACGGGCACCCGCGCAAACATTACCGCCAGCGCTGGCTGACCCGGCTCCGTTTGTTTTTGATAGCCCCAGCCTGAAACCAAGGGGCACCCGGCAGGTTGCGGAGGAACCCGCAATCACCGCCCCGGACGCCAACACCGGAGACGGCTTCACCCCCAGACGCAAACCACGAGGCCTCTCGAACACGGAGCGCCTTAACCTTGCGAACCAGGAGCCAGACCGGTTGGACAGGATAGATCCGGGTGATCCGCTATCAATCCATCCCATCAATCTGCAGCCGACAGCGTCTTACTCTCTTGAACGCCAACCGGTTTCCTTTTTTGCAACTGCCGATATGGGCACCGCCGGCCCCAGCGATTTGGATGATCCAAATACGGACATCCGCGCTTTCGCGCCGACGCAGCGCTTGTCAGACCGAGCGCTGCTCGAGACGTTTGACGGGGACCTGAGTGCCGCAGCGCACACCCGCACGGTCACCTTGCGCCGAGGAGAAACGATTGCAGACCGTCTTGCGCGCCTTGGCGTTGGGCGGCGCGACCAGGCCCAAATTATCAGTGCCCTTGGGAAACATGTGCGCCTGCGCGCCCTGCCAGCGGGATATCGCTTTGAGGTGACAACCCAGGCCGCAAATCAGACCCCCTTTCAGGAGGCACAGGGCGCCAGCACACCCGCCCCCGTTTTGATCGCACTTGATACGCGGACAACGGATGGCAAAAAGCTTTCGCTAACCCGGCAAAAGGACGGTGCCTTCACCGCTAAGATTGCGCCCATCAAGCGCACCCGCCGGCTCCGCGCCAGTAGCGGTGAAATACGCGGCAATCTCTATCTTTCCATGAAAGCCGAGGGCGCCCCTGACAGCGTCATCAATGCGCTTGCCAATTTCTTTGCCTATGACGTTGATTTTCAGCGTGACATCTTCGCTGGCGACCGGTTCGAGGCCATCTATGAAGTAGTCTATGACGATGATGGCAAGGTGGTTGATGGCGGGAAAATCTTTTACGGGCGTCTATCGTGGCGCGGTCAACGCCGTGAGAAGGGGTACTATTTCTTTGATCCCGAAACAGCTACGCAGCGTGCCGATTATTTTGATACGGACGGAAAAAGTGCCCGCCGGTTACTGATGAAAACGCCGATTGACGGGGCGCGCTTGTCATCGGGGTTTGGGGCCCGCAAGCACCCAATTCTTGGCTATCGTAAAACCCATAAGGGCGTCGATTTCGCCGCCCGCCGTGGCACACCGATCAAGGCCACTGGCGATGGCATTGTTGAGCGCGCAAACCGGTTTGGTTCCTACGGAAACTATATCCGGATCAAACATGCCAACCGATACAAAACCGCCTATGCCCATCTCAAAGGGTTTGCGCGCGGTATTCGCAAGGGCAAGCGGGTGCGCCAGGGCGATATCATCGGCTATGTGGGCACCACCGGCCGGTCCACTGGACCCCACCTGCATTACGAGGTGCACCATCGCGGCAAGGCCGTGAACCCCCAGGCTCTGAAGATCGCAACGGGCACTGTTCTTTCCGGATCTGCGCGTCGGCGGTTCAAGGACCACCGCGATAAAATCGACCGGCTCCGGTCACCGGGATTTGAAATGGCTCCGATGCTGACCCAGACGATCGCTTTGCCCTCTGGCACGCGCGGTGGACGCCGCTAGGACGCGTCAAAAAAACGTCTTCTAAAGTTCAAACGCCATTCACAACGCCGTCTGAAATCCGTCATGGATGCGAATTATTGCGCTGCAACATCAGCCCAGATTGGGCTGACGTGCCATCGCTATTTTGCCCCACCCTGCCGGAGAGACCCATGTCCCCTATTGCCACCATCGCTAAATCCGCCCGCACGCTTGGCGTGTTCGTTTCGGTGTCCAGCGCCGCCCTTTCCGCCGCTGCATTTCAACCCGTTTCCTTTGAAGATGTACCCGCACACGTGCTTGAAACCGCCCAGAAAACAGCCCCCGGCGTCACCTTTGACAAGGTCTCCACCGAGAATGAAGCCGGTGTCACCGTGTACGAATTCGAGGCCACCGATTATCGCGGGCGTCATATTGAGGTCGATGTGCGCGCCGACGGCAGCCTCGAAGAAATTGAGATGGAAATCGACGAAAGCGAAGTCCCCGACACTGTTCTGGCCGCACTGAACGCCGATCAGAAAGACTTCACCGTCCGCTATATCGAAGTGTCGGTGCGTGCCAACGGCTTCCACGTCTATGAGTTTGAAGGCATCACTGCCGCCGGTGGCCGCCTGGATATAGAAATTGCTGAAGATGGCCGGATCTTGTCGCGTGAGGGCGCTTTATCCTAACCGCCATGCCTCACCCGCGCACGGCCTTTTCCAGCCGTTCGCGGGTGACCGGATAGCCGAAACCTTCGGGGATCGTCAGATAGCGCTCAGCGTTTTCTTCTTTTACCGCAGGGGTGATGGCGTCGCGAATACCGGGATCACCCTTTTCAAGGACGGTGTCCACTGTTCCAAAATGTACGAGCCGCTCAAGAGTGCGCGCAGTGGGGAAAATGATCTTCGCCTCCCCGCTTTCGCCGCGGGCAAGAAAGGTTGCTGGTGTCCGCCAATCCGCGCTCAGCGATTCCGTTCCATCAGCCACCGCCATTTGACCCGCCGGTAACCGCGCAGCAAAAAACCAGGTGTCGAAACGCCGTTTGACCATGGCGGGTGTTTTCCACCGGGCAAAAAAGGTGAGCCGGTCGAAGGCAGGCGTTAACCCGTGATCTTCTAAAAAACGGGGAAAGAGGCGCGCGTCCCGATTGATCGCCGCGCGGGTTTTCTCCAGATCATCCGTCACCGTACGGAGCGCAGAACCGGTGATCAGCGCGCCTTTACGATAGGCAAGCAAGATACCGCATTCTTCAAAGAGTTCCCGAATAGCTGCGATATGAACATCATGTTCCGTATCGGGAATAGTCTTCAATGCTGGATGGGAGACACCGCCGCGCCCCTGCCACGGTGCTTGCAAATCGGCGACATCGACTTTCCCGCCGGGAAACACCAGCGCGCTGGCGGCAAAACCCAGGGTTGCCGCACGCTCCACCATCAGGACACGCATTGACCCGGCCCGATCATCCAGGAGGATGACCGTCGCCGATCGCTCAAAAGCAGCGCCGGGCGGCGGTGCGTCGTCAGATGAGACGGCAGATGCCATGCGGTCTTATGCTCCCAATCAGCCTCAAGACTGTCAGGATTAGGCGCGCAGTATCAATGCCGCAAGGTCGCGAGACAGACACAGACTTGGCTGTTAGCCAAAAATGCGCGGCGCATGTGTCGATAGATATTCGCGAGCCAACCGTTGGGCCTCTGACATCTCGTCAGACGACAATTCACGGGCAAGCTCAGCCCGGTAATGACGCGCTTCGGCATTGCCTTGCATCGCGGCAAGGTTGAACCATTTGTGCGCCTCGATCAGATCAAGACGCGAATTCGTTACCGCAATTGAGGCGGCCAAACCGCGACGGTACATTTCTTCACTGGTCAGAACCGGTTGCGCCGATTCCAGCGTATGCGTATCAAAAGCAACAGACATTTCTCTTCCCTCTGCCCATCAGTCACCCTCGCCCCTTTTGGCCCGGACTGATTAACCAAGAGAATATTGCTCAACGGTAACCTAAAATCTCGTTAATGGATAATAGCATTATCCGTTTGCGGATTTCTTAGGAATTTATTTACCATAAAACGTCAGCAAGGGCGCTGATTTTGATTGAATAGACCACAAAAAATTCACACCCGAGGGCAACGAAGGCACCCGTCAAACCGCGCAATCATCACAAAACGACCAAAGCCTAACAGCCTCTTAATCCTTAATATAGTTCGCACCGTGATTATTGGTCGATTGCTTCGTTTTCCTCCTTGCGCTCAAGACGTTCAAACGAGCCAAGACCGCAACTGCCCGACAGAACGCCCGTGGTGTTATCAACGACATTGATAATTTCGTTACGGCAAAGGCGACCCGTCGATGTCGTATACTGAATACGATTGCTGCTGCGCGCGGCACCGCGGCATCCGTTGGTGACAATATTGAGGTAACGCCGCCCGCCATTGACCCGGACAAGAAAATAGTGGGCGTCCAGCGGTTTGATCTGGGCAATCCGGCGCAGGTTTAAGCACGACTGGAACTCACCCGTGCGCTCATATTGGTCAAGCACGCCAGCGGCTTTGTCGCTGGGTTCAGGCTCTTCATCGGCAAATGCTGCGGTGAGCGGGACCGCGGCCGATAGGACAAAAAGGATACAGGCGGACAGGAATTTGATAGGGAATAGCGTCATCAGATGCATGCCTTCTGAATAGGGGGCCGCGACCCGGTTTAGTCAGGCGATTAAAAACACGCGTACACAGTACCCAAAGGGTATGCGCGATTTTCCCGCGTGAGAAGGAAGAATGCAGCAATGGCGGAAAAGCGCTACCGCAAAAAAGATGGGCTCCCTTCCAAAATGTGCCCGGTTTGCCAGCGGCCCTTCGACTGGCGAAAGAAATGGGCCAAAAACTGGGAAAACGTGAAATACTGTTCGGATCGCTGCCGTGGGCTGGCCAAATCAGGCCGGACCGGCACCGATAGCCAGTAAACGCGGGCAGCGCACCCGCCAAAGGGTGCCTTCATAGCCGTCCCCGAGACCAAACAATAACCACAGACAGAAATAGCATGACCGCCCAATCCTCAACCCTGACCCATACCGTGACCACCAGTGATGAAGACCAGGGCGGCCGCCTTGACCGCTGGCTGACCGAGGCGCTGCACCGTACCGGTGTGGACCTAACCCGCTCGCGCGTTCAAGGGTTGATCAGCGACGGCCATGTGCACCTTGATGAAAGACCGGTGACGGCACCCTCCACAAAAATTAAGAGGGATCAGCGCTATTCAGTGACGATCCCCGCGGCGATGCCCGCAACGATTGCGGCGCAACCGATGCCGCTGGATGTGGTTTTTGAGGACGCACATCTGATCATCATCAATAAGGCGCCAGGTCTTGTGGTGCATCCGGGTGCGGGCAACACCGATGGCACATTGGTCAATGCCCTGATCGCCCATTGTGGCGATAGCCTGTCAGGGATTGGCGGGGTGGCGCGGCCCGGCATTGTACATCGCATTGATAAGGACACGTCGGGGCTTCTGGTTGTCGCCAAACATGATGAGGCCCATCTTGGCCTTGCAGCCCTGTTTGCCGAGCATGATATCGAGCGGGCCTATGTGGCAGTGATCCCCGGTGCCCTTCGCCCAGGTGTGGGGACGGTGGAAACCCTCCTTGGGCGGAACAGTCGCGACCGCAAGAAAATGGCGGTGATCGCGCAGACCGAAACCCGGCCCGATGCGCGCCGCTCAATTACCCATTACAGGACACTGAAAACCTTTGGACGCGAACGGGGCCGCATGCCCGGTGAGCCATTGGCCAGCATGGTGGAATGCCGCCTGGAGACGGGCCGCACTCACCAGATCCGCGTTCACATGCACCATCTTGGCGCGCCCCTTCTGGGCGATCCGGTGTATGGGCGCGGGCCCGGTCTTGCGGGTCTCAAGCCGGGCGATGAGGCCGCCGATAAGGCCAGAAAAACCCTGCGTCAGTTTACGCGGCAAGCCTTGCACGCGCGCGATCTCGGCTTCGTGCATCCTATCACAAACGAGGAGTTATCGTTTTGCGCAGCGATGCCGAAAGATATGCAAGCGCTGGTTGATGTGCTGAGTGATCTTTAGGGGCTACAGCCCCCTCCCTCACGTTGTTTGCGCGGCACCTGCGATCACGATGCCAGGGAGCGGCGATGCTTTCCCTTTGTTTGCGGTATTTGACCGGCGGCGTTTGAGTTGCCAGCCGGTAATGGCGAAGGCCGCGATCATCAGTATCCAGATTTGAGGTTCCGGTGTTGAAGCAGCAACCAGTTGAGACAGCTCAACGCCGTTAAAGTTGGCGGCATCGAGGAAGATCGTTGACGATCCACCCGCGTTCGCCGTTGTGGTAACCTGGAAATAATTACAGCCATCATTCACCCCGCATCCCACGAAGGCGAGAAAGTTAAAATCAATCTCGACACCGCCGGAACGAGTGGAAAAGTTCTGATCATGAATGGACCGGAAAACGCCATTATCTAAACGGCCAAACGCGATATTGCCCACCGACACGCCAATATCAGTAAAGAAGGCGAGTGAAACGCTATTGTTGATTGGCGTGAAGCCGTCGGGGGCATAAGTTGCGAAAGGTTGGCTAAACAGGACGCCAATGCTTTGACCCGGCGTTGAGACAGCGCCTGCACTATTGCCCGCCATTAACAAGGATACCGGATCGCCATTGGTCACCGGCGTCACAAAGGTCGCCGTTTCAGCTGACGCGGGCACAGCCGTAAGCCCGGCGACACCGAGACAAAAAGCAGCTGCGAGCAAACGGGACACGAAGCGCGTCGCGCGCGCGGTCATGAAATCCTTGAAGAAAGCCATCTAAAATTCCTCTCGTTCCCCTTTATATTGGGCAATGAGATTTAAGGTTTTGGAAAGTTTGAGAGTTAACCAGGGGTTAAAGCCGAGGCTCGCCCCGTCGGCGCCCCGTCGGCGCCCCGTCGGCGCCCCGTCCGCGCTCCGTCCGCATTGTGTAATTGTCAAGGATTTGTGAAGGGTGCGAGTGAACCTTGGAAGCGGTTAAAATGTACCTACATACATAGGCCGGTCATTGAGACGGGCAAAATCTGGCGGGAACTTCTCCATGGGAAATGATTTGGTAAAGAAAAACAATGCGTTAACCAAGAAGACAGCGGTTGACACATTGCCCACGGCGGTGACGCCGGAGGGAAGCTTAAGCCGTTATCTGGCCGAGATTCGCAAATTTCCCATGTTGGAAAAAGATGAGGAGTACATGCTCGCGCGCCGTTTTGCCGAGCATGAGGACGCTACCGCTGCCCATAAGCTGATCACGTCTCACTTACGTCTTGTTGCAAAAATCGCCATGGGCTATCGCGGCTATGGGCTACCCATTGGAGAGGTAATCTCCGAAGGGAATGTGGGCCTGATGCAGGCGGTGCGCAAATTCGATCCCGAAAAAGGCTTTCGCCTTGCGACCTATGCGATGTGGTGGATCCGTGCCTCTATCCAGGAATATGTGTTGCGATCCTGGAGCCTTGTGAAAATCGGAACCACCGCTGCCCAGAAAAAATTGTTCTTTAATCTGCGCAAAATAAAGAGCCAGATTGATGCTGTCGATGATGGCGATCTGCACCCTGATCAGGTGGAGCATATCGCCACAAAGCTTGGCGTGACCAATGACGAGGTCGTGTCCATGAACCGGCGGATGTCGGGGCCGGAAACCTCCCTGAATGCGCCCATGCGTAATGACGGCGAAGGCGGCGAGTGGCAGGACTGGCTGGTGGACGACAATGCTGTTAATGCGGAGATCTACCTCGCCCGCGAAGACGAATATGACATGCGCATGGAGCTTTTGAGTGACGCCATGGGCGCGCTGAATGAACGCGAACAACGGATCATCACCGAGCGGCGGTTAAAGGAAAATCCCTCAACCCTCGAAGCCTTGTCTCAGGAATATGGCGTCTCGCGCGAGCGCGTTCGTCAGATTGAGGTGCGGGCTTTTGAGAAACTGCAAAAGGCGATGCTTGCCCTCAATAAAGAGGCGCTTAGTCAAACCGCGACCCCGGAGCTACCCGCGTCCTAAGAGTCCAGACTGCTTTTCCTTTTTGTAAGCGCGCTCCAGATTTTTCGGTTGGGCTCTAAGGTTCGCATTGCCTCAAATAACGAGGCCACTTACTCTCTCACATTACAAGGCAGACGTGATGTGAGAGATGAGCCTAAATCGGATGATCCAAAGCCTGTTTTTAATCGCGTTGCTCGCCAGCTTGCTGCTTGGCAGCGTTCTTTTATTCAGCAAGCCGAGGAGTGATCGGAACTGGTCACCGGCGCTGGCGCGTACCGCCGTTTTCGAGGAGCGCGCGCCCTTTACGTATCACCTCAAAAATATGCGCCAGTGGGAATATGCTGCGCCCGATGAAGCAATAAACAAAAACTGGGTCGAGACAAATGTGCGGGCGGAGGATTTATCCGAGGTCTGGTTTTTTATCGAGCCGTTCGGCGGCAATCCTATTTTCGCCCACAGTCTTCTATCTTTTGTTTTCGATGATGGTGCCTCACCGCCGCAAACGATCAGCGTTTCAGTGGAAGCACGCAAGGAAGCCGGTGAGCCCTACTCAGCCATCCTTGGTGCTCTGCGCGCTTATGAACTTTCGTATATCTGGTCCACAGAAAAAGATGTCCTGTCGCGCATCGCGGTGAAACTTGACCATCAATTATTTGCCTACAAACTAAATTTGACTGATGAGCAGGCAATCCTGATCTTTGATCATTTTGTCAAACGCACCAATGCCCTTGCGGCGAAGCCCCGATTTTACAACACGCTCCATTCCAACTGCACCAATGAACTGGCAAAAGTGGTGAATGAGGCGTTTCCAAAAGCTCTGCCCTGGCACCGATCCTGGGTGCTAACAGGCAAGTCGGGCAAGTGGCTTCACGATCTTGGGTATGTGGGCCGCGAAGAGGAGAGCTTTGCCAGCCTAAAAGCACGGTCCGATATTCAGAACTTAGTCAAAACCACCATCAGGCGCGAAGACTTTGCCGATGCATGGCGCGCACAGCTGCCGCAACCTTAATAGATCCCGCCAAGATCATCGAGATCATTGGCACCCGGAAGACCCGGTGCGGCACTCAACGGATCAAGGTCATCATCATCAAGGACACGCTGGTTCTGGATATCATCCTCGGCCTTGAAGACTTCAAGGACCACGTCAGCATCACCAAACCGGGCTGGCTTGCCCGTGGCGGCATTGATCCGCACCAGACGGACACCCGACGGCACCCGGAACGGGATTGCCGCCTCGTCTTTCAGGGCTTCGGCCATGAACTCTCCAAAAATTGGTGCCGCCACCTTGCCGCCGGCCTCCCCCACGCCGAGGGTGCGGGGCAGGTCAAATCCCACATAGGCACCCGCCGCGAGGTCAGGCGAAAAGCCCACAAACCACGCGTCTTTGTAATCATTCGTTGTGCCGGTTTTACCCGCCACAGGTTTATCGAGTGTCCGCCCGATGGACCGTCCGGTCCCGCGCGTTACAACCCCCTCCAGCATGGATACCATCTGGTAGGCCGTACGCGGATCTACAATTTGCGACCGACCGTCGGTAAGCTGTGGCTCAGCCTGATCATCCCAGCGATCGACCTTGCAGCCGTCGCACAGCCTGTCATCGCGGCGATAAATCGTAGCCCCGGTGCGGTCCTGCACCCGGTCAATCAGAACGGGTTCGATTTTCTTGCCACCATTCACAAAGATTGCGTAGGCCGTTGTTAGGCGCATGAGCGTTGTCTCTCCGGAGCCCAGTGAGATCGCCAATTCGCGCGGCATGTTATCGCTAAGGTCGAAGCGGTCCACATAATCCATGATCGGCCCGATGCCCAAATCCTGTGCGAGACGGGCGGTCATGGTGTTGCGCGATTTCTCGATGCCGTGGCGCAACGTGCTGGGGCCGTTAAACCGCCCCTCAATATAGTTACCGGGCTTCCACCATTTATCGCCAAAGGCCGGAGCAACGAAGGGGGCATCAAGCACAACCGACGCGGGCGTATAGCCGCTATCCAGCGCCAGCGAGTAGACAAACGGCTTGAACGTTGACCCCGGCTGGCGCAGCGCCTGCACCGCGCGATTGAATTCCGAAAGCTGGAACGAGAACCCGCCCACCAGGGCGAGCACACGGCCCGTATGCGGATCAATAGCAATAAACCCGCCATTGATGGCGGGGACCTGGCGCAAGGCATAGGCCCCCTCCGGCAGGTCGACCATTTCGCCTTCCGGCTCTTGGGGTTTTGCGGGCGCCTTAGTGGCGGGTTCGGCAAAAATAATGTCACCGGGCGATAGCACATCGCTCAAATCGTCGGGAAACGCGCCTTGTTTGTTGGCACTCACATAGTCGCGAGCCCAGTTTGCGGCGGCCAACGGCAAGATCACTTCACGCCCATCGGGCAGACCGATGGAAGCCTCTTTCGCGGAAACCGAGAGCACAACCGCCGGGGTCCACGGATCAAGGTCGTTGCCGATGACTTTTTCATCAGTGAGCACTTTGGTTTTTTCGATGAGGATGGTGGCCCAATCATCCGGTATCGGCATGGTTGCCATAGCACCGCGCCAGCCATGGCGCATGTCATAGGCGATGAGCCATTTGCGCAAGGCCTTACCAGCGGTGCGTTGCAGACGCGGGTCCACGGTTGTCCGCACCGCCAGTCCGCCGTCATAAAGCGCGTCACTGCCATAAAGCGCGGAGATTTCTTTGCGGACTTGTTCGGCAAAATACTGACTTGTCCACTCGCGTGCGCCCAACGGCGGGGCAATTTTGGCGCCAAGCTCGCTTTCCTGCGCGAGACGGGCAGTTTCCTCATCCACGTGACCGTCGGCAAGCATCCGGCTAATGACCCAGTTGCGCCGCTCCACCGCGCGCTCGCGTTTGGTGATGGGATGGTAATTGCTTGGGCCCTTCGGGATAGCGGCGAGATAGGCTGCCTCCTGAATAGTCAGTTCACCGAGCGGTTTATCAAAATAGTTGAGTGCTGCCGCCGCAACACCGTAGGCGCGATTACCAAGATAAATTTCATTGAGATAGAGCTCTAAAATCTTGTCCTTGGTAAAGGTCTCCTCAATTCGGCGCGCAACAATCCATTCTTTCAGCTTACGGTCTATTGTTGTGTCAGCGTTCAAAAGAAAGTTCTTTGCCACCTGCTGGGTAATGGTCGAAGCCCCAATGAGACGACGGTTACGCCCCCGCAGCTTGTTCAGGGCATTCTGGATGACCATACCCCGGACGATGGAGCGATAGTCGAGCCCATCATGGGTATAGAAATTCTGATCCTCCGCAGAGATAAAGGCATTTTTCACATGCTCAGGGATGGCCTCGATCGGCACAAACAACCGGCTTTCCGTCGCAAATTCCGCCACCAGAGAACCATCGCCGCCATAAACCCGGGTTGTCACCGGCGGCTCATAATCGGCGAGCACTTCGTGACCGGGTACGTCCTCGGCAAGGTTGGTCATGTACCAGAAGGCGTAAGCCCCGAAGCCAACCAGCGCGATCAGGCCAATCCCAAAGGTCAGCCCCAGAAACTTCAGAAAGAAAAGCGCGCCGGATTTTTTGCGCGGTGCCGGGCCTCGTGCATCGGCGGCAAAATCGTCATCGGCTTGATAGGACTGCCCCGTGGTTGCCCCCTCAAAAGAGGCTGGCCCGGCGGGGTTCGCGGAGACGGTCGGTGTTTTTCGGGTCGGGCGGGTCATGGGAGTGTCCATTAGAACGACGCAAAGGCGTATCTACAAAGGAGGTACCGGAGAAAATCGGCACTTCCAAGGCGCATCGGGCGGCTTGCCTGAATTTCATCGGCCCGTATTCAAAAGGCCACGCTTAGACTGTTCTGGTCCCGCCCGTTTAGCGTGCGCCTTTTATTGATAACCGCCTGTCACCGCCGCCCCCTGGGGAGCAAGCGTGCGCGCCTTGGCGTTTAGGGCGCTCTGCTCAAAATAATCATCAATCGCCCGGGCCACGGCCTTCATGGTGCGCTTTTGCCATTTGGGGTCGATCAGATTGGCCTCATCCTCGCGATTGGAGATAAACGCCATCTCCAACAGCACTGCGGGTAAATCTGGCCGCAGGAGGACTTTCAGGTCCTCCGACCGTTTGGCGTTCTTGATCAAGGGCGTGACCCCTTTCAATCGCGCCAGCAACAGGTCCGCAAAAATACGGCTTTCACGGTCAAATTCCTTTTGGGTCACGTCAAATAGAATGGATCCCAGAACCGGCGAGAACTCTGACATGGAAGCGTCTGCAATCTGGTAGTCATCGCGCGCGCGCGCCTCGACCACCGAGCGTTTTTTGCCCTCATCGGATAAGGTGTAAACCGAGCTGCCCCGCAGGGACCGGTTGTCATTGCCGTCGGCATGAATGGATAGAAACAGTTTTGCGTTATTCGCATGAGCAATATCGGCGCGCTGGTCCAGTTCGACTTTTGTATCGTTGGTGCGGGTCAGGATCACGGTGTAGCGTCCCGTATCGCTCAGCAGCTTGGCCAGGACTTTTGCCGCCTGCAGATTGACTGTCTTTTCATAGGTACCGCCAAGACCGATGGCACCGGGATGACTGCCCCCATGGCCCGGGTCAACCACGATGGTGATTTTATCTTTCTGGCGAGATTTCTTGCCGCGCTTTTTGGCGTTGCGCGGCGACTGAACACCGGGCCGCGATTGCAGCCCGGGCCCGCGCGTTGTCCCATCAAGACGGGCAAGCCGGGCGGTTGTTTGCGGGTCGTCGCGCCGGGCGATCGGCTTCAGGCGAGGCGCACCGAATGTCGGCAGCGGCGTTGCACCTTGCGGGGGCGCTGCGGCAGTTGAAACAGACGCCAACGCGCGGTTGGTCAGTAGCGGTTGCCGGTCAGATGTCTCACCAGCACGCGTGCCAGTATCTTTTTCGATGCCAATGACAGCGTCACTGGCCAGAAAGGCCCCAAGGCGATCTTCATTCGGGCCGGTATCAGGCGCAGCTGTGCTCTGTTTCGTAGCCGCGATCTCCGGCTGTGTGGGCGCCGACCTTTTGCGTTTGTCCACCGGTAGCGACGCTAGAAACGCTGCCTTGTCGGCAACCACCAGATCGACCACCAGCCGATGTTTTTTAACTGAACCCTTGGGCTCCAGCGTAAAAAGATCTGCGATTCGCGCCGGGCGCTTAAACGTCAGGATGAACCGGGTCTGGCGCGGCCCATCTGGGATGTAAGCATAGGTGGCGATAAGGCCTTTACCCTTGAAGCCGTTGATTCCCCTGGGCCCCGCCTCCATATCCTCAAAGGTGACGATCAAACGCCCCGCACCTTGCCCGTCGCCCGTGACCTGAAACTGCGGCGCGCCCACAAGATCAAAAACAACCCGCGTTTTATCACCATCAGGACCGAAGCGTACACCAAGAAGCTCACTCGCTTCGGCGCTAACGGTCGTACACAGTATAGCAACGCATGTTATCGCGAACCGGTATACGGCCAACGCGTGCTCTGAAATGGTGACGGGCTGAAAACGCAGTATCATGGGAACTGTCTAAAAACCAACTGGGGTAAAAGCTTTGGCAACACAATAGCGCCGAAACGCGAGCGTCTAGATTTTAGCGTCGACGATGGTCACGCGCTGGCCGCGTGGGGCGGTTGTAATCGTCCCCAATTCTTTTTCAACGTTGTTAATACCGCGTTAATGAGCACCGATTCGACTTGTTGAAAGGTAGCAGAATTGGTTGACCTTTCTATGGGCAAGGGGGTGGAGGGCCGCCTCTGGTTTTCAACAGGCACAAAGCGGGGGCCTTGTGGGCTTTCTTGTCTGCGGGCCCTCACCTTTGGGCCCCATCTAAGGGCTTAAGCAAAAAAGGCTTCTCCCCCCCGTAAAGATGGGGCATAAGACGACGAGACCTCTGTTAGCAGGGGCTTGTTAACGAAATTGTGCAATTCTGGCACACGCAGTCACAAGACAGGCGCCCCGTTGCGCCGTGTCCGCGAACAAAGAATTCGTCAGCTGTCCCTGATGCTGACACGGAGACGATGGGAGCTTGTTCCCCGCCGCCTTGCCGGTCTGACCGGCCCATAGCACCCGCCTCCCATGGCAAAATGCGAATGCGACGCGGCCTCCACCGGGACAATTTTATCGCGGCGACGCCTATGGCCTTGCTGCACAAATGGGGCATTCTTGCCCCGACCGTTTAACCCGCTGTCTGCCCGGCTACCGGTTGAGACAGTTTGAAAAAGAAACGCTGATGTCGCCCTTTGCGCCAGCACATTTTCCGGAAAATGATCCGGGCCCTGCGATCAACCGCCCGACAGCGCTTGTCCAGGACCCAGTTTCCCGCGTCTGTTCACCGCCGCCCCCGACAGGGTCGGCGCCTGACCGCACGGTGTTGCCCCAGAGAAGATGTCAGCAAACCAATTTAGACAGCCCCGCCGCTTTGGCGGCCGGCTGTGGAGTTCAGTTTGATGACCAAGAAAATGCTTATCGATGCGGCCCAGAACGAGGAAATCCGCGTCGCCCTCATTGAGGGAAAAAAAGTCGAAGACTTCGATTTTGAATCCTCTTCCCGAAAGCCCCTGCGTGGCAATATCTATCTGGCACGCGTCACCCGCGTGGAACCCTCACTGCAGGCAGCGTTTGTAGAATATGGCGGCAACCGCCACGGCTTCCTCGCCTTTAGCGAAATCCACCCCGATTACTATCAGATCCCGGTTTCCGACCGGCAGCTTCTCCAACAAGCTGAGCAGGAAATAGCCGATATTGCCGATGAGCTGGAACGCTATCAGCGCGGCGACGAAGACGAATCCGACGACACAGCCTCCAGCGCCAGCGGTGAGAGCGGCGAAGAAGATGACGAAACCGTCCGCTTTCACGGCACCGACGGTGAGGTCGAAGAGCCAGAAAGCAATGATGACGGCGACGTCAACGCGCCGGCAGAAACACAAGAAGCAGAAGACGCAACACCCGAGGTCGATGACGCGCCTACGCTGGGCAGTCTCGAAGATGCTGGTGACGAAGAAGAAATTGTTGCCCCTGAGACTGTTGCCCCTGAGACTGTTGCCACTGCGACAGGGGAAGCGAGCGACGATGATGACATCGACGGGGCTGGCACTGACGCTGATCGTGCCGATGCCCACGAAGATGACGGCGACAGCGTCGCCGTTGCCCTCGCCGCCGACGGAAATCCCGAGATCACTATCGGCGACGAAGACTTTGAAAATGATGGCGAGAACAACGCCCAACGCCAGAAAATCGCCGATCTGAACGAGCAGTATAAAGAAGCGCGCCGCAAACATGCGCGGCTGGTTCGCAATTATAAAATTCAGGAAGTCATCAAGGCCCGGCAAATCCTGCTGGTCCAGGTCGTGAAAGAAGAACGCGGCACCAAGGGTGCGGCGCTGACCTCCTATCTGTCACTCGCCGGGCGCTATTGCGTGTTGATGCCCAACACCGCGCGCGGCGGCGGCATCTCGCGTAAAATTCCAAGCGCCACCGACCGCAAGCGACTGCGGCGAATCGTCAATTCCCTCGATGTGACACGCGGGATGGGCTTGATCATCCGTACCGCCGGAGCCAAACGCACCAAGACGGAAATCAAACGCGATTATGATTATCTGACGCGCCTTTGGGAAAACATCCGTGAGCTGACCTTAAAGTCTGTGGCCCCGTGCCTGATCTATGAAGAGGCCAGCCTGATCAAGCGCGCGATCCGCGATTTATATGACAAGGATATCACCCGCGTTCTTGTTGAAGGCGAAGAGGGCTATCGCGAAGCCAAAGACTTCATGAAAATGCTCATGCCGTCCCACGCGAAATATGTGCAGCCCTACAAGGAAAACACACCGCTTTTTCTCCATTTCGATGTGGAGCAGCAGCTTGACGCCATGTACCAGCCCGCGGTTCGGCTGAAATCCGGTGGTTATCTGGTGATCCACCAGACTGAGGCCCTGATTGCGGTTGACGTGAACTCCGGCAAGGCCACGCGCGAGCGTAATATCGAGGCGACAGCCTTGAAAACCAATCTTGAAGCTGCAAGCGAAGTGGCGCGCCAGTGCAAGCTTCGAGATCTTGCCGGGCTGATCGTGATTGACTTTATCGATATGGAGGAGTCGCGCAACAATCGGGCGGTAGAAAAGCGTCTGAAAGAAGCGCTGAAAAATGACCGTGCACGGATACAAACTGGCCGCATTTCAGGCTTTGGCCTTTTGGAAATGTCACGGCAACGCCGTCGGTCAGGTATTGTTGATGGGACGACCTCGGCCTGCCCAACCTGTAGTGGGTCGGGTGCCGTACGCTCCCATGAGATGGCGGCACTGCGGATTATCCGTGGCATTGAAGCCGAAGCCATCAGCAATCGCGCAGCCGTTATTGCCGCGAAGACCTCCATGGAGGTTGCACTCTATATTCTCAATCATAAACGCGCCTCGTTGAACCGGATTGAAGAACACTATGCGCTGAGTATTGAAATCACCTCTGACCCCAGCAAGGCCGGTGACCTTTATGATATTGAACGGCGCGGCGCCCCGCGTGCCATGCCCGAGCGGCCAGCGGCGGTGCAGGCCGATGACGGTATCGAAGACGACGACACTTTATCGGCAGATACGGATGATCTGACGGCGGATGAAGATAACGCCGAGCGCGATCATGAGGACCTCGAGGACGGCGATGGCCGCAAACGTCGGCGCCGTCGGCGCCGTCGGCGTGGCGGACGCGACCAGCAGGACCGAGCCGAAGGCTCGAGCCATGATCAGCCCCAGGATGAGCAGGGTAGCTATGAAATCGCGGCCACCGGTGACCGTGACGGATCAGGTGATGATCAGCGTGCTGATGAGGGCGTTGATAATAGCGAGAATAGCGACCGCCCGCGCAAGCGTCGCCGCCGGGGACGACGCGGCGGACGCCGTAACCGCAGCAGTGATGAGGCGAGTACCGAGGCCCTGGAGGGTGCGGACGCAAGCGCGCCCGAGACAAAAGACGCGAGCGCCGAAGGCGCCAGCCAGGACGCACCCCTTAAAGAGGAAGCCGCCGAGGCGGCTGACGTGACAAAGCCGTCCGATGACGGCAGCGGAGCAAGCGACGAGAAGCCAAAACGACGCAGGCGTTCGCGCAGTTCATCGAAGCCAGCGGCCAGCAACGGCAAGGCCGACGAGCCTGCGCCATCACCCGAATCCTCGCCAGAGCCATCTCCAGGGCCATCCCCAGAGCCGGCGCCCGAACCAATGGCAGCGGACCCGGCGCCACAACTAGCGCCACAGGCAGCGCCACAGCCAGCGCCTAAACCAGTGGCGACACCGCCCGCGGATACCCCGAAAAAATCAAAATCCAAAAAGGGCTGGTGGCAGCGCGCGTTAGGCGGCTAGGGCTCATGGACTGTTGCTCCCGGCAGCAAGCCGGCAGCAAGAAAGGCGTCCTCCCCTATCTGTGGAGGGGGCCTGTGGAGAGGGCCTGTGGAGGGAGCCTTTGGCGTTGACGTGGCGGCGGCGGCGCTGATCATCACAATTCCGGCACTTTTTTTTGGCAGACTTGAGACCAGAACGGCAAATTTGTACGTTCTATAAGCAGTGTAAATCGGGATTTGTGGAATGAGTGGTTTGTCCGTGGTTACCCCCAAGCGCCGATCCCGATTGCGGTCTATGGGCTATGGCGCGCTTGCCGCGTTAAGCACGATTGGCCTGTCCTTGCCGACCGTGGCGCCGGCATCGGCCCAAACCGTCCTGCGCGATGCGGAAATCGAACAGTGGCTGTGGGACCATTCCTACGAGATTTTTGAGGCCGCCAAACTGGATCCCAACTCCATTGAATTTCTGATCATCGGTGATCCGTCGGTGAACGCTTTTGCGTCTGGGCGAACCATGGGCATGTTCACCGGCACCATTACCACTGCCGGCACCCCGAATGAAATCGAAGGTGTTATCGCCCACGAGGCAGGCCACATGGCGGGTGGCCACGGTCCACGCCGAGCCGATGCCTATGCCAAAGCCTCACGGCCTATCTTGTTATCACTGGTGCTTGCCGCCGGGGCCATTGCCGCTGGCGCGCCAGAAGCGGGCATTGGCCTTTTGGGTCTTGGCCAGCAAATCGGCACGGTAAATGCCCTCGCCTATACCCGTGGGCAGGAGGCGAGCGCCGACCAGGCGGCGGTGAGTTACATGAATGCCGTGGGCCGCTCCAGCGCTGGTCTGGTATCGTTCTTTGCCAAACTGCGGAATAGCCAGGTGATCACTGCACGGAAGATCAATCCCTATTTCCAGACCCACCCGCTCGCCAATGCGCGTCTGACTGCCCTTGAGAAACGGGTCAATGAATCGCCGTACGTGAATATGAAAGACAGCGAGGAAGAAATCCTCCGCCTTCAGATGATCCAGGCAAAGATCAAAGGCTTCCTGCAGGCGCCGAAATTTACCTTGCGCGAATATCCAACCAGTGACCTTTCTGACCCCGGGCGCTATGCCCGCGCTGTGGCGTTCTATCGGGGTACGGACCTGGAGCGGGCCTTGCGGGAGATCAATGCGCTGCTCGAGAAATATCCGGACAACCCCTATTTTCACGAACTCAAAGGCCAAATGTTGTTTGAGTTTAGCCGCGTTGCAGACTCCGTTGAGCCCCATCGCCGCTCCGTAGAACTGGCGCCGACCAAAGCGCTTTTACGGGTAAATCTTGGCCGGGCGCTTCTCGCGACGGAGACAACAGAAAATCTTGAGGAATCTGTCACGGTTCTAAAGTCGGCGCTCCAGCTTGAGCCCGAAAACGGCTTTGGCTGGCATGAACTGGCCAGGGCCTACGGGTCGTTAGGCAATGAACCAATGGCATTACTCGCCACAGCGGAGTCTCACTATCACGCTGGTTCCGCGCAATCGGTGCAATTTGCCCAGCGGGCCCTGCGCGGGCTCGACCGGGGTACACCGGAGTGGCAACAGGCGCGCGATATCATCGTTGCCGTCACAAACGCGCTTGACCGGCGTGGCCGCGGCAAAAGACGGGGACGCCCCCAACCTGCACCCGAGGCGCCGAAGCCTGATCAGGACAAAGACAAAGACGATGACGCCCCTATCGAAATCCTGATCCCCGGTGAAAGCCGCGACAAGCCGGGAAAAGACAGCGATGATGCGCCAATTGAATTGCCCGAAGCGCCCGTCAAAAAGGGCTGATTGGCGCTCTTTTTTCTGCATCATCCCGCGCATAGACTATCGCCTCGTAAGATCAGCAGCCCGTTTACGGGAACGTAGAACCGGCTTGTGGATCACCGATTTTTGACAGGACCCACCATGACCAGACCCATTGCCGTTGCCATCGCTCTCCTCGCCGCTTTTGTGGCGGGCACGCTCGCTGTCAGTTATGGCAACGCCCGCCAGGAAAACCCGGCAACCGTTGCCCCGGTTGCGCAACCAGATGCTGAGCGGAAGACGGAAGATAGAGCGTCGGAGAATACGAGCGAGGACGCGCACGATCACGCGGGGCATGATCACGATCTTTTTGGCGAGGGCGAAGCGCTGGACCTGACCGAGTTCAATGGGCAGCAGGCCGAAGAAATCCGCTCCATCGTTTATGATTTTCTGCTGACGCACCCGGAAATTCTGTTTGAAGCGCTCGACGTCTATCAGCAGCGGCAGGTGCTCGCCCAACGCGAGAACGCTCGGGAAAGTCTCACCGCGTTTCTTGATGATCGTAATGGCTTTACCACGGCGCTTAATCGCAACACCGCAACCATCGCGGTTGTTGAGCTGTTCGATTATCACTGCGGCCACTGCAAGCGCGCCTCTGGCTTCGTGCGCGACCTTGCTCTGCGTGATGAAGATATCGTGGTGGCGTTTCGCGAATATCCAATTCTGAGAAAAGAATCGCGCTTTGCCGCCCTCGCCGCTCTGGCTGCTCGCGAGCAGGACAAATATCTCGACTTCCATTTTGCGCTCATGAACGCGTCGGGCACGTTGACCGAAGACCGGGTTTTTGAAATCGCAAAGAAAACGAAACTCGACGTGCGCAAACTAAAGACAAGCATTGAGCAATCAGATGGAGACCGCGCGCTGGCCGAAACGGCAACACTCGCCAAGGGCTTTGGCGCTGGCGGAACGCCTGCCTTCGTCATTGCCAGCCTGGACGGGGAGTTCGTCGATATTGTCGAGGGCTTTAATCCGGAGCGCCTGAGCGTGGCAATTACCGAAGCCAAGGCTGTCGCTAGAGGCGATGCGAATTAGACACCGTACCGCTTAATCGTGAGCAGGATCGGCTGCCTTATGAAGTCGGTTGCACCGGTAAGCGCTGGGCTTTGGTCGTCAGCACCGCGTTGATAAAGCCAAAGATGGCGAGCACGAGCGCAACACTGAGCCACTGTTGCGCTGGTGACCAGGAGATTGCCCATAGCGCCACGCAGGCCATAAGTGTGGTCGCGCTTGCATAAAGCGTTGCCACAACCCAATGGGCAAGCCCGAGCCGCAAGAGCGACTGATAGGCATGCTGACGATGGGCTTGAAGGATATTCTCCCCGCGCCGCACGCGCTGGATTAAGGTAAAGGCAACGTCTGCAATCAGGGGTAACAGGATCATCGGTACAAAGAGGAACGGTAGGGCCGCATCACCCTGCATATCCCCACTGCCGATCATCACGCCAAACCCAGCGATCACAAATGCCACCGATTGGCTACCCGCATCACCCATAAAGATGCGCCCCTCGCCAAGATTGACCCATAAAAACCCAAGCAGAGAAAATGCCGTGAGGAGGCTTGCCGCGCTGACAGCGCCAAAACCCAAAGGCGCGCTCACCAGTGCAATCGCGAAACAACACAGCGCACCGCATGCCCCCGCGAGGCCATTGGCGCCGTCCATAAAGTTATAGACATTCATGACACCGACGATCCAGAAAACGGTGAGTGGGTACCCCGCCCAACCCAGGTCAATCACGCCCAGCACCGGCACAGGAAAACACGCGAACGGTGAAATCATGAGCGTGAACAAGAGAGCTGGCAGCACCTGCCCCAACGCTTTAATGGCGGGGCCCAGGCCATAACAGTCATCCACCAGACCGAAACCGGCAGCGATTAGACCAAGCGCCAGAAGATCAAGGAGTTGCGCGCGCGCGCCCTCATTCAGCACATCCTCCGGTACGACGCCCGCGTGGCGTAAAGCAATTATCATCAGGATTGCGCTAGTGATTGCGATCATTATTGCGAGACCACCCGCACGGGAGGTTGCTTTGCGATGGCTGGACCGGTCATTAGGAATGTCAGGGAGCAGCGCTGCCCGGGCAAAAATGCGGCACAGAATGAGAGTGAGAAGCCCGCCAGCAAGCGCGACGGCAAGAAAAGCCCCATGGGGCAGAAGGGCAAGCCCATGCTTTGCCGTTACCATCGTGCCACCACCGCCATCATCACGCCTTCCCCGCGTTAAGCCCGGTTGGCAAAAGCCGCGCAGCGACCGTCCACCAGCCATGGCTCGCGAGGCCTTCAGCAGCAGCGTGCGCCCGCTGATGATCGGTAAAGAGACCAAAAACCGTCGCACCGCTCCCCGACATCCGTGCAAGCGCACACCCCGGTTGCGCCGTCATTGCCGCGATGACCTCGCCAATGACCGGTACAGCCGCGATGGCTGGCGCTTGTAGGTCGTTGCGTGTCTGCTGGAGACCGTCAAAAAAAGCACCCGGTGATGAGAAACAGTCTACCGCCATACCCGTCGGCGCCGACGGCGCAGGATTAGCGTCATCATAGGCGCGAAAAATCGGTCCTGTGGGGGTCGGTACCCGCGGATTAGCAAGACAGAGGCTCATAGCTGGGAGCGCGGGCGCAGGTGCGGTTTCCTCCCCGGCACCGGATACAAAAATCGGATCACCATGCAGACAGGCCGGTACATCCGCCCCAAGACGAAAGGCCATGGCCGAAAGATCGTCGCGCGGGATCTTCAGCCGCCAAAATTCTTGCAAACCCTTGAGGGCAGCGGCAGCGTCAGCCGACCCCCCACCAATGCCGGCAGCAACGGGGAGCACTTTGTCTAAAGTGATTGCAGGCATTGCCGGTACCCGCTGACCGGTTTGTGCAGCATAAGCCAACACCGCCGTCGCCGCTCTCACGATGAGATTTTCATCTATCGGAAAAGGGGCCAGTGCGGTGGCGAACGGGCCATTGATGGTCAACGTCGGGCCGTCAGCCCCCGCGTCCGGTTGAGCCGCAAGGGAGACGACATCCCCCACATCGGCAAATACGAAAAGGCTCGAAAGGTCGTGCAGACCATCAGGGCGTACGCCGCCCACATGGAGGTACAGATTGACCTTTGCCGGCGCCAGAACCTCTATCATCCGTACCGTGCCTATTGAGCCGGAGGTTTTTCGGGCAGCCCGTCAGCGAGCTTTTTACCAAGCTTTCTTTTCAAGGCCGGATCGGGATCAAGCGCTAGCGCCCGGCGCCATTCATATCGTGCCTCAATCCTGCGCCCCAGAACCCAGTAAACGTCACCCAGATGATCTGTAAGCGTTGGATCATCAGGTTCCAGCGACACGGCCTTTTCGAGGTTGGTAAGCGCCTCGTCATAGTTTCCACGCTGATAATGGGCCCAACCGACCGAATCAATTATTGCACCAGAACGCGGTTCTTTTTCGACGGCCTGCTGAAGCAGGTCGAATGCCTGGTCGAGATTGACGCCCCGCTCTGCCCATGAATAGCCGAGATAATTCAGTGTCGTGGGCTCTTCTGGTGCAAGCTCCACCGCTTTCTTCAGGTCCGCTTCACCCGCTGACCATTCATCGAGGTTCAGATACGCGTCCGCGCGCGACACGTAAAACCGCCAGCTTTCGGGGTACGTCTCGGCATTGATCGCGGTAATCACAGGATCAAGACTATCAACAGCCTTTTGATAGTCTTCCTGACGTGCATAAAGCGCTGATAGGACAAGCGGTGCTTCCTGCGCATTGCGGTCGCGCGCGATCAGGGCTTCCAGTACATCAACAGCAACACCATCATCGTCCTTGGCAATATGGGCGTTGGCAATCTCAATTTGCGCTTGTTCATGATAGGAAGACCGGGGGGGAATTTTCGATAACGCTGCGATGGCGGCATCATAGTCAGTATTAATATTATTCAGGGTACCGAGAAACCGCTGAGCTTCATATAACTCCGGCGACAGCATCAAGGCCAGTTGCGTCATGATCATAGGCTGAGTCAGATCGGGCGGACGCAATTCGAAGCCTGCCTGCTCGGCGTTTTCACGTTGGTTGTAAATCTGCTCGGCAATCGCTGCACCAAAGGTATAAAATGCAATTGCCGCCCCTTCGCGTGCTGATGTTGGTGTCGCTTTTCCAGACGCACCGTTCTTGTCTAGACGTTCGAGATTGCGCAAGCCAATCCGGCGCATGGGTCCACGTTGGTTCAAAAGGAGCGAGTTGGCTTCGCGTGCCGCCTCTTCATCGCCAGAGGAAACAAGATAATCGGCAAATTTGCGCCGCCCGACCGGTCCCCCAAGGGTAAAGAAGGAAAGCTGATAGCTGGCACGCGCCTCAGCGTCGTTGCCTTGCGCTTCAGCCATCATGGCGAGGTGCAGCGGGCTAAACCCGGTAAAGAGCCCCGTGGGCGGATTTTTCAAATGCGCGATGCCAGCAGCCGGGCCATCATCGCCTGCTATGGTCCAACCCTGGAGGAGAAAAACGAGCGCACGGTAGA
Source organism: Pseudomonadota bacterium (assembly GCA_039819545.1). GTDB lineage: Bacteria > Pseudomonadota > Alphaproteobacteria > Caulobacterales > Parvularculaceae > CALLPQ01. The sequence continues at coordinate 7,255 of JBCBRS010000030.1, read as the reverse complement.
TTGAGCCGTCTTCGATAAGCGATAAATGCTTGCGTGCGGCGTCAAACCGCTCCGCCCGCAAATCATCCGCGCTCAACGTAATGGCAACCAGCGGCGGTACGGTACCGCCGAGCGGACTGCCCGGTGTTTGAACACTTGCGATGGAGGCGGCATGTTCTATTCGCCGCGCGGTTGTGACCGCACCGGCGTGGTCACCACTGAGCAACCGATATAAAAAGGTGTCGTACCGCAAATCGCTGTTACCGGGGGCAACCGATTGGACCATGGAGAAATTTTCGGCAGCCGTGCGCGTATCATTGACCCGCGCCGCAAGCCGTCCGGCGAGATAGGTCCCCGTCACTGTCTGCAAGGGCTCCCGCGGCGTCACGCACCCGGACACAAGGAGCGCTGCCGCACACCACAAACCCTGAAGCGCGCGCAGGCGGATCGTTTTCAACACACTGACCAAATCAAGCTCCTGAACCCTTTGGCGAGCAGGCCCCATTCCCGGCTGGCCACTAACCCTGTTTGATCGTGGTTTTTACATATTCGGGTAGTTAGGGCCACCACCGCCTTCGGGAACGGTCCAGACAATATTTTGCGAGGGGTCTTTAATATCGCATGTTTTGCAATGGACACAGTTCTGGGCATTGATCTGGAACCGGGGATTGCCGCCATTATCGTCGGTCAGCACCTCATAAACCCCGGCGGGGCAATAGCGTTGGGCGGGCTCGGCATAAGTCGGCAGGTTCACCGCAATCGGAACCGTATCATCGCGAAGGCGCAGGTGCGCTGGCTGATCTTCCGCATGGTTAGTGGCCGAGAACGCCACATTGGTGAGGCGGTCAAAGGTCAACACCCCATCGGGCTTGGGATAGGGTATCGGCGCATGGAGCTTAGCGGGCTCCGTCGCCTCGGCGTCTGACTTGCCGTGGGTCAATGTGCCGAATACCGAAAAGCCGCCCATTAGCTTCGTCGTCCACATATCGAGCCCCATGAGGGGTAACGCCATCCAGGTTCCGAACTTACTCCATAGCGGTTTGACGTTGCGCACTTTGAAAAGCTCATCGCGTACGGATGAATTCTCAAACCGGGCGCCATAGCCCGCCAGAATATCGGCCTCACGACCCTGGGCGATCGCTTCAAAAGCGGCTTCTGCCGCCATCATGCCGGTGAGCATCGCGTTATGGTTGCCTTTAATGCGCGGCACATTCACGAAACCTGCCGAACAGCCCAGCAAAGCACCACCGGGAAACGCCAGCTGCGGGATCGATTGAAAACCACCCTCAGTGATCGCGCGCGCGCCATAAGCAACGCGTGTCGCGCCATCTAACAGGTCAGCAATTTCCGGATGGGTCTTGAATTTCTGAAACTCCTGATACGGAGAGAGGTAAGGGTTCTTGTAATTCAAATGGACCACAAACCCGATGGAAACCTCGTTGTCACCGAAATGATAGGTCCAGGACCCACCACCGGTTCCGGCATCAAGCGGCCAGCCGAATGTATGTTGCACATGACCCTTACGGAATTTTTCCGGTTTGACCTTCCACAGCTCTTTCATACCGAGGCCATATTTTTGAGGATCGGCTTTTGCGCGCAGATCAAACCTGTCGATCATGATCTTGCTTAATGATCCGCGTACACCCTCCGCCAACAGAACATATTTTCCGGAGAGGATCATACCGGGCTCATAGTTCGGGCCTTTCTCGCCTTCGCTATTGATGCCGACTTCGCCAACAACCACCCCTTTGAGCGAGCCGTCATCGCGAAAAACCGGGCGGGACGCGGCCATGCCCGGATAGATTTCAACCTCCATGGCCTCTGCCTGTTCGGCAAGCCAGCGACAGACATTTCCCATGGACACAATATAGCAGCCATGGTTTTTGAACGTGTCAGGCAAGGCAAATAGGGGCAGGCTTACCCCGCCTGCGGCGCCAAAAATCTTGAAGCTTTCGGAGGTGACTTCCGTCTCAATGGGGCTATCCATGGTCCGCCAGTCAGGCAAAAGCTGGTCGAGCCCGGCGGGGTCAAGAACGGCGCCCGACAGAATATGCGCGCCGATCTCCGATCCTTTTTCGACGACAACAACGCTGACCTCGGTATTGTTTTCAGCGGCCAGCTGTTTGACCTTGATCGCTGCTGACAAGCCCGCCGGGCCGCCGCCCACAATTACCACATCAAACGCCATCTCTTCACGCTCCGCCTCATCGGCAAAGCCGGGCATGATTGCGTGGCCGTTGGCGGCGTGTCCATTTGCGTTCGTTGGCGATGCACTCATCTTGTTCTCCTGCCGTCTGATGACGCGGCCATGGGGGTCGGCGCGCCGTGTCGGCTCCCTTATTACAAAGGCCGCAGGGCCCCTATCCTTTTGCCAGATATTTTGGCGTAACGGCAATATGCACCGTCAGTCTTGCCATCATAAGGCACGAGGCCGCGCGTATTGCCGCACAACAACACCGCTGCCGCGCCAATCACGAAAAGGACGGCACCGGTGTTGAAACCGCCCGGCCAGCGCGGAGAATACGCCGCGGCGCACCCAGCCGGGCAAAAACCTGCGACAGGCTTCGCCCGCTGAACAACACCAGATCCGCCACGCTTCCCACGCGAAGCGGACCCGCCCCGCGAAGGCCCATCATGGATTCCGGCCCATGGGTGACAAGATCCATGGCTGCGCCCGGGGGCTGATCGAGATGACCGAGGCGAATGGCCTCGCGCGCAACCTCCGCCATGTCGAAGTCGCCATAGGGATGGAACGCATCACGGCAATTATCACCGCCCGCAGCACAGACGATATCATGCGCGCGCGCCGCCGCCAGTGGCATCAGTCCGCGCCAGGTGGGGCCCGTCTCATTTTCACGGTCCTGCAGATAAAGATTGGTCATGGGTAAGCCGGTGAGCGCAATCTGCGCATCTGTGACCACGGCAAAAATCTCCCGTAAGCGCTGCGGCGATTTTCGCGTCAGCGCACAATTATGTCCGCACACAATCGATTTATCGAACTGGCGGCGCAGCGCCGCGCGCGCGATGATCTCCAAACCATTGGCGTCCGGGTCAAGGGTTTCATCCACGTGGAAATCGAGCGCGAGGTCATGGTCCTCAGCCAAATCAAAGGCGCGCTCAACCTCTGCCTCAATCGTGTCGCTCACATAGATGACAGGCCCGAAAATACCGCCATAGCTGGCGGTGAGGTCGGCAACTTTCTCACCATATTTGCCCATGATCTTGTTAACGCCGAAGGAGGCAACAGCTTGCACCGTCAACCGCCCCTGCCAGGCTTCGCGCAAGGCGCTGAAAACGTCCCATGTGGGATCGGTGCGCCCTTTTTGACTGTCGAGGTGGGTGCGCAAGCTGCGGGTGCCATGGGCATAGGCACTTTGCAGGGCGAAGTTCATCCGCGCCGCCGCATCGCTTGCCTGCCACGGTTCCTCCCGGTCGCTTTTGGCTCCTTTTTTAGCGCCTGCGAACGAGCCGTCAGGGTTTGGTGCCCGTTCCCAGGTCTGGGATTTATCAATATGGGCGTGAATTTCCGCAAAGCAGGGCGTCACCACACGGCAATCTAGATCAACGGTGGGAAATGCCTCGCCATGACCCGCATGGGGCACGCCGGCGTGGGGCCGCAAACTGCTGATCGAGCCATCAGCACTGACGTCTATGTCCACCAGAACGAGACCTTCGAAATCCGCGCCAGCGTGCAAGCCGCGCTCCAGGCACGCCATGGGCACGTTGGCCCGGGCAAGCCGCCGGGGCGGCACATCAATGCTCGCCAGCGTCTGATCTTCCGGATAAATCAACGACTAAAGTCCTTTCTCCTGCCCGCATCTGCCTGTAGAACCGAGCCTATCGAGCAAGCGTTAAAGCCCCGTTTTGAACCGGTCAGCCCGTGACACAGGATACCAACACGCCCGCCGCCGCCGCATTAAGCGATGACGGCGCCCGCGCGCTTTTGCGGTGGTATGTGGAGATGGGATGCGATGTGGCCGTCGGCAACGTACCGGTTGATGCCTATCAATTCATCCCGAAAGCACCGACTGGCCCCTCACCCACATCAGTTTCCGGTGATGAAGGCGCGCCGGCACCGCTCTTTGGCGATGCTGCCACACCGCAGGCACGCCCTCAAAAAAGACGAGCAGACGCACCGGCAAGCCCACCAACCACTGCCGTCCTGCGCCCAGACGCCAATGCGCCCACCGCCGATGAAGCGGTCGTCATGGCCAATGCCGTTGCCGCGCAGGCCGATAGCATTGAGGCGCTGGAAGCTGCCGTCATGGCATTTGACGGTTGCCCCCTGAAACGCGGCGCGCGAAAAACTGTCTTTGGCGCCGGTGTACCGGGTGCGCGGCTTCTCGTTCTGGGAGAGGCACCGGGGCAGGAAGAGGACCGCACCGGCGTGCCCTTTGTGGGCCGCGCGGGACACCTTCTCGATCGGATGCTGGCCGCCATTGGCCATAGCCGCGACAAAGACGCCTATATCTCCAACGTCATTTATTGGCGGCCACCTGGGAACCGCACGCCCAGCGATATGGAGATGGCGATCTGCCGCCCGTTTGTGGAGCGCCTGATCGCGCTTTCGAACCCGGCAGTTTTGATGGTTGCGGGCGGTACCTCCCTGAAAGCCGTGCTTGGCAAGACCGGCATCATGAAAACGCGCGGCCGCTGGCAGACCCTATCTTTGCCGGGTGCTGATGGGCAGCCGCGCGAGATACCAGTGATGCCCACATTCCACCCGGCTTATGTGTTGCGCAACCCGGAAGCCAAACGCCTTGTCTGGCAAGATCTGCAAATGATCCGCGCGCGCCTGTCAGCCGAAAGCTGAGGACCCTTCAAAGGTCGTAAATCGAATGAGAGCGACCTTTGCCTGGTTAATGAAATGTTAACCGCCACCGCTGGAAGAAAGCGTACAAGGAATGACACCGCTGTACCGGCAAGGCTTCCCCAAATAGGCGCCTTCGCCGGGTTGCATGATACAGCGCAGCACGGTCAACTGAGGCTAGCACCCGAAAAGGAGACGGATTTGATTTAATGATCAGACAGCTGACGATAGTCCCGAAGGCCTCCTTGCTCTGTGCGCGTTTGATCGTCGCCAGCATGGGTGCGCTTGCCGTCATGATGGCGCTACCGCCCATCACCGCGCATGCCCAGACCGGTAAGCCATCGCAAGACCGTGATATTGCCCAGTTGATCCTTGCCGCAGAAACGACACCGGCGCCGCTGAGCGTTTTGTCGCCGTCCGACGTAGCCGCTTATCGGGCCGTTTTTGCCGCGCAGGAAAAAGCGCAGTGGTCCAAAGCCAAAGCGCAGATAAACACCATCGAAAACCCCATTCTGATGGGCTATGTGGATTTTCAGCGCCTGATGCACCCCACCGGATACCGGGCTTCTTTCTCCGAATTGAAAAAATGGATGGCCTATTACGCAGATCATCCGCAGGCAGACAAAATCTATTCCCTTGCCCTCAAACGACGCCCACGCGGCGCATCCAACCCACAAGCACCGGTGCGCCGTAAATGGCGTCAGAAAATCCGCACCAATACACATCCTTTGATCGAGGCAGATTACCGGGCAAAACGGGAAAGCCGTGTTCGCCAGATTGAAGGGCGCGTGCGTTATCTGATCCACAAAAAACGCGCCCTTGATGGATTGAAGTATATCAAGGCCAGCAAACAACGCCGCGACCTGACCGAGCGCCAGTTCGACCGGATGCAGTCCTGGGTGGCGGCAAGCCTTTACTATCAGGGCTATCTTGACAGCGCCAAAACGCTTGCGGGCGCGGTGGCAGATCGCAATGGCGATACCGGGGTCATGGCATACTGGATTGATGGCCTGATTGCCTTTCGCGAAGGCGATGTTTCACGGGCCTATAACCGGTTTCAGTCCATGGCCAATGTTCCTTATCAGGACGATACGTTGCGGTCGGGTGCTGCCTTCTGGGCGGCGCGTACGGCGCTAACACTGGGTCTTAGTGACCGGGTTTACTCAAACCTCGATCTTGCCGCTTCCTACCCGATGACATTTTACGGGCAATTGGCGTTGGCCCAGCTCGGTCGCCAGTTTGATGCAGACTGGTCAACACCCGCGGTGACCACGGAAGGCTATGAACGCCTCGTGCGCAAAGCACCCGGTGTGCGGCGTGCGGCAGCGCTTAGCCAGGTTGGCCGGCGGAAAGATGCGGATCTTGAATTACGCTGGGCCAACGGGGTCATTGATTACGATCAGGATTATGATCTGATCGGCGTTGCTGCCGCGCTGAACTTGCCCGCCGCGCAGATTGATACCGCTCTTCTCGGGCAAGGGTCCTATCTTAACGCCGCGCTTTATCCGTTGCCGGACTATGCGCCGGCCAAAGGCTTCAAAACCGATCGCGCGCTGCTCTTTGCCCTGATGCGGCAGGAATCAAAATTCAAAACCGAGGCAACGAGCCGGGTTGGCGCGCGCGGGCTAATGCAGCTGATGCCGCGCACGGCAAGCTTCATTGGCCGGGATAAATCCCTGCAATATGCCAGCGGGCGCAATCGGCTCTATGATCCGGCATTCAATATGGAGCTGGGCCAGAAATATGTGAACCACCTGCTAGACACCGCCGCGCGAGGTAACATTTTGCATATGGCCGTTGCTTATAATGGCGGGCCGGGCAATCTGCGCCGCTGGCGTCGCCAGATGGAAATCGAAGATCCGCTTTTGTTTATTGAAAGCATCCCCAATACCGAAAGCCGCGACTTTGCGGAGAATGTGTTGACCAATTTGTGGGTCTACCGCGCAAGACTGGGGCAACCAGCACCCACCCGTGATCGGATCGCAGCTGGTGAGCTGCCAATTTTTGAAGCCATTGATCAGCTTACGGTTGGGTTGGAGTAGCAAGGGCTAAGCTGGTTCTATGCCGTATTCCCGGGCAAGCGCAGCGCCGACCCGGGAGCTTTTCACACACCCTCCGAACCTGTTGAGGGAGGCCCCGGGTCTTGCGCCCGGGGATACGGCGTAAATATAAATCCGTATTCCCGGGCAAGCGAAGCGCTGACCCGGGAACTGTTGATGCATTCTGCGTAACCCAATTCGAAGACCCCGGATCAAGTCCGGGGATACGGCGTACATATAAATCCGTATTCCCGGGCAAGCGTAGCGCCGACCCGGGATCTGTGGATACATACTCCGCACCCAAATGAGAAGACCCCGGATCAAGTCCGGGGATACGGCGTACATATAAATCCGTATTCCCGGGCAAGCGTAGCGCCGACCCAGGAACTGTTGATGCATTCTGCTAATTTGGGTACGCAGAATGCAT
>JBCBRS010000029.1:0-32283 GCA_039819545.1 Pseudomonadota bacterium | reverse complement strand
CGTATACATGACGAGCGGGCTCCAAGAATACTACACGCTACCATCACCGCTCGCCGGGGGCGTAGACCAGTTCTCCTGAAGCGAATACAGCGCCAATTGCATCGTCGACCGTGAACTGATCCTCAGATTGCCAGCCGCCGCGCGGTGATGGTAGCGTGTAGTATTCTTGGAGCCCGCTCGTCATGTATACGAGATGTCCGATGGTTATTTCTGACATAAAGTCCGGCAAACCCGCCCAATGCTGAGATAGGCGATCATCGAGATCAAGACGACCCGCTTCTATTTCTAGTGCGACAGCCGCGCCGGTGAACTGTTTGGAGAGTGACGCAAGATTGAACGCTGTGTCGGGAGTGATAGGTATTTCGGCATCCACGTCCGCCATACCATAGCCTTTTGCGTGGATCAGTGCGCCATCACGAATCACGCCGATAGCATAACCGGGCCGGTCGCCAGTTTCATAAGCCGCAAACAACCCATCGATACGGTCTTCAAGAGACGGGCCGTTATCGGCAATGGCGCATCCGACCAAAAGCGCGCACCCAATTCCGATCAACAGTCTCATTTAATACATCCTAACTAATACTTCCATCGACGCGATCTAACTACTATGCGACGCTGCCGCTAGCTACAGTATCGTCTCGAACTGTGTGTCTGTTTTGGGGGACTTATGACTGTCAGCAAGGTTTTGGCATCCGGCAATTCAGGGCCAATAGCAGTCATCAGTTTTCAAACTGAGACACTATCGCCAGATTGAAGGGGGCCAAGTTGCTGGTTCGCGCTGGTCTAACCTCCGACGGCGAATCGGCCGACGGTTTGGCAAAACAACACAGGATTTTTGCGATGGAAGACCAGTCTCAATCCGCCCTTAGCCCGGCGCCCGCTGATATGCCGCTCGATGATCTGTCAATGCTGACGGCCCTCGATCTGTCAGCGCTTTTATGCTCGCGGGTCTGTCATGATCTGATTAACCCGGTGGGGGCCATCGGTTCTGGCCTGTCGATGCTTGATGATACCGACAGCGACGCGGATATGCGCGAGATGGCCGACAATCTTGTGCGTGAAGGAACCGGTAAAGCCTTGGCACTGTTGAGTTTTGCGCGGCTTGCCTATGGCGCGGCTGGCGGCTATGGCGTCCAGATCAAGACTGAAGATGCCGAAGAGGTGCTGGTCACCCTTTTTGATACAACGAAAGCGCGCCTCCACTGGCAGGTGCCGGTCGGTATTGCTGACAAAAACCGCATCAAGGTCCTCCTGATCCTGACTGCTGCTGCCAGCGAATGTGTCCCACGGGGCGGCGATGTGACCGTGACCCAGACGCAAAGCGGCTATCATCTAACAATCACGGGCGCGCGGCTGTTTCTCAATGACGATTTTGTCCGCGCCCTCAGCGGTGATGGCAACGAGATCAAGCCGAAATATACGCCTGCCTACCTCGCATCGCTTCTTGCCCGCGAACAGGGCGGTACCGTCACGGCGCAGCGCGGTGACGAAGACATCATCATGGAAGCCCACTTCGATGAGGCGTAACGGGGTCGTATCGGATCGGCAGCGCTTGACGAGCGAAAGCAGCTCTACGCGCACGCGTTGATGCCACATCGCAGCCAGATTTCGGGGCTTGATTAACCTGAAGCTAACAGCTGGCGGGGATACTTTGGGCTCAATCGCTTGAAGGGTCGTGCCATGCAAAACTGCCTCATCGTTGAAGACAGCGCGGTTATCCGCACCATCATGGCAGAAATGCTGAAGGAGTTGGGCCTGGCGCCCGTAGAATGCGGCACGGCCACCGAAGCCGTTGATTATTGTCGACAAGATCAGCCACCGGTTGTCCTCCTTGACTGGGACCTCCCAGGTTTTGGCGCCCTCGATTTTCTGCGCGGTGTCGGCGCCTTGCCTGATAATGAGCGCCCGCAAATCATTCTTTGCGCGACGGAAAATGATCCTCAGCAATTCTCCCTCGCGCATGCCGCCGGGGCCGCACACCATCTGCTTAAACCGTTTGATAAGCGGCGCCTTGCCCTAAAGCTGGTTGAAATTGGCGTGATCGACGAGGCGGTCCTGCGCACGGTGGGGGAGAGCGGTGAGACGGCGCTTGTGCTTGAAGATGAGTCGGCGCCGCAAACCTCTGGTGCTGCATAGGGCTAGACTGCAAAAAGCGCCTGATTTTCAATGGGGATCGCTCAGGCGCTCTAGGTTTTGTTTTTTCGCGTTTCCTTAGCCCACACCGCTCACCCTTCGGCTGGAAACGCTTGAGCCAGCAGAATTAGCCGAAAATAGGGCGTTAACATCCCAGAAACCTTGTTTTCGGCACAAAGACGCGTAAATCGCGCCTGAATTAGCTGTTTATATCACATCATCGATCCCGGCCCTGCTTCTGGGGCCTGACAAGAAGGGAGATCACGATGCGTGTGACCACAGCACCTTTATACAAACGCGCCCTGCTGGCGCTTACCGGTGGCCTTGCCGGCTTAGCTGTCATGGCCGCAACGCCAGCCTCGGCCAATGCCTATGACAAATCGATCTCGTCCTACGAGAAGAGCGATAAGCGGTTTCACAAAAACCAGCATAATGATCGCTTTGCAAAAGATCGGTTTCACCGGGCTGACCCCTATCGCCGCAACGGTGTAAAGATCTCCGTTAACACCCGCGATCGATATAACCGCGCTGATCGGTTTGATAATCGCTACGATAACCGCCGGAACGACCGCCGGACTGGCCATTATGACAATCGTCGCCGCGGCGCCGACTCCAAGGTGATCAAACGTGAACGGTTCGGCACCCGCTACAATGCGCGGATCGTGCTCACCGAAAAGGTCTTTTATGGGCGTCGCGGAAACCGGCTCGTATGCACGGTGGCCGTGCGCGGACCGGAAGCGGATTGTATCTCGCGCCGCCGGTTGAACCGGATTGCCAACAACCATTGTTCACGTGATGCGCGCGTGCGCATCCTAGCGTAGAGAACCACCGTGTTGCGTACCAAGGCAGAACCCCCGGCTTTTTAGTCGGGGGTTTTTCTATGGCGCGCGCCGCAGATTTGCATTGCCAGAGCGCCAAAAACGTCTTCAGATCGGGCATGGGCATGGGCATGGGCATGGGCCCGGGCCAATAGGAATGGATAACAGGGATGAAAATCGGCGTTTGTTACTACCCTGAACACTGGGACCGAAGCCAGTGGCCGGTTGATGCACAGACGATGGCCGCCTGCGGGATTAGTGTGGTGCGCCTTGCCGAATTCGCCTGGGCCGCGCTTGAGCCTGAACCCGGCCAGTATGACTGGGCCTGGCTTGATGACGTCATGGATCTGTTCCACCAGCACGAGATTGACGTTATCCTGGGTACGCCAACCGCAACACCGCCGAAATGGCTCATAGATCAGCATCCTGAAATTCTTAGCCATGATGAAGACGGCCATCCGCGCCGCTTTGGCTCCCGGCGGCATTATTGTTTCTCCTCACCAGTTTACCGGAAGGAGACAGCGCGCATCGTCGCCGAAATGGCCCGCCGCTACGGCGCCCATCCCGCGCTTACAGGCTGGCAGACCGATAATGAATATGGCTGCCACGACACCGTTCGCAGCTATTCGCCAGCCGCGCAAACAGCGTTCCGGGATTGGCTGCGCGCGCGTTACGACGATATCGCATCGTTGAATACGGCATGGGGTACACGGTTTTGGTCGCAAACCTATCGTCAGTTTTCAGAAATTGATCTGCCGATGCAGACGGTGACGGAAGCAAATCCCGCGCATCGGCTCGACTTTTATCGGTTTTCCTCTGACCAGGTCGTCAGCTATAATCGTCTGCAAGCTGATATTCTAAAGACGCATTCACCCGAAGCCGATATCTATCATAATTTTATGGGCCACTTTCTTGACTTTGATCATTTTGATCTGGGTAAGGATATTGATGTGGCGGTATGGGATAGCTATCCACTGGGGTTTCTTGATCAAGAAGCGTATAGCGCTGATGATAAGCGCAAATTTATGCGTCAGGGACATCCGGATTTTGCGGGTCTTCACCATGATCTTTACCGGGCCTGCGCTGGCGGGCGGTGGGGCGTGATGGAACAACAGCCCGGGCCGGTAAACTGGGCCCCCAATAATCCGGCGCCGCTCCCTGGTATGGTGCGTTTGTGGGGGCATGAGGCAAGAGCCCATGGCGCTGAGCTTTTCAGTGTGTTCCGTTGGCGTCAGGCTCCGTTTGCGCAGGAAAATCTCCATGCGGGAATGCGCTGCGTAAATGATCGTCCGGCCCCGGCCTATGGCGAAGTCGAAGCGCTCTCGCGGGAGGTGGCGGATCATCCGCTCGGGGCCTCACCGGACAAGGCAGCAGTTGCGCTGGTTTTCAGTTACGAGACGGCGTGGATGTCGGCGATTAAACCGCAAGGCACGCAGTGGGATTACTTTTTTCTCGTGTTGAACTGGTACAAGGCGGTGCGCGAATTGGGTCAAAATGTGGATATCGTTCCGCCGGGCCATGATCTTTCCGGCTATACCCTGGTTTTGGTGCCAAGTCTCATGCATGTGAGCCCCGCTGCCGCAGACGCGTTTTTAGAAAGCGATGCAGAGCTTGTTTTTGGTCCGCGTACCGACAGCTTTACGCAATCGATGCAGATCCCCGCCGGGCTGGGCTTTTTAGCATTGTCTTCAATTTTGCCGCTGACGGTCGTCCGTGCAGAAAGTTTCCCGGCATTTCACGAGGAAACAGCCGAGTTTGGGCAAACCCCTGTTCGGGTAACGGGTTGGCTCGATCATATCGACACGGCGCTCGCGCCTAGAGTGATGAGTGACGCGGGCCATCCGCTCTATGTCAGTGAAGGGCGGGCCCACTATGTGGCCGGAATCCCCGATGCGGCTTTTCTTGATTGTCTGATGACCGACTGTCTTGAAAAAGCTGGCATTGCCGTTCAGCGCCAAACGGGCGGGCAGCGGCAGCGCACCGTTGGCAGTCATCACTATACGGTCAATTATGGACCATCGGCAATTACCCTTGCCACCGATAATATGTTGGCGTCCGGGCGGGAGGTTCCGGTGGGCGGGGTTGGCCTGACGCCAAAGCGTCAGAGGTCGTCGCTCACATAGACCTCCGTTCCCTCATTGTGGATCGCGCTGGCATAGGGGTCTTCGGGCGTTACATCGGTAAACAGCGCATCAATATCAGCAAAAGAGCCAAAGCGGATCATGGCGCGGCGGCCAAATTTTGAATGGTCTGCGACGAGCAGGGTGCGTTCTGAATTGCGAAAAATCACTTTTGCCGTTTCCGTCTCGCGCGCATCAAAGTCGAGGAGAGAGCCATCTTCGGCAATGCCGCTAACCCCTACGATACCAAAATCAAGCCGGAACTGCGCCATGTAATCGGTCACTGAATGCCCGACGATCCCGCCATCACGGTTGCGCACAATACCGCCCGCGACGCAAACTTCGAAGCTCTCATTTTCAGCGGCAATCCGCGCCACATTCAAATTGTTCGTGACGATCCGCAGATTCTTGTGGTCCAGTAATGCTTCCATCACCGCTTCGGTTGTGGTGCCAATATTGATGAATAGCGAAGCGCCATCGTGGATATGGCCCGCCACCAGCCGGCCAATCTGGGTCTTGCTGGTGGGAAAAAGTTTCTTGCGCTCGGTGTAAGGATTATTCTCTGTACTGATATTCTTGCCAGCGCCGCCATGGAACCGGGTCAAAAGATTGCGATCACAAAGGTCATTGATATCGCGCCGGATCGTCTGCGGCGTCACGCCAAACGCATCGACCAACCCCTCAGTGGAAACGAACCCGTGTTCGTCAACGAGATCGAGAATGGATTGCTGACGCCGTGATAATCCATCCATGTGGTCACCTCCCAATACGAGCCCGCCGACGGCCACAATAGCGGGCACAATAGCGGGCACAAGCCTCTGATTTTCCTCATTATAATCAGATTGCTGCATGATCCCAGTGCGGGTGGCAGTGGGCCGTGTCAGCCGCGCCCGACTGTCCATAGTCCGCGACATTTATGTCTATGTTCGCAAACGAAAATGGCGTACGAATCGCCAAAGCCGACACAACCAGGTGAATGAGGGAAGGAAAAACAGATGGCTGACGGGCAGGCAATTCTCGCCATTGATCAGGGCACCACAAGCTCACGGGCCATGGTTTTTGACAGTGCCGGATCAATCCTTTCGGTGGCGCAGGCTGAGTTTCCGCAAATTTATCCGCAGACCGGCTGGGTTGAACATGACCCCGAGGCGATCTGGGAAACCACCCTTGCGTCAGCAAAAGAGGCGGTCGCGGCCGCTGAGCCCAAAGGGCATGCTGTGGGCGCCGTGGGCATCACCAACCAGCGGGAGACAACGCTGGTCTGGGATCGCAAAACCGGTGTGCCCGTCCATAACGCCATCGTCTGGCAGGACAGGCGCACGGCGCAGATTTGCGCAGACCTGCGTGCAGCAGAGCATTTGCCATTGGTCCGTGAGCGGACGGGATTGCTTCTCGATCCTTATTTCTCCGCCACAAAAATCGCCTGGATTCTTGACCATGTGCCGGGCGCCCGGGCGCGGGCGGAGGCAGGTGAGCTTGCCTTTGGAACGGTGGACAGCTTCCTGATCTGGCGGTTGACCGATGGCGCGGTACACGCCACCGATGCCACCAATGCCAGCCGCACAAGTCTTTTTAATATTCATACAAATCACTGGGATGATGACCTCTTGTCGATCTTCCGGGTACCGCGGGCGTGTCTGCCGGAGGTGAAAGACTGCGCCGCCGATTTTGGCGCCACGGCGCCGGGCTTGTTTGGGCGTTCCTTGCCCATCGCCGGTGTGGCGGGTGACCAGCAGGCGGCGGCCATCGGCCAGGCGGGTTTTGCCGAAGGGGCGATCAAGAGCACCTATGGCACCGGGTGTTTCGTCCTTGTAAATACCGGCAAAAACCCGGTGACCTCAGGCAACAATCTGCTGACGACGATTTCCTATCGTCTTGGTGGGGAGACGGTTTACGCCCTTGAAGGGTCTATTTTTTCCGCCGGGGCGAGCGTGCAGTGGCTGCGCGATGAGCTTGGCATCATCAAAAGCGCAAGCGAGACCGAGGCGCTTGCCAAGTCTCTGGACGGAAATCAGGGGGTTTATATGGTGCCCGCCTTTGCCGGTCTCGGTGCCCCGCACTGGCGCGCCGATGCGCGGGGCGTCATTTGCGGGTTGAGCCGGGGCACCGGGCGCGCCGCCATCGCCCGCGCCACCCTTGAATCTGTTGCCTATCAGACCGCTGATCTTCTCGCCGCGATGCAGGCCGATGGTGTGGTCAGTACAACGCTGCGGGTTGATGGCGGTATGGTTGCCAATGACTGGATGTTGCAATTTCTTGCTGACATTCTGCAGACCCCGGTGGAGCGTCCCACAATTATGGAGACAACGGCGCTGGGCGCGGCGTTTCTTGCCGGATTGCAAATGGGGTATTTTGACAGCCTTGACGATATCGCGAGGCGTTGGCAACGCGATATTGTGGTTGCGCCCAGCATGAAAAAATCAGCGCGTGACGCCTTGCTGGCCGGTTGGCAGCAGGCTGTGCGCCGCACCCTCGCGCCTTAAGCGGCGTTTCCTGAAAATCGATCCCGTGTTGATCCTCTCTGTTGAAAGTACATGCCCATGACGCAGCCAGACTATTTCGTTTTGAATGGGACGCGGTCTACTTTAATTCTAAAAGCCGTAATCGGAACAAGTCCGACCCTGGTTTATTGGGGGGAGCGGTTGCGCGATGATACCGATGCCCGCGCCATCGATATGCTCCGTGCCCGGCAAGGCGCGCGCGGTGTTGCTTCGCTGGAGGTGCCGATCTCCTTATCGTGTGAGCCGGGGACGGGCTATCTTGGACCTTCGGGGCTGGAGGCGCACCGCGCTGGGCAAAGCTGGGCGGCGCTTTTGCGCACCACAGATGTGACCCAAACCGACACCATCATCACGCTTTGCGGAACAGACGATCACCACGGTCTTTGCATTCGCTACACCTTCACCATTGATCCGCACAGCGATGTGGTGGTGATGAAAACCAGCCTCGAAAACAAAGGCGACGCGCCCGTCACCCTCGACTGGTTGGCCGTGATGTGCATTCCGGTGCAGCGCGAATTTACCGAAATGATCAGTTTTAGCGGACGCTGGGCCGGTGAATTTGCCACCGAACGCTCGCCCATCCCGTCTGGCGGGTTCATTGTTGAGAACCGACGCGGGCGCACGTCTCACGATCGCTTTCCTGGCCTTATTTTGTGTACGGCTCAAACGCAGGAACGACGCGGGATCTGTCTCGGCCTGCATTTGGGCTGGAGCGGAAATCACCGCATGCGGGTGGACCTGCTTGCCGATGGGCGGGCTGTTGTTCAAGCCGGGGAGTATTTCTTCCCGGGCGAGATGCATCTGGCCCCGGGAGAGACCTACGACACGCCCGATCTTTTTGCACAGTTCAGTGCGACGGGGTTCAGCGGCATGTCGGCGGGCTTTCACGATTATTACCATTCTCACATGCAGGCCCAACACGTGGCAGCGCGCCCACGCCCGGTCCATTACAACACGTGGGAGGGCATCTATTTCGATCACGATATGGAAACCCTGGGCACGCTTGTCGACCGCGCCGCTGATCTTGGCGTTGAACGCTTTGTCCTCGACGATGGATGGTTTCGCGGCCGGCGCCATGATGCGGCAGGTCTTGGCGACTGGGTTGTTGACGAAACGGTGTACCCTGACGGCCTCCAGCCGCTGATCGACCAGGTCAATAACCGCGGAATGGCTTTTGGCTTGTGGGTCGAGCCAGAGATGGTGAACAAAGACAGTGACTTTTTCCGCGCCCACCCGGACTGGATTCTCGGCGCTGAGCCTGCACCACATGTTCCGTTTAGAAACCAGTTTGTTGTTGATCTCAGTAATCGCGGTGCCTTTGCCAATATCTTCGATCAGATTGATGCCATTCTGTGTGAGTATCCAAAGATTGAGTATCTCAAATGGGATATGAACCGCGATCTTTCCCATCCGGGCGGTCATGACGGGACAGCGTCGGTCCACCGCCAGACACGCGCACTTTATAAGCTGATCGCCGAGCTTGGCGAGAAACATCCCGGTGTTGAAATTGAAAGCTGTTCATCGGGCGGGGCGCGTGCCGATTTCGGTATTCTTCAGTACACAGACCGAATATGGACATCCGACTCCAATGATGCCCTAGACCGCCAGATCATTCAGCGCGGCGCCTCCTACTTTTTTCCCCTATCGGTTTTGGGTGCCCATGTGGGGCCGCGCGATTGCCACATAACGGGGCGACATCTGTCCATGAAGGTGCGCACGGCGACGGCTCTGTTTGGACATATGGGGGTTGAAGCTGACCTCCTCGAAATGGACGATGATGACCGTGACGCCCTGAAAAAAGCGATTGCGCTGTACAAAAACAATCGGACACTGATCCACGAGGGGCGGTTTATCCGCATGGACGACCCGCCCTGGCAGAATACCGTTGGTGTGATCGCCAAGGATGGCTCGCGCGCGCTTTATTCCTGCGCAATTTTGCACTCTATCCCCTATGTTTTGCCCGGTGTGATGAAGTTTCCCGGTCTTGATTCAGACCGGGTCTACCGATTGAAAGTTGCCTGGCCCACGGAGGTTGAGACGCCTTATCAGATCCATCTGGAAACCTATGGCATGTTGCAGGACGGTCTGGAGGTGCGCGGCGATATCCTGAAACGGGTGGGCCTTCAACTGCCGTTGATGATGCCGGAGTCCTGTCTCGTCTTTGAGGTCAAAGCTGTTTAAGCGTATACGGACGATAGTGTGAAAGGCCGGTCAGGTGGATAACCAGGAAACAGTCTCCAGAACCGTTGGCGGGGCGCTTGCCCATGTGCGCCGGGTACGCAAACCTGATGGGCGCGCTTTGATGCTGTTTGGGCGAACGCCCCATGACTTACCGATGGCGAGTGAACATCTTGATGGTGG
Source organism: Pseudomonadota bacterium (assembly GCA_039819545.1). GTDB lineage: Bacteria > Pseudomonadota > Alphaproteobacteria > Caulobacterales > Parvularculaceae > CALLPQ01. The sequence continues at coordinate 22,350 of JBCBRS010000029.1, read as the reverse complement.
CCCGAAGGACGCGCAATTGCGCTGGCACCCTTTGCGCCAGGAATGGTCCGTCTACGCCGCCGGGCGTCAGAACCGCACGTTCAAACCGTCTCTCGCCGATGATCCGCTGGCGCCGACGGGAAAATCAACAGACGGACCAGTGGCCGCCACAGAAATACCGTTTGAGGACTTTGATCTGGCGGTTTTCGAAAATCGGTTCCCCAGTTTTTCTGCGGCGAGTGATCATTCCAACGAAAAGAGCGGGCTTGCTGTTCCGCCGGGGGTGGAGACGCAGCCAGCCACCGGGGCTTGCGAAGTTGTTGTTTATACCAGTGCGCCAACAGGTAACCTCGGTACACTGAGTGATGATCGGCGTGTCTTACTGGTTCAAGCGTGGATTGATCGCTACGCCGCCCTGCATGAGGCTGGAGCGCAGTTTGTCTTGCCGTTTGAAAATCGCGGTGATGAGGTTGGGGTGACGCTACCCCATCCCCACGGTCAAATTTACGCCTTTCCAGTCGTGCCAAGGGTTCAGCGTGATGCCGCGGCGGCGTTTGCCGGCGGCTACGACCTTGCGCGCGAAATGCGCGGCTGGGACGATTACACTATTATCGAAAAAGATGGTCTGGCGGTTTTTGCGCCGCCTTTTGCAAAGTTTCCGTTTGAGTTGTGGATAGCGCCAATCGCACGGCGCGCGCATCTGTCAAGCCATAACGATGCTGAATTGAGTGCGTTTGCCTGGCTCTTGGGGGAGGTAACCCGTCGTTACGACGCGCATTTCGGGCGCGACACACCCTATATGATGTCCCTGCAGGCAAGTCCTGAGGGTTCGCAAGAGCACTGGCATTTTACCACACAGTTTTATCCGCTCTTGCGTTCCCGCGATAAAATCAAATATCTCGCCACTGTTGAGCAAGCCACCGGCCTTTTCACTGTCGATGTGTTGCCAGAAGAAACCGCAAGAGTGTTTAGAGCGTTATGATATCTGCGATAGAAACTGATCGTCACCAATGGATTGAGCGCGCCCTTGGTGGGCAACCCCATGGCGTGGCCACCGCCCATGGCCGGGTCAATCTGATTGGTGAGCATATCGATTATCATGGCGGCACGGTGCTTCCCACGGCCATCCCCAATCGCGCCGATGTGGCCGTTGTTCTGGACACGGGGCTCGATACGGACGAAATCCATGCGGACGGGTTCGGGCCGAGCATCACGCGCCCGCTTGACGATCCGGCAAGCCGTCATTGGTCTGACTATGTGGTTGGCGCGCTGCAACTGGCCCGTTCAGAAGGGTTGATCAAGGGCGGGACCCGCGTTGCAACGGTAAGTGATATTCCCCACGGCGCGGGGCTTTCCTCCTCTGCAGCGATCACGGTGGCAACGCTTAAGGCAATTCTGACCGCTGGGGGCCGCATGATCGACAATGTACAGGTCTCTTTGTGGGCGCAGTCCATAGAGCACCGCTATATCGGTATGCCGTGCGGAATTATGGATCAGATGGCGGTCGCGATAGCCACACACGGTCAAGCGCTTTGTCTTGATACTGACAGCCTTGATTATACGCTCGTGGATTTGCCGAAAGACCATCGGTTTGTGGTGGTGCATTCCGGTGTGACGCGGCGCCTGGAGGATGGTCGTTATGCGCAGCGCCGTGAGGAATCCGAAGCCGCTGCCAAGGCCCTTGGCGTGACGCATTTGAGCAAGATGAGCGATGAAGACGCTGCGCGGATCGATACGCTGGCACCGGTCCTTCAACGCCGGGCCCGTCATGTTCATACCGAACATCGCCGGGTGCTTGAAACGGTTGTGGCCTTAAACCGGGGCGATCTTGCTGGCGTTGGTGTGCTTTTTGCCGACAGCCACCGCTCCATGCGCGATGATTTTGAAATGACGACGCCGGAGATTGACGCGTTGGTGGACGGCGCGGTGGCGTTCGGCGCCCTGGGCGCGCGGCTGACGGGTGGCGGCTTTGGCGGGTGTATCGTTGCGTGTGTGCCCGCCCATGCAGCCAATGAGTGGTTTTCGCTTCTGAAAGCGCGTTTTCCGGCGATTTCGGCGGTCGCTTGATGCCCGGCGGGCCGCCGACCTTTGCAAAAAAGACACAGGTAACCGGCAATGTTCGAATTGGTGCATTGCACCACGGATTATTCGTTTGCGAACATCGCGATGTTCCTTATTTTGGCCCTATGGACGTGAACGCACAACAAAAGCCGCTCGATGTGCTTGTCATCGGCGGCGGGATTAACGGTGTTGGCATTGCCCGCGACGCGGTCGGCCGTGGCTATAGCGTGCTGTTGTGCGAACGTGATGATTTTGCTGCGCATACGTCTTCTGCCAGTACCAAGCTGGTTCATGGCGGTTTGCGTTATCTGGAACAATATGAATTCAAGTTGGTGCGGGAATCATTGACCGAGCGCGAGCGCCTGCTCCGTGCGGCGCCGCACATCATCTGGCCCATGCGCTTTATTCTGCCCCACCACAAGGGTTTGCGACCGGCGTGGCTGCTGCGGCTTGGTTTGTTTGTCTATGATCATCTGGGTGGGCGCAAAATGCTGCCCCCGACGAAGCGCCGGCGTTTTGCAGAGGCACGCGGGCCCGCAAACGATGAAAGCCAGCCCGTAACCGGGGCGTTTCTCGATAAAGCGTTCACATTCGGCTTTGAATATTCTGATTGCTGGGTGGAAGATTCGCGACTCGTGGTTCTCAACGCCCTCGACGCTGAGGGGCGGGGAGCCCAGATGCGCTCGCGCACCGCCTGCAAGGCGCTGGAGCGTCAGGACGGGTTGTGGCGCGTCCTCCTCGAGGATAGCGATGGCAACAAACAGTGGGTATTGGCGCGCAGCGTCGTGAACGCCGCTGGGCCATGGGTTGATGATATTTTACGTCGTCAGGGGGGCAGCACTCCAAATGCCGCCGCGCGCAACGCAAGCAATCTGCGCCTTGTGAAAGGCAGTCATATCGTCACAAAGCGCCTTTACGACGGCGATGAAGCGTTTATTTTTCAGCATACGGACGGGCGGATCGCCTTTGCGATCCCTTATGAAAATGATTTTACGCTCATCGGAACAACCGACCTCGCGTTTAACGGCGATGCGGCGAGCGTAGAAATCGATCAAGAGGAAATCTCTTACCTGTGCGATCTTGTGAATACGTATCTGCACAAATCAATTTCTGCCGATGATGTTGTCTGGTCTTACTCGGGCGTGCGGCCGCTTTTTGATGATCAACAGGACAACGCATCGGTGGTGACCCGTGATTACGTTTTTGACATGAGCAGCGAAGAGTTGGGCGCGCCGCTTCTGTCAATTTTCGGGGGTAAGATCACCACATACCGCAAGATGGCCGAGCATGCGGTGGATCGCCTTATTGACCGGTTGCCATCAACGGGTGCGGGCAGGGCACCTTCGGCGCCGTGGACAGAAGAAAAGACATTACCGGGAGGGGATATTCCGGATGCCGACTTTGACGGCTTCTTTGCCGCGCAAAAAAAGCGCTATCCGGGCTTTGAGCCTCGGCTTATCAGGCGGCTTGCGAGAGCCTATGGAACGCGCATGGGGCTTATCCTTGGCGATCATCAAAATGAGGCGCAGCTTGGCGAGGCATTTGGCGCAGGGCTGACCCAGGCCGAATGCGCCTATCTCGTTACCCATGAGTTTGCCGCGACGGCGGAAGATATTCTGTGGCGGCGTTCGAAATTAGGGCTTCATATGACTGCGGATGAAATCAAAAGCTTTTCATCCTGGTTCGAACAAGCGTATCCATCACGCATCAAGTCACCATCCCTTTCAACCACGAAATTTGGCACCTGAGGAGGCGATAAAAACCTTTAAGGCCGAATAAAAAGCAGCAACAGGACACACAGATGTGTGGGGGCAGTTGCAAAACAAAAATATAATCAACGTAAACAGGAGGAACGAATGCGTACACTAAAATCAGTCTTGATGGGAGCAGCCGCCCTTGGCGTTCTCATCCCAACAACCGCGAACGCCCAGGATGTTGACGATGAAATCGTTGTCACGGGTATCCGGGGCAGTCTGAAAAATTCTATCGATATAAAACGAAACGCCGACTCGGTTGTTGACTCCATCTCAGCGGAGGATGTGGGTAAATTCCCCGATACCAACCTTGCAGAATCGCTACAACGGATTACCGGTGTTGCCATCGACCGGAGTGGTGGTGAAGGCCAGTTCGTGACCGTGCGGGGCCTTGGTCCGGAATTTGTTGGCGTCTTTATCAATGGACGGACGATTGCGACGGATAACCCTGGCCGTGAATTCTCTTTTGACGTGTTGTCGTCGAATATCACCAGCCGTCTTGATGTTTTGAAAACACCAACCCCCGATCGTCAATCTGGCGGTATCGGTGGCCAGGTGAACATTATCACAGCGCGGCCCCTTGATACGGGTACGAAATTCTCTGTCTCCGCTGCGGGTATCTATGACACGCTGCGCGATGGTCTTGGCCCGCAGGCTGATGCCGTTGCCTCCTGGGCAAACGATTCCAAGACTTTCGGTGTTTTGGTTGGCGTCGCCTATTCTGATCGCCGAGCCCAGGAAGATAGCTCTTTCACGAACGGTTTCGCCTTGCGGACCGGTGACACGATTGTCGACGCACCGGAAAGCTCTTCCGGCCTCACCGCTGATGATTTAGGCGAACTCCCTGAAGGCGCGCGTGTTCAGCAGCAGGTTGTTCATAGCCGCGATGTACAGGATCGCCAGCGGTTAACAATCAACGCCACGGCGCAGATTGCGCCCAGCGATAACTTTACCTTCACCCTCGATGGTCTGTACACGCGCTTTGACATCGAATCGAATGCGACGCAGTTTTCTGGCTTTTTCAGCCCGCCCTTCATTGATCCCGTCCTGGATGCAAATAATACGGTCGTGTCCTTTAGTCGCCCGGGCGTAACCTTCCAGGATCGCAACCCGCTGATCGCGCCGCAGGTTGGCTTGTCGCAAAACGATAATGTTCTGACCTCGAATAATCGCCTCGCAGAGACGATTGCTTTTGGTGGAAACTTTGATTTGGACGTCACCGAAACGCTGAACCTGAAGCTTGATGCGTCCTACTCTAAGGCGACTGGCGACGGCACAAACCCGTTTGTGGTTCTGGGTGCCCTCGCGCCGGAATCGCCGCTGATCCAGCTTTCCAATGATGATGGTATCTCAACGATTACAAACATTGTTGGTGCCACTGATCGGTCGATCCAGCGTTTGCACTTTGTGAACGTCAACCGCACCGACATTGACGACGAAGTCTTCGAAATCCGGTTTGACGGTGACTGGAATATTGAACGCGGCGCGCTGCAGGCCATCGGTTTTGGCGGTATCGTCACGGACCGGTCGAAAACGCAAAACGTGTTTGATAACTTCTCACCCACGCAAGGCGGCTCGATCTTCTGTGCCTTTTGCGGTTATACCGTGGCGTTTGACACATCGATCCTCAGTGAGTTCTCGTTCGATGGTTTCCTTGAAGGGGTCCCGGGGGCAGAAACCGTACCGCCACAGACCCTGACGGCTTCGATTGAAGATGCCTTCCGGGTGCTGAACGATACGGCGAATATCACAAACCCGGCGCGCCTTGGCAGTTCGCCAGAATCTAACGCTGATTTGATCGCGCGCCGTGATGCGAATGCCGACTCGGTCTTCGGGTTTTACGAGCCGGACTTTAATCCGGGCGCCAGCTTTGAGGTTGATGAGACTGTTTACGCAGCCTACTTCAACTCACAATGGGGTGGTGACTTTGGTGGATCATTGCCTTGGAGTGCCAATGCAGGTTTCCGTGTGGCGATCACCGAAACCACATCGCGCGGCGTAGATCAGCCGGTATTGCAGTTTCGCGAATCACCGGGCGATACTCAATTGTTGATTGACTTTGGTCCGACTTCACCGGTGCAGGTCGACAATCGATATATCAGCTTCTTGCCGTCATTTAATGTCAAGGTTGAGCCCACCGACAATACCATCGTGCGTTTTGCGTTTTCTGAAACGCTGACACGTCCGACCCTTACGGAACTCGGCGTGGCGAACACCTTTGGCGGCCGGTCAAACGCACCGATCTCCGGCGGGGGTAACCCATTCCTCGAAGCGTTCGAATCCACAAACTACGATGTGGCGTTCGAATATTACTTTAGTGAGACGGGGGCCTTCACGGTCACAGGCTTCCACAAAGAGTTTGAGAACTTTATCGAGCTTTCGACACTGCCGATTGATCGTCCGATTGTCTTTCCGGCCGGTAATGGTGGGCGTATGGAAGATGAAACAACGCTCGTTCCGTTCCAGGACACGCGGAGCCGGAACGGCGAAACGGGCTCGCTGACCGGTCTGGAAGTTGCCTTCCAAACGCAGTTTACAAGCTTGCCTGGCATCTGGAGTGGGTTCGGCACACAGCTCAACTACACCTATGTGACCAGCGAAGTTGACCGCGATCTGAACTCGCCAACAGCGGGTCTCGGCTTTAACGGTCTGACGCCGCACACCATCAACATTGTGGGCTTTTATGAAAAAGGCCCCCTCTCGGCGCGGGTTGCCTACAACTATCGTGACGAGTTCCTCGTCCTTGCCCAGTCGGACTTCAGCGAACCGCGCGAACGTGAAGCGTTTGGTCAGCTGGACTTCGCGGCGTCTTATGCCATCCGCGAAAACTTCCAGTTCTTCGTTGAAGGCATCAACGTTCTTGGTGCGGATACGCGGGACTTCTCGCGGTTCCGGAACCGGTTGTTGACGTACTCAAACACCGGCTCGCGGTACCTGTTTGGTGTGCGCGCCTCATTCTAAGAACCGGGTCATGCGGGGAGCGGTGCATTTTTTGGTCGCTCCCTGCCCCCATAGAAGTTTACGGTTTTGAGCACGTCCCTCCCGGGTGCTCATCCTTGGCAGGCGGCTGTACTTCGTACACCGCCTGTCTTTCTTTGTGCTATACATCAGCGAAAAGTGTGCAACACTACCAATAGAAAACCACCGGTTAGAGTGGTTGAAATGATTGTCAGCCGTAGGCGAAAATTCGGCAGACAGATAGGGAAGCAACCATGGCCAATCCAATTCAGTTAACGGTTTTCGTATTGATCACCGCGCTTATCGGGTTCCTCACATGGCTCCATTGCCGCGCGGCTGCTGCCGGTGACCGCGGGTCAGGTCATGATTATTTTTTGGCCAATGGTGGGCTTGGCTGGTACTTTATCGCAGGATCAATCACGCTCACTAATCTGTCGACGGATCAACTGGTGAGCATGAACGGTAGCCAGATGTTGTTGATCGCCTGGTGGGAGCTTGCCGCCGTGGTGGGGCTTTTCGTTTTGGCATTTGTGTTTTTGCCGATCTATTATCGTAACAATTGCACAACGACGACCGAATTATTACAGCGCAAATATAATGATAAACATATCCGTGCCCTGATTTCTGTCTTATTTCTGCTGGGTAATCTGTTTATCTTTCTGCCGGCGATTCTTTATGGGGGATCATTATTCCTGAAATCAATGACCGGTCTTGATGCGTCGGGGCTTTTTGGTGAGCGTGTATTTGTCGGCACCTTTCTTGAGGTGGACAGCACAATCTTGATCATGTCGCTCGTCTTTGCGGCGGTGGGCGCGGCCTATGCTATTCTGGGGGGGCTGCGTGCTGTGGCCGTTTCGGATACGTATAGCGGCGTTCTTATTCTGTCGCTTGCTCTGCTGCTTGTTTTTTTAAGCCTCAAGGCCATTGGCTTCGATCTCTCCGGAATCCCGAAAGAACGCCTGACCCTGTTTGGGCGCGAGGGTATGTTTGGCGCTGATGAGCCAACGCCGGTGCCGTGGCACACTCTCCTGACCGGGATGATCTTTATCCAGACATTTTATTGGAGCACCAACCAGACCATTACCCAACGCGCCATGGCAGCGCCCAATCTGGGCGAAGCGCGCAAGGGCGTTTTGGCGGCCGCAGGTATCCGACTGTTGATTGTGCCGGTGATTGTCACCCTGCCGGGTATCGTGGCGTTCAAGCTTTATGGCGATATCAATGATGCGGCCTATGGGCGGATTGTCGGTGATATCCTGCCGGTATGGTTGTCGGGTGCTTTCGCGGCGGCGCTGGCTGCAGCGGTGCTCACAACCTTTAACTCGATCTTGAACGCCTCGGCGGCGCTTTATGTGTGTGATATCCATGAGGCTTATGTGGGCAAGGCGCGCAACGTGCCAAAGCTCAGCGGTATTTTCTCAATCTCGATCACCATTCTCGCGATCCTGATCGTGCCGTTTTTTGCCTCGCAGACCAGCATCATCAACACCGTACAGAAATTATATGGTCTTTTATCCATGCCAATTTTGTCGGCGTTTATCGTGGGGCTTGCCTTCCGCAATGTGGATGCGCGCGCTGCAATCATTGGTGTGATCAGCGGCGTTTTCTTTTACGGCAGCTTTATCTTCGCCTGGCAGCCCTTCCATGAAATTCACGGCATGTTTTTGACCCTGGTTCTAAGCGTTACGATTGCGCTACTGGCCAACAGGATTATCTTCGGCCGGGTCGTTGAAGGCTCATGGCAGCAATCAGTGGTGCCCGCTGAATAGAAGGATACGAGACTGCGTTTACGTTTTGTTGACTCAGAAACACCGTCCAGATTTTTTAGGGTTCGCGCGTTCGAACCCAAGTCGATGGATGGAAACCATCGACGATCACACGGTTTGTGAACGCACTCTGGGAGAATAGCATGCGCGCACGACACTGCCGGGTCTTCATAGGTCTTCTGGCGCCGCTCCTCATTTTGGGCTGCGGTGATCGGGCTACAAAAGAAAGTAGCGAGAGCGCAGACACCATCAAAGATGATCTGCAGGCAGATCAGTGGGCCGTTTCTTCTCCGAACGGGCGTTTGACCGTCACGATACGTCGTAATTCCCAAGGAGCCGGTCCAGAAACACCGGCAGCTGATCGTGTCACCACGGCTTTCCAATATGCCGTCAGCCTCGACGAAGACCCCGTTCTGACCTGGTCAAATTTAGGGATTGTCACGGCGGTTGCCGACACGCGGCGACCAGACCCCATGGTCCGCTCTGACTTTCGAAGCACGTTGAGCCTGGAAACTGTGGTTCGGGACACCGTTCGCCACCAATATCGTATGCTCACCGGCAAACGCCGCGAGAATGATGTGAGTGCGAATACAATGACACTGATGCTTGCCGATGATGAGACCGCCGCACGCCTCGCCATCGATATTCAGGTGTTTGATGAGGGGTTTGGAGTTCGCTATCGCCGACCAGAGAGCGATATTCTTTTTCACTGGTTGGAGGAAGATGCCACCAGTTTTGCGCTGGCGACGGACGGGACGCACTGGGGGCAGCCTTACGACCTGGCCGGCGTTTACACCCCGGCCTATGAGACGCCTTATACCCGGGGCGTCCCGATTGGTACGCCCACCAATCAAACCGTGCGCAAAGCGCCAGCCGAAACCGGCGCCCAAGGAACAGGCTGGGGTTTTCCTTCTCTGTTCGAGACCTCAACCGGGCTGTGGCTCCTGATCCATGAAACCGATCTGACAGCGGACGATCAGGGCAGCCATCTTGCCCCTGATGCGCCCGGTGGTCACTATCGTATCGCGCCGCCACTGGCGCAAAGCGGTATGGGCTTTGGCCGCGCCGTTGCCGCCGCCCAGTTGCCGTGGGCGGGCCCCTGGCGAATTGGCATTGTGGGCCGCGACCCTGGCGCTATCGTTGAAAGCAATCTCGTCTTTCACCTGAGCAGCCCTAGTGAGGTTGGCGATACCAGCTGGATCAAGCCGGGTCTGTCAGCGTGGAGTTGGCCCAGCGATCACGCAAGCTCGCGCAGCCTGCCCAAGCTAAAGGACATGATCGACCTCGCAGCCGAGATGGAGTGGCCCTACGCGCTTGTTGACGCGAACTGGAACACGATCAGCGATGCAGCCATGGAAGAGCTTGTGACCTATGCGGATGGTCAGGGTGTTGGGTTATCCTTCTGGTATAATTCCGGAGGGCGGCACAATTTTGTAACCGAACAACCGCGCAACATCATGGATGATCCGCTCCGCCGTGTTGAGGAAATGCAGCGGCTGCAAGCTCTTGGTGTCAACGCTATCAAGGTGGATTTTTTCCATAGCGATAAACAGGATATGATCCAGCTTTACCTCGATATCCTGCGCGATGCGGCAGACCATGAGATTATGGTGATTTTCCATGGATCAACGATCCCGCGCGGTTGGGCGCGGACGTGGCCCAATCTCATGTCGATGGAATCAGTGCTGGGTGCGGAGGCCTATACCTTTGGCGGTGTCCGCGATTACGGCGCGTTGGCGCCTTACCAGAATACGGTGCTCGCCTTTACCCGCAATGTCATCGGCTCCATGGATTATACGCCGGTTACCTATAAACAACAATTGATCCCGAGACAGACGAGTTTGGGTCATGAAACTGCGCTGGCAGTTCTCTTTGAGTCCGGACTGCAGCACATTGCCGATGCTCCGGATAGCCTGCGCGCGCTTTCTCCGGCGTATAAAGACTTTTTTGCGGCACTGCCCACCACGTGGGATGAAACCCGCTATGTGAGCGGCTATCCCGGCAAGGATGCTGTTGTCGCCCGCCGCCATGCACGGCGTTGGTATGTGGCGGGTATCAATGGCGAAAAGACAAGCAAGACCCCGGCGCTCGACCTGTCCTTTCTGGGCACCGCAGAAGTGTCCGCAACGCTCTACAGCGATGAGGTCGAGCAGGATCAAGCGGGTGCTGCGTCACGGGCAGATCATGCGGGGGCATTGGGGGTGACGCCGATCACGCTATCGCCCGCAATCCCGACACCCGTGCCCATGGAGCCCTATGGCGGCTTCGTGATGGTGGTTGATCTGCTTGAGTGAATGGAGCGGGTAGCGGGAATCGAACCCGCATATTCAGCTTGGAAGGCTGCTGCACTACCATTGTGCTATACCCGCTGCTCATGGGCTGAGCCCGCAATGAAGCCCAATCGCGGTGGGAAAGCAAGGTCAATTTCCGCACCAGGGCGCGCCCCATTGCCGGAAGGGACGCCGGTGCCTATGGTTCTGCCATGCTTAGCGCCGACACATTAAACCCTGTTTTTGCCGACCGACCGGTCACGATTTTTGCGGTGATGTCGGCACTGGCGAATGAGCACGATGCCATCAATCTGGGGCAAGGGTTTCCCGATGAAGACGGGCCTGCCCCGCTCTTACGCCATGCTGCTGACGCCATTTTGACGGGAAATAATCAGTATGCCCCCGTTCAGGGAATTGAACGCCTACGCGCCGCCGTCGCCGAAACGAATAAACGATTTTATGGCCTCGAAATTGACCCGGTACAGGGTGTCCTCGTCACCTCTGGCGCGTCAGAAGCGCTGGCCGCTTCGTTTTTGGCGCTTTTGAAGCCCGGCGATGAGGCCATACTTTTTGCGCCCTATTATGATAGCTATGCGCCCATGATTGAGGCGGCGGGCGCACGGCCGGTGGTTATTGATCTACAGCCCCCTCATTGGAGAATTGACGCCGATGTTTTGCGTGCGGCGATTACGCCTGAAACCCGCGTCATCGCCCTTAACACGCCGCATAATCCCTTGGGCCGCATCATCAGTGAGGCTGAGTTATCTCTCATCGCCGAAATGGCGCGCCGTCACAGTATCACAGTTGTCTGTGACGAGGTTTATGAACATCTCGTCTTTGATGGTGTGCGTCATCGTCCCCTGATGACCTTTGATGATATGCAAACCCGCTGTGTACGGATTGGGTCGGCGGGCAAAACCTTCTCGCTCACCGGCTGGCGGGTGGGATATGTGTCTGGCGCGCCGCCGCTGATCGAAGCGATTATGAAAGCACGGCAATTTATGGGGTATACAACCCCGGCTCATCTGCAATCGGCTGTGGCAGAGGGGTTGGGCTATGATGATGCTTATTACAATCGCCTTGCTGGGGCACTAGAGCGCAAGCGCGACATGCTGGCGTCTGGACTGACGACCCTCGGTTTTTCGCTGCTGCCGTGTGAGGGAACCTATTTCCTTACCGCTGATATCCGTGGACTGACCGATATGGCGGATCACGCGTTTTGCGCGCATCTGACCCGCGCGGCAAGGGTTACCGCCGTGCCCCTTTCGGCGTTTTACCATCACCGGCTAAGCTTAGCGCCGACGCACTACATCCGGTTTTGTTTTTGTAAAAAAGAAGACGTTTTGCGCGAGGCTTTAGCTCGGCTGGAGACGTTTTTCCGCTCAACGCAGGGGGGCTGACCATGCTGTTTCTTTTTCGCCGAATGGGGGTGTGGCTTGCGGCGCTGGTGCTGGCTGGGGGCAGCCATGGGCAAGGCGTAAAGGCGAAAAGCGCCGATGCAGGAAAGAATAATAGTGCTGATCAGGCGCTGGTACGGCTCGTTGAGGGTGATATTGCCGGGCCCGTGGCTGGTGTTTCCCTCGTGGTAACCGTGGACGGGCAGACGATTTATGCTGGCGCGGCAGGGTGTGCCGAAATCGCCGATATGAAAACTGGCCGATGCAAACGCAAACTCACCGCAGACACGAAGGTGCGGGTTGCCTCCATCTCCAAAATGGCGCTGGCCATGGGGCTCCACGATCTTGCTGAAGTGGGAAAAATTGATCTTTCTACGGATGTATCGGATTATCTTGGCTGGTCCTTGCGGAACCCTGCGTTCCCCGACCGGGCAATTACCACTGCGCAGTTGATGAGCCATATGGGCTCGATCCGCGACCCGGCACAGTACTGGGTGCTGGCCCCTGGTACAATGAAGTCCCTTTTTGACGCGCGCGGGCCGTCGCTTTTTGCGGCGGCAGGAAGAGGGCAGGGTGAGGTGGCTCCCGGTACCTATTTCACCTACGCCAACCTCAATAGCGGTATTCTCGCAACGGTGATGGAGCGTGCCAGTGGCATGCGGTTCGACCGCTTGATGGCGCAGACGGTGTTTGATCCCCTCGGTCTTGATGTGGGCTATAACTGGTTTGGCGTCTCGCGCCGGGCCACGCGGCGCGGCGGTGTTCTCTATCGTTGGATTGATGGGCAGTGGCAGGTTCAAAAAGATGGCAATGGTGACCGGCGCCGACTTGCCGCCAACCTTCTGTCAGAAGATGGCGTAAACCCTGCCGCTTATCTCCAGTCTTATGGTCCTGGCACCAATGGTAGCATTTTTTCACCGCAAGGTGGCCTACGGGCGAGCGCGCGGGACCTGTCGGTTTTGATCAAGGCCATGCGTTCGCGTGCGCCAATGCAAGCGCCCACCTGGCAGTTGAACGAGACGCAAACAAATGGTGACAGCGAAGATCGCTATTTCACCGGTTATGGTCTTGGGACGCAAACGGTAACGGGGACGGATGATTTTTATCCCGGTGTGGTTTTTACCGGTCATCCGGGCGAAGCCTATGGGCTTTATAGTGGGGCGTGGGATGTGAAAATGTCAGACGCGGCCGCCACCTCAAAAGCGAGTATCACGTTCGTCATTACCGGGACGATACCTGATGTTTCCCCAAGTGCCCATCCAAGTTTTAACGCTGCGCAGGCCCATGTGATGAACGCGGCAATGGCGATGATTTCGGCAAAAAGGGCTGAAAGCGAGGCCCATCAGGAGGCCCACCATGGTGATGATGAGCCGCGCCCCTATGATCCGGCGCGAAATGCCATGGCCGATGTTGACGCGGCCTTGGCGCGCGCGCGTGCAGAGGGGCAAAAAACCCTGATCGTCCTTGGTGCAAATTGGTGCCATGATAGCCGGGGGCTTGCCGCGAAGTTTGAAAAGCCACGCTTTCGGTCCTTGATTGAGGAGCATTATGCGCTTGTCTATGTGGATGTGGGTAAGCGCGACCGTAATCTTGATGTGCCAAAGCGATTTGATGTGCATGGTGTAGTGGGCACACCCAACGTCCTTATTCTTGATACAGATGAAACGCTTTTGAACCGGCCAACACTTTCAAAATGGCGCCGGGCCGCTTCTATCGCTGATGATGAGGCCTATGCGTATTTTCGCGCCTATGCCACGGGGCAGACGTGGGAAGATCCCGCAGATAGCGAAGCGAAAGCGCTTGATCAGTGAGCAGTGTGACACAGGTTTGTGCCGTGCAGGCAGGAAGTGTCCTGTTTGATACGCCAGGCACGATGGAAAAATTCGCCGATCTGCTTTCTGACGCGGTCGCGGAATTTTCAACGTCTTATTCCCGGCTTTGTGTTTTTCCCGAAGCGTTTATTGGTGGCTATCCCAAGGGCAGCCATTTTGGCGCGCCCGTGGGCTCGCGCAGTGACGCTGGGCGGGCGCTTTTTCAACGCTATGCGCACAGTGCCATTACCGTGCCGGGGCCGCAAACCAGGCAGATTGCGGCCCATGCAAAAGATGTGGGCAGTGATATCATTGTCGGCGTGATAGAGCGCGATGGCGGTACGTTATATTGCACGGCTTTGTGTTTTTCAGCGGCAGGCGCGCTCGTGGGCAAGCGCCGCAAACTGATGCCAACGGCGGCGGAACGGGTGATCTGGGGAGCAGGTGACGGGTCGACGCTGGGAGCGTTTGAGACGCGGTCGGGCCGGTTGAGCGCCGTGATCTGTTGGGAAAACTATATGCCCATGCTACGCCTGTCACAATATGCACAGGGTACGGAGATTTACTGTGCACCGACGGTCGATGACCGCCCACAATGGACGTCAACCATGACGACCATTGCTCTGGAAGGGCGCTGCTTTGTGGTTAGCGCTGCGCAATTTTTAACGCGTGCGGATGTGCCCGTCGATTTCGATACGGTGCAGGGCACGGACGCTGACACCGTCTTGATCAAGGGCGGCAGCGTGATTGTATCCCCCCTCGGCGAGGTGCTTGCGGGTCCTGTCTTTGGCCGGGAGGCAATGGTTCGCGCAGAAATTGATTTGCGCACGCTCGCTGCGGCACGGATGGATTTTGACGTGGTTGGCCACTACGCGCGGCCCGATATCTTCTCTCTGGCGATTGATAAAACGGCCAAGCGCCCGGTGCTCTAGCGGCGGCCTTGCCAACGTGTTTCACGGTTCGACCCGCTACGCACGAATGACGTGGGTAGTATCACCTTACAAGGGGAAATCTCTCTTTTGGGTAAGGTTCCCGCCGGATGAGTGCCACACTTGCCTTTGTTCTTTCACGCTTGCCTTGAAAATTCCAACGCCTGACCGCGATGGGAACCAAGTCCAGGTCCAGCCTGTATGCTGGTAACAAAGGAGAGAGATCATGTGGAAATCGGTGATGGCAGTAACGGCCAGTGTGGCGGCGCTATCGGGCGCAATTTTTGGGCTTAGCGCTCACGGATCAACGGCTGACAAAGCCGATGGTACGAACGCGTTTATCTCCCTTCTGCGCAGTGCGGACTATCTTGAGCACAGTGAAGATGTGTTCGAGCGCGCCGATCTTAATGGGTCTGGCTCTCTCGATGCTGACGAGTTTGCTGCGCTTCAGGTGGTTAAAAGCGAACTTGCGCATCTCAACGGATTTGTTCGCCTGACCATTGCCGGCGAGGAAAAAATCCTGCCTCTTTCTCGTAGCCGTATGAACAAAGCCCTTGATATCCGAACACGCGAAGACCGTATTCGCATTGATGCGGTAGCGCGGCGGGTATTTTATGGTCAGGCTGGCGATGATCAGCATTTGACGCGTGATGAGTATGTGTCGCTTTCACGCGACATTTTTGACAGTACCGATCGCAATGGTGATGGCGAAGTTGTGGGTGCCGAATTACGCGCGCTCGGCGTTCGCGAGGCGGCAATTACGCTGACCCTTTCATAGCAAGCCCATAAAAAAAGCCCCGGCGCGAAGCCGGGGCAATCATCAGTCAGTCGGAGAAAAAAAGTCCTACGCGATACGGCGTTGTTTGCGGCGACGCGCGACGAACCCGCCAAACGCCAAGGTTGATACCATCAACGGTAAGGCCGCCGGTACGGGCACTTCATTGGCGTGGAAGGAGACGCCATCGATTGCTCCTGAACCGCCCAGTGTAATCACCGCTTGGGTGACGCCAGCGATACCGTCGTCGCCAAAGATGTTGTTAAACAGACCAAAGAATGCGCGGTCACCAACTTCAGCAACAAGATCAACACCATCGCGCATCACGTCATCAATGGTGAACGAGAAGAGATTGCCGCCCGCGCCAAACAAATCAACGGAGAGGAAGCCATTGCCATCGGTGAAATCAATGGCATTGAAACCAAAGAAGGTCACCTCGTTGGTAAAGTCAAAGGTAAAGCTGCCGCCATTGGCGTTATCGTCGGGCACATCAACCAGACCGTTCATATCCGCATCGATCAAGTTTTCTGCGATGATCAACACATTGCCGCCCGGGGAGGGGCCGCGCACACCGGGCGTAACGTTGGTGACGAGGATCAGGTCATCGTCACCGCCCGTGGGGTTACGGGTGTCAAAAACGATCGCTGCGCCCTGACCTCCTGTGGTGGTCAGTCGAACGAAAGGGTTGATATCCCCCTCGACCACTTCGCCAGCCGCGTTGCTGTCAAAATCGAGATTGATGGGCGTTGCTTCTGCCGCGCCCGCAAACACGCCCGCTGCGGCCACTGCCGCCACTGACGTTAGAATTGAAAATCCGAATGTACGCATGGTCACCCACCACCCAATTAATTACAACCACTGCCCCATTGCGGCTCAATTGCTCAAACCTTAACAAAACATTAATATCGAATAAATGCGAGAATTTTCCCGAGGTCAAAACGGGTCGCTCATTGAGGGAAGGATTACGATCGCACTCGCCCCAGAGGCGAAATGCCTGTTAACCAGCATTCGTTGAATTTGACCATTTATGCGGTGCTGGCGAGCCCTGGCGCTGCATTAGGGTAAACAAAACACCGTTACCCCATAAACGGGTATTCATCGTCCCCAATGGGGTTAATTTGACCTGAATTGATCACGTCGCCAAAAAGAGGGTCTTATGTGTGCGTCCCGGTGGCAAAAAGTCCGCGCGAAACCAGCGACGGCACCCTTTGTTTTTTTAACGATGGCGTATCGGATCTTTCTGTCGCCGGTGCTGCAGATGATCGGGGTGCGGTGCCGCCATGAACCGAGTTGTTCGGTCTATGCCCTCGACGCCTTTGGCCGCCACGGCGTGATGGGGGGCGTTTGGCTCACCCTCTCACGGCTGAGCCGCTGTCACCCATGGGGCAGTCACGGTTTTGATCCGGTGCCAGAGGCATTGCCGAAAGTCGGTTGGCAGGTTTGGCGCTATGGCGATTGGGCCTGGTCCCCACGATTTGGGCCAAGACCCATGTCGGATGTCGGTGTTGAAGAAACAAACGCGTCGTCCGCCGGGCCCCCGCCGTCTTAATCCTTTACGTCCCCGACCGTGTCAAAAATCCTAGACTGCGTTTCCTTTTTGTTGAAACAAAACGCCAGATGCGGGCCTCGCGAAGAAGCGCCGCTGACCTGAATGACACGCGAAACGCCAAACGATTCACGGTCTAACCGCCCGATTATTGCGTGCGCTGGACAATGACCGACCCTGCCGAATAGCCGGCGCCGAAACCAGAGATCACTCCAATGTCCCCAATGGCCAAATCATCCCGGTAGAGATGGAAAGCGATGATCGAGCCAGCCGATGAGGTATTCGCATAGCGATCGAGGATGATGGGTGCCTCTTCCCGCGTGGCATCGCGTCCCAGAACAAGACGCGCAATGAACTCGTTCATGGACAGGTTTGCCTGGTGCAGCCAAAGCCGTGAAAGAGAGGCAGGGTCGATGTCATGATCTTTAAGGTGGGCACTGATCATCCCGCCGACCATGGGAACCACATCTTTGAAGACCTTGCGCCCCTCCTGCATAAAGAGCTTGTCCGTTGTGGGGGCGCGTTGATCATCAGCGGCAGCGTCCGTCTCGCGCTCGCAATGATTGAGAAAGCCAAAATTGTTTCGGATATTGTTGGAATAAGCAGTTTTTAACCGTGTACCGCATATCTTCCACTGCTCGCCGGCACTGGCGGCACTCTCGCGCTCAATGATCACAGCGGTCGCCACGTCTCCAAAGATAAAATGACAATCGCGGTTACGAAAGTTCAGGTGCGCCGTACAGATTTCCGGGTTTACCATTAAAATGCGCTGGGCACCCGTGTGGAGGAGGCCAAGCGCGGTCTCAATGCCGAACGCAGCGGACGCGCAGGCCACATTCATATCAAAGCCATAGCCCGCTATTCCCAGCGCGTCCTGAACTTCCACGGCAATGGCCGGATACCCGCGCTGCAAGTTTGAGCAAGCGCAAATCACGCCATCGATATCATCCGGCGATAGTGATGCTTTTTCCATTGCATCGCGCGCGGCATGGACAGCCATCTCCGCCAGGATCGACAGGCTATCGTCGGGGCGGGCGGGCAGGTGCGGGGCCATGCGTTTTGTGTCGAGGATACCGTCGCGGTCCATAACGAAGCGCGATTTAATTCCGGAAGCTTTTTCCACGAAGCTCGCGGAGGAGGGCTCCAACGCGGTAACCGTTCCGTCGTCAATGGCTATTGAGTTCGCCGTGTTATAGTCTTCAACATACTGATTATAACTCGCCACGAGTTCCTCGTTGGTGATGGATTGCGCGGGCGTGAAAAGCCCCGTGGCGGCGATACGGGCGGTGATCATAAGCGGGTTGTTCCCAACAAGGAGCCTCGCGCGACGAGCGAAGCCCAATCAGATAGGCAGTCATGGGGACTGCATGATGACGCAGTCCATCTGCGCCGCAATCTGATCATTTTTGGTTTTTTTCGCAAGCCAAAGCCGCAGCGTTTCGGGGGTAAACAAAGCGTTGAAGGGCGCACACCGCCTATTCCTGCACCGCTTTGTAACGGGCACAGGAAACCTCATGGTCATTGATCATGCCGACTGCTTGCATGAACGCATACACAATGACGGGGCCACAAAATTTGAAGCCCGCTTTCTTGAGCGTTTTCGACATGGCTTCACTTTCCTGTGACTTGGTGGGGGCGTCGCGAAAATCGTCCCATGTATTGACGATCTGGCGACCATCGACAAAGTCCCAAAGAAAGGTGGAAAAATCCGCCGGGCCTGTTTCCATAATGGTCAGCCAGGCCTGGGCATTACCGATGGTGGCACGGATTTTCGATTCTGAGCGGATGATGCCGGCATTCTGGAGAAGCGAATGAACTTTCCGATCGGAATAGCGCGCGATTTTTTCCGGCTCAAAACCGTCAAATGCTTTACGGAAGGCATCGCGCTTGTAGAGGATCGTCCGCCAGGAAAGCCCGGCCTGAAACCCGTCAAGGATCAGCTTTTCAAAGAGCGCCCGGTTGTCCCGCTCGGGCACGCCCCACTCATGATCATGGTAATGACGATAAAGCGCATCGTCAGCGGGGGCCCAGGCACAGGGCAGGGGTGTGTCGGTAAGTGATTTCGCGTCGGGCATGATGGGGTCCCAGCTATCACGAGGGCGCGGCGCCAACTCATCCTCTTAAGCCGCGATTAACCTTCTTTGATAAATGCTTATTAAATGCCGCGCTATAGGGTCAGGCATGGGGAGGGCGTTTCGCAGAAAGGATCGAGGGCATGAAAATCAGAGTTCTGTGCGGTCTCGCCCTCGGTCTTGTTCTTGTTTTTGGTAGCGGCGGCCAAGCCTATTCGGACCTGAAAACCACGCAAACAGCGCAGGCAGGGCCCGGCGATACGCCGCGCCCGGTTCCCGAGCCCATCAAACCAACGCGCTAAACTTTCCTTACCTCATTATCACCGGCTTTTCCGTCCAAAAGATAGGCCGGGACCTGCAGTGTTGCCGGTGTTTCACCCTCATCATGGCGTACGCAAACCGGTACGGCGCTTTGCGCGTGCAGGTCGGTACCAAGTCGATCAATACGGATGAGACCAAGGGCTCTGATGGTCTCCCCCGACCGCTGCGCGGCGAGCACGCTGCCGATGCTTTGTCCGTCTAGCACTATGTCTGCACCGGTCAGATCGGCGTCCCTGTCTATTATCACCGATAATGTCCGCTTACGGATGGATCCTTTGCGTTTCATCCG
This sequence comes from Pseudomonadota bacterium, assembly GCA_039819545.1. GTDB lineage: Bacteria > Pseudomonadota > Alphaproteobacteria > Caulobacterales > Parvularculaceae > CALLPQ01. The sequence continues at coordinate 2,422 of JBCBRS010000029.1, read as the reverse complement.
GCTGGTAACTTCCTGACCCACGAAGCAACCTTTGGTGTAGTCAACGCCGTTAAGGCGATCATAATTGAGATCGAGCAGAAAGTGCTTGTCAGGTGTAAAGACGGTCCCGATTTCACCAACACCGTTGTCAATCAGCAGGGTGCGATACCGGGCCAGTGCATCATCATCCGGTGGCGTCGCAGGCGAAGTCTCCCCATCGCCAAAAGGACGATAGGTCCGTACACCCAGTATCGGCAAGCGTGGGTCCGGAACCACAACAGCCTCTTTTGTTGGGCTGTTTGTCCGCACATGATCTTCACGCAAAGTCATCTCATACCGATCCGTCACATCGGTCAGATCAATCGGCGCGCGCAGGCGAAAAAGCGTCAGCCGTTTTAGGAGCGCCGGCAGCTGGTCCCGCGCGCAATCCATCAGGAACGTCTGCGCATCCACGGCGCTGATGATAAAATCCACAAGGATCTTTCCTTGCGGGGTCAACAACGCGCCAAAGGTCGGGCGTCCCGGGCCAACGCCGTTCATATTGCACGTGACGAGCCCCTGCAAAAAAGTGCTTGCCGCGCCCGCCTGGCGGCCTCTGACTTCGATCAGGCCGCGATGGCGCAAGGGTACCGTGTCGAATGAATTTTCCATGCGCTTGGTGTAGGCCCGTCCGCAGGGAAAAAGAAGAGGAGTGAGCCTGCGATCTCTGGCTTTGCAAGCGCGGGTTGGCGCAGTACAACCCGAGCATGACAGAAACCTACGATCTAATTTTGAAAAATGGCACCGTGGCTAATCACGACGGTGCCGGGCCCCGAAATATTGGCGTGCGCGAGGGCAAAATCGCCTCTCTGGCGGTGCCGGGTACTGCCGATGCGGCGCAAACCATCGACTGTGCGGGCCTGCATGTGGTGCCGGGCGTCATCGATACACAGGTGCATTTTCGCGAACCGGGCCCGACCCACAAGGAAGACCTCGAAACCGGCGCGCGGGCCGCTGTTCTCGGCGGGGTCACAGCTGTCTTTGAAATGCCAAACACATCACCGCTCACGGTGACGGAGGAAGCAATCAACGACAAGCTGGCCCGCGCCAAAGACCGGATGGCCTGTGACCATGCATTTTATGTGGGGGCAACCCACGGCAACCCGGTGGAATTGGCGGCGCTTGAAACCCTGCCGGGCGTGTGCGGTGTAAAAATCTTTATGGGAGCCTCCACCGGCGATCTGCTCGTGGAAGATGACGAGGGCGTGCGCGAAGTCTTGCGCCATGGGCGTCGCCGCGTTGCCATCCATTCCGAAGATGAAATGATGTTGCGTGCGGGCAAAGCGCTCGCCCGTGACGGTGACTGGACCTCGCATCCGCAGGTGCGCAGTGCGGCCGCGGCCCTTCGGTGTACGGAGCGTCTACTGGCGATCGCGCGCGAAGTAAAACGCCGTATTCATGTCCTACACATATCGACCGCTGAGGAAGTCCCGCTGCTTGCTGCAAACCGCGATATCGCCACAGCAGAGGTGACGCCGCAGCACCTGACCCTTGAAGCGCCTGAATGCTATGAAGGGCTAAAGGGGCTTGCCCAGATGAACCCGCCAATCCGTGATGCCCATCATCGCAGCGGCCTGTGGACCGGGGTGCAGCAGGGACTTTTTGATGTGGTGGGGTCTGATCATGCGCCTCACACGCTGGAAGAAAAGAGTAAGCCTTACCCCGCCTCCCCCTCCGGCATGCCGGGCGTGCAAACGCTGGTGCCCGTTCTTTTATCCCATGTGGCGGCGGGACGGCTTAGCCTGGCGCGATTTATTGATCTGACCAGCCATGGGGCAAACCGGGTCTTTGGTATCGCGGGCAAGGGCCGCATGGCCGTGGGCTATGATGCTGACTTTACCGTCATTGATCTGACGAGAAAGCGCACGATCACCCATGACTGGTCAGCCTCCAAATCTGGCTGGACACCGTTTGACGGGTTTGAAGCAACCGGCTGGCCTATCGGCACAATTATTCGTGGTCAGACGGTTATGTGGGATGATGAGCTTGTTGGTAACCCTATTGGGGAGCCAGTACGCTTTCAGGAAACCTTGGCCTCTGCCAGCAGATCTTAGGAAAAACCGCATTCCCGGGCTTAACCCGGGACATGTTCCGGTACGCTCCGTGCCCCAATCAAGAGGCCCCGGGTCTTACGCCCGGGGACACGGCGTTTCCTTTCAAGCCACTCCGCTTTCCCGGGCTTGACCCGGGACCTGTTCCGGTACACTCCGCACCCCAATCAAGAGGCCCCGGATCTTACGCCCGGGGATATGGCATTTCCTTTCAAGCCACTCCGTATTCCCGGGCTTGACCCGGGACCTGTTCCGGTACGCTCCGCACCCCAATCAAGAGGCCCCTGTATTGTCTGCCTATGCTAATTTAGGTGCGGGAAGGAGGCCGTGAGACCCCTGACGCGGTTGACGTC
>JBCBRS010000028.1:0-38752 GCA_039819545.1 Pseudomonadota bacterium | reverse complement strand
GGACAAGCCCGAATAGCCGCGTGCGCGTTGCCGTCGCAAGTGCCGAAAGGATATCGCCCATTGAAACGCCCGCTGGCGCGCCGCGTGCAGGGGCAGCGGGGCTAATATCAGTGCCGCCAGGGTCCTTGATGGTTTGCGCCATAAAAAATGCGGCCCAAAGTGAGGCCAGACTGGTCAATAGAGGGGGACCAATGGCCGATGGAGTTTGCAGAGGAATGTGCTAAACGCCACGCGCACGTTTTATCTATGGGAGCCGAAGCGCCGCGCGATTGCAAGTCGCCCGCCTTCGCCCCTCGCCTCAGGACACATTGACCATGCCAGAGCACCAGCCCTTAACAGATATTGTCACGCGGTTTGCCCCCTCGCCCACTGGCTATCTCCATATTGGCGGGGCGCGCACGGCGCTATTTAACTGGCTGTTTGCCCGGCACCATGGCGGGAAATTCCTGCTTCGGATCGAGGATACCGACCGCGCTCGCCATAATGAAGACGCCGTTGCGGCGATCCTTGATGGGCTGTCCTGGCTTGGCCTCAACGCCGATGGGGCCCCCATCTCCCAGTTTGAGCAGCGTGCTCGCCATCGCGCGGTGGCGCTTGATCTGCTGGGGTCAGGGCACGCCTATCGCTGCTACCTGACCGGGGAGGAGACCGACGCCCTGCGCGACGCCGCCCGCACCACGCAGACGCGGTTTGAAAGTCCGTGGCGCGACAAGCCAAGCGATCAGTACCCCGATGATCAACCCTTTACCGTGCGGTTTAAGGCACCACGGGACGGCGAAACGATTATTGATGATGCGGTACAGGGCCGTGTTTCCTTTCCCAATCAGGCGCTTGATGATCTAATCTTGCTGCGTAGTGGGGGGAGCGGAGCAGCCGACGACAAGAGCGATGGCGATGGCGATGGTGAGCCCACCTATAATCTTGCCGTGGTTGTTGATGACCACGATATGGGCGTTAGCCATGTGATCCGCGGCGATGATCATTTGATCAATGCCGCACGCCAGAGCCAGATTTATGACGCCCTTGGCTGGGCGCGTCCGGTCTTTGCCCATATTCCGCTGATTTTCGGCCCCGATGGCAAAAAACTCTCAAAGCGTCACGGGGCGTTGGGCGTTGAGGCCTATCGAGATCAGGGCTACTTGGCCGCCGGTCTTGCAAATTATCTGCTGCGGCTTGGGTGGGCCCATGGTGATGAGGAGATCATTGATCGGGATCGTGCGATTGCCCTTTTCTCGCTGGACGGCATTAACAAGGCCCCCGCCCGCCTTGATTTTGACAAGCTTGCCCACGTGAATGCCCATTACATCAATGCGCTGGACGATGAGGCCTTTCTGGCAGCAGCGGCACCCTTCCTGAATGATCAGCTTAAGGATGAAAACGCAGCCTTGCACCGAGCAGCGCCGTTTCTAAAATCGCGCTGCGCAACCCTTGCCGACATTAATGAGGCAGCGGCCTTTATCGCGCCGGAAAAACCCATCAGCCTATCAGGGAAAAAAGGCAAACCCCTGCGCAAGGAGGGTACACGCGCGATTTTGAATGGCTTGCAAACCCGTCTTGAGGCCGCCACGGACTGGACGGCGTCAGCCGCCCTGAGGGCGCATTTGCAGACATTTGCAGAAGAAAACGACCTTGGCTTCGGGCAATTTGGCGCCCCGTTGCGCGCCCTTGTGACTGCGGGTCATCCATCACCGGATCTTGGCGTCGTCCTTTATATTTTGGGGCGCGAGGAAGCGCTGGGCCGGCTCGAAGCAGGGTTGCAGGCGCACGAAATTAATTAATCTTTTCAGTTCGCTAGGACCATACGGACAGACGCGGTTGCGTGCCGCACGCCGGCAGGGCGCGCACGCGCATCTTGTGTGATGTCAAGCCTTGGTTTGGGTCGGCTTTCGCGTATATTGCGCTGCAAAACAGGCAGTCATCCCAAGGAGTTCCCATGGAAAGCACGTTGAAACCCGCCGGCACAATGCAAGTCGCCTATGATGGCAAAACCGGGGAATTTCCCGTCTATAGCGGTACAGATGGACCCGACGTGGTGGATATCCGGACCTTCGCCAAACAGACCGGGACCTTCACCTTTGACCCCGGCTTTACCTCAACCGGAAGTTGTGAGTCCAAGATCACCTTTATTGACGGTCAGAACGGCATCCTACTCTATCGGGGCTACCCCATTGATCAGCTTGCAGAGCAATCAAGCTTTACCGAAGTTGCCTATCTGCTGCTGAAAGGCGAATTACCGAACAAGGCTCAGTTTGAGCAGTTCGATAACGCCATCACCATGCATACGATGGTCCATGAGCAATTGAAAAACTTCTACAACGGCTTCCGCCGTGATGCGCACCCCATGGCGATTATGGTCGGTGTGGTTGGGGCGCTGTCGGCATTTTACCACGACTCCACCGATATCAATGACGAAGAGCAACGCAAGATTGCCAGCCACCGCATGATCGCCAAAATGCCGACCATTGCGGCCATGGCTTTCAAATATTCGACCGGTCAGCCTTTTATCTTTCCAAAGAATGAGCTGGGGTATACGGAGAACTTCATGCGCATGTGCTTTGCCGTGCCCGCAGAAGACTATGAGGTAAACAAGACCCTCGCCGCCGCGCTCGACAAGATTTTCATTCTGCATATGGATCATGAGCAAAATGCCTCCACCTCCACGGTGCGGCTCGCCGGGTCTTCGGGTGCCAACCCCTTTGCCTGTATTGCGGCGGGCATTGCGTCTTTGTGGGGTCCGTCTCACGGCGGCGCCAATGAGGCGGCACTGAATATGTTGCAGGAAATCGGGAGTGTGGATCGCATTCCAGAATTTATTGCCCGCGCCAAGGACAAGGATGACCCGTTCCGCCTGATGGGTTTTGGCCACCGGGTTTACAAAAACTACGACCCCCGCGCGACGGTCATGCGCAAATCGTGCCACGAAGTGCTGGATGCCATCGGCGTGACGGATGATCCGCTCTTGCAGGTAGCCATGGAACTGGAGAAAATCGCCTTGGAAGATGAGTATTTTGTTTCCAAAAAACTCTATCCGAATATCGATTTTTATTCTGGAATCACGCTCAAGGCGTTGGGCTTTCCCACTGACATGTTCACAGTGCTGTTTGCCCTGGCTCGAACGGTGGGCTGGATTGCTCAGTGGTCGGAAATGCTGGAAGACCCAGGCCAGAAAATTGGTCGGCCCCGTCAGATTTATACCGGCGCTGCAAAACGCGATTTTGTTGCCGTCTCTGACCGCACTTGAGAGCCTGATCAATCAAGGGTGATGAACCATCACCCTTGCGCGGCGACCTCGGCGATCTCGGCCAGTGCGGCGTGAATATCGCTAACCACGACCGAGCCCTCGCCCACCGCATTGGCTACCCGTTTGACAGACCCGATACGCACATCCCCCACCGCGTATACACGCGGGAGGGAGGTTTCGTACCGGGACGGCATGCGGTCAAGGCGCCATTGCGCTTTCACCAAATCGAGGTTGCCCAGATCGCTGCCAGTCTTGATGAACCCGCGTGGGCCCGTGGCAAGCGTCTCCGGCAACCAATTCGTAAACGGCGCGGCACCGATAAACAGAAAGACATAGGGCGTTGCAAGACAATCGCCCGTCTTGCCACCAACACGCAGGTCAATCCGCGACAGATGTCCATCGCCTTGAAAGGCGTCAATTTCTGTCTCCGGGTGCAGATGAATGTTGGGCGTTTCCTCCAGACGGCGCACCAGATATTCCGACATGGTCTCGCGAATATCAGGGCGGCGATAAAGGACATGCACGCGGCGCGCCGATTGCGATAAAAATACGGCACCCTGTCCCGCAGAATTGCCCGCACCCACGACAGCCACATCCTGCTCCATGCACAGCTGCGCTTCCATGGGCGTGGCCCCGTAATAAATGCCTCGCCCTTCAAAGCTCTCCAGATGGTCAATGGGAAGCTTGCGGTATTGTGCGCCCGTGGCGATGACAACGGCCTTCGCCTTAAAGGCGCGCCCATCGACGAGTGTCAGACAATAGGCCGTGCCATCAGCCAGCGGCTCAAGCTTCTCAGCGCGCGCAGGCGAAGCAATCCGTACCCCGAACTTTTGGGCTTGCACAGCCGCATTATTGGCAAGCTCCCGTCCGGAAATACCCGTTGGAAAACCGAGATAGTTTTCAATTTTTGATGACGTTCCCGCCTGTCCGCCCGGACCATCGGTATCGATCGTCAAGACTGATAATCCCTCTGATGCCGCATAGACAGATGCTGCAAGGCCCGCCGGGCCAGCGCCCACGATGAGAACATCCGCACACGCCCCATCGGGTAAGAGATCGAGGCCATACGCCTCGCTCACATCACGCAGATCAGGCCTGCGCAAGGCAAGCGAAGACCCGCGCAGCACAACCGGCAAATCATCACGCGTGAAACCCTTGGTTGTCAGGATTTTTTCAGCAACCGGATCATCGTCGCTATTGATCCAGGCATGATTGACCTCATGCTTGGTCAAGAGATCACGAATCGCAAAAACCGTACGGTCGGCACGCGAGCCCACAACCACCGTGGTGGCAAGACCCGAGGTGCGGGCCCAGGCGCGGCGCGCGACGAATGCGCGGATAAACACATCGGACAGCGCCGAATTCTCGACCAAAAGGCGTTGAAAATTCTCCTGGGAGATATGCAAGAGCGTGCCTGCTTCAGCCATTTTGCCGGTGGCGAGGGTCGTCTGACCGGTTAAAACGGCCAGATCACCGGAAAACTGGCCCGGCGTCATCCAGCCAATCCGCCGGGTCGCGCCCGCATCGGTGACGAGCACGTCAAGCTGGCCCGACAAGACGATGAGGCAATCAACGGCCTTGTCCCCCTCTGAAAATAGGACGGCACCCTCCGAATGATCGTGTGCCTCCCCAAACTGACGCAACTGCTCAATTTCCGATGCGGAAAATGTATAATTGACAGCGGCGGGCGGTGCCACACCGGCGGGCCGGTTTGTGGCTGGTTGATCAGTTGGACGGTCAGTCATGGCAAACTCCTTGCCCGGTAATGATGGCGCGGTCCCTTCCGGCAGCCCTATCGGGGTGGGCGAACTCCGTCAATCTCGCACAGGTGTGATCAAACGTGGTTCGTCTGGTGGGGCGCGGTAGGCTATGTATCATCGATCGTCGTTAGGATTAATATGGTGTCGCATTCGCAGTTATCGCTTGCCCGGGTGGTCGTCCGCGCGGTCAGCATCGTGATCGTTCTCGCTGCGCTTTATGGCGCGTGTGTGATGATCCTGACTGTTCAGAGCAATAGCGCAGCAAGCCTGTTCGCGCCGAAGGCTGCGGCAAAGATCACCAGCGCAACCCCTGAAAAAACGAGTGGACTCCAGTCAGCAGAGAACGAGCCTGCCACTCCAATCGCTGCAACCCAGACACCCGTGCTGGTGGAGATGTTTCTGTCCCAATCATGTTCGTCCTGCGTACCTGCCGCCGCCTATGTGCGCGAGCTTGCCCGGCGCGATGACGTGGTCGTTTTGTCCTGGCACGTGGATTACTGGGATACATTATCCGTAGGCAGACGTGGCAAATGGAAAGATCCATATTCCAGCCCCGATTACACCCAGCGCCAGCGCACCTATGCGCGCAAGACTTTTGATCCTCGCCGGGTTTATACCCCGCAGGCTGTGGTTGCAGGCCGTTCCGAATTTGTCGGCGCCCGGCGCGGCGAGATCAATGCCCATATCACCGAAACCCATAAAGATCAGGCCGCAACACAGGTTCAAATTGTGCGTCCGGGGGCTTCTACCATGGCCGGCCGGTTGCAAGTAAACGTGACCGCGCCCCCCAGCGGGGCAAGTTTACGCGTTGTTGAATTTCTGCCCAGCACACAAACCAGCATCCTTGGCGGCGAGAATGCTGGCGTCAACTGGCGCGAGGCGAATGTGGTTGTGGCAAGCAAGACAATGCCTTTGGCAAGCACCGGGGAAGTATTCCTCGCCACGGCAGATTACCAGTCCGTACCGGGAGCGAAATGTGCCATCCTGGTGGAAAATAAGAACGCACAAGCGATCGCGGCGGCTTATTGTTGACGGATTTGTTTTCTAGGATGAATGCCATGCGGCGCCCGCGCCTTGCATTCCTGCTCCCCCGCTTGGCGATGCGCTGTCTCGCGGAGCGATCTAACGGGGTGCTCCGGCGAGGGTTGGGGATCTAAGAGCCCAACCGAAAACTCTAGTTATGCCGTCTGCAAACGCTATTTTCTGCGCTTTCGGTGCTCACGTGCTCCCAACGGTAGAAATTCAGGATGGGAAGGATCGCGAAAAAGATCGATACAATGACGATGACGAGACACCAGAAGATTCTGAAAATGAATGAATTTGTCCAATTGAATGGCTCTTGGGATAATGTAGCGCCGTATCAAATCACATCCATCACCGATGATCAGAACGGTGTGAGTATCACAATTGAAGATAATTCTACTGGTTTAAAGAAAGGTCGCTTCAAATTCTCGACAAGCTACGGCTATAGAAATTTCAATGAGGCGGACTTGCATGGGTATTGGCAAGAAATCGGTGGGATGAAGCAGACTGGAGTATATGTTGCCAGTAGCTCCGATTTTTTAGATTGGGCGGAAAAAAGGTGTGGGCATGACGCTCTGCCACCCGCAATTAAGCACTACATGATTGTCTCAGTCGAGGACGTTTTTGAGATACTAAGCTTTGAGCCACCAGAATTTGAGGTTGGCTAGCGCCTAACATGTTATTTCATTATGTACGCTGCGCTCCGGTTCTCAAAAGAAGCGTTTTCGACACACAAAACCGATTTTTCGTTTAGACTCTAAGAGACCACACCTCCACTTTCTGGCCTGTGGCCATGTCACCTCCCCCGTCTGCTGGGGGGCAGAAGACTTCGAAATCGGTATTCAGATAAAAACTGGGTACACGGCGTTTTATTGAAGGTATGAGGCAGGCGTTCTGGCCCGAGCGCATTTTAACGAGACACGCCACCACACCTGACGGCCTAATTGTCGCCTGCGTCATCAATCGGCACGCCATAGAGCTCGAGGCGGTGTGACAGAAGGCGATAACCGTGCTCCTCGGCGATACGGTGCTGGAGCTTTTCGATTTCGTCATTAACGAACTCGATCACGTTGCCCGAGCGCACATCAATCAGATGGTCGTGATGATCATCGGAGGCTTCCTCATAGCGCGATCGGCCATCCTGAAAATCGTGCCGTTCCACCACGTTGGCCTCTTCGAAAAGGCGCATGGTCCGATAGACCGTGGCGATAGAAATGCGCGAGTCGATTTCGCTTGCCCGCCGGTGGATTTCCTCCACGTCAGGGTGATCATTGGCCAGCGACAATACCCGCGCGATAACACGGCGTTGCTCGGTCATCCGCATGCCTTTTTCAACGCAAAGACGCTCCAACCGGTGTGCGTAATCTGCTTCCCCGTTGGGGTTCATCTTTGCATCAGGCGCATTGGTCATGCCGGGCTCACTATTGTGGTGCCAGCCGCCAGGCCAGCTATTGTCGTCATGTGGGCCGCGCGTTTCGCTTCAGGTCGAGACTGCGGGCCATCACGAGCGCATCGCTGCCATCTTTGTAATAATGCTTGCGCCGCGCCACGTCGTGATAGCCAGCACCCCGATAAAGCGCAAGCGCGGGGCGATTTTCGCTGTCCACATCAAGAACCATGCGGGTGAGGCTCCGCGCGCTGGCGTCTTCTTCGATACGGCTGAGGATATAGCGCCCCAGCCCTTTTTGCCGTCCATCCGGCGCCACCCCGAGGGCGAGGATCTCACCCTCCTCCCCGATCCGTCGCCACACGCCAAACCCGGTTGCCACACCCGATGGTACGCCAGGCGCGGGCGTTGGCCCCGCCAGCAGCACAAAAACATGGCGTGCAGACAAGCTATGGGCAATCGCCCCGTTCGCCCAGGCGCGGGGGCCGAACGCCGCCTGTTCAAGCGCAATGAGTAGGCCAGCATCATCAGGGGTTGCCTCCCACCCAAAGAAAAGCGCGGCGCCGGGCTTCATGATCGCGTCTGCGCCCTCATCAAAGCGTCAAACGCTGACCGTGCTGACGGTTTTGCATCGGGCGGGCGCAGATAAAAAGGCGCCGGGCTTTGGTCCTCGAGGCGCCGGGTGCAGATCACGTCAATTAAAGCGGGAAGCTCTATTTGGTCTACGGACGGGCTGTTCATCAGCCATTCGCCGACGCGCGGCGCGGGCGCGCTCGCGGCAATAAGCGCCCGTCCCGACCCCGGCAGGCGGCAGCGTGCTTGCGCGGGCACCCCTTCATCCAACCAGTCGGCAGCCACCTCTGGCGTTAGGGCCAGCGGGGACGTCACCGTTCGCAGGGCTTGTCCCTCAACGGTATAAAGCGCGGTGTACACTTCGCCGCGCCGGGCATCCACCACGGGGGCGATAAACAGTGGGGACCGCGATTTCTCGGCGGACCCATCCGTACCATGACGAAGAGCAGATATCGCCAACGCCTCAAGACTGGTGATCCCTATGAGGCCGCACGGCATGCCGAGCGCCAGACCCCGCGCAAACGAAACGCCAACCCGGATCCCGGTAAACCCTCCGGGCCCGGTGATAACGCCAATGCGCGCCAGATCGGACACACGCCAGTCCGCTACCGCGAGGGCGCGCTGGACCATGGGAGCAAGGCATTCCGCATGCCCCTTTTCCACTGTCGCGGTTTCATGGGCGATCAGTCCCCTATCCTCGGCAAGGACCACAGCGCAGCGCTGCAAGGCCGTATCGATAATCATCAGCTTCATGGCGAAACCCTTAGCATAGGTGGCGGGAAGGCCGCGCCCCTTTACCCGCTCTTTCTTGAACGCCGCCGCGGGCGCAATTGTGACTTGTGGCAATCACCCGCCTCGGCGTATGCCGGTGCGATCCAGTCACTTCCATTGTGAGGCCACCCATGTCCGCTGCGTCCTTGTTTTACCCCGTTATGGCGATGATCGCGCTGACATTTTTGGTGCTCATCGTCATGATGCTTCGTCGATCACGCTGCATGCGGCTACGCGGTATGGGGGTCAATCAATTGCCCGGAACCCGCACGGGTCTGGCGAACCAGCCGGAGGGACCGATCTGGGACGACCGGACGGCGGCGGCTGGCGACCACTTTGCCAATCTGTTTGAAACGCCGATCCTGTTTTATGTTTTGTGCCTTGCCCTGGTGGTCCTCGATGCGGTCAGCCTTATGGCTTTTCTGGCGGCGTGGGGTTTTGTGGTGGCGCGCATGGCCCATGCGGGTGTGCATCTGACTTATAACCTCGTGGGCCACCGGCTCGCCGCCTTTGCCCTTTCGCTAGCGGCGCTTGGTATCTTGACCCTCTGTATGCTGATGGCAATCGTCTAGGGAGAAACTGACCGATGACCAATGGAAAAACTGTCCGCCTTGCCGCGATACAGGCCGCCCCGGTTCTGTTCGATAAACAGGCGTCAACGGAGAAAGCCTGTGCTTTGATCCGGCAGGCGGGGAAGGACGGTGCTGATTTCGCGGTCTTCGGGGAGACCTGGCTACCTGGTTATCCGTTTTGGATTGAAAGCGCGGTAAGTGACGCCACCTGGGCGGCAAGTGCGGATTATCTCGCCAATGCCGTCACGCTTGGCGGCCCGGAGACACAAGCCCTGTGCGCTGCTGCAAAAGAGGCGGGCACTGATGTGGTTATCGGTGTTGCAGAAAAAGACCCCCATAGCCCCGGCACCGCCTATTGCACGGCCCTGACCATCGGGCGCGAAGGTGACATCCTTAGCCGGCATCGCAAGCTGAAGCCTACCCACGCCGAGCGGATTATCTGGGGCGATGGCGACGGGGCTGGTCTGCACCCGGTGGACAGGCCCTATGGCAAAATCTCCGCCCTTAATTGCTGGGAGCATCAAATGATGTTGCCCGGCTACACCCTTGCCGCGCGCGGGACGCAGTTTCACGCCGCGCTTTGGCCTGGCTGGGAGAAAACACCGCGTCCGGAGGAATATTGCTGGTCACGCCAACTCGTTTTGTCGCGCGCCTATGCAAGTCAGGCTGCGGCTTATGTGGTTTGCGCGGCGGGGCTGCGCCTCAAATCGCATATTCCGCAGCGCTACAAGCACTTTGACCAGTGGGAACATTCAGGGCATTCGGCAATCATTGATCCGCGCGGGGAGGTAATCGCCGGACCAGCCGAAGGTGAAACAATCCTCATGGCGGAGGCGTCACTGGAGACTGTTCGCGCTGCAAAGGCTGCCGTGGATATCGCCGGGCACTACGCGCGGCCCGATATCTTTGATCTTCATGTGGATGATACCCCGCGCGAGGGGTCGGTGCGCTTTTCCAGTGACACCGATTTTGATCATCCAGGTACCCCGGATGAAAACGATTTCTCGGTGGAAAAATAGAGAAGGTCTGTGCTCCTCGTATATTTTCGGGAACACTGCCGCAAGCGGGGGAGTAGAGAATATTCCAGCCACGCACGGGCGGTAGCCGCTTTGCATGGAAAAATTAGAGCAGTGATTTCAGAGCTCTATTCTCTTCTCCCATTCCTTTGTGAGGTTAGCGACCGATTGAGGCGTAGGTAAACCCGTTCTTGACCATCACGCCTGGTGTATAGACGTTGCGCAGGTCAACCATGACCGGCGCTGCCATCAGGGTTTTCATGCGATCAAGGTCAAGCGCCCGGAAGATATCCCACTCGGTGATCAGCGTGACCACATGGGCGTCTTTGAGGGCATCGTAAGGCCCCTCGCAAAACTCCACGTCAGAGAAGAGCGATTCGCTTTCTTCCATACCCGCCGGATCAAAAGCCTTGATCCGCGCGCCCGCCGCTTGCAGTGCCGGGATAATGTCGAGCGATGGTGCATCGCGCATATCATCCGTGTTTGGCTTAAAGGTCAGTCCAAGGACTGCCACGGTCTTACCATCGAGCGAGCCATCACACGCATCGATAACCCGCTGGGCCATTGCCTTTTTGCGCGTGTCGTTGATGTCAACCACCGCCTCAACAATCCGCGACGGTGCGCCAACCTGCTGCGCGGTGCGCACAAGCGCCAGTGTATCCTTGGGAAAACACGAGCCGCCATAGCCCGGACCCGCGTGCAGAAACTTCGCCCCGATACGCCCATCAAGCCCGATCCCGCGCGCCACCTCCTGCACATTGGCGCCAACCTTTTCACAAAGATCAGCCATTTCGTTGATAAACGTAATTTTGGTGGCGAGAAACGCATTGGCCGCGTATTTGATCAGCTCAGACGTCGCCCTGTTGGTAAACACAATTGGCGTTTCATTGATATAGAGGGGGCGATAAAGCTCGCGCATCATCTCAATGGCGCGCTCATCCTCCGTACCCACCACAACCCGGTCGGGGCGTTTGAAGTCCTCAATTGCTGCCCCCTCGCGCAGGAATTCCGGGTTTGAAACAACGGAAAAGGCTGCATCCGGGCGCGTCTTCTTAATGACGGCCTCGACCTCCCGGCCCGTACCCACCGGAACGGTCGATTTGGTCACCACCACGGTATAACCGTCCAGCGCATGTGCAATTTCTTCTGATGCGGCGTACACGTAGGAAAGATCAGCATGACCGTCACCGCGCCGCGATGGCGTACCCACGGCGATAAAGACAGCGTCCGCATCTTTCACGGCGGTGGCAAGATCGGTGGTAAAGGAAAGCCGCTCGGCCTTTACATTTTCCGCCACCAACGCCTCTAGCCCGGGCTCATAAATTGGGATCTGGCCATTTTCGAGCATCGTAATCTTGGCAGCGTCCTTATCAACGCAAACAACATCGTGCCCGAAATCAGCAAAACACGTCCCCGAAACAAGGCCCACATAGCCAGTACCGACCATCACAACGCGCATGACGACACTCCTTTTTTTCCAGGTTCCGGTCATGCGGAACCGCTTTTATCATGGCGTATAGCCAATCCCCCCGCCTGCGCACAGCCCTAGGCAGGTGATTTTCTGACCGATCAAAGTAAGGACCGGGGCCGCGACCCGCTAATAAGCGTTCTTCGGAAACAGCACCGCGAAGATCGTCAGGAAGAGGATTTTCAGGTCGAAAAAGAGCGACCAGTTGTCGATATAGGCGAGGTCATAGCGCACCCGGTCAGCCATCATTTCGTTTTCGGAGGTTTCCCCGCGATAGCCATTGACCTGGGCCCAGCCGGTGATGCCGGGCTTGACCTTGTGCCGGCCGGAATAATCTTCCACGGTGCGCGCATATTGGTGGTTGTGGGCGAGCGCATGCGGGCGCGGGCCCACGAGCGACATATCCCCCTTCACCACATTCAAAAGTTGTGGCAATTCATCAAGACTGTAGCGACGCAAAAACCCACCCAGAGGCGTGATACGCTGATCATTTTTCTGCGCTTGGGTCACCACATCACCATCTTCTGCAACCGTCATGGTACGGAACTTATAAATCTTGAAAACTTCGTTGTTAAAGCCGTGACGCTGCTGAGCGAACAGGATCGGCCCCTTGCCCTGCAGTTTGATCGCAAGAGCAATGGCCAGCATAAGCGGGCTGATCGCCAGAAGGATCAGTGTACCGAGGATGCGGTCCTCAAGCATTTTGAAAAAACCACCCCACCCTTCCAACGGGCGGCGATAAAGATTGAGGACGGGCGCGCCGGCATAGCTCGTCATCTCCCCGCCCGCATGGTCAAGCCACGCCTCGCTGGGGCTGAGCGCAATAGATACAGGCAGCGTTGAGAGCCGACGCACCAGCTGTTTGAGGTCTTCATCCTGAAGGCTGTCGCTGGCGATAATAATGTCGTCGACTTCGTCATTGCGTGCTGCGCGCACAAGATCATCAAGATTACCGCCCGCATAGCGCCCATCAATGACACCGCGCCGCTGACTTTCCAGGTCATAGACGCCGACAATGGTGATTGGCTCATCAGAAGCGCTTGCGCGGTCGGCGAACTTCAACCCGACCTGGTTTGCACCAACAACCCCCACCCGCCGTGAAAAAACGCCGTCTCCCGCGCGGGTACGTTGTAAGCTGATGGCCGCAATCACGCGGACGAGCGCTAAGGCCACCACGGAGACAACAATCCAGCCCACGAGCCACACCCGCGAAAAGTCATCGGAAATCTTCAGGGCGAACGCAAAAGCAAGAAGACCAAACACAACCATCAGAAATTGCGTCAGCATGAGGCGAATTGCGTTGCGACCCGAGATCAGCCGGTCAAAATCGTAAAACCCGTCGCGGCGCGATAGGGCCGTAAACCCGGTGGCCCCGATAATGCCTGCGGTGGCATATTGCTGAAACTCATAGTCGGCGATGATCAGATAGTTATGATAAAAATGCGCGACGATCATGGCCGCGCCAATGATGAGCAAAAAATCCGCAATCTGAACCATGTCGCCAAAAAGCTCACGGGTCAGCCGCGTGCGTTGGCGCACACCATCGGCGATATCACTGTCGAGCGGGGTGTCCAGCGGGCGGCCGCCTGTTGCGCACTCGGTCACAGGCGGTTCCATGCTGTCTTGTGTCGTCACGGGTTTGCCCATCATTCCTGCGGTCACACACCGCTATTTGAGTGGGAGAAGTAGCTTTATCTCCATCGGCCGTGCAAGAGCCATTGCGCCACATCTATCGGCCAATTGGCGTTAGCGATCCCCTAACGCTATGCTAATTTGGGCTGGTTTGGGCTGGACGCCTGCAGCGCAATGGGTCATCACGCCAACTCGCGACCAATTTTGGGATTTTGATGATGACGCTGGATTATGCTGCCTTGCTCGACCGGATGATTGACCTTGCCCGGATTGGCGGCGCCGCTGTCACCGAGATCTACAACACCGACTTTGATGTCCAGACCAAAGAGGATGGCTCACCGGTGACCCTTGCCGATGAGCGGTGTGAGGCCATTATCCTCACTGGCCTCGCGCAACACGCGCCCGATATCCCCGTGCTGGCCGAGGAAAGTGCAAGCGACGGCGATATTCAGGAGATTGGCGCACGCCTGGGCAACCGGTTTTTTCTGGTGGACCCGCTCGACGGGACCCGGGAGTTTGCCAACCGCACCGGCGAGTTCACCGTCAATATTGCCTTGTGTGAGGACGGGGTTCCTACTTTGGGCGTCGTCTACGCGCCGGTGATCGAAAAGCTTTACGCCGGTGGGCCCGGCCGGGGCGCACGGATATTCACAGCCGATCAATCCGATGGTGAGACGATAGGTGTACGTCCTATTCCGCCAGATGGCATGATCGCGGTGGCAAGCCGCTCCCATCGCTCACCCGAAACTGATACCTTGCTAGAGACACTCGCGGTGAAGGACTTTGTGGCGGCGGGGTCCTCCTTGAAATTCTGTCTGCTGGCGGAGGGAAAAGCCGATATCTATCCGCGTCTTGGTCGAACCATGGAATGGGATACCGCCGCCGGGCATGCGGTGCTGAGTGGGGCTGGCGGGTGTGTGGTAACGCATCCGGAAGGAGCCGCGCTTACCTATGGCAAAAAAGAACGGGGCTTTGATAATCCGCATTTTGTTGCCCACGGACGCGCACTTGAAACGCTCACATAACAAAGCCAACCGCACAGGCCGCCAAGGCAATAGGCGCGGCGGCGCCATCAGGGATATAATTTTGTCCCGTTTGGCGATAAGCTCATGACCATGCGGACCTTGTTTCATTATGCGCACGACCCCCTCGCTCGTCAGGTGCGGTTGATCTTGCATGAAAAAAACCTCGATATACAGGACAAGGTCCTGCATCCGCTCGACAGTCTTGATGAGATTGTCGCCATGAACCCTGCGGGCAGCTTGCCGGTTCTGGTTGATGAACCGCCCACGGGTGGGCGTGTCGCCATCTGCCCCGTAGGGTCTATTATCGAATATCTGGAGGAGGCGTACCCGCTACCGGCCTTGTTTCCCGCAACGAGCGCCGCACGCGCTGAGACCCGGCGGTTGATCCACTGGTTTAATGACAAGTTCAACGGCGAGGTGCATCCCCTACTCTCTGACCAATATATCACGAAGCGCTTGCGGCGGATGGGCCAACCCGATCCTGAAAAACTGCGTCTTGGGCGCGATGCCATTGCCTGGCATCTGGACTATATCAATTTCCTAACCGAAGAACGCGATTGGCTGGGCGGCGACAGGTTTTCCGTTGTCGATCTTGTATGCGCCGCCCATTTGTCGGTGCTTGATTATATCGACGCCTTACCGTGGAAAGATTTTGCACGGGCCAGAGACTGGTATGCGCGAATCAAGTCACGCCCCTCATTCCGCCCGCTGCTTGCAGACCGGGTCGATGGTCTGCCGGCGGCGCGTCATTATACCGATCTTGATTTTTAAGGGCGTCTCGTGAGCGGCGATGCACACGCGGCGTCGACGCCGCAGGCTCTGGCGGCGGCAATCAAGACACAAGCACGGTCCATTGGTTTTGACAGTGTGGGGATTACCGATGCACAGCCGGACCCGGTTCTGGAAAAACGCCTGCGCGCGTTTTTAACCGACAATCACCATGGCACGATGGCGTGGATGCAAACCCGCATCGCTGAACGCGCGAACCCCCGGACCTTGTGGCCACAGGTGCGGTCCATCATCATGCTGGGGATGAATTACGGCCCCGACGCCGATCCCCTGAAGGCCCTGGCCGAAAAAGACAAGGCGGTGATTTCCGTTTATGCGCAAAACCGGGATTATCACGACGTTGTCAAAAAACGGCTCAAAGACCTCGCCCGCTGGATGGTGGCAACCCATGGCGGTACGCTGAAAGTCTTTGTGGATACGGCGCCTGTGATGGAAAAACCGCTGGCCGCGCGCGCCGGGCTCGGCTGGCAAGGCAAGCACACCAACCTTGTGGCTCGCGATTATGGGTCGTGGTTGTTCCTGGGCGCAATTTTTACAACGCTTGATCTTGCAGTCGATTCGCCAGAACCTGATCATTGTGGTCAGTGTACGGCGTGTCTTGATATTTGCCCTACGAAGGCATTTCCCGCGCCCTATAAGCTCGATGCTCGGCGTTGTATCTCCTACCTGACGATTGAGCATAAAGGCATGATCCCTGAGCCCTATCGGGCCGCCATGGGTAATCGTATTTATGGGTGTGATGATTGTTTGGCCGTATGCCCATGGAACAAGTTTGCCCGCCAAGCGCGCGAAACCAAACTCAAAGCCCGCGATGATCTGAAGGCACCGGACCTTGGCACCTTCCTGACGTTTGATGACGCTCGCTTTCGCACCCATTTTTCGGGCTCACCCATCAAACGCATCGGGCGCAACCGATTTGTGCGCAATGTGCTGATCGCGGTTGGAAATAGCGGCAATGAAAACTATTGCGGTGCGGTGCATGCTTTGACGACCGACCCTGATCGCGTCGTTGCGCAAACAGCGCAGTGGGCGCTCGCTCAATTGAAAAAAGCGTAAAACGCGCCAGCGTTAAGCACGGCGCCTGTGAGGTTTTTGCGGAACCTTGTTGCAGTGCGCAAAACCGGTGATGGTCACTAGACGCGGCACAGACCAATGAGAAAAGGCCCGCGACGGGTGCCGCGGGCCTTTTCAATTGTTCGATTGCGTTAGCGCTTGGTTGTCCGACGTTTTGTCGTCTTACGCTTGGTGGTTTTGCGCTTCACCGCTTTCTTTTTAGCGGGCGCTTTGCGTTTAACCGCCTTTTTCTTGGTGGTTTTGCGCTTGGTTGCCGTCTTGCGCTTCGTCGCTTTTTTCTTGGTCGCCTTTTTTGCGGTCTTCCGCTTCACTGCCTTACGCTTGACCGCTTTTTTCTTCGTGGTCTTGCGCTTCACCGCCTTTTTCTTAGCGGTTTTTTTCCTGGTCGCTTTCTTGGCCGTTTTCCGTTTCACGGTTTTTTTGGCTGCCGTCTTCCGCGTTGATTTTTTCGCGGCTACTTTTTTCTTCGTTGTTTT
Organism: Pseudomonadota bacterium; assembly: GCA_039819545.1. GTDB lineage: Bacteria > Pseudomonadota > Alphaproteobacteria > Caulobacterales > Parvularculaceae > CALLPQ01. The sequence goes on along the minus strand of JBCBRS010000028.1, from coordinate 21,945 downwards.
CTTTTTCGCCGGCGACTTACGAGTAGCTTTTTTCTTCGCCGTTTTTTTCTTCGTCGTCTTGCGTTTAACCGCCATCATTCACCTCCGAATCGTGATTCGAGTGCGAACGTTACCTGAATTTGCTAAAAAAGTATTGTATATCCGCACAAAGAAGGGTGCGGAGTTGCAATTTTCTAACACTATCGGCGAATAGATAGGCTTAGAACGGAATATCGTCGTCTAATTCGTATGAACTTTGTTGTCCGCCCCCCCCTCCGGACCCGGATGGTCCGTCAAGGGATGACCCGCCAAAGTCCGATGCACCGCCCATCGCATTTTGACCGTCGCGCCGACCGTCAAGCATTGTCAGATTGCCGCCAAAGCCCTGCAAAACAACTTCGGTGGTGTATTTGTCCTGACCGTTTTGATCCTGCCACTTGCGCGTTTGTAATTGACCTTCGAGATAAACCTTCGAGCCCTTACGCAGATATTGTTCGGCAATACGCGACAAGCCCTCATTGAAAATCACGACACGGTGCCACTCAGTTTTTTCGCGCCGTTCACCGGTGTTGCGATCTTTCCAACTTTCCGATGTGGCAATGCTGAGATTAGCAATCGGTTTTCCGTCCTTTGTCTGACGGATTTCGGGGTCGGCCCCCAAATTCCCCACCAGAATTACCTTATTGATACTGCCAGCCATCTTTTTTCTCCATCCAAACCCAAACAGGGGGCGACGAAAGCATCGCGCCCGTCGTCAGCCGTTTTCTACTCGCCCGCCACAGTCATAGCGTCTTTGTTATAGCGTTTTTCTTTTCGGTGGTGATACGCGAGTCTCGCACGCCACAAGACCTTAAGTTTTCCACTTCGTGCTCAAAACTGACGAAACCAACATATCGCTTTCGATACCGCAAACGACGCGCCTCAACGGTTGCAGGCGTTCAGCCCACCGACTATGTTCTCTTAATGTTCACAAAATAGACGCTGTTGGCAAGGGAAAAACGCCAAACAAACGCAAATCCCGGTCCGCGCGGTATGCACAGGTGTCCATCGCACGCAATTTATCCACACACGCCCACAATAGAGCCGTTTGGCCTTTGGTCGCGTACATCAAAGGCCTTATAGCATTGGCAAAACCGGGCCCCATCGGCCTGCACGGCAGTTGCCGTTTTGAAGACCGTAACGCCTCCAAACGAACCTGTTGAGAATTCTATGTCCCTGAAATCCATTCGTGTTGTTGGTGCTCGCGAACACAATCTGAAAAACGTGACGCTGGAATTTCCGCGCGACAAGCTTGTGGTCATGACCGGCCTGTCGGGATCGGGCAAATCATCCCTCGCCTTCGATACGGTTTATGCGGAGGGTCAGCGCCGCTATGTGGAATCGCTGTCGGCTTACGCACGTCAGTTTCTGGAGCTGATGCAAAAGCCCGATGTGGATCAGATTGAAGGGCTCTCGCCTGCGATTTCGATTGAGCAAAAAACAACGTCGCGCAATCCGCGCTCAACGGTGGGCACCGTCACCGAGATTTACGACTATATGCGCCTCCTCTGGGCGCGGATCGGCGTACCCTATTCACCGGCAACCGGCCTGCCTATCACCAGCCAGACGGTGTCGGAGATGGTTGATCGCCTGATGGCGTCACCGGAAAAAGCGCGGTTCTATCTCCTCGCGCCGATTATCCGTGGACGAAAGGGTGAGTATCGACGCGAGCTTGCAGAGCTTTTGAAAAAAGGCTTTCAGCGGGTCAAAATTGATGGCGCGTTTTACGAAATTGCCGACACGCCCAAGCTCGATAAGAAAATCAAACACGATATCGATGTGGTCGTTGACCGCGTGATCATCAAACCGGGTATCGAAAGCCGCCTCGCAGAATCCTTTGAAACCGCGCTTGATCTGACTGATGGGATTGCCATCGCGGAAAGCGCCGAGAAAATCGAAGAGGGTGCCACGCCCGAACGGACAATTTTCTCCGCGCGGTTTGCCTGTCCAGTTTCGGGGTTCACCATTGATGAAATCGAACCGCGTTTGTTTTCGTTCAACGCGCCCGCCGGTGCCTGTCCCGCTTGCGATGGCCTCGGCACACAAATGCTGTTTGACGAAGACCTGATCATCCCGGACCCCGCCCTGCCCGTCACACGCGGCGCGATTGCCCCCTGGTCAAAGTCGCAGTCGCCTTACTACACCCAAACCCTGGAGGCACTGGCGCGTCATTATCAGTTCAACGCCAATGGCAAATGGCACGACCTCGACGACACGGCCCGCGACGTCATTCTTTACGGCACCGGCGACGAGGATGTGTCTTTTATCTATCAGGATGGCGCACGCAAATATGAAACTGTCAAACCGTTTGAGGGTGTAATCCCCAATCTGGAGCGCCGCTGGCGAGAGACCGATTCCTCCTGGGTGCGTGAAGAGCTGGAACGGTTCCAGTCAAAGACCGATTGCGATGCCTGTGACGGCATGCGCCTAAAACCCGAAGCGCTGGCCGTAAAAATTGAGGAGCTGAACATTTCGGAGGCAACCGCCTTTTCCATTCGCGACGCTGGCGTGTGGTTTGATGCGTTGCCCGGCAAGCTCAGCAAGAAAGACATGGATATTGCCGAGCGGATCCTCAAAGAAATTCGCGACCGGCTTTTGTTTCTGAACAATGTGGGGCTTGAATATCTGACCCTCTCTCGGTCGTCGGGTACCCTCTCCGGCGGAGAAAGCCAGCGCATTCGGCTTGCCTCGCAAATTGGCTCCGGCCTGACCGGTGTTCTTTATGTGCTTGATGAGCCGTCCATCGGTTTGCACCAGCGCGATAATGAACGGCTGCTCGAAACGCTAAAACGCCTGCGCGATCTGGGTAATTCCGTTATCGTTGTGGAGCATGACGAGGATGCGATCCTCGCCGCCGACCATGTGGTGGATATTGGTCCCGGCGCCGGTGTCCATGGCGGACAGATTATCGCGCAGGGCACCCCCAAGGCGATCATGAACACCAAGAAAAGCATGACCGGCGATTATCTGGCCGGTCGGCGCGAGGTGCCGGTGCCCGATGAACGCCGGGTCTATGATAAAAACCGGGTACTGACCATTACTGGAGCACGAGCCAACAATCTGCAGTCCGTCACTGCGCAGATCCCGTTGAGCCTCCTGACCTGCGTCACCGGTGTGTCCGGCGGCGGTAAATCTACGCTGGTTATCGAAACCCTGTATAAAGCGGCGGCCCGGCGTTTGTTCAATGCCAAAGACGCACCGGCTGCCCATGACGCCATCGACGGGCTCGACCAGCTCGACAAAGTGATCGATATCGACCAGTCACCCATTGGCCGGACGCCGCGCTCCAACCCTGCCACCTATACCGGCGCGTTCACGCCCATTCGTGAATGGTTTGCCGGTCTGCCCGAAGCCAAAGCCCGCGGCTATAAACCGGGCCGGTTTTCGTTCAACGTAAAAGGCGGGCGATGCGAAGCCTGTCAGGGCGACGGCGTTATCAAAATCGAGATGCACTTCCTGCCCGATGTCTACGTGACCTGCGAAAGCTGTAAGGGTAAGCGCTATAACCGCGAAACGCTGGAAGTGACGTTTAAGGATAAATCCATTGCCGATGTGCTCGACATGACCGTCGAGGATGGGCTTGAGTTTTTCAAAGCGGTTCCCGCAATCCGCGAGAAGCTGGAGACGTTATACCGCGTAGGCCTGTCTTATGTAAAGATCGGCCAGCAAGCCACAACCCTTTCGGGCGGGGAGGCCCAGCGCGTCAAACTCTCCAAGGAACTGTCAAAACGCGCCACTGGTCGCACCCTCTATATCCTTGATGAGCCCACCACCGGCCTGCACTTCGAAGACGTCCGTAAGCTGATGGAAGTGATCCAGGAACTGGCCGATACCGGCAATACGGTGGTGGTGATCGAGCATAATCTCGACGTGATCAAACAGGCCGACTGGATTATCGACCTCGGCCCAGAAGGCGGCGATGGCGGCGGCGAAATCGTCGCTGCGGGTACACCTGAAGAAGTCGCTCTGTGCCCGGACGGGTATACGGGCAAATTCCTAAAACCCATCCTCGAACGCGCCGGTATCGACCTCAGTACAGTGAAACCCGCCGGAAAAGCCACGGCGAAAAAATCAACTACCAAAAAGAAAGCGGCAAAAAAGAAGAGCACAAAAACAGCAACCAGCCGCAAACGCAAAGTGGCCTAGGAGCCCGTTCCGGATCAGGTTCTAGGGGCCGTTTTTGGGCTGCAGGTGTTGAAAAACCGGTTTCACCAGATGGTCGTCAGTATTCCGGTTCATGCAGGGGCGCACCGTTAGGGGTTACGGCGCACAGATAGTTTTTGCTGCCCGAATAAGCCGTTGCCTGCAAACCGGGATCACGGCGCGGGCCTGTTGCTCCGTCGCTGCCCACTTGTGAAAGACGCTGAGACGCGCTGCGGACGCGTCAGTCTTTTATATTGGGTTTTTCCTGCATACCCACCCGGTATTTCTCGAACCACGCTAGCGTATAATCGGTCTTCGCATTCAGGCGTGAAGGTCGGCTGGCAATGCCGTGATTGGCACCCGGGATGCGGACCATGACGCTGGGCACCTCGCGCAGTTGTAGGGCTTGATAGAACTGCTCCGTCTCGGAAATCGGCGTGCGATAATCATTTTCTCCGGTGATCAGCATGGTGGGTGTTTCCACATTGCCGACCAGCGATAAGGGAGAGCGGGCCCAGTAATGGTCCAGCGCTTCCCATGGGGGCCCCGGGAACTGGTTTGTAATCTGACCGATATAGCTATCGGCGGTCAGCACTTTGGATACCCAGTTGATCACCGGTTTGGCCGCCATGGCCGCGTTGAACCGGTTGGTCAGACCGATGGCATAGGCAGCCGCAATGCCGCCCGCCGAACCGCCCGCGATGAATAAGTTATTCTCGTCAGCAAAGCCATTTTCGATGGCCCAATCCACCGCCGACATATGGTCGGCAAAATCATCCGGGCTCGAATATTTATATTTGAGGAGGTTGGCAAAGTCGCTGCCATACCCGATGGAGCCGCGGTGATTGTCATAGATCACCACATAGCCCGCCGCCGCCATGCGTTGCAGCTCCGCAGAAAAATGCGGGCCGTAGGCAAGGTGCGGGCCGCCATGAATTTCGATGATCAGGGGATAGGTCTTGCCCTCCTCATAGTCCGGCGGCGTGATCATCCAACCCTCGATTTCCAGCCCATCAAGGGAGGACGCATAGGTGAAAGAGCGCACAGCACCGAGGTCCCGGTGGGCAAGTACATCTTCGTTCAGGGCAGTCAGGCGTTTTGTCCGCCCACCGCGTAATACAAAAAGATCAGCGGGCCGATGCACCGTCCCCTTGGTATAGACAATCGCGCCGCCGCGACCGGCATCATAGGTCCCGCTCACATAGGGCCGGCCAATCGTCGTTCCGCCAATCCCTTCCACGGCAACCCGTCGCTGCCCATTGATACCCACCTTACCAATCAGGTTTTCGCCGCGCTCTTGATAGGTGAAGGCAATCTCGTCATTGGAAAGCCATTGCGGGTTGCCAGCGCGCCGATCAAGCCCCTCAGTCATCAGCGTCGCATTACTTCCCGTACGGTCCATCACGTAAACGTCCGTTGGCAAAAAGGGCTCGCGCGCATTGCTGGTGCGCAGATAGGCAATGCGACGGCCATTGGGTGAGACCGTTGGCGATGCTTCCACGCCCGGGCTATCGGTCAATTGCCGAAGCGTGCCCGCCTCCACCGCGACGGCAAAAATATCCGCCTCCCGCGATTCCAGCGCCCAGCCCGGATGCCGGTTGGCAGAAAACAAGATCTCTGCGCTGTCGGGGGTGAAGGAAAGCGGCCCGCCATGGTTGAACTCACCGCTCGTCAATTGCCGCGCGGTGCCACCATCGGCAGGGACAACAAAAATATGCGTATAGGCAAGATCGAGAAAACCGGCCGCGTTGGTACGGTATCGCGCTCGGTCAATCACCCGGGGCGGTTCTGCCCATTTTGCGCCTTTCGGTTTTTTCGGGCTTTTTACAAGCGGTTTGCCCTGCGCCGGTACGGCCATGGAAAATGCAAGGTTTTTACCATCGGGCGCCCAGACAAGATTGCGCGGTCGTTCCGTATAGGTCGCAAGCAGCGCGCGGCGTCCACTCTCCAGATAATAGACATAGAGCCCGGTGCGCCCATCCTGCGATTGCAGGTAGGCAATGCGGTCGCCCTCTGGTGACCAGCGCGGTGAGGCGTAGGAGCCGGCATCGGCGAGCAGCGGCTCGTGGGTGGTGCCATCAAGCGAGACCAACCATACATGGGCCCGCGTGCGGTCAACCATCACATCGTTGAACCGGCGGATGTAAAGCGCATGCTTTCCGTCGGGGGAAATTTCCGGCGCGTCGGCCCACTCAAGATCAAAGACATCCGCCGCCGTGAACGCACGATGATCGTCCTCGGCGCGCGCACCCTTATGGATAAACGCCAAAACAAGGACAGACAGAAATACTGCGATCTTCGATACAGTGCGCATGGGCAACCCCTCACCGGTAAAATGACTGTTGACAGAACGCTATAGCAAAGCCGCGCTGGTGTGAAATGGGGAAGAGAGACCGGGACTTGCTGAGGTAACGAGAGGTGCGTTAGCGCTCAACGTCAGTGAGGGGGGTCGCGCCTACTTAACGTTCGTCTTTTTGCGCTTGAACCAGCCGCCTGCCTTTGCCCCTTCAATCTCTTCGACGGCGGCCTCCGTCGCCAGCCGTTCGAGGGCGACGACAGCATCTTCCGGCGATTGCCGCTCTGGCACTACGAGCCCCATGGAAAAGACAGTCTTGGCTGCTTCTTCCACCGTCATCTCAAGAACCCGGAGGGAGGCACGCGGCACAAAGATCAAAAATCCCGACGTCGGGTTCGGGACCGTAGGGATAAAAATACTGGTCAAGTCTGTACCCTGATCATCAAGTTGCTCGCGAAGTTCACCCTTCGCCGTGCCCACCACAAAGGCCATCACCCACAGGCCCTTTGAGGGATATTCCACCAGCGCAACTTCTTTGAAGGAACGGTCCGATTGCTGGAGGGCGGTTTCAAAGACGTTTTTCAAAAATCGGTACAGGTTGCGCACCACTGGCATGGACTCGACAATATTCTCACCAGCGCGGATGAGCGCGCTGCCGATAAAATTCCGGGCCATTGCCCCCAGAAAGATCAGAAAAATGATTGCAACCAGCACCCCGAAAAACGGGATTGCTTCGAGCACCGCATCCACATCGCTCCCACTATCGGGAAGCCAGCCCTTCACGAAAGTATCGACCAGTTTCAAGGGTCCATTCAAAAACCACAAAATAGCGGCGACGGTGATACCGATGGGCGCCGCCACCACAATCCCGGCCAGGAAATTGGCGCGCAGCCGGCCCAGAAGACCCGGTTTTGAAGGTTTGATCAGGGGATCAGCGGGCTTACCCTGCCGTCCGGTTTGCCCCGATTGTGTGCCGGGTTCTGTCGAGTTACTACCTGTCATGCCACGCTCTCACGTCCCCGGGCCAAGCGCCCACCAAACCGCAAAGATAGGCTATTGCGCCAATCTTAACCATCCTTGAAAACCCGCGCCTTCACACCCAAAGCGTCCCCCTTTGGGTTGGCTGATTGCTGATCCGCGCGAGCGCGCTATAAATCAGGACACGGGCGAGGCCAAGGGGCTTCGTTTTCAGCGTCCTTCGGTGAGATGACCAGATCATGACGGCAATTGTGCGACTTCTTGGCACCGGGCGGGGCCTTTTCGGGCTCCTCCTCTGCGCCGTTGTACTCGGTGGTGGCGCCGCGTTTATCTTTCAGGATAATATTGGTCGGTTCCTGATCAATCCGCGCACGCCCTTTCAAACCAGTATTCAGCCCCCCGCGCCGGATTACCAAACGCCCGCAGCATGGCTATACCATCCCGCGCATCAGGCGTGGGCGGCGCAAGCAACAGCCCGCGATGGTGAGACTCCCTTTGCTGATATCTTTTACGTGCACGGGTTCGCCGCCACATCCGCAAAGCGCTGGAACCGGTTGAGCGCTGACCCTGATATCGCCAGCACAATTTCACAAACCCTGGTGCCAAATGAGCTTGGTCCCTTTGCCCAGGAGGGTAAGGTTTACGCGCCGCATTATCGCAGCGCCGCCCTCTACGCGCAGTTTACCCATAAATATGATGGACTTGCAGCCTACACGCTCGCCTTTGAGGATGTGGAGCGCGCCTTTCGTCAGTACCTCAACGAAGCAGATCCGGACAGGCCCCTGATCCTCGTGGGGTACCAACAAGGGGCGTTGTTGCTGGCGGGCATCCTAAAAAAGCATATGGCCAATGATCCGGCGCTCGCCCGCCGCCTGACGGCTGCCTATTTGATCGATCGCGGCTTACCTATGGCCGCATTCACCAGCAAACCCGCCGAAGAAGCAGGCAGCGCCGCGTCCGGTTTTCCCCTATGCAAGACAACAACCGCCACATTGTGCGTTGTGACCTATCAAGCTCTCCACCGGGAGGAGCCACGCGCCATCACGCGAACACGGCGCCGGGCTCTGTCATGGGTAACGTCGGAGGCGGGCACGCTCGACCTCACCTCCTTTGAGGCGCCATCAATCGCCTGCGTCAATCCGGTGGCCGGTGAGACAACATCATCTCCAAGCGCGCAAGCCCGTCACCGAGGCGCAGCATCCGCCGGTGGTCTCGCCCCCGGTCAACAGCCAACCTTGATCGCAAAAGCCTTTGCCGCGCAGTGCACCGACGGTATCCTCCTTATTGATCGACCGGAAAAAGCCTATTTGCGCACCCGCCGATGGTTCGGGCGCCAATGGCGCCGACGGCCTTTTAACTGGTTTTACGGTGACCTTGCGGCCGACGCGAAAAGACGCCGCCTCTTGCATACGCCGGTGCTTGCCGAGCAGGTTCGCCAGCTTACCCCCATTGACGGAGCGATTGAGTTCACCGACAGCCCGATCAAAAAAGTACCCGATTAATCCGTATACATAATATAAGGAATTCTCATGGCCCCCATTAAAAAGCTTGTTGTCCCCGTGGCCGGTCTTGGCACGCGGGTCTTGCCGGCAACAAAAACCACGCCAAAAGAAATGCTCACCGTGGTTGATCGTCCCCTGATCGATTATGTGATTTCCGAAGCCTACGACGCCGGTATTGAGCACGTAATTCTGGTGACCGGTCGCGGCAAAGGCGCCATTGAAGATTATTTCGACCATGCCTTTGAACTGGAAGCGACGCTGAAGGGCAAAGGCAAAACCGATATCCTCGACGATCTGATAACGCGGATACCCGCAGCGGGCACGATCTCCTATACCCGTCAGCAAGCGCCCCTCGGCCTTGGTCATGCGGTGTGGTGTGCACGCGAGCTTGTGGGTGATGCACCTTTTGCGGTTTCACTGCCCGATGAAATCGTTGCCAGCCGCCCCGGATTTTTGAAACAGCTTGTGGATGCCCATAACACGGTTGGCGGTAATCTGGTTTCGGTTGAGGACGTGCCGCGCAAGGACACCAGCAAATATGGCGTCATCAACCCGGTGGGTCAGGATGGACGATTGATCAAAATGGCGGGCATGGTGGAAAAACCGCCCGCCGATGAGGCGCCATCAACCTATCGGATCATCGGGCGCTATATTCTGCAGCCGGACATTTTCGATCTGCTCGCCACGCAGGAGCGCGGCGCGGGCGGGGAAATTCAGTTGACGGACTCCATGAATACGCTAGCCACGCAACAGGATTTTCACGCCTATTTGTGTGAAGGCGAAATCCATGATTGTGGATCAAAGATCGGCTGGCTCCAGGCCAATGTGAAACTCGGGCTTGATCACCCGGAGTTCGGCCCCGCCCTCGCCGCCTATATGGAGACGTTGCGCTAATCAGCAGCGGCATTGGTCTCGCCGAGCACTTCGAGGGCCTGTGGATGGGTCAGGCTCAGTGACGGGCCGTTGATCCACTCCAGATAGCCCCGTACACGAATGGTTTTCCCGCTCAAGCTTTCAATCGTGCGGCCAGCGTTGAACCATTTGCGCGCCTCACGGGCAGGAATAGTTGCGGTCACATCCTCGCGGTAGTCCGTCCCAAAATTGATAAAGGCCCGCCGCCGACTGAGGCGCGCCTCCATGACGGTCCCGGTCAAAACCTGAATGCTGCCAATAGCATCGCGGCAGTCATCAACCAGATTGGCGTTACGGACCCGATAAAAATTTAGTCCCCACAGTCCCGCCCCCGCCAGACGGGCCTGCTCCTCCGCGGCCAGCAGTGCCGCAATGCGCACTGGATTATTCGATGTGGGAAGAACACGCGCGGCGCCTTTTGCCACCAGTTTTTCGGCAAGGCTTTTTTCGGTGGTGCCCCGCGCGGGGACCATCACCGGTTGCACACCCCAGCGGTTTGGCTCACCCACGGGCTCAACCGGCGCGCCCGACACCTCGCGAAGACAATCGGCCATCAGGGCGCGCGCATCGCGGGCGAAAGACCGGGCCCGGGGCATCAGGGCGTTGGGATGGGGACTGACAAGATCAACCACCTCGAACAGCGCTTCACCATCGCGAAACCGATGACCCAATATCGCACGGCGCGCTTCGCCATTTGCGGCTCGCGCAAACTGTGGTGCACGGATGAAAGATGCGCAGAGCCCGCCAGCGAGAACGGCGCGGCGTGCGAGGCCGCACGCCCGCCCCCTAGCGCCCGGCATGGACCCGCACCTGCACACTGTGGGATTGGCCGGCGGCATCGGTCACGGCAATATCAAAAAATCCTGGCCGGTCAGGGCGCCATAACGGGCCGTCGGCGCCATCGACCACGGGCAGGCCTTTGCCATTCACAAACCAGCGCAAGGGTCCCGATCCACCCTGAGCGGCCAGCACAAAACCACGTTGCTTGCTGGTTTGCGCCGGCTTTGCATCGTCAAAGGAAAGATAAAGCGACACCTGATCACGCGGATAGGTAATCTGGGGCTTGCTGGCGCGTCGATCACGAATTGGCGCAGGCACTGGAATATTGGCGAGATAAAGAGCGGGTTCCTCTTCGGGCGCGGCGTCGGCAACCAGACTGGTCCGCGCTGGTGTCTCTCCCACAAGATCGAACAAAGAAAAGAGCAAAGGGGCCGCGGTCTTTCGGCCCGTTGCCCCCGGGCGCGGCGCGCCATCGGCCCGGCCAATCCAAACCACAATTGTATATTCATCCGTATACCCCGCCGTCCACGCATCGCGAAACCCGTAGGAGGTACCGGTCTTGAAGGCAATGGCTGGCGCGGCCTGTGTCAAAGCGGCGGGCGTCCGCCCGGCAAGCGACGGTGCGGTGCGCAAAATTTCCGTGATCCGCTGTGCTGCACGCGCCGATATTAACTGATAGGTGTCGGTTTTCTCTGGCCGCGCCGCGTCGACGGCCCAGACCAGAGATGCAATTTCGCCCCCATTGGCAAGCCCAGTATAAAGCGTTGCGAGCTCGCGCATGGTGATGCCGACCCCGCCAAGGGCAAGCGCCAGTCCATCCGCACTTTTTGCGCGGCGGACCGTGCGCATGCGTACACCAACCATGTCGAGAGCCGCAGCAAATCGCGATGCCCCCACCTGATCCAGCGCCAACACCGCAGGAATATTCAAGGAATGCTGCAACGCATCGCGGATACGCACTTCGCCGCGAAAGGTCCGGTCAAAATTCTCCGGACGATAGCCTTGAAAGGAACGCGGCATGTCATTGATGACCTGATCAGGTGCCAGGCTGCCGTCATCAAACGCCATGGCATAGATGAAGGGTTTCAGCGTTGACCCCGGCGAGCGTACCGCGCGGGTCAGATCATTCCATCCACCCGGACGCTCAAGCCCCGATGAACCCACCAGCGCCCGCACCGCACGGGATTTATTCTCCACAATGATGATGGCGCCCGTCACCGCGTCATCGCCTTGGCCCAGATAGGTTGCGAGCATCGACTGCGCACGGCGCTGAAGCGTCAGGTCGAGGGTCAGACGCTGGTCGAGTGCGCCCCGTTGCCAGTCAGGGTCGTTCGCTCTTTGATGCGCAAGATGCCATGCTGCGCGGGGTAAGGGATGGCGTTCGGTGGGCACACGATCACGCGCTGCCTGCCGGGCATCCTCCGCAGATAACAGACCGGTACTGACGATTTTATCGAGGATCTTGTTCCGCGCGCGCTTTGCACTTTTCCCGCGACGGTCAGGCCGCCGCGCCTCCGGGGCTTGCGGCAAGGCGATAAGCAAAGCCCGCTGCGCCGGGGTCAGATAAATGGGCGGGCGCTGAAACCAAATCAGGCTTGCCGCATGAACCCCTTGAATATTGCTGCCGTAGGGGGCAAGGGTAAGATAGGCACTGAGAATTTCGTCTTTTGTCAAGCGCCGTTCCAACTGCAGCGCCCGGATCATCTCAATCGCTTTTGCTGTCAGCGTGCGCGGCCTAGGCTCCAGCAACCGTGCCGTTTGCATCGTAATCGTGGAGGCACCTGAAACAATCCGCCCTGCGCGCACCCCATTGATCATGGCACGGATCAGCGCCTGGCCGTCAACACCCGGATGGTCATAAAACCGCTGATCCTCAATGGCGATTAGCTCCTCAATAAAGGCAGGGTCGATCTTGCTCAGGTCGGCGGCAAATTGCCAGCGTCCCGCCTCATTCGTAAAGCCGTGCACCCACTGACCCTGATGATCGCGGACAATGATGCCCTGATCGGCGAGCCGCGCCAGCGGCGGTGGAAACACTCGGTCGAGCAGCAGGATCGCTACTGCCATACCGATAAGGCCTAATAGGACGTGTACCCATCGCTTGCCCCGAAACGCGCCAAGCCATGCCGCTCGCGTGGCGCCCGTTCCGATAGTGCCGATCACTCCGGCTGCCCGTCTGCTGCGTCAATGGTCAGACGCGTGGGCGTGGTGCGGGCAAAAACGCCGGGCCTGTACATGTCTTCAATGACACCGCCCGGCATCGTGTATTGCCCCGGCGTGACGGCGCGCACCAGATAGGCAAGCTTGAACCGCTGACCATTGTTCACAGTGACCGCAGCCACAAACCGATCATCGCGCGCCTCGGCAATCCGGGCAAAACTGACGCCTTTCAACCACGGATAGGCACGATCATTCGGCCGAATAATCGTCTCAATCTCAAACCCAGCAGGCAGCAGATCGGCCACAATAAACGGATGGGTCCGTTTATCGAGCGCGGCCCCCGAAAGCTCAATCACAAAACGATCATTCTGAGCGACGCTCGCCAGATCAACCCGCTGGCCTTGCCGCGTGAGGACCCGTTTGGCGAGCCGAACGCCATTGGCCGCTGCGGCAGGCGCTGTCTTTGGCGTGCCCGTGCGGGTGATGGACAGATATAGCGGCTGATCGGATTGGTTTTCAAAGGTCTGCCCCGCATCAATATCCGCCGTATCCGGCGTAAAGACTGGCGCTGCCGCGAGGCCGGTGAGCGCTTTACCATCAACCGCAAGACGCGGCGCGGGCGCATCCCCGATCAGTGCATTGGCTGCCATAAGGACAAAGGCCTTTTCCTGGGTGTGCATGGCCTTGGGGTCTTTCATGCGGGCGGTTAATTGATCAGTCGCCGGTTCCATCAGATGATCGAACCCAGCCTCGGCGATCAAGGCCACGACAGCCGCCGCATCGCGCAGCGGCGTCTGATAATAGTTCCACGAATTCGCATAACCAGCCGCGTCAAGCGCCTTGCGAAACGCGTGATCAGCCCGCGCTTTATCCCCATACTGAGCAAGAGCAGCACCCACATGGGCCATGGCAAGGGGGTTTTTCACTTTTTCAAGAAGCCGATCATGCAGATACCGTAGGTCAGAAAGATCGCCGCGCCCGGCGCGAGCCAGCACATAATGGGCATAGGCCGCACTGCGCAGGCGCAAGCGTTCGTTTGTATCGCTTTTGTCGGGCGCATTGACCCGGAACACATACCCCACGCGGCCATACTCATTGATTTTCGCGATATTGGCCACGGCCTGATAGGAAAGGTCCATGGCCGTATCGGGCACCGCGTAGCCAGCCGTCCGGGCCCGGAACAAAAAGTCTGTGACATAGGGGCCAAGCCACGCATTGCCATACCGGTCCCCCACCCGCCACAGGCCAATGGCCCCGTCGCGTCCTTGCCGATCGAGAAGCTTATTGATGGCCGCCTGCACCCGGGGACGTACCGCCCGGTCCGGGCCGCGGCCAACCTCCCCGCCCAGGCGGTCCACAAACAACAGCGGAAAGGACGAGGAGACAAGTTGTTCCGTACATCCGTAAGGATACCGATAAAGCGCATCGAGGAGCGGCCCCGGCTCAATCCCGCGCAGGCGTGAATAGGAAAGACTGAGCGCAGCAGAGCCCGGCACGTAGGTATCCATAAGCGCTTGCGTCAGGACAAAGCTCTCGCCCGGCTGTTGGGTAATGGTCCGGGTTTGCGTGACCGGGAACCAGGGACTACGCACCTGAATTGGATAGGTGCGGGTCACATCAAACCCGTCCGGACCCGTCACATTCAGGGCCACAAAGCCGATACCTTCGCTGCCCGCCGTGAAGGGATAGGTGGCAACTTTCTTTTCACCTTTGGCGAGGGTGAAGGTTTGCGTCTGATCGAGGTTGACAGGACCAGACCCGTCAACGCTCACCTGATAGTCACCGGCGGCGCCGTCCACATTATCAATGAGCAGGGTCGCGGTTGCGCTGTCGCCGGGAGCCAGAAAGCGCGACAACGAAATCTCCGCCGGTACGCGGTCTCGCACGGTCAACGGCATGGCGCTGTTGCCAAGCTTATCACCAGACCAGGCGACCGCCATCAAGCGCAGTTCACCGTTAAAGTCTGGCACCTTGATCGGCACGGTCGTCTGACCGTTGCCATCGACTGTCACCAGGCCGGAGAATAGCGCCACCGATTTGGTGGGCACAACGGTCAAGCCTTCGCCGCCAATCTGGTCGCCGCCAAACCGCGCTGCCGCGCCAAGATTGGCGTTCAGGATCCGGCCATAATCATCATAGAGGGTCAGGCCGAGGGCTTTTTTACCAAAGTAATGACCGACGGGGTCAGGCGATTTGAACTTCGTCAGTCGCAGGATGCCCTCGTCAACGGCGGCGATGGTCATCATCACCTGCTCACCCTGGGCCGCGCCCGCAACGGCCACGGGTAGGTCAAGTTGCTGGCGGGGACGCAAGACCGCCTCCGGTTTCATCTCGACACTGAGGGTTCTATCGCCCATGTCATAAGGCACATGGGCGACACCCATGGCGCGGCGCGGGATTGGCTGGGCGACGCTATCGCGCGGCGTGACAATCGTTGCCATTACATAAAAGCCCGTGCCCCAGCTGGGGTCCGTGTCGATGACGATCTCACGGCCTTCTTCTTCCACACGCACCCGCTGGATACGGTGTATTTTATCGGTTGCCACCACGATCATGGCCTCACCGGCATAGGGCGCGTCGAGGAAAAGACGCGCACGGGTCCCCGGCTTGATTGTCTTATCCATCAAAGTCAGGACAGCCTGATCAGGCGCATCGGCCCCCGCCCCCTGGCTGCGCCAACCCACATAAAAGCGCTTTTCGGTTTTCGTGCGGCTGCCCGCTTGCCATGCGGTCAACCGATAGCTGCCACTGTCGAGGGTCTTGCGCACATCTGCGCGCCCCGCCTTATTAACGCTTACCCGCCCTTCATCCACAAGAATGTCCCGGTACTGACGACGCCAGCGCCACTGGCCGCCATCGCGGTACCAGTCAAACCAGTAATCCTCGCGCACCAACCGCCACTCAAGCTCCCCGGCAGCGGGCTGCGCGGCCGCATCGAGAAGCACAGCTTCAAGTACAGCCTCTTCGTTGCGACCCACACTCCTCGCATTATCGGCAAGACGCAGACCCACATAGGTTTTTTCCTGCCGCACCGGGATACGAGCGCTCTCGCGCACCACACGCCCGCCGGGCTCCACCACACCAACCACAAGATCGGCCCGCAGGGGTGCGCCATTGCCAGCGGGCGCCTCTTTGGCCGCAAGGGTCAGGGAGGCGGCGCCTGTATCATCCGTTGTTTGATTGGGCAGACGGCGGAAGGTTTCATTGATCCTGTTCTGCGCCGGGCCAAACCGGTATCCCTGATAATCCGGGAACGGATTAGGATCCTTGCGATAGCGTACCTCGCTTTCAACGGCGAGGTTGCTAGCTGGGGCGCCGTAAAGATAGCGCGCATTGATGGTCACAGGGCGCGTCTCACCGGCCCCGATGGGTGAGGTCTCATCAGCTTCCAGGGTGACGTCGAGGCGTTGGGGTACAAAGTCTTCCACCGAAAATGACGTGCCCGCCACCGGACCTGCCCCATCGGCCACGACCGACACACGCCACAGGCCGCGCGCTGCGGAGCGCGGTACCTCATAGGCACTGGTCGCCCCGCCAAGTTGCAGGCGATCAAGCCGTTGATCATCAGCAAGCGTCCCATTCGGGCGGAAAATCTTCAGGTTCGCCCCGCGTCCCTCAATCGCGTTGCCCGCCTGATCGCGCAGCAGCATGCCGAGTTGCACCGTTTCACCGGGACGATAAATACCCCGGTCGAGATAGACGAACCCATCCACGGGGCCCGCCGCCTGGCGTCCACCAATCTTATTTTCGCTCAGATCAAGTGGCGTACGATTAAGATCCTGCGCCGCGAAATCATCGCGCTCGCCATAGGCAAGGACATAGCGCGGCGCCATGGCCCCTTCCCCGCGGAGCAAAGCCCCATCAACGGTGATGCGACCATCGGCATTGGTTGTGGCGCGCGCAAGGACGTCATTATTCCGGGCAAGGAGTACCACTTCCACATCGCGCAGGGGCCGGGCGCTCGCGATAGACCGGACAAAAACATCAAGGCCCGTGTCACTGCGATAGCTGGTCATGGCCATATCCGTATACATGATCCAACGCCAGGCATTGGCTTTGCGCCGTTGACCTTGGGTGCGTTGGCTCGTGTCTTCGACCTTTACAAAATAGGCACCGGGCGCCAGCGACTTCAGCGTGGCACCAAGCGCAAAGACAGTGGTTTTCGCCGTGTTCGGATCACCGCGCGTATCAAGTGTGCCCTGATAAACGCGCGCGCCATCGCCTTCGCCGTCATCCTCACCGTAGATGTAGCTGTAGTCGTCTTCGCCCGCCGCCTCCCCGGCGGTAACCGCTTTACGGAAAATACCGCGATCAGAAATACGATGTACGGAGATTTTAACTTTGTCTACATTGACTGTTTCAATGCCAATGCCATCCGCCTCCAGCCGGGGCAGGATCACCCCATCGCCCGCAAACCCAACAAAGGCTGGCTTATCGCCAAAGGCAACGGTGACAGTTTCCGCCGCGGCGAGGCCCGTACCATCAGCCGCCGGGAGGCCAGCGCGCAGCGTCACGCGGTAATCGGTATCAAAGGCGAGACCACCGAGACAAAGGCTCGTCTTCTTCACCGCGATCGCTGGTTTTACGTTAGGGCTGATGCGGATATAGTCCGTGTATTGAGTTTTCCCACTTGTATCGAGCGGCGCAGAGAATTGCAGACAGGCCTGCGGGCGCAGATCACCGGTTTCAAGCACAAGACGGCGATAGCCAAAGGCCCCGTCATCTTGTGTATTCACCGCGCGCGGGGCCGTGTCTGGACGAACTGTCTGAAAGTCATAGGCTGTTTGATTACCGCCATCGGGCTCACCGGCAGGCGTCACGCGGCTTTCAGGGGTTGCGAGCGGCGCGACGGGCGCCTCGCCCGGTTCCGGCACCACCCGGCCCACGAGAACACCGGCAACGAAAGTCATGAGAATACCGCCCACGGCCAACAACCGGCTGGTGGCGCCCCGTTTACCGGCGGCGCTCGCGCCAGTGCGTGCTTGATCGCGACCTGTCATTATTCTCTCCCGTCTGTCCCAAACGCTTCGTTTTCAGTGTGCCCAGCTGCAGTGGGGTGCGAAAACGCTCTTCAACTGTGTCCGCCCCCGTGACTTTCATCGACAACTATGGCGGCAACGGGCCAAAAGTGAAACAATTGTTAGCGGTTTAAGGGTCATTGCACTGATGCGGGCGCGGGGTAGGTCTGTGCCGAACCCTGATTTGCAAACGCGGTAAGATTTCATATATCGCAGGAAGGTGTTTCCGCCGCGAGGTCGCCGTCACCGAAGAGAGGCTATGCCCATGATCCGCATTGCGCTTCTTGCCGCCTCCCTGATCGGTGCGGGCTATAGCGCCGGGCGCAAGATGCTGGCGGAAAAGGTCGAAGCGCAGAAAACCTCCATCATCGATGACGCGAGCGCCATGGCCCTCGAACGGCTCGACCGGGAGGTTGATGCGCTGGTGGCCCGCAATCTGCGCGATTTGCTGTTCAATGTGGTGGTGAAACTTGTTCTGGTGGGCGCGGCCTTTGCAGCCTTTCGAACGGGGCTGATCACCGCGCCGGTCTTTGCAGCCCTCGCCGGGAGCTTGCTGGGGCTGTTTTTGATTCGCGATGTGTGGCGGCTTGCCCCGGCGGTGCGCGCGGGCCTGCGCCACTTGCGGATGAGCGGCTGGCAGCCGCGCAAGGCCGTTACCAATTATGTGTCAGGGCTGGTGTTTGATCAGGCGCTGCAGGAAATCGCCCTGCAATCTGCCGACCGGAAGACAAAAGCGATGCTGCGCCTTGCCGGGACGTCCCACGACAAGATTACGGTGGAAATTGCCGAGGCTGTTGCCGAGATCGCCAGCGCGGTCAGTTTCGACAAGATCAAACCCCGCGTGATCATCGCGGCCTTGCGGGCGGCGGTCATTCTGGCGCTCTATTCCGCCATCTTGTTCTCAGTCTTCCGCGCACTCTAAGGGTCCCGTAATCGCGACTTGTCCAGGCAGGGGGCGGTTTTCCCGGCCTTGATCTAAACTGTGTCGCCGCCCGCCCCGAACGCCTTTGGACAGGCCCCGGGGCGGGCAATGCTGGCCCCCGGATGGCCATGGGGCTGGTGGAGGCCCACTTGATCTTTGAGAAATACCGCGTAATGCGGAGAGCCCGGGCCACGGCAGGTCCCACACTGCCCCGCTCCAAAAACCGCTCAAGGCACCACCCAAGCCCGCATTAAGCGTCTGATATCATTGGAACTTTCATGCAAGTCGTCATTGTCGAGTCCCCCTCCAAAGCGAAAACCATCAACAAATATCTTGGCAGCAAGTATAAAGTGCTGGCCTCCTACGGGCATATCCGGGACCTGCCATCGAAGGACGGATCGGTTTTGCCCGATGACAATTTCGCCATGCTCTGGGAGCTTGATACCGCTTCGAAAAAGCGGCTGAAGGAGATTTCGGACTATCTGGAAGATGCAGACGGCCTGATCCTCGCCACGGACCCGGACCGCGAAGGCGAGGCCATTTCCTGGCATATTCTCGACGTGTTGACCCAGAAAAAAGCCCTCAAAGATAAGAAAATCGAGCGGGTTGCCTTTAACGCCATCACGAAAAAGGCCGTGCAGGACGCCATCGCCAATCCGCGCACGGTGGATCAGGACCTTGTCGACGCCTATCTCGCGCGCCGGGCGCTGGACTATCTGGTGGGCTTTAATCTGTCGCCCGTCCTGTGGCGCAAATTGCCGGGCTCACGCTCCGCAGGCCGGGTGCAGTCAGTAGCGTTACGGATCATTTGCGAGCGCGAAATCGAGATTGAAACGTTCGTGCCGCGCGAATATTGGTCCGTCGCAGCCACCGCAAAGGGCGCGAGCCAGCCCTTCGCGGCCCGGCTTGTGCTCCATGCCGGAGAGAAGATTACCAAGTTCTCCCTCGAAAATGAGGCCATGGCCACCGCCGCGAAAGCCGCCGTGGAGGCCGCCGCTTTTTCCGTGGCGAGCGTCGAAGCCAAACCCTCGCGGCGTAATCCGCCACCGCCCTTTACCACCTCAACCATGCAGCAGGAGGCAAGCCGCAAGCTTGGCTTTAACGCCGCGCGTACCATGCGCACCGCCCAACGTCTTTATGAAGGCATCGATATTGGCGGTGAAACCACCGGCCTGATTACCTATATGCGGACCGACGGGATCGATATGGCCCCCGAAGCGGTTACCGATGTGCGCAATGCCATTGGTGATAATTTTGGTAAAGACTATCTGCCCGAAACGCCGCGGGTCTATAAATCCAAAGCCAAAAATGCGCAGGAGGCCCACGAATGCGTGCGCCCAACATCATTTTTGCGGCGGCCAGAAAGCCTGAAAGGTCTCGATCAGGATCAGTTCAAGCTTTATGAGTTGATCTGGAAACGGGCCATGGCCTCCCAGATGGAGAACGCCCGGCTGGAAAATACAACCATCGATCTTCTGTCTACAGACAAAAAGACAGGGTTGCGCGCCACTGGCTCTGTGATTCTGTTTGATGGTTTCCTCAAACTCTATGAGGAAGGCCTCGATGATGCCGACGGCGATGACAAGGCCAGCGTCCTGCCCAAGCTTAGCGAAGGCGAGCAGATTGCAGTGAGCGATGTGAACGCTGACCAGCATTTCACCCAGCCGCCGCCCCGCTATAGCGAGGCGAGCCTTGTGAAAAAAATGGAGGAGCTCGGCATCGGGCGTCCTTCCACCTATGCCTCCATCCTCTCGGTCCTGCGCGATCGCGGCTATGTGACCATGGATAAAAATCGGTTCATTCCGGATTCCAAAGGGCGCATCGTAACGGCGTTTTTGGAGAATTTTTTCCCGAAATATGTGGAGTATGACTTCACCGCCGACCTGGAAGACAAGCTCGACGAAATCTCTGACGGCAAGGCGGACTGGAAAGAATTTCTGCACGCGTTCTGGCGCGAATTTCATGCCGCCGTTGAAGCAACCGGCGAATTGCGGATTACCCAGGTGCTGGACGCCCTGAACGAGTCCCTCGGGCCCCTGATCTTTCCCCCGCGCGACGATGGCAGCGACCCGCGCATCTGCCCGCTCTGTAATGAGGGGCAATTGTCGCTCAAGACCGGACGATTCGGGGCCTTTATCGGCTGCGCCAACTATCCTGAGTGTAAATTCACCAAACAGCTGTCGGCTGCCGTCAAAGGTGAAGATGAGCCCGCCAGTGACAAGGTGCTGGGCACAGACCCGCAAACCAATCTCGACGTGTTACTCCGTGTGGGACGCTTTGGGCCCTATGTCCAGCTGGGCGAAGAAGATAAGGAAGCCAAGGAAAAACCAAAACGCGCTGGTATTCCGAAGGGCTGGGATGCAAGCGCCGTTGATCTTGAGCAGGCGCTGAAACTGCTCTGTCTACCGCGCGAGGTTGGTCCGCACCCAGAAGACAATGAAATGATCGAAGCCGGACTTGGCCGCTATGGGCCGTTCGTCAAGCACGGAAAGATTTACGCCAATCTGCCCTCGGTTGAGGATGTATTTGAGGTCGGCCTGAACCGGGCGATTTCGCTGATCGCGGAAAAGAAAGCCAATCCCGGACGCGGACGCGGTCAGGCGGCTAAACCCTTACGCGAACTTGGCAACCACCCCGATAGCGGTGAGCCCGTCAACATTATGGATGGCCGCTATGGGCCTTATGTAAAACACCAGAAAATCAACGCCACCATCCCCGCCGGAGCCGAAACCGATCACATCACCTTGGAACAGGCGTTGGAGCTAATCGCCGCGAAAGAAAAGAAAGCGCCGAAGAAGAAAGCGGCCAAGAAAAAGGCGACGAAGAAGAAAGCCACGAAGAAGACGACCAAGAAGACGGCGAAAAAGGCCACTAAAAAGACCACCAAAAAAGCGACGAAAAAAGCGGTGAAAAAAACGGCTGCGCAAACAGAGTAGTTCTGTTGGTTTGAGACCGTAGTCCCGGGCAAGCGTTAGCGCCGACCCGGGATCTGTTTCTTACGCCTGCGCACCCAAATTAGGAGACCCCGGCTCGTAGGCCGGGGATACGGTACACTCGTTAAATGGTAACCGTAGTCCCGGGCGAGCGTTAGCGCAGACCCGGGATCTGTTTCTTACGCCTCCGCACCTCAATTAGGAGACCCTGTATTGTCTGCCTATGCTAATTTAGGTGCGGGAAGGAGGCCGTGAGACCCCTGACGCGGTTGACGTCGTGATC
>JBCBRS010000027.1:0-39086 GCA_039819545.1 Pseudomonadota bacterium | reverse complement strand
CGACGTCAACCGCGTCAGGGGTCTCACGGCCTCCTTCCCGCACCTAAATTAGCATAGGCAGACAATACAGGGGCCTCTCAGTTTGGGTACGCGGAATGCCTCAACAGATCCCGGGTCGGCGCTACGCTTGCCCGGGAATACGGGTTCGATTTCGATATTTACGCCGTATCCCCGGCCTTTGAGCCGGGGCCTCTTAATTATGGTACGGAGTAAATTGAGACAGATCCCGGGTCGACGCTGCGCTTGCCCGGGAATACGGGTTCGATTTCGATATTTACGCCGTATCCCCGGCCTTCGAGCCGGGGTCTCTTGATTATGGTACGGAGTCAATAGAGCCAGATCCCGGGGCCGCGCTGCGCTTGCCCGGGAATACGGCCTTACAAGCCTCAATCGAACAAGCTGGAAACCGATTCCTCATTGGCAATGCGGCGGATGGCTTCGGCCAGCAATTGGTCAATGGAGGCCCGCTCGATTTTTTCGCAGGCCGCGACGTCGGGCGTCATGCCGATGGAATCCGTTGTCACCAGCCGGGTCAATTGATCAGCCGACGTGATAAGCTCAACGGCCCTACCGGACAGGACGCCATGGGTCACAAACGCTGAGACGCTTCGCGCGCCTTGCTCCATCAATTCGGCGGCTGCATTGCAAAGTGTGCCGCCGCTATCAACAATATCGTCAAACATGATGCAATGTTTGCCTCGCACCTGACCGATGATGTTCATCACCTCGGAAACACCGGCTTTTTCCCGGCGTTTATCGACAATCGCAAGCGGGCTTTCATCGAGCCGTTTGGCAAGCGCCCGCGCACGGACCACACCGCCCACATCGGGTGAGACGATCATCAGGTTTCCAAGCTCGCCATTATAGAGCTCGCGAATACGTTCCTCAAAGACTTTGACCGCAAACAGATTATCCGTAGGGATATCAAAAAAGCCCTGAATTTGGCCCGCATGTAGATCAACCGTCAGGACCCGGTCGGCGCCCGCTGTGGTAATTAGATTGGCCACCAGTTTGGCGGAGATCGGCGTGCGCGGCCCGGCCTTTCGATCCTGACGCGCATATCCGAAATACGGGATCACAGCGGTCACCCGGCTTGCCGATGCCCGGGTCAGGGCATCTATGGTGATCAGCAACTCCATTAGATTGTCATTGGCGGGATTGGAGGTTGACTGGATGACAAACACATCCTCACCGCGCACATTCTCTTCGATTTCCACAAAGACTTCGCCGTCTTTGAACGTCCGGATATCGGCTTTGCACAGGTTGGTGTCGAGGCGTGCCCCGATATCTTCACTCAACGTTCGATTGGAATTGCCCGCGATCAATTTCATCAGAGCCCTCGTGATCCATACCGCCTGTGCGGCGTTTCATGACGGTTCTTTGACATAATGACAAGACCTGCCAGGGCCCTATTTTTCCCCGAGGCTAGAGCGCCCCGATAGCCCGAAAATAGAGTGGCGCAACAAGGGTGTAGACAAGCCAGATCACAATAATTAGGGGGCCGCCCACCCGCAGAAAATCCGCAAATTTATAGTGGCCCGGCGTCATGACGAGAAGGTTCGTCTGGTAAGCAACGGGTGTAGCAAAAGAGCAGTTGGCCCCGAAGATCACGGTCAGCGCCAGCACATGGGGGTCGATATTAATGGAGTTGGCTGCACTCACGGCGATAGGCATGAACAGGACCGCCGTGGCATTGTTGGAAAGCACGTTCGTTACACAAGCGCACACGATAAAAAACGCCGAGATCAGGAATACAGGGCCAAGACCGCTAGCCGCGCTCGCCAACCCCTCCCCGATCAGCATGGCGCCGCCTGTGCGCTCCAGCGCGATCCCCATGGCAAGCGCCGCACCAATGAGCAGATAGATCCGCCGGTCGATGGCCCGCGCCGCCTGGCGCACATTGAGGCAACCGCTGGCCACCATCGCCGCTGCGCCCGCAATAGCCGAGATCGAAATAGGTACAAGACCGCTGGCCGTGGCGATCACAACCCCGGCAAAGATCAGACTGGCGATGCGCGCATTGGACGGATCCGGCAGGTCCTTCATGGAGGTTTCGAGGAGCAGGATATCCCGGTCCGCGCGCAGCGCCCGCACATCGCGGATATCGCCCACGATCAGCAACACATCGCCCGCCTCCAGCCGGATCGTGTTCATACGAGCACGAATCATTCGACTGCGCCGTTCGATGCCAAGGATCACGCAGTTGGTCTGATAGTGAAAGCCGATCTGCGCGATGGAGCGCCCGATCATGCGCGAGCCGGGGGCCACTATCGCCTCCACCATGGTCAGTTGGGTGGAGCGCTGGGCCGGCGCGCCCTCGATCTCAAACGACACATCGGCCATGAGGCCTTCAAGGATTTCCGGTTTTGCCTTCAAAAGACTGGTGAGGGTCGCGCGGGTTGCCGCCACAATGATGACGTCATGGGTCTGAAAGGTAAAATCATCATAGGGCGGCAGGATTGCCTTATCGCGCCGCTGGATCATGCGGACCGTCACATCGGGCAGATCGGGGAACAGGCCTGAAACGGCCCCCTTTCCGATCAGAGGATGGCCTTGTGTGATTTCAATCTGGGCAATGAAATGCTTGCCGTCACTGGGGGTTTCCTCGGGACGGTCTTTATTAACCCGGTCGGGCATCAGATAGCGCCCGGCAAACATCAGATAGACAATGCCAGCCGTGGCAAGAATGACGCCGATGGGGGTCAATTCGAAAAAACCAATCTCGCCGCCGGTAGTGGCGCGGTAGGATTCAGCCGCCAGCATGTTGGTTGACGAGCCGATGATGGTTGTCATCCCTCCAAAAATCGACAGGAACGAAAGCGGCATCATCAGCCGGGACGCGGGAATTTTGCGTTCATTGGCGATGGCCGCCACAATCGGGATGAACATCACCACCACGGGTGTATTGTTCAAAAAGGCGCTTACCACCATGACGATGAAAAAGATCACGGTGGTCATCAGGCGTGGGCGTTGTTCGTGCCAGCGCAGCAGATATTCGGTTGGGTGCTCTAACGCGCCCGACTGAAACATCCCTTGTCCGATAATCAGTAGACCGAGAATGGCAAACAGTGCCGGGCTCGCAAATCCGGCAAGAAGCGTTGCCATATCGAGCGGGCCCTTGGTCTGGGCATCGGGCGACAGCGGCGCAAAATGAAACAACAGCAACAGCGCGATCAGGACCGTCGCCGAGACAATCTCCAGCGACAGGCGCTCCGTTGTATAAAGCACGATCGTCACAAGGATGATCGCCATGGTGGCCCACATTTGCCACGGGGACGCTGTTATCAACTCAATCATAGGCGCTAAATTGCCTTGATTTTCAGACCGTTGCTAGGGGTTGACGCCCATGGCGGCGCACCTGCGGTAGATGAACGCCGCCGCATTTACTTTTGCCCCCAAGACCGCTAACCGACAAGGCTATTTTGCCGGCTAGGCCCGGCATAGGGATAAGGAATCGCGCCAGCGATGAAGCAGGATAACGAAACAGACGAAACGCCAGTGGAGACGACGCGGGATAGCGCGGTGGATATCCACCGCCCGCTGAAGAATGCCTTTAGCCGATTTGCCACCGGCATTACCGTCGCCACGTGCCGCACGCGCGATGGCGCATCCGTGGCAATCACGGTGAATTCTTTCACGTCGGTCTCGTTGGAACCACCGCTTGTACTGTGGTGCCTTGAAACCAAGGCGCGGACCTATGATCATTTCATGGCCGCCGACAGCTATGGCATTTGTGTTCTGCGGGCGGATCAACGCGCCCTTTCCGACCGGTTTGCGGGCTATCCCGCGCCCGGGTCAACACCGCCCCCCATGCGCGACGGCCCCACGGGTGCACCCCTGTTGGAAGACTGTCTCGCTTGGTTTGACTGCCGCATCGTTGATCGCCATCCCGCCGGCGACCATGTCATCCTGATCGCCGAAGTTGTCGATTTTCATAGCGAACCGGGCCCGCCGCTGGTCTATTTCGCCAGCAAGTATGTGGAAGGGCTCGGGGACAAAGAGACTTCGTCCTAGGTTGTGAGACTTATTCCCAAGCCCTGCGCACGCTCCGGTTGTCTGAGCCCCTCACCCCGCCCCAGTCATTCCGCCTCTTTCCCCGCGTCGCGCATCGCCTTACCTTTTGTGGAATGGCAATGCAGCTCACCTATTTTCGATTTTTGCTGATCATTCCGTTTACGGCGTGTTTTTTTGTGCCGCCGGGAGCCTTCTCACCGTGGGCTATGACGAGTGCGTTTTTGGTGTTCGTGGCTGCTGCACTTACCGATTTTCTTGATGGCTGGGTGGCGCGGCGTTTTCATCAGACCTCTGCGCTTGGCGCAGCGCTTGATCCCATTGCCGACAAAGCATTGACGGCTGCTGCGCTGATCCTGCTGATTGAGGCGGGGGTGCTCACCGGGCTTGCAAGCCTTGGCGCGGCAATCATCATCGTACGCGAGGTGCTGGTTGCGGGCTTGCGCGAAGCCCTAGCCCCGCGCGGCGTGACACTCCCCGTTACACAGCTTGCGAAGGCAAAAACGGCTGTTCAGAGTATCGCGATCGCCGCCCTCCTCGCCGCCATGCCGGGCGGGATGGCTGATCTGATCACAAGAGAGTCTAGCCGATTTTCGTCGCCCGCCATCGCGCTTTTCGCACTGGCGGTGATCCTTACAATTTATACCGGCGCAGGCTACACTTGGGGTGCAGTCAAGACCTTGAGGAGCATGCCATGAGCGCGTCCGGCTCATCCAGTCCTGCAAATGGCGGGGCGTCATCTCAAGTTGCCCGCAACACCGGGACGCTGGATGAGAATGCGCCGCATCTGCTGGTCGTTGATGATGATGACCGTATTCGTGATCTTCTTCATCGCTATCTGACCGACAATGGGCTGCGCACCAGCCTTGCCGCCGATGCCCGCGAGGCCCGGCGTCTG
Source organism: Pseudomonadota bacterium (assembly GCA_039819545.1). Taxonomy (GTDB): domain Bacteria; phylum Pseudomonadota; class Alphaproteobacteria; order Caulobacterales; family Parvularculaceae; genus CALLPQ01. Next base: position 34,177 of record JBCBRS010000027.1, on the reverse strand, counting down.
CTAGGGGCTGTGGATTTCGATTTGTTGGTGCTCGACGTGATGATGCCGGGCGAATCCGGTTTTGATCTCACCGAGAAAGTGCGCGCGGCCTCTAACGTACCAATCCTACTGCTCACGGCGCGTGGTTTGCCCGAGGAGAGGATTGAGGGGCTGGAGCGCGGTGCCGATGATTATTTGCCCAAACCGTTTGAACCGCGCGAGTTATTGCTGCGCATTCATGCGCTGTTGCGCCGGGTGCAGCCCACGCGCGAAAAGCAAAAAGTCATCACCTTCGGGCGCTGTAGTTTTGAAGGCGACCGCGGTGAACTGCGCCGGGCCGGTGATCTCGTAAAACTCACGGCCAGCGAACTGGCGCTCTTGCGGGCGCTGTGCCGGAAACCGGGTGAAGTCATCTCGCGCACGACCCTTGCCGAACAGACCCAGACCACCCTGGAACGCTCAATCGATGTGCAGGTCACACGCTTGCGCAAAAAGATCGAGGATGATCCGCGTACGCCGATTTACCTGCAAACGGTGCGCGGCATCGGCTATGCGCTCATCACGGATTGATCACCGATGCTGCGCCGATACATGCCGAAGAGCCTCTATGCGCGCACAGTGCTGATCGTCATTTTACCGATCTTTTTGATCCAGTCTTTCGTGACTTATTTCTTTTTTGAACGCCATTGGGAGCTTGTGACCGCAAATCTGTCTGCCAATGTGGCCGGACAGATCGCGCTTCTGACCCGGGAGTTTCAGGACGCGCAAACCAGAGCACAGCAGGAAATTGTCTTTGATCGCGCGAACGCAGACCTTGCGATTGCCATGCGGTTTGAACCGCAAAAGGCCTTGCCGCAAAAAGACAAGCTGTCGGTCTTTAATGTCTATAACTCGACCTTTGACCGGGAGTTGTCGGCCCGGCTGATCAACCCCTACTGGTTTAATACCTCCAGCTGGCCCGCCTATGTAGAGGTGCGGGTTGCAGTGAATGATGGCTATCTCGTTTTCCTGCCCTTGCGCGAACGGGTGTTTGCGACCACGGGCCCAATCTTCGTTTTATGGATGATCGGCGTGACGATCCTGATCGGCTGGATTGCCATTGTATTTTTACGCAATCAGGTGCGGTCCATCCTGCGTCTTGCCCATGCGGCCGAAGCCTTCGGGCGTGGCCGCGATGTGCCGGACTATCGTCCCACGGGCGCGACGGAGGTGCGCCGCGCCGGCTATGCCTTTATGGCCATGCGTGAACGGATCAAACGCCATATTGGTCAGCGTACGGATATGCTCGCGGGGGTTTCACATGATCTTCGCACGCCCCTCACGCGGTTGAAACTGTCGCTCGCCATGCTGCCGGACAGCAAGGACGTCGCAGAGACCCGCAAGGATGTGGACGAGATGGAGCGCATGCTTGACGAATATCTTGCCTTTGTACGCAATCAGTCGATTGAGGAAGAAACCGAGAACGTCGCCATGGGTCCCTTTTTGCGCCAGATTGCCGAACAGATGCACCGGGCCGGCCGCGCGGTGGAATTGGGCCCGGTAAAGGAAATGACGGCGGATATTCGCCCCGCAGCGGTCAAACGGGCGGTGGAAAATCTGATCAATAATGGTGCGCGCCATGCGGGGCATGTGTGGCTTTCGCTCAAGGCGGTGGAAGGACATCTGGAGATCATCATTGATGATGACGGTCCTGGCATTCCGCCTGATCAGTATGAAGAGGTTTTCAAACCGTTCACGCGGCTTGACGAAGCCCGCAACCAGAATGAGGGCGGCGTTGGGCTCGGCCTTGCCATGGTGCGCGATATTGCCCGCGGCCATGGCGGCAGCGTGAGCCTCTCCCGGGCACCGCAAGGGGGCTTGCGCGCTGTGTTGCGCTTACCGGTTTGATGGCGTTACCTGCGCGTCAATGATCATGAAGGTGGCAAAGCGATGGCCCCGTTCATATTTGCGCGGATCACGCTGTTTGAGCGCAGCCACGGGCCGCGTTTCATGGACATGCGTCAGGTGGAATCCCGCCTGCAGAACGGGATTAAAGATCTCTTCGACTGAACGATAATAGTCCGGCACGGTCACGGGCTTGTCGGTAAAACCGCGCCAGCGGGTCTCGCACAGATGCCGACCAAAGGCGGTGGCGGGCTTAAGCCATTCATGAGAACCAAGGGGATGCTGGACTGAAAAGACAAGCCGACCTTTCGGCGTCAGGACCCGCTTGAACGCGGCCAGCGGGACCGACCAATCATAAACATAGTCAAGCGCCAGAGAGGAAACCACAAGATCGAGACTGTTGTCGGCCAGCGGCAACGCGCCAGCCAGATCACCTACCCAGATCGCCGCCGCGCCACCGACCCGTTTGCGGGCAATCGCCACCATGTTCGCGCTCACATCGAAACCACAAACACGGCGCGCCCCCGCCGCCAGCAAATCGCGCAGGAGGAAACCGGGCCCGCACCCGGCGTCAAGCACCGATAGGCCCTTCACATCACCGATGCACGCCCGCATCGCCGGATGTTCATTGAATCCGTTTTCGACCTTTGTCTCTGCCAGCGCGGCATAACCCTCGGCAAGGGCATCATACGCATCGCGGGCAATAGGGGCGTTTGTTTCATTGCCGGCGCCGGGAGGCATCCGCGTCATACCTTATTCCTTTACTGATCAGCGATGCTGCAGGCGAACGCAGCCCTTGCAGAATAGTTGCCTACGAGCAGTCTCTAAGACACTATCTTCGCCTGCATGCTGGCCATGGTGCTCATCAGTCTTTCGAGCCGATGAAAAATCTGAAAGCGCTCCAGCACCGGGTTTACAAAATTCGTCATGGTACAGAAATACTTGTCTTTAGCGCCGCGATGGTGTCGCCAATGGTGCTGCGCGGACTGAAAGAGCCCCGCCCGTTGGAGCGCAGTGACGATGCGCGGGTTTTCCTCAACTGTGCGATGGGCCCAATAGTGCGCCTGGGTCGGCAGAACGCTGGAGACAAGCACGAGACTGACCGTGAAAACAGTGATGCACCCAACCGCGCAAAAGCCAAGCGCCAGTACCGCCGCTACAAAAAGGCTCGGCCAGTTCCGCAGCCAAAAGCCGTCTTTGGTAAAGGCGCGCGGGCAGGCATGGTGCACATCATTGGCTTCAACAATCAGCCTACCCACGACCGGCCAATGGCGTTTCAGATAACGATCTTCGACCCAGTGGAGCACGCCAGAAAACAAATCGGCCACTAGTAGTGCTGCAAAAAGTTGCAATAGCAGAGTAAGGATATGGCCCAAGGCCACGAATGTATTCATGATTTCCCCCATTTTCGGGGCAAAAATATACTCGCTTTTCTGGGGTTTGAGAAGAGGCGTATACGCGCGCTGCGTGTGTTTTCCGGGTCTCAATCATCCGTGGTGGGATCAGCATTGAGTTCAGCGGCGCGGGAGATGGCAGCTTTCACCGCGGCGCCAGTGAGCGCACGCAGGGCGCCGCCGCGTTCATAAACTTCAAGCGCAGCAGCCGTGGTGCCACCGGGCGAGGTGACTGATTGGCGTAACGCTTCCGCGCTGCGTGAATCGGTCTGAATAATGGTACCCACTCCAAAGGCCGTGGCCCGGGCAAGTGTCGCCGCCGCATTGGGGCTCAACCCTTCTGCAATGCCCGCCGCCGTCAATGCCTCTACCAACAAAAAGAAATAGGCGGGTCCACTTCCGGAAACGGCCGTAACCGCGTCGATGTCGGCTTCGTGCGGGACCCAGACGCACGCGCCGATGGCCGTCATCAGGCGGGTCACGCGCTCGCGATCACCTTCTGTTACGCCTTCATTGGCGAACAACCCTGTGGCACCGGCACCAACCGCGCTGCCCACATTTGGCATGGCCCGGACCATGGGCGCGTCTGCGCGAAGCGAAAGGCACTGCGCGATGGTGGCGAGGCTTTGCCCGGCCATGACGGAAAGAATGCCTCGCCCGCTTGCAAGGCTTTCACAACGCGGCAGAATTTTTGCCGCCATTTGCGGCTTGATGGCGATAACAAAAATGCCCTCCGGGTCTGCGGCATCGATCGCGTCGTCTGGTGTTGCGGCAATGGACAGCCTCGCCCCAGCACACAGCGCCTTAATTTGATCATCTGCATGGGGATCAATGACGACCGAGCCCGGTGCCAGCAAGTCCGCATCGTGCCATCCGCGCAGCATTGCACCGCCCATATTTCCGGCACCGAGGAGGACAACAGGAATTTTTCGCGGTCGGGAGGGGTCAAGCACAGTCATTAGACGAGCCTATCACGCCAGAGGCACCCGCGTCAGCAACCGCAAACGGTCGTGTTCAGGCGCTGCCGCGTGTTTCAAACATAGCCGACTGCAGGGCATCTTCGGGCGACTTCTCGCCCCAGATCAGGAAGTTAAACGCGGGGAAAAACCGTTCCACCGCTTCGGATGTCGCCTTGATCAGGATTTCGGCCTGCTGCGGATCAAGATACCCGTTTTCAGGCAGGACGGCGGCATTGCGATAAACGAGCGACTGGTCCTCCGACCACAAATCATAATGCCCGACCCAAAGGCGCTCATTCACCTGCCCCACGAGGCGAAACGCATCCGCCATGCGTCCCTCGGGCACTTTAAGGTCTAACGGGGCGCCAAGTTGTAAAGTCGAAAGCTCCGGCCGCCAGGTGAACCAAATTCCCGTATCGCGCCACGCGCCCTTGGTCACCAAATGCAATTCGGTGTCATCAACCCGCTCGCAATCCAAATCGAGCGACACCGCAACGTGTTCAATCAAGTCCAGCGGATCAACGCCATCAACGGGTGCTTCCAACAATTCCAGTGACATGCTGCATCCTTCTTGATTGCTCGCAGCATGACGCGGTGAGTCGCGCGAAGCAGCAATGATTCGCTCGCCCGATAGGAGGCTTCGATGGGCGGTCGTTTTACACAGGCATGGTGGGAGGAGCGGTATCGGGGGTGCGCGGGCGGCGCTTCAGCACGCACTGAGCCCGATGAGGGATGCCCCCGGCCATTTGTTCTATTCGCAAACCGGGGAAATAGCAATTCTAGCCTACAGCAATACCCTTTTCCCCGGGCCACCCAATCAACCGTCAGGAAAAATCATTGCCGGGATCGACGGGCGTTTTTCCATTCGCCATGAGAGGTGTGGAGAGCCCTTCAAGGCTGCTGCCATCAAGACCGAGCTCTTTCATCAACGCGTCAATGACCGGTGCCTGACTTCGGTAGCGCAGGGCCGCCGATACCGCCTGATCGGCAACACCGCCTTGTGATGCGCCAGCGCCTTCCCCGGCCGCCGTCCCGCCATTGATCCCGTCGACTTGAAGGATCTTGATCCCGTCGATATTCCCGATAGGCTTCACTGACTGAGCGATAATGTCAGGCATCGCGTCGATTAGCGCCATTTTTATCTGCATGGCGATCTGATCCGTAGACAAGATATTGCTCGCCTCGTTGACTGCGCGCTTGCCATCGGCCTCAACCTCATAGGTGGCGGCAAGGGCAGCGGCTTTCAGTTTCTCAGCTTCTGCAGCAGCTTGCGCCTCAATGGTCTCTTTGTTGGCCCGGCCCTCTGCGGCAATTTTCAAGGCTTCTGCCTGGTCGAGGGAGGCTTTCTTTTCTGCCTCTGCGGCCACCGTGATCGCAATTGCCTTTTGCTCGGCGGCTTTGCGCGCTTCAATCAACTCGATTTCCTTGTCACGCGCAGCAGCGGCCGTTTCGCGGGCGGAGATGACGTCTTCGGCCGCAGCGGCGGCGATGGCTCGGGCCTTGTCGGCTTCAGCATCGGCCACCGATTTTTCCCGTGACTTCTCGGCAATGGCGATATCCTTCGCCTGTTCCGCAAGATCAACCTGTTTCACCTTTTCAACGGCTGCCGCCTCAATGGCGCGTTGGCGGGCAATGTCTTTTTCTTCGATGATGCGCTGTTTTTCCAGTTCCGCTTCGCGCACCAATTGCTCCGCTAAAATCCGTGCCTGCTCAGATTCGCGTTCACGTTCAGCCTCTTCCTTGGCAACTTCGGCAGCCTGTGCCGCCGCGCGCACGGCAATTTCGCGCTCCTGATCGAGGCGGGCATACTCCTGATCACGCGAGATCGTTAGTTTTTGCTGTTTTGCCTCAAGGTTTTTCCGCTGAATCAGAACCTCGGTTTCCTGCTCAATATCGTTCCGCTTTTTGCGGCGTTCCTCAATCTCTGCGGTCAATTTGGTGAGACCTTCCGCATCGAATGCATTGTCCGGATTGAAATATTCCTTGTTCGTTTGATCAAGCCCGGTGAGCGACACGGACTCCAGCTCCAGACCGTTTTTCAGGATATCTTCGGATACAGCCGCTTGCACTTTCTGCACGAAGCTGACTCGTTGTTCGTGCAATTCTTCCATCGCCATTTCGGCAGCAACCGAGCGCAAGGCATCCACAAATTTACCCTCCACCAACTCCTTTAGGAGACGCGGTTCAATGGTTCGACGCCCAAGCGTCTGGGCCGCGTTGGCGATGGATTCGACCGTTGGCTGGACACGGACATAAAACTCCGCCTGCACATCAACCCGCATACGGTCTTTAGTGATCAGCGCCTGTTCATTGGATCGGCGCACCTCCAATCGGAGCGTGTTCATATTGACTGGGATCACTTCGTGTAGCACGGGGAACACGAGCGCGCCGCCATTCATAATGACTTTCTGACCACCAAAGCCGGTTCGCACAAAGGAAAGCTCCTTCGATGACCGTTTATAGAGTCGTGAAAAGATTAAACCGATGGCCACGAAGGCAGCAATAATGGCCAGCAACACCGTTCCGATCCCTGGCACAAAATTCAGCATATCCAACATAAAAGTCTCCCTCTTTCCGTCCGTGATTAACCCGCCATCCGGTTAAAGACCGGTGGCAACAAAAGCGTCAAAATCCTGTACACCGCGATAGACCGCGCCCTCTTGACTCACGATGACCAGCTCTTCGCCTTGTCCGGCCACATCATCATCCGTATCCGGTTCAATCAGGATGTAATGGGTTTTTCCAAACGGGCCGGTCACTTTCGCCTCAGCAGGCTGACCGCGGCGTGCCTCCCCGCGGATAACCGTAGCGGTGCGGCCGACAAACTGGTTCTGGCTCGCGGCTTCTGAATATTCACGCGGCATTACCCGCGCGATCGTCAGTCCTACGGTTCGGGTTAGCGGCAGGGCCGCGAAGACGGCCAGGGCTGCCGGGATAATAACCGGCAAGGGAACGCCAAGGAGAGCCCGCGCCGCGGACTGCGCCACAAAGCCGGTAATGCCAAACGCAGTGAGAAACACGATCAGCACCACAAGGCTTGGCACCTTGCCCACACACAACCAGGCAAGCGCACTTTGAAAGAATGACGGCCCCTCGCCCGCTGTGACGGTGTCAATATCAGCATCCACATCAACGTCGAGATCAGCATCCAAATCGGGCAGCACCGTTTCCAGCGCTTGAGACGCGGACAACCCGGCGAGTGCCGACGCGACTTCCACAATCGCAAGGAAGACCACAAAACCGATGGCAAGGCCAAAAGGCGCAAATGCCGGATCAATAAAGATGTCAGTCATGATCTTAAGGTTCCCTCGCCAACCGCCCCGCCGCAGCAGGATTTTTTATAAACAATATCAGCGTCCGCCTCGCATCCACGCAACGAACACTTGCACACATATGATATTGTTTAAGTATCGCCCACCTTAGATAACTATGTAGTGGTGCACCGATTTTCAAGATCAAAGGTCGGCAGACGCGCCAAAAGGGCCGGGCTGGCATGCTGGACGTCGATTTGCTGATCCGGTAAGCCGGAGATCGTGTCATTAGTCCTTGCGGAAAGACCCTCATGCAATTTTCTGCCGAACAAGACCGCGCCCTTCGCGCCGTACGTGACTGGCTGCGGCAGGGCGAAACCCCGGTCTTTCGCCTGTTTGGCTATGCCGGCGCCGGTAAAACCACACTGGCCCGGCATATTGCGGAGCATACGGACGGTGACGTGGCCTTCGCCGCCTTTACGGGCAAGGCCGCCTATGTCATGCGGGGCAAAGGGTGTCCCGGGGCGACAACGATCCATAGCCTGATTTATCGGCCCACCGGCGAAGACGATGGCGAAGATGGCCCGAGTTTTACCATTCGCCGCGACGCCCCGGCGGCGAAGGCCGACCTGATCATCATTGATGAATGCTCCATGGTTGATGAGGATCTTGGCCGCGATCTTTTGACCTTTGGCACGCCAGTGCTGGTGCTTGGCGATCCGGCACAACTGCCCCCGGTCAAGGGCGGCGGCTTTTTTACCGATGCTGACCCCGATTTCATGTTGACGGATATCCATCGTCAGGCTGCGGATAATCCGATTATCCGATATTCCATGGATATCCGGGCAGGCCGCGAAACGGACGCGAGCGGCGAGGCGCTGACCTTTTTGAGTAAACGCGATATTGACCCCGATACCATCTTGGAATGTGATCAGGTGTTGGTGGGCACCAATAAGACCCGGCGCAGCTATAATGGGCGTATTCGCGAGCTTAACAATAACACCGACCCCGATCCGGAAGTAGGCGAGAAACTTGTCTGTTTACGGAACAACAAAAAAAAGGGCCTCCTGAATGGGGGCATTTGGGAGGTCACCCTGAAGAAAAGCCCGCGCGGGGTAAAATCGCGTCTGATTGTCAAACCCGAAGAGGGCGGCAAACCCGTGACCATCACCGTGCCAACACGGTTTTTCACTGATGGTGCGGAAAGCGTACCCTTTGCCCAGCGGCGCAATGCCGATGAGTTTGATTTTGGCTACGCGCTGACCGTCCATAAGGCACAAGGCTCGCAGTGGGATCATGTGGTGCTGTTTGATGAAAGCTGGGCGTTCCGGGAGCACCGGGACCGGTGGCTGTATACGGCCGTGACCCGCGCAGCTGAAAAACTGACCGTTGTGCGATAATCCCATTTTTGGCGCCGCCTGTTGCGCCGTTTCCATTGTGGCAGACCGGCGGCACGGATAGGCTTAAGCCGTGGCCAGAGGCCAAGTGCGCAGCGCATCATTCAGGACAACTTGGGATAACTGACCGTGGCAATGCAGATTGATCTGACCGATGACGGCGATCCGGTATGCACAGGGTCGCTGAGCTTTTCGGGGGATGCGGGTCGCGAAGGGATCACGCTCGCCCCGCACGAGGCGCAGCACGACCGGCTTTGCCTCTTTCATACGGCCCACGGTTTTGGCCTGCGCGTCTTTGGGGGCGGGCAGCGACAACGGGGCGGTTTTTATCCCGGTGATACCGCGCCCGGCAGCGTTTATATCCATCTTCCCACAGCGCTCAGCGTCTTTCTGGAGAGCCGTCTGCGCGGACCCATCGCCGCTGGCCCGCAAACCCTCACCCTCAGCGGAAATGATCAGCTTACGCCCGATAGCCCGGCCGCGGGCGGCCTCGGTAACGTGTCATCACACGATTCCATGGGGCATACGGATCAAAAAACCCTGACCCACACGATAACGCAAGCAGAGATTGCCCTGCAGCCGGTTGATGAGGGGTTGGGCGTACGTCTGACCATGACCTACGTGCCGCGCGCATCGGGCAAAGGGAAAAAGCAAAAGATGCCGATCACCGGCACAGCGCTGTTTCTAATCAATCACGCCACGCGGCGCTTGCGCTATCGCCACCGCATGGACAAGCAAATTCGCCAACCAGGCCTGCGCCGGGCCTATGCCGGCGACGAGGTGCAAACCGACCGTCGAACCATGAACCTTACCCATCCGCTGGTTTACAATTTGGGTGGTATCTTCGCCCTGAGCCCAAAGGGGACCCACCAGCTCGATTTTTCACCTGAGGGTTTGCGGATCAACCCCGTCAGCCTCTCGGGCTGGGGTTGGGGCAGTGTGTATGCGGTTGAGGAAAACGCTTCTGCCGATACCCTGCACCTGCCGTGGCTATCGCGCGCGTTCATCTGCGAGGCCCTGACCATGCTCGGTCAATATGATGGCGGCAAATCTGGCCACGGGCGCCGCCTCACCGCCACCATAGACCGCCAGGAAAAAAGCCTCGGAACACTCACGCCCACCGGCGAAAGCGTCGGAAGCCCTGGCGCACCACAGACACTGACCCGCGTAAACACCCAACTTGCCCTCGACAATCTCGGCCTCACTATTGCCTTACAGGCAACCACAGCGCACAGCGCACAGCCCCCCTACAAACGCACCCTCCTCCTCCCGTGGGAGGTCCTGATCCTGCGCGATTTCGATATCGATCCCACACTGATTGACTGAGGGGGCTGCGGCACATCCCCTCTGCACTCCGAATTGCATCACAATGCCCGCCAGTATCTAAAGTTTTCTTGCAACTCACAAATAAGCTCTTTTTGAGAGAATTTTAGGATTCTTCTGCTTACCTATGTGTAAAACATCACATCTATAAATTTATATTGAAATCCGGATTATTTATTTACTCGCTTTAACAAGAAGAAACTGAGATCAAAACCATTTTTACCGCGCAAAAACGCCAACGAGTTCCACATGGGGGCTGTAAGCGAATTGGTCGACGAGGGCGATGTTTTTCAGGGCAAAGCCGCCGCTGGCAAGGAGGCGGGCGTCGCGGGCGAAGCTTTTTGGGTTGCAGGACACATAGACAAGACGCGAAGATGGAGATGACGCGAGTGCCTTTACCTGGGCCGGGGCGCCGGCGCGGGGTGGGTCCATGACGATGGCGGCGAACCGTGCAAGCTCATCGGCCATCAGGGGTTGGCGATAAAGATCGCGCGCCTCGGCTTTGACCGGCTTCACGCCTTGCTGCTGGCGATGCGCCTGCGTCAAGGCGGCGATGCCGGGCGCGTCATTGTCGGCAGCATAGACCTGATAGTGCCGCGCCATGGGCAACGTAAATGTACCGCACCCGGAGAATAGGTCTGCCACATGATCCCCTGATTTCAGATCAACGCTGCCCAGTGCATCCATCACCAATCGAATAAGGCTCGCCTGACCCTCAACACTGGCCTGCAGAAAGGCGCCGGGCGGCATGACAACTGGAATCCTGTCAAAGACCACAATGGGGTCTTCATGAACGATCACCGTCTCACCGTTAATCGCGATACGGAGAATGTTCAGATCGCGCGCCGCCCGCGCGAGGGCCTCAACTGCGTAGGCCTCATCCACCATCACATCCGACGTGGCGGCAGATGAATTGGTAAGATCAAGGTCAAACCCGTTGGCGCAATGGGTAACCTTGACGGTCAGGGCCGACCATTGCGCTGGCAAGCGCGCGAGGAGCGCCGGTAGGCGCTGGGTCAGTTGAAACAGCGCAGGCGTCAGAACGAGGCAGGTGGTCAGCGGCACGAGACGGTGACTGCGCTTGGCTTTGAAACCTAGAACAAATCCGTCCCCTCTGCGTTCCGCCGACACGGTCACCCGCCGCCGAGCGGCAATAGGCAAGCGCGGTGCGCGGGTGATCGGCGGGCAGTTTACCTCCTCCCGCGCCAGAGCATGTTCTACCAACTCTTCTTTCCACTGATCTTCAGCATTACTCGTCAAATGCTGGAAACTGCACCCCCCGCAATCACCAAACAGGGGGCAGGCGGGGGTTTGGCGATCCGGGCCAGCCTCAAGGACGCTGATCAGCCGCCCATGTCCATCAATATGACGCAGCCGCACCAGATCGCCCGCCGCCGTATACGGAACAGTGATCTGCGCCTCCGCGATGTCCGCGTTGTTTTCTGTGCAGATAGTGGCAACACCCTCCCCCCGGTCGTTTAACCGGCCAATGCGCGCCTCAAACATTGGGGCGGCGTCATAATCGGCATCGGAATGCAGACCCGGTCGGGACGAGCGAATTTTGGACTTGCCAGCGGCGTTCGTTGCCGACCGACGGTTGGATCGTCGGGACATCCGTTTTTTCAACGAATTGGACTTGGCGCGGCGGCTCACGGAACTGGCTTTCGCTGGTCCGGGCCCGGCGCGGAGTGGTCAGCGGCAATGAGAAATTCTTGGTTGCCGTCTCCGCCTTTGATCGGGCTGTCAATCACCGGACGCGGCGTCCAGCCCTGCGCTGTTAGCCACGCGCTAACGTCATTGAGCATCGCAACAATCTCCGCCTCACCGGCGCGCACAATCCCGCCCCTGCCGATATGATCCGGGCCCAACTCAAATTGCGGTTTGATCAAGCTGACGAGACTGGCCCCGGGCGCGCATAACGCCATGGCAAATCCTAGAACCTTGCGCATACTGATAAAACTGACATCACAGACAATCAGCGACGGTGCCTGCGGGACGAGCGCCGGTGACAGCAAATTCGCATGGGTTGCTTCCAGATTGGTGACCCGCGGCTCCTCTACAAGGCTCGCATGCAACTGGCCACGGCCCACATCCACTGCATACACATGGGCAACGCCGCGCCGGAGCATGACGTCTGTAAAGCCCCCCGTGGAAGCCCCAAGATCAAGACACACCTGCCCCGCGGGATCGATCCGATAATGGTCAAGGGCGTGCGCGAGTTTAACACCGCCGCGCGAGACAAAGGGAACACGTTGATCACTAAGCTGAATAGTCGCGGCCTCGCGAACCGAGCGGCTGGGCTGGCGCACCACCACGCTGTCAACCTGGACCGTACCGGCCTTGATCTCGGCCTGCGCGCGGGCCCGCGACGGGACAAGCCCACGCGCCACCATAACACGGTCAAGACGATCCTTCACGGGACCGTCCTCAGCGTGTTTTGAGAGTTGAAAATCATCCGGCGACGCATGCAGGTTGGTGTAGCCTGCACCATGGCGCCCTGAAAAGGGCTTCGCAGCAGGGTTCAGCCAGACTGCCCGTACCGCACGCTAAGCATCTGCGTGCGCACCTCGTCCTGTGCCCGGCGAGCGGTCTCGCCTGCTTTGCGTTCAGAAATCTCGATCAGATGCTCAAGTTTTTTGATCTCGGCATAGGCGGTCTGCAAACCGGTTTTGGCGGCCTCTTCGCGCGTGCCAAGCTGGTCCAGCGTCGCTGTCATATTGGCGCGTTTAATGCGTGAGCGTTCAACGAAGTTCGTTGCGGCGTCATTCATGGCAAGGGCCGGGTTTGCCGCTTGCATTTTTTCAAGGCGATGGCGTTCTTGCAAGTCAGCGTGGTCAAGTTGGGCAAGGGCGGTCTCGGTACTGGTCCGCGACACGCGAATGGCCGCGAGCTCTGCGTTGATCCTGTCGGCTTCTAACCGCGCCACTTTAAGAAGCTTTTGAACGGAATGCGCCAGACGGTCCGATGATCCCATGAAACTTATCCCTCACTTGCGGTGCCCGTCTTCACCAAATCAACCAGCGTCGGCGCACCCATCCCTCTCACGTCCTGATCAGCATCGCGGGTTTGGGTTAAAAACTCTTCAAGACGCGGCCAAAAATTGATGGCTTCATCCAACGCCGGGTTCGTCCCCGGGGCGTAAGCGCCAATGCGGATCATATCTTCCATGTCGGTATAGAGGGCGGCAATGGCCCGCGCCCGCCGGTAGGCCGCGAAGGCTTCACCCTCCAGGAGATCACCCGCTGTCCGGGACAGACTTTTTAGGATATTGACTGCCGGGAAGCGCCCGCGTTCAGCAATGGCCCGGTCGAGTACGACGTGCCCGTCGAGGCTTGCGCGGCAATGGTCGGCCACCGGTTCGTTGGCGTCGTCCCCCTCCACCAGCACGGTGAAGACCCCGGTGATGTAGCCGGGATCGCCCGAGCCATGATCGAGGCCCGGCCCGGCCCGCTCCAGCAAGGCCGGCAGCAGGGCGAAAACCGACGGTGTAAAGCCCCGCGCGGCGGGGGGTTCGCCTGCCGAAAGGCCAATCTCGCGTTGGGCAGCGGCGATGCGGGTTAAGCTGTCCATAAGGCATAGAACATGACGACCCTGATCACGGTAGTGTTCGGCCAGTGCCATGGCGAGGAAACCCGCTTGGCGCCGCATAAGCGCTGGCTGATCCGCCGTTGCCACAACCACGATCGTGTTTTCCAAACCGCGCGGGCCAAGATCGCGCTCGATGAATTCGCGCACCTCGCGTCCCCGTTCGCCGATCAGCGCAATGATCCGCACATCACAGTCCGTGTGGCGCGCGAGCATTCCGAGGAGTGCCGACTTGCCAACACCAGCGCCGGAGAAAAGACCAAGCCGCTGACCGGCCCGCGCCGGGGTAAAACTGTCGAGGGCCCGCACGCCAAAATGCACCGGCGGGCCAAGCCGAGCGCGCAAAGGCGCCGGGATCGGCGATGGATGGGAGGGGAAGACCGGCATCGCGGCAGGGGCGCGAGCTGCACCGCAAAGCGGACCCTTGCCGTCAAGGGGCATAGCAAGGCCATCCACAACGCGGCCAATCCAGTGCGGCCCCGGCACCATGGCCTGGGCCGGTCGTTCAAAAAGTACCCGGTCGCCGCAGCGCACCCCGGTTAGCGGGCCAAACGCCATTGCCGTCGCCCGGCCGTTACCGAACGAAACAACTTCCCCATAAAGGGACGCCGAGAGATCGAACCCGTCCATGCATTGAGGCTGCAAACGCACCCGCGCACCAACGCTAAGCAGGCCGAGCGCGTCGCTGATCTCGAAACGATTTGCATTGACCGAAAGGACCCGGCCCGCACAGGTCAAGTCGGCCGCCGTCAAGAGCGCGTCACTTGGGTTGCAGCTATTGATTGGTCGACGGGCCCCGGCGTGCTCGCGCGTGTCGCCTAAACCGCTTTTTTCTTTAAGATCTGCTGTCACACCAAAAACGCTTACGCGCCCTTCTCGCCTGAACTGATGCACCTGAATTGGCCCACCTGAATTGGGCAAAAATTGAAACGACTTATTGAGGGACCTTAATTCACCGGGCTTAAAGGGGCGTAAACTGGTAAAGGCCGCGCGCGGGGGTTGCGTCCTCGGGCGAACAGACGAACCTTAATCAGCATCACGAATTCGGCTTGCTGGCGTCATCCCGGCATTAAGGGTGCTGAGCATTGCTTTAACACGAACACAACAATGCCCAATCCGCCGTAAGGAAATTAACCTTTATGAAAGGTAATGAAGGTTAATGTAGGGCTGTAAAAAAGAAGGGCACGCACCAATATCGCAAGCGTTTCGGCTTTGATTGGGGATCAGGTCGACCAGATATTGAAAGCGGGCAGCCATGACAGGAGATGGGCCATGCGCGTATTGCTGATTGAAGACGACAGCGCCACAGCACAAAGCATCGAACTGATGCTGAAATCAGACGGGTTTAATTGCTACACCACTGACCTCGGTGAGGAGGGTGTCGATCTGGGCAAAGTCTATGACTATGACATCATTCTGCTCGATCTGAACCTGCCGGATATGACCGGTTTTGATGTGTTAAAGTCGCTACGTGTTGCAAAGGTCAATACGCCAATCCTGATCCTCACCGGTCAGGGCGATATCGAAACAAAAGTCCGCGGCCTTGGCTTTGGCGCTGACGATTACATGACGAAGCCGTTCCACAAGGACGAACTCGTCGCGCGCATTCACGCCATTGTCCGCCGCTCCAAGGGCCATGCCCAATCGGTCATCAATACCGGCGCCCTGTCGGTGAACCTTGACGCCAAGACGGTAGAGGTGAACAGCCAACGGGTGCATCTGACCGGTAAGGAATACCAGATGCTGGAGCTGTTATCTCTGCGCAAGGGCACGACGCTCACCAAGGAAATGTTTCTTAACCACCTTTATGGCGGCATGGACGAGCCCGAACTGAAAATCATTGACGTGTTCATCTGTAAGCTGCGCAAAAAACTCAAGGCGGCCAGCGGTGAGGACTATATCGAAACCGTCTGGGGTCGCGGCTATGTGCTGCGCGATCCAGCCGAAGAGCCTGCCGCCCTCAGCGCCTGATCGCGCTGCCGCTCATCCTTTGAATTCGGCCATCATGTCGAGGGGACGAATAATAACCATAAGCGTGTAAACGCACCGAAGACTTCAAAAATACCGTTGGCGTGCCAGCGGTATTTTTTTGTGTGGCGTTGTTCAGCGGGGAATTTTTATAAATTCTGTACCCATACGCGATGGGTCAGGGTTTTTAGTGGTGACCCAACTCGAAACCATAGGTTCATTTCTCATAAAAACGGAATTAGTCTGTTTTGAGATGAATATCTGGTTAGCGATCGCTCTTTGGCGGCTCCTCGAGGCCGATATATTTGGTGATCTCAATCGGTCGGTGCAACAGGATAAAAAATCATTCAGATAAGTAAACCATCCAATTTTCTTTCTTATCTATATTGCTTTCCCGCTAAGCTCATTACGAAACCAATGATAGAAACCAACAACAGTATACCAATCAATATCGTAAGGGTATGCTCATTGATACTTCCTTGAGGACCGTAGCTTCCAAGTTGTCCTTTTTGGATCTCATATATATGTGAAAAAAATGACATGTAAAACATTGCACATGTGAAGCCCCATGCGCCCACCAGTACTGTTGCGTCATCTCTTTTCAGGACAAAGAGCCCACCGGTAAGCATTAACGTAGCAGCGATATAATCAACCAGCCAAAAAGGCCACCACTGCCAATCGCCCCAGTTCCGTACTGCCTCTCCGATAGCAAGAAAAATTGCAAAACCTATGGCAAGCAAAGCTGAAAATCTAACCATTACCGAATCCTCAATGAGTTTGTTCAATACTCAGTCGGCATCTTAGCATAAACTGTTTCTGCAGGCGTTTTAAACCCAAGTGTTTTTCGCGGTCGTTCATTCATCTGGCGGGCAAAAGGTGGGCTGTGCATGTTACGCAAAATCGCAATTGGTCTAGCCGTTATTATCGCTGCCCTTTGGGTTCGGAACACATCTGTCTTCACTGCGCCTATGTCCAGTGACCGCCCGCATTTCATGGCGCATCGTGGTGTACATCAGCAGTATGACAGAACTGATCTCGGTATGAATGATTGCACGGCCACGCGCTGGGTTGATACTGGCCATGCGTTTCAAGAAAACACGCTTGCGTCGATAGAGGCGGCCTTTGCGCTCAGCGCTGCAGTGGTCGAGATCGACATCCACTATACGGCCGACGGGCGCTTTGCCGTATTCCACGACCGCACAATCGATTGCCGCACAGAGGGCAGCGGTGAGGTCACCGATCACGATATGGCCTATTTGCAAAGTCTCGATATCGCCTATGGCTACACCGCGCCAGATGGAAGCCACCCGTTTAGGGGCAACGGGGTCGGCCTGATGCCATCACTGACTGAGGTGTTTCAGGCGTTCCCAGATGGCCAGTTTCTTATCAACATCAAAAGCGGTGCATCACGCCATGGCGAAGCCTTTGCGCTGCTGATTAACGATAATCCGAAATGGGCACGTCAGATATGGGGCGTTTATGGCGGCCACAAGCCCTCAAAGCTCGCTGCAGAGCAACTCGGCGGCTTGCGCTGGTATTCACGCCAGACCACAAAATCCTGCTTGAAAGACTATGCCCTGCTCGGCTGGAGCGGGCATGTGCCAGAGGCATGCCGCACAGGCGTAGTCGCTGTGCCGTACAATTACGCACGTTTCCTATGGGGATGGCCGCGTAAGTTTGAACAGCGGATGGCACAGGCCGGATCAGCGGTTGTTCTTCTTGGCGACCATCAAAGTGGTAATAGCGGCTCACGCGGAATAGATACCCCAGACCAGCTTGCCCGTGTTCCCAAAGGCTTTGGTGGTTTGGTCTGGACAAACCGGATCGAGGTGATTGCAAACGACGCTGATTAGCCTGTTATCTTGATTACGATGGGGATGTTGGCGCACGTGTCTCGTGTGAAGGTAAGGAAAGGTACAGAATGCCTTTACGGTATCCCTGATAGCAG
This sequence comes from Pseudomonadota bacterium, assembly GCA_039819545.1. GTDB lineage: Bacteria > Pseudomonadota > Alphaproteobacteria > Caulobacterales > Parvularculaceae > CALLPQ01. The sequence continues at coordinate 16,489 of JBCBRS010000027.1, read as the reverse complement.
ACACTACGAAGGCGTTTTCACACAGCCACTCTCGTCAACGTTTCGGCAGCCGCCTGTGTCCACCCTTTTTCCAGCGGCCCCACGGTGCACAAAGCTGGCCGATTGGTCTCACAGACCATGCAAGCGATTTGCGCCACGTCTTCCGGGGTTACGGTCATGATCTGGTCAAGGATTTCTTTTGCCGGGCGTACGCGGCCAAAGATATGCAGGCTTTGGGCGGCGCCCTCTGCTTTTGCTGCGTGGTTTTCCTGTGCCATTAAAAGCCCGGCCCGCGCCATAGCCTTTGCCCGATCGAGTTCATCATCCTCAACGTTATCGGCAAGTGCACGAACCTCATCCATAGCGAGACGTAACGCCTCGCCCGCCCGGTCTTGATCCGTTCCCAGATAAAAGCCGATTAGCCCCGTCTGATCAAAGACGTCTGCATACGCATAAACCGAGTAAGCAAGGCCCCGATCCTCGCGCACGGATTGGAACAGACGAGAGGCACTGCCCCCGCCTAAAATCTCCGCGAACAGGCGCGCGGCCACAAATCGCTCTTTGCAATACCCATAACCCGGGAACGCGGTGGCAAGGTGACTTTGCTGCAAATCACGATGGATCGCCCGCGCACCGCCGTGCCAGTGGGGTTGTGCGCGAGGGGCGCCCGGCGGCGCGTCGGCAAAACCGGAGAAATAAGTCGATGCTAACCGCTCGGTCTCAGTGGGCGTGATTTCCCCGGCAGTGGAAAAGACAATATTTGGCCCGCCATAAGTGCGGGCCATGAAAGCGCGAAGACTTTCAGGCGTTTGGGCTTTGACGCTGCCCGGAGTGCCAAGAATCGGAGAACCGAGATTTTCATCACCCCAGGCGAGACTTGCCAGTGTTTCGAACAGAACATCGTCTGGCTCGTCAGCGGCCTCCCCAATCTCCTGGATCACCACGTCCTGTTCGGTTTCAAGCTCCGCCGCAATGAGTGCCGGATTTAAGAGGATATCACCCAAAATCTCGCACAACGCTTCGGCATCGCCGGGCAAGCAACGCACATAATAAGCCGTACGCTGATGGCTTGTTGCCGCATCCAGGGATGCGCCCACGGCCTCTACGGCGATACTGATATCACGTGTAGACCGCGTTGTGGTTGACTTGAAGGCCATATGCTCGAGAAGATGGGCAATCCCATGTTCCGTCGGTGTCTCGTCAAGGGTCCCCGCCTGCACCCAAAGGCCAAGGGCAACGCTATGGGCATCACGGGCTGGATGGCAGATTGTGCGCACGCCATTTGCGAGCAACACGGGCGTTGGTGCGGGTTCACCCATCAAGCGGCAACCCGCCTGCCGATAAACTCTTTGACGCTTGCCACGTTGTTTTCACAGCGATGGATGGTTTCAGCGCGATCAAACAGATCGGTAAGCCCCGCAGGCAGTGCAGGATGCACCCCTGTTGCCGCCGCCACAGCTTCTGGAAACTTGGCGGGATGGGCCGTGGCGAGGGTGACGATCGGGCCGTTCATTTTGCCCTCAGCGCGTAGTTTCGTGGCGACCACGCGGCCAACCGCCGTATGCGGATCAATACTGTACCCCATCGTGTTCTGGTGAGAGGCCATGGACGCGTTGGTTTCTGCCGCATTGGCGTCGGCCGAAACAATGCATTCACCGATGGCCGCGACGAGATCTTTGCGCAGGGTAAAACCGCCCTTTTCTTTCAGACTGCCCATCACGTCGCGCACATATCCCGCATCACGGCCTGCTTGTTCGAAAATGAGCCGTTCAAAATTACTGGCAACCTGAATATCCATTGAGGGCGATGCCGTGGGGGTAACTGTTCCGGGGAAGTAATCACCCGACGCCAAAACACGGTGGACAATATTATTTTGGTTGGTCGCAACGCCCAGCCGGTTTATGGGCAAGCCCATCTTGCTAGCCACATAGCCCGCAAAGATGTCCCCAAAATTTCCCGTGGGAACAACGAATGAGACCGCCCGGCCCGGCCCGCCCAGCGCCATGGCAGCGGTAAAATAATACACGGCCTGAACCATGATACGCGCCCAGTTGATGGAGTTAACCCCGCCAAGACTGACCTTTTGCACAAAGGCCTGATCGCCAAACATGGCTTTGACGATGGCCTGGCAATCATCAAACGTGCCTTCAATGGCAATATTGTGGATGTTGTCCGCCGGGCAGGTCGTCATGATCCGGCGCTGCACCTGGGAAATGCGGCCCTCCGGGTGCAGAATAAAAACTTCGATACCCTCACGATCTTTGAGGGCTTCAATGGCCGCCCCGCCCGTATCGCCGGAGGTTGCCCCCACGATGGTCAATCGCTGGTTCGTCCGGGTCAGAACAGTTTCGAACATCCCGCCCAAAACCTGCATCGCCACATCTTTGAAGGCAAGCGTGGGCCCGTGGAAAAGCTCCAGCACCCAGTCCTCGTCATCAACCTGAACCAGCGGCGTTGTGGCGGGGTGATCAAAACTGGCAAAGGCTGTCTTGCAAATCTCTGCCAGTGTTTCAGCGCTGAAAGTATCGCCGCAGAACGGGGCGAGCACGCTCTGGGCCACCTGCCAGAACGGGTGACCCGCCATGGCACTCATATCTTCGGGCGAAAAGCGTGGCCACGAGACGGGCATGTAAAGCCCGCCATCGGGGGCGAGGCCGGCCAGCAGCGCCGCTTCAAAAGAGACAGGGCTTTGCCCAGACGCCGGGGTTGTACGCGTCGAAATATAGTCCATGGAAAATCGCATCCTGGCAGCACTCGGTTCCGCCTTAGATGCTTACACCAAATGCCGACGAATATTCTATTAAAAGCGACGCCTGACCGGGAGCGGGCTAGCCCTGCATCCGGCAAATCAGGAATTTTTCCTCGAAAAGGGCGCCAATAACCAGTTGCTGGCCCACCCGCGCGGCGCTGGAGGAGCCAGAGAGCCCCGTACCATCATCGCTATAGACTTGTGTGATTTGATCGGACTGCGGATCAAAGCGATACACCATGGAAGGGGCGAGCGCCGCCGCATCTCGCTGATGACGCAAAAGAGCCAGCGGGCGAGGATGGGCGCCAATCCAGAACTGCCCCTCCTCATCAATATTGATATTATCCACGGCGGCGCCCATGGCGACCCGCCGATCAAGCGTTAGATAGCCGGTTTGCCGGTCGCGGCGATAATCAAGAAGATTGCTGCCCGCTGTTTCTGCCACATAGAGCCGGTCGCCAGCGCCGTTGACTGCAAGGCCATTGGCATACTGAATATCGGTTGCCGCCTCATGCCATGATACGCCATTGAAATACATCACCTTGCCGGTGCCCCGCCGGAACAGGAAATTCATGTTCGATTTGACGGTTCCGCGCGCGGCATTGTTATCATTGGTCACGTAAAAGGCGCGCGGGCCCACCGCCACCACATCATTGGGGCTCGATAACCGCCGCTCGGTAAACTGCTCCAGATGGGTGAGGCTGCCGTCATCGCCCACCGCGTACAATTCAACCGATTTTTGTGCTGCGTTCACCACGAATAGACGCGCGCCCGCATCATCCCGGTAGAAATGCAATCCCAGAGGCTGAAAACGCTCCGGCACCCCGCCCGTGAGGTCGCGCCAGGCTCGGTCATCGAGCGGATTGGCAAGGTCAAACCGATGGATTGCCCCGCGCAGGCTCTTTTTTAATGAACCGCCCTGAAACGCCATCCGCCGATCAAACGAAGAGACAAAGGTATACCCGGTTGCGAGATCAATCTGGATGTCTTCCGGCCCGGCAATCCCCGCAACGCTATTGCAATCACCGTCAAACCGGCTCGTAACCTCGTCAAAATGGTTGAATGACCGAACGGTCAAAAGCGTCCACGCCCCGACAGCGACAATGCCGCTGACAAGGATCACAGTCACCAGCGGGCGAGACATGGGCGCAGTCCTTTTCTCTTAGCAACAAACCGGGCCGGGGGCTGCATATGATGCGAGCGTTCGAGGAGAACGGTAACGGGCGCGCAAAAAAATTCAAACGGACAAATTCGCCAAACAGACGAAATTTTTTTGACAGGCTTTTGTGATCGTACTGCCGGGCACGCAGATCGGCCAGATAATCAGGCAATAACTCTTGCGGTGGCGCCGGTTTTGCCGTAGTTGCCACCGCTCAGAATTTGACGCTGAGAAATTTGACCCTGAGTTTTGCATGGTGCGCGCCTTCAGGCTGCGAGACCGGTTAGGTAAGAACGATGAAAAAAGACATTCACCCCGCCTATCACACAATTAAGGTTGTCATGACCAATGGCGAGACCTTTGAGACCCGGTCAACCTATGGGGAGCCAGGCGCGACCCTGAATCTCGACATTGATCCCAATTCCCACCCGGCATGGACCGGTGGCCCGCAGACGCTGTCAGATCGCGGGGCGGTATCGAAATTCAATAAGAAGTTTGGCGCTTTTGGCCTGAAATAGGCGAGCGGCTTTTATTGACCGTTAAACGCCCGCAGGAGCGCTTGCTGTTGTGCGACCGCGCCCGTTTGCGAACCCGCTTTTTCTTCATCGGAAAAAAGCCCTGCATCAAGGCGCGCGATGCGCTCATGAAGGCGGTCAGCCCGTTTGATCAGCACAACCAGCATTTCCGGCAATTCATCATTATCGAGGCGATGGCCCGGTACTGTCTCACGCTGGTGCAACCGGTATTTTGGGTCGCTCGCTTCTGCGACGGTCATATCCCCTTCACGCATGGCCCGCAGGACGAGAAGCCACGAGGCGATCTGCATCAGTTGCGTGGTCAACCGCATGGAACAGCCCGCATAGGCCAGGGCCGCACTGCGGCCCATGGACTTGGAAATTTCCCGTCCATCTCCATCGAGATAGTTTGCCGTTTCCTCAACCAGGGCCATCCCTTCCTTGAAGGTTTTGGAAAAAAGCGCCGATTGAATAAACGCTTCTACCCGGTCGCCCATGGGGCCGTACTCCGCACCTGATTGATCCACCACCAAACCTCTTCCTACCCTAAAGGGACCATGCCGCTTCACCCCCCTCGTGACAAGCAGCCGCGCCGTGAAACACACGGGCACCCGTTTGTGCTGGTGGAGCAATGCCTGTGCCATTAACGGATTAACGCTGAATGCCGTCTTCTGCCCCTGCTGCCCCTTGGCACACCGATCCCGCACAATGGGCGGCCCTTGCGCAAGAGCCCCATGTGCTCGGCGTTGACGGGTGCCCCCATGGCTGGGTTTTGGCGCTGCTCAGCCTTGAGACCAATGCGGTCACGCTCGGCTTTGTGCCCCACTTTGATCAGGTCATTGCCCACCGGTCGGCGCACGCCAAGACCTCGCGCGCGGTTGTGGTGGATATGCCCATCGGGCTCCGCGATTGGGGGCGCAGGGCCTGCGAAACCGAGGCGCGCAAGACACTGAAACGCCGTTCATCATCGATCTTCGCCTGCCCGCGGCGACCAATGCTGGATTTTGAGACCTATGAGCAAGCCAACGCGTGGGGCAAAAGCGGTGGCAAGGATAGCGGCGGCGGGCTTTCCAAACAGGCCTGGTTCCTCCTACCCAAAATTCGGGAGATTGATGATCTAATCACGCCCACGGACCAGGACTGGCTCTGCGAGGGCCATCCAGAGGTAGCGTTTACCCGGGTCAACGGTGCACCGTGCAGTTTTCCGAAAAGTGACAGCGATGGCCTCCTCGAGCGCCAGGTGCTTCTCGCCCGTGCCGGGCTTCGGCACCTTGGCCCCCAGCTTGAGGCAACCCGTTCAGGGAGCCCTTTTCGTCATAGTACAGATGATCTTCTGGATGCGCTCATCATGGCGGTCACGGCAAAAGCGCGAATAGACGGTGACGCCTGGTGCCTTGGCGACGATCAAACCGACGCGCGCGGCCTCAAAATGCAGATATGGGGATGATATCTGTGCTGAGGAAAAAAGCGATCAGGATTTGAAGACATCTTCGGCAGCCGTGCGCGAGGCATTGCGCGCTTTGATCAACCCGCGGCACCGCTCAATCTCAGCCTCCATCGCCGCAATCCTTGCGGTAAGATCGTCCACCGACAGATCAGAGAGATCCTCTTTTGGCAAAAACCCAAGCAAGAAATCAGGGGCAGATTGATGTTCGTCACTCATGAGGGCTCCGTGTTTTGATGGACGATTAACGCGAGCCTAGGCCGTTCCGAGAGCCAGGACAAATTTGGTGGATCAGCAAAACCCAATTTGGAAATGCACCTTTGCCAAGCCCGCCACCGCCCTGCTTTCATCGTTGCAGACACTCCGTCTACCGCAAACCGCCACACCCGGTCTTTGTTCAGCATATGAGGTCGTGGTAACGTTAACGTATAGTCTTTGATTAGCGCTAAGAGGTTTCCCATGGCTATAAAGGCCTTCGTCGCACGCGTACTCTATACGATTTTGACGATTGCCGTCTTAGGCGCCTCCTTTGCCTCGACCGTCAACGCCCAGGATCAAAGCTTTGCAGCTCGCGTTGACACGCTTGCCGCAAAGGAAATTCACCGCCAGGGTTTACCATCCTTTCAGATGGCGATCGCCCATGAGGGCGCTATCGTCTATTCTGGCGCTTATGGGCAAGCGGACATTGAGGCAAAGACCCCGGCAACAAACCAAACCCAATACCGGATCGCCTCGATTTCAAAATGGCTGACTGGTACCGCAACCATGACCCTCGTTGACAAAAACAAGCTCGACCTCGACGCCCCCATCCAGACTTACTGCCCAGCTTTCCCGAAAAAAGAGTGGCAAGTCACAACGCGGCAACTGCTCTCACACACAAGCGGCGTGCGCCATTACACAGAAACTGAACAGGAAACACCGTCTACGGTTCATTATGACGATGTCATTGCCCCTTTAGAAACATTCAAAGATGATGCCCTGTTGTTTGAACCCGCCATGGGTTGGGCGTATAGCTCTCATGGGTATCGACTGCTGGGCTGTGTCATTCGGGGGGCAGCGAAAATGCCGTACTCTGACTATATGAAAGCCGTTATCTTTGATCCTGTGGCGATGACGCGCACGCAACCGGAAGGCATCCCCGGTGCTAATCCACAACAAGCAACGAACTATTCTTTTGTGCGCAAACGAAAACTGCGCGTTTCCGAGGTGCGTGATATCTCAGAAAATCTACCGGCCGGCGGGCATGTATCCACCGCAACAGACATTGCCTTGTTTGCGCAGGCCTTTGATCAGGACAAACTGATCACCCCACAGTCCCGTGCGATCATGATGTCGCTGCCCGTGGCGCGCACCGGCACAGTGATCGAAAGTGGATACGGGCACGGTGTTGATTTTATGGGTCGGTTCGATAACACGCCGGGCCATGGCGGTAGCCAGCGCGGTGCGACCAGCCTTGTTCTTTTGTTCCCAGAGGAAAACTTGTCTATTGCGGTCATGAGCAATGCTGCAGGATGGACCAATCAGCAGAAATTTGTTCAGGAAGTACTGGACCTTTACCGGGCGAAATAACCCCAGGTTCACGGGCCGAAACGACCCCGAAAAGGGTAAACCCCAAGTCACGGCGAAGGGTCGTTTTTCACGGCCATGTGCGATAGGTTTGCGTTCGGCAATAGCCCAAAACCGAAAAGCGCGCGCCAATGGATAGGACCACGATATCGAACCCAGCGCTGCCGAACCTTATGGTATGCGCGGCGATCACCTCACCGGGAGACCCGTCAGTTCTGCGTGTTGAGAAACGCCCCCTGCCATCGCCCGGGCCGGGCGAGGTGTTAATCCGCGTTGCCGCCGCCGGGGTCAATCGACCGGATATTTTGCAGCGAAAAGGCTTTTATCCTCCACCGCCGGGGGCAAGCGATTTGCCAGGATTGGAGGTTTCCGGGACCATCATTGCCATGGGGCATGCCCGGGACGGCACGCCGGATAGGGCCCATCGGTTGGGTACCGGCGATGAGGTTTGTGCGCTTTTGCCCGGTGGGGGCTATGCGACCTACGCGGTTGCTGATGAACGGTTATGCCTGCCTCGCCCTCACAATCTGTCCCTCACCGAGGCAGCGGGATTGCCGGAAACCCTGTTTACGGTTTGGGCTAATCTCTTTGACGACGCCGGGCTAAAGGCTGGCGAAACCATGCTTGTCCATGGCGGCACCAGCGGGATCGGCACCATGGCCATCGCCATGGCAAAGGCGTTTGGCGCCACCGTTGTGGCCACCGCAGGTACAAAAGAAAAATGCGCCGCGGCCAAAACGCTCGGCGCCGATCACGCTATGGCGTATACTGATGATCATTGGGAGACAGTCATTCAGAAGGAGCCGATTAACGGTGTCGATGTTATCCTCGATATGACGGGTGGTGACTTTTTTGAGCGCAACATTGCCTGCCTGCGCCCCGGTGGTCGACATGTTTCCATTGCGTTCCTGCGGGGCAACAAAGGCGACGTTGATATTTTTGCTCTCATGCGCAAACGCCTGACCCTGACAGGCTCTACACTGCGCGCGCGAACGCCCGACGAAAAGGCCCGGCTTGCCCGCGATATCTATACCCATGTGTGGCCAAAGATTGAGGCCGGAGACCTAAAGCCAGTGATCCACAAAACCTTTCCCCTCACCGAGGCAGCCAACGCCCATCGCCTGATGGAAGAAGGCAGCCATGTGGGGAAAATTTTGCTGGTGCCTTAGTTGGCCCCAAACGGCCTGACAGTGCGCTCATAGTCAATAAAGCTGAGCCGATCATTTCGGTCGCTCGTTTGATATTGCCGGAGGGTGATGGTTGCCCGCCACCCCCGATCAGGAACGCTGGCGCATGGCCCTGCCACAGGGTCACCGCGCAGCGTGAAAAACCCGGTTGGATCAACAGAGAAGCACTGCGTCGTTTCACGATTTTCCAGAGTAACCGCACCGGCGCTACGCGCTCGTTCCGGACGCCAATAGATGCCCCGATAAAAGAGGTTACACGGCTCAAAAATAAGCGTCTGTGTTTCAGGAAACCGAAAGCTTGCACAGCGATCATATCGGTCGCGAATCACAACACCGCTAGATGTGGACGTAATCTGAAAGGATTGAACGGCGAACAAAGCCGACTGGTCCTCATTACCCGGATCAGCACAGATATCATACTGCGCTGAGGCGGTTGTCGCGCGCGCATTGGTCGGCAGGGCACCGGTAAGACACCGTATCGAAGAAACACCATCAATCATCCGAGAGGCTTTGAGTTGCATCGTATACGGACCACCGCCTTCGATGCGCCGTATGCACAGGCTTGCCGATCCAGAAAACTCAATGGCAAACCGACCCTCCATTTCCGGTGTGGTTTCCATTGCGTCAACAACAATAACATTATCGACAATGCTTACGGCAAACTCGTTTTCCGCACCGCATCGCCGAGGCGCATTTCCCAGGATTTCCGGTAGGAAAAAACGGACCCGGTTCGCGGACCGCCGACTGCTGGCGCGCGCTTCAATGGTGATTGTAATCATATCGCCGGGGACTGCGTTCAACCGCAAGTCCTGAATATCAACGGCCTCGCGAACCGAGAAAACCTGCCTTGGTTCAACGCGCAGACGGCCACGATTGGCACCGTTGGTACTTTGCCTGGTACCACGGACCAACTCATCAGCATTAAAACGTACCGCTGATGTTTCATTCAAGCGTGATCGTGGGTCGTCAAAGATCTCCCTTGAGATAGCAACATTCACACTATCAAGATTTTCAGCCCGCGGGCCAATTAACGTGAAGGCCGCAAAATCGCTGAGGGACACCTCATAAGCGCGCGATTGCGCATGGGTCTTTCCAGACCAGACGAGCGTTGCCGCAACTAAAATAAAAATCATCAGATAACGCATCTTATCTCTCCCATTTTCAGGCAATCTAAGAGAAAGATGCTGCGAACACTATCGCTCAAAACGGGGGAGAGAACCCACAGGCCAACGAATCTAAAGTATGTCAAATAACCCCTCATCCAGCGGTACCGGCTCTAGCGGAGCGTCTAAAGGCCGGGTACGGATGAGTATTGTGGCGCGGTCGCCGTCGAATTTTTCTGAGGTTAGACGCACCACCTGACGGTCGTCGCGCCAGACGACGCCGTTCAGGGCGTCGAGACAGGCCTTGGCGATGTTGTCCACATCGAGGTGCGATTTATTCTGGTAGAGCGACGTCCAGATATGCACCTCAAAAGGGCCGAAATGCGGGCGCACAAAGGCGGCCTCCTTGCGCAGAAAAGTCCGCAGTTCGGCTTTGAGCTTGCGGGTCTGGGAGGTGGCGAGATTGATACGCACGAGCAGATCGTCACCGCGCGAGGCGATCTGCACTTTGCCTTTTCCCTGAAACGGACGAATGGCGCTGGTCATGGCTGGCGTTCCTTTTCCCCTGTTTCCTGCCCGCAGGTTTGCGTTGATCCCCCGCTTGCGCTCATAAAAAGGGGCGCATAGACAACGCATAATCGTCTTATTGCCCAACATAAAGGTCGCCCCCCATGGCAGATACCCCTACCCGCACCGAAACCGACAGCTTTGGCCCATTACAAGTGCCTGCCGATAAATATTATGGTGCTCAGTCGGCGCGCTCTCTGATCAATTTTGATATTGGGACAGAGACGATGCCCGTGCCGCTTGTTCGCGCCCTCGGCATTGTGAAGATGGCGGCGGCAAAGGCCAATATGGCCCTTGATAATATTGACCCGCACCGGGGTGACGCGATCGCGCGCGCCGCCCAGGAAGTTGCCGAAGGCAAACTCAACGATCATTTCCCGCTTTCGGTCTGGCAGACGGGGTCGGGCACCCAGTCCAACATGAACACCAACGAGGTGGTGGCAAACCGGGCCATTGAAATGCTGGGCGGGGACATTGGCTCTAAAGACCCCGTCCACCCCAATGACCATGTGAATAAAAGTCAGTCGTCGAACGATACCTTCCCCACCGCCATGCACATTGCCGCCGTGGAGGAAGTGCACCACCGGCTGCTGCCTGCGCTGCAAACCCTGCGCAATGCCCTGAATGATCGGGCAGAGGCGTTCAAGGATATTATCAAAATCGGTCGTACGCACCTACAGGACGCAACGCCGTTGACCCTGGGTCAGGAGTTTTCCGGCTATGTGGCCATGATGGATAACGCCTTATCGCGCGCGCAGGAGACCCTGCCCCGGCTTTATGCGCTGGCCCAGGGTGGCACCGCCGTGGGTACCGGCATCAACGCGAAACCGGCCTTTGCCGAACGATTCGCCCACGAAGTATCAAGCTTTACCCAATTGCCGTTTGTCACCGCACCCAACAAGTTCGAGGCGCTGGGCACCCATGATGCGCTGGTAGAGGCACATGGTCATCTCAATACAATTGCGGTGAGCCTGTTCAAGATTGCCAATGACATCCGGCTGCTCGGCTCGGGCCCGCGCTCGGGTCTTGGCGAAATTGCGCTGCCGGAGAACGAGCCCGGCTCCTCAATCATGCCGGGAAAGGTAAATCCTACCCAATGTGAAGCCATGACCATGGTGGCGGCGCAGGTGATAGGAAATCAGACCACGGTGAGTTTTGCTGGCTCCCAAGGACACCTTGAACTCAACGTGTTCAAACCGGTCATCGCGCTGAACGTGCTGCAATCGATCCGGCTCCTGTCTGATGCGGCGGTCTCCTTTACGGAAAAATGCGTGGTGGGCATCACGGCCAATGAGGACAGGATCAGCGATTTGATGAACCGCTCGCTCATGCTTGTGACGGCGCTCGCCCCCACCATCGGATACGACAACGCAACGAAAATAGCTAAAACCGCGCACCAGAATGGGACAACCCTGCGCGAAGAGGCGATCAATCTCGGCTTTGTCTCAGAAGAGGACTATGACACGATTGTGCGGGCGGAAAAGATGATTGCGCCGCAAGACTAAGAGGCTAAACGAAAAATCGGTTTTGTCTGTTGAAAACGCTGTTTTTGAGAACCGGAGCGCAGCGTACATGCAGTACTCTAGCACCGGAAGCGCAGAAAATTGCGTTTGCAGACGGCATAGCTAGATTTTTCGATTGGGCTCTAAGGTGTCGGCTCGCGAAAGCCGGGGGGGTTAAACCGCGCGCGCTATGGGGCCTGGTTAAAGTGGACTGGCTTTTGCACTGTCGCTTTTTGGTTGTTGTGGCCGCGCGTGTTTCCTCCCCAATGGGAGCGCAGGACGCGGCAAGAGAATGATGGAGATGGGGTTTACCATGTCAGAGTCGAAAAAATCGCCTAGTCAGTTGCGTGTTGTGCTGGCCCAGTTTCTGTATGCCCACAATGTGGATATCGAAGCGCTCTATTCCGCCATGGGCGCGGACCTCACACAGTGTGACGCCGACGCGGTTTCACACTTCGCGGGCATTATTGACGGGATCAATCTGGCCACGGATAAAATCCGCTCTCACGGGATTGACAACTGGTCAAAAAGCTAAGCCGGATGATGGGGGCGCGGTGCCCCCACCTTCTTACCTATTTGCCAAACAATGACGGTGCTTGTTCCAACGCGCCGTCAAAACCGGTGACCTCATCGAGCAATTTCACCGTTTCCGGGGTCAGCGCCGCTTTATCCGCAGCAGGAACATTTTCCATCGCTTCCATCATTTTCATGGCTTCGCGCGCGGCAGGGGGCATCATAGCCATCATCTCCGGAGTGAGACCGGCCATTTGCGAGGACATTTCCGGCGGCAGTTTCGAGGCCATATAAGCGGCAAATACCTTGTCGCCCACACTGGCAAAATTCGTCACCGACCCCATGCCACAGTCTTTGGCCAGACCGTTGAATTGTTTGTACGCGTCGGGCAGCACGGTCTTCATACGCGTCATGGGCACTGAAAACATTTTCAATTGGCCATCGACCACGGGCATGCCTTGCGTTTGACCATTGATCGCATCGAGCTTGCCTGCCTTGTCAAGCGCCTCGCCCGCCGCCTGAAAACTGGGCATGCATTTGGCGAAGGCGAGCGCGTCTTTGCTCGACAGGCCCTCTGCCCGCGCCGCCACGGTGACGGCAAGGCCTGTTGCAACGATTACCATGGCGATCCATTGTGATGTTGAGTTCATTTTCTAAGCTCTCTTAATCTACATGCCCTTTCATTTAGCATACGGTTCTCGCGCGGCGAACACCCCTGATTTGGGGACAAAAATCATTTTTTTGCGCGGGGCGGACATCGCCATCCAGTGCAGAGCGCGGGGTGGCTTGCGGTAATTGCGCTCGGCGCTAATGTCGGGCTATCCCGGCGACCGTGCCCCATCGGCGCCCTGAATGAGGATCGACCCCCATGCTGCCAACCCCGCGCGCTGACTTGAAAGCGAACACGCTCGACTATGAGAGTATGCCCCTCGTCAAACCCACCGGCTTTCGTGAATATGACGCGCGCTGGGTCTTTGAAGAGGAGATCAACCTGCTCGGTATTCAGGCGCTTGGCCTCGGGCTTGGCACGCTGATCCACGAGTTGGGTAAACCGCCGCGGATTGTCGTAGGCCATGACTTTCGCGGTTATTCAACGTCGATCAAACAGGCCTTGATCGTTGGGTTGATGAGCGCCGGGGTAGAGGTCCATGACATCGGCCTGGCGCTGTCGCCGGTTGCCTATTTTGCGCAATTTGCTCTCGATATCCCGTGCGTTGCCATGGTCACCGCAAGCCATAATGAGAATGGCTGGACGGGTGTAAAAATGGGGGCCGAACGCCCCCTCACCTTTGGCCCCGATGAAATGGGACGTCTTAAAGAGATCGTCCTTAGCGGGGCATTCGCCCCGCGCCTGGGCGGCAGCTACACTTTTGTGGAAGGCATGCGAGAGCGTTATATCGCCGACGTCACGAAAGATGTCAGCTTTTCGCGGCCCATGAAGGTGATTGCCGCTTGCGGGAACGGTACCGCCGGGGCCTATGCGCCCGAAGCGCTCTCGCGCATGGGGCTCGAGGTTATTCCCATGGATGCCGACCTGGATCACACCTTTCCGCGCTATAATCCTAACCCGGAAGATATGCAAATGCTGCACGCCATGCGCGAAGCGGTGCGCGAGCACGGTGCTGATGTGGCGCTTGGCTTCGACGGCGATGGTGATCGCTGCGGCGTGGTTGACGATAGCGGAGAGGAGATTTTCGCCGATAAAATCGGTGTCCTGATCGCCCGTGACCTTGCCGCCCTGCACGAGAATGCGCAATTTGTTGTCGATGTGAAATCCACCGGCCTATTCACAACGGACCCTGTCCTTGTGGAGCGCGGCGCCCGGACGGTTTATTGGAAAACCGGTCACTCTTACATCAAACGAAAAAATCATGAGCTTGGCGCCCTCGCCGGGTTTGAGAAATCCGGACACTTCTTTTTTAACGCACCCATAGGCCGGGGGTATGATGATGGTCTCGTGGCGGCGATTGCCTTGTTACAAATGCTCGACCGCAGTCCGGACAAGAAACTCTCCGACCTTCGCCAATCCTTGCCCACCACGTGGCAATCGCCAACCATGTCCCCCCATTGCGCTGATGAGGAGAAATATGACGTGGTGGAGAAAATCGTTGCCGACCTATCCGCCCGCGCAGAGCAAGGCGGCACCATAATCGGTCAGAAAATCCGTGATGTGGTGACGGTTAATGGCATCCGAATTACTGCCGAAGACGGCACCTGGGGCCTGATCCGCGCCTCCTCTAACAAGCCGGAACTCGTCGTCGTCATCGAAAGTCCGACGTCAGAGGATAATATGCGCGCCATGTTCGATGAAATGAACAAGGTCCTCGCCGACCATCCTGAAGTGGGTGAATACAACCAAACCCTTTGAACCGAGAGGCACGCATGAGGAAAGTCGCCCCGAAAGTACTAAGCCTGATCGGAAGTCTTTTCTGGACCGTGAGCCTTACCAGTTGCACGGCCTATCAGGACCGCGCCGGGTCAGAGACAGTCGTAGAAGCAACAGCTACACCGTTTTCCATCAATCAGGAGCCCGTTAACCGTGCGGTAGCCGATAGTGTTTCGCGCGGCGTCTATCCCTTTTTATATGTCCGTGTAGAGACTTTTGACGGTACTGTAATCTACGAACACCAGGTAACAAATCCTGATTTGGCACCGCGCATTCCCACAGGCGATAGCTGGATGCGCCTTTGGTCCATGAGCAAAAGCGTTACCATCGCAGCGATCCTTGATCTGGAAGAGGACGGCCTGCTTAACCGGTCCGACCCGGTCACCAATACCATACCCGAATTCGCGGAAATGAAGGTTCTTGGAACGGGCTCAGATGGGCCATCCTGCGCGTTACCACCAACTGCACCGGAACGCGCAATGACTATCGAGGACCTTCTGAATCACACCGATGGGCTCTATTATACGTATACGCAGTATCCGTGTCTGAATAATTCTTTGGCAAAGGCAAGATTGCCAGAAGCGAAATCATCGGCAGACCTCATAGACCGGATTGCCGAACTGACTTTGCACCCCAGCGCAATGAGGGAGTACCACTACGGGATAGGGACCACGGTCCTCGGGCTTGTTGCCGAACGGGCAACCAACCAACCTCTTGAGACGATCATCCGGGAGCGGATAACTGGCCCCCTTGGAATTGACGATAGTTTGACTTATTCCGTGCCCCCCGGGACGACGCTTTTCCCTCGTATAACCGGTAAGAGCGGCACGCTTAAACCAGCCGCGCCGGGCGATCTGGAAATTTTCGGCGGGCCGGTTCCCACCTATAGCACTGGGCCTCGTGCCTTTTTTGGCGGCGAAGGGATGGTCGGCACAAGCAAAGCCTTCGCCACAGTCTTGCGCATGATGGGAAATGGCGGAGCGCTTGACGCGGTGCGTATCCTTGATGAGTCCACGGTGCGAGACTGGTCGGCACCAAAAACACAGCTTGATAGTCCCTATGGCCACAATGGCTTCAATATCTGGACCACCAGCGGGAAAGTTGACGGGATGCCGGATCAAAAACCCGGCCTCCTCGTGGGCGGCGGGTATGAAGGGACCGCGTTTTGGATTGATCCTGATCTGAAGCTTGTGGGTTTGATCATGTCGCAAGTCCACCAACCCGTCACCAAAGGTACCGACGAAATCGCCCGACTGCGCGGTGCGATTTACGACAGTCTTTTGGCGAGAGGTGCGGCGCTTGAGTGATTATTGAAAGTTCAAAGCCGCGATCTAGGTCAGTGCAAACCCCAAACTGTTGATCCGTCCTCCGTAGCCCAATTGTAGGGCCCCGGGTCGTTATTCTGTTTTGGCGCCCGGTATACGGCGTATGTGTCTAAGCTTTATGCCGTATTCCCGGGCAAGCGCAGCGCAGACCCGGGAACTGTTCCAGCAACCTCCGAAACCGTGGCGGGAGGCCCCGGGTCTTGCGCCCGGGGATACGGAGTATATCTCAAACTTTGGAACCGTATTCCCGGGCAAGCGAAGCGCAGACCCGGGAACTGTTGCCGCAACCTCCGAAACCGTGGCGGGAGACCCCGGCTCGGTGGCCGGGGATACGGGGTAGATATCAAAGATGGAACCGGATTCCCGGGCAAGCGAAGCGCAGACCCGGGAACTGTTGCCGCAACCTCCGAAACCGTGGCGGGAGACCCCTGTATTGTCTGCCTATGCTAATTTAGGTGCGGGAAGGAGGCCGTGAGACCCCTGACGCGGTTGAC
>JBCBRS010000026.1:0-44219 GCA_039819545.1 Pseudomonadota bacterium | reverse complement strand
CAAGGATGAATGGCGTCAGGGCAACACCCACAAAGACACCCACAAAGCGGGGGTCCTCAAACACCCGCGCGGCAATGCCGCCGAATGATAAGGGCGTGTCGCCGATGGTGGTACCTGCCGAGCGTGGAAGGCGAGAAATCAGATTTTGGGAGATGACCGGTGTCAAAAGCCGATGAAGACCGCAGCGATATCCTTCGTATGCCAACCATTGCTGTCAAACGTCTTGCCCATGGGAAAGAGTTGGCGTTGCCCCGATATGAAACGGCGCTCGCTGCCGGGGCTGATGTGCGTGCTGCTCTGCCCGCCGATGAGCCCCTGACGCTCGCCCCTGGTACACGGGCCATGGTTCCCACCGGGATTGCCATTGCCTTACCGCCCGGGTGGGAGGCGCAGATGCGCCCCCGCTCCGGTCTTGCGGCAAAGTATGGTATCGCGTGTGTCAATTCTCCGGGGACGATTGATGCCGACTATCGCGGTGAGCTGAAGGTCATCCTCATCAATCACGGCACTGAGGATTTTGTTATCCAGCGCGGCGACCGGATCGGTCAAATGGTGATCGCCCCGGTCTGGCAGGCTCATTTCGAAGACGTCGATGCCTTGGACGAAACCGAGCGCGGCGCCGGTGGGTTTGGGTCCACGGGCCGCTAACATGTCGCTAACGCCAACCCAGATTGATCGTTATTCACGCCATCTTTTGCTGCGGGAAATTGGTGGTCAGGGCCAGCAGAGACTTGGAAAAGCACGCATTCTCGTCATTGGCGCCGGCGGTTTGGGCAGTCCTGTACTGCTTTACCTTGCTGCCGCCGGTATCGGCACCCTCGGCATTGTTGACCCGGACACCGTGGCCCTTTCAAATCTACAACGCCAGATTATCCATCAAACCGACAGTGTGGGTACGAATAAAACCGATAGCGCAGCGCGACACTTGCGGGCCCTTAACCCTGATCCACACCTCAATCTCTATACAGAACGATTGGATGAGGCCAACGCGAAAACGCTGCTTGCGGACTATGACCTTGTTATTGAAGGCGTCGATAATTTCGAAACCCGGTTTATCCTAAACGAGGCCGCCATCGCCACGCAAACCCCCCTGATCAGCGCTGCGGTCGGGCGTTTCGACGGGCAGCTTGCGACCTTCAAATCGTGGGAAGACCCCGGCATTCTGCCCTGTTATCAATGCCTTGTTCCTGCAGAACCGCCACGCGACAGTCAGATCAGGTGCGATGAAGACGGCATCATCGGCGCGCTGACCGGCGTGATGGGCAGTCTTGCCGCCATGGAGGCCCTAAAAGAAACATTGGGCATCGGGGAGAGCCTTGCCGGACAGCTCTTGATTTACGATGGGCTCAGCGCGCGCTTTCGCACCGTGAAGCTTCCTGCCGATCCCGAATGTTCCGTCTGCGGAAACTTAAGAGTTCGCTAAAGCTCTTGCGCCATTACTGGTCTTGCGGTGTCGGCATCTCGCCCGCGGCCAGTTGCGGATCGACGAGCCGTCCCATCCAACGGATGCTCCAGTGCAGATGCGGACCCGTTGAGCGACCCGTGGATCCAATAGCGCCAATGACCTGCCCTTTTTCCACCCGCTCGCCCGCCTCCACATCAAGACGTGACAAATGCAAAAACGCACTTTCAACCCAATGGCCATGGTCGAGCAAAATAAGCCCGCCCTCGAAATACATGCCCTCTTCAGCCAATGTAATGACCCCGGCGGCAGGGGCCCTGATCGGGGTGCCCGTGGGCCGCGCCACGTCCACACCGGAGTGGGGGCGCTTGGGTTCACCATTCAAAATTCGGCGTGAGCCAAAAACACCTGAGATCCGGCCCGTCACTGGCCAATCGAAACCACCGCGAAAATCAGCTTGCGGATGGGTTTTTGACCGGGCGGCTTTTTTCAGGGCACTGTCTTTACCGATTTTTTCCAGTTGGGCTTGCGTATAGCCAGAGACTTTCGACTGATCGAGACCATCAATGCGCTGTTCGGGAAAGGTCTTGTCTTCCAGTTCAATCGTGTGCCGCTCTGTGACGCCGTCGGGGCTGGTCACCGTCAATAGGGCGGTAAGTGCACTGTCGCGACCAAAGCCAAGGGCAAAGGTGCCATCCGCGCCGACCATCACATCCATTCCGTCAAGACGCACCGTGGACCCGGGCGCAGTGGTGCCGACCAGAAAGCCCGCCTGGGAAAATTGACCTGCCAACGAGAACCCCTTTGGCGTCCCGGCAAAAAGTTTTTGCCGCTCTTCGACCATATCCATGGCCTCAACAAAACTGGCCTTGCGGGCAAGCCCTTGTTGTTCATTCAGGCGGTCTTCCTTGTTCAAGGTGTCGATGGGAAGCGGCGGTCTCACCGCTGGCGTGGCGGTGTCCACTACCGGGCGAGCGGTTTTTGGAGTTGCTACAACGCGCGTCGCGGACGTCGTCTCTGCCCTTGCAGTCACGCGGTCAGCATTCGTTGGCGGCACGGTTGGCGATGTGGCCGTGCAAGCCGTCACAAAAACGCCGCTCAACGAAGCCATGGCGATAATGCCTCGACGCGTGTTCCCAATTATTCTCATTATCGTCTCCTTACAGAGCATAGACGCACTGGCCTACGATCCGCTGATCAGGCCGAAGCCTACGGCGGCGGCATTGGCGTCGGCATAGGCTTCCTGTTCATCCACATTCCAGTATTTCAAGGAGGCAAGCGGAATTTTTACCCCGGTCACTGCGCACAAGACATACGCCCCGGGGCGGACAACCTCATAGTCCGCATCAAGATAGGCAAGTTCGGCTTCGCCGCCACCGCTATCAAAAATATTCATCTTATTCAGCCCCGACCACTTTGAGATCGCGCTTGGCCGGATCGCGCACCACACGCTTGGCGATATCTTTTGTCCAGGCGGAAACGGCGGGGATCCGACTGCGATCAATTCGGTGCGCATATTTTTCCGCCACGTCGATGACTTCTTTTAACAAGCCTTCGGCCAGCGTGATTGGCTTCAGGCCCAGCGCCAGAAACTGGTCATTGCGCACGATCAATTCATTCTCGTCGGCTTCCTTGCGCGGGTTCGGGACGTTCAATAGCTCCGCCCCCGTCATTTCCGCCACAATATTGGCGAGGTCGCGCACGCGGTGGGTTTCCGTCATCTGATTGAAGATTGCCACTTTGTCCCCACGCTTGGGCGGATTTCCAAGGGCAAGCTCGATACAGCGCACACTGTCCTGCACATGAATAAAGGCCCGGGTCTGACCGCCCGTTCCATGCACGGTCAGCGGATGCCCCACCGCCGCCTGGATCAGGAACCGGTTCAATACGGTACCGTAATCGCCGTCATAATCGAACCGGTTGACAAGTTGCTCGTGCTTTTGCGTTTGATCCGTGTGCGTGCCCCAGACGATACCCTGATGCAAATCAGTAATCCGCATACCATCGTTTTTCGCATAAAACTGAAAGACCAGTTGATCCAGACATTTCGTCATATGATAGATTGACCCAGGATTTGCCGGGTACAGAATATCAAGCTCTTTTTTCTCACCGCTCAGGGTTTCCACATCCACCGGCAGATAGCCTTCAGGGATGGCCGCGCCGATGGTTGAGTAGCCATAAACGCCCATGGTGCCGAGATGAACCACATGGGCATCAACCTCCGCCGCGACGAGGGCATTCATGACATTGTGGGTGGCGCTGACATTGTTATCGACGGTGTAGGATTTATGGCGATCCGATTTCATGGAATAGGGCGCGGCGCGCTGCTCTGCAAAGTGGATCACCGCATCGGGTCGGTGGTCGCTAAACCAGGCCTTCAGGCGCTCATATTCCTTAGCAATATCGATCAGGTGAAAATGCAATTGCGCGCCCGACACCTGCCGCCAGATGCGCTGGCGCTCCTGAATGGAATCGATCGGCGTCAGCGATTGCACCCCAAGCTCGGTATCAATCCAGCGCCGGGAGAGATTGTCGATGATGTGGACGTCATGCCCCGCCGCCGACAGGTGCAAAACCGTGGGCCAACCCACAAAACCATCGCCGCCCAACACTGCAATTTTCATAAGATTATCCCGTCGCGTAATTTGAAGTCCCCAACTTATAAACAGGGACAGCGCACCGCCGCAAACATTTCGCGGGGGTACAGGCGCCGACGGTTTCAAAAATCCTTGCTGGTACCCGCTATTGCGCCTACGCAAAGGGGGATGGTGCCCGCTTAACGCGGGAGAATAGGGAAGACGGTGCAAATCCGTCACTGTGCCCGCAACTGTAAGCTGCGAGCCGCCCCGTGGATACCACTGGATGATTTTTGATCCGGGAAGGTACGGGCGCGGTAATGACCAGCGAAGTCAGGAGACCTGCCATCACGATCGTCCCTTTGGTGACCGGGTCCAGTCATCCAAAGCGGGGCAACCGTGGGCGCGGCCCGTGGCTGACTTCCGATGTGACGATGTTTGTTGTCACCATCAGGAGTCTTTTTGACCATGACCTTTCGATTTTTCTCTCGCCTGCACGCTGGCAGGTCTCACTATTTATGGCTGGCCGCGGCCGGTGCCGCTCTCGGCGGCGCTCTCCCCGCTATCAATGCCGCTGCACTGCAATCCATCGAAGCCCCTCTAGACGACGACATCGTGGTCACGGCTAACCGCACACCCACGAGCCGGTCCGAGGTGGGCTCAGCGATCACCGTCATTACCGCGCAGGAGATTGAAACCGCGCAGTTTCAGGTCGTTGCCGATGCTCTTGCGCTCTCGCCCGGGGTAAACCTTGCGCGCAACAGTGCCTTTGGCGGTCTCTCATCAGTAACCTTGCGCGGCGCGGCCAGCCGCCAGACGCTCGTCCTCATTGATGGCATTGTGGTGAACGATCCCTCTTCCCCCGGGGGCGGGTTCAACTTTGCTAATCTTGATGTGGCCGATATCGACAGGATTGAAGTCCTGCGCGGACCCCAATCGATCCTTTATGGGTCCGAAGCGATCGGCGGGGTTGTTTCAATCCGGACCCGGCGCCCGGGTTCTCTATCGGGTCAGGGGGCGAGCCAAACGTTCCGGGCCTTTGTGGAGGGTGGCTCTTTTGCCACTGTACGCGCCGGCGCTGGTCTGTCCGGCATTTCCGGCAAGGTTGACTATCGCGCCTCGGTGTTCGGGACACGGACGAATGGCATCTCCCGCGCCGATAGCGACGACGGCAATACCGAACGCGACGGATTCGACTCAATCGCCACATCAGCAAATCTCGGCTACAGTTTCTCACCAGCGTTCCGGGCCGAGACCTTCCTGCGTTATGGCACCAGTGCTACCGAATTTGACGGGTTCCCACCGCCAAACTTTACGCTGAGCGACAGTGACGACAGCGATAGTGCCGAGGAATATGTGGCTGGCGGGCGACTGATCGGGCAGCTGTTTGATGGCCGTTTCACCAACACCCTAACCGCCGGGTACGCCCGCATTGAGCGGACAAATTTCAGCGGCGATACCGAGACGTTCGCCGGCGTGGGGGACCGCCTTTCTTTTGACTATCTGGCAAGTGCGGCCCTCTTCGATGGTTTCGCAATCACCGCCGGGGCCGAAACCGAACGGACCAGCATTGATACAGGAACCGTGATCGATGATGTACGGATCAATAGTGTCTTCGGTCTTGCAACGGTCAAACCCTTTGATCTGTCCGGGCTGACCGAGGGCATGAATACTCTGACGCTTACCGCCGGCATTCGCCTTGATGATCACGAGACGTTTGGCTCGGTGACGACCGCCCGCGTCACGGGCGCGTGGGCTTTGCCCTCCATTGGGGCGACATTGCGCGGTTCATGGGGGGAAGGGTTCTCGGCACCCACTTTGTTCCAGCTGAATTTTGTCTTTGGTGCCGGGGAGCCGAACCGCAATCTGCAACCGGAACAATCGCGCGGCTGGGACCTTGGCCTTGAGGTGGCGCCAGACACGCTGCCCATCACCCTCCAGGCGACCTATTTTAATCAAAATACGGATAATCTGATTGATTTTAACTTCGCCACGGGTGCGTTTTTCAACGTCAATGAAAGCCGGCAGCGCGGGGTTGAAACGCAAATCTCCGTGGAAATAACGCCAAGGCTAAGACTGACCAGCGCCTATACCTATACAGATAGTATCGACCTGCAAACAGGGGTACAGGCGCTGCGCCAGCCCCGTCACCGGGCCTTCACCAATATCATCTGGTCCGTGACAGACCGGCTGACCACCTCGGCGGGGATTACTTATAATGGCCGGGAGCGGGATACCGATTTCGTCAATGATGTGTTTATTGACGACTTTGTCCGCCTCGATTTGCGTGCAGACTATCAACTCAGCGACCGCTTTCAGCTTTTTGGCCGGATTGAGAATGCCACCGACACAGCCTATCAAGACGTCCTAGGCTTTGGGGAGCCGGGCCTTGCCGTTTTCGGTGGTATCCGGTTCAATCAATAAAATGGTCCGTACGAAACGCGCTATTGTTGGCATCGTCATCGGCTTTGTGGCGGGTTTGTATCCCTTGTTAAACAAAGCAGTAATTGGGGCGACGCAGGCCCAGACGAAAACGGCGGCTTCCGTTGATTTTTGTGCCGACCAATATCTCCTCGCGCTCGCGCCGGCGAAGAGAATCGTGGGACTGTCGCCCGATGCGCGCAGTGCTTATTCTTCTGTGCGGGGGCAGGCCACAACACATAAACTCTACAATCCGCGTACAGAAAATCTACTTAGTCTGAAACCAAATATCGTGGTGCGCCAGTGGGGCGGGGCACCGCGTTTGGCCCAGGCGCTCACTGCCCATGGGATTGACGTAGTGCAACTGGGCTATGTCACCGATTTTGATGGCATTTACGCCAATATACGCCAGGTGGGCGAGGCAATTGACGCGCCGGAAAAAGCCGAGGCACTGATCAGAACAATAACAGCTGTGCAGGCCAAAGCCCCTGACTCTGGCGTGTCATCCGGCCAGAAACCAAGCGCGCTTTATGTAACGCCCGGCGGGGTAACTGCGGGGCGCGGCACCTTAATTGACGCGATTTTTTCAGCCGCCGGTCTAACCAATCGCGCCGCCACCAACGGGGCAACAGGGTGGGTGCCGTTATCGGCAGAGGCGTTGATCCTCGATCCTCCCGATCTTCTCGTGACGGGGTTTTTTGACGGCCCCCTCAATAAGGCCAATGCTTGGTCCCCGGCGCGCCACCCGGTTTTCGAAAAGCTGTTCGCCCGGGTGCCGACAATCACGCTTCGCGTTGATCAGATCAGTTGTGCAGGACCCGCTTCAATAGAGGCTGTTAACGCCCTGCGCCGCGCAATTGCCGCCATGCGGGCGACAGGGCGCCTTACGAAAGCGGGGCAACCATGAACGCCCTGCCAAGAGCGGACGTCCCTTTTCTCGCGCTTCTGACGATACTCTCTATCGTGAGTATTCTTACTGCCTGTTTTCTTGGCCCCGTCGCCTTGCCCCTGTCGGACATGATGGCTGGCTTTGTGGGCCACGGGCCCGATACGGTGGAAACGATTATTTGGGACCTTCGCTTTCCGCGCGCGCTGGCGGCGTTTGTGGCTGGCGCGTGCCTCGGGGCGAGCGGGGCCGCCTTGCAAGGGTTGCTCCGCAATCCCCTCGCCGACCCGGGGGTTCTCGGCGTTTCCTCGTCGGCGGCGCTTGGCGCGGTAGCGGCTCTTTACTTTAACCTGACGGTTTTTGGCATGTGGGTGATGCCCCTCGCCGCTATTCTCGCTGCTCTCGCCGCAACGGCACTCCTCTATGCGCTCGGTGCCGCGCGGGTTAGCACCACGAGACTGATTTTAATCGGCGTGGGTGTCTCCTCTTTTACCGGCGCAATGATCACGCTTGTCATGAATCTCGCACCCAATCCTTTCGCCCTATCGGATCTGGTGAACTGGCTGTTTGGCAGCGTCAGCAATCGCAGCCTACGCGATATTGCCTTTGTCTTGCCCTTCGGAGCGGTGGGGCTGACTTGTCTTTTATGGGTGATCCGCCCGCTTGGCGCCCTCAGCCTTGGCGAGCAGACGGCCACGAGCCTTGGCGTTGATCTCAAACGCGTCCGCAGACTGACCATTGCCGGGGCCTCTCTCCTGACCGGGGCGAGCGTCGCCCTTGCCGGGGCCATCGGCTTTGTGGGTATCATCGCGCCGCACCTTTGTCGCCCGCTGGTGGGCCATGACCCCGGTCGCACGATCCTGCCTGCCGCCCTCCTTGCCGGGCTGATGGTTGTGCTCGCAGATATCCTTGTTCGCCTGTTGCCCTTTGCGCAGGAACTGCGTCTTGGGGTTATTGCGGGTCTCATGGGTGCGCCGGTCTTTGTGTGGATCGCGGCTAAAACCGCAAAGCTTGCACCATGACGCCTGTCACGTTCACTCTTTCAAACTTCTGTGTTCGACGGGACACCAAAACCATCCTTCATCGGATCAATGTGCCCTTGATTGAAGATGACGGGGGCGCGCTGATCGGTCTGGTGGGGCCAAATGGCGCCGGTAAATCAACGCTGCTGGAGGGTTTGGCTGGTGTGCTTAACCCAAGCGGAGGCGACGTCTTTCTTGGCCCCGGTGAGAAAAATCTCATGGATCTACCCGTCCATGAACGCGCACAAATCATCAGCTACCTTCCCCAGACCCGCCCCCTCTATTGGGCCATGCGTGTTGTGGATGTGGTGCAGTTGGGGCGCTATGCGTTTGGTGGCAACCTTGCAGAGAATACATCACGCGCCGATGAAGCTGTCAGCGAGGCCATCAAGCAAGTGGGCCTTACAGGGTTTGAGGAAAGGTCCGTTCACCAATTGTCTGGCGGGGAGCAGGCGCGCGTCCACCTTGCCCGGGCGCTGGCAGCGCGCACGCCGATCCTCCTCGCCGATGAGCCCATTGCCGCCCTTGATCCTGCGTATCAATTCGATGTGATGAAGATCCTGAAATCGCGTGCGCGCGAAGGGTGCCATGTGGTGGCCGCACTCCATGACCTTCGACTTGCAGCCCAATTCTGTGACCGTATCATCATGATTGATCAGGGCACAATTGTCGCTCATGGTATGCCGTCAGACGTCCTGACGTCGCCGCGATTGAAAGAGGTTTTCAGGATCAGCGGTCAGTGGACGGATGGTCGTCTCGACCTAAGCGCGCTATAAAGGCTTAATGTCGAGCGTTGACGACACACTTTAGTCGGCGACAAGCGACTTTTTGTAAATGCGATACCGCTTGTCGATCACTGCGCCAATATCTTCCAGCATAGCAATCATCGGCTTGTTGCCCTCCAATATCCAGGAGAGCTCTGCATTGACAATACCGTTTTCAACGCTTGAATTGTTGACCATCTCGATAATCTTGAATGCGAAGGCAGCGCCCAACGGCTTGCCCTGGAGTTTCTGGCGAATCCCCATAAGCGGCATCCGGGCCGTCTTTGGTTTTTGCACTTTAAGCCAGTACAGAAACTTTGCCCAGTTGAAGGGCAAGAGTTTTCCGTCAAACCCGCCAATCACCTCATTGATATTGGGCAGCACAAGGCCGAAGGCCGAAGGCTCCCCATCGACCGAGCACATGACCGTATTATACCGCGTGATGATTGGCCGTAACTCCGACGCCATATGCCGCGCCTCTGGCTCACTCAGCGGGACAAAGCCCCAATTGTTCGCCCACGCATCATTGAAAATCTCAACCGCGGTTAGAATTTCATTTTCAAAATTGGCAAAGTCGAAACTGCGCACCTCAACTTTTGGTCGATTGACAAGCTTGTCTACGAAGGCCTGACGTTTTTCGGGCATAAAGCCATACCGGGCCGGGTACCACAAAGCGAACATGTCCGAGGCTTTCGAAAACCCCAGGGCTTCCAACGCTGGCGCATAATAGGGTTTGCCGTGGGGCATCATGATCGCGGGGGGGCGATCAAACCCCTCAACCAATAATCCGCACTCCTCATTAACAGAGAAGTTGTAAGGCCCGGCCATTTCGGCCATGTTCTGCTCTCGCAACCATATGGCGGCGGTTTCAAAGAGCTGTTCAGTGACGCCAGCATCGTCAATGGCTTCGAAATAGCCGAAATGACCAGCGCTTTTACCGTAAAAATTCTGATAGTTGCTATTGATAATCGCGCCAATCCGGCCCACCACGGTTTCACCGCGCCGCGCCAGCCATAATTGGTGGGGGGAATTCGCCAGGAGCGGATTTGATTTGGGGTTTAGCCGGGCCAGAATCTCATAATCTAGCGGCTGAACAAAGTTTTGATCGTCTTTATAAAGATCAATGGTCATCCGCGCGAAAGCGCGGCGGTCTTTCGGTGTTGTTACCGGGTCAATGGTCAGCTCACTCATGGCCAAAGCTGTACCGGAGTACGCCGCGGCTGGTCAATGGACGAGGTCAATGCGGGGGGGCACCGGGCGGGGGTCATTGCGCGGGGATATTGCGCGGGGTCATTGCATGGCCGGCTAGCGCTTGCGCAACCGGATCTTCACGTTCACTGACCCCGGGGTCACCGTAAACAGCGTGTTCGAAATCGGAGGTGCCCGCAACCCAACTCTGGGATCACGCGAAAGGCCCCAGGGCTCAGTGGGTAGGCCAAACGCGCCCTTGTCAAAAGAGCCATTGGCGTTTTCATCGTGATAAACGGCGATGGCATAATCACCCGGGGTTGGCGCATAGAGACAAAACTGCGTCGTCGGTGCGCGGGCCGCCACTTTTTTCTGCAGGGCGCGCCCCTCTGCAGCGAGGAAATTTTCCGGATCGTTGTTGTAAAGATCCGTGGTCATCAACCCCACAGGCTCCTTCACATTGATGATCACCACCCGAATTTCATTCGCCGCATCCCGGCAACTCACATGGTCAAAATCAAAGAGCGCCGCATCCTGCGCGCCTGGTGCTGCGGATTGCTGGGCAAATGCGGCCTGACCGCCCATCAGGGCACTGAGCATTGTCAGCGCAATCATCGCTGTTGACGCGCGCAGGCCAATGCCGCGTCTTGCGCGCCTCAATACTCGCGTTCCAAACTGAACCATATCGTCCTTACCATTCCAATCCGCTGCACGCGGCCAAGATGCGCCTTTGCAAAAAGCGTTCAACCCGAAAACTGTCTTGAGGTCAGCCCTGCGCATCCTCCTTCAGCGCAACCATCCATGCGCTTCGATAAAGGTTAAATCACACAATCGGGTGCCTGGCTGCGGCATAAAGATGGAAACTTTGTGTCGTGACAGCCACACTGCCCTATTCTGACGCTGCCCTATAGCTCCAATTGAGGCAACGCCGCGCCCGCAAGGCGCACAAAACGACGTTTGCGCACGGCATGACTGGATTTTTCGGTTGGGCTCCTAGGCTGGCATGGGCTCCTTTGCCGTGCTGAACGCGTCTGCCATAGCGCCATAGGCGGCGATAATTTTGTCCACATCCTCGGCGCTGTGCGCGGCGGAAACACTCAAGCGAAGGAGTGACGTCGCATTTGGTGTTCCCGGCGGGATCGCCAGATTAACGTATACACCTTTTTCCAGAAGGAAATTCCACGCCGCAAAGGCGGTCTCCTTATTGGGAAACAGCACAGAAATCACCGGTGCCGGGTCCGCAGCCAGTTTAAGCCCCAGCTGTTTGATTGACCCATGCAGGCGATCAACATTTTCCCAAAGCGTTTTGCGCAAACCGGGCTCAGCCGTGATCGTGTCAAGCGCCGCATGAGCCGAAGCGATATTGGCCGGTGAGGGCGAGGCGGTGAACATATAAGGGCGCGAGGAAAAGCGCAGATATTCAAGCTCTTTATGATTCGACGCCACAAAGCCGCCAATCGACGCGAGGGATTTGGAGAAGGTACCGGAATAAAAATCAATCTGGTCCATGACCTTTTCGGCTTCACTACAGCCGCGACCATTTTCTCCGTACACCCCAAAAGAGTGTGCCTCGTCCACATAAAGCATCCCGCCATATTTGTGAGTCACCTCCGCAAATTCCGCGATCGGAGCCACGTCGCCAAACATCGAATACATGCCTTCGATACAGACAAGGCGCCCACCGGCATTATCGTCCAGCCGTGACAGGCGCTTTTCGAGGCTTTCGGGTGAATTATGACGGAAGCGGATGGTTTCGGCACCGCTAAGCTGGCAGCCGTCATAGATACAGGCGTGACAGTCTGCATCAATCAACAGGATATCTTCACCGGGTTTGGCAAGACCAGCAATGGCACCAAGATTTGCCTGATAGCCTGTGGAATAGACCATGCAATAGTCAAGACCCAGATAATCAGCAAGCCCCGCTTCTAACGCCTTGTGGCCTGAAAAGGTACCGTTGGCAAAACGCGACCCCGTGGTTCCAGTTCCTTCTTGTGCGAGGGCGTTTTGAGCCGCCTCAATGGCGCTCTCGTTAAAGGTCATGCCGAGATAGTTGTGCGTACCAGCCAGCACCGTCTCACGCCCTTTGATCTTAGCGCGGGTGGGACTAACGATATCTTCCATCACCACCGTGAACGGATTTTTCCCGCTATCGGACAAAGCGTTGTAAAGCGTTGCCGTTTTCTCGAATTTCTCAAAAAGACCCATAGGTACATTTCCTTCCGCCGCCGATTGGGGCCTGCGCCCCTTCGTTTTTGTTCCAGGCGATTATGCTTCTTCCTGTTTGATCCGGTGGATCGCATCGACAAGCTCGCCCACGGTACGGATCTCGGAGATCACACTCATAGGGATAGAGATGTCGTAGCTGTCCTCAATCTCCATGACCACATCGAGAACAGCGACACTTTCAGCCTCAAGATCGGCCACAAAGTCTGTTTCCCGGGTCAGCTTCAGGCCCTTCTGATTGATGGGCTCCAGCAAGGTGCAAATCTTGCGGAAGACGAGATCGTCATCTTCTTGAATGGCGGTCATGGCCTTGTCCGTTTCTTCTCGCTACCGCGAACCTATGCGTAAGCGGTGTTTGTACCCGATGGGCTCGCCGCCGTATAGCCGCGGGCGCTGGCCCCAATGCTTTGCGCAGCGCACGGTGCTTTCCACAGCTATAAGAGCTGATTGTCGCGGTACCAGCGGGCGGTCTGTTCGAAACCCACCGCAAGCGCAATTTGCGGGTGCCAATCGGTTGCGTCAGCCAGCAGGTTTTCCCGTGCCGCCCAGTCCGGATAGAAAAACTCATCGATCTTTTCCGGTGTCACCATGGGCGCACGACCGGCAAGACGCATGGCGCTGCTGGACACAAAAGCCCAGCCCGATAACAACGCTTTGGGCAGGGGCAGGGTGCGCACGGAAACGCCGAGACCCGCGGCGCACGCGTGCGCGATATCGCTCCAGCTATGCCCATCGGGCTGCTGGTCACCAACCTCATACAGCCTGCCCGGAACAGCCTTTGTGAGCGCTGTTTCCACCGCGCGGGCAAAATCGTTCACATGGAGGATCGAGGCCCGCGTCTGCGCCCCACCGGGAATAGGGGCGATACCGGTTTTGACGCTCTTGAAGAACGGCAGCGTGGCGGTGTCGCGCGGCCCATACAGGGCCGGTGCGCGCAGGCACACCCAGGACGGTGGTTCCCCCGGGCCTGCCGTGATCGCGTGACGCACCGCAGCCTCACTTTGAAACTTGCTGTCAGCGTAGGTGGACACAGCTGGCACACGCGCCGCCAGCGAAGAGATGTGGACAAACCGTCGGTCTGCTGCATGCGCGGTTTGGGCGCCAGCACCAGCGAACGCATCGGCCAGAGCTGCCGCCCCCTCCACATTGACGCGGTAAAAGTCAGCCCGGTTTTTCGCATGGGTGAGACCCGCGCAGTGAACCCCATGGTCCAGCCCATCCGCAAACCGATGAAGCGCATCCGCATCGCCCAGATCGCCGACGCTGATCTCTAGCCCAGCAGGGTCAACCGCCAGACGGGCCCGGTTGCGTATAAGGACGCGGATGCGGAAACCTTTCGCGCGCAGGAGATCCACAAGCGCCGCCCCCACAAAACCGGTCGCACCGGTAATGCCAACAAGGGGCGGTGTGGCGGTCATGGACATGAGAGTGCGTTCAGGTATTGGCGTGAAGGACCAGCCATCGCGAGCCCTACGCTATTTTGCAATGACTATTTGGCGATGGCAGCACGAGAGGCTTCATCAGTACTCTGAATACCAGAAAAATCGCCACTCAGATACCGCTGGCGCACCTTGGCGCGGGAAAGTTTGCCTGAAGATGTCATCACCATGGAATGGGGCCGCACAAGGACAATTTCGGCGGGCGCCCCTGCGGCGGCCTGGATCACCTGGGCAATATCCCGGCGCAAGCCATCGCGCTGTTCATCGCTCAGCCCGCCGCGGCATTCAGCAACAACGACGATCCGCTCACCTGACCCATCGTCGATTGAAAAGGCGGCAACCCCGCCCTGACGCACGCTACTAACGGTTTCGGTTGCCCACTCGATATCCTGCGGCCAGATATTCCGTCCATTGATAATGATCAGGTCTTTCGCACGCCCGGTGATTACCAGCTCCCCATCCAGCATGTAGCCCATATCACCAGTATCGAGCCAGGTGCCATCGAACATGGCGGCCGAAGCATCAGGATCAGAAAAATAACCCGCGGTCAGGCTTGGCCCCTTAATAAAGACGCGGCCCACCTCACGATCAGCGCGCGCCGCGCCGTCTTCGCCGCGAATAGCAATCTCGTGATCGGGCAAGGCACGCCCACATTTTACAAAGGCCCGATCCTGTTCCGGCGCTGTAATGGCTGAAACGGGCTGGGCGATGCCGGACCGGTTGAGATGCTGCATGTCCACATGATCGAGCCCAAACGGCGCATCAAGATCAGAAAAAGCAATGGCGAGCGTCGATTCGGCGAGGCCATAGCTCGGGGTGAAGGCATTGTGCGCAAAGCCTCTGGGACCAAAGATTTCAGCGAAGATATTCAAGGCCTCCGGGCGCACCATATCACCGCCAATACCGGCAACCCGCCAGGACGAAAGATCAAGGTGATCATGGTCGGCACTGCGCGCGCGTTTGGCGGCAAGGTCATAGCCAAAAGACGGGCTATAGGTGATCGTGCCTTTGTTTTTGGAAATCAGTGTTAGCCACATGAGCGGACGGCGAACGAAGTCTGATGTCGCCAGCATATCGACCGAGCGTTGCCCAAACATCGGCGTCAGAACAAAGCCAATCAGGCCCATATCGTGGTAGAGCGGCAGCCAGGTGACCGCGCGATCGTATTCGGTGAGCTTTAATCCGTGCACCACAATCGCGTTAAGATTGCTGGTAACGGATTGTTGTGTGCCGATGACGCCTTTGGGGGCGCTCGTCGATCCGGACGAGTACTGAATATAGCAGGCCTCGTCTTCACCAAACGGCTTTGCGACTCCGTTCCCGGCGGGTAACGCATCAAGCGCTTCATAATGCAGGATTTCGGCGATGCCAGCTTTCTCAACCGCCTCGGCCAGAAACTCCGCCAGGGCGAGAGGACCGATCACGGCGGCGGCTTTTGCGCCGGTGATCATCTGGGTGAGTTGAATGATATAGCCGTCTTTGCCGCCAAGATTGACCGGCATTGGCATGGGCGCCGGGACCATGCCCGCATATTGGCAGGCATAAAACGCCACCACAAAATCTGGCCGTGTTTCTGCAACCATGCAAATCCGGCTGCCCCGCTCAAACCGCTGGGCAAGTTTTTGGGCCAGAACCTGCGCTCGGTCACGTAAGGCGCGATAGGTAAGCCGCGCGGTTAAGACACCGCGTACGGAATAAAAATTATAACCCGTATCACCCTGCGCCGCATATTCCAGCCCTTCGATAAGGGTTGGAAAACCGCCTCTGCGCATGGGAAGGGATGCGTTTTCAGTGGGTGTCGGTTCGATATCGACGGCATCCGCGCGCCCGGTCTTGCGGGCTGGGGCGGGGGAAACTCGCACAGTCGTGGTTGCTGTGTGGCCGTTTGCGTTTTGCTGATCCAAGCCTTTGACCACCCGCGGTGTCGAGGACACGGCCTCTCGAATTACGGACATGAGTGCCCCCGATACTAAACCGGTATCCCGGCAAAAACTGCGCCACTATCAGCAAAAAAAGCGCGACTGTTGGCCCCTGGCCGATCATCGGTCGCAAAACCCGTTACTGATAAACCCTTCAATGGCGCCGAGGGCACCAGAAACTTTGAATCAAACCCCCAACGGGTCAATATCATGGCCCTTGGCCGGGCACAATGTCAGGTCCGTTGGTGGCAATAAGGGGCCCGTCATGCGATTGTCCACGGCGGTTTCACCCTGAATGGTCGGACATAGGCAATCGCGACTAATCCTTCAATTGCCATGATGCCCATGTCTGCCCGGTCCCATCAACAGGGCCGTTCAAAAATTGCCATAGCGTGTTGCATGAAACGCACGCAGTGCGTGGGTTGCCCGGGGGCGCAGACAGGCTCAATTCAACGGCTGCAGCGCGACCCATCTACACACGCCAGCCTCTCGTAGACCGAGGGTGGAAAGTGACCGATAGGCGCAGGGGCGATAGCGCTCTTGTTTTTGCGCTCTGCAGCAGGAATAAGGCGATGCTAGGTTTCGAAAACATCAGCGCGAGCGACACATGCCGCCTGCTATTGGCGACCCGGTATGGGAAAAAGGAATGGGCACCATGAGACTAAATGAGCTTTTCATTGGCTACAAAGCATGGAAGCAGGAAGAATATCTTCTCAATCGGATGAGCCTTGCGGATTTGCGCCGAGCCTACATTACTTACCCCGGCATCCAGGTTTATCTGGCGCTGATTGTGCTCACGCTCACCGGTGCCCTTTTCACGCTTGGCTCGCCCTTGCGCTTTATTCTCGCCATGGGCGCCAGCGTGGTGCTCTACCCGGCGATCTGGTATGTCCTCCATCGCTGGGTCCTGCATAACCCGTTGATGTATAAGTCCCCACTCACCGCCGCTGTGTGGAAGCGGACGCATTATGACCACCACCGCTTCCCCAATGACCTATCGGTCCTGTTTGGCGGTTTGCAGACAACCTTGCCCACCATCCTGATTTTTACCGGCCCCGTGGGCTGGCTGATTGGTGGGCTGTCAGGTGCGCTGGCATCGATCTGTTCGGCCCTGATCATGACGTGCGTCTATGAATTCTGGCATTGTGGACAGCATCTGGCGTTTGAACCCAAGTCTGATTTTTGGAAGCGCATCAAAAAATTGCACCTTGCCCATCACTTCCATAATGAAAAGGGCAATTTCGGCATCACCAATTTCCTCGTCGATGAGTGGCTGGGCACCCATTATGAGGAAGCCGAAGACATGCCGCGCAGCGCCACGGCACGTAATCTCGGCTATACCGATCAGGTTGCGGTCAAATATCCGTGGGTCAAAGAGCTGACCGATCAGGAAGGAAAGTCCCGCGGTGGTTTACGTGCCGATATTGTGAGCAGCTAACCTGCTCAGACCATTGCTCGTCTAAAGGCGGTAGATTTCGTCAAAGCCGCCAATGATTAAGCGCTTGCCATCAAAGGGCATGGGCATTTCAGACTGGCTCATTTGCGGGTCTTCCATCATCCTTGCCCACGCCGCATCGCGCACGGCCTTTGATGGCCAGGTTGCCATTGAGACAACGACTGTCTCATGCGCCTGCGCCTTTACGGCGAGGGGAAACGACGTGACCTTGCCCTCGGGAACGTCATCGCCCCATAGCTCGGTAATGCTCAACGCGCCGAGACCCTTCATGATCGGCGACATGGCCTTTGAATGATTGAGATACTGCGTTTTTTTCGCGGTCGGCACAGCAACCACAAAGACGTCCACATAGGTCATGATCTCTCCGTTTGTTTTCCTGACGACGGGCACACCATAGCCCGGGCGCGTGCGAGCGCAAAATCTCCAGCCCAAAATGAAAGACGCTGGTCGCCCAAAACGCCGAACCAATTTCCCTCCCGCTTATTTGCTTTTCAATAGTCAACGCAAACCAAGCGGCGGCGGCCATGGCATAGCTCACCCCAATGAACCCGGCAGGGGGTTGACGCTCAGCGACCTGTGCGAGCGGCCTTGATTGCCTGAAGACCTCTTCAGTGTACTGTTGATCAACCATGATACATTCGCCCCAGTAATCGCGCACCGGCTTATCCGTGCCGTGACGACGACGGGGACGGGGACGGGCAGCGGGGGTCCCAGCACGCATGTCGGCGCGCTCGCGACACAAAATCTGAAAAAAAAGGTTCGGGAGATTGCGTTCTACAATGCTCTTATCGTTTTTGAGGACGCAGACCTTGAGTTGGCGATTGAGACAACGTCAAAAGCGTGGCTCTTCAATGACCGTCAACGGCACAGCACCTGTTTGTCATATGCGCGCTAACGACTTGATTTTCCCGGCTGACTTTGTCACTTATCGCGGCGGAAGCGGGTAGGGGCGAGGGTGCTTTTTCGCACAACTGTGCGGCGCAGATCGAAGCACCAGCCATCCCCACCCCTGACCGCTTGAGCGGACAATCATCGCTCTTGGCAAAAGGAAAATACGGACGGGATCAACCCGTCGATATGATCCCCTAAGGAAGGAATATCATGGGTCTAGAATTCTGGTTGGTCTTCGTGACCGGCGCGTTAGCGATTGTCTATGGCGGATTTACCGCGCGATCGATCATGGCGATGTCCGACGGTAATGAGCGGATGAAAGAAATTGCCGGCGCCATTCAGGAAGGCGCAGCGGCCTATCTGAACAAGCAATATACAACCATCGCCATTGTCGGCGGCATTGCCTTTGTGGCGCTGCTGGTTGTGTTCAAATTCAACTTTATCCCCGCGGGTGGCTTTCTGATCGGTGCGGTGCTGTCCGGCCTTGCGGGCTATGTGGGTATGATTGTCTCGGTGCGCGCCAATGTGCGGACCACGCAAGCGGCCAGTGAAAGTCTTGAAAAAGGCTTGTCCGTGGCGTTTCGCGCGGGCGCGGTGACCGGCATGCTGGTGGCGGGTTTCGCGCTGCTCGGCATTGCCGGATACTACGCGTTCCTCGTCTATGGCATGGGCAATGCGCCGGAGAGCCGGGCGGTTGTAAATGGACTTGTAGCCCTTTCCCTTGGCGCGTCGTTAATCTCCGTCTTTGCGCGTCTGGGCGGCGGTATCTTTACCAAGGGTGCCGACGTTGGCGGTGATATGGTGGGTAAGGTTGAGGCTGGCATCCCCGAAGATGACCCCCGCAACCCCGCAACCATTGCCGATAATGTGGGCGATAATGTTGGTGACTGCGCCGGGATGGCGGCTGACCTGTTCGAGACCTATGTGGTTACGGTTGCCGCCTCCATGATCCTTGGATCAATCCTCTATCCCGAAATAGCCAGTACCCTGATGTTCTATCCGTTGGCCATTGGCGCGGTCTGCATCATTGCCTCGATTATCGGTACCTTTGCCGTCAAACTGGGCAAGGGCTCCAAAAATATCATGGGCGCCCTTTATAAAGGCCTCATCGCCACCGGCATTTTATCCCTGATTGCTATTGGCGTTGTGACAAGTACCATCTTTGGCTTGTCAGAGCCCATCGGTGACACTGGCTTTACCGGCACCAGCCTCCTCTTATGCGGCGTCGTTGGCCTCGCTATCACGGGTCTGATTGTGGTGATCACGGAATATTATACCGGCGTTGACTATCGCCCGGTGAAATCCGTGGCCGAAGCGTCAGAGTCTGGGCACGGGACGAACGTGATCCAGGGGCTGGCGGTCTCGCTTGAAGCAACTGCCCTGCCCGCGCTGATCATCGTTATCGGGATCATCATCACCTTTAACCTCGCCGGTCTTTACGGCATCGCCACGGCGGTGACCACGATGCTGGCGCTTGCAGGGATGATTGTTGCCCTCGACGCATTTGGTCCGGTGACGGACAATGCCGGCGGTATTGCGGAAATGTCAGGCCTTGAAGGATCGGTGCGCGATACCACCGACGCCCTCGACGCGGTGGGCAACACCACCAAAGCGGTCACGAAGGGCTATGCCATCGGGTCCGCCGGTCTAGGCGCGCTGGTGCTCTTTGCGGCTTACACCAAAGACATTGAGCATTTCGTTGCAGACCCGGAAAAGTATCCGTGGTTCGCTGATGTGACCGTAGACTTTTCACTATCCAACCCATACGTCATCAGCGGGCTTCTTGTGGGCGGTCTCCTGCCCTTCCTGTTTGGCGGTATCGCCATGCAGGCGGTGGGCCGGGCAGCGAGCGCCATTGTCGAAGAAGTACGCCGTCAGTTCAAAGCTGACCCGGGTATCATGGCTGGAACGTCGCGGCCCGATTATGCCAAGGCGGTTGATTTGCTTACGGGCGCGGCGATCAAAGAAATGGTCGTGCCATCACTCTTGCCGATTTTCTCGCCCATCGTCCTTTTCGTGGTCATTAGCGCAATCGCTGGGAAATCCGAAGGGCTGTCAGCGCTGGGGGCCATGCTCATCGGTGTTATCATCACCGGGCTTTTCGTGGCCATCTCCATGACCGCCGGTGGCGGGGCCTGGGACAACGCCAAGAAATATATCGAAGATGGCAATCACGGCGGCAAAGGTTCCGAAGCGCACAAAGCGGCCGTGACCGGCGACACCGTCGGTGATCCGTACAAGGATACAGCCGGCCCCGCCGTTAACCCGATGATCAAGATCACGAACATTGTGGCCTTGCTTCTGCTGGCGGTCTTTGCGGGCTAAAAGCTTTCATATCTATGGATTGAAAAGCCCCGGTGCGACCGTACCGGGGCTTTTCTTTTGGGCGCAGGGTCGTCACAACGACACAATGACCGCTCGTCAATTCAGCGCTATCATTTTCGACTGCGACGGTGTCCTCGTCGATAGCGAGGCACTTGGCCTTGACGCATCAGTTGCTTTTCTGAAATCGCGTGGCTTTACCTGGGAGGCACCAGACCTGATCCGGATATTTACGGGGTATCGGGACGATATTTTCCGCCGTAAGCTTGAAGACGCCTACCGGGATATTCACGGGGAGATGCCAGACGAAAGCCTCTTCGAAGGGCTGATCGAAACGAGACGGCGGAATAAACACAAGCTGAAAGCAATTTCGGGTGCGGAAAACTGTATTCGCACCCTGCGCGATCAGAAGCCGACCATTCCCATCGCCGTTGCCTCCTCCTCCCGGACGCCATTGCTCACCTCAAAACTGGAACGCACCGGCCTGTGGGATCTTCTTGCCCCCCACGTCTATTCCGCCGACCTTGTGGCCGAGGGTAAACCGGCCCCCGATGTTTTTCTCTACGCGGCCCAAAAACTGGATGTCGCACCGGGCACATGCCTTGTTATCGAAGATAGCGTACAGGGGGTGAAAGCCGGCCTCGCCGCCGGCATGACCGTCTGGGGCTTCACCGGCGGCAGCCATTGCTTCGAAGGCCACGCCGAAAGGCTAACAGACGCCGGCGCAGCGCGGATTATCGAAAATTTTGGGCGTTTTCAAAAGGGTATTAAAGGTCTTACGGCGTGAGGCGCAAATAGATGCCGCAGAGAGTCTATCGATATCTACCCATTTATAACCCTTTATACCCTTATTCAGATATACAGGGTTAGATATTGATATACTTCTGTGTGGACCCTGTGGGAAATCCTTTCGCTCCCAGCGCGGGGACCACGCCCCCAAAATTGGCAGGGCTCGATGAGACTATTCACGCGGTACAGATAGCGCTTCAACGCAAAAGTCTTCGGAAACCGGCGCACATCGCCCTTCAACGGTTGGATGAAGGGTTCTTCCGTGTACGACCCGGCCACCTGACGCCTAAAGAAAAAGACTATGTTTT
Source organism: Pseudomonadota bacterium (assembly GCA_039819545.1). Classification (GTDB taxonomy): domain Bacteria; phylum Pseudomonadota; class Alphaproteobacteria; order Caulobacterales; family Parvularculaceae; genus CALLPQ01. The sequence continues at coordinate 22,613 of JBCBRS010000026.1, read as the reverse complement.
CGCCATGGCCGCGCTCGGTGACGGCCCGTACCGGTCTTCTGATATTGCCGATAAATTAGGCGAGGCACAAAACAAACTTGGGCCCCGGCGCGCTAAAATTATCCATAAAGGCATGATCTACAGCCCCGAGCATGGAGACCTTGATTTTACTGTTCCAATGTTTGCCGACTTCCTACGCAGAAAACACCCTTGAGCTTCAGCGACGTTGCGATCTACGGTAGGCAAATCCTCGTGCCGAAAACCTCATGAAAAAACCCACTGCTATCATCCTTCTAATCATCGCCGAGAGTCTTGCGATGGGGCTATGGTTTACCGGGTCTGCGGTCATTGGCGATATGACCGCGCAAGAGACGCTTTCGGCGGGCCGGCGGGCCTTGCTTGCCAGCGGTGTGCAATTGGGGTTTGCGCTCGGCGCGGTGGTCTATGCCGTTCTGGGTTTCGCCGACCGGTATGACCCGCGACGGGTCTTTGCGCTGAGCGCGATGTGCGCCGCTGGCGCCAATGTTCTTATCCTTGCCGTTCCGGTGGGCAGCACCATGGCAATCTTCTTGCGGTGCCTGACGGGGGCGTTTCTTGCCGGTGTCTATCCGGTGGGTATGAAGATCGCCGCCGGGTGGGGTACGAAAGATCGCGGCTTGTTGGTGGGGTTACTCGTGGGCGCGCTAACACTGGGTTCAGCAACGCCCCATTTGTTGGCTTTTCTGGGCGGGACCCACTGGCAAGCGGTTATTCTTGGGGCAAGCGGGCTTGCGTTAGTTGGGGAACTGATCATCCTGATGACGTCCCTTGGGCCAAATCACTTGCAAGCGGCCCGTTTTGAGTGGAAGACCCTGTCGCTCGCCTGGACAGACCGGCGTATCCGCTATGCCTATATCGGCTATCTTGGTCATATGTGGGAATTATATGCTTTCTGGGCGTGGATCGGTGTAGCGCTCGCACTCTCTTTCAATACCCATATGACGACCAGCGATGCCCAGGCACTCAGTAAGCTGACGGCCTTTTTCGCTGTGAGCCTGGGCGCGGCAGGATGTATTTTTGGCGGTCTTTTTGCTGACCGGTTTGGCAAGGCGGAGCTCACGATCCTCGCCATGGGGCTATCGGGCAGCATGGCGCTTGTCACCGCGCTCCTGTTTGCAGCGCCCCCGGCACTGGTGATCAGTTGCGTTCTTGTCTGGGGTTTTGCGGTGATCGCGGACTCCGCTCAGTTCTCGGCTTTAGTGGCCGATGTTGCCCCGCCCGAGGCCACAGGCTCCCTCCTCACTTTTCAGACGGCCCTTGGTTTTGCCCTGACAACCGTGACGGTACAGGCCGCGCCTTGGCTTGCGACGCTTATTGGTTGGCGGGGACTATTTGTGGTCTTGGCGCTGGGCCCATTGGTTGGCATTGTCGCCATGGCCCGTTTTCGCAGCATCTCGCCGCCAGCCTGACCATTCAGAAGGACCGCCCCATGCATTTTGCCTCTGACAACTGGACCGGTGCCCATCCGCAGATTATGGCCGCCCTTGCCGACGCCAACGAGGCCGCCCACCCGGCCTATGGCGGTGATGCGATAACTGACCGCGCCATCGCCCGCATCAATGAGGTCTTTGAGTGTGACGCCGCGGTCTATTTCGTGACCACCGGCGGGGCGGCCAATGGCCTCGCCCTCAGTGTCCTGACGCCGCCCTATGGCATGGTGCTCTGTCATGCGCAAAGTCATATCGAGATGGATGAGTGCGCCGGACCTGAATTTTTTACCGGCGGGGCAAAGCTGTGCACCATCCCCGGTGACGGTGGCACGCTGACCGTGGACGCGGCGGCAAAAACCCTGAGCGGTTTTCCTGAGCGTCCCCCCCACGGTAGCCCGGCCCATGTCTTGTCGCTCACCCAACTGACCGAATGCGGCACGGCCTATACGCAGGCAGATCTCCAAACGCTGTGCCAGTGGGCCCACGACCATGGGCTGATGGTTCATATGGACGGGGCCCGCTTCGCCAATGCGTTGGCAACAACCGGCCTGACGCCGGCACAGATGAGCTGGCGGGCAGGCGTCGATGTTTTATGTCTGGGCGCCACGAAGAATGGCTGTCTCATGGCAGAGGCGGTGATCTTTTTCGATAAGGACAAGGCAAAGGACTTTGAGTTTCGTCGTAAACGCGCGGGCCATCTTCTCTCCAAACATCGATATATCAGTACACAAATTGATGCGTGGCTGGCTGATAATCTGTGGCTTGACCTCGCCGCAACGGCCAATGCCCGGGCCACCGCTCTTTGCGCAGGGTTGGCGCAAATAGAGGCCGTGACCTTATGGTATCCAACCGACGGAAACGAAGTCTTCGTCTCCTTCCCCGGTGATGTGGCCGATCAATTACGCGCTGCCGGGGCGCAGTTCTATCCGTGGATCACCCCTGGCGACCCGGCAAACGGCACCATGCACCGGCTGATCTGTTCCTACGCCACACCGCAAATTGACATTGATCGGTTTTTAGATTTGACCCATCGTCTGTGTAAAGATGTATAGCGAGATAAAAAAGCCCTGAATGGCGGGCAACCATTCAGGGCAGGGGTCGGGGGCGTTATGACCCCCGTGTTAAGACCCACGTGTTAAGACCCCTTGGGGCAAAGCCGGGATTAGAAGATAAAGTCGTCGGCAACGAGCGCCATGATCTCCACGCCGTTCAGGGTGATGGAGTTGGCCCCATCGCTGATAACGGCATTTCCGCTGGCGTCCGTAGACAGATGATTATTGATCAGATCGTCAAAGTCGGTAATGCCGGTGACCGCTGAGAGGTCGATCATGTCCTCGCCGGGCTGTTCGCCAAAATCCTCAATGAAATCCATACCGAATTCGTCGGCAAAGACAAAGACATCCTCCCCCGAATTGCCTTCAAGGGTATCATTGCCAAGACCACCGATCAGCGTGTCATGATTGGAACCGCCGGCAATCCAGTCATCGCCGAGACCACCATTGACGAGGTCGCGGCCTGAACCGCCATCGATGGAGTCGTTGCCCGCGCCGGCTGCAATTTCATCATTGCCAACGCCGCCTTCAATATCGTCGTCGCCACTGCCGCCATCAATAATGTCGATGCCGGCGTCACCGGCGATGGTGTCGTTGCCTTCACCGCCGCTGATGGTGTCATGGTTGGTACCACCGGTGATGAAGTCGTCACCAAGCCCACCGGCGATATCATCAGCACCCGAACCACCATAAACGGTATCGTCACCATTACCCGCATCGACGATGTCGTTGCCACGGCCCGCATCGATCTCATCGTCGCCATTGCCGCCATCCACAACATCAAAGCCCGCTTCGGCGAGGATTGTATCGTTCCCCTCACCGCCGCTGATCGTGTCGTGGTTGGTACCACCGGTGATGAAGTCATCACCTAGCCCACCGGTGATATCATCAGCACCTGAACCACCATAAACGGTATCGTCACCATTACCCGCATCGACGATGTCGTTGCCACGGCCCGCATCGATCTCATCGTCGCCATTGCCGCCATCCACAACATCAAAACCCGCTTCGGCGAGGATCGTATCGTTCCCCTCACCGCCGGTGATCGTGTCGTGGTTGGTACCGCCGCCGAGAAGATCATTACCGAGACCGCCATCGATCAAATCTCGGCCTTTTCCGCCATCGGTTTCATCATCGCCGTCCCCGGTCAGGAGGATATCGTCGCCGACACCGCCCTCAAGGAAATCATCGCCAGCGCCGCCAACAAGCTCGTCAAAGCCGGACTCACCGTGCAGCGTATCGTTTCCATCGCCGCCGCTAATCGTGTCGTGGTTCTGACCGCCATTAAGCAGATCATTGCCAAGGCCGCCATTAATCAGGTCGCGGCCCGATTCGCCGTAGGCCTCATCATCACCGTCGCCCGCATTGAGTGTATCGTCACCGCCAGCACCATCCAGAAGATCATTGCCAATACCGCCTTCAAGGAGGTCTTGCCCGCCTTCACCGAACAGGATGTCATCGCCCGCATCGCCGCGTACCGTATCGTGATTGGTTCCACCGGCAAGTTCATCATTGCCGGCGCCGCCAACGACGCTGTCAATGCCGCTACCGCCATTGATGGTATCAGCGCCATTGCCGCCGAGAAGCGTATCCTCGCGCACACCGCCATCAATCAGATCATTGCCGTCACCACCATCGATCAGGTCCGCGCCGCGTCCCCCCTCAATGGTGTCATTGCCGCCAAAGCCGTTGATCACATCATCGCCAATGGTACCAACAATGGAGTCTGCGCCGTCCATACCGCCGGAGACGGGTTCGACAGCCCCGGCCAGCGTGGCGATTTCACTATCGGTGAGGGCGCGGTCATACACCGCGAAATTCGCCAACGCCCCGTCAAAGGCATCCCGCGGCGTATCATCATCCGTACGCCGATGACGTCCCGATGCGCCGAGCAAGAGCGAGCGCGTATTCGCCTCCAGACCCTGCTGGAACCCGAACTCCACATCAACCAGGTCCCCATCGAGATAGACCCGTAGGCCGCCGGCACCAAAGCTTACCGCCAGGTGATAGGTCTGGCCCTCATTAATGGTCACGTTTGGCACAACGAGCAATTCCGAACGACTGTCCGATTGCTGGCGCACCATCAAAACACCATTTTCGATAGAAGCCGTCAGGTGCCCGCCATCATCAAAGCCGTTCCCGTCTTTTGAGAAAAGCGTTTTGCGGCCACTGACATCGTCGGCATTAAAGCTAAGCACGAATGTCCCGTTGGCAATCGCCAGAGCCGGGTCATGGCCAAGCTCAAGACCCTCTCCGTGATTGCCAGAGATTAACGCCTCCCCGGCAACACCAAACACAGGCGTGGTTGTGTTGATGACACCAAACTCATCAGCCGTAGGCAAATCATTGGGCGGGGCAATCGGCCCGGTATCTTCCGAAACCGCCAGCGGCTGCAATGCCTCCTCCAGCCGATCAATGCCCCGCACGATACCATAGGTCGGCGCAGCGCTGTGCTCGATATCGTCTTCGGTAATGATGTCACCAAAGACGGTGATGGTTCCCAGAAGATCATCATTATGGGCACCGCCGCCATTACCCTGATCTGAAAATAGCGTAATTACGGAATGATCGATAATGCCATCATTATTGGCATCGCCATAGGTGATTTCCAGAATTTGCGTCGTATGCCCCTCAATGACGAGACGATCACCTTCGGCGCGGCTAAAGTCCGTAACTACATCATTACCAATCGCATCGACCCAGTGATCGTGGATATTATCATTCTCGCCCGCGACACCGCTCCAACGGATTGAGCCATCATCATTGGTATGCTCTTCGATAAAGCGCCGTTTGGCATTGATCAGGGTCTGGAAATAGAAGGTGTCTGCACCCGCCCCGCCAGTGAGCACGTCATCAGCAGGAATGGGCTGGTCCGGATAAAGTTTGCCCGTGGCGGGATCAAGCTCGTTGTAGGGATCACCCTCATCCCGGTTAGGGTCGAACGCAACATCGGGTTCGCGCGCATCAGACTGGGCGATCAGAAGATCGTTGCCATCACCGCCGATGAGCGTGTCTTCGCCATGGCCACCGTCAAGCACGTCATCGCCAGCGCCGCCGAGGAGGGTATCATTACCGTAAAACCCTTGAAGCACGTCATTGCCAACGGCGCCGTCAATCTGATCATCGCCAAAACCGCCATTGATCGCATCACCAACCGCCGAGCCGACGAGGATATCGGCACCGTCCGTACCCGCCTCAATGGGGCGCGCATCAATCAGCTCTCCGCGAAGATTGATTTCATATTGGGCTGCGAGGGCGCGAGCCGTATCGCTGCCGTGATGGAGCTGGGCAAAAGCTGGCAGTAGGTCTTCGGTGGCGATATCGTAAAGCGCATCCTCCTCAAAGAGCGCGTTTACCTCACCGGCCAACTCGGTGACGTCTAGACCCTCCAATTGCTCCGCATAGACAGCAACATCGGAGATGGTACCTTCAAAGACATCGCGCGGGTCCTGCCCGTCATCACTGCGATGGGTGCCGGACCCGCCAATCAGCAAGCTGCGCTCATTAAGTTCAAGGCCTTGCTTGAATTCCGGCTCAGCCGCCACAAGCGCCCCATCAAGGAAGATTTTCAGACCGTCATCACCGAATGAGACCGCCAGGTGATGGTCTTCACCCGCATTGATCAGAACATTAGGCACCGTGAGGTGTTCGGACTCGCTGTCCGACTGCTGGCGGATTTTCAGCTGACCGTTTTCGATCCAAACCGTCAGGTGCCCGCCATTATCAAAGTCGCGACCATCTTTTGAGAAGAGCGTGTGACGACCAAAGACATCGTCGGCGTTAAAGGTCAGGGCGATGGTACCATTGGCCACGGCCAACGCGGCGCTATGACCGGCATCAAGGGCACTGTCCGGATCACCATCGAACACGCGATCTCCGGCAATGCCGAACACGGGTAGCTTGCCATTGACGAGACCAAAATCCTGAAAGAGTGGTACATCCGCAGGCGGATCGATGGGCCCGGTATCTTGCGACACCGCCAGCGGTGAAAGCGCTTCGGCCAGACCATCAATATCACGCACAATGCCATAGGTTGGACCCGCAGAATGCTCAATATCGCTGTCGGTCACCAGATCACCATAGACGGTGATCGTGCCGAGGAGATCGTTATTGTGCGCTCCGCCATTATTCCCCTGGCGAGAGATGAGTTGGATGACCGAGAAATCAACCACACCGTCGCCGTTGGAATCGCCATAGCTGATCTCCCGAATCTGGGTGGTATGACCCTCAATGACAATGCGGTCACCCTCGGCCCGGCTAAAGTCTGTGATGACATCATTACCGATCACATCGACCCAATGGTCGTGGATATTGTCGTTTTCACCAGCGACCCGGTTCCAGCTAATGGTCCCGTCATCGTCCGTATGCTCCTCAATGAAACGTTCCTTCGCATTGATTAGCGTCTGAAAATAAAATGTGTCCGCGCCCGCACCGCCGGTCAGCACATCGTCAGAGGGGATCGGCTGGTCGGGGTAAAGCTTGCCGGTGACGGGATCGAGTTCCCCCAGAGGGTCGCCCTCATCGCGGTCAGGATCAAAGGCCACATAACCCTCACCGCCATCGGAGCGGGAAATCAGCAGATCATCGCCGTCCCCACCATTGAGTGTATCCTCGCCATGGCCGCCATCAAGCACGTCGCGCCCGGCACCGCCCGACAGGGTGTCGTTGCCATAATCGCCTTGCACCGTGTCATTGCCCGCACCGCCACTGATCGCGTCGTCACCAAAACCGCCATTGATGGCATCGGCCATGGCATCACCGGTGATCGCATCCGCGTTGTCCGTGCCGTTTTCAATCTGAACGCCGCTGGCAAGGCTGCCATCTTCATTAAAGCCATAGTCCCGGGCAAGGTCGAGATAGGTTTGCGTGGTGTTCGCGATCTCGCGCGTCTGTGCAAAGGCAGGAGCAAGTTCGCCGGCATCGACCACAGCTTGCGCCGCCGCGCCCAGCGCCGCATCCGCTTCACTGGCGAGCGCAACAAAATCGTCGGTTTCAAGCTGGCTGTTATAAACGTAAATGTCAGAGATCGAACCATCAAAGGGATCGCGGGGGGTCTGGCCATCGTCGGTGCGGTTCGCGCCGGAGGCGCCGATCAGCAACGCCCGATCATTGGCCTCCAGTCCCTGTTCAAACTCTGGCTCCGCCGCCACCAGAATACCATCGAGATAAATCTTCAGACCATCCTCACCGAAGGAGACGGCAAGCTGATGGGTATCGCCAGCATTGATCAGCACATTGGGCACTGCAATCTGTTCGGACTTGTCAGCCGATTGCTGGCGCACAATCAGGCGCCCATTTTCGATCCAGACGGTGAGATGCCCACCATTGTCGAACCCGTTGCCGTCTTTGGAAAACAGCGTATTGCGCCCAAACACATCATCGGCATTGAAGGTCAGCGCAATGGTACCATTAGGAATGGCAAGCGCCGCCGGATTTCCCGCATCGAGAAAATCCTCCCGATCACCGGAAAAGACCGTTTCGCCCTCGATCGCAAAGACCGGCGTATTTCCGTTGACAACACCCTGATTCATGAAACTCTCCACAATTTGACATATACAACCCACCCCAGACCATACGGATGGCAAGGGTATTGGTAGTTAATCCGGATAGGGATTTATTTTACAATTCGGTTAGGTAATCCCCTGCAACCGCCTCAAGGTAGAGGTTGATCTCTTAGTGAAGAGACAACGTCCCGGTACGGACTTGATTCAAAGGTTCCGAAAATATCTCTAAAATGCTGTGGACGCTTTATGGTTTTGCCCGCCGGTTTAACATTTGCGTTCTAACCACTGGGGGTTTTCCCCGGCGCATGACCTGACCGGATTGTAATTAACCTTGATAGGTATACGGATTTGTAATTCTTGAGCGTGCCCACCGGGCGCATACCGGCCCTAAAGATTCTCGCGCAAATTGTACCGGTAAAATCGCGTTCACGTTTGGCGTGTAAAACCTGCCTGGAGAAAGTGGTGAGGTGTCATCCCTCGACTGTTCCGGTGATTGAGTTTCTGCGGTCGGTCCGTCACACTCAGCCCGAATTGCTGAAAGCCCCGAGGTGACCCTCGCGAGGCGGAGACCTGAAACGATGAAAATTTCCCGATTTATCGCCCTGATGAGTATAGCACTCACCGCCGCTGTGGGGATTGGTTTTTGGCCGGTCCAAAGCCAGGCACAATCGATCGAGGAAAAGGCGGAGGGTTTCGAATTCTGGCCCGGTATTCAATACGACGCTGCGGTGCCAACACTTAAATCTGTCGTGGGCCATGAAAATGGAGCCCGTATCACGGACCCGGCTACGACCTTGCGCTATTTCGAAGCGCTGGCCGCCCACGCACCGAACCGGGTGAAAATCGTCGAGTATGCCAAAAGCTGGGAGAACCGCCCGCTGATCTATGTGGTGATCGGGACGCCGGACCGACTGAACGCCCTTGATGATCTGAAGGCGGGGATGCAAGCGCTGCGCGATCCACGCCAGACCGATCAGGCGACGGCGGACCAACTGATCGCGACCATGCCCGCGACCACATGGATCGCCTACGGCGTTCACGGTAATGAAATTTCCGGCACCGATGCGGCGATAATGACGGCCTATCACCTGATTGCAGCGCAGGATGACCCGGTTGTTGACGCCATCCTCAAGGACAGTGTGGTGATCCTTGACCCCATGCAAAACCCCGATGGCCGGGCGCGGTTTGTGCACAACTATGAGACGACCGCTGGCCTTGAAGCCGATGGCTCGCCCATTGCTGCTGAGCGTAATGAGCCTTGGCCCGGGGGGCGCACCAATCACTATCTGTTTGATATGAACCGCGACTGGTTTGCCCTGACGCAGCCGGAAACCATTGGCCGGGTTGCAACACTGAATGAATGGCTGCCGCTCGTCTTTGTGGATGCCCACGAGATGGGCACCGATTCCACCTATTATTTCGCGCCCGAAGCGGTGCCCTATAATCCGAACCTTGCCGCCGATCAGCGTGCGAGCCTGACCCTCTTTGGACAGAACAATGCCAAATGGTTTGACGCCAACGGGTTCGACTATTTTACCCGCGAGGTTTATGACGCTTTTTACCCCGGCTATGGCGCGAGCTGGCCGTCTTACTATGGCGCGGTCGCCATGACCTATGAGCAGGCGTCAGCGCGCGGATTGAAAGCCCGGCGCCGCGACGGAACCAGCTATAACTATCGCGATACGGTACGCCAGCACTTTGTTGCATCAATCGCAACGGCAGAAACGACCGCGAAAAACCGCGAGAAATTGCTTCGCGATTTTTATGCCTATCAAAAATCCGCCATCGAAGAAGGCGAGACGGGCGACATCCGCGCTTACATCATGCCTGCAAAAACCGATGTAGCCGCTGCAACGAAAATCGCTGGCTTGCTCACCCGGCAGGGGGTTGAGGTCGCGCGTGCCCGCGAGCCCTTCCAGGCCTGTGGCACCGACTATGAGGCGGGCGCCTTTGTGATTAATCTAAACCAACCCGCCAAACGCCTGGTCCGTACCCTGATGGATAAGGACGTGGCTCTTGACGAGAGCTTTGTTGCTGAGCAGGAACGCCTGCGCGCCAAGGACTTGCCGGACCAGATCTATGATGTGACCGCCTGGTCCTTGCCCCTGATGTTCGGGGCACAGGCCGATGCATGCGGCGCCCTTGTGACGGCGCCCATGAAACCCCATGACGGCAGCCTGATCCCCGCCGGTCGTTTGCTCAACACTTCCGCGAGCGTTGCCTTTCTGGTGCCGTGGGGCGAGGCACCGGCTGCCCGTCTGCTTGCCCATGCGTTCCGCCGCGGGCTCAGCGTCAAGTCAACCGACAAAGCCTTTACGCAAGGCGGCACCCGCTATCGCGCCGGGACATTGATCTTTTCAGTGAAGGACAACGCGCCCGGTCTTGGCGATACCTTGGCAGACCTTGCAGAGACCACGGGCGCGCGGGTCATTGGCGTTGATACAGGTTGGGTCACGGAAGGACCAAACTTTGGCTCGCGCAATGTGGTGCGGTTGCATGCACCAAAAATAGCCATCGCCTGGGATGCGCCCACCAATGCCTATGCCGCGGGCAATACGCGGTTTGTGATTGAGCGACAATTTGACTATCCGGTCACGCCAGTGCGCGTGGGGGATTTGTCGGCCCGCGAACTTGATGGGTTCGATGTGCTGATCCTGACCGGCGAGCGGCGCGGTTATGGCGCCACCTATGAAGATTTGATCAGGACCGATGCGATCAAAGCCTGGGTGAGAAAGGGCGGCGTCTTGATCACAACAGGTGCGGCAACCCGCTGGGCCAGTGATCCCGCTACGGAATTACTCTCGATCCGCCGGGAAGATGCCTACAGCGCCCAAGACCCCGATAGCGAGGAAACCGAGAAAAGCACGCGCAGCGGTACCGTGCTGGAGAGTGATAACGCCTATGCATCCGCTATCGCACCAATACGCGAGACACCCGACGGGACCGGCGGCGTTCTCGTCAAGGCGCTGGTTGATCCGGACCACTGGCTTGGCGCCGGTGTACCGGAAGCTATTACGGTGCTGGTGCGCGGCGGTGATATCTACACCCCGGTGCGGCGCGACAATGGCACCAATGTGGTGCGGTTTGCCGAGGCAGACGCGCTGTTAACGTCAGGCTATCTGTGGCAGGAAACGCGCGCACAGATGGCGTACAAACCTTTCCTCGTCAATGAGACTTTAGGCAGTGGACAGATCATTGCCTTCACACACGATCCGACGGTGCGCGCCTATCTAGATGGTCTGAACGTCCTGTTCATGAACGCCGTGTTCCGCAGCAGCGGCCACACCAGGCCCTACCGGTAAAGAAGTGCCCCCACACGGGCGCAACGCGGATGCGTATTGTTAAAACACAAAGTCGCCGGCAGTGAGATCGCCCATGGCGACACCGAGCACGGTGATGGAGTTCGTCCCATCGGTGATGACCGCGTCACCATTGGCGTTTTCGCTCAAGTGATTGTCGAGGAGATCGGTGAAATCGATGATGCCGGTGACGCCGGATAGATCAATCCGTTCAAACGCATTGGCCACATCAAAGTCAAAGATCGTGTCATTGCCAAAATTATCGGCAAAGACAAAAATGTCCCAATTAAAGTTACCAAACAGACGATCATCACCCTCGCCGCCGATCAGGGTATCGAAACCGGCGCCCGCGAAAATCACATCATTACCGATGCCCGCATCGAGCACGTCGTTTCCAAGCTCGCCAAACAGACGATCAAGCCCCTGGCCGCCTAAGAGTGTATCGTTGCCAGTACCGCCAAAGAGATTGTCCGCATTCGCATCACCGGAAAGCTGATCGTTCCCGTCATTCCCGAGCAGGGTATCAAACCCGGCGCCGCCAAACAGACGGTCATCCCCATCCTGACCATCGAGCGTATCATTGCCAAACTCGCCGAACAACGCGTCATCATCATCGCCGCCAAACAGACCATCATTATCAGTGCCGCCAAACAGGCGATCAAAGCCTGCGTCACCGAAGAGAACATCCGCCCCCGCATCACCAAAGAGGTTGTCTGCGTTGGCCCCGCCCATGAGCGTATCGGCCCCGTCGCCGCCGATGAGAAGATCAAATCCCAAACCGCCACTGAGCTGATCAACACCGGCAAGACCGGTAAGGACATCATCACCGGCAAGACCGTCGAGCATATCGCCAAAGGCAGTACCGATCAGCATATCATCGCCGTTGGTGGCATCATTAATCGCTTCGAACGCGCCAATATCCACCGCATCGCCGCTGATACGATTGAAGCCGCGTGCATCGCCTGCAAGCGGTGCGGGCAGGAGATCGACGGGAACCTGTGCAATGGCAAGACTGTCACCGGTATCATCGGCAAGACCACCGCTGAGGATGGCAACCGTCGGTCTCGCTCCACCATTATCGGTGAGTGCACCCGCACCACCAATCGTCAGGGCAAAGACGGATGCTGGATCCCCATTATCGACACCGTCAATCATGCTCGCGTCAAAGGCTGCCGCATCCACACCCACGATGCTGAGCCCATCGGCCGTCACGGCCCCCATGGGCGACATGAGTGCAAGTTCCGGGTCGGACCCTGTGGCGACATTCCCGAGGATGATCGCATTCGCGAGGACAAACGCGTCTTGCGCGAGAAGGGCGCCGCCAAATGCGCCAGTACCACTGGCAAAATTTCCGGTGAGCGTTGACGCCGATACTGTGACGCTGTCTCCGGCGAGAGCGCCGCCGCGCGCACCATCCCCTTGCGCCCCATTCGCAGCCACCGTTGTATTGATCACGGTCACATCACCAAGCGCAGCAATGGCCCCGCCGGCAACATTTTCACCCACGGCACCGTTACCGGCAATCAAACTACTGATCAGAGTAACGTCACCGGTGGAGGCAATGGCACCGCCGCCAAGACCGTCATCGGCATAACCGCCGGTAAGCGTCAGGCCTGTGATGGTCAACGCCGGGCCCGCCTCCCCAACGACAGAGAACAGCCGCACATTATCGTCGAGCGTGGTGTTCATCATATCAGTAAAGGCGGCATTGATATCGGTAAGTCCATTACCATCGCGACTATCATCACCAGCGCCGTCACCGCTGATCGTCAATCCCGGCAAATCGCTGGCATCAATGGCGAGATCATCGGTAATGGTCAGACCCATATCCATCAGGGTAAGGACAGCTTCTCCATCAGCGGCAAGGGCTTCATCAAAGACAATACTATCAAATCCCGGATCGGCATTGGCCAGGGCCACCGCTTCACGCAGGGAAATGAAACCATCTTCCGCATCGATACGATCGTCCAGCGTCGTTACCACAATGGGTGCGCGCGGGGTGACATCGACGCTGACACTACCAGCGTCCACCGTCTGCGTGCCATCGTCGAGGCTCACCGCGATTTCCGCAACGCCCAATCCGACCTCACGCCCCAATGGCGTAAAGGCAATTGGGGAGGCACCATCGTCAAACTGTGCGATGAATGCATTCAACGCGCCGGGCGCACCGGCAAAGGAGACCGTCTGGTCATCAATTTGTGTGAGAACAACATCGTCAGTGCCCATGGCGGCGAGTGACAGAATGCCGCCAGTGGCTTGCAAAGTTACCATTATCGCATCCCCGTCGGCATCGGCAACCGTCGTGGTTTCGAGATCAACAAAAACAGTCTCACCGACAGAAACGCTCAGACCGTCAGGCAGTCCCATGGCCTCCGGCACATCATTCTCAGGCACTACGGTAAGCTGGAGGCGAACCGTATCGGTACTGACATTTTCGAAGAACAGGATGGTGCCATCGGCGAGCCCCACAAAGGCATCAAGGTCGCCGTCGCCATCCACATCGCCAAAGCCGGGGTTGGCATCACTGCCAAAGTCCACGCCGCCGAACGGATTGTCTTCGGGCGCTGCCTCGGTAAAGGTCCCATTATTGTTAACAAAGAGCGACAGGAAGCCAGCTTCGTTACCCACCAGCGCATCCATATCACCGTCGCCATCCACATCAGCGAAGGCGGGGCTGCTGCGCGACCCCACATCAACAAAGCCGAGCGGGTTCGCACTTTGAACAAACCGGACAAACTCGTCATTGTCCTGATTTACCAGTAGAGTGAGCGTACCCCCTGCATTGCCCACGACGGCGTCTTGATCACCGTCATTGTCGATATCGATAAACGCGGGTGTCGCCACCAGCCCGAGCATCAGAGCGTTAAAGGGGTTGTCCGCTTCCTGACTAAAGATAAAGCCATCAACACCATTGCGAAGCAAGCTGATGGCGCCGGTGCTTTGGCCAACCGCAAGGTCAAGACCCGCCGGATTGCCGAGATCAATAAAGGTGGGCGCGGCGCTGAACCCGAACTGCGCCCCGTCGAAAGGATTAGCGGGGCCCATAACCCGGGCCAGCATCCCATCGCTATTTTCAAAGAAGCTAACGATGCCCGGTGAGGCAGAGCCGATAAAGCCATCAACATCGCCGTCACCATCAAGGTCGGCAAAACTTGGCGCTGCAAAATCGCCCAGATCAATACCATCGAAAGGATTGATCGCGCCCGTCACCTGAACAAAATCTGGCGTGCGCATAACGTCGGTGGTGCCACCTTCGGCATCGGTGAGACGGATACGCAAATCACGAAGTGGCGTCGGTGTATCGGAAAGGTTCTGATACTGAATTTGGCGGATAACCGCCCCGACACTTTCGGAGGTCGCCTGTGCATTAAAGCGAATTTCGAGACGGGTTCCCTCTCCGCCGGTGACTTCACCGATTACGATACCGTCAACAGAAACAAGCTGCCCCTCAACACCGACGGCCCCAGTTTCGGTACTGGTTTCCGTACTGGTTTCACGGATCGAAAGGCGGTCTTCAGCCAGCAGACCGTCAATGGTCAATCGCCCACCATCATAATTATTGTCAGGGTCGGTAATCGTCAGGGTCGGGAAGATTAATTGCGGTGTCGCATTAACTAGATTTTCTGCAAGGCTCGCCGGCGCCGGATCGCCGAGACTTGGCGCGGAATTGATCCGGTCAAGCTCCACGGCACCGGCATCAACAGCGCCGCCATTATCCACAAGCCCCTGATCAACCGCGCGGTCATTGCCATTGGCATCGGTGGCAATTGCCGCCGGGTTTGCGCCCACATCCAACGCCGGATTATTCACATCACTAAGAAGCGCCAGTGTCTGCACCGGCCCGCCATTATCGGCGAGCACGGGAACGCCATCTTCCACCGTGGCAAAGACCGCGGCCGGATCAAAGCTTGTTACCGTCCCGCCGAGGTCGGTAATCGCACCGGCGGTCAGGGTGGCGGCGGCACCGCCGGTTCCCACAAGCAATGTGTTGGTTGTGCTCAAAGTACCTTCGACTAAGGACAACACACCGCCGTCATTCATCCCCATGCTGACAAGGGTCACATTGACCAGGGCTGCGTCGCCGCCGGTAACCGCAAGCGCGCCGCCGGCCACGCCCGGCCCTGTTGCGGCATTACCGATAAAGGTCGCGTTGACTGCATTCAGCGTTCCGCCACCAGTGGCGATTGCCCCGCCGGTCACAGCCATATTGCCCGTAAGGGTCACGGTCGACAGGGTAAGCGTACCCGCATTGGCAATGGCACCGCCATTTACCGCGCTATTATCCGTAAGCGTTACATTGGTAAGATCGGCGGCAGCGCCCGCCTCCACCAGGATCGCACCGCCGTCACCTTCTGCAGCGCTTCCGTCACGCAAGGTCAGGCTGTTGAGGTCAAGACTTGCCGCCTCGCCGGTGACCACGAAAAGCCGCGACGCGTTGCCGCCCGACAGCGTGATATCGCTACGCCCATCTGCCGGCGAGATCACCAAATCTTCACCACCGGGTAGGTCACCATCAATTGTGACCCCGCTGGAGACAACCAGCGCGCCTTCGGTCAGGGTGAGCGTTTGCCCGGCCAGTCCGGCCTCAAAGCTGATTACATCATCCGTGGGCGTGCTATTGGCGAAGGCTATCGCCTCGCGCAGGGACGTCTCACCATCAAAGGCGTCGACCACATCGGCTGCTGTGGTGACGATCAGGCTTTCCGCCTCGCCCACATCCACATTAATCACGCCGAGATCAACGGGCTCGCCAACACTATCACTCAGGGTCAGCGAAATCGCCGCCGCATCATCGCCGCTACTATCAGGGTCAGGGGTGTACTGAAGATTATTCAAGCCATCGAGATAGGTGTTTAGATCGTCGGCGCTACCGGTCAGGGTAACCGTGACCGCATTGGTCAAGACCGCGTCGACACCATCACCAATCATGGTGCCGTCGGCGGGCATCTCAAAATTACCGCCATTGACGCCAAGCGTCAGGGTCAGCTGATCGCCATCACTATCAGCAAGGGCAATTGACGACAGGTTAAGCGCCGCCGTCTCACCCGCCACCGCGCGCACATCAGTGGGCACACCGTTTGCCACGGGCAGATCGTTGACCCCGTTGATGGTGATGGTCACGGTTGCTTCATCGACGCGCTCGACAAAGGTCGCCTGGCCAAAAATGATATAGCTTTCGCCGGCACCGGAGCGGCCATTGGGATCACCGTCAGGGGCGCCCACAAGGATATCGTTGACGCCGTCGCCATTCACGTCACCGGCAGCGGCAACCCGCACGCCCGCGCCGTCCCCGGCATCCACACCGGCAAGGGTAAAGCCGGTCATCCCATCAAGGGCGGCAAGATCAAAAGCTGCCGCAAAGCCCTCACTTGATCCGTACACCACATAAGCGGCACCGCTATTGCTGGCGCCCGGCGCATCGACACCGCTTGCCCCGATCAACAGATCGTCAAGCCCGTCACCATTGACATCGCCAAGACCGGACACCGAACCACCAAGGCTGTCTCCCGCGCTTAATCCGGCAATAACAAAGCCGTCATCACCATCGAGACCGCTAAGATCAATCGTCGCGTCAAAACCATCGCTGGTGCCGAACACCACATAGGCCGCGCCCGACCCGCTGCCGTTCAGGTCAGCGCCAGTGGCACCGATGATGATATCGTCAACACCGTCGCCATTGACGTCACCGGCATTGGCAACCGAAACGCCTGCACCGTCGAGAAACATCCCGCCGCTTAAGGCAAAACCGTTGCTGCCGTCGAGGCTCGCAAGATCGAAATTCGCCGAGAAGCCTTCGGTTGATCCGAACACCACATAAGCCTCGCCCGCATCGCCTACGCCGCCAGAATTGGCGTTGGGCGCCCCAATCAGAATGTCATCGATGCCGTCGCCATTCACGTCTCCTGCGGCGGAGATTGCAGACCCGCTGCGGTCGCCACTCGCCGCGCCGTCGATGATAAAGCCATTGGTGCCATCGATATTGCGCAGATCAAGCGTCGAACCGAACCCAGCATCACTGCCGAAGATCACATAGGTTTCCCCGGCATCATTACGCCCGGTCGGATCGCCGCGGCTTACCCCGATGAGAAGATCGTCAAAGCCATCGCCATTCAAATCACCCGCGCTGGCAAGCGCGCTGCCGCTTTGATCAAAGGTACCCCCGCCCAGGATCGTGAAGCCGTTGCTGCCATCAAGACTGCCAAGAGCGACGTTTGGCGAAAACCCGTCTGTCGTCCCAAACACCACATAGGTTTCGCCTGCTGAAGAGCGGAATGTCGGGTCAGCCTGGGGCGCGCCGATGACAAAATCATTGATCCCATCGCCATTGAGGTCCCCAGCGCTCGCCACCGCTGAGCCCGCAAGATCATTGGAGTCGGTTCCCGTCAGCGTGAAGCCGGTCACCCCGTCCAGCGCCGCAAGATCGACCGCACTGGCAAAGCCGCTATCGGACCCGAACACCACATAGCTTTCGCCGGCGCGGCTGCGGCCACTGGGATCAGCCTCGGCAGCGCCGATCAGGAAATCGTCAAAGCCATCGCCATTGATATCGCCAAGCCCGGCAATGGCCGCGCCGCTATTGTCGGCGGCGGTGGGCCCGGCGAGGGTAAAGCCATTCGCCCCGTCCAACGTACCGAGCGACACGACAGCCGGAAAGAACCCCGTCTGCGTGGTGCCAAGCCCGTCGGAAACTGTGTAGGTCAGGCTTTCGATCTCGCTGACGCCTTCAGCAAGGCTGTCAAAAACGCCATTTGGATTATAGACAAAATCGCCATTGACCTCGACACGAATAGTGGCGCCGGAAGCGAGAACCGTTTCCTCACCCACGGGGATCTCCATCATGTCCGCCCGGACCATGGTGATGGTCAGGCTGGCGCCGCTGCCAAGATCAGGACCATTGCCATTATCGTCAAACAGATTGCCTGTGAGCACCGTGGCCGCATCGACGGAAAAATCATCATCGGCGGCCACGAGCAAATCTTCTGCGGTCAGCGCACTTGACGCCCTGACGCTCAGTGAGAAGGCAGGACCGGGCGCAACCGAGACCGGCACGGTTGTGACAAATTCTCGAGGGCCTTCGTCCGCGTCATTGGCTTTACGCGGACGCGTTTCGAATACACCTGTGGTGTATGGATTGACGAACATCGTCATTGTCTTCTCCCAAAATTTCCCAAGGGTCCCCACCCAGGTGCACTGCCGTGCGCTATTGCGATATGGTAATATGCGAGCGCAAAACACGCAAGCATAGACCGTTATCAATCAAGAGTTGGTAGCGGTGCGCGTATAAGACCAACCACAGAGTTGAGTGGCGTTTGTCTGTTTCGCTATTCCAGTTTGCTTCTCGTGCGTTGCCATATGGCGCGTAGGGTCACTGCACGTCACAGATGCAGGCGGCAGAATTCCACGCTATCACCATTAAGCAAGCCGCCATGGTTAACGCCGGAGAATGATTCATGTCTGAGCCTTCCTTCACCGTCTCTATCGAGGACGCCATTGCCCATGTGCAATTGTCGCGGCCCGACAAAGCAAACGCGATGAACCCTGCTTTCTGGCGCGACTTCCCCGTGGCCATCCGCGCGATTTCCGATGAGGCCCAGGCCCGGGTGATCGTGATTTCGTCAACCGGACGACACTTCAGCGCCGGGATGGATCTGAGCGTTTTTACCGATGGCGCCATGGCGGAAAAACCTGACAATCGACATACCGCCGCAGAGATGTTCCGCCACTATTTACACGGCTTGCAAGCGTGTTTTTCCGCACTGGAAGAGGCACGCCAACCGGTTCTTGTTGCCGTTCAAGGCGGGGCGATTGGCGCCGGTGTTGACCTCGTCACCGCCTGCGACTGTCGGTACGCAACGCGCGACGCCTTTTTCTGTGTGCAGGAAACGGCCATCGGCATGACCGCGGATGTGGGCACATTCCCGCGTCTTGCCAACGTCATCCCCGAAGGCTGGGCCCGGCAAATGGCGTATACGGCGGAACGACTACCCGCCGAAAAAGCCTTGGATATTGGCCTTGTCAACGCCGTCTATGAGGACCAGACAGATATGGTAGCGGGCGTGATGGCGATCGCAAAAACGATCGCTGGCCATGCCCCGCTTGCGGTGACAGGATCAAAACGCATGCTCAACTATGCGCGCGACCATTCCACCGCCGATGCTCTCGACTATATTGCCGTGTGGAACGCCGGGATGCTCCGCCATGAGGATATGCAGGAAAGCTTCACGGCCAAAGCCCAGAAACGCGCGCCCGTGTTTGACGACCTAATGCCCATCCGAAAAAAAGTGTAGCAGGTTACAAAACTGTAGCAGGTTACACTCTAGCCGATAACCCTGCCGCCCTTTGAGTATTTGAATGCCATGCCTCTACCAGATCTTTGTGCGCTCGATTGGCGCGATGCCCTGACCGAAAGCTTCAGTACCCTGATCGGGCCCATGGCGTTTGCCTATGATCCGCCATCGGAGGAAGGGCCAGCGGGCAAAGAACGATGGTATGCGCGCCTGACCGTTGATACGCAGCATCTAAACCTTGGCGGTGTCTGCCACGGTGGTGTTTTGATGACCCTTGCCGATAACGCCATGGGCAGCGCCGCCTATATGGCCGGTGGCCGAAAACCCTGTGCCACCATTGAGTTGACGAGCCAGTTTATCGCCGGGGTGCACACGGGGGAAATATTAATCGCCGAGGCGCAAATCACCCGCCGCACCCCGGAGATTGCTTTTCTGACTGGCACCGTCTGGGCAACGGCCCGCACTAACGGGCCGGATCGCATCGCCATGACCGCGAGCGGTATTTGGAAATATCTGACAAAATACAAATCCTGACGCGTCGCGTCTGAACACAGCATTGCCCGTCGCGAGGCCCACCATACCTTGTTCAATTCGGGCCTTGCCAAATCATAGAGGTTGAGCCCATGCGTACCCTGACAAAATTCTATATCGATGGCGCGTTTTGCGACCCGGATAGCGCTGCCCGCCTTGACGTTATCAATCCGGCAACGGAGGAAAAAGCGGGGGAAATCGCCCTGGGCAATGCGGCGGATATCGACCGGGCGGTGCGCGCGGCAGCAGCGGCGTTCCCCGCCTTTGCAACCACCAATAAGGCTGAGCGGATTGACCTTCTTAACGCAGCCGCGGCCATTTACGAAAAACGCCTGCCTGATATGGCGGCAGCGATTACGGAGGAAATGGGCGCGCCCAGCTGGCTTGCCAAAGACTATCAGGCGCCCATTGGTCTGGGCCATTTGAAGACGGCGGCGCAGGCCCTGGCCGACTATTATTTTGACGTGCCGCGCGGCAAAACGCTGGTCACCAAAGAGCCGGTAGGCGTTTGCGGCTTTATCACCCCGTGGAACTGGCCATCGAACCAGATTGCAGCAAAGGTTGCCCCGGCACTTGCCATGGGCTGCACCATGGTGCTGAAACCGTCGGAAATTGCCCCGTTCTCGGCGCAGCTTTGGGCAGAAATCCTGCACGAGGCGGGTCTGCCTGCCGGTGTATTTAATCTCGTCAACGGCAGCGGGCCGGAGGCGGGGGCCGCTCTTTCGGCGCACCCCCTGGTCGATATGGTTTCGATC
The DNA here is from genome assembly GCA_039819545.1 of Pseudomonadota bacterium. Lineage (GTDB taxonomy): Bacteria > Pseudomonadota > Alphaproteobacteria > Caulobacterales > Parvularculaceae > CALLPQ01. The sequence goes on along the minus strand of JBCBRS010000026.1, from coordinate 1,736 downwards.
ACCGGCTCGACCCGGGCCGGCATCGAAGTCGCCCGCAACGCCGCCCCCACGGTCAAACGCGTGCACCAGGAACTGGGCGGCAAATCGCCCAACATCATTCTCGACGATGCCAATTTTACCAAAGCAGTCGCCGCCGGTGTTCGGCATGTCACCATGAATACGGGTCAAAGTTGCAACGCGCCCACGCGCATGCTCGTGCCAGCGACCCGGTTGGAGGAGGTGAACGCCATCGCCGCCGAAACGGCCAATAGCCTCGCTGTCGGCGATCCCGCCGACCAGGTCTGGTGCGGCCCCCTCGTCTCCTCTGCACAATGGGAAAAGGTTCAGGGGCTGATTGAAAAAGGCATTGAGGAAGGTGCGAGGCTGATCGCTGGCGGGCCGGGCAAGCCCGATGGCCTGAATAGCGGCTATTATGCGCGGCCAACGGTGTTTACCGATGTCGCTAATGACATGACCATCGCGCGTGAGGAAATTTTCGGGCCCGTCCTGTGTATCATTCCTTATACCGATGATGAAGACGCCGTCCGGATTGCCAATGATACGCCCTATGGTCTTGCCTCTTATGTTCAGGGTGCCGACAAAAACCGGATCAATAAAGTCGCAAGACAAATCCGGGCCGGCCAGGTGATCATTAACGGCACACCCGTTGACCGCGATGCCCCCTTCGGCGGCTATAAACAATCAGGCAATGGCCGCGAATGGGGCGACCTTGCCTTTGATGAATTTGTGGAGATCAAAGCGATTATCGGCTAGCGCGCAGCCGAAAGGGTGCCGGGACGAGGGGTCCGCGCCAGCTCAGCATGGTGCCTAATCGTGTTCGGGTTTGTCGGGGAGATGCTACGTCGGAACCGTATGCCGTATCTGCGGACTTGATCCGGCGTTTCCTAATTTGGCATTCCCTCTGCGTATCCCCGGACTTGATCCAGGGTCTGCTGATTTGGGGACGGAGGATGTGGCAACAGTTCCCGGGTCGGCGCTCCGCTTGCCCGGGAATACGGGTTTATTTTTGATATCTCCCCCGGGTCCCCGGGCGCCAAAGGAGAATAAAGACCCGGGTCCCCCCTCAACAGGTTCGGAGGATGTTCGAACAGTTCCTGATTTGGCAACCCCTCCCCGTATCCCCGGACCTGATCCGGAGTCTCGTAATTGGGGTACGGAGGATGCAGCAACAGTTCCCGGGTCTACGCTCCGCTTGCCCGGGAATACGGATTTTTGTGAACCAAACCGGGCTGCCTGGTCCCGGCGGATCATCTGCCGACCCTTTGCAGCCAGCATGTTGACTTGGGCAAGGATGCCAAACCGATCATCAAGCCGTGCGGCGAGCGACCGCTCGCGATTGCGATATTCTCCCGCGCGTGAGGGACGCGGTGTACACGGACGATAAGGCACAGGGTGGCTGGCATAATCGAGGAGCCGGCTGGAAATCACAAACAGCCGCATAAAGGCCAGTGAGAGAACAAACCCGAGATCATTCTTCAGAAAATCAAGCCGCATGACCCGGCGATGCAAGTCCTCGCTAAGGTCCATGCAGCGGTCCGCAAAGCGCAAAATGGCTTCGAGGCTATCGTCTGTGTCAAAGAGGGGGCTTGAGTTTTTCATGGGCGGCAGCATAGCCGGGGTGAGGCGGGCGGGGATAACTATCCCCGCAACTATTCCGTATCCCCGGGCGTAAGACCCGGCAACTGTTCTCAAGATTGATAGACGGTTTTATTTTTCATCATGGCATTGAGGACGAT
>JBCBRS010000025.1:0-44376 GCA_039819545.1 Pseudomonadota bacterium | reverse complement strand
ACATTTATCAACGCGTGCTCGAACGATCCGGCGTTAAAAAAATTGCCATCATCGCCGTCGCCAGAAAACTCCTTATCGTCCTCAATGCCATGATGAAAAATAAAACCGTCTATCAATCTTGAGAACAGTTGCCGGATCAAGTCCGGGGATATGGTGTATGTGTCTAATCTTTATGCCGTATTCCCGGGCAAGCGCAGCGCCGACCCGGGAACTGTTACAGCATTCTCCGTACCCCAATCGGCAGACCCCGGGTCTTCGCCCGGGGATACGGCGTATGTGTCTAAGCCTTATGCCGTATTCCCGGGCAAGCGCAGCGCAGACCCGGGATCTGTTGCCACATCCTGCGTACCCTAATTCGCAGACCCCGGATCAAGTCCGGGGATACGGTATATGTGTCTAAGCTTTAAACCGTATTCCCGGGCAAGCGCAGCGCTGACCCGGGAACTGTTGATATAATCTGCGTACCCCAATTGGAAGACCCCGGGTCTTCGCCCGGGGATACGGTGTATGTGTCTAAGCCTTATGCCGTATTCCCGGGCAAGCGCAGCGCAGACCCGGGATCTGTTGATACATCCTCCGTACCCAAATTACGAGACCTCGGATCAAGTCTGGGGATACGGATATTTTTACGGGGATAGTTATCCCCGCACGCCCCACCCCGGCTATGCTGCCGCCCATGAAAAACTCAAGCCCCCTCTTTGACATAGACGATAGCCTCGAAGCCATCTTGCGCTTTGCGGATCATTGCATGGACATTAGCGAGGCTCTCCATCGCCGGATCATGCGGCTTGATTTTCTGAAGAATGATCTTGGGTTTGTCCTCTCACTGGCTTTCATAAGGCTGTTTGTGATTTCCAGCCGGCTCCTCGATTATGCCAGTCACCCTGTACCCTATCGTCCGCGTGCGGTGCGTCCCTCACGGGCGGGAGAATATCGCAATCGCGAGCGGTCGCTCGCGGCACGGCTTAATGATCGGTTTGGCATCCTTGCCCAAGTCAATGTGTTGGCTGTAAAAGGTCGACAGATGATGCGCCGAGACCAAGCAGCCCGGTTTGGTTCACAACAACCCGTATTCCCGGGCAAGCGGAGCGCCGACCCGGGAACTGTCGCAGCGAGTTGGGAAGCCGTTGAGGGAGGCCCCGGGTCTGATGCCCGGGGACACGGATTAACGATCAAAAACAAACCCGTATTCCCGGGCAAGCGCAGCGCCGACCCGGGAACTTTTCGCCCATACGCCGCACCCAAATTAGGGCACGCCGGATCAAATCACGAGATAGGTGGCGTGATTGCCGAACCGAGGGCCGACGCTCGGGAATCGGAGTTTCACCCGGCCCCGGTCGAGGCAGCTCACTCAGCCCGCGTGACGATTACTCATCACCCAGCTTCAGGGCCGAATATTGCTTTACCGTACCACGCTGCAACCTCAAGAGGGCCGCGCCTTTCTTGGATTTTTTCGCCGCAGCAATCCGGTCTTCAAACTCGCGGGGTGAGCGGATTTTTTGGTTCTCGACCTCGGCAATCACCACGCCGGTTTGCAAGCCGGCTTCTTCGGCAGCGCTCCCCGATTTTACGGCGGTCACCACAACGCCCGTTGCGTCGTCATCAAGACGATATCGGTCGCGCAAAGCCGGGGTGATCGAGGAAATGCGCACACCCAGTTCACGCTCCACCGATTCTTCCGACACCGAAGGATCAAGCGCCGCAACGGTTTGCTCTTCATCTCGCTTACCGAGCGTCACGGTGATATTCCGTGTACGTCCATCACGCACGAGCCCGATTTTGATTTTTCGGCCCGGCGGATAATTTGCGATACGCCGCGACAGATCGTTCGGTCCATTTACCGCTTTGCCATCAATCGTCGTGATCACATCGCCATTTTCAACACCGCCTGCCTCCGCTGGGGTATCGGGTTGTACCTGTTCCACAAGAACACCGTCCGTGGACGACAGGCTCAACGCATCGGCCAGCGCTTCGTCAACATCGCCAAGCGCAATACCGAGCCAGCCACGGGTCACCGTGCCATTTTCAATCAGTTGGGCAATGGTTGCCTTGGCGGTATCGGCGGGGATGGCAAAGCCAATTCCGACACTCCCGCCATTGGGCGAATAGATCGCCACGTTAATGCCAATGACTTTACCGGTCAGATCAAAAGCCGGCCCACCGGAGTTCCCCCGATTGATCGCCGCATCAATTTGGATCAGGTCCACATATTGCTGTTCGCGGTTTTGGCCGCCAATGGCCGAAACAATCCCGCTCGTCACGGTACCGCCGAGGCCAAAGGGATTACCCACAGCAACAACCCAGTCACCCACGCGCAAGCTCTCTTTTTCTGCAAACTCCACATAGGACTGTTTGGGATTGGCTTCGACTTTCAAGACGGCGAGGTCAGTGAACGAGTCTGTACCCACCACGTCGGCATCGACTTCGCGTCCATCTGAAAGACGTACACGGACGGTCTCAGCATCTTCCACCACGTGGTTATTGGTGACAATGTGGCCTTCCTTGTCGATGAAAAACCCGGAGCCCTGTGCTTCGGCGCGCTGGCGATTATTATCGTCCCCGAACGGATCATCATTATCTTCCTGCGGCGCTTCGGGGAAACCAAAGAACCGTTCGAACCCTGGCGGGACTTGCGGGCGGCCACGAGGGACCTCGACTGAGCGTTCCACGAGGACACTGACCACCGAGGGGGATACGCTTTCCACCACGTCGGCAAAGGACAACAAGCCGCGATCATTGATGACCGATTTGGGTAGCGCCTGGACACCGCCAAGACTGGCCGCCACTTGTGCGTTGGCGTCCTCACCCGGTGTTGCCGTCGCCCATTGTGGGGCGCCCGTCAGGGCGGTCATGCCGGTAATGGCGAGGGCGCCCAGCCCCGCGCCAGCCGATAACAAACCAAGCCGCGTGCGCCGCGTGACCGGCGCAGTTTTATCTGCATGGAATCGTGCAGGCGATGTCGATGGGGTGTGCTTCATGATTCTCTCAACCTTTTGTCCAGGGGTTCATTTCGGGACTGACCATTATCGTGCCCGCGGCTTTTTGGGCGGCGGACCCAACCCGGTGATCCCTGTAAAGGTGAACACCAACTCGCGATCAGATTTAAGCCCTTTCGCCGTAAAAACTAGAGGGCAAAATGGGCATCAATTTGGCAGTTTTGCGCGCTATGGGCTCACCTTATCGTGTTGCGCGCTCGGCTGATCCCGTCACGCCCCCGGTTTCGGCTAATTCGCCCAAAAACTGCTGCAACTTCGCCATGGCGGGCATGGAGTGTTGGCGCAACCGATCCATCACAGCCCGCTTTTGTGTCTCTTCCGGCTTGATGCTCGCCACCAGACCGGAAAATCCGTCGAGGCGGTTACCCCTCAGCCAACCCCGCAAGGCTTTATCCTGCGACCAGTTATACTGGTTCATCATGAAGGCGGCGGTAAACTTGAGATAGTCCGTGTCGTGATTGGGTAACGGTACAACCCCGCACAGACGGTTTTTTTCAGCCTCGTTGTCATAGGCCGCCTCCACATGGGCGATCATCGCGGCGCTGAATACCGGCTGATACGACCGGACCATTTGCGGTGTAATGACGTCACCCTGAAAGACCGGCACGATCTCCTCATTGGTGATGGCGCGCGCCGAGCAGTCCACATGGCAATGATCGGGGGTTGTGGGGATTGTCCCTTCATCAAGGACAATCTGTGTTGGTGTGATCGACTGAACCCGGCCTTTACGCACGATAGTCTTTATCCGGCGCAGTTCCCCAAGCTCCGCCTGGCTGATCGTGGCGCCGTGAAACATGGTCGGTCTGACCGCCGGATCAATGCGCAGAAAATACCCGCATGCCTCAAGACGATCGAACATATCCTCAATTGACGTGGCGGCGGCAATTGATTCCATTTGCCCGGCTTGCGCGCCCAGTGTGTCAAAGAAAAATTCCTCCGTGGGCTGGGCATTGCGCCGATCCAGTAGCCACGCATCGCGCGGCATGATCCACTGAATGGCGTCGGGCTCAACCCCATTGAGCAATAGCCACAAACAAGCATCGATCCCGGTCTTACCGGCGCCAATGATCACGTAGCCAGCTGGCGCTTTTTTTATTTTGGGCAGATCGTTGAGGGGCATAAACATGACCGCCGGATCAACTGAAAAAGAGGGCGTGTGGTTTGCCGGTACGGTGGTTTTCAGAAACGTGGCGTCCACATGTTTGCGGGCGCGCACCTGGCGCGTCTTGCCCGTTACATGGCTCGTAAAGCGGCCGTCGCCCTCATAGGTGCAATTGGGAAAATACTGCACCCGCCCGCTCGGCAGGAACTGGTGGCGCATGACCTCATCATAATAGGCCATAATTTCATCGCCGGAGGCGAGATCACCAAGCCCCTTGTTGAGGCCCACCTGATCCAACCGGCCCTTGGAAAGCTCCTTTGAACTCACCCCGTAAAATGCCGATGGCTGGTGCAAGGTCACAAAGGGATAGGCAAGGTTCCAGTGACCGCCGGGTTTTTGATATTGATCGACGATGACCATCGACGCATCGGTTTCGCTCAGAATGATATCAGCAAAGGCCATACCGACAGCGCCGCTGCCGACAATCAGATAGTCCGTTTTGAGATCAGGGTGTGTCATGGGCTTTGTCTCCTGCACGGTTGGATCAGGCCGCCGCTTCGTTGTTTTCCGGTGTCGCCGGGTCAACCTTATGCGGAACACCGTAGCTGAACAGGCGCGGACCGTGATGCTGAAACCATTGCCGGGCCGCGCTCGCATCAACACCGAGGCTAGCCAGCACACGCCAATAGGCCTTCGAATGGTTCATATGCACAAGATGGGCGCATTCATGGGCGGCCACATAATCGAGAATGGCAGGCGGCGCGAGGATCAACCGCCAGTTGAACGATAACGTTCCATTCTCGCTGCACGAGCCCCAGCGCGAGCGGGTATCATTGACGCGGATACGCCCGTGGTTGCGGCCAAGCTCTCCGGCATAAAAGCCTGCCCGATCCGTCAATACGCGGCGCGCCTCGCGTTTCAGCCAGTCGCACACCCGGCGGTTCACATGCGCCGCCTCACCGCCAACCACGAGCCGGTGCGGACCGCCGTCAGCGGTTTCCGGTAACCGGCGCACCGGCGCGCGCGGGCCGCCGTCAGCCACAATCCGGTGCGGCACCCCGGCATAGGGACAAAGTCCGCCAGTCTCAAACGGATGCGCCTTGGGCCCGGCGGCTAACTCCTCGCGGATCCAGCCGCGGCGCTCTTGCGCAAACCGCACCGCATCGGCAAGCGCGCGGCGTGATGGTGCGGTCAGATGCACAACGCCCTGCAGGCTATCGACTTTGACGATCAGGCGGCGGGCCCGCCGATTGATCCGCGCCTCCACCGGCACAGACCGATCCCCAAGGTCAATTTCCGTGATAAGGTCGGGGGCGTTTCGCATGCGCAGACCCTGACGAGCCCGGCAAGGTCGGTCAAGACCTTGACCGCCTCTCGCCGCTTTACACAAGGGGGAATCGCAGCCTAGGACAAAATGATGTCATCTTCGCTTTCGTCTTCTCCCACTGCCCCTGTGGCAACCCAGGCGCCCACTGAAAACCCGGACGGTACCGAAGACGTCAACCAAGACAGTAAAAAAACGAAGGCCAAAGCAAACAAGGCGACCGGCCCCACCCCGATGATGGCGCAATATCTGTCCATCAAGGCGCGGGTGCCCGATGCGCTTTTGTTTTATCGCATGGGTGATTTTTACGAGCTGTTTTTTGACGACGCCATTATTGCGGCGCGCGACCTCGACATCACACTCACGCGGCGAGGTCAGCATCAAGGTGACGACATACCCATGTGCGGTGTGCCCTTCCATGCTTATGAAAGTTATCTCTCCCGGTTGATCCGTATGGATCACACCGTTGCCATCTGTGAGCAAATGGAAGCGCCCGAAGAGGCAAAAAAGCGCGGGGCAAAATCAGTCGTCGCCCGTGATATTGTGCGCATTGTCACCCCCGGTACGCTCACCGAAGACACGCTCCTCGATGCGCGGCGGAACAATTTCATTGTTGCACTGGGCCTCGGTAAAAGCGGGCGAGACAAAAAGAGTTGGGACGGGGCCCTTGCCTGCGCCGATGTCTCGACGGGGGAGTTTTTTGTCCGCCCCACGAGCGCGGATCGTCTGGATGCCGACCTTTCTGCGCTGATGCCATCAGAATTGATCCTGCCAGATTGGACTCAAGACGCCGCGAGCAACGATAAAAAACCCAGTGCCTTTGCCGAATGGGAGCAAGCGCTGGGCGCCCTGACCCACCCTTTGCGCCAGACCCGCCAGCCTGTGAGCAGCTTTGCCCCCGCCCGCGCACTCGATCATCTTCGCACCATGACGGGCGTGGCTACCCTTGATGGGCTCGGTGATTTTTCCCCAGGCTGCGTTGCGGCCATAGGCGGCTTGTTAGGCTATGTGACCCTGACCCAAGCCGGGACGCTGCCAAAACTGCAACCGCCGCGCTTTAACCCCGCCACTGATGCAGTTGCCATTGATCCTACGACACGGGCCTCGCTTGAAATCTACCAGACCCAGACGGGCGAGCGGAAAGGCTCGCTCATCCACAGCGTCGATGCGACCGTGACGGGGCCGGGCGCACGCCTGCTCGCCCGGCGATTGTCAGCACCCCTGACCAACCCCGACACCATCAATGGGCGTCTTGACGAGATCGACTTTTTCATCAGTGCAAAGACGGGCGGCGAGGATGTTCGCCGACTTCTCAAAGATACACCGGACATGGCACGGGCCCTGTCGCGGCTTTCACTGGGGCGCGGTGGACCGCGAGATCTGACGGCGATCCGAACGGGGATCAGCGCCGCCCGGAGGCTGGCCGGCACACTGAACCAATTATCCCGCGATCTCTCCGCGCCGCTGACCCCAACGCTCAAAACTGCGCTCATTGATCTGGAGGATGGGACGGGGACAGGGTTTTCGGGATTACTCAGTCACCTGAACAATGCGCTGAGCGATGAGGTCCCTCTCCTCGCCCGTGATGGCGGGTTTGTTCGCAAGGGCTATGATACCGGGCTTGATAGCGTCAAATCCTTGCGCGACGACGCGCGCCGCGTGATCGCCGGTCTTGAAGGGACCTACCGGTCCAAAACCGGCATCAAATCGCTTAAGGTTCGACAAAACAATGTTCTCGGCTTTTTTGTTGAGGTACCCACCAATCAGGGAGATAAACTCCTTGCAGGTGGACCTGTTTCCGGCAGCGATTCGCCTTCGGAAGATCACACCTTTATCCATCGCCAGACCCTCGCAAGCTGCGTGCGGTTTACCACTACGCAGCTTGCCGACCTTGATACCAGGATCAGCCGCGCAGGGGGCGAGGCGCTGGCGCGCGAGCAGGAAATCTTTGAAGAGCTCGCCACGCTGGTGCTTTCCCACGCCAACGCTCTCCAGACCGCAGCCACGGCCCTTGCGCAGATTGATGTGGCCACCGCGAACGCGCACCTTGCCGTTGCCCGCGACTTCGTCCGCCCACAGATCGATGATAGCCTGAGCTTTTCTATCGTCGGCGGGCGGCACCCGGTGGTGGAAGCAGCGCTTGCCAGAACCGGGGAGCGGTTTATCGCCAATGATTGCCGCCTTGGTGATGTGGGCAATTGCGGCGATCCACCGGCCAACAAAGCACACGTTGATGGCGCCGCGCTTTTGTGGCTGGTCACCGGGCCCAATATGGCGGGCAAATCAACTTTTCTTCGGCAAAATGCTTTAATCGCAATCCTCGCTCAAGCCGGTGTCTTTGTGCCCGCGACAAGCGCTCATCTGGGCGTTGCCGACCGGATTTTTTCACGGGTTGGCGCCAGTGATGACCTCGCCCGAGGTCGATCAACCTTTATGGTGGAGATGGTCGAGACGGCGGCAATCCTGAATCAGGCAGGTCCGCGCTCGCTTGTTGTTATGGACGAAATCGGGCGCGGCACCGCAACCTTTGATGGTCTATCCATCGCCTGGGCGGCGCTTGAATATTTACACGATCACAATCGCTGCCGCGGGCTGTTCGCCACCCACTATCACGAACTTACCCAGCTTGAGGGACAGTTAGCCCGCCTACGGAATGTTTCTATGCGGGTGCGAGAGTGGAAGAACGATGTTATTTTCCTCCACGAGGTTGGCCCAGGAGCAGCAGACCGTTCCTATGGCGTCGCCGTTGCAACGATAGCGGGCCTGCCGCGATCGGTGACCCGGCGCGCGGCAAAAGTACTCAAAAACTTGGAGGCTACCCGGCAAAAAGCAGACACGATTGACGCGTTGCCGCTCTTTTCCGCCATGAGCGAGCCTGCCACTGATCAGGCAGATGCGGAGGAACCGGGCATTAGCGCGGCTTTAATCGAGCGGCTGGATGATCTTGATCCGGACCAGATGAGCCCGCGCGATGCCCTTGACGCGCTCTATGCGCTGAAGGCCGTGTTGAAGACCGATTAAACACTAATCAGCATCCGGTAATCAGCATCCGGCCAGCATCGCAAATGCCTGCAGCACCGTGCCGGTTCACCTATAGTACCATAACTGGGCTCTGCCGGATAAAAACGCCAATTCCATTTCGCGTCTCATCGTTCTATGCTCTCTTCTGCCTTAGCATCAGGATCTCTTCCATGCCCGCGCCTGCCGCCTCCGACACCCTTTCTGCCCACGCGGTGGCGCAACGGGTGAATTCAGCCGCCAGAACCGACAGTTTGGGGCAAACCCACGGGGCTCTCGCCCAATCGATCCGTCAACTGAGCGAACACGTGCGCGGCCAGCCCCTAACGCGCACACGCAATGGCCGGGTGGCCGGTGCACGTATTGCTGCGGTCACTGATCATATCCTTACCGCTCTTTTTAATGGTGTCAGCCAAGGCCCCGTTAGCGGCACCAGCAAGAAAAACGCCAGCCTGTGCCTGCTCGCCACCGGCGGGTATGGGCGCGCATTTTTGAGCCCCTATTCCGATATCGATTTACTGATCCTCCATGGCGGGGCAAGTGAGGGTGCTCTGAATGCGCTCAGCGCACAGGTTTTTTATCCCCTATGGGATGCGGGGCTTAAACTAAGCCAAGGTGTGCATACGATCTCTTCGGCCATAAGGCTTGCGAAAAACGATCTTAATGCGTGCACCGCCTTTCTTGATGCGCGGATCATTGCCGGTAATGAAGCGCTTGGCGCGGCATTTTTTCAACAGATTGACCGCCATATCCATAAACAGGCCCGCTCGCTTATCGCGGCCAAACGCGACGAGCAAATCGCCCGGCACGAAAGCTTTGAGCAATCGCGCTATCTGACTGAGCCTGATATCAAGCAAGGCAAAGGAGGCTTGCGCGATATCGATCAGATTGGCTGGCTCACTCAACTTACCTTTGGGCGTGCACACCTTGCAGCGGGTCTGGACGCCATGTTGACCCCCGACGATCAGAAAGCGCTCACCTCTGCCCGGGATTTTTTGCTAAGTGCACGGTATTATCTTCACCACACCCGTCAGTGTGATGACAATCGGTTGAGCTTTGACGTTCAGCAAGACCTGGCCGAAAAAATGGGGTATGGGGAGCGTGCGCATATGCGTGCGGCCGAACGCCTGATGCGGCATTATTTTATCACCGCCACCGATGTGGGTCGCCTGGCCCATGTGATGGAGCCAAAGCTTGAGGTGCATCGAAAAGGAACAGCCAACAAAACTCTAAAGCCCCTTCCCGCTTCGATGGTCCGGGCCTTGCGCAAGACGGTCGATAAACCGAACGGCAAATCGAAGGCAAAACCCGCGGCGGACCCGGCGGCGGGTTTGGCAATGAAGAACGGCTATCTCACCTTTTCGCGGGCTCACCATGCACGTAAAAAGCCCGTGATCTGGTTTCGTCTTTTATATGTGCTGGCCACTAATCCCGGTCTCGACATTCATCCCGATGCGCTGTGCCTGATGGCCGAGCATGTGACGGCACTCGGCCGCGATACCCGCGACAAGCTCGATCTGGTAGGTCTTTTCCGTCGCTGTCTTGTGGAGGCGGATCAGCCGGGTAATGTCTTGCGGCTAATGGTTGAAACCGGGATCATCCACCGGTTTCTGCCCGCCTTTGCCCCGATTGTAGGCCGCATCCGGTTTGGTCTTTATCGCCGCTATACCCTTGATGAGCAGAGTTTTCGCGCACTCGATTACTTGACTCGGTTGCGGCACGGTGACCATCGCAAGCTGCATCCGTTGGCAACGCGCATCCTGGCAGAAGCCGATGATCCTTACCCCTATTATCTCAGCGTCCTCCTTCAGGAGGTGCGTCAAGGTGAGAAAATCAGTATCGAGAAAGTTGAGCGCAAGGTTGAACGGCTGGGCAAGCGCTTGGGTCTGAGCACAGCCACCGCCCGCGATGTTGCCTTCGCGGCGGCTCACCACGATCTTATGGTCAATACGGTAGACCGGCGGACAGTCTCTGATCCCGATGCTGTTCGCCAGTTTTGTCAGGCTGTTGGCTCCCTTGCGCGGCTCAATCTGCTCCTTGTGGGTACGGTTTGCCTTGAGCAGGTCATTGGGACGCCGGGTGTCAATGAACGCTTTACCCGCAAATTGCGGACGCTGTTTGAGGCGGCGCGCGTCTATCTGACGAAGGGCGAACCCGGTCTGCAAAAACACCTGCGCACCCGCCTAAACCAGAGCCACAAAAAAGTTACCGGGCTTCTCACCGATTGGGATACCGCAGATGTTGACTGGCTATTCGATCATTTGCGCGATACGGCCATCCACGCCGTTGACCCATCGCTGCTTGCGCGTTTCGCGCCTTTGTTGCGTGCTGGCAAAACCGCTGGTCTTAACGCCGGGGTTAGCGCATCCCTGCGCGATGACGGTTCCATTGAGGCCATCGTCTATGCGCGCGACCGCACTGGGCTTTTATCAGATCTTGCTGGTGCCGTTGCTAGCCTATCGCTGAGTGTGCGCAGCGTCCAAGCGGTCACCGCGGGGGATAACCACGTTATTGATGTCTTCGTTGTCCAGTCCGTAGACGGATCACCGCTGACGCAGACCGATCGGGTCATGGCCGTGCATCGGTCTTTGCTGGAGACGGCGCAGGTGCGACCGCGAACAGCGCCAAGACTGCCCCGCAAACTGGGTGACCGGCGATCCATCTTTGACGTAACACCGCAGGTGATCATCGATAGCGACGCCTCACAAACCTGTATTGTGGTAGAGGCCCTCGGTCTCGACCGACCGGGGTTGCTTTACAAACTCACGCGGGCCCTGTCGGAAATTGGCGTTATCATTCGCACCGCCCATGTGGCCACGTATGGCGAGCGCGCCGTGGACAGTTTTTATCTCCAGGATGCACCGGGCTATAAGATTACCAACCCTCGGCGGATACAGTCCATTGAACGGCGGCTCCTGAATGTGCTGACCGTGGCGCAGAACTGACCCCCTGACAAAAGCGCGCGAAACCAGCTACATGCTGGGGGCCCCTATGGGCAATGCCAACTCCTACCGTGCAGGATAACCCACCGTGCTAAAATCACTGGCCACCGTTTCGGGATTAACCCTGCTGAGCCGCGTCTTTGGCTTTGTGCGGCAAATCCTCGTCGCCGGTGTCATTGGCGCGGGTGGCAATCCCGTGGCCGATGCATTCTGGGCAGCCTTTCGCCTGCCCAACATGTTCCGCCGCCTGTTCGCCGAAGGCGCGTTTCACGCTGCGTTCATCCCCTTGTTCCAGGCTCGCGCCGTGGAAGACCGGGAGGCCGCCCGCGCCTTTGCTGCCGATGTGATGGCAGGGCTCGTCCTGATCCTCACGGTCCTGACGATTATCGTTGAGCTGGCTGCTCCTGCTTTCGTTTACCTGCTGGCCGGGGGCTTTTCTAAAGATCCGGAAAAGTTTTCCCTGACGGTACTCTATACACGGATCATGTTTCCCTATCTGTTCTGTATGTCACTGGTGGGGCTGTTCAGTGGTATCCTGAATTCGTTCAAACGATTTGCTGCCTCTGCCGGCGCACCCTTACTCCTCAATATATTTCTGATTGGCGGTATCCTCCTTTATGCCCGGGGAGACACGCAACAGGCGGGCATTGCCGCAGCCTGGGGTGTCTTTTTGGGCGGTATTGCTCAGCTTGGTCTTTTATGGTGGGGCATCCGGCAACAGCATTTTGCGCTGCCCTTTCGGCGGCCACGATTTAGCCCAGGGGTCCGGCGGCTTCTGGCGCTAGGGGCACCAGGGTTTATCAGCGCCGGTGCGTTGCAGATCAATCTGATCGTCGGCACCAATATTGCCAGTCAGCAGCCGGGGGCGGTTTCATGGCTGATGAATGCCGATGCGCTTTATCAACTTCCGCTTGCGGTGATTGGCATCGCCATGGGCAGCATCCTCCTGCCAGATTTATCACGGCGCGTGAAAAGTGGTGACGAGGCGGGCGCTGTCTCCACGCTAAATCGCGCTATCGAGGCTGCCGCGCTTTTGTGCTTTCCGGCTGCAGCAGCCTTTATGATTATGGCCGCACCCATTTGCGATGCGCTTTATCGCGGGCTTGCGGGCGACGCCCTTAGCCTGTTCGGCGTTTCGGGTTCCGCCTTTACCGCTGATGACGTGGCACGCACCGGGGCCGCGCTCGCGCTTTTCGGGATCGGTCTGCCCGCCTTTGTCTGGCAGAAGGTCTTTCTACCCGCCTTTTACGCCCGCGAGGATACACGCACGCCAATGATCCTTGCCCTGATCGCCATTGCGTTGAATACTGGGCTAGCGCTCATGCTGTTCCCCCGGCTTGGCTTTCTCAGCATTCCCATTGCAACCTCCCTGGCCGCCTGGGCACAGGTAATGTTGCTGGCATTCAGCCTTCACCAACGCCAGCTTTTTCAACCGACGCTGTCTGTTTTTGTCGGACTTGCCCGTATTCTTGCGCTCTCGGCTTTACTCGCCCTGGCGTTGATCGCAAGCCTTCCGTACCAGGAGGAGATGACGGCTTTCTTGCTTGGACGTCAATGGATCAGCGTGATTGGCATCGCCGCGGCCGGGGCTATCCTTTACGGGCTTTTGGCGGTATTGACCGGCGCGTTTCGCATCCTGCGCCCTTAACTTTTTGAGACTTTTCCCATGGCCGACACCACACCTTCAAATTCGCGCGTCCTTTCCGGCATTCAGCCCACGGGGACGGTTCAGCTTGGCAATTATCTGGGCGCGCTCGTGAACTGGGTTGCCATGCAGGAGAGCTATGAGACTTTTTACTGCATCGTTGATTTGCACGCGATTACAGTCCCGCAAGACCCGGCGCATTTGCGCGAGAACACCTTGCGGCTTGCTGCCACGCTGATTGCGGCGGGCCTCGACCCCAACCGCACAACCCTGTTCCACCAGTCGGCGGTACGCGAACATACCGAGCTTGCCTGGATCCTGAATTGCGTCGCGCGTCTTGGCTGGCTGAACAGGATGACCCAGTTCAAGGAAAAAGCCGGCAAAGATAAAGAGCGCGCGTCCATCGGCCTTTTTACCTATCCGGTTCTACAGGCTGCAGACATTCTGATTTACAAGGCAACGCACGTGCCTGTGGGTGAAGACCAGAAACAGCATCTGGAATTGTCCCGTGATATTGCCGCGAAGTTCAACCATGATTTCGACGTAGACGGATTTTTTCCCCTACCCGAACCGCTGATCCAGGGGCCAGGCGCGCGGATTATGTCTCTGCGTGATGGCACAAAGAAGATGTCAAAGTCGGACCCGTCGGACCTGTCGCGGATCAATCTTGGCGACGATGCGGACACCATCGCCAAAAAAATCAAGAAAGCCAAAACTGATCCAGAACCCCTACCTGAAACGCCAGAAGGGCTCGCGGACAGGCCAGAGGCTGATAATCTGGTAGGCATTTACGCAGCGCTATCCGGCGGCACCAAAGAAAGTGTACTCCAGCATTTTGGCGGCAAAGGCTTTGGCGATTTTAAGCCTGCCCTGGCCGATCTGGTTGTAGAAAAGATCGCGCCAATTGGTACGGAAATTGATCGTCTGTGTGCAGATGAATCATATCTGACCCAGGTATTGCGCGATGGCGCAGAAAAAGCCCGCACCGTGACCGAACCTACCCTGGCCGACGTGCGCAAAATTGTCGGGTTTTTGTAGGCGCTCTTGTTTGACTGGGCACCCCCGATTTAAGAAGCGATCCTGCAAGATCGCGTCTCGAAGGGTGCACCAATCAACCCAGGCTCACACGTTATTGATATTTGACCGAGCATCCATAGGGCTTGGTCGTGGCCGGGTTAGGGTCATCGCCAACCATAACTGCGGTCATCGCACCCAGCGCATAATTGGTTGCTCCCTCCAGGGAAGAGAGCTTTGCCGACGGGTTATCGTCCATGGCGCCATTATATTTCAGGGTGCCACCCCCATTAATCACGAAAATTTGTGGGGTCGTGCGGGCCGCATAATCTCGGCCAATCGTCCCCGCCTCATCAAGCACCACATAATCAGGCATAGCACCGCGGTCACGGGTCAGGGCATCAGCCTCAGCCCCGCTCACATGGCCTTGTTTTCCGGGTGCGGATGAAATGACCGTCACCCAAACCACGTCATCAGTCTTCGCAGCAACAGCCTGTGTCGCCTGCATATTGCCGCCCTTGTAGTGCTTCTGCACAAAGGGACAGCCATGGTTGGTCCATTCCATCACCACGATCTTGCCGCTAAATTGATCAAGAGAAATGGTTTCACCGGTGCTGGTCACGCCGCTCCATGCGGGCGCCGGGTTGTTAGCACTGGGACGCGTATCGTTTGCCAAACTGCTTGCGGTCAATGCAGAACCGCTAAACAAAATACTGCCAATCAAAACGGCACTGATTGATAGGTTTTTTCGCTTTAAACAATGCATGTCTATTTCCTTTCAAAAATTTTTCCAACGGGCTCATCAATTTAAGGACCAGCCAACAAAGCGGTCACTGCTCTTTCAGTGAGCGGAAGGTTAAGAACTTTAGGCGTGCCGCCCGCGGGATAATGAACATAAAGCGGAACGCCATTGCGGCCAAATTTTTCGAGCTCTGCGGTGATATGGGGGTCCCGCACCGTCCAGTCGGCGACCATAAACGTAGTGCTGGTTTGATCAAAGGCAGCGGCGAGGTCGCCGCTGGAGAAAATCGTCAGTTTGTTGAATTGGCAAGTGACACACCACGCGGCGGTGAAATCCACGAAAACATCTGTACCCGCCGCATTCAAACGGGCAATCTCGTCAGCGTCAAACGCAATACCGGTCATTGCGCCGTGGGTGCCGGGCACGCCGCCAATATTTGCCATGGCGGGGCGAGGCTTGAGACTGGTGAGCGGGACCAGCGCGGCGACCAGCAAAAGGCCGACGACACCGGCACCCGCCAGAGACCATTTGCCCGATTTAGTCTGTTCAAAAATCCATGCCGCGAGGCCCAGAACCAAGGCGCCGGCGAAGCCGACGGCCAATCCGGCCGACCCTGTTTGCGCGGCGAGAACCCACAGGAAATACGCCGCCGCAGCGAAGACAGGAAACGACAAAAGCTGTTTGAAGGTTTCCATCCACGCGCCCGGTTTTGGCAAACGCGCACCAAGACCCGGAACCAGTGATAAGAGTAAATAGGGCGCAGCGAGCCCGAAAGCCATAGCCACGAAAATCGCCATGCCAGCAACCGGCGGTAGGAACACCGCCGCCCCCATGGGGGCGCTGAGCAAGGGCCCGATGCACGGCGCGGCAACAAGAACGGCTAGAACACCGGTAAAAAACGCCGTGCCCGCGCCCTTGCCTCGGGTGAGCGATTGGCCAACACCTTGTAGGCTGGTGCCCACATGAAAGACGCCCGCCAGATTCAGCCCCACCAGAAAAAGGACGTAGGCGGACAAGAGGACCATGGGTGGTGACTGGAGGTGGAAACCCCAACCAAGGTCCTCCCCCCCGGCACGAAGCGCCAGAAGCAAGCCGCCAATGGCGGCAAACGTGACCACAACCCCAGCGGTATAAAGCCAGCCATGGGCCCGCACCGTTGCCCGGTCCTGCGCACTGGCCGTCATGAACGACGATGCCTTGATAAACAGGATCGGGAAGACGCACGGCATGACATTCAGGATGATGCCACCAAAAAATGCCATGAAAAAAAGAAGCGGCAAATTTGTAGCGGGTACGGAGGACGAGACCTCAGCCGGGGAGCCGACCTGATTGATTGGTAGCTGGGCCACCGGCGAGGCCGTTGTGCTCATCGGATCGGTGGCGGCACTGAGTTCGAAAGCGTAAACATTGCCGACGTCATCGACAAGTTTGATCAATCCGGCCACCGGTTGGCCGCCATGGTTTGTAAAAGCGAAATCAGGTACTGCACTGACCGTCAAAATACCGTCTTTGATACCATGGCTTTGCGGGGCGCTGGGCTGGAGCAGTCCCTCAAGATCAGCGAAGAAATAGGCGTCCTTTACTGAGGTGACCGCAGGCGGTAACTCCATAGTCAGGGTAAAGACGGTTTCAGAAACCTCATAGGTGCTCTCACCCACGATGCGGTCCGGGATGCGGGCACGGGCGGCGGTAAACAAGGCGGCAAAGGGGGATCGCGCCCGATCAGTTTGGCGATCGTCTGCGCTCACAATGGGCACCGTGAGGGAGAAACTCGCTTCTTCCGGAATACAAACCTCTTCACAGATGAGCCAGCTTGCCGCCACTGTTAGGGGGACCGTGTCGCCCACCGGGGCGTCAATCGGCGCGGTGACGGGCACCAGAAAAACCGGGTTTCCCTCATAGCCATAATTGACGAGCGGGCCCACGGGGATGCGCGTCGGTGTGGGGTGGACGATCTCCCCGACCCCATATCCCGCAGGCAGATTAAACGCCATCACCAGCGGCAGGCCGCTATCGCCCGGATTTTTCCAGTACACATGCCAGTGGTCGGCAAGGTTTTGATCGAGCGCGAACCACGTGGTCTGCCCCGGAACCAGAGGCGTTTCCGCGATCAGTCGGCTTTCGGCTTGACCGCTGTCAATAAAGTCCGTGGCAAGCGGGGGCGCGGCACCGGGCGCCAATTCTTGCGCCTGGACAGCACGCGCCATCAGCAGGAGCGAGCCCGCCAACAGTATCAACGATAATAATCTGTGTACCCACACCGTCATAAATAGAGTCAATTCATGCTTAGCCCGGGGCGGCAAAAGTTCGGGCCGGGTTACCGCCGCCGCCACGCTTTTTTATAAGCATTTTATCTGCAATTAGAAACGGGCCCGCTGCGCAGGACCTGCGCAGCGCCAGCACGGCTCGGTAAAATGCGCGTGATAACGGCTGCCAAGGCGGCAATCGTGTCGTAAGCGTTCAGCGTATTCCCATTGGGGTCGCAGAAATAGGCTGCATAAATTCCGCCGCCTTGCAGACCAACTTTACCTTCGCAGGAACCACTACTTATGGTGCTTTTTTCAAAAAGTTAAAGAAGCATTGCCGCTGGTTCTTCGATAAAGCCTTTGAACGCGGCAAGAAACTGTGCGCCCACGGCGCCGTCCACAACCCGGTGATCACAGGTGAGCGTCACCGTCATCATGGTGGCGATCACCATCTCCCCATTTTTGACGATCACACGGTCTTCGCCTGCACCCACGGACATAATCGCGCCGTGGGGTTGGTTTACGATGGAAGCGAAACTCTTGATACCGAACATTCCGAGGTTTGATACTGAGAACGTGCCGCCCTGATATTCTTCAGGTTTCAGCTTGCGGGCCTTGGCGCGGGCGGCCATGTCTTTCACCTCCGCCGAGATTTGACGCAGGCCTTTTTCCTCCGCTTTCCAAACGATCGGCGTAATCAGGCCGCCATCAATGGCAACCGCAACGCCGATATCGGCATGCTTATGGAGGAGGATAGCTTCATCCGTATAGGTTGCGTTTGCTTGCGGCACCTTTTTCAGGGCAAGCGCCGACGCCTTGAGAATGAAATCATTCACCGACACCTTAAAGGCATTTTCGGAGTCTTTTTCGGGATTTGGCGACAACGCATTGATCCGGGCCCTGGCCGCGAGAAGACCGTCAAGCGCCACATCGATATTCAGCGGAAAGTGCGGAACTTCGTTGTTGAAGCTTTGGGTCAAGCGTTGGGCGATGACCTTGCGCATGCCATCGACTTTGACCGTGTCATAGCTATCGGCAGGATAAAGCCGCGCATCGACGGTGGCTGGCGCGGGTGCGGACGCCGCCGAAGGCGCGGCTTTGCCGGTGCCATTTTCAAGGGCGTCTTCCACGTCGCGCTTCACAACGCGGCCATGGGGACCCGTTCCTTTGACGAGGGACAGGTCGAGCCCTTCATTTTTGGCGATCCGTTTGGCTAGCGGCGAGGCGTAAACGCGAGCGCCCTGCCTCTGCCCAGTCGGCGCCGAAACGGAAGCGGACGGGGATGCTGGTGCGGGCGCCGGGGCGGCGCTGCCATTGGCGCCATTGGATTTAGAAGGGGCATCTTGCGCCGGCGTTTCATCTGGTTTTTCCGGTGCTGGCGCTGCCCGTACCGCCGCAGTATCGATGTCATCGGCGCTCTCGCCATCTTCCAGCAAGATCGCGATGGGCGCATTCACTTTCACATTGTCCGTACCGGCATCGATGAGGATCTTGCCCACAATGCCGTCGTCAACGGCCTCCACTTCCATGGTGGCCTTGTCGGTCTCAATCTCGGCGATCACATCGCCAGAATTGACCGTGTCGCCTTCTTTCACAGTCCATTTGGCAAGGGTGCCTTCCTCCATGGTGGGGGACAGGGCGGGCATTAAAATCGGTTGGGGCATCTAGTGGGTTTCTCCCGAGAGTTGACCGGAAAAATCCGTCGTTTCCTTCAAGCGCTGGGCAAAAGCGCGTTCAATTTCCGCAAACATCACGTCGGGGTCCCGGCGCGGGTCGGTTTGCACCAGCGCATTGACCACATGTTTCATGATATCAGCTGCCACATTACCCCATACCGCTGGCTCTTCGTCATCGTCGAAAAGACCAATACGCAAAGACACATGATCATCCCCGTCGCAGACCCAGAACCGCACAAGTTCGTGGCCGCCATCCTCGCCGCTGATCCCCTCAGGGATTGAAAGTTCCTCTATGACCGTCATGGGCTTTATCCGTTCTGGGTGCGTGCGTTTCGTGCGCCTATTCGTCGTCAATAGCTTCGTCGAGGGCCTCACCGGCGCTCTCAATATCGCGGCCGACGCCCTTCACGGTTTCACAGGCAGAAAGAAAGAAGAGAGAAATCAAGCTCAGTAAAATTAACCGCATGGTAGGCTCCTTCTTGGCGATTACCGTGTAAAGAATGTCTTTGTTACGATTTTCCAGACACCGTCATCTTTCAGTAGGGTCAGAACGTCGTAATATTCATCCTTGTACCGAAACATAACCATGGCAATCTGCCCCTCCATGATCTTCATGTGGAGAATTTCACCGTCTCTGCCCGCGCCCTCGGGGTTATCATTACCCGCCCAACCGGCGACGACCGCTTCCATATCCTTGAAGGCCATCAAGGAGCGCGTACCATCTTCATTTTTCACCGAGCCAAGCATCGCCGCTTTATCAGCGGCAAAGGCACGATTAAGTTTTTCGGCGTCGGCGGCACCAATGCCATCAAAATAGTCCTGGATCACCGCTGCAATCGCAACCTCATCGGCACTCTTCGGCTTAGCAGACTCCCCGGACTGGTGATGATCGGCGAAAGCGGGCGCGAGGTTGACGGTCAGAGCAATCAAGGTCGCCAGGGTGGCCTGTAAGACTCGCATTAGGGTTCTCCTTAGTTGGCGTACGTCACTTTTTTTGCTACTGCGACGATCTTTTCTGCATTGGGCAAGCTGAGCGCCTCCAGATTCTCCGCGTAGGGCAGTGGCGTGTCTTCTTGGGTCACGCGAGTGGGCGGGGCGTCGAGATAATCAAACGCATGCTGGGTAACCTGCCAGCCCACTTCGGCACCAATACCACACGGGCCCCAGCCTTCCTCGACGGTTACGAGGCGGTTGGTTTTTTTCACCGAATTGATGACAGTTTCCACATCCATGGGGCGGATCGTCCGCAGGTCAACAACTTCCGCAGAGATCCCGTCGCCAGCCAGCGTTTCAGCAGCTTCGAGCGAAAACTTTACCCCGCGCGAGTATGAAACAAGGGTTACATCGCTGCCTTTGCGCACAACCCTCGCCTTGCCGATGGGCAGGACCCAATCATCCACATCCGGGATGTCCATGGTGTCGCCATAAAGAAGCTCATGCTCCAGAAACACAACCGGATTCGGATCGCGGATCGCCGCCTTTAACAAACCTTTTGCATCGGCGGCCGAGTACGGCGAAATCACGATCAGGCCAGGAATGTTCGCATACCACGCGGCAAAGTCCTGGCTGTGTTGCGCGGCAACCCGGCTCGCCGCCGCGTTGGGCCCACGAAAAACAATGGGCGACGCCATCTGGCCACCGGACATGTACCGTGTCTTCGCCGCAGAATTGATGATATGGTCAATCGCCTGCATGGCAAAGTTCCAGGTCATGAATTCCACAATGGGTTTCAGACCGGCAAATGCTGCGCCCACGCCGAGCCCAGCAAAGCCATATTCCGTGATCGGCGTATCGACAACGCGGCGCGCGCCAAACTCCTCCAGCAAGCCGCGCGAGACTTTGTAGGCCCCCTGATATTCAGCCACTTCCTCGCCCATCAAAAAGACATCCGGGTCGCGCCGCATCTCTTCGGCCATGGCATCGCGCAGGGCATCGCGGATGGTGATTTCAACCATCGCCGTACCGGCAGGAATTTCCGGGTCCGATGCGGGCTCTCGCGCGGTATGGGGCGAGGGCATGTCCACGGACGAAGCGTCATCCGCTGCCTGATCATGGCCATTGGCAGGCGTTTGTGCTTCGGGTGCACTGCTGTCAGCTGACAACGCACCCACATCAATATCATCGGCGCTTTCACCATCGTCAATGATCACCGCGATGGTGTCATTGACTTTCACATTTTCCGTACCCGCCGCAATCAGAATTTTCCCGATAACGCCATCATCGACCGCTTCCACTTCCATGGTTGCCTTATCGGTCTCAATCTCGGCAATCACATCGCCGCTAGATACGGTATCGCCTTCGCTGACGGTCCATTTGGCGAGGGTCCCCTCCTCCATGGTGGGTGACAGAGCAGGCATCAGGATCGGCGTTGGCATGATAGCGCTTTCGGTATGTGTCGATCGACAAAATTTAAGGGGCATGGGCGGTCAGAACGACCGCAAGGCCTTGGCCGCACAATTAGCGAACTCCCAGGCAAAAGAGAATGCCTTGAGGGCGATTAAAATGCCTTAGGCAGGCCCGCTACCTTCTGCGTGCCGTTGGCAAAACCGGTAAGCTGGGGCGCGCAGACGCAGTGTGCTGATGGCGCACAGGAGTTGTCTTGGAGAAGAATTCCGTATCCCCGGACTTGATCCGGGGACTGTTTCAACAGCTTCAGAGGTCGCTGCGACAGTCCCCGGGTCGGGGCTACGCTTGCTCCGGAATACGGCATAAAGCCAAGACAATTACGCCGTATCCCCGGACTTGATCCGGGGACTGTCTCAACAGGTTCTAAGGTTGCTGCGACAGCTCCCGGGTCGGCGCTACGCTTGCCCGGGAATACGGCATAAAGCTTAGACAATGACGCCGTATCCCCGGACTTGATCCGGGGACTGTCTCGACAGGTTCCGAGGTTGATGCGACAGTTCCTGGGTCGGCGCTACGCTTGCCCGGGAATACGGCATAAAGCTTAGACACTTACGCCGTATCCCCGGACTTGATCCGGGGACTGTTTCAACAGGTTCTAAGGTTGCTGCGGCAGTTCCCGGGTCGGCGCTGCGCTTGCCCGGGAAAACGGTGGGACTGGCACGCGGTGGCTACTAATATCGCCCAATCCTAGCGCGAGGGCGGCGGCGTTGGGGTGGGTGGCGTCTCTTCTTCACTCGCCTTGTCCCCACCTGTCTGGTCGGGTGTACCGGGTTGCTTTTGCGTAGACCCTACCGCGCCTTGAGGCATCGCGCCGCGCAAAGCCGGAATGCCCGGTACCGGCACGCCGCGCTTTCCCTGCCGATTTGGCCCCGTGGCGAGCACTTTGCGCATGGCATCAATCTGTGCGCCCATGGCTTCCTGCCGGTTCATCAGGCTTGCATTGACCGCGCTGTAATAGGTCTGCAGATCGCGGTCAGCCTCCGCGCTCAGACACGTCATATACTCCTGTACCCGCGCCAGATGCCTGTTCATGCGATCAACCTGAACATTGTAATCGAGGATGGCCGCGTTCCCGGTCTTGCGGGTGTCGAGCCGGAGCGTTGGCGCTTCGGGCCGGGTGCACTCGGTAAATTGATAGCGCCCACCTGTGGCGCCAATTTTTTCATACTCACCGCTGGCCGCTGGCGGCGTCATGATGACCATACGCAGTGCCAGGCTGAAGCCCAAGCCCAGTCTTATTGCTAGCCATAGGCCTGTGCCTGCTGTTCCCACGCCGCATACTCCTGACAGCCGCCCCGGGCTGCAGCCTATCAGCCATGCAAATTTCGCGCAAAAAGGCTCCAACACCGATAAAAAGTTGGCACCCACAAAAAGACGGCGCCCACAAAAAGACGTTTACTCAACCCCGGTGATCCGGCCAAAGACGCGGTCCACAACCGCCGATGGCATCAGGTTACGCAAGGCAAGAAAGCCCAGAAAGCTACTGGGCACGGTGTAGCGCGAGTGCGGTTTGGCGGCGGTCAAGGCCTTGTGCACCGCCTCAGCAACTACGGTCGGTGAAGCCGCCGACGGGTGCTTGCGCTCATGCCATTTGGCAAACTTATCAAGGTGATCGCGATAGGGGCTATCCTCACCCCTGTAACGGGCCAGCGAGTCTTGCTCCTGCTCGCCAAAATGGGTGTTGATAAACCCGGGGCGGATCAGGCTGACCCTTAGCCCCGTGCCCACAAGTTCACGGCGCAGGGCATCACTGATCCCTTCGACCGCATGTTTTGAGGCGCCGTAAGGGCCCATGAAGGGAGCAACAATGCGCCCGGCGACGGAGCCGATATTGATAATTCGCCCGCGATTAGCCTCGCGCATTTGAGGCAAAACCGCCTGGGTCATCTGGACCAGACCCACAACATTGGTTTCGAACTGTCGGCGCCATTCATCGCCCGGCACCTGTTCCACCGGACCCGCAACGGCCATACCAGCATTGTTTACAAGACCATAGAGTGGTCCGCCGGCCTCCTCCGCGATGGTTGCAACCGCATCGGCGATACTGTCGGAATCAGTCACATCAAGCGCCACCGGATGGATGCGCCCCGCCCCCATGCCGGACAGGGTCTCCAGCGCCTGAATACGGCGCGCGGCGGCAAAAACCTGAAAGCCCTTGTGGGCAAGAAAGACCGCCGTCGCCTCACCAATACCGCTGGAGGCGCCTGTGACCAGAACTGGTTTGAACATGGGGAAAGCCTTTCGGGTTAGACAAGCCGCGAGCGTTTGACCGCTGCATCGATAAAGGATGCAAATAACGGATGCGGATCAAACGGGCGGGATTTCAGTTCGGGATGATATTGCACGCCGATAAACCAGGGATGGTTCGGTATCTCCAAAATCTCCGGCAATTGCCCATCAGGGGAGGTGCCGGAGAAAATTACCCCTCGCTCGGCCAGTTTATCCGCCCACGCCATATTGACTTCAAAACGGTGGCGATGGCGTTCCTCAATGATATCGGCGCCGTAAATCTGATGCACGCGGCTACCGGGTTTCAGACGCGCTTCATACGCGCCAAGCCGCATGGTACCGCCAAGATCGCTGGTGGCATCACGCTCTTCAACGACACCGTCGCGTTCCCATTCGGTCATCAGACCAACCACCGGCTTGGCCGTTGCGCCAAACTCGCTGGAGCTTGCCTCACCCTCCCCCAGCAAATTGCGCGCCGCCTCAATAACGGCCATCTGCATGCCGAAGCAAATCCCAAAATACGGCACATCATGCTCGCGCGCAAAGCGCGCGGCGCTGATCTTGCCCTCGGCCCCGCGCTCACCAAAACCACCGGGTACGAGGATGCCGTGCACACCAGCCAGCGCCTCCATTGTATCAGCTTCATCGCAGAAAACAGAGCTATCGATCCATTCGATCTGTACACCCACATTATTGGCGATACCGCCATGGGCAATCGCTTCAATCAGCGACTTGTAAGCATCTTTCAGGATCGTGTATTTGCCAACGACAGCGATACGCACCTCACCATCAGGGTTCAACATGCGATCCACAATCTCCTGCCAGCCGGTCAGGTCTGGCACCGGTGCGTCGTCGATACCAAACGCGTTCAGCACCTCGGTATCAAAGCCTTGCGCATGATAAGCAAGCGGCACCTCATAGATTGTACGCGCGTCCAGCGCCTGCACCACCGCCGAGGGACGCACATTACAAAACTGAGCGATTTTTTTGCGTTCCCCGTCGGGGATGTCTCGGTCTGCCCGCACCAGCAGGAGATCGGGTTGAATACCGATGGAGCGCAACTCTTTCACCGAGTGCTGGGTCGGTTTGGTTTTTAGTTCGCCTGCGGACGGTATAAACGGCATCAAAGTTAGATGCAGATAAATCGCCTGACCGCGCGGCAGCTCATTCTTCAGCTGACGGATCGCCTCAAAAAAAGGCAGACCTTCAATATCGCCGACGGTGCCGCCAATTTCGCACAATACAAAGTCCGCGTCGCCCGCATCGGATCGTACGAAAGTTTTGATCATATCCGTGACGTGGGGAATGACCTGCACCGTAGCGCCAAGATACTCACCCCGCCGCTCGCGGTTGATAATTTTCTGATAGACCTGACCGGTCGTCACATTATCAGCCTTGGAGGCCGAAACCCCGGTAAAGCGCTCATAGTGCCCCAGATCAAGATCGGTCTCCGCCCCGTCATCGGTGACAAAGACTTCCCCGTGCTGATAGGGGCTCATGGTGCCGGGGTCCACATTTAGATAGGGGTCAAGCTTGCGTAGACGGACCTTATACCCGCGCGCCTGAAGAAGCGCGCCAAGGGCGGCTGAAGCTATGCCTTTACCGAGGGAAGAGACCACGCCGCCGGTGATGAAAATATATCGCGCCATGGAAGGCCGTCATAACGGGGATTCGGGGCCAGGAAAAGCCACGGCGCCAGAAAAGCCGTGAATATATTGGCGCGGCCTATTGGGTATCGTTACCGGGCCGGACCCGTCACCGGTGTCTTACCGGCTGGGCGGCTCGCTTTCGTCTTCGCTGGCTTGCCCGGCCGGGGGCTCCCCTTGCGAGTCCGGCGCGGGCGTATCGTCCGCGACCGGCGCTGGCTCATCCACTGGCTCATCAACTGGCGCAGCCGGGGCCTCCTCGGGCGTATCGGACGGTGTTTCGGTACCAAGGCTGCCGCCGATGGACCGGATCAGACTGTCTGAATCAAAGGGGTCGTCACTCACTTCATTGGGATCAACGCCGGTGAAATCCTCAATAATCTCTGCTTCGGTTTCGCCTTGATCTGCAACAATGGCGAGGCCCAACGAGGTGGCAAAAAAGAGCGCCGCCAGAATAGAGGTGGACCGGGTCAGCACGTTGGCAGCGCCGCGCCCCGACATAAAGCCGCCACCGCCGCCGCCGCCAATGCCCAGCGCGCCGCCTTCCGAGCGTTGCAGGAGGACAACACCGATTAGTGCGAGTACGATCAACACGTGGATCGTCAGGATAACGGGTACGAAGGAAGACAGGTCCATGGGAATAGTCCGCTGATCAATGGCGAGCGTTTATCGCGCCTGGCGTTCATATGGGGAGAGAGGGCGCGGTGTAAACCGGAAGGCGCGGGTCTTACTGAAAACAAGGCCCCCGCGCAAGATGCTACCGAAGACGCGGTGTTATTTCTCCGGCACCAAAGCCACGCTTTGTGTGGCATCTTGCGCCGCCTCTGCGCCCGGTGATTGATTTTGCCAAGGCGACGCGACACGTTTCGAGTCTGATCTGCGCCATAGGAGCCAAGAATGACAGTCCTCAACGTGGCCCGGCCGGGCTGGAAAACCGACGATCTCGATCTGTTTGAAGACGAGGTGCACAAATTCTTCGTCCGCGACCTTGCCCCTCACGTGGAAAAATGGCGCGAGCAAGGGGTAGTCGACAGATGGGTCTGGGACAAGGCCGGGGAAGCGGGCATTCTATGCGCCTCCATGCCAGAGGAATATGGCGGGGCCGGCGGCAGTTTTGCCCATGAGCAGATCATCATTGAGCAGCAGGTCAAAACCGGGATCGAAGGCTTCGGCATCTCGCTCCATAACGGTATTATCGCGCCCTATATTCTCCATTACGGAACGCAAGCGCAAAAGCAAAAGTGGCTGCCCCGTCTGGCCAGCGGGAAGCTGGTGGGGGCCATTGCCATGTCAGAACCGGGCACGGGCTCGGACCTGCAGGCGGTCCGCACCACCGCCCAGCGCAATGGCGACGACTATGTGATCAACGGGCAAAAGACGTTCATCACCAATGGCCAGACCGCCAACATGATCATCGTTGTCACCAAGACGAACCCTGATGAGGGCGCCAGCGGCACCAGCCTGATTGTGGTAGAAACCGACGAGGTGGAAGGCTTTACCAGGGGCCGCAACCTGAAAAAAATGGGCCACAAGGCGCAAGATACCTCCGAGCTCTTTTTTGATGAGGTGCGGGTGCCCGCCGAAAACCGCCTCGGTGCACAAGAGGGTCAGGGCTTTATTCAACTGATGGAGCAACTGCCCCAGGAGCGGCATATTATCGGGGTACAAGGGATCGCCGCCATTGAGCGCGCCCTTGAATTGACGCTCGATTATACCCGCGACCGAAAGGCGTTTGGCCGCCCGATTTTCAATTTTCAGAATACGCAGTTCAAGCTCGCAGAACTCAAGGCTAAAGCGACCATGGCCAAGGTTTTTGTTGATTACTGTACGGAGCAATTACTCGCCGGCAAGCTCGACCCCGCCACCGGGTCCATGTCAAAACTGCTGCTCTCGGACCTTGAGTGCGAGGTGATGGACGAATGCCTGCAGCTGTTTGGCGGCTACGGCTATATGGATGAATACCCCATTAGTCGAATGTATACGGACGCACGGGTGCAACGCATCTATGGCGGCACCAACGAGATCATGAAACTGCTCATTGCTCGAACGATGTAAAAGGCGTTCGTGGCCGATACCCTTTGAGGCGGATGTCACTCGCCTTTCGTGCCTGACCCTTTATGCGTGACCGAGAACCCAAACAGATCAATAACCGCTTGCGGGTCCTCCACACTCCCGAGATCTTCAACCATCTTTACCGTAACAGGCGGGTCAGGGTCGGCCTTGACGATCAGCGTACCGCCTTTTGAGATAAAATCGGCCAGCGCAAGAATGTATTCCTTAGCTGGAGGAAAGGCCTGCGCCATGGATCCGGCGCCGAGCCGCAGCGACGTTGCCGATAGGACACGCAAATCGTCAGGCTCCGCCCCAATCAGCATTTCCGTACCGGGCTGTCCGGGAAACAGCTCTGCTACCGCAACGGCAATAGCGAAGGATTTTTCAATCCCGCCGCGGTCCGACAGGCGGTAGGTGAGGCCCTTGAAGGCCGCCGTCTCCTCGAACGCTTTCGCAAGCGCCTCTTCCTGCTCCTTTGTCATGTCCAGAGAGAAATTTTCGGACAGCACTGAATAAGGTAGAAGCGTCGCCGCCGTTGATCCTTTGAAGGTGATAAAATCTTCAAGATCAAACTGGCTTTTTTCATCATAATCACCCGTGCCAGGATCCCAGTTCAGGGTCGCCGCTATATCAAGGGCGGGATCGACAAGCTCATTATCCTGAAGAATTTTCACGACCTTATCGATATTTTGCCCAACGATATTCTCACTTCCATTTCCGCTGCCCTCGTCAAGATCGCCGGCGCCAACCAACCCGGCAAAATTGCTGACGAAATTGGCGTAGGTCACATAATTGATCGCAAAATCATCAACGTTCAGATCAATATGGGTGGGCAGCACATTATGAAAATGGCGCAGATCGAGCGTAAATTCACGGGTTCCGTAAAAGGGCTCGCCGTCGATCATTTGCTGATCATTCTTCAAATGCCAGAAGCCGAGACTGAAGAGATCGGTCTCGTTTTTATCGGGCCACACACCGCGCGCCAGATGATCGTAAATCTTGCGCAAGCGCAGGTCCCGCAGAACAAGACTTTCGGTCTCACCAGATTGCACATAGGAAATAGCGTCATCAGCGTCCGTGGAAATTTCCCCCGCGCTTTCGCCGTCACCGTTGCCCTCACCATCTTCCTCGCCTTGCGCCAAGGTCGGGACCGAGGCGGTGCTGGTATACCGCGTGCCCTTGTTGACCGTGACCGCAACATCGCCGCGATCATATCCCTGATAGCCAGTACGCGCGATGGTATAGGAAAAATCAGACGATCCGCCATAGGTGCTCGCGGTACGCGCCGTAACAGCGGTGTCATAGAGCGCCATCGCATCAAAGCTGTAG
Organism: Pseudomonadota bacterium; assembly: GCA_039819545.1. Taxonomy (GTDB): domain Bacteria; phylum Pseudomonadota; class Alphaproteobacteria; order Caulobacterales; family Parvularculaceae; genus CALLPQ01. The sequence goes on along the minus strand of JBCBRS010000025.1, from coordinate 16,009 downwards.
GCCATGCTCCATGCGGCAAGGCGTTGCATCATGTGGATTGGCTCACTATCCGCGCCATGATCACCGCCGTTCTCCGCAAGGTGTTTTTCGTTCAGTTGAAAAAATTTGCCGCTTTGATCCGTAGGCGTTGCAACAGGGTCAATCTTGACCTCCGGGTCTTCGCTGGTCTGGATGAGCGAAAGCACATAAGGCTGGAGCACAAGCTGTGTGACAACCGCCTTTTCAACACGCATTTCGAGAGACTGTTCAAACTCAACGAGATCCTCGAACGCGGCGAAATGGACATCGCCTTGACCGAACAGACCCGCAACTTTTTCCGCTGCCTCAAGACCCGCATCCACCATTATGTCTGCGAGGGCATCACCATTGATAAGGGAAACGCCCGAAAAATCGATCCGGCTCGCCACAGGGATGACATCGTCGAGCCGCTCGCCGCTTACCCGTGCCGCAACCCCGTCGCCATTCAGATCCCAGAAGCGGGCCTGCTCAGCACGAACACCGATTTTTTCTTCGCCAGCACTGGTGATGCTCAGCCCCCGGACCAATAGGGTATTGTTTGATCCGTCCACCTCAACGCTGTCATAGCGCGCATCGATCCCATCGGGCAGGGCCGCGATGATGGTGTCGATGGCCGTTTCGCTGACGCTCTGCGCGCGCGCGTCACTTGATTTCAAGTCTGCGAAGAAAGCCGTATCATCGAACGGTGCAGGCGCGGTGATCCCGGCGTCTGGCACAATATTGATGCCTTTTTCATCTTTAAGGTACAGGTAGCCCACCGCACCAGCAGCGCACAGGACCGCCCCCAGCAAAAAACCCGATATGATACGCATGGCCTGATCCTTTTCTGGTCCGTGATGGAAGGCTCTTTCGCGGTTCCATCCTCGGGCACTGGCACTGAATTTGAGCAGAGCGTACCGCCTTTGCAGCGGGCGGCTAGCGAGACGAGGCCACACCCCAAAATTTTTTGTCGTGAGAAACGCTTCAACGCGATGAGATCACGGCTCGGCAATCTCAACCACAGAGTCTTCGTCGCCAGCGTCTTGAGGAGTGCTGGTGCGCTCCAGCCCCCTCACTTCCGTGATAGCCGCGCGGACGGGTATAAAGCGAAAATCGGTGAGCGAACGCGATCGGCCGATGGCCCCCGCAAGGGCATCAGCCATGGCAAGCGCCAGCCCTTCACGCGAGCGCCCATCAAGCGCAGCGAAAGCAACCCCTGTCCAGACATCTTGGGTGCCCCGGCGCACCGTCACCCGCATTTTGATTTGATTGAGAATGGGCGCACCGCGCCGGCCCGGATTAAAGGTTACCGCCGGCGGGCCGGAAAAATCACTGGTATTCAGCAGCGGGCCCGTGGGCAATCGCCCTTGCGGATTGATCTGCTCTTCAATTTGGACCGGACTGCGCCAGCTTTGGGCGCGCGGGCCAGGCGGCGCATCGAGCGAGAACAAAACCGCATAAACATCATCCCCATTTGCCTCATCCCCGGTTTGCGCAGAGCCCGGTGCAATCGTGTAGCCAAGCGTGCTCAATGCCTCGGCAAAACGGGATTGGGTGCGGGCCTCCAACTGGTCGCCAAACCCGCCCGGCATTCGCACCGGAATGGCCGGGTCCATAACCGCCTGCTCGTAGGTGCGCAATAAATCGGTTGGCGGCGGCGGGGCGCTCACCTGTTTTGGCCCACCGCCGCATCCGGCCGCGCTGAGCATTAGGGTGAGCATCGCGGCAATCCCGATTGGGCGAAACGCGCTAAGCCGCGCGGCGTTGGTCACAGGACGTCCCATCATTGCCATCTCGTTTGCGAAAAAATTCCTGGGCGAAGCATATCGCGCCCCGGCAAATTCCGATAGCTCTCGCGCAAACTGCTCTTGGGCGCGCGTCCAACAGCGCCCACCAGACAGACATTCATAGTGTGCTATGCCCCTGATCCAATTGCTTGTTCTTGCCCTTGTTCAAGGCATCACCGAATTCCTCCCGATTTCGTCTTCCGCCCATCTGATCCTCGCGCCCATCGTTGTTGAGAGCTGGTCTGATCAGGGGCCCGCCATTGATGTGGCCGCCCATGTGGGCTCCCTCGGTGCGGTGCTGATCTATTTTCACCGGGAGACACGCATGTTGGCGGTGGGCGGCATGGATACGCTATCGCGCAAATCCTCCGCGGCGCGCGATCTTTTCTTACGGCTCGTGGCGGCAAGTATTCCGTTGCTGGCGGTTGGCTTTGTCCTGGGGATTACCGGGCTCGTGGATCAATTGCGCAATCCGCTGGTCATTGGTATCGCCAGTATCGTCTTTGCGGTTGGCCTTTGGCTTAGCGACCGTCAAACGGTGAACCGTACCAAGACGATTGACAGGCTGACATTCGGCGACGCTCTGCGGGTTGGCGCGGCGCAAATACTGGCGCTGATCCCCGGCGCAAGCCGCTCGGGCGTGACCATGACCGCCGCACGCTATCTCGGCTGGTCTCGCGAAGAAGCCGCGCGCTTTTCCATGCTGTTGGCGATCCCGTCGATCCTTGCCCTTGGCGCGTTTGCCGGGCTCGATCTTATGACCGGCGGGGCCGATGACACGCCGGTGCTCGCGGCGCTGATTGTGGCGGTTCTATCGTTTGTGGCGGCGCTCGTCGCGATCCACGTCTTCCTGACGCTGACCCGGCGGATCAGCTACACGCCTTTTGTGCTCTATCGCATCGTGATGGGCGCAGCGCTCATCGTCTTTGCCCTGCGTTGAGGCCACATTTGCAAGGGTCTTCACCAACGAAATGACTCACCCTTAACATCTCCATGACATACTCCGCGTCATACTAAGGTCCAGTAAAGGGAGGCCACACAGTGGTTAGCGCAGACGGCATTTATAAGGCAGCAGAGCGGCTAAAAGGCCATGCCGTCCATACGCCCCTGATCGAGAATGACCTTCTCAACAAGCGCCTTGGCGGCCGCGTGCTGATGAAGTCAGAAGTTCTCCAGCACTGCGGCTCGTTCAAATTTCGCGGTGCCTTCAATCGCTTGTCGCAATTAAACGCCGACGAGCGAAAGAAAGGCGTCCTCGCCTGGTCATCAGGCAATCATGCACAGGGCGTTGCCCGCGCGGCCCGTCACTTTGACATACCAGCCGTCATCGTCATGCCCGCCGACGCCCCGGCCCTGAAGGTTGAGAAAGTCCGTGCCTACGGGGCGCAGATCATCACCTATGATCGGTATCGTGAGGATCGCGAAGCCATTGGCCGTCCGCTTGCCGCTGAAAAGGGATATGCGCTTGCCCCCTCCTACGACCATGTGGACATCATCGAAGGTCAGGGGACTGCAGCTTTAGAGGCCGCAAGCCAGGCCAAGGCGCTGGGCGTCACCATGGACGAATTTGTCATTTGCTGCGGCGGGGGCGGGCTGACTGCCGGGTGCGCCACCATCTTAAAGGAGGTCTCACCACAGACAGCGATCACCATCGCCGAACCCGAAGGCTTTGCCGAAAGCTGGGCCTCCATCGCTTCAGGCGCGCGGTGCCATGCGGATATTACGCAAACCACCGAGTGCGATGCCATCGCCACCCCAACCCCAGGCCGCCTAACCTTGCCGATCATGGAAAAACTCGTCTCGGGCGGGGTTAGCCTAACACAAGCAGAAGTCCGGGCAGCGATGATCTTTGCCTTCAAATATCTCAAGCTCGTGCTTGAGCCTGGCGGGGCCGTGGCGCTTGCCGCTGTTTTGGCCGGGCATGTGCCGGTTCGGGACAAGATCGTGGGCCTGACCCTTTCCGGGGGCAATATCGATTCTGATCTTTTCGCCCAAATCCTTGCAGAGGACATCGGCAAAATAGCGCCATGAGCAGCGTCGCGCGGAGAATAAGCACTCAGGCCAGCACATCTGCGTGATCATCGGTTGGCAAGAACACTGCAGGGGCCACCTAGTCTCTTAAGACGCCCTCAATGCGGGTATCGCTTCCCGACCTTGCGTCATTGAAATGTTATAAAATATCAATTACTGTTGGGTTGGGCGATGACTAATGTTGGGACGATCTGGCTGGATGGGTGTTCACGGTTTGCTCAGTTTTTGCTGGCAAACTGACAAAATGGAAAGGTTACGCGGGCGACTGCGTACACCTCAAGGATGGGCCATGACGGATCAGAAAATCAAAACCTTCTCCGACTATGATGAGGTACCGGTAATCTCGCCAAAGGAACTGGCTGAGATGGGTGGGCGCAAGCTTGTCTATATCCGGCCGGTGATCGCAGCCGACGTGGCCGAACATTTGATGGATGATGACGGGTTTACCGCTTATGATCTCCCCGACGATGCGACGCTTTATTCCGTCCACGCCGCCGACGGTGAGCGGATAGCGCTGGTCGGTGACCTCGATCTTGCCTTCGCGGCAGCCCGTCAGCAGGAAATGAATCCGGTTAACGTGCACTAAGCCGTCACGGCCTGCCGACGGCGAGTATAATCCGTACACTACGTCGCCGAGGCGCCAGGCGTGACCCTTGGGCGCGCACAATCAACGCATGCACACCACTACAGAACGACCGGGAAAATGAGGCCTGCCCGCTAGTCAACGCCATGACCCGTCTGTACACCAAGCATTGATAATAGTTTCGCATAAGTCCTCGTCATTTCAAGCGATGCCGGTACGCGGTCTTTGACGATACCGATCCCTGAACAGCGAAAATTTTATTCAAATTTCCGATGCTCCCAAATCAGGGCTGACCCTTTACGGAAGATAAAGCCGTTCATGCAAAAATTACATTCAGATAGGGGCATAATTTATGTGGCGAAACGATCAGGACGTTGAGGAGCTTTACCTCGACTATGCGCGGCTGGTGCTGCTCGGCTATGGCTCATGCGCAGCGTGCGCCATTGCGGTTATTACCCTATTTATAGACCGCAATGTCCCTGTTTGGCAGCTCTATTCGCCCGTCGCGCTTTTTGTTACAATTCTGATCATTCGTGGCCCGGTCTGGATTGCCGATCGCAAGAAATCGAATTCTATCGCCAGAATGCGAAAACGTTTCCGGCTGGCTCTGATCCTGTCAACTTTTATGGGCATCTGTTTTTCCGTATGGTGCGTGTCGCTCCTGCCCTATGGCGGGGAAACGGAAATGGTGATGATGACCTTTCTGGTCGTCCTTGCCGGGATGATTGGCTGTCTGCTGTTGAGCGTGATGCCCCGTACGGCGCACACGCTGCTGTCCGCGTCCTACATCCCCTACTTCCTGGCGCTTCTCGTCTTCGGCACCAAGGCCGCCTATGTGTGCAGCGGTATGATGATTGTCGCCTTCCTCGCGGCAACCTCCTTCGCGCGGCGTCACCACGAGAAGACCGACAAGCTGTTAAACGCCGTAACCGAGGCGCAAAGTGCGGTCAAAACCAAGGCAAACTTTCTCGCCAATATGAGCCATGAGATCCGTACCCCGATGAACGGCGTGATTGGCATGACCGATCTACTTATGACCACAAAGCTCGACGACAAACAAAAAGACCTCGCCAATATCATCAAGTCGTCAGGCAATAGCCTCCTCAATGTGATCAATGACATTCTCGATTTTTCGAAATTTGAAAGTGGCAAGGTCGATTTACAAGCCCAATCGTTCAATCTGCGCCGCGCAGTTGAGGATGTGGTAATCATGGTCTCCGCCACAGCGCGGGAGAAAAACCTTGAGGTTATTTTTGACTATCATCAGGACTGCCCCGAGGGCTTTGTTGGCGATAATGGCCGTATACGGCAGGTTCTGACAAATCTGATCGGCAATGCCGTGAAGTTTACCGAGGAAGGCCATGTGGTGGTGCGCGTCACCAGTAGGCGCAGCGAGGATAAGGCGTGGGTCCGTTTTGAGGTAACCGACACCGGGATCGGCATCCCCGAAGATCAGCTTGCCAGTGTCTTCGATCAGTTTGAGCAGGTGGACACCAGCAGTACGCGGCAGTTTGAAGGCACCGGTCTTGGCCTTGCCATTGCGCGGTCAATCATAGACTTGATGGACGGCGATCTTGGCGTGGAAAGCAAGCTGGGAGCGGGATCAACCTTCTGGTTCGAAATTGAGTTACCCCTTGATACCGATATTCAAGGCGGTCGTGCCATGGAAGACTTTGATATCGATGGGACCCGCGTTCTCATCCTCGATGACAATGACATCAACCGCCGCATGCTGGTGGAGCGTTGTACCGGTTGGGGCCTGGAAACCGTAGAGGCAAATTCCGCGCTGCAGGCGATGGCCGCGCTCTATGCTGCGTCCTCCATGGGCAAGCCCATAGAGCTTGTGATCAGCGATTATCAAATGCCGGAGATGAATGGCGAGGAGTTCGTCATCAAGATGCAGGCAGACGAGCAATTCAGAGCCGTGCCGGTCATCATAACCTCCTCCGTAGGCGAACGGACGCAAATCGAAGAGCGTGGCGATGCCCATGTGGATGCCTGGCTCGTTAAACCGGTACGCAGCTCCCTCCTCCTTGATTCCATCATTACCGCGCTCTTCAAAAAAAGCATTCGCGAAATCAAAGAGACATCGCGCCAGCTCAAAGCCGCCGTGAAACCCCGGCGCGCTTTTTATCAGACCAAGGACAGCTACACGCTCCTCGTCGCAGAAGATAACGCCATCAACCAACTGGTTCTCCAGACCATGCTGAACGGGACGGAGTTCCGCCTGCATATGGTTGGTAATGGCGCCGATGCGATCGCCGCCTATGAAAAGCTGGCGCCCGATTGCATTGTTATGGATATGTCCATGCCCGTAATGGGCGGAATTGAGGCGGCAAAGAAAATCCGTGCACTGGAGGACGGAAACGATCACCACACGCCAATTGTCGCGGTTACCGCCAATGTAATGGAACGCGATCGCACCCTATGCACCGAGGCGGGCATGGATGCCTTTGTGGCCAAGCCCATTGACAGGCGTATCCTGCTGGACTGTCTGCGCGCGCAGATTGAGCAAAATGCCAGCGCATCGACGCGGACCGCCCTCCTTACCCCCCAAACCAACGCATGATCCATTCAGGGTCCGCGTGATTGCCGACCATATAGTGGTAATCGTGGACTTTCTTGAACCCAAAACGGGTGTACAGTTTTTGTGCACGGATATTCTCCGCATAAACACTAAGAAAGATATGATCAAAATGCGCCTTTAGCCATGTCATACACTGGGTCAGCAATTGATCGCCCAGCCCTTGCCCCTGCGCCGATTGCACCATGTATAGCCGGCATAACTCCCCGCTGTTGGGCGGCGGGTTCGGCACGGGCAAATCCGATGGGCCGCACACCGCATAGCCCACGGCTTCCCCGTCATCCATCACCAGCCACAGACAAAATGCCGGATCACGCAGCAGCCGCCCATAAAGATCCACGTGATGAGATGTTTCCAAGAACGCGTGCAGATCTTCTGACTTGTAGAGATGACCAAAGGTTTGTGTGAAAGACACAGCACCAAGGCTGGCAAAGACGGGGGCCAGTGCCGGGTCAGTGACGGTTTTGATGTCCATACCGGTTTTTAAGCGGTGGCCCGCCGGAAATCACCCCCGTAATTTGCCCCGCCCAGGCACAAAAAAAGGGCGCCCGTCTTGGGGCGCCCTTTTTGATCTTGCGGTTAAAACCGCTAGGCAGCTTTTTTCCATTTGATCTGGAATTCCAGCTCTTCGGCGCCTTTTTCGCGCTCATGCTCGATATTGAAAATCGCAGCATCCGGCACATAAATTTTTTCACCGGCAACCATAATCTGGAAATTTTTGCCTTTCTCGATGGAGTCGGCAAGGCGACGGAGTTTGGCCACGAACTGCTTGTTCGTATACCCTTTTTCGATATCGCGGTCGGCTTTACGCTTGCGTCCGGTGGTGGCGGGCTTTTTGGCCGCTGTGGGTTTGCTTTTTGTCGCCTTCGCGGCGGTCTTGCGGGCGCCGACGGTAGGCTTTTTCGCAACAGTCTTGGCTGTGGTGCGGCGGGTGGCTGGCTTGCGGCCCGCTTTTTTTCGGGTTGATGTTTTCGTGGTCATTGGGCTCTCCTGGTTTTTCCTGCCGGGCGGTTGCCCCCTCAAAAATGCAGGCTTGGGTTTGGTTAATGGAAAATTGTTGCTAAATCCTTGCGCAGTGTTTGCAGTCATGGCCGCGTCGGTGCGGCGTTTTGTTGAGACCTTCCGCATGCGGTATTTGAAATGTGGCACTCATGGACGACAACCGGAAACCTATGTGTGCGTCCATCTCGTGGAGACGGTTGCAGACGGGGAGCCGCGTGGTTTCTGGTGGTCCTATGAAGATGGCGCGTTTGAGGCCATCTGCAGCGTCTGCAATGACCTTGAAGCCGCAGCGTTTCAGGCAGCCATGGTAAGCCAGATGCGCGGTTTATGTTACGGGTGTTTTCGCGTCGCGGCGGATGTGAACGGCATCGTCCTCGACGAGGTGACCCCGCGTTAGGGCGGACGACGCGCTTGTCAGGATGGTTGCGGTGATTTCACTCTTTATTGGCGGCGGGCAAGCCGGTATAGGACGAAGCGTGTGAACACTGGCGCTTGCGCCTCCCGCGCAGGGTTGCCCGGGAGCCGTTGGCCGGTCGATTTTAAGGACAACGCCCATGGCCGCTCGCCGCCCCGCTAAACATCAGCCCGAAACCTTCGCCTGGTCCGCCGAGAATACGAACTGGTGCGCCGCGCAAATGCAGAAATACCCTGATGGGCGTCAGGCGTCCTGCGTCATCCCCTTTCTTTGGCGTGGTCAAAAGCAGGAGGGCTGGATATCGATCCCCATGATGGAGGTGATCGCCGAGCAATTGGCGATGCCCTATATCCGCGTTTATGAAGTCGCCTCTTTTTACACCATGTTTAACCTCGCTCCTGTGGGGGACTTCTTCGTCCAACTGTGCGGGACGACGCCATGCATGCTGCGCGGGGCCCAGGATTTGCGCGAAGTGTGCAAGGACGAAATCGGCACCGAAGGCCATGTGTCCGATGACGGCAAGTTTTCGTGGCTGGAGGTTGAATGCCTTGGCGCCTGTTGTAACGCCCCCATGGTCCAGATTTCAACGAACACGGATGATCACTACTATGAAGACCTGACCCCTGAGAGTTTTGCACAGCTGTTAAAGGATCTGCGCGCCGGAAAAGACGTCAAACCAGGCCCTCAGGTGGCGGACCGTCATACCTCCGACCCCGCAGGTGAAAATACGACCCTTACCGACACGGCGCTTTATGATGGGTCAGCGGCGAAGCCCTTGAAAAAAATTCCGAATGCAGAGGCGACCGCGTAAAGGCAAAGGATATTGACGGCAAAACTCGGCGCTCAGAGACGTGCGCCTGCGCGAGAACAGGATGAATGCCCCATGAGTGATCGCAAGGGCGGACCCCATTACGCTCCCGAGCTTGACCCAAACAATCCAAAATCGCCGAAGGGTTTTGGTGGGAAATGGACCGTGCGCTATTTATTTGCGCTGGTCCTGAACACGGTATCACTTGTCACGTCTTTGCAGTTTGGCCCAGACTGGTTGACCATCACATTGATCGTGATTGAAGTCTTGTTACTTTCCCCCTTCGTTGGCTTTGGAGCCTTCAATTGATCAATCGCAAGCGACACCGCCGCGTTCTGTCTATTGAATGAGGACGAGCCGACGGGGAAAGCCAAAGCGATCAACACCAAGCCAGGTTGCGCCGCCGGCAAGCTGACCGCGCCAGACCGTGCGGTTTTCGATATCGGTCAGAATGAGTTCGTCCCCGATCAACTCCCACGCGGTTGCGGACCAGTCGAGGTCACACCGATTTCCCGAGATGCGGGCGCCACGCTGATTCGGGTTTGCAGGTTTGAACCGGCCTGTGGCTTTTGATTTTTCCGCCGCGAGCCAGACTTCGCACTTATGGGCACCCAGAATATTCTGCAGTTTGTACCGCCCACCGATCCGGTCTTCGGGCGGCGGTGGCGGCAAATCGCCAACACGTTGCAAAACGACGGCCGGGCCGGGCGGGTCACGCCGCTGACGACCGCCATAGCTCGGTTCTGGCCCGGGGATCGCGCCGCCAACCCAGACATCGTCAACACCATACTCACTGATGGCAAGACGCCCTTTTCTGGTCAGCCGCCAGCCCCCCGCCCGCACAAATCGGCGTAAGCGGCGATGTTTATCCGTACACCGCTTATCGAACTCCGCCAGCCGACCATCATTACCCCTGATCCCCATGAGCACGGCACCGCAGGTTAGGCCCTCTGGCACAAAGGTCACGGACCATTGCCCGATATGGGCGTTGACCGCCGCCAGAAAGGCAGGGGGGAGCTTTAGTTTTGAATCGAATTGCGGTTTCAGACGAAAGCGATTGCCATCGGAGGCACCGCCCACAAAGGCCCCATCAACCTCATCAAGGTTGCCAGACCAAATCCCCTGATCCCACCGATTGAAAATATCGAGCCGTTGCTGATTGCCCGCATAGGTCCACCCGCGTGCCTTGTCTAACGGCGCTGGGCATGTTCCGGTGAGATTGATCCGCGATCCCTCTAACAAACGCGGCGCGGCGCTGAGTTCAATCTCGCAATCAGCCACCGGCACGCCGCCGGTATCGGTGTTACTCTGCACAATCGCTATTTTGTAAGTGCCAACGAGGAGTTGCGAGGGATCGCCTGAGGGAAACTCCCAAGTGATCTGAACCCCAGCCGCCACCGGCGCAACGAAACCGCCAGCGACGAAAAGCGCGAATGCTACAAATTTCTTCAACGTCTTAACCATCGCCCGCCCTTTTGAATGTTGCCCGACCCAAAGCAACCACAGCCCCCGCCCCGCCGCAAGTCCCAGATGTGACAACAGGGATTTGAAGGGAAGCGCCACCGCGAAGACGCCGCTTCAAACGCCCCTTTGCGGCAATCCGGGTAGTTTCCCTCGCGCGCATTTTGGCCTATCTAGTGCTCTCGTTGTGAACGTCGGAATTCCCATGCTCGAAGATAAAGATCGTATATTTACCAACCTCTATGGCCTGCACGATTGGGGCCTTGAGGGCGCTAAGAAACGCGGGGCCTGGAACGGGACCGGATCACTGATCCGGATGGGCCATGAGTGGATCATCAAACAAGTAAAGGATTCTGGTTTGCGCGGACGGGGCGGGGCCGGGTTTCCCACCGGGTTAAAATGGTCCTTCATGCCGAAGGAGGTAAAGAACCGGCCCCATTACCTGGTGGTGAATGCGGACGAGTCGGAACCGGGGACCTGTAAGGACCGGGAGATCATGCGCCACGATCCGCACCTTTTTATCGAGGGATGCCTGATCGCCGCCTATGCCATGCGCGCGCACGCCTGCTACGTCTATATCCGCGGCGAATATGTGCTGGAGCGCGAACGCCTGCAGGCCGCGGTGGACGAGGCTTATGCCGCCGGTCTGGTGGGCAAGAACGCCGCCGGGTCCGGTTGGGATTTTGATATCTATGTGGCTCACGGTGCTGGCGCCTATATCTGCGGCGAGGAAACAGCCCTGCTGGAGAGCCTTGAAGGTAAAAAAGGCCAGCCGCGGTTGAAACCCCCCTTTCCGGCGGGCGCCGGGCTTTATGGCTGCCCCACCACGGTCAACAACGTGGAATCCATCGCGGTGGTGGGCACGATCCTGCGCCGCGGCGCGGACTGGTTCAAATCCTTCGGCCGCGATAATAATGCGGGCACGAAGCTTTTTTGTATCTCCGGCCATGTGGAACGCCCCTGTAACGTGGAAGAGGAAATGTCCATTCCGCTCAAAACCTTGCTGGAGCGCCATTGCGGCGGGGTACGTGGCGGCTGGGACAATCTGAAAGCGGTGATCCCCGGCGGCTCGTCGGTCCCCATGTTGCCAAAGGATATCTGCGACGACGTCCTGATGGATTTTGACGCCCTAAAAGAGCATAAATCAGGCCTTGGGACGGCGGCGGTGATCGTCATGGACAAATCCACGGACGTGGTCAAAGCGATCAGCCGGATCAGCTATTTCTACAAACATGAAAGCTGTGGTCAGTGCACACCCTGCCGCGAGGGTACCGGCTGGATGTGGCGGGTGCTCGAACGCATGGTGCGCGGCGAAAGCTCAACCGAAGAAATTGACAAACTGCTTGATGTGGCTGGCCAGATTGAGGGCCACACCATCTGTGCCCTCGGCGATGCCGCCGCCTGGCCAGTGCAAGGCCTCGTGCGTCATTTTCGCCATGAGATTGAAGAGCGCATTAATCAGTACCGCGAAGATCGTGGCGGTGTGCAAGTTATTGCGGCGGAGTAGGCTCCCACCCGCTTCATTCGTTTGACCGTATTCATCTCAAATCCAAGACAAAATGTCGTGGCCTTTTGAGCGGCCCGTTAAGTCCTACCTGACTAGTTTTTCTATCTGGGGCAACGCGGGACGATAACGATGTCATTGACAAATTTGGCGCCACGGGCTGATGGCGCAACACCTTACGGGCAGACTATGTCTGGCGATGGCAAATATCCGTCGCTGGCCGATGAGCCAGTACTGGCGGCGGAAGTGGCTCAACCCTTTGACCGGCGCGCGGGCGGTGATCGACGCGGTAGCGGGGAGACTTCCGCCGGGCTCAGCGATACGGATTGGATTAAGGAAAATCTCAGACGTTGCGAGGAAGAGTATTGCTATCTTGATCTTGCAAACATCTTACGCGTTCTGGAGCGGCACCCCGATTATGTCGGTCGTTTTCACTACGACATCAATATGCACAAGGTGATTGACCGCGGTGTGACCATGCAAACCTGGCAGGTTGATGCACTTGCCGGTGAAATACAAGAACGGTTCCTACCGGGAATTTCCGAAGACCTTGTCCACAAATCGGTGGCCATTGTTGCCAACAAATCTGCGCTCATCAAAAAAGTCCGGTAAGCGGTTTTCTGATCGTGACCGGCCTAGCCGGACATAGACGAGCATGGCTTGGGCGAAATCCGCGCTGTACGGATTTTCCGGCTTAATAGGCACCGGGCGGTAAGATATCGATATGGTTCACATCGATTGACCGATCCATGGGCCCGATCAGCACATCGAAAAGCGCCACGGAGGCGGTCTGCACCAGATAAAAGACCAGAGCCGCCACGACAAGACCGACGAAGGGCGCCGCAAGAACGGGGAATTTGCGGCGGGCAAGCGCCAGAGCAAGAAAGCCGATAAGCCCGGCCATGGCGAAGCTGAATATATTCAAAAAGGTGTAGAGGCTGAGGGCAGGATTATTCAGAATACGTCCGTTTGATAAAAACCATGCAAAGCCAAACGCGATCCCCGACCAGGCAAGTGCAACCAGCACCCGGCGGCCAATCTCCAAAACCAGTTGAGAGGCTGTCATGCCAAATACCCCGCTACTACGCCCAGGCATAGGCTAGCCAAGAACCGGAACGAGGACAATATCCCCATCGGCACACACGGCGTTAGCGGTCAATTTCGCCAAAGACGATATCGAGGGAACCGATGATTGCCGACACGTCGGCCAGCATATGGCCGCGGTTCATCCAATCCATGGCCTGCAAATGGGCAAAACCGGGCGCGCGGATTTTGCACCGGTAGGGCTTATTCTCTCCGGTGGAGACAAGATAGACGCCAAACTCACCCTTCGGAGCCTCCACGGCGGCATAAACTTCCCCGGGCGGGACTTTCGGGCCTTCCGTATACAGCTTAAAGTGGTGGATTAGCGCCTCCATGGAGCCTTTCATCTCGCCGCGACGCGGCGGAGAGATCTTGCCATCATCGGTCATCACCGGACCTGGCGTTTCTCGCAAGAGCGCCAGACACTGTTTCATGATGTCCTTTGCCTGCTTCATCTCCTCCATGCGGCAGAGATAACGATCCCAACAGTCGCCATTCTTGCCAATGACCACATCAAAATCGAGCTCGTCATAAATCTCGTATGGCTGCGCCTTGCGCAGGTCCCACTTAACGCCGGACCCGCGCAGCATCACGCCGGTAAAGCCCCATTCAAACGCCTGTTCCTCAGTGACGACGCCAATATCCACATTGCGCTGTTTGAAGATGCGGTTTTCAGTAATCAGTTCTTCGATCATATCGAGGGTTTTGACAAACTGATCGCACCAGGCATCCATATCTTCGACCAGTTCATCAGGCAGATCCTGATGCACCCCGCCAACGCGGAAATAAGCTGCGTGCATCCGGCTGCCCGAGGCGCGCTCGTAGAACACCATGAGCTTTTCGCGCTCTTCAAAACCCCAGAGCGGCGGCGTCAGGGCACCCACATCCATGGCTTGGGTGGTCACATTGAGCATATGAGAGAGGATACGCCCCACCTCACAAAACAGGGTACGGATGATCTTGGCGCGGCGGGGCACCTCAATATTAAGAAGCCGTTCGGCCGCCATGCAGAAGGCATGCTCCTGATTCATCGGCGCCACATAATCGAGCCGATCAAAATAGGGGATCGCCTGAAGGTAGGTTTTATATTCGATCAGCTTTTCTGTGCCGCGATGGAGGAGGCCGATGTGCGGATCAACGCGCTCTACAACCTCGCCATCAAGCTCAAGAACAAGGCGCAAAACACCGTGCGCTGCGGGATGTTGCGGCCCGAAATTGATCGTAAAGTTGCGATCAGATGCGGCATCAGACGCCGAGTCTGTCACCTCAACAATACGCGTATGGTTGCCATCAGCCATGGCTTATCCTTCCTGTCCGTTCCCGGCAAAAGCCGCCAGAACTTCTGCTCCCGTCATTTTGCGGGTCGGTTGGGCAAAATCGTAATAGTTTGGCTTTTCATCCACGAAAATTTCCTTGGTAAATTTCGCGTTGGGAATAGCGTTAAGCGCGCCAGCGCTAACCGTGTACATCGATCCGTCTTTCATTTGATAAAAGAGGTTTGATCCGCACACTTTACAAAACTGACGCACGGCCCAATCGGAGGACGAATACGTTGCCAACAACTCGGCATTTTCAATTTTAGGCGCTTCGGCAAGGGTCAATCCCATTAATGCTGAACCCACCTGCAGACGGCACATTGAGCAGTGGCAGGCGTCGACATGGATACCGTCCGCCTCACGTTGGGGCACCACGCTAAATTTCACGCCGCCGCACAGGCACTGCCCTGAGAGGGTCGCAGTCATGATTTCTGCTCCGGGGCTTTTTCGTCACCGGGCAGAACATAGTGCGCACCCTCCCATGGGGAAAGGTAATCGAAATTTCGATATTCCTGAACCAGCTTTACCGGTTCATAGACGACGCGTTTTTGTTCATCATCATAGCGCACCTCAACCTCGCCGGTGAGCGGGAAGTCTTTGCGCAGGGGATATCCCTCAAACCCATAATCGGTCAGTAGGCGGCGCAAATCTGTATGGCCGGTAAAAACGATACCGTACATGTCAAAGGCTTCGCGTTCGAACCAGACAGCGCATGGGAAAATATCCTGTACCGACGGGATCGTCTCGTCCTCTCCCACCACGCATTTAACGCGGATGCGTTGATTGTTGTGCATCGACAGAAGATGATAGACCACATCAAATCGGCTGGAGCGTTCTGGGTAATCAACACCGCAAATATCAATCAGCTGTACAAACCGGCACAAACTATCATCGCGCAGAAATGTCAGTACAGGAACAATCCGGTCGGCGCGCGCATTGATGGTTAACTCGCCAAACTCAATCGCATGGCCCCGAATATCATTGTCGATAACACCGGTAACATGCTCGGCAAGTTCGGTAAGGTCTTCTGTAGTCGTCATAATACTATGAGCCTTGTTTTATTCCCCATCCTGAGGAGCCGGTTACCGGACAATCGAGCCTTCCCGTCTGATTTTTTTCTGCAGCTGCAAAATTCCGTAAACCAACGCCTCAGCGGTGGGTGGACAACCGGGCACATAGATATCCACCGGCACAATGCGGTCACAGCCGCGCACCACGGCATAGGAATAATGATAATACCCGCCGCCATTGGCGCATGACCCCATGGAGATCACATAGCGCGGGTTTGGCATCTGGTCGTAAACCTTGCGCAGGGCGGGTGCCATCTTGTTGGTCAGCGTGCCCGCTACGATCATTACATCGGATTGCCGGGGGGAGGCGCGCGGCGCAATGCCGAACCGCTCCAGATCGTAGCGCGGCATAGAGGCTTGCATCATCT
>JBCBRS010000024.1:0-44543 GCA_039819545.1 Pseudomonadota bacterium | reverse complement strand
CCGGCTATTATCATCAAGCAATCCGGCACCAGAGGCCGCCACATCGGTGATGTCCGTTCCCATCACAGTCACATCATTGCCATCGGCATCCCCGGTGATCACCACCGCGCCGCCAGCCGTTGAGCCATCAATATTGAGCGCTTCAGTGGCGACCAACTCACCTTGCGTCAGGCGGATCAGCACATCATTTTCAAACGCCTCGCCCATACCAGAGGCAAAGGTAATCGTATCGGCTCCAGTCATATCATTGGCAAACGCAATTGCCTCACGCAAGGAGGTCTCGCCGTCAAATGGATTAACCAGATCATCAGCAGTCGTGACGAGTAAACTTGGGGATTCGGCAAACACTTCAACGGCGCCAGCGTCTACTGTCCCGCCATTATTGAGGCCCGAAATATCGATCTCACGAGGGTTACCATTGGCATCGACCAAATCCGCGGGTGGAAGACCAGTATCGAGGGCAGGATTATCCAATGCCGCGCGCAAAGCAACGGTGTTAACGGGACCACCATTGTCAGAAATCACACCAACAATTGTTGATCCATCGCCCCCGGTCTCGGTTTGTTCAAAAACAAGTGTAGGATCAGCATTGATAAACCCGCCACCCGGATCACTAACTGTTCCAGTACCAATAATGTTGAAATTAACGAGCGCTACGGAGAGAAGATTGCCACTAAGCTCTTCATCGGTCATCGCCATATTGCCAAGTAAAATTGAATTCTCTAGCGTTAAAGTTGTTCCCGCATTACTGATTCCACCACCGAAGTTAACTGCTGTATTATTCGTGAGCGTACTATTGACAATGGTAGTATCTGACGACGTGCCGTTATATACAGCACCACCAATATCGTTGGTTGAGTTCCCGGCAAAGGTAGCGTTAATCGCAGTTAAAATTTCTCCATTGTTTGCCGCGATGGCACCTCCTGCCACTCCGGCAAAATTATTTGTGAAGGTTGATCCTCTTACAACAGTATCCCCTCCATTAGCGTATATAGCACCGCCTCTGTAGACCGTCTGATTAGCATTAAACTCTGAATTTTCAATAATTGTTTGCGTGCCGCCTATAGATGAATCGAGCCCGCCACCAACGCGTCCGGATTGATTTAATATGACTGACGAATTTGTAATCGTCAGTATACCATTATCAGACCCATTACTGACCCCGCCCCCATCAACAGCTGCAAAATTACCTAAAACAAGGCTATCTTTGAGCTCAAGTGACCCATTTGTCAGCCGCACACCAGCCCCACGCTCATCGCCCGGATCACCAGACGTAACCCCGCCGGTGATGGACAAATTCTGCAAGACGACAGTTCTATTGAGCGCATCAATATTAAATACGCGGCTATTATCAGCGATATTAGAATTACCGAACACCAACGTGAAAAAGCTATCAGCCACTGGCAATAAGAGGTCGTCGCCATTTGCGTCGCCGGTGATTAAGACCTGCGTGCCTGACGCACCGTCAATAGTCACACCATCGGTAATCAGTAATTCACCTTGTGTCAGGCGAATGACACTATCCGCACCGCCTGTAAATACGGTGGCGTCAAAGCTGATGATATCATCGCCGGCTTGTCCATTGGCAAAAGCAATCGCCTCGCGCAGGGATGTTTCCCCATCGAACGCATCAACAATATCATCACTAGTCGTCACTATGAGGGATGGTGCTTCAGGGGCTTCCACGGCACCAAGATCCAATGCTCCGATCAGGCGTAGATTGCCATTGGCGTCAAGGCTGATCGTGCCCAGGGTGTCGCCATCACCATCGACATCAATTCTGAAATCCCCTTCCAGAGGGATCAGGCTTGCATCACCGACGCCTTCAGCCGCGCCTCCATCAAGGAGTGCGATCGTCTCAACTGGCCCCCCATTATCAGCCAATACGCCAGCAACCACGGAGCCAACAATTTGCGTCATCTCAAAGGTATTGGCCGGATCAGCATTGAAGACATTTGCAAGGCCTGTGGTGTCAAACGCCATAGCATTCGCGCCAACAATATTGGCCCCACCGAAAGTGGGGGTGCCGTCATTCCCTCCAAGAGTAGTTTCATAGATTTCATCGCCGCCGACGCCTGCATATCGTGTCTCGTTACCCAGAATGATTGAGTTGTCGATGAATTGTTCACCTCGACTGTATATTCCGCCGCCGGTCGACTGATCGCCCGCTGTGAAGTTCCCAGTGACGGTCGTGTTGTCTAAAAAACCAACGCCACCTATGAAAGCGCCGCCGCCTTCGCTATCGGTTCCTGATGTGGAATTTTGGCTGATTGTTGAATTCACGGCTCTTAGATTTCTGGCGTTGAACCCACCACCATCGCTGTATTGACCGGACGTCGCATTATTACTGATCGTAGAGTTGGCAAGGTTTAATTCGCCATTGACATACAAGCCGCCCCCTCGTGAGATGAATCCGCTGGTTGAGTTTCCATCAACCGTTGAATTGCTAAGAATCGTAAAGTTTGCAGTTGAATAAATGCCACCCCCACTGGCGTTGTCACCGTAAGTCGCGTTGCCGCTCACCTCAGAATTTTCAAGAGTTAGACCAAAACGAGAGAAAATCCCGCCACCTCGTGAAACATCTCCATCGGTGGAGTTTCCGACGATGATCGAATTCGCAACCGACAATGATTGCTGTGACCGGATACCAGCGCCACCTTCATCGTCAGCAGTCGTCCGCCCACCTGTAATGATCAACCCACTGATTGAACTCTCGGTGGAGGCAACAGTCTGTAAGTTAAGCACACGAGAATTGTCACTCAACACATTAGACCCAAGACTGGCCCCAACATCCGTATTTCCATCGGCACCGAGAACATCATCGCCATTGGCATCACCGGTAATGCGGATAAGCGGGTTACCGTCTGTGTCAGTCACGCCAACAATGTCGATGGCTTCAGTAACCAGCAGTTCACCTTGTGTTAAGCGAATGGTACCGCCAGCCTCGAAAGTCTCGCCAACGCCGCTTGCAAAAGAAACCGTGTCAACACCGCTGGTAGCATTAGCAAACGCAATCGCCTCGCGCAGGGATGTTTCCCCGTCGAAGGCATCAACCACGTCAGCTGTGGTGGTGACGATCAGGCTGTCTGCTTCGGGAAGTGCGGCGAGTTCCACTGCGCCCGCATCCACGGTGCCACCATTATTTACGCCGTCAAGATCAACCATGCGTGCATTGCCATTGGCATCGGTGGTTACGCCATTAGGGGCATCTCCCACATCCAGGGCAGGATTCAATGCATCCGCCAACAGCGCAATCGTCTCTACCGGCCCTCCATTGTCGCCAAGAACACCGGCGAGAATTGAGGCGTCAGCGGTATTGCCTTGCGTCAATGCAAACACCTGTGCAGGGTCAGCATTAACCACATTGGAAAGCCCTGAAATATCAAAGGCGCTACTATTAGCGCCCACAATATTACCCCCAATAGCGCCCACAATATTACCCCCAAGAAATTCCGGTGTGCCATCGCCTCCGCTAAATGTTGCTTCAAAGATTTCATCAGAACCTAAACCTGCAAAGCTAGTTGTATTACCAAGCACAATAGAATTGGTGATCGTAATTTGATCGAAAACTGCGATTCCGCCGCCATTGGCACTATTCCCCGCAGTAGAATTACCGGACAATGTGGAATTGGTCAGGGTGGTTGCACCACGGCTGTAAATCCCGCCGCCATTGGCATCTTGACCCGTGGTTGAATTACCGGAAACGGTGGAATTGGCCAGGGTAATGGCACCAACACTGCTAACCCCGCCGCCATAGGCATTACTCCCCGTCGTGCGCCCGCCCGTAATAGTCAGGCCCGTGAGGGTGGAGGTGCCGGTGTTAGCCGTTATATTTAGGACCCGGCTATTATCATCAAGCAATCCGGCACCAGAGGCCGCCACATCGGTGATGTCCGTTCCCATCACAGTCAGATCATCGCCATCGGCATCCCCGGTGATCACCACCGCGCCGCCGGCCGTTGAGCCATCAATATTGAGTGCCTCCGTGGCGACCAATTCACCTTGCGTCAGGCGGATCAGCGCATCATTTTCAAACGCGTCGCCCATACCAGAGGCAAAAGTGATCGTATCCACACCCGCCATGGCATTAGCAAGCGATATCGCCTCTCTTAGGGATAAATCACCCGCGCCACCAAAATTGGCCAGAGACACTGTCCCCATGCCATCAAGATCATCGAGCTCATCTGTGGTGATTGTTACGGTGAATGTGGTCATAAATAACTTTGCCCCCGTGCCTCATTCCTGAGGTAATAATAAACTAAAATTTGGCCATGTTTGGATCCGTTATAAAAATGGGTATCTTCTCCAGAGTCAATTTACCTCGAAAAAAAGTAGGGGCTGACCTAGGAAACCAATGATCCTAGGGTGGTTGAATGAGGCTAAAGTATTCAAAAATTACACATTTTCAGATTGATCGTTTGCTGGAACACTTCATCGCGGACACACCTGCTCGTACAGCTTATTTAATTGTGGGCGTAAATTGTACCGTCTAACGCCCCCATTCTTTGGGATGCCGATTCCGAAGCCCGAACATGATCGCGCGGACGCATGGCGGTTTGTGCTTTTGGAGCGTGATCACCGTGGGTTCGCCATTCACGAAAATGATTTTCTCTTCGGTATAATCGAAGCCGATTGCTAGCCGATAAAGCGCGTGTGCCACCCGGCCATCCGCGATGGTTTTGCCGCGCCCTATGGCCTCCGAAAAAGCGTTGTGGCGCTTGTGCCAAAGATAAAGCGTCGAGGGCGCAATCCCGAACATGTCGGCAAGCTCTACATCCGTGAGCCCGCATTCCGCAAGCTTTCCAGCCATGGGTATGAGGCCCTCATGATACTTTGTCCGGCGTCCGGGCCCGGATTGATCGTGACCGGGGAGATATCGTCCGGTGCCATCGCGGTGGGGTGTTGGTGCGGCATCGAAAGCCATTCTCAAATCTCCATCAATGGGGTCGGATAGGACAACTGTCCCAATGTCCCAACGCCTAGGGTCTGGGACACTGGGACAGCTACAGCCCAATGATTACGCGGGTTCTGAAAAGGAGTGTCCCAGCTGTCCCGGGGTCCTGACTGTCCCCGCGTCCCAGGTGTCCCAGCTGTCCCATACTCACGCATCGCCAGCCGCCTTTGCCCGTTGTCGTAACCGGCCGACTTCCGATCTCGATATCCCGGTATCTTCTGCAATGTCGCGAACGGACTTGCCCGCTTTCACGCCATCGACCACCGCCTGATAATCATGGTCGACAATCTCGCTGGTCGTCCAATGGGCCACCGCGCCATCATCGGCGTGATAGTGAAGCTTGAACGGCTCCACATCGTCACCGAAAGCCCCCCGGCATTTTTCAAAATGGATTTCAAAAACCGCGCCCTCAGCCGGGGAATAATCCTCAGATCGTTTCAGGTGAATGACCGTATCGAGAATATCCTCGCGCTTGGACGTTCCGCGCTGCGCACCGCCTTTGCCCGAATGGTGGACCAGCAATACGCTATGCCCTTCGCGGCGAAGCTTTCGCAACCACTCAGCGGCCGACTTCCACGACCGCGCGTCGTTTTCGTCCGCGCCATCGCGAAACAAGCAAGAGATATTATCGAGGATCAGCAAGCTTTCAGGTTTGAGAAAACCTTCAATAATGCGTTGTCCTGTTTCACTTGTCAGATCGGGTAATCCCTCTGCTTGCAGATCATCAGCAACCAGCGTGATGTTCGAAAGATCATCTTGCTCACCAGTGATAGCCTGCAAGCGATCTTTCATCTGCGTTGCAGCCATTTCACCATCGACATAGACAACGGGCCGTGCGGCGCGAACCGCCCACCGTGCAAAACGCTCACCTGTGGCCACTGACTTTGCCACCGATAGCGCAAACATCGTTTTGCCGACCCCGCGCCACGCATGAACCATGCAAAGGCCTTTGACGGGCAACCACCGCCCGAGAAAATACTCCCGCTCCGGTATGGCCATGGCGAGAAATTCGTCACCAGTGACGGCTTTTACCGTGATGCGTGATTGCGATTGGCTGGGCGGTGGTAGTCCGTCCGTTAGGGGAACACCTTGCGCACAATTAGCCCACGGCGGGATTTCATCAATCGGCGGCGGGTTCAGTTCGCTGTAAATCATTGCCGACCCTCCCGCGCGAGAAAGTCTGAAAGTTCAAAGACGATCAGCGCGGGTTTGCGGTCTGATCGAATAACCACCGCGTCATTTCCCTGCATCGCGTCATAGATCAGCGAGAAGCCATTCTTGCGGCGTTTGCATTCGATCATGCCGATGCCACGGGCAACAATATCACCTTCACACATAGCCCCGTTCGCTTGCAGGGGCGCGCGGCGTTCGGCGTGGATACCAGCCGCATGAAAAGCGTTCACCACCTCACGCTCGAACGCTGCGCCTTTATCGCGCGATAGTTTACCCATGGGCCGCCTCCATCATTCCAAAAAGAAAATCAGGATGCACAAGGGCAATGCGTATCGTTTCCGTCACCTGTAAGAAAGTGACATCAAACGGGTTCATTTGCCGTCCGATTAACAGCGCGATTTCAGGATCAACGGAGCGGTCATAAACCGCCTCATTGTTTGCCAGATTGACTTGCGCCATGCCGCCCGGCGCTGCCAACCGGGCCCAGGCATTAAATCGTGCTAGATGGTCCCGGCAAAAAAGCGTGTACGGATCGGGTAAAGTATCAATCCCGGTGCGGTGGATTTCGGGGGGCAATAGAACGAGATTATTTTTCATCAACATTGCCTCCAAACGCATGCTCAGCCAGCCAATTGGCCACGCTATCGCTGATGGGGAATTTGTCCCCGATTGCCCTTTTGCGAAGGTTCAAAACCGTTTCGCAGCTAAGGTTAGGCTTGAAAAAATTGTCATGGGGGCGTATTCTCATTTTGTGTTTAATCCTGATTTTGATGATTTGGAATTTGACGCGAACGTTCTCTGCCCCGGTGCCTCGACCGCACCGGGGTTTTTGTTTCTATGCAGCATTTTTCGCGGCCTCCCGTTGAACACCCTCATCGGTGACGGCTAGATCGAAGCGAGAGCTTCCGGCAATTTTCAGCGGGGGCGGAATAATCTTTTCACGGACCCACCGCCACACTGTCGAGCGGTGGACGCCATAAATCTGCGCAACGTCGACGTCGCGTCTGTAGCGCTTAGATTCGGTTCGGATGGAGGGGGCAGCGGCTTCGGAAACTGCCTCGCCATCATCTTTGTTATCTTCGTCTGGAAAATCGGGACTGGTGCGCCAGCCTTTGGTTGGATGTAAATAAGTTTTCTTGGTCACTGATTTCTCCATATTGAGCCGCGTTTCATCGCGATGCATGGAGATATGGATGACAAAAAACCAGATTGCTTGGGGACTTCGGTGTTAAATCAACATTGAAGTCCCCTTAACTATTTACAGCAGCATATGCTGTTTCAACTGAGCTTTTAGAGAATTCAAGAGTTTCAAATATCTCGATACAAAATTTGACCAATTTTGATCCGCTATCTACCTTAATCATACGGGGCATATTCTCTTCATTATGCTCTTTCCAAAACCTACAAATTGCATTCATGGTATTTCTCTCTTGTGGGTTTCTTACATTCGCAGAAGTAGGAAAAATCACGGTATTATTTACCCTTTCAATCGCCTCTACTAAATAAGGTGCTAAAAATTTTATTGTAGTCAAAGCATCAGTTTGAGAACCAAGAAATACCCCATAGGGATAATCTCTATACGATTGATTATGGCAATTTGGGTCAAGTTCTTCTAAACCACCAAGCGGCAATTCAATCAACATTGCTTGAATTAATTCGGATAAAACTATACGAGAGATTTCAATTTTTTCTATCGTCGTGATAGCATTTTTCAGTTTTTCAACATCTTCTTTGCGTTTTCCAAATTTATGTTTTTTACCCTTTGGAAGGGGCGGATATACACTAAAAAATGTAATCTTTCGCGCTTCTTCGGTTAGGTTCTCATCGGTGAGATTAAAGGCAACGGAAGGCAGCAAATCTTGAATAATTTTTTTAATCTCGTTCGTTCTTTTATCGTGCTGATCCGCATATTTTACGTGAAGTGCTTCACGTTCTTTGTGGATAAGCATTTCTCTCGGCTTAAACTCTCGCGTTGCAAATAGCTTTCGAGAATACTCGTTAAAAAAATCTACATCAATATTCACTCTCGCCTCCGCAAGTTCTGCCCGCATAAAAAGCGACGCGGCAAGTCCGTGCGGATGCTGACCATTCAGGATCGACCTTAGCCGCGCGTGACACTTATTAAGCCGATTTGAGGCAATTGAGAACGAGTAAATTTACACACCGAATACGGCGAGCGAATCAGGCTTTTCTGGATTTCAGATCAATCACGGTGCCACTCCCGGCCTCGTGCAACGCTGATTGCGTAACACGCCCCCAGGTATCCATCAGATTACGGCGCTTTTCGAAAAGGTCGGTGCGGTTGTAGGCGGCTTCGGCCTGATTGCGGACTGTATGGGCAAGCGCGCGTTCCTTCACTGCGTGGGGAAAGCTTGTCTGCTCCTCACACCAGTCGCGAAAGGTGGAACGCATTCCGTGAACCGTTGCGGTGGTGGGTTCATGAAACCGCTTTAACACCTTCGCCACCGCCACATCGGACAAGGCTTTGCGGGCCTGCGGACTGGGGAATACCCATTCATCCGATAGCCCGCGCGTGCGTTCGAGAATGGCCATAGCGGCGTCGCTCAGGGACACGCGGTGGTCTTTGCCCGCTTTCATGCGTGCCCTTGGCACCGTCCATGTGCGGGCTTTCAGATCGATCTCTGACCACTGCGCCCCGCGTACCTCCCCGGACCGGCAAGCGGTCAGAATGATAAATTGCAGGGCCAGCGATGATATGCTGTCCACCGCCTGCAGATCGGTCATTAGGGCGGGTAAGTCGGCGTAGGGCAAAGCCGGGTGGTGTTCCTTCGCCTGCGCATTCTTTTGCGACGGCAAAGCCTGTTTCAAACCATCAACGGGGTTCACGCGGTCAAACCGGCACTCCGGCACCGTGCGGGCATACTCAAACACTTTACCGATGCGTTGCTTTACCCGGCGTGCCGTCTCCGGCTTTTCCAGCCAGATCGGTTCCAGCGCTTTTCGCACGTCCTGCGTGGTGATTTCATTGATCCGCATGGAACCAATCACCGGAAACACATAATCGGCAAGCGTGTTGATCCATTGCTGGATATGCTTTGCGTTCCGCATCGCGGGCTGAATCGTCTTCTCGTGACATTCACGCGCCACCGCCTCAAAGGTGGGCACCGCCCGCACCGCTCTCTGATCAAATCTCAGGGCGTCCCGGTGGGCTTTGGGGTCCATGCCTTCCTTCGCCAGCCGGGACCACTCACGGGCAATCTCGCGGGCCTCAGCGAGGGAATATAGATCAGCGGTTCCGATACCAACAAGCTTGCGCTTGCCGTCCACCATCCCGCGCCATTCCCACCGCTTCGACAGGGAATCTAACACCTGCAGATAGAGCCCGGAACCATCCGCATACCGACCGGGCGTCTTCATCTTGGAGCCAGCTGTGGCGGTCAGGCCCTTGGTGGTTTTCGGCATTGGTATAACTGCCGATTTTGATACCACCCCTCATACCATAAAGTTTGCGCTTGTCTGAAACAAGATGAAATAGGAAAATACAGGAAAGATAGCTAAACACCAGAAATATCGATGCTTATGAGACAGTCAGCGTCGGGAGGAAACGGTATATAGGCGGACTCTCGGTCCGCCATTTCTTGTCTCGCGGGCCAAAGGCCCTCCGACGGGGCGGGCTGACCGCCCGGGCCACGGTCGTGTCCTTGGAATTGAGCGTACGAACTCCGTTCCACCGTTTCCATCACTTGGGACTTTGTGCTGCTCACAATCAACAAATGCCTTTAATTGAGACGATGGGTTGGCGTTGGCCGAGCGCTGATGTCGGTGTTTTTTGCGTGCGTCGGTTTGTTTAGAGCGTCTTCACAACAAGTGTGATCGTCGATGGTTCCCATCCATCGACTTGGGTTCAAACCCGCGATGACTGAAAAATCTAGACTGCGTTTTTGAGTCAACAAAAAGGTAACGCAATCCAGCACGGGGCCAATACGAATTTATACTCACAAATTCTGTACCCTGATCATATGACCTCGACCCTTATTTCTTCGGGACTGTCATACCTGCTGTGGAACCCAGATTCAGTCTTCCTCCCGCCTGGAAAAGCGCTTGATGATCGTATCGGCGAAGGCACGCGCTTTGGCGCTTATCCGGCGGTTTGGGGCAAAGACCACATAGAGGTTCATGGCCGCCCAGGCATAATCATCAAGGACTGCTTGCAAGCGGCCTGCCTCCAGCAGGGGGGCCAGAATAAAGTCTGGTTCCACCACAAAGCCGCAGCCGCGTGCGGCGAGGTCAGCCAGAAAATCGCCATTGCTGGCCAATACCCTGATTGGGGGGCGGACGATACCGCGCGTACCGCCGGGCCCCCACCAGGGTAGTTGCTCGGGACGTGCGAGATTAAGATAGTGCAGGCAATTGAGATCCTCCAGATCATCTGGGTGCTGAGGGATACCGTAACGCTCCCAAAAAGCGGGTGCGGCGGCAACGTGATGGCGGATGGGGGCAACTTTGCGTGCGATCAGACTGGAATCGGGCAGCGCCCCGATCCGCACGGCCACATCAATCTGATCTTCCACCAGATTAATCTGCCGGTCGGAAAAATCGATTTCCACATCGAGGTCGCGGTGTTGCAGGATAAAGTCAGCGATCACTGGCTTCAGATGCGCCAATCCAAACGATAGTGGCGCAGCAATCCGCAGCTTGCCCGCCAACCCGTCGCCACTATCGCGCGCCTCGCGGTCCGCTTCAGCCAGATCGTCGAGGATTGCCTCGGCCCAGTGCAGATAGCGCGCGCCCGTGTCCGTCAAGGTGAGCGACCGTGTGGTGCGCGTGATCAAGCTGGTGCCCAGCCGCGTCTCCAGATCGGCGAGTCGTTTGCTCAATACCGATTTCGTGGTGTGGGTCTGGCGCGCCGCCCGGGAGATGGAGCCCGCCCGGGCGATGGCCACAAAACTGCGCATTTGGTCGAGATCGTTCATTGTTCTATAAATACGAACAATAATTTCGTAATTCAACAACTACTCTCAATTTTAGAAACAATTAAATTGCCTTTATCACCGGCGGTGCGCGGCCCTCCCTTCACAGGGGCCCACCGGCAAAACGTGCCAGCCGGCCGTTTTTGAAAGGACGAAATCATGGCTATTTCACCGTTACAGGTCCTGCGTATTGATGCTAGCGCGCGTCAAACCGGCTCCTCCACCCGCACTCTTACCGATCGGTTCCTCGCGCTGTTAAAGAACGCGGGCGCAGTGAGCCGCATCGTCACCCGTGATCTGCTTGACGGCTTGCCGCTCCTCGACGAGGCCTGGGTCAAGGCCAATTTTACACCCCCCACGGAGCGATCTGCCGACGCGCAAGCGGCGCTTAGTTTTTCGGATCAGCTGGTGACGGAACTGGAAGAGGCCGATCTGATCGTCCTCGGCGCGCCGATCTATAATTTCGGCGTGCCGGCGGCCCTCAAAGCGTGGATTGACCAGGTGGCCCGGGCGGGCCGTACATTTCAATATACGCCTGAGAGGCCCGAAGGCCTTCTCAAAAATAAACGCGCCGTGATCATCACCGCATCGGGCGGCACCAAAGTGGGTAGCGATATCGACTTTGCCACGGGCTATCTTCGCCATGTTCTTGGGTTTATGGGCATCACGGATGTTTCCCTGATCGCCGCTGACCAGCAAATGGCTGATGCACAGCAGGCCCAGAGAGATGCCCAGAATGACCTAAGCGATGTGCTGGCGCACATAAAGCGGCCACTGGCTGCCCAACATTGAAACAGAGAAAGGAGACCTCTCATGTTGAAATTACGAAGGGCCGACGAGCGTGGCCATAACAATTTTGGTTGGCTCGATACCAATCACAGTTTTTCTTTTGGTCAGTACCATGATCCTCGCCATATGGGGTTTCGCGCCCTGCGCGTAATCAATGAAGATAGAGTCGTGCCTGGCGCTGGGTTTGGTGAACATGGCCACGCCAATATGGAAATTATCTCCTATGTGCTTGACGGGATGCTGGAGCATAGGGATTCGCTGGGTACGGGATCGGTGATCCGCCCCGGTGATGTGCAACGCATGAGCGCGGGAACCGGTATTCGGCACTCGGAGTTTAATGGCTCCAAAGACAAGCCGGTGCATTTTCTGCAAATCTGGTTGCTACCGGAAAAAGACGGGATCACACCCGGTTATGAGCAGAAGACTTTTGGCGATGACCGCAATGGCAAATTGCGTCTGGTGGCCGCGCGCGATGGGCGCAATGGCGCGCTAACGATCCATCAAGATACGGATCTTTATACCGGCGTTTTCAAACCGGGTGAGACCGTGACCCACCATTTTGCCGACGGACGCTATGGCTGGCTGCAGATTGCCCGCGGCGGGGTGGAGATAGATGATCATATCCTGCAACCGGGTGATGGTCTTGCCATCTGCGATAGGCGGGAGGTGACGCTAAAGGCGTTGAGCGATGCTGAGGTGCTGTTGTTTGATCTGGCTTAGTGTTTTGGTGTTGGGGGCCCTTCGAGACGGGCTTACGGCCTCCTCAGGGTGTGGATATCTCTTTGCACAATGAGACCTTCACCCTACGGAACGTGCCGTTGGCACGCGCCTCGAAAGGTCTGTATCAGCTAAAAATCTGCTGACTGACGATTGGCCCCAGTACCCGGCAATGGCTTTAAGTCAACAGCTCGGCGGGAGACCTTGAGTGGGGACCAGCTCAGGGCCCGGATGATTGACAAAAGAGGCGCGCGGCGCGGTGGCATATCGCGCCGTGCCGCCATGATGGCGCCAAGCCCGCCAAAGCCATCACGCAAGGCCCGGGCATAGGCGGGGCCAATACCAACGCCATAGGCGCGGATCAGCAAGTAAGAATTGATCGCCAAATGAAAGGGCAGGAGCGGAATGAGCAGCGCCAGCGGCATATTCTTGAACCACCCCCAGATGCGATTGCGGTTGCCGTGATAGACAGTGAAGTCTGAATAGCGCCCCGACACGCCGGAGCCTTCATGGTGTACAACCGCATCGGCCACCTGAACCGCGTGCCCACCCGCCAGACGCAGGCGAAAGCCCAGATCGACATCCTCTCCATAACAAAAATAGCGCTCGTCAAAGCCGCCGAGATCATCAAAACAATCCCGGCGTATGAGCATTGCTGCCGCGCAAGGCGAAAAACACGCACCGTCGGGGGGAAGGTCATCAGCAGGCTGACCAAAGCCACCACGATAGGGGACGCCGAAGGCATGATAGACATCGCCCAGACCGTCGATAATCTCCGGGTTTTCTGCGCTGAGCTGAGTGGAGCCGAAGGCCTCAATGTGAGGATAGCGCTCGGCCGCGGCCAGGAGCGAGCCAAGCCAATCGGGTTGTGCGTACGCATCAGGGTTCAGGAAGGCAAGCCAGGTACCCCGCGCCACCTGCGCTGCCATATTATTTGCTTTTGCAAAGCCGTGATTTTCTTTCTCGCGCATGATGCTGACGTTGAGGCCGCTCTGATCAAGCCCCTCAAGAGAACCATCCGTGGACGCATTATCGATAATAATGGTTTCAAAATCAGTGACGTTTTGTGTCCGTAAATGCTGGACGCATTTGGCGAGCCGCCGCCCGGCATTGTAATTGACGATAATGATGGAGGCCGTACATGACGGCCCGGGGTGGGACGCAGACTGGGATGCAGACTGGGACAAAGACGCCTTCCTTTCGTTCGGCGCTTATGGCTCCAGTTCGGTGTCCCAGTAAAGGTAATCCTGCCAGCTATCGTGCAGATATTGCGGCGGGAAGGCGCGGCCCCGGTCATTCAATTCATACATGGTCGGGCGCACCGGCGTGCGATGGGGAAACATCTTCGCGTGTTTAGGCATGCGCCCGCCCTTTTTGATGTTGCACGGGCTGCACGCGGCAACAATATTCGTCCACGTGGTCTTGCCGCCCTTTGAGCGCGGGGTCACGTGGTCGAAGGTGAGCAGCTCGCGATCCGTCGAGCCGCAATACTGGCAACTGAAACTATCGCGCAAAAAGACGTTGAAGCGGGTAAAAGCGGGCGTACGCGAATGGCTGATATAGCTTTTCAGCGACACAACCGACGGCAATTGCATCTCAAAGGACGGGCTGCGCACCAGCTTGTCATAGTGGGCCACAACCTCGACCCGGTCGAGAAAGACAGCCTTCAGTGCATCCTGCCACGACCACAGCGACAGCGGAAAATAACTCAGCGGCCTGAAATCCGCGTTAAGGACCAGAGCGGGACAACTTTCGGGGGAAACCTCGTGTACATTCACAAGACCACCTCATTTTTAGGAAACACAGAAATCGTGGCACCTGTCAGAATGCGCAGGGCATTCTCGGCGAATTCAGTACGTTGGCGGTATATTGTATGCGAAACCCGTTGCCTGAAACCACACTCTCCTTTGGTCAGAGTATACTGAACTCAACCGGTGAAAACATAGCTGATTCCCGGTGACAGGACTGTGACATAAAGGGTGGCGGAATTGTCACAGGGAATGGGCAGGTCTCCCATGCACAAAGGCGCTCGATTTGAAGGCTCAAATAGGAGAACAGCCAGGATGATTGCACTTGTTAGAAGGGTGCGCGGACGGGGTGTGGGCATGCTTGCGGTGTTTTTTGCGCTCGTCTTGGCCGCCGCGTGTGAGCGGGTTAGCGAGTTGCCTTATGCCTCGCCGGGGGCCCGCACCACTTGCGTGCCGTCGCCCGAAGATCTCCTGCCCTGGGCGCGATTTCACGAGCGCCCGCTCACCGCATTCCCGTATATGGCCACCTATTCCGCCTGCGGAAAAAAACTTGTTTATGTGGCCGCGCGTCATCAGGCCGATGGGCGCTCGCCAACCCATCACTTGGTGAAAAAGGCGTTTGAGGGGAGCGACCCTGACCCCCGGCTCGTCATCGTGGAGGGGTATGTGTCGAGCACCATCAATCAGCCAGCAGCGCTGACCCGGGAAGCTGACCTTGCGGAAGATGACGGGAGCGATAGCGAGGCGTTGCTTGCCATCAGGTTGGCAACCACTCTTGGGGCAGATTTTATCGGCGGAGAGGCGCCGGACCACTATACGCAAGCGAGTCTTACGCCGCTGGGCTACGGGCCAGATGACCAGATGAATTTTCATATTCTACGCTCTATTGAGCGGTGGCTGCGTGAAGACCGAGAACCGGATCATCGGATGCTTGATCTTGCCAGCCATATTGCGGCAGTAAGCGCGAATATGGATCCATCCGTACGCGGTGCGCTGGACGACCCGCTTACCGCTGATGGGTTTAAGGCGTGGTATAAGGCCATGAACGGCATATCCTTCGACGAAGGATATCAGCGCACGGATGCGTATTTTACCCATCCGCGATTCGACAGGCCCAGCGCGGACCTTGCCCGCGCGGTGGCGGATATCCGTGACCGGCATATTTTAGAGACTATTGCTGACGGGCTTGCGCGCTATGACACCGTCATTGTCGTTTATGGCGGCGGCCATCATGTGGTGCAGGCGCGTGCGCTGGAAAAGGCGCTTGGCGTTCCGGTCATCACGCGCCTGTAGGCGGTGCCGGGTGTCTATTCGGCAAAGGCCTTTTCAACAACGAAATCGCCGGGGCGTGCATTAGACCCTTCCTCGAGGCCAAAGCTCTCTGTCAGCGCTTTGGTATCGGCGAGCATCGCCATGGAGCCGCAGATCATCACCCGGTCGGTTTCCGGGTTCAGGGGATCAACACTCAAATCACTGAACAGTTTGCGCGAGTCCATCAAATCAGTGATCCGGCCCATATACTGGCTATCTTCGCGGGTTGTGGTTGCGTAGTAGCGCAATTTGCCGGGCGCATCCTCGCCTACCAATGGATCGTCAGCAATCTCGTCAACGATTGTCTTCGAGTACTGAAGATCGCCAATCTTGCGACAGGTATGGGTGACGATAACCTCGTCAAACTTCTCGTAGGTTTCCGGTTCCCGCACAAGGCTGGCGAAAGGGGCAAAGCCCGTACCCGTTGAGAACAGATAAAGCCGCTTGCCAGGTTTCAGTGCATCAAGAACCAGCGTGCCCGTGGGTTTCTTGCCAAGCAGAACCTTGTCGCCTTCCTGAATGTGCTGAAGGCGAGAGGTGAGGGGGCCGTCCTGCACCTTGATTGAGTAAAAATCTAGACCGTCATCCCAGGCTGGGCTCGCCATGGAATAGGCGCGCAGGAGCGGTTTGCCCTCATTCATCAGGCCGATCATGACAAACTCACCGGAGCGAAAGCGGAAGGCCGCTGGCCGGGTCAGGCGTAGCGAGAAAAGTTCATCGGTCCAATGGTGCAGTGACAGCACCTCCTCCGCGGTGACGGATTTGGGCAGGACGGTGTCATCAAACGCCATGGGCGGGCTCCTCACGAAAAACAGGTCGCTTATCTACGGATGGCGCGAAGCCTTCGCAAGTGCAAAAGAGATTGGCCCAGGGGATATTCAAGGCGGCTGACGCCGATGTGACCGGCCTATCGGCGCGATGACCGGGTGGCCACAAAGGCGCGGGCGCGTTCCATACCTGCGCGGCCCCGTTTCTGGCGCAGGCCCACCATGCAAAGGGCCTGTTTCGTCATATGAGATGCCGAGAAAACCGCGAGCCGCAGCCACAAAAAGACCGATACGAGAGGCAGGAACAAAGGCGGGTAAACACGCGCAAAATGTCGCCGGAAGTAATGTTGCATGCCACGGGTTTTATGGAATTCGATGCCGATACGGTTTGCGCGGCTTGACCCCTTGAAATGGGTGACCTGCACCTTCGGGTCGAAATAAACCGTGCCGCCCGCCTGCCCAAAGCGCAGGCAGAAATCCACATCCTCCACATGGAGGAAATATTTTTCATCAAAGCCGCCCACCAGTGAAAAGTCGTCTGCGCTGATTAAAAAGCACGCGCCAGAGGTCACAGGTACGGGCACAACTTCCCCCGGGCACGGGTCAGCATGCATGTTAAAGCGCCGGAAATAAGGGTGGCGAGGGGCCAGCTTGTAAAGCCGCAACGTCTCCACCAGGGCGCGCCACGGGGTCAGTGTTGCGCGGCGTGAGCCAACCTGCTCAATCCCGTCGGGGTCCACAAGTTTGGCGCCGATCATCCAGGGATGGTCATGGTCCTTAGCATCGGCAAGGAGCTGGCTAACCCCGCCCGTGGGCAGGACCGCATCGGGGTTCAGGAATAAAAGATAGTCCCCACCGGCGCGTTTGGCCCCCATATTACAGGCAGCCGAAAAGCCCACATTGCCGTGGCCGGAAACAATCTCAACGCGGGGGCCGTCCTCATCGGGGACCGCAGCGCGCACAACGGCATCGGTCCAGTTGCCGTTATCGACAATGATAATTTCGGTAATTTCGGGCTGGGCTTTGAGTGAGGCAATCGTACGGGCCAGCACCGGGCCGGTGTAATAGGTAACAACAATGGCCGTGACCGGTGCGCGCTTCGGGGCCGAAAACGCCGTTGGACGGTAGATCGCCGCAACCTCATCCGGTCCATCTGCAGGGCCAGTTTTGGCAAAAACCGGGGCCGCATCGTGCTCTACTGTCGTATCAAACTGCATATATGGGGCCCCGCCAGCGGCCTTTTTTCTCTGCACACATTCTCCGCACCCCCGGTGATTGGCGCACTGTTTTAATCCACGCTGGCACCATAGCATTTTGGTGCAGTGCGATATCATTAAATTCTATAAAGCTGCATCGGGGGGGAGCAAAGCGGAATTTTGGGGGAGGGCGCCAGAGGCAAGAAGATTGTTAACCATGCTGACGCAAAGACCACGATTTTCTGTGCAAAGGGTAAAAATGGTGGCGTGAATTGCGGCGTTCAACGAAAGATGAACCGATCAGGAGGTCCGGCCCGCGCGTTCACAGGCAATTAGGGCCGCTATCGCAACGCCAATGCCGGCCGGGCGCCAGAGCTGCCATAGGCTTGCCTCAACCGCGAAACTGACGAGGCTCGCGGCCATGACGCCCGCAAATCCGGCAAGCGTGGGCGGTGAGAAGCCAGCACGCAGCAAAGCGTTGACCCCGAAAATTAGCGCCCCGGCGGCGAGGAGTACCGCCGGCAAACCGCCCTCCAACCAGAGTTGCAGAAAGACGCTGTGGGGGTGGATTGGGAAAACCTGCAAGGGGCCGACGGCCCCGGCGATCTCAATGGTTGGCGTGGTGCCGGTCAAGATGCGAGCGTAGTCGACGCCGTGACCAAAAGGCAGGCCCGTAACAATTTCTGCACCCACCGCCTTCCACACATAAAGCCGTTGGAGCCAGGAGGCGGGAACTGTGCCTTCCCAACGGGCGTGTAGCATCTCTGCCGGAAGCCATGCCGCAATCGCCGGCATTAAGATTAGAAACCCAAGGATCAGCGCTGTCAGCACAAGGAGCGTTGTGCGCGGGGCGCCAAGGGCACAAACAAAAGCAATCAGGCCAGCCGCAAGGCCCAACACATTGGCGCTGATGGTGAATGTGACCCCGACATAAAACGCTAGCGCAGAAAGCATCGCAAGCCCCAGCCAGTGACCCTGGCGTGCGCGCAGGACAAGCGCTGCCGGAAAAACCATCAGAACAAGGATTGTCACACCCCGGCCAAGATGACCTATGTCCTTGTGCCGATTCCACGACAGATCATCTGGCGGGGTCATCAGCCGTATCGCGCCGCCGGTGATCGCCTCGACGCTAAGCAAGACGGCAGACGCGATGATTGCGAGCGCAAAAACGTTCAATAACCGCTGTGCCTGGATCGTTGGGCCGGCGAGAAGCCAGCGGGATAGAGCCAATGCGCTCAGGCCTGTACCCAGCGGGATCAAAAAGAGCGTGAAGGCCTTGGGCGCGGTTGACCACAATGCCGTGACACCAAGCCAGAGGCAGAGCCCAAGAAAGAAGAAAAGTGACAGGGGCCCCGCGCTTAGCGCTCGCCATTTTTTCTCCGTATAGGGTGTATTGTGCCAAACGGACGGTGAGGCAGCGACAAGCAACCCGCCAATCAGAAGCAGAACACCTACCGCTTTGTGGGCCAGTACGAGCGCAATCGGCAACAAGGCTAAACCAAACAGCAGGAAACCATTCTGTACACGCGCTAGTCGCCTAACACTCTGTGGGCTCGCGCCATCATTCAAGTTGGGCGTTGGATCAGTTTCTGCGGTGGGGGCCGCCGGATCAGGCATATCAGCCGTGAGCCGCTGTGCCGTGGCCAGCGGTCGCGTGATCAGAACGCTTCTGATCCGGGGGTAGCGCATCCTGCCCAAGGGTGTCCAGCGCCTCTTCAAGGGAAACAATCTGCTGACCCTGGGAGCCAAGACGGCGCAGCGAGAGTTTGCGACCCTCTTTTTCCTTACCACCAATTACAGCAATCACGGGTACTTTTTGATAGGAATGCTCTCGGACTTTGTAATTGATTTTCTCATTACGCGTATCAATTTCGACGCGTAGACCGCGCGCGCGCAGGGCCGCCACAACGTCGTGCGCATAGTCGTCAACGTCGGAGGTGATGGTGGCAACAACGACTTGCGTCGGTGCCATCCAGAACGGCATTTTGCCCGCGTAGTTTTCGATCAGAATACCGATGAACCGTTCCAGCGAGCCCAGAATGGCGCGGTGAAGCATGACGGGCCGTTGGCGTGCGCCCGCCTCGTCCACGTACGACGCATCAAGACGGTCGGGGAGGACAAAATCGAGTTGCAATGTCCCGCATTGCCAGGACCGGCCAATGGCGTCTTTGAGATGGAATTCCAACTTTGGACCATAAAAGGCGCCTTCGCCGGGGGTGACTTCATACTGCAAATCGGCACGCTTCAACGCCTCTTCCAGACCTGCCTCTGCACGGTCCCAGACAGTATCGTCACCGGCGCGCACTTGCGGCCGGGTGGCAAGTTTGATGGCAACCTCTTCGAAGCCGAGATCCTTATAGACCGTATGCAGAAGATCACAAAAAGCAATCGCTTCATCTGTAACCTGGTCCTCGCGGCAGAAGATATGCGCATCATCCTGCGTCATCTGACGGACACGCATGAGCCCGTGAAGCGCGCCATGGGCCTCATTCCGGTGACAGCAGCCGAACTCGGCCATGCGGATGGGCAGGTCGCGGTAGGATTTAACGCCTTGCCGAAAAATCTGCACATGGGCCGGACAGTTCATGGGCTTGATTGCCATGAGTTTAGCATCGGCGGAGATCATCGGCTGATCATCATCCGTAGACGGTACTTCATCCGGGACAACAAACATATTTTCACGAAACTTTGCCCAGTGGCCAGACTGTTCCCAGAACTTCGCATCCAGAAGTTGCGGGGTCTTGACCTCCGCATACCCTGCATCGGCGAGGCGGCGACGGATGTACGCCTCCAGCATCAGCCAGATCACATAGCCCTTGGCGTGCCAGAACACTGAGCCTTGTGCCTCTTCTTGCAGGTGAAAAAGATCAAGCTCGCGGCCCAGTTTGCGGTGGTCGCGTTTTTCTGCTTCCTCCAAACGGTGGAGATAGGCCTTGAGGTCTTTTTCATTCAGCCAGGCGGTACCGTAAATCCGCTGCAGCTGCGCATTCTTACTATCGCCCCGCCAATAGGCACCGGCAAGTTTCATCAATTTGAAGGCTTTGCCAATATGCTTCGTCGACGGAAGATGGGGCCCCCGGCATAGGTCATGCCAGTCACCATGGTAGTATACCTTAATCTCTTCATTTTCGGGTAAATCGCGGATCAGTTCGGCTTTATAGCTTTCGCCCAGCGCCTCAAAATGGGCGATGGCCTCATCGCGCGGCAACACTTTTTTATGGGTGGCAAGGTCGGCATCGACGAGTTCAGCCATGCGCTTTTCGATGCGCTCAAAGTCGTCCGTGGAAAAAGGCTCGTCGCGGGCAAAGTCATAGTAGAAGCCATCGTCAATCACCGGGCCGATGGTGACCTGCGTGCCGGGAAAAAGATCCTGCACTGCTTGCGCCAACAGGTGCGCCGCATCATGGCGTACGAGCTCCAGCGCATCGTCGCCCTGGCGGGTGACGATTTCAATCGTTGCATCATGTTCGATCGGCGCAAAAAGATCGGTCAGATCGCCATCAACTTTGACTGCAATGGCTTTCTTGGCGAGCGACTTGGAAATGTCCTCGGCAAGGGCAAGTCCGGTGACTGGTCCATCAAATTTTCTCACGGCCCCATCGGGCAGCGTAATGGCAACCATGGCTGCTTTACATCCTTCGGTCAGCCCCACAGTGGAAAGGGCCTTATCTTCGCGGGACTATCGCTTGTATGAGGATTGCAGCCACGTCAAGGGCAGGAGCGGCACAGCAACAGGTGCCTGCTTCGGCGGCCCGCGCTCTAAAACGGAAAAAGCCGCCGCGCCGAATACCCGGCTGCGGCGGTGATTGAAATACGAACTGAATCGCCGACTTGGCTTACGCCGCTTTTTTCAGCGCCTTTTTGGCTTTTTTCAGTTTTGTTTCCTGACGCGCAATCCGCTTTTTGCGGCTTTTGATTTCTTTTTTCAGGGAAGAGATTTTTTTCTTAGACATGGGTTTTCCTTACGATTCAAAAAGCGCTTTGCCGGAAGGGCGGATCAATCGCTGTTTTCTTTTGCGCCCACTTTTTGATGTTGACGCATAAAGTCCTTGATAAATCCGCGGATCTCTCGCGCCGCGCTGGTGTCCAGATCGTCACATAACGCGATGAAACCGTCCCGGTCTTCGGTACTAATCCGGATGACCAATTGGCTGTCCTTCTTGTTTTTCTTTTTGCGTTTCTTGCCCGCGTCGGTCTCGGTTTTCGCCATGGGAAACCCCCGGTTAGTGGCCGCACCAACGCAAGACTGTGGCAAAGCAAAACAAGTCAGACGACCCCATCACGTGATGCAACGTCTGTGCAATGTATATACAAAAATGGCGAAGATTGCAAGGGCAAACTGCCGGGTAAAAATCAGAGCACAAAAAAAGCGGCAGAAACTGCCGCTTTTTCTTCGTGTAATCAATAAGGTCGTCAGCCTACGCCGCAATATACTGACCTCCATTCGCCGTCATCACAGCGCCGGTGATAAAGCCGGCATTGTCATCGCACAGGAACGTGACGCAGCGGGCGATTTCGTCGGCTTCGCCGAGGCGGCCAATGGGGATGCCCGCAACGATACTATCGAGAACTTTCTGGTCCATGGCGCCGACCATTTCGGTGTTGATGTAGCCCGGTGCGATGGCGTTGACGGTGATGCCTTTGCGGGCACCCTCCTGGGCCAGCGCGCGGGTAAAGCCGATCATGCCGGCTTTGGCAGCGGAATAGTTGGTCTGACCCGCCTGACCTTTTTGGCCATTGATGGAGGAAATATTCACGATACGGCCAAAGCCGCGGTCGCGCATGCCGCCAAAGACGCCGTGGGTCATGTTGAAAACCGAATCAAGATCGGCCGACATGACCTGACGCCATTTGTCCACGGACATTTTGTGGAAGAACCCGTCGCGGGTGATGCCCGCATTGTTCACGAGGATATCCGTGGCGCCCTGCGCGCCCTCCACATCTTTGATCCCCGCGATACAGGCATCGTAGTCACCCACATCCCATTTGGCGACATTGATCCCGGTCTCTTCTTTGAAGGCTGACGCGGCTGCATCATTGCCTGCATAGGTTGCGGTGACGGTGATACCCGCATTTTTCAGGCCGAGGGAAATGGCTTTACCAATGCCGCGGGTGCCGCCGGTGACGATTGCTGTTCTGCTCATGGGTTCCTCCTTATATTTATTCTGTATATTGATTATGCTTTGTATTACCGCTCAACGCACATGGCGATACCCATGCCGCCACCAATGCACAATGTGGCAAGGCCCTTGTGCACATCCCGGCGTTTCATTTCGTGGATCAGCGTGGTGAGGATCCGCGTGCCCGACGCGCCGATGGGATGGCCAAGGGCGATGGCGCCGCCATTCACGTTGACTTTGTCCGCATCCCAACCAAGTTCCTTACCGACGGACAGGGCTTGCGCGGCAAAAGCCTCATTAGCTTCAATCAGGTCGACTTCATCAAGGGTCCAGCCTGCTTTCTCCAGCGCCAAACGCGAGGCTGGTGCCGGGCCGATGCCCATGATGGAGGGGTCCACCCCGCAATGGGCGGCGGAGACGATTCGCGCCAGCGGTTCGATAGTCCGGCTTGCTGCTTCGTCGGCGTTCATGATCACCATGGCCGCCGCCCCGTCATTGAGGCCGGAGGCGTTGGCCGCCGTGACGGTGCCGCCATCGCGCACGAAAGCGGGGCGCAGCTTGGCGACGCCGTCCACCGTCGCGCCGTCACGGATATATTCATCGCGGTCAAAGGTGATATCGCCCTTGCGATGCTTGATCGTCACGGGCGTGATTTCCTCGGCGAAGCGACCGGCGTCGCGGGCGGCCTCGGCCTTGTT
This sequence comes from Pseudomonadota bacterium, assembly GCA_039819545.1. Classification (GTDB taxonomy): domain Bacteria; phylum Pseudomonadota; class Alphaproteobacteria; order Caulobacterales; family Parvularculaceae; genus CALLPQ01. Next base: position 21,139 of record JBCBRS010000024.1, on the reverse strand, counting down.
CTGACTGGCCACTGCAAAGGCGTCCTGTTCTTCGCGGGTGATCTGGTATTTCTCGGCAAGATTTTCTGCGGTCTGGCCCATATGGTAATTGTTGAAGGCATCCCACAGGCCGTCTTTGATCATGGTGTCTTCGTGGGTCATGGCACCCATTTTTGTCCCATCGCGCAGGTGCGCCGCGTGGGGGGCCATGGACATGTTTTCATGACCGCCCGCCACAACTATCCGCGCATCACCAACGCGAATTGCCTGGGCGGCCATGGCCACCGTGCGCAGGCCGGAGCCGCAAACCTGGTTGATGGTCGCGGCGGGACGTTCCTGCGGGATACCGGCATTCAGGCTGGCCTGGCGGGCGGTGTTCTGGCCCTGGGCCGCCTGCAGCACGTGGCCCATGATGGTTTCGTCCACATCCGCGCCTTCAATGCCTGCGCGGGCCATGGCGTCCGCGATCACCGTTCGGCCCAACTCAGCTGCTGGCACGCTCGCGAGGCTGCCGCCAAATGCGCCAATGGCGGTGCGTGCCGCCGATGCAATGATCACGTCAGTCATCAAATTCTCCTTCCATAATGGGCCTAAACGCCGCTTTATCGGCGTTAACAAAGTGCGCGCGTGTTCTGACATTCCTGCCCCTGCGAAACAACCACCTGGCGATCTTGCGTGCGTGTTTTGTGAAGGCGCACCATGCGTTTGTGCAGGTGCACAAAATGCGGTATGTTCAACCTCTGAAAATAAAGGAATGTGCGGTGAGCGAGCAAACAACCGAGAAAAAAACTGACGGCCGCACGGGTCCGCGCAAGAAAACCGCAGGCGTAAACGGGACAGGACCTAAAACCGGTCGGGGCCCTGATGGTGATGGCTTTATCGTCATCAAAAAATATGCGAACCGGCGGCTCTACAATACGGCCACCAGTTCATACGTGACGCTGGATTTTCTGTCGGAGCTGGTCAAAGCTGGCCAGGATTTTGTGGTCTTTGACGCCAAGTCCGGCGATGATATTACCCGTACTGTCCTGACACAGATTATCTTTGAGCAAGAGAACAAGGGACAAAATCTCTTACCTGTTCAATTCCTCCGCCAGCTAATCAAATTTTATGGCGACAGTATGCAAAGCTACGTGCCGTCTTATCTCGAAATGAGCATGGACAGCTTTGCCCGCAACCAGGAAGAGCTGCGCCAGCAATTGGACCAGACGCTAGGTCAAAATCCGGGCTACAAGCTGTTTGAAGATAGCGTGCGCAAAAACATGGCCATGTATGAGCAGGCGATGAAGATGTTCTCCTCGTCCATCCCGGGCATGCAGGGCTTCTCCGCCATGGGCGCCCCCTTTACCCCGCCCGCGCCTGGTCAGGGCGATACCGGTGAAGAGACCGTTGACGATGTGAAACGCGAGCTTGAAGCGCTGAAGGCCAAGCTGGCCAGAATGGAAGCCGATTAGGATTAGATACATACCCTTGTCCCGGGGCTTAGCAACCTTGGCCATATCTCACGGCTTGATACGGCAACTGTCTCAACAGGGTCAAAGTCTGTGGATACAGATCCCGGGTCGGCGCTACGCTTGCTCGGGAATACGGATTCTATTTCCGATGCATACGCCGTGTCCCCGGACTTGATCCGGGGTCTTCTAATTTGGGTACGGAGAATGTATCAACAGGTCCCGGGTCAGCGCTACGCTTGCCCGGGAATACGACCTAAAGCTTAGACAATTACGCCGTATCCCCGGACTTGATCCGGGGTCTTCTCATTTGGGTACGCAGAATGCATCAACAGATCCCGGGGCGGCGCTACGCTTGCCCGGGAATACGGATTTTATTCTTAGCGGGTCTCACTCTCGCGAAGGCGGGGGCCATGGGGGCGGGGTGTCTGGCAGTTTGCGCGATGGGTGGCGTCGTGCACGGACATTATGACGGTGATCGGGCGGGACAGAAGCAACGCCAGGGGCTTGATCCCAAAAATCAGGGGGGAGGGGGGCGGACGGGTCGTCTGGCGGCTCTATTGCTGGTGGGGGCATGCTTGGTTCAACAGGCGCTGAACGCACCAGTCGCGCTCCCTCGCCAAATCGCAAATGCTGGTCGCGCGCGATCATGGCCTTGGTTCTATCGTCAATGCGGCGGGCAAGGGCGTTCGCATTGATCGCGGTTTGCTCAATCGTTTTCTGGGGAACACGTGGCGGTCTTTTTTGAAGAGACCGGTTCCCGGGTGCAGGCGTTATCTCGCCGAACGGTACGTCTTGCTTGACGAGTCTTGATCGGCGTGCAGTGACCGCTGGCGTGTTGTCTGGCGCACCCCCCGATTTCGCCGGCGCGGGGTTTTCCACATAGGCCAGTAACCGTGCGCCCGCTTTGCAGATGCGGTTGGCCGCGCGGATGACCTGCGATGTTTTTTTCGCATTGTCGGGGAACGGACGTTGCGCGATCAGATAGAGCCCGAGATCCATGCAAAAGTCCGCAAAGCGCAGCATCACCCGCAACCGTCGACAGGGCGGGCGTAAGGCGCGATCACGAGGGTAGTGGCGGGCAAGTGACGTCATGGGACCACCATAGGTCCGGCCCCACAAGCGGGGATAACTATCCCAGTCTTTTTTTGATTAGCCCATCGATTTCTAAGCTGACAGCATCAACGCGCGGTCAGTTCCAGTCTTCAGGGAAAGGATTGGCCCAAACCGTGGCCACCAGCTCGGGTTGCGCAAAGGTTAGACTGCGTTACCTTTTTCTTGAATCAAAAACGCCGTCAAGATTTTTTAGGGTTCGCGCGTTCGAACCCAAGTCGGTGGATGGGAACCATCGAAGATCACACTTTTTGTGAACGCGCTCTACTCTCTATCAGGTCTACAGTCGCGCCCAAGCCTTACCCCATGGTCGCAATAAACGCGTCAGCCTCTGCGATGGCGGTGTTCATTTCCTCAATGAGATCATTCACACGGCTCTCGATTTTGATGCGTTCCGCATCAAGGGAGGAGATCGCCCGCGCGTTAAGGTTATGTTTCAAGAACAAGACCTGATCCTCATAGAGTTCAAGCACCGGGCCCATGCGGTCGGCGGCCTTATTCATGGCGCTGACAAGGCGGGTATATTCCGTACGGGTCAGATCAAGCTGCCTCTCGCTGCGTCGGCGCAGATCCGCGCTTTCATAAAGCTTCAGCTCTTTTTCCCACTCCCGAAAGAGCTTGTTGCCCACCGTTTCAACATCGTTAATCCGCTTACGGACGTCTGCGGCCTGTTTCTTGGACCGGTCATAGGATGTGCTCAGCCGGTCATATTTTTTCTCCAGTGCACCGCCATCAACATCCACGAGGGAGCGAAATTCATCGAGTGCAGAGGTAAAAACTTCTTGCGCGTCGGCCTGTTCTGCACGGGCATCTTTAACGCGGTCCACGAGGACGTCGCGTTTTTCCACGCCGAATTGCTCAAGTGTGCCGTAATAAACGCTGGAGCACGCGGCGGTGCTCAAGCTTAGCACTGTTGCGGCGAGTATCGCTTTCGCGGACGTTTTTACTGGTGTTTTCGTGGAGGTCGTCATGGGTTGGGGTCCCCTTCATGATCAGATGCGCGGTGTGAATACCGCAGTCGTTGCTTTCGGTATATCGCTGTCCTGCGGGAAATTCGAGGAGAATATTCTCTCTATAATCGCGGCGGTATTCAATAAGGATTATCCACCGACCCAGGGCGGGTCAGGGGCCACGGAAGGCTCGGGACGGCGGGTGACGCCGGTCACCACATTCGCGATCACCCCGGCAATAATAAACAGGCCCAGGGCGATGAGGATGCGCCGTGCCCGTTGCCGGTTCAGGGCGCGCTGGGCCATCCAGTCGGCGTCATACTCATCGCCGAAATAGGCGCGCCCCTCCGGTGCGGGGCCGGGGGCGTCGTGCTCTGTCAACAGATCAAGGGATTGGGCCGCCGCCGCTTCTGGGACCGCCAGCCGATAGCCGCCGAGCGCCACACTATCGAGCGGCAGAACGGAGAGCGTTGCCCCGTCAAGGAGGCGCGCCTCAATTCCGTGGGCATGAAGCAGGCTCAGCGCCGTCATCGCCTGCTCCGGCCCGTAATAGGTCTTGATGGTTTTCATGGCCGAAAGGCTACCGAAAAGGCCCTGGGGGCGCTATCTCTTTATACCAAAGGCGCGCTTAATGATTTGAGGGCAGGCCTGATACCAGTGGGTCAGGCTTGGGCGACTTCAGCGCGTACAGCGCGATGGCCGCCGCCGCTGACACGTTGAGGCTTTCCATGGCCGCGCTTATGGGGATTGTTGCCAGCACGTCACAAGCGCGCGCCACGAGGGGGCGCAGGCCATCGCCCTCGGCCCCCATCACAAGGGCCACATTGTCAAATGGCGGTACATCGCCCAGCGCCGTGCTGCCCGCGCCAGCAAGACCCACGCAGAAATAAGCGTTCGATTTTAACTCATCCAGGGTTCGCGCAATATTCACCACACGGATGATGGGAACGGTTTCTACGGCGCCCGCCGCCGCCTTGGCCAGCGCCCCGGTAATCGCCGGGCTATGACGCGCCTGCAGGATGACCGCTTTGGCATCAAAAGCGGCGGCGCTGCGTAAGATCGCGCCGATATTTTGCGGGTCCGTGATCTGGTCAAGGATGATCACAGGCCCGGTGCCAGGTGCCTCAACAAGATCGGCCAGATCAAGCGCGGGCAGCGGCTTGGCCAGCACCGCCACGCCCTGATGCACACAACCGGGCGCGAGCAAGGCGCCAAGCGCATCGGCGGGCATTTCGCGTGCGCCCGCCGCGATCAACTGGTCCCGAAAACCCGCCTCGGCAAGCCATTTGCCGCCCGCGCGGGTGACGACCACAGTCTCAATCTCTCGTGCCGGGTTGGCCAGGAGGGCTGCCACCGCATGGCGTCCATAGATGAAAGGCAGCGCGGGTGCGGGATCAGCCTGCGCCGCGCGTGCCGCCTGGGACGGGTTGTCATGGGTTGGCGATGGTGCCGCCGCTGTGGGTGATTGTCTTGGGAGTGAGTGTCTTGGGGGCGATTTTTTGGGGGGCGATTTTCTGGGTGAAACAGGGCCCGGCCCCTTCGTTTTTGAGGAGGCGCGCTTGGCCTTTGGCTTGCGGTCCTGCTTTTGTTTAGACGGGCGTTGGCGCGGTGGGGCCATGGGGGAGTATTCCAAGAAAAAGGGACATTCGGAAGAGTAGCGTTCTTTGGAGGCAATGGCACAAGCCAGTTTCAGCGTGCCAGATTACAATTGCCAATTTGAGTGTGCGGGGGTGCCGAGGGACGCGGCGCATCCCGCACCTTTTCCCGCTTAGAGCAGGTTGCTCGGGCGAATACCAGCAATTGTCCCAGCCCTCGTTCCAGCCATAGTCGCAGCCATAGTCCCAGCCATAATCCTTGTGTCGATCATCAGATTTCGGCCGCCTGAAAGAGGCTCATGCGCTCGTTGATAAAGCCTGCCACCGGGCGTGCCCCTACGCGTGCACCCGCACGATCAGGACCCTTGCGAAATTCTCCAGCGCGCCGCCTTGCCTCGCGCGCCGCCACCGCCTATACCGCCGTTTCGCGCGGGGCCCAGCCCGGCGCCGCCACCCGATATAATGGAGGGGTGGGTGAGTGGTTAAAACCGCCAGACTGTAAATCTGGTCGCTTAGCGTACGTTGGTTCGAATCCAACCCCCTCCACCATTTTGGAATCCCCAGCACAAAAATCGCCTAAAACCCTGAAGGGCTCTGCGATTCCGGCGGTTCGAACACCTTCATTTCGGCAGTACCGAATGCGGCCAGGAAAGGCCAATCTGAGAACCATTCTCTTGTGTTCAAAGTGCTCAGAAGCCCAGAGTTTACTTGGGTTTGAGAGGAAGTCGAAAGCGGTTCGAAATGTCTCTTCAAAAGTTCCGCGCGCACGGGTTTTTTCAGCCATCTGCGCTTTCAAGCCGCGCTTCTCAATTTCTAGTTTTTCCAATTCAGCCTCAAACGCGCTGGCGATGGTGTCATTATCGGTGGCCAGAATGCGGTCGAGTAGCTTTGTGCGTTTCGCGTTAAGGCGGGCAATTTCGGCTTTACGGTCCGCCTTAAGATCGCCTTCAGAGGTTGTGAACATCTGCCAGCAATTCACAAACATCTGCCGGATCAATCGGCTGGTCACCGGTGAGGGTTTCATCTCACCGAGAAGCCCCTCAAAGGCCACTTCGATCTTCGCTTTAGGGATCGATTTACGATAATCGACGCAGCCTTTTTTAAAGCACGTGTAGTACGCGTAGCGTTTGTTTCGACCTTTGGACCATGCTGCCGTAAGCGGTGTTCCGCATGAGGCGCATTCTGCAAATCCGCGCAACGGGAAATCGGTGTTCACATCTGCTCGTGCAGGTGCATTCGCATTACCGGCGAGACGCTCCTGTATTTTTTGCCATTCCGAAAAGCTAATTAACGGCTCGTGTTTTCCGGGGTGCAGATGCAAATCCCATTTCTTGACCGTGAAGTATCCGGCATAAATCGGTTGGCGCAGCATGTTGAATACGGACTGTATCCAGACCTCACCATTGCTGCCCTTTGGAAAAGAAGGGAGGTTTTCAAAATGTCTCTTTAGCTCGCTTGCCGTTTGGAAGCGGCCTGATGCAAACCCTTTGAGCCCTTCTGCAACAAGCGGTGCGAATTCGTCGGGAGCAAGAACCTTCCCGCCGCCTTCGAGTTTCTTGTAGCTATAACCAATGGGGGGATAAAAAAGGTAATACCCCGCCTCAACACGCGCCCGCATTTTCTGCATCACCTGGCGGCGGTTTTGTTCGCGCTCAAGCTGACCTTGCGCCGCAAAGATCGTTTCCATGAACTCATCTTCGGGCGTATCGCCAAATTTGTAATTCAGGCATACGACATTAACGCCGCGTTTTCGAAACGCAGAACGCAATTTAAAATGGAACTCACGGTCCCGGGCAAGACGTTTCAAATCATCAAAGATGACGGTGTAGGTTTCATTCGGTTGGGCATCGATATAGGCGAGCAAAGCCATCATGCCTGGGCGCTTTAAAAAGTCACCGCCGCCAGACACATCATCCGGGAATACCGCATCCACCTCATAGCCGTTCATTTCAGCAAATTGACGACAGCGATGCTCTTGAGGATCTAACCCGCTGCCTTCTTCTTTTTGTTTGGCGCTGGAAACGCGGCAATAAATAACCGCTCTTTGTATATTTGATGTATTGTGTACAGAGCTTTTCATCATACCTCTCTATCATAATCTGCAGGATTAGAGTGCTCGCTCTTACCGTCTACAGATTGAATTATCTCATGTTCAATTATGGGGTGATCTAATCTTAGCACAGGCGGGGTGGCTTGTGTGAGTTTGTTATCCTGTTTTTTACAAACAGGATCATCCCCCATAGCTTGTTGGATTGGATGAACCCCGAAGCCAAGAGAAACGAACTCAACTATGATCGACCACAGGGCTTGTAAGAGCTCTTCTTTCTGGGTTTCGGTCAAATCCGCACCATCGAGGAAATGCGCATAAGCGTCCACATCAACAGAAACCACTGGCGACGAAACAGTGTTTGTTTCATCGCCAGCAGTTAAAGGCTTGGTTTGTGTGACCGATTTTTTGGAACGCTTTTCCACGGGGCCTACCTCAATCCTTCTTATCGTGCATAGCTACGTGTGCGGCCACGCGGCTGACGTTGATAGCCGGTGTCAGCGTCACCTTGCGACTTATTAGGTGCAGCACGGTCCTCTGTAGGCGGAGCCTGATTACGAGTTTGTGCTTGGCCATACTCAGCGCGCAATTCCTGACGCAGGTCACGGGTGACGCGGTACGTCTCACGGGCCACTTCTGCGACTTGTAAAAGGTCACTGTCAGAGAAGGTTTGCGTATCCTGCGCTTTGCCGCTTGCATCGGTATAGGTCTTGGCAAACTTCACAGACAGATACGGTCCGTTCTCGCCTTCATTGCTCCACACGCTGGCTTTGTATCGCCCGTCGCGGATGGTTTCTATTGGTCTGTTATTATCACTCATGTTTTTTCCTTTTGTTTGGTGTTGATATATGAGAACATATAGTGAACATATATTCATCGAAAGTCAAGGAAATAATTCCTATACTGACCATATATCAGTATTCACCATCCAAATTATAGTCAGGATCAATCCCGCCGCCTGCACTCACATTGGCGGCCCTGGCTTTTGTGATGGCATCAAAGATTTTATTGACCGTGGAGGACCGGGCAATCCAGATACGGCTTGGAAACCCGCGCGCATCTAGCTGCAGCATGGAAAGCTGCGTGCCGATCAACAGGGTCAGTGCAATGATCACGCCCATGACGATTTTTTCATCGCGGAGCCACAGATCATAATAGCGCCACATGCCCACGCCGATGATTGCAGCAAAACCCAATGCGGCGAACAGGATATCACGCCTTACACGTCCCACTGTGTCAGTAACCGGATAGAACGCTGTCCGTGTCCGAATATCCGCTGGGGTGATCGTGAAGCGGCGATCTTTGTAAAGAACGTGGCTTTGGGTTTGTGCCTTCATGAGTAATTCTCCCAGGGTGTGGCGTTGCAGATATTGGTGTCAAAGGCAGTGTTAAGATCAGCCTTCACAGTCAAAAGCTTGTCCGGCGTGATCGTCCTGAAGCTGGCCATAGAGATGGTGTAGGCCATGCGTTTGCCCGCGATTGCCTCACCGGCAGCGCAGACGCACGATTGCACCAATTCAAGGCGTGGGGCTTTGGGGATAGAGATAGTCTCCGGAATGCGCAGATTGCGCAGCTGATGGCGCACGCCGCCCAGCTCAGATCGAATCTCATCGACATCAAAGGACGGAAACGCCATGGGCATGCCGAGGGCCCCCATGAGATCGCTCAACCCCGATTGCTGATTGATCCTGTTCACCTGCGCAAAAGCTTCTGCCTCGGCAAGCTTTGCTTCAAGAGCATTTTTTCTGATGCGCAATTTACGCGCCGTTTCTTCTTTGGCATAGCGCGCCGCCTCTTTGGCTTTTGCGAGCGCATCGGCCACATGGATATTTTGCTTCTGATCCAGTTCGATCGCGCATTCGGGGATGATCTCTTGCACCTTATCGCGCTCCATGGCGCGCGGCGCGACCACGCCATAACAGACACCTGCCCAGGCCGCGCCTGCGATTGCTGTCCCCATAATCCAGTCGGGGACATCTTTCATGAGTTGATACATGTTGGCTTCTTCCTTTTTGCTTTGCGGTTGGTGGTTGGATTGATCATGAAGCGGTGAGATCAGGTTTGTTTGTGGGTGTGAGTGAGCCTGCGCATTAGGCGGTGTTCGGCCCGATCCAGACCGCGCTGGCGCATCTCACAACGATGCTCCACATTGGCTCTGGCTTGTTCGCGCAGGGACCGATTGTGGCTCGGACCTTTGTAAGACATCCCGAAGGGAGCCTTCGAGCCATCGGCAAGGCTATGGCTTGCCTTATGCGGATTGGCTTTCTGCAGGCGGGTCATTTCGGCCTGCATCCAGCGTTCTTTGTTCTTGCCGATATGAACCGTCAGCTTCTGACGGATGCGGTGTATTTTTTCCGTCTTTGCATTCAAGACACGGGCGTTAAATTCTGATCGCGCGGTTTGTTTGCCTTCAAACCTCCGCGTACGATAAAAATCACGCCGCGCCCGATCTTTGAGTTCTGGTCTAAATCCATCACTCATAACGGGCCCCCATCCTTGGTGCGCGGCTTGAGCAATTTGACCCAGGAACAACTCCCCCGCACCCGCACCGGGCGCACGCCGGACGGGCCCACATAAACGCAGCGGCTATGGCCACTGGCATCAGGGCGGGTTTGATATTCGAACAAGACATGCGGGGTTCCTTGGGCTTCGATCAGCGCATAAGCGCCGATAATGATAGGTATAAAGAATGTAGAGCGGAGTTCTATGGGGGAAACCCTGGGAGATTGCCGGGAAAAGGCTTCGCGCTTCAGGGCGGTTTTGAGGTTTTTGGAAAGACCGGGTACGGAGGGCGGCGTTTGATCGGCTGCATCCTTACCGTAGGCGATGGTCAGCTGCGTAATAGGCGACAGCCGAGAAGGCTCATGGGGATTATGCGCAGCCCAATGCTTGATAGGGTCAATATGGAAGTATGGGATTTTACGCCCGCGTATGGGCCGAAGACCCGGCACGAAGACCAACGTTTCTTCTTTGCCCATGGCCAGCACTTCATCAGGCGGCATCACCTTGGTGGCTTGTTCACCGCTTGAGACTGACCCGGAGCCATCCTGCGTGGAATAGCTATAGCTGGAGGTGCGAACCGTATGATCACCGATCCGCTTGCTGATCAACTCAGCGGTTTCATAGTCCGAGACTTGCAGGAACTGTTTTATCGAATTGGCGGTGATGGTCGCAGCAGACTTTTCGCCATAAACGCGCTTGAGTTCAGAGATTGATTGATAAAGCAGCATCAAGACGATACTACGTGATCGAAGCAAGGTGATATCCTTGGCCAATTGGTTGACGGCGAGATTGGTGCACTCATCCATGACGAAGGCTACGCGGCGGCCAGGCACGCGTTTTAAGACTGTGAGCCGTGCATATTGCTGAAGCGCAATCGCCTTGCCATAGGTTTCCAGTGACGCGCTGGGCACCACATCAAACAGAATGATGGGCGGCTTGGTTTCATCACGTAAGTCCATGGGATGAAACTGATGGTTTGTGCCCACCATGCCCAGTTCAGAGCTTGGACGGAAGGCAGACAGGCTCTGGGCAAGCCCTGTACGCGCGCCTTCAAAATGCTCCGGGTGATCTTGCATAAGGGCGAGATAGTTGCGCGCTTGGGCGGCAAGATCGCCATGCAGCACATCCGACTTGGCCGCGTCATTTAACAGCCGCAGGCAATCATTGGGGTCTGCCGCCGTGCGCCAAATAACAGACGGAATACAAAGCTCAGGGGCAAGCGCAGCAAGCCCCGTGGCGATCACCACAAACAGCCCGCGTTCTAAATCCCGAAAATACCGGTTCTTGGAATCATTCTCAGGCTCACCGCGCAATTGAAACGCAAACCCCTCCGCCGTGATAAAGGCGCGCGGCCATAACGTCTCATTGGTGACTTCATCCACCAATATCTGAAACGGATTGGAATCGGTATGCGGATGACCGGACAGGCCCGCCACATCATTGATCACTATTCGAAAACCACGCCGCTTCAGTTCCGGGGCAATGATATGCACAAGCTCCGGCTTGATATCCTGCACCACCAGCGAAGAACCCAGATGCGCCAAATGGGCAATAGCGTTCACGGCAATCGAGGTGGACTTGCCCGAGCCAGGAGGACCTTGCAGGCAATGATGGGTTTGTCTCGGCGCGAATACGGGAACGCCATTCACCGTGCACAGCAAATGTCCGGATGCCGGATCCGTGAGACCAGCGGCATGCAGTTCAGACAGGCTGGCAAAGCGCGCATTACCAAGCGTGCCTGTGGACTCTTTTGAGCCCGCAAGCATTTTGCGGCGGCGATAGCGATTGATCAGCCCTCGCACCGTAAAGGCCGCAAACAGAACCGTGCAGAGCGCCAAAATCCCATAGATGGGATATTGGCCGATATAATCGCCGGGCCCTTGCCGGGCGAGTGAGGCCAAAGCCCCGCTCGCCGCAGACGCCAGCGCATAGCGGTTCACCCAGAACCGGCGCGGGTCTTGCTGGCTCATCGGATTACACCCAAAACGGCAGATGGCCGGGCGTCCCGCACTGGCAAAAACTGCCAAAGCAAAAAGGCGGGTAGCCTTGCGGTGTGCCCCAACGAAGGCGCGGTTTTTTGCACATTGGGCAGTTGTGTTTTGTAAGAGACATGAGTGAGGCTTTCGATAGGTTCGAAATAAAAAAACCCGCCCGCAATTGTGCGGACGGGTTCAGTAGTGGCTATTTGTTCTGGTGCGCTTTGGCGGCATTCACGCCCTGTGCGATCTTGTAGCGCTCATCGTAACTATGAGAGTGCGGGATCGGACGATGATGCAGCTGCGCCTGATAGCCTTTTTGAAATCCATTGGTTGTCATTGGGGTCTCCATTTTTTAGGATGTGCGGAGTTGCACGCCCCTCAAATGGCACCCCTTCAAACGGAGACCTATCGGCTTAGCCCGAGATTATTGGCGGAGAGATTGGAGAGTTTCCAGGAGGCACAGCGCCTGTGGGATCATCGTCCATCGGATCGAACGGGCCCCACGCATTCCGATAGGCAGGTGTCGTGATCCAGATATAACAGTGCACAAACAAACGTGCTGGTATGACAAGATTAGATTTACGCTTCCGACCAACAAAATCCCGCATGTTGTCAGCACTGAATGATTTTGAGATGTGGTCTTGATAGCATTCATGGGCCCAACGCCTGACAATTGGGTGCATCAAATCAACAACCTGACCGATACCGGCATTAGGCCCGTTCAAATGCTCTCCTGTATGGTCGCGTAGTGTTTGGATTGCAGGTTTGGTCAAGAGCTTTAGAATCGCTTGATGTGGTTGTTCAAAGTACTCTCTGAGAATGTCGCTCTCTTCCACGACCCTTGCGATCCGACGTGTACCGCTGTGGATGCTCGAACCAATTGGCAACTTGTTGTCATCTTTTTCTGTCATCGGACTTGCCCTCTTAAGCGAACACATGTCTGTATTCGGATGGATGCGGGATTACATGGTCAATCTCGCAAACAGGGGAAATCTTGTCCAAGAAGTTCTGTTTCGAAGTCCGTCCATTCGATCTTCAACTTTGGTAACGGATACGCTGAAAAGAGAAAAAAATTTTCTAAATTTGGAAAAAAATCCGCGAAATCGTGACTCAAAAATTCAATCCAAATATACACCGCGCAAGCAGTTTTCATTTCAAGCAAATGTGTGGCGAATTGCTCCACGTTCAAGCGCAGAAAATTCAATCTGAAAAAACGAAAAAGACAACGCGGATGCCCTGGGAGCGTCTATACGATCTCATAATGGCGCCTGAAATCGAGCAGCTCCACAAAGGTGAAGTGTTTCCACTCAAGCCTGTCACCCTGAAGTCCTGGTTAGGAAAATCTATCAAGGACATGTCAAACCCTCCAGGCGACGACGCGTTCAAATACGTTCACAGGTATATTGAACGCCTTGACCTCGAAGGTGAACTTACCGGTTTAAGAATAAAACTTTTCCGACGTTTTATTGAGCACCATAAATCCACCCTGTCATTCATACATGGCTCACCAAAAGTGGCAAAGTCGCAAAGGCCAATTGTCCGTAATATCGAGGACTCAAAGCTAATAGCTATGGATGCATCAAGTAAATCCCTTCACCTCCTTTTAGTGGGAGAGTTTGTGGGGGGTGTTGTTGATTTTACGATGTATCATCATCCCCTGAATGGGCAGATCAACTTTTCTCCATTGTTAATACGGACGTATTTAATAACCCCGGGGGAAGTTGACGCCATTGTCAATCAAATTGAACGCTCAAGCATGCTGACCTGGACACACGGATTTGGGATTCTTGATGAAGACCGGAATGGCGAAAATGAAGATGAATGTTTATCGGTGACGGGGCATTGGTGCCGAACGCAGGGCTTTACAAAAACGCCAGTTAACCGGCCAGCGGCTGTCTCAACCGCAATGACGCTTGCAGGCCAGGAATTAACGATTTGTCAACCATTAGAACGAATTTTCGATATCTACGGTCAATCCCATCCAGATCAGCAATATCTCTTGTTTCGAAAGCTTGGGGAAAGGCCTGACAAGTTAAACGTTGCAAAAAAGAATAAATGAGGTATACTATGTCCTTACTCGTAAGTAAAATAGATAAAAAGTGGAAAATGCCTATAGAAACTGTTAATGAAAAAGACCTTTTTGTTGCCGCGCGTTACGGCAATCTGGTTACCTTGAATGCGTATCTCAGCACAGGCGGGCGTTTGGACTTTCAAGACCCCGACACTTTAATGACTCCCATTCATATTGCTGCAAAAAATGGACAAATAGAATTTATCAATATTGCAATAAAAGCTGAAAGTTTTTTTGTTAATACTGAAGATCGTCACCACAGAACAGCTTTTGACGTAGCGCGTGATTATGGGTATCGCGACATCATGAAAATGCTCTACGATTATGCATGGGATGATGCCGACCCTATAATGTCATACGCTCGCCTGAAGCGAATAATTCCTAGAAATTGCAAACCCAACCCGTGAGTCGACTTTCTTGGTCTTAACTCCGCGTTCCCGGTCGGCCAGAATTGTGATGATCTGCTCTCCTGTTGGAAACGGTGCAACTGCAAATCCCAGCGTCTGTGGACAATTATCTGATTAATTTGACAGTGCAAAGCGTGCTTCAGAGTCTCTGCACCAAGGAAGCTTTCATGGGACGCTTTGATTTGACCGCTGGAGAATGGGCAGTGATCGAACATCAGTGCGCCCGATTGGCTATAGATCGTGTAGATCGATTTGCCGTTTATGATCTGTTTCGCGCGTTTAAGATTACCGTCATACAAAAACTACCCGTGGCTGCATCAATCATGCTCACGGGTTGATCGGCCCGGTCATAAGTAAAGCGCACCCCGCCAAAGGCACTGGTGCCGGTATCGCGCACATTGCCCCGAGCATCGTAGGCCAGGCGTTATTTCTTTTACTGTCGCGGAAGCGCCTTAAACGATTGCGGCTGTCATACTGCAGCTCAATCACAGGCAACTAAAGGAGAAATCTAAAAAATCCTTTTATTATTTTTGAATACCTGTAGTGAGGGCGCCTCACAAAATATCAACAAGCTCCGATTTTCGTCTAGGCTGATTTCAATGTCCTCAAGTTCGCTTATAGGAATTTTTACTTCTAACTCGCCTTTGCATTCTATTTCAAACAATTGAGCATATGGCTCTAACTCAAATGAACGAATTTGTCCGCCAGAAGACTGGATCTTTAATGACAGGTTTTTACGCACACTCTCGCTCCGTATAGTTACAATCAAACGTTATGTCGGACATAGGTTGGACACCGCGCGGTAAACTCCTCGGATATATTCGCAATAATTGTTTTATTCCATCAGCTCTCCCCAACGGCGTACTCGGGTCGCCTTTACCACTTTTTTCGATCCTCCTTGCTCGATCTCTATACACTCGTCCCAATCTTTGAAGCTGGCCCCTTGTTATTCCTTTTCTTAGTAAGTTGTCTTTGACAGTACTTCGAAAACCTGAATCATTCTTTAATCGTAGAGCCCATTTATTTCCAGAACCAGGACCTTTACCCCAGCGGAACAAGTTTTGAGCAGCTTGACCTTTAGGTACTCCAGTCGGGTATCGCGGGCGCGCAAAACGTGGTAAAAACCTTTGTTCATCTGAATCTACCTCTTCCGAAACCAATGCAATTGAATTTGCATTTGAGGTGGAAAGCTGTGAATGTTCATCACCATGCGAATTAGCCGGTTTTTGCTGTGAGTCCTGACCACCACGAGCAGAAAATTGTGGCCCAGCTATCGTTCTGCACGGAGCGCTTGAGTTATCGCCGAGCCGGGTCCCTGTTCCGCACATACCATTGGGGTCGATGTAACTCATCGGATTGTTTAAGGTATACGAATATCTATTAAAATACCCCGGCCCGCCGTCGGCGAACCCGACAGGGTCATTCGCCAAGAACCGCCCCAGTGCCGGGTCATAATACCGGGCTTGCATGTAGGTGAGGCCCGAGGCGCCATCCTCGATATGGCCGGTATATCCCTCATTATCACGGTTAGCGGCAGGGTCGGTCCATTTCAGGCCGAAGGGGGTGTAGAGTTCTTTCCAGACCACATTGCCGGAAGCGTCGGTCTCCGCAATGGGGGAACCGAGATGATCCTTATGGGTATAGCGCGGCTGGCCATTGACGATGCGGATGCCGGTGCCCCGGCCCACATAGCTGGTACGTTCATTATCAGTGATGTTGTCGCGATACATCAGCGACCCTGATTCGCTGTAGACGGTGTATATCGTCTTACCGTTGATCGTTTGCTTCGCGCGTTTGAGATTGCCGTCATAAACAAAACTACCCGTGGCCGCATCAATCATGCTCACGGGTTGATCGGCCCGGTCATAGGTAAAGCGCACACCGCCAAAGGCACTGGTGCCGGTATCGCGCACATTGCCTCGAGCATCGTAGGCTAGGGTTTGCCAGGCGTTATTTTCCGTACTGTCGCGGAACCGCCTCAGACGATTGCGGCTGTCATACTGCATCTCAATCACACGCGAACCGACCTGCTTACGACGGATATTACCGAGCGCATCGTATTTATAGTCTGCAGCCGTTGCCCCAGACCCCCACGGGCCCGTGGCCGAGGTTAGGCGGCTGGCCGCATCATAGCCAAAGGTGCGGTCCCAGCCGGCATTGAGGTTATCGTCAATCGCCGTGATCCGCGCACCTGAATCGTAGTCATAGGTCAGATCAACAGCGACCTGCGCGCTCGCGCCCAGTGACCGAACGTCAATCCCCGAAACCAGTTGCCGGGCATTTTGCATTTGGGATAATGCGTGGCCATTGTGATAACTCACATTAGATACTCGGCCATTGGCAAAGTAAGTGATACTGTCTGCCCACCTTGTTTTTTGTGGGCTATTCGCATCAATCACGCGTTTCGGTCGACCAAACGCATCGGGATGAAAGGCAGTCTTTTTTCCATCAGGGAATGTCACACTCGTTTCATGGCCTGCAGCATTGTAACCATGCACACTTTGATAGGTCCGACCATCAATCTTTAGGCGCTCTATCCGCGGCAAGTCTAACGTATTGTAGGTGTACGTCCAATCAGTCACCCCACGCTGTGTTCGAATAACGTTGCCGTTGGCGTCATAGGTGTGGGTTATATCCGGCGTGGTGTCGGGAAAATCCACGAATTCAAGACGGTCCAGATCGTCATACTCATATTCGATACGATCCGGTGATGTCGCCAATAACGGGCAGTTCGTCGATCCCGACGTCTGGCCGGGAATACGGCGCGTTAAGCGATCAAGCGTATCGTAATTATAAATGGTATCTCCGGTTTCCGGCACCGAATGACGACAGAGGCGGTAACGACTATCGTAGTACCATCGCTGGGTTTGATCGACACTGTATCCATTGACCGAGCCGAATTGCCGCGCCGTTTTCAGATTTCCGTAAATGTCATACGTCATCTGAGTTTTGGTATTGAGCGGATCGGTGACCTCAATCGGGTCACCGTCTTCCGGTGAGCCGTATCCGGAATATTTTGTGGTGGTAACTGAATTGACCGGATCGGTCATCACCGTCCGATTGAGGCTGAGAAATTGATAACTAGTCGTTGCGAACGGCGCGACATTTTCCCTTTGTGTTAGGGGACGTCCCAGAGCGTCATAGCTTGTCTCGACACCGTCGTCAGTCAAGCTGGTCAGCGATGGCCAGGACTCAAATACTTTCCGTCCAAGGCCATCATATTCATAGCTCATATAAATATTGCCGCCGCCCGCAGAGACCGCCTGCCGCCGTTCGAGGATTGGCCTCAAATACGCATCATAATCTGTTGTTGTTCTTTCCGGACCGCGATTGATAATCTGCCTCGGACCATTACTGAGATCGCTGTATGTAATCGTCGTATCGCTCCAAGACCCATACATATCGATATTGGTGAGCCAACCGACATCGTTGAAGCCATACCCAACGGTGTAACCTCGCGCGTTCGTCGAGGACGTTATCCAACCATTGTCGTCCACAACCCGTGACAGAACAACATTATCGGGCCGCGTGAGGGATTGCGGAATACCGCGCTTGTAATTGGCGAGCGACGTGCGGCGTCCCGTGACGTCATCGCGCCAATGCAGGCGACCCGCCTGCACCCCGGAGGTGTAATACCCAAACGTCGCCCAATCGCTGCCAAACCTGTCATGATCAGTCAGTCTTCCAAAAGCGTCATAATCAAAACTATCAAACAGCACGCCTGCAAAGCGTGTGGTTTTTGGAAGAGACAGAATCCATTTCGACGTCTTATGCTCATAGGTCATTTCCGTCATACGGCGATTGGCATATCCGCCAGAAATGTTGCTCCATTGATCCGTTTGAATCGGTGCGCCCCAGCTATAGTCCGTTGAACTAAAATTGCTATCGTAGGTATTGCGCGTCGTGTATTCGTCGGGTCCCCTCGTGATGATCGTTTCGAACATCCGCGCTGGGCGATAAAGCGTTTGCGCTGGCGCACCGTAATTCATAAAGGTGGAGCCAACAGACCCTTCCAAATTATATTCAGTCTGCGTTGTTTGAAGGATCGCGTTATTGCCTGCTTCGATAACCTCTTTTTTAACGAGTTTATTGCCCAATGGTTCGGAGCCCCAGAGATGATAGTATTTCATCTTTGCGCCGGTGGGCTCTGTGACAATTGTAAAATTTGTGCGGTCGCTCGATGAAGACCCAGCAGCACCATTATCTTGCTCATATTGATAAGACCATGTAGCCGTAGGTGTATCAGGGCCGGATAACGTCTTTGATACTACGGCCATAACATCGGTTGCCGTGACGTCGTAGACTGGCGTTTCTCCCGGGCCCGGAGTTGTCACATCTTCGCGCGGACATTCAAAAATTACTTGCTCGAGAATATCAAAACTACGCCTATGCCGGGTTTCCGCCAAAACAAAGGTACCCGTCATTCCGTAGGGATGAGTTACCGTTAGCGTACCACCCAAATTAGCGCAATATTCCCCCGCGCCTGGCCGTGCATTCATCTGATCAAGTTGGAACGACCAGCCTTGACCATCGGGGAGTGTCACCGTGCGGAGTTCTTGCCGGGTCATGGGCTCAAAATTGCCCAGCCACGACGGATCGTCATATGTGGTAGGACTATAGGAATAAGTCCAAGTGCGCCCGTTCGCGGAGACGGAAGAAACAAGCTTTGATGAACCGCTGTAGGATAGCGTGATCAAACGCCCATCATTGGACCGAATGGCTGTAAGGCGTTTCTGAGTGTCGTAATCATATTCAACCCAGTTCCCGTGAACATCTTCAACACGTGAAGCCGCCAGAAGTGTGCGTTTTCGATTAAGGCGCGGCCCGCCCCACGAGCCTAACGCAGCCCGCTCATGAACAACCACGGTATCAAATGTATATTTGTCGCCAGACGTCGAATAGGCCACGAAACCCTGATCGCCATCGCTTGCGCTCCCACAGGTGAGATACCACCCTTCTGTCGTCACATGAGTTGCTTGGCTTGGCCAATGAGCGCCTTGCTTGTTCTCCAAAACCTGCATCGTACCAGACGCCATATCGATGACAACGCCTTCGGCATATGCACCAGCGTCATAAGTCGCTGCGTTGGTTTGACCGCCACTAAGGCTTCCAATCGTTATTGGTGGGAAGTTCGTAGAATAGCCATTTGCACACCGGTTGCCGGTCCACCCCTGATGACCATTGACGGCGTGCATCCGCGGCACAACAAGCTCCCAATCGCCGAATTCTACATTTGTATGTTCATCATAGAAGAGGCCCTGACTGCGCCGGCGACGGATTGCAACTTCAAGATTTGAGTTTCCAGGAATGCTAACGTCGATATGATTGAACTGTATCGATCCCGTATTCGGATCAATACCATCGCCCATAATATCGGCGCCATAAGACCGAAGCCGAGCGTCGACTTCTTGGCGCTCTTCCCATTCCACCGATGGTATTGGCGGGCCACCCGAACCACCAAAACCAGGCTCACTAGAGTTTGCAGACGAACGCTGCAGTGCGCTACTTAGTGCCGAGGGGGCTAGTGGATTAGGTTCTGTAGGTGGCGGAAGATGTGAAAACGGTTCTGTAGATTGTTCAAAGCCTTCGGCTGCTTGAAGCATCAACAGACTTGCTGACACCAATGCAGCAGCGGCGGATAACTTGTTCCCCGTTGAAATCCCCATGTTCCCAATCCCATAATTTCCATATGAAGAAACAATCGGGCAAAATCGTCAAGAGGGCGCAGCATCAAAAATGAAAATCACGTAGCAGTGCTACCTCATAAACCAAAGAAAAATAGTGATTGAACAAACCGCAAGATGTGCGTGTACTACACGCTAACTTGGCAAGGGGGGCGGAGCCCCCCGTTGCATCCCCCTAGTTTGTTTCCGAGTTGGCACATTTGAGCCTGTGATGTGCTTCCCGATTGGTCCGTGGTTTGAGAAGTATATTTGTGAGTGTCGACGAATGGCCGCCCCACCGATGGGTTCAACCCATACTCCTTCGGGATATACCATAGCATCCTGTCCAGTTTACTGGGACCACCTTTGGGGTCGGGTCAGATGGCATTGAGAAGCTCTGAAACGGAGAAGCGAGGCGATCACAAACGCGTTCTAAACCGCTAGAACTTGCACCGCATCTTGATAAGCCTGGTATATGTATGGCCGGGAGGTATCCGTACAGTGTTGTAGAAGCACACCACACCAAGCCCGCTTTACCAATCGTACAAATTCTCGCCGATCAAAGAATCTGGAACTCCACATACCCATTCTACTCATCAACTGAATCGATAGATAACGACCCAGAAGTTTGGGATCCGTATCTGGCTCCAGTCCACCATCCGAAACCGTCATGATCGAAAACATTTGTTCTATACGGATTAGCTGATTAAGACCGCTTGCTCGCGCATCCTGTTGATCGCCGAGGACCACCTTAAAAAGACTATTGTTGTAAAACTCTGCGTCGTTTGGGCGGAAATGTTCCACATAGTCGAGATAGACCACTAAAAGTTCAATAGAACTCACGCGTTGATTTTACGTCAGGTCAAAGTCTTAAAGAAAAATTGGTTTTGTGTGTCGAAGCGGCTGCTTTTGAGAACCGGCATTGCGATGCTGCTCGCAGTTGGTATGGTGCGGTTACCGGCGAGAGCGTTGGCAGAAACATTCGCTTATGGAGAGACGTAATAAGTATGACCACATTCACCGTAACAATCACCACAGATGAGCTCGATGATCTTGATGGAATGGGGACGGTGTCTCTGGCCAATTTTGGTGGCGCGGGTGATTTATCCCTTAGAGAAGCGATTGCGCTTGCTAATGCCATGGCGGGTGTGGATACGATCACTTTTGCCAGCGGTGCGGGCGAGGCGTTTGAAAATGATGCGCTGATTCGCCTGACGCAAGGTGAGTTGGTCGCCACGCAGGCACTCAATATTGATGGCTCAACGGCTGGCGGTGCGGTGGTGATCACCGGGGATGCCGATGGCGATGATGTGACTGTGATGGGAACGGACATCACCGATGTGGCGGCCTCTGGTGCCGGATTGCTTGATGATAATAGCCGG
>JBCBRS010000023.1:0-45194 GCA_039819545.1 Pseudomonadota bacterium | reverse complement strand
GAAGATGGGTTTGGCAATGATGTGATTACCGATTTTGATCAGGACAACGCCTTTGAGTTCATCGACCTGTCAGGTGTGACGGCGATCACCGATTTCACAGATTTGGCAGACAATCACCTGATGCAGGTTGGCATGGATACGGTTATCGATGATGGCGCAGGCAATACCATTACCCTCATCGGGGTGGATATAGCAGACCTCGATGCGAGTGATTTTCTGTTCTAACGCGTTTCCGGGCGAACTGTTTACAGGTAGCTGCAAAGAAACGCGCCAAGACAATACTTTAACTCCATCGCCGCCGTCGAGAAAATCATGATCGGAGGTGAAGTTGACCGTCTGCGGAGCAAACGCATCGACCAAACGACAACCACGAATGAAGTATCGCGCATCTGAATAGCTTGAAATCATTCGCCTGGTTGGTATCCGTCCGCTGAACGCGGCCTAATGCCTCCGCGAGACCTCAATTACGCTGCTTGTGCAGCGTAATGCCATGGGAGGAGTTCGTCGAGGCGGGTGATTTTGTGGTCTGCAATTTGGCCAAGAACCCAGGTCAACCAGGCCTGCGGATCGACAGTGTTGGGCTTGGCGGTCTCGATGAGGGTGAAGGCGATCGCCATGTCGCCCTAGCCAAGGTGGGCGCTGGATAAGCCAAAGTGCATTCGACGTGCGCTGTCATATCGAGTTCAACAAAAGAACTTTCAGATTCGGCGTCAGTCTCCGACATTGGCGCAAACCGCTCATCCTTCAGCCAGTTGTGGATCTGGTTCGCATTCGTCGCATAACGCCGCGCTACTTGCGTAATAGAAACGCCCGGCACAGTCGTCTGCTGGTAAATCTCTCGCTTCTCATCACGCGACCAGCTTTGACGCTTCCGCCGTGTGCCCATAATACACCCGATAAGTATCCACTAAAATAAGTGGACACTTACGACGGTCCTATGCCCGTGCGTAAGGGCGGGTTCACCGGGCGCTCACGATAAATTGGAAAATCAAGAATATGTAAATCTGCTAAGCCGTTGAAAACACTGCACACTGAAAATGGCAGTGGTTTTGATAATTTGCAGCTGCGGCTTACGGCACAAACCCATCATAAAATCGTGTCGGGCGATTATGCTTGCGCCGTTCAGCGGCGCGGCGGGCATATTCTTCGTCAGAAATGCCAGTAAGCGCCGGTGAAGAAGGTGCGGAACTCTCCCGTGTTGTTGCCCCGGTCCATGGTGGTGGACCGATAGCGGTTTCCGGATTGTATCGGCTTTCGCGTTGTTTTTGCTGCCATGGTTTGGCTTGTCTTTCGATATCACGCCAGTGTGCGGCAGCTTTCTGCTTATGCGGTGGTGTTTCGGTCATAGTCATTTTGCTTTCGTGAAAACGTTATGATTGCCCACGTTCAGCCAATCGTAGGACCGCGAGGCAATTGATCGACTTCGTGTTCCCGTCTAATCTTTGCTTGTTCAGCAAATCTGCGACGGTCGGCGGAAATGTCCTGTCGTTGGCGCTCGAAGGTTTCTCGCATGCGCAACTTCATGGAAGTGAGCCGCTGGCGTTCGTCGATATGCCGGAAGGTCAGCTGATCTTTCAAAGCCTGATCGCGTTTGAGAGACTCAAAAGCCTCACGCTCATTTTGTTGTCGGATGCGCTTGTGATGACCGCGCAACTTGTCCCAGACGCCTCGCAATCCGGTGGTGAACCGGGCCTGCCGGATCTTGATTTCCTCTTGCTCGCGGGCATTCAGTTTTTCGCAGAGCGCTTGTCGTTCTGACTTTTGCCTCGTGACGAGGGCGTCGCGTCTGCGCTCAAACTCGGCTTCCTTACGGCTAAGTTGATTTGAAAGGGATTGATCGAATTGCTCCATACGCGATTGCATCTGCAGCGCGATCTGGGCTTTAACGTCATCAACGATGGGCAAGTCGTTTTCTTTGCCCAGCCGTTCCCTTACTTCCTTGTTTTTGATGCCAACCCGTCTGGCAACGGAATGCACTTCGCCATCGCAATCAACCGCGACGTAGCTACGCCGGTTTCCTTGTGCGAGGTGATAGCCACGCTCTTCTAACGCCCGCGCAAATGCTGCACGGGAGTCGGAAATCGCCCATGCGTCCTGAAACGCGGTCTTAATGGCGCGGGGGTCTTTGCCAATGCGTTTGGCTTGTTGCCATTCAGCAAGGGTAAAATTTCTCGGGTCTTTCAGTGAAGGATCGACAAACCCTTGTGGCATTTGCCAGCCATGCTCGAGATAAAGCTCCCGCGCCAGGGTATTGAGCTTCGTTTTTGTGTAGGACAGTTGCACCGCTTTCATGCTGTCAGCATTGATGCGTGACCACACGGCATGCGCATGTCGGCGTCCCTCTTTTTCATGGAATACGATGGCGCGGGGTTGGCCCGTCAATCCCAGTCGTTCCTCTGCCTGATCAATGGCATGCTCGAACGCCTCGGTGGTGACCTGTTCATTTTTAGGCGGGTTAAGCGATAGCGAGAATAGGAACTTCTCGCATTTGATCCCACGGCTAATGGCGTAGGCTTCGGTGAAGGCCTCCGCCAAATCATCCGATCCGAAACCGCGTACTTCGTGAACGACGATATGCTCGTTCTCAGGCTTCATGAGGTGCAAGGCCAAATCCCTTGCACCTCCGCGCTGGCTTCCAACAAGGATCATTGATCTTTGATGCCCAGCGATTTGACGAGAGTTCGACGCATCCACGCGATTTCCAGACAGGCATCGTGAAACTCGGCTTGCAGTTCCGATGTCACGGGCAATGCGCCTTGATGCGCCAGTTTTGCGATCTGATTGAGATTTGTGGAAAGCCGTGATTGCCCCAGTGAGGCGAGGAGTTGCGCCGCCGCAGCTTGATCCGCCTTTGGCGTGCGAGTCTTCTTTTTCGGTCGGATCTTTTTGGAAATGACGGCATCGCCCAACAACCGGTCACGCACATAAACACTCAGCGGCTGTGACCCGGCAAGGCGTTCAAGATGCTTTCGTTCCGCGTCATCCAAATGAACAGAAAGGCGCGATTTGTGCCTCGTTCGCCGCGTTGGTTTGCGAAGGGCGTCTTGCTGCGAAGCCTGGGAGAATGACTGGACGGCTGTAAGGTTTTCGGGATGACTCATAGTTCCGGCCCCCCGAATTCACTTGTGGAAACAAGTTCCTTCGCGCCTTCAACGTCTTGAAGAACCGCTTCCCATTCCTGCAATATATCAATAAATTGGTTCGAGAGGTGGGGATCAAGGCCCACCATTTTTCTTTCATGTTCGTCAATGATGAAGAGGCCTAATTCGCGGGCTGGTCCCGGGCGTTGTCTGCGCAAACGCCGTACAAGGATAAAGCGACCTAGTCTTCTTCTAAACCTCAAATTACCCCGATAGCGCGTAGGATCAGTCTGGCGCCTAGGCCGAGGCTTACGCTGACCACCACCAGACCGGCTATGTTGGCGAGGAGGCCATTTGTGTGAGAGCCGAGGGTTTGACGATCATTCATCACCACGAGGAGCGCGATGGCGATGATGGGCAGGAGGAGGCCATTGGCAAATTGCGCAAAGAGGATAATCGTCAAGGGCTTGATCTTCAAAAGGGCAAGCCCTGCGCCGACGAAAAGCACGCTTGCGAATATTAGCCGAAACGCGGGTCCATCGGGTGTCGTCCGTAGGCGCAGTATTTCTGTAATCGCAAAGCTGGTGGCGAGAGGCGCGGTAATGGCGCTGGACAACCCGGCCGCCAGCAACCCCGTGCCCAGAACATAGTTTGCAAGGGGGCCGAGCGCTGGCTCCAACTGCTGCGCCATGTCGGCGGCATTTGTGATTTCACTGGCTTGACCAAAAAAACTGGCTGCAGCGGTGGCGAGGATCAAAATTGTGATCACCCCCCCGAACCCCACGGACAGAACCGTATCAGTGCGTGCGTCACTCAGCTGGTCTGCCGAGTGAAAGCGCGCTTTGACGGCGGCGGCATGGAGAAAAAGGTTATAGGGCACAATGGTTGTCCCGATCAGCGCGATAACGGTCAGCAGACTGTTGGACGGAATCGTGACGGTGAAAAGCCCCTTGAAAAACAAGCCAAGGTCCGGGCGTACAACCAGAAAGCTGATCAGAAACGCAAGACCCATGATCGTCACAAGGGTGATCAGTATACCTTCTATTAGGCGGTACCGCCCACTGATCAACAGCGCACCTGCGCTGAGGGTGACCCCGATAATCGCCGCCGAAAAAACACCGCGCCCACCGCCAGCAATTGCCTCGACCCCCAAAGCCGCGCCAGCAAGGTTACCCGCTTCATAGGCTGCGTTGCCAGCGTAAAGGGCCGTCCCCACAAGGCCGATCATGAGTGCCTTGAGGATGGGGTGGCCAGCGCGGGCCCGCAACATCGCGCCAAGACCACTGCCTGTCACAAGGCCGAGACGCGCCGTCATCTCCTGCAGGATGATGGTGGCAATCGTGGCAAAGACCAGCGCCCAAAGAAGCGCGTAGCCATACCCCGCACCGGCGAGTGTGCAGGCCGTGACCGTTCCTGGTCCCACAAAGGCTGCCGCCACAAGCGCACCGGGGCCAATCTTTCTGAGCGATGTCAGCATAGACTTTCCGGCCTGTTCCTTGTTGTGAGCGTCATGGGAAATTTTGTGAGCGGTGGAGCGGGTGAAGGGAATCGAACCCTCGTCTTTAGCTTGGGAAGCTGCTGCTCTACCATTGAGCTACACCCGCATATCCGTCGCAGTCATACTGTGCGCGAGACCTGCGGTAAAGGTTAGGGCCGGTGATTTCGATATAGTGAAGGAAGCCATACCAATTGAAAGGGTGCGCCTAAACGACAAACCCGGAGCGCCGGGTGCCATCGCGAAACCATCTTGAGACGGATTGAAAATGTGAGCCTGGGGGAATTGGCTAGCCGCGTTTCACCCGGCACCTCCAAAGACTGCCGTTGGCAATAGCGTGTTAAAAGGTCTTTACACGCCGTTAATGCGCCTGGCTGGCGCGGTTCCCCCGGAGGTTGAACGGTGCTGCGGTGCAACAGGAAGGAGGGGGCCCGCATGGGCGGTCGTTCGGCATCGAGCCAGCGCAATTTTTCGTCGAAATGAGCAAACTTTTAAGGCCCGACCCGCATATTTATCGAGCATTTTGAACGATCTGGCTGACCCCTTGACGGGCCAGAAACAGCGCCGCACCAAAGTGGCAAGAATGCGGTATGTTAAGCGCATGGCCATAATATGCAGCCATGAGAGGAAGGATTACCATGGCGTCGCTCGCCTTTTCCCCTGCCCATGTGGATGCCGCCACCGTCTATTCCACGCTGTTTTTTCGGCTGAAGACAAATACTTTTTCCCGGGGCGCCGGACAAACCACCCAACCGGATCAAGATGCGGACAAAAACGCTGCCAAAACGCCGATCAATAAGGCGTATAAGGACCAAAGGGAAACTATGACTGACCCAACACCGCTGCGCCTTCGGGTGCCCGAGCCGAAATGTCGACCGGGCGACACGCCGGATTTTAGTGATTTTGTCGTGCCCCAAGCGGGTTGCGTGACGCGCCCGCCGGTTACCGCCGACCCGGCGACCATTCGCGATCATGCTTATTCGATCATTAGGGTCCTGAACCGTGATGGGGCGGCAGTGGGTGAGTGGGCGGGCCATGCCCCGGGCGACGACCAGTTGATCACCGGCCTTCGTGACATGATGCGCGTGCGGGCGTTCGATGCGCGTATGCTCATGGCACAGCGTCAGGGCAAAACCTCTTTTTACATGCAGGCACTGGGTGAAGAGGCGATTGCCTGTGCCTTTGCCAAGGCCATGCGGAGAGGGGATATGAATTTCCCCACCTATCGCCAGCAAGGGCTTCTTCTGTCTTCGGATTATCCGCTTGAGACCATGATGAACCAAATCTATTCCAATCGGGAAGATCCATTACGCGGGCGCCAGTTGCCGGTTCTTTATTCCTCAAAAGAGCACGGGTTCTTTACCGTCTCCGGTAATCTCGCAACGCAGTTCATTCAGGCCGTGGGCTGGGCCATGGCCTCAGCCATCAAAGGGGACACCGCCATTGCCGCAGGGTGGATCGGCGATGGCTCGACGGCAGAATCCGATTTCCACTCGGCCCTTGTTTTCGCCTCCACGTACCAGGCGCCTGTGATCTTGAATGTTGTCAATAATCAATGGGCAATCTCCACATTTCAGGGCATCGCGGTCGGGAAAGGCGGCACCCTTGCTGCCCGTGCATTGGGGTTTGGCATCCCGGCGTTGCGCGTTGATGGTAATGACTATCTGGCCGTATTCGCGGCGGCCCGGTGGGCAGCGGAGCGTGCACGCCAAAATCTCGGTCCGACACTGATCGAACATGTCACCTATCGCGCGGGCGGCCACTCAACCTCCGATGATCCCTCTGCATACAGACCAAAAGAAGAATTTACGGCCTGGCCATTGGGTGATCCTATTGAGCGGCTAAAGCAGCATCTGATCGCCCGTGATTTATGGTCAGAGGCGCGCCATACCCAGGCGCAAAGCGAGATCGACAGCGAGATCGCGCTTACCCAGAAAGCAGCTGAAAAGAACGGGACCCTGCACAATGACAATGGTTTGTCCGCGGCTGCAATGTTCGAGGATGTGTTTGAAGACATGCCCGAGCATTTGCGCCGCCAACGCCAGCAAGCGGGAGTATAACCCATGGCGCGTATGACGATGATTGAGGCGCTGCGCAGCGCCATGGATGTGATGATGGACCGGGACGAACGGGTGATCGTCTTTGGCGAGGATGTGGGCTATTTTGGCGGCGTCTTTCGCTGTACTGCTGGGCTGCAAAAGAAATATGGCAAGGCCCGCTGTTTCGATGCACCGATTAGCGAGAGCGGTATTGTGGGTGCCGCCGTGGGTATGGCGGCGAACGGTCTGCGCCCTTGTGTAGAAATTCAGTTTGCGGATTATATGTATCCCGCCTATGATCAAATAACTCAAGAAGCCTCGCGTATCCGGTATCGTTCCAATGGTGATTTTACGGCGCCGCTTGTGATCCGTATGCCAACGGGCGGCGGAATTTTTGGCGGGCAAACCCATAGCCAAAGCCCTGAGGCGTTATTCACGCATGTGACGGGGCTCAAGACTGTTATCCCGTGTAACCCGTACGATGCAAAAGGGTTGTTGATATCGGCAATCGAAGATGATGACCCGGTTATCTTTCTGGAGCCAAAACGGCTTTATAACGGCCCGTTTGACGGTCACCATGACCGGCCTGTGACCCCATGGTCAAAGCATGAACTGGGTGAGGTGCCGGAAGGGTATTACACCGAACCGCTGGGCAAGGCGGCAATCCGTCGATCTGGTTCTGCCGTTACGGTTTTGACCTATGGCACCATGGTTTATGTGGCGCTTGATGCGGCGGCCGCGACGGGTGTCGATGCAGAAGTCATCGATTTGCGCACGCTTCTCCCGCTCGATGTTGAAACTATCATTGCCTCAGTCAAAAAGACAGGGCGCTGTGTTGTGGTTCATGAGGCGACGAAGACGTCGGGCTTTGGTGCTGAATTATCGGCGCAGATACAAGAAGCCTGCTTCTATCATCTGGAAGCGCCGATTGCCCGTGTCGCTGGGTGGGACACGCCCTATCCCCACGCGCAGGAATGGGCCTATTTTCCTGGCCCGGACAGGGTGGGCGAGGCGCTGACCCAGGTCATGGAGGCGGCGTAATGGGGCAATTCACAATCAAATTACCCGACGTGGGCGAGGGCGTTGCCGAAGCCGAGTTGGTGGAGTGGATGGTCGATGAGGGCCAGAATGTGCGCGAAGACGATGTTCTCGCCGCCGTGATGACCGACAAGGCAACCGTTGAAATTCCCTCGCCGGTGGACGGCAAGATTATCTGGCGCGGTGGCAAGATTGGGGATGTTATTCCTGTGGGCTCTGCCCTGATCCGCCTTGATGTGGAAGGTGAGGGCAACGGCGACAGTGATGATGATCTGGCCACGAATGATATAAAGGCTGGTGAGGCCGCAAAAGAAGAAGCAAGACCTGTAAACGGTGCAGCAAACCCGCTCAACGGCACGGCCGTGTCAGGCGTTAACAGTGCAAGCGCAAAAGCGCAAACAAGCGATCAACCAGATCGCCCGTCAGTGCCACGGGCGCCTGTGGCGGCCATACAGTCAACCGCGCGCGCAATAGCAGGAGCGCAAATAAGCGCACCGCGCCCGGAGGGGCAAAAACCCCTCGCAGCACCGGCAGTGCGCCAGCGCGCCCGCGAAGGCGGTCTTGATTTGCGCCGGGTTGCGGGATCGGGACCCGCAGGTCGGATTACCCATGGTGACCTTGACGCTGTCTTCGCCAATGTCGGGGCGGCTAACGGGAGTGGCCGGGGCCAGGATGTCCGCCAACGCCTGCGCAGCCCGCGAAACGGCGTCGAAGAAATCCCCATGATCGGGTTGCGGCGCAAGATTGCCGACAAGATGAGCATCTCAAAAAGCCGTATACCACACATTACCTATGTGGATGAGATCGACCTTACCGCGCTGGAAGATTTGCGCACCCGTCTCAATGCAAATCGCCGTGATGATCAGCCAAAGCTGACCCTTTTGCCGTTCTTGATGAAAGCTATGGAAAAGGCAGTTGCCGATACACCGCAGGTGAATAGTCTTTATGATGATGAAGCGGGTATAATTCGCCGGCATGACGCCTTGCACATGGGTGTTGCTGCACAGACGCCCAATGGGCTGATGGTCCCGGTGGTCCGCCATGTGGAGGCGCGCTCCTTGTGGGACTGCGCAGCGGAAGTTGCACGGCTCGCCGATGCGGCCAAGACTGGTACTGCATCGCGTGAAGAGTTAAGCGGATCGACCAT
Source organism: Pseudomonadota bacterium (assembly GCA_039819545.1). Lineage (GTDB taxonomy): Bacteria > Pseudomonadota > Alphaproteobacteria > Caulobacterales > Parvularculaceae > CALLPQ01. The sequence continues at coordinate 36,395 of JBCBRS010000023.1, read as the reverse complement.
CACCATCACCTCACTGGGTGCCATGGGCGGGATTGTGACGACGCCCGTGATCAACCATCCGGAGGTGGCGATTGTCGGGGTGAACAAGATGCAAACAAAACCCGTTTGGGATGGGACGCAATTCGTACCCAGAAAAATCATGAACCTGTCGTCAAGTTTTGATCACCGGGTGATTGATGGATGGGATTGCGCTGTCTTTATCCAACGGATCAAAGGTCTACTTGAATCCCCTGCGGAAATTTTTATCGATGAATAAGGCCGACCGGTTATGAAAGAGCGTTCGTGTAAACTCCTGATTATCGGGGCCGGACCCGGCGGCTATGCGGCGGCGATCCGTGCCGGTCAGCTTGGTGTTGAAACCATCATTGTGGATCGGCAAAAGCCGGGTGGCACCTGCCTGAATGTGGGGTGTATCCCATCCAAAGCGTTGATCCATGTGGCGAATGATTTTGCCACGGCCCGCCACTACGCCAATGGCGCGCCCACGGGAATTTCGGCCAGCGCCCCCGTCATTGATTTGGAAAAAACCGTCGGATGGAAAAATTCGATCGTCGCGCGACTCAATACAGGTGTTGATGGGCTGATCCGAAAAGCGAAAGCCACCCTGATCATAGGCGAAGCACAGATCATTGATGGCAAAACCGTCCGTGTTACGACGGATGCTGGTGAAGAAATTATTCGTACACAGAACCTTCTCATTGCAACCGGCTCATCGCCGGTGGAGCTGCCATTCTTGCCATTTGGGAGCAAGGTGATCTCTTCCACCCAAGCCCTCGATTTAACAGATGTGCCCGACCGGCTGGCGGTGATCGGCGGCGGTTATATTGGGTTGGAGCTGGGTACCGCCTATGCAAAACTGGGCGCAAAGGTGACCATTATTGAAGCTGCGGACCGGATCCTGCCCCACTATGACCGTGAACTGACGAAACCTGTCATGGCGCGGCTGAAATCGCTTGGCGTCGATGTTCAACTGCAGACGAAGGCAAAAGGCCTGACAGAGCATAAGCAGAAGCTGCTGGTTGAGGATAAGTCCGGTGAAGCGGACAAGATTGCAGCGGATAAAATCCTGGTGACCGTCGGGCGGGCGCCGGCAACCGACGGTTTTGGTCTGGATGGGCTGGACCTGACGATGGACGGTCCGTTCATTGCCATTGATAACAAGTGCAAAACCTCCATGCGCGGTGTCTGGGCCATCGGCGATGTGACGGGCGAGCCCATGCTTGCTCACCGCGCCATCGCGCAAGGGGAAATGACCGCCGAAATTATTGCCGGTACGCCACGCACCTGGGACAAGCGCGTCATCCCTGCCATCTGTTTCACCGATCCGGAAGTTGTTTCAGCGGGTTTGTCCCCCGACGAGGCGCGTACTGAGATGGCGGTGGAAGGCGCTAAGACGATCACCAACGTTTTCCCCTTTACGGCCAATGGCCGCGCCATGACCATGGAGGCTGAAGACGGCTTTGTACGGATTATCGCGCGGGCGGACAATCACCTCGTTCTCGGTATTCAGGCCGTGGGAGGCGGGGTCGCCGAACTTTCCGCTAGTTTTGCCCTCGCCATAGAAATGGGTGCCTGCCTGGAAGATATCGCTGGAACAATTCACGCGCACCCCACACAAAGTGAGGCTTTTCAGGAAGCGGCCCTGCGCACCCTGGGCCATGCCCTGCATATTTGAGGGTGTTTAGGAAAAGGGCGTTGCAACAAGTCTTTGGTCTTCGCCCGTAAATATGGCTGACGTTACTTCTGAGCCTGTTGCCACTCACGCTTGACAAAACGCGCCGCCTCGCCGTCATAATCATCGGCGATGGCCTCAAAGAAGAGCGGCAGTAAATGATCTGGATGCGGCAGGGTTTGCGGGTCTTCGCCGGGCATGGCCTTTGCACGCATTTTTGTGCGCATGGCGCCAGGGTCAAGAATGGCAACCCGCGTGCCCAGATGTCGGTTTTCCGCGGCATAGGTGCGCGCGAGCATCTCCAGTCCGGCCTTGGAAACAGCATAGGGCCCCCAATTGGCCCGCGCATCGGCGCCGCCCACGCGGGAGGTCAGGCACACAACCCGAGCCGCTGGTGCTGCCTCAAGCAGGGGGTGAAGCCCGGCAAGCAATCGCCAGTTGGCGGAAAGATTGGTGTCGATCACCCCTTGCCACATCTTCTCATCACAATGGTGGAGCGGCGCCAACTCGCCAAGCGTGCCCGCAGCCATCACGAGGATATCGAGGGTGGGAAACCGTGTACTGAGTGTTGGGCCAATGGCGGTCATTGCCTCCCGGTCTGTGATATCGGCATTGATTAGCGAGGCGTTGCCGCCTGCATCTTTGATGGCATCGTCTAGGGCCTCTAACCCGCCAACCGTGCGGGCAAGGGCGATTACGTGGGCCCTGGCTTTGGCAAGGCCAAGGGCCAGCGCGAAACCGATCCCGCGCGAGGCCCCTGTCACCAGAGCCGTTTTTCCGGAAAGATCGGGCAGTGTGCTGGTCATGGGGGAAGTCTCTTTCGATGGTTAGCGTTCGCCGCCATAAACGGCGACATCGAGGAGTATCGGAAAATGGTCAGACCCGATGGCGCCATTGACCTGATAATAGGGTGCCGCAAGATCAGCTGTTGCGTAGGCGTGATCGATGGGAATGCCAATCCCTGGCACGGTACTGACCCATGTGCCCGATATCTGCTCAAGCATGTTGAGACTTGTCAAACGGCGCAATCCTGATTGATCAGCCAGTTGTCGCAGGGCGTTGCTCCACGGTGTCGCATTCAGGTCGCCAATAACAAGGGTGGGCAGTGCGTTTTTCGCCCGCGCATCAACGGATGTAAACACGTCTTTGATCACGCGGTTGCGGTTCCGGGTTCGCTGCGGTGTTAAGGGGGCGTCCGGGTGAATGGTGATGATACGGATTACCTGGGGCGAACGGGTCCCGGTACTGGGCAGGGTGACCAGCGCTTCGGCGGCGTATGGGTGGGAAAGACGGGGGCTCCGCCGCTCGGCGAAAGGATATTTTGACAGCAACAAGGTGCGGCTGGCGCGATTAGCCTTTGATAGGCGCGTATACGGATAATCTTCAAAAGTGCTTTTTGCAAGACGCGCTCCCTCATTGTCCGGCAGCTCTGTAAGCGCGATAATGTGCGGGCGTTGGTCGCCAACCTGTTCGGCAAACTTGCGCAGTGCGCCCTCTTGCCCAAGGAGATTGGCGTGGGCAATGCGGAAGGTGGGCGCAATTTGCATTGTAGCATCAATGACCGTGGTGGAACGGGCGCCGACCGCAGCAATCTGCTCAAAGCAAACAAGACACGCGGCCAACGCCAACACGCCACTGACCGGGCGCTTCAGTAAAAGAGCCAGAGCGGCCAGCCCGACGCCCGCCCATAAAACATGCGGCAAAAAATGCACGAGGAGTGATAGCGGCCAGATGGTCACTGGCCACGCATCATAGGGCATAAAAGAAAGGAGCATCGGGAGCCACAGGCCAACGGCGCCAAAGATGACGACCCTGCCGAAGCGATGAGCCCCGTGTCGCCTCTGATGCTCGCTCTGGTCCATAAAACGCCCCCACCCATCCGGCAAACCGCGTCGCAAGATCGCCTATTCAGCAGCCTGACGATCACCGTCTTGCCAGACACCGAGGTCGTTTAGCGCACGGGCGCACATGATTTTCTTCTTGGCGCGGCCTTTTTCTTTACCGCGCAGGCGGCGGCCCGCTTCATCGCGGCTGGGTGCTGCAACGGGGGGGAACAGTCCGAAATTTACGTTCATAGGCTGGAACGTGGCGCGCGTGTCATCGCCAAGGTGCCCGCCGGTGATATGGGTAAGGAGCGCGCCCAGCGCCGTTGTTTCCGGCGGCGGCGAAAAATGGGTGCCAAGCCGGTCATGGGCGGCAAACCGACCGGCGAGAAGCCCCATGGCTGCGCTTTCCACATAGCCCTCAACACCGGTCATCTGACCGGCAAACCGCAAGGTCGCCCTGGCGTTCAGACGCAAGCGATCATCAAGCAAACGCGGACTATTGAGGAAAGTGTTGCGGTGAATACCGCCAAGCCGGGCAAACTCCGCCTCCTCCAGACCGGGGATCATGCGAATTATGTCCGCCTGCGCCCCATATTTTAGCTTCGTCTGGAACCCGACCATATTATAGAGCGTGCCAAGTTTGTTATCCTGCCGCAGCTGGACGACTGCATAGGGTTTTTCCGGCCGGTGCGGGTTGGTCAGGCCCACGGGCTTCATGGGCCCATAGCGCAAGGTCTCTGCCCCGCGTTCAGCCATCACCTCAATGGGCAGGCACGCTTCGAAATAGGGCGTGGATTTTTCCCACTCTTTGAATTCGGTTTTTTCGCCATCAATTAAGGCAGTAATAAACGCCGTATACTGATTTTCATCGAGAGCGCAGTTGATATAGTCGGCGCCGTCACCACCGGGGCCTTTTTTATCGTAACGCGACTGCATCCACGCTTTATCAAAATTGATCGAGTCGCGGTGAACAATGGGCGCGATGGCATCAAAAAAGGCCAGTGCCTCTTCACCGGTGAGTGCGTGGATTGCGTCGGCCAGTGCAGGCGAGGTGAGAGGCCCCGTGGCGATGATCACACTGTCCCAGTCGACTGGCGGCAGGCCGGTAACCTCCCCGCGTGCGACCGTGATCAACGGGTGGGTCATGATCGCCTCGGTTACCGCTGCCGAAAAGGCGTCGCGATCCACGGCGAGCGCCCCGCCGGCGGGCACCTGATGGGCATCGGCACAGCGCAGGATTAGCGAGCCACAGCGGCGCATCTCCTCATGGAGGAGGCCAACGGCATTATTCTCCGCATCATCGGAGCGGAAGGAGTTGGAACACACAAGCTCCGCCAGGCCGTCAGTCTGGTGCGCATCGGTCGCGCGTTCAGGCCGCATCTCATGCAGGATAACCGGAACCCCAAGGTTCGCCACCTGCCAGGCCGCCTCCGACCCGGCAAGTCCAGCGCCAATTACATGAACGGGAGAAAGGCTAGCCACGGCATATCCTCTTGATTTCTGCGCATTGGTGGGACGTGCTCAAAAAGACGCGTGCGCCCCAGTGGAGGAAGCGAAAACAAGCGGGCCTGTCAAGGCGTGGTGGGAGCGACTATACTAAAAGCAAGCCCAAGCGTCCGTCGATCGTTATCACCTTGCGTTTCAGTAGAAATACGGCAATTCCGCCACCGCTGGGCGCATGGCCGATCGAAGCAACGGATGCATTGGCCCCCACTCGCCACGCTTGCCCGCCAGAAAAAAAGAGCAGGGCGATATAGAAATTTTTTACAGCCCGAAGAGGGAGTTGAATAGTCGTGCCTCCTGGCGATTATCATGGACCCTCCCATTTCGCCTTTTTCATCGAGTGCAACGCGCACAACCGCCCCAGTCCACTTTTCATCAAGGCCGTCAATTTTCCACACCTATGGCAAATTGGGCATTGTGGACGTGCGCGGGCTGGTTATCATTGCTGTTCTGTAATGAGTTGGGGCAACGCAGTATGGCGTGGCGGTTTTGGTCGGTTGCGGGGGAGGCGCTTCACTTTGGGGCGCGGCGCATGGAGACCATCATGCGGGTGGGCTGGTTGCCCGTTCTTTTTATTCTGGTCATCCAGATGGCCAGTGTGTTTTTGACCCTGTCGCTTGCCACGGACCGGGCAGTCTCCATTGCCACAACGGGGCGCTTTGCGGCGGCGAAGGCGGCCTTGCCCGTTTATCAAACAGTTTTGCTTGTGGCCAAGCCGCTGACCTTTCTGGCGCTTACCCTCGGCACGCAGGGGCTGACCCTCCTGATGATTGCAGTGTTTGTCGCGCCGCTCACCCGCGATGCCGCCACGGGGGAGCGCCCAGGCCCCGGCGTGATGCGGTTTGCCTGTGGCCCGCAACAGGTCCGTTATGTCACGGGGAGCCTCGCCGCCGGGCTTGTGCCGGTATTGCTGGTGCTGCTCCCGGTACTGATTGGTTTTCAGACGATGATCGGTCTTCTTGCTGAGCGGTTGCAAAGCGATGGTTGGGTGCTTTTCCCGTCTGAACAGAGCCTTCATACCGTGCGCCCGGCGCAAACGATCGACGTGCTGGCCGGGCCAGCGTCGCTTTACTGGGGCGGGGTTGCGATCCCCTTATGGCTGTTTGCGCTGCCGGTTCTGGCGGTTCTGGCGCTGCTGCTCCACCGGCATTTTCAGCCCGCCAATCGCGCGGTCCGCGTCCTTGGTGGTGACGAAGACCGTGCTCGCGCGCGCCCGTGGCGACGTCTTCTCGTGATCATGTCGAGTATGACGGCCTTTTTTGGGCTGACCTATGGCTCGATGATTGATGCTTATTCGCTGCCGGGGGGTCTTGATACGGCCGTGCCCTCCACCACCATTCCGGCGCAGATCAGGTCCGTTGGCTTTATTCTTTACACGGTTTTTATTCTGTTGCTTTATGTGGGTGTTCGTCTGTTCCCCTATCCGGGGTTTGTGGTGATCGACCGCTCGATGGCCCTTGGCCCCACCCTGGCGGCCACGCGCGGGTGGAACCTTTTCAGGGTGCTCGGCCTGATGGTAATCATCGTCATGGTGCTGGGGCTGGTGCAAATGGTGACGACCATTATGGTGAGCGGTTTTGTGCCTATGGTTGTAACATCCGTATACGGTGTTTTGGCAACAACGACCCGTCTTCTCAATAGTGGTGTGACCGCTGACTGGGTTGTGCCAGTGCTAAGATGGACATGGACGCTAACCCGGCTGGCGGTGAGCGTTTTTATGACCTTTTTTCTTTATGGGGTGCTGGCTGGCATCTATGGCCGCCTCTATGCGGCTGTGAAGGCCCATGCGCCTTATCTTCCGCGTTGAGCGCCTTTAGTCTCCATTGAAAAAACGCCCGATGCAGCCCATCTTCTCCCTATGGCTCGCGACAGCGCTCACGATATTCACCCCGAAGAAATCCTGAAGGCGTATACGCTCGGGTACTTCCCCATGGCGCGGACCCATGATGATCCGGCAGCGGTGTGGGTGTTGCCGCAAATGCGCGGTATCCTGCCCATGGCGGATTGTCATGTGCCAAAAAAGCTCAAAAAATTCCTCCGGACCGACCCTTTTGAGGTGACGACCAATCAGTGTTTTGATGCGGTCCTGTCGGCGTGTGCGGCCCGCGGTAAGGGCCCGACCGCGACTGTGCGCGCAGAGCGCAGTGAAACCTGGATCAATGACCAGATCCGCGAGGCCTATGGCGAGCTTCACCGTATGGGGTTTGCCCATTCGCTGGAGTGCTGGGCCGGCGGGGAGCTTGTTGGTGGGCTCTATGGTCTGGCGCTGGGCGGTGTCTTTTTCGGCGAAAGCATGTTTTCGCGCAAACCCAACGCCAGCAAGACAGCGTTTGTGCACCTTATGGGCCGCATGCGGATGAATAATTTTACGCTGCTCGATACCCAGTTTTATACGGACCATCTGAGCCAATTCGGGGTGCAGGAAGTCCCCAACACCTTTTACCAACTCTTATTGCAAGATGCGTTGACGCTTGATTGTCAGTTCCCGGAGGTATCTTCGGCGGATGCGTCCTGGTCCACCAGCCGGGTTTTGCAATCGATCACCCAGACATCATAAACCGGATGCTCAAGCCCGTTAAGGCCGGGGCTGCTGCCAAACATCCAGCCAGAGAATATCCGATTACCCTTCACCGCGACGGGTGTGAGCGCGGTCGACAGATCTGTGGGCGTGTTGTTGGCCACGATGTTTTCGCTCTGTGGTTCGGCGCCTTGTGAGACCGGCGGACTGGTGGTTTCTGCAGCCTGTTTTTTGCCGCGCTGCTTGCGGCCATTGTTTCGTGGTGGGCTGGTGTCAAAGATTTCCAGAAACGTCGTTGTTTCGGGGAAATCCTCCGGCGGGCGTTTGTCGCAGGTGCGTGGCACAATCTCGAGGGAGCCGAAGGCGGCAACCTCGTTCATCGCCACCTCCAGATCAACAGTCCGGGCAATGATCTTATCGAGGGCCCGCAAGGTTACGGTTACTGGGGCGCGCTGTTTCGTGATTGTTAGCGTTCCAAAAGGTGTCTCATCGGATTTCGAGAGCGCATCTAGCTCATTCAGAGCATCAAGTTCATTGGCCGGGGGCGCCAGCGATGGGTCATCAGCCTGCTGAGCATGAGACACAGCACCACTCGCCGCGCCAAACGCGCAAAGGGTGATCAACATCAAAGGTGAAGAAAGACGTACCATGATTACTAGTCCTTAAGGATCGAGAGACAGACCACCCGACGGGGCTTGCGCGGGCTTGTCAGACGGACTGGCGTCATTTTTCGCGCCGCCACTGGTAAAAGCTTGGACTGCGAGGCCCAAGAGATCGACGGAGCCTTGCGTAATCGTGACGCTTTCGCCGTCAACCAGAAAGACATCCGATGCACCGGGCTCCAGCGCCACATGGGCACCGCCAAGCAAGCCATCGGAGACAATCTTGGCAATACTGTCTTCAGGGACGGGGGTGGACCGCGAAATGGCAAGGCTCACAGTGGCCTCATAGGTATCGGTTTTCAGGGCAAAGCCCGACACAGTGCCCACCTTGACGCCCGCAATTCTAACGTCTGCGCCAGCGGCGATGCCGTCAATCCGTCCAAAGACAGCGTTCAGCGTGTAGGTGTCACGGGCGAGCGATTGGCCGCTTACCGACCAGCTATAGAATAGAAACACGCCGGCTGCGACGAGCACAATCAAGCCCACAAGGCTTTCGATAATCCCATTCCGTTCCATCGGGGTTCCTTCCCGTGAGTCTTAAGGAGGAGACTACTGTGTCCGGGTCATTCTGGCGAGGACCGACGACGGACATGCGATTGATAGAAAGGGCGCGTGTCAGAAAAACGACAATCGCAAGGCGGCGCGTCGTGCTTTTGTGCTGAACAGGCGTGCTAGCTGTCGTCCGGTGACCAGGCCTCGTAGTCGCTGTCGACGGTGCCGCCCTTACCCCCAAGCTCAAGACTGCCCTTTGGCCGATACGCCATGGGCGTGCCTGTCATATTGGGCAGATGCTGGCGTTCCCAGTCCTTGGGTTCAAAGGGGGCCTCGGTGGGCGGCGTGTCAAACGTGTGGTGCAGCCAGCCATGCCAGTCTGGCGGCACGCGGGAGGCTTCTGCAATCCCGTGATAGATGACCCATCGCCGGGTTTTTCCGTTAGGGCCGGTGGCTTTTTTCTCTTCGAAGTAGCGATTGCCCTGTTCGTCCTTTCCCACGAGCCTCGCGCCTTTACTCAAGAGGGTGAGCGACGTGCCAAAGGTGGTCGTGTTCCACCAAGTAAAAATCCGCGAAATCATAAAGTGCCTGTCCTCGCCCGCCTGTGAAGTGGCGAGCGCCTCTGGAAGGTCCTAGGTCAACCGCTCCGCCGGTTCAAGACAGGATTGCGTTTATACCCATACCCCGTTAGGGTATTGGGATGAAAGAGGAAACTAGAGCCAGCGCCCTAAAACGACTTGCCCGGATTGAGGGGCAGGTGCGCGGTGTCGCGCGGATGGTTGAAGAAGACCGGTACTGCATCGACGTGGTGCGCCAGGCTCAGGCGATCAAAGCGGCCCTCTCTGGCCTCGAAGGGGTCATCCTTGATGATCATCTGGAGACATGCGTTTGCGATGCGCTCACTGGTCCGGATGTGACCGCCCGCCGCGCCAAGGTTGAAGAGCTTGTGGCCGTTCTTGGGGGGCGAAAGAAATGAGGCTTATCGGCTTTATCATCGTGGCGATCAGTCTCATCGCCAACGGTTTAGTCCCTGCCTTTTCCACGGCCCGCACCGCAGCCACCCCGGTGACCGATAAGGTGCACGTCATGGCGGCGGTTGCTGACCAACATGGACACCATGATCAGGTGCACGATGCGCATCAAGATGGCGCCGCCATGCCATGCGATGATGAAATGCGTGCGAATCATGCGTCGGAAACAGCCGGCAAGTCGATGAACCATCCCTGTTCAAATGACGATCAGTGCCCAGAAAATTGCGGGTGTGATAATATGTGCGCGCGTTGCGGCACGGCGACAACCGTCCTGCCGGTATCGATCGGCACCCCAAAAGCCCTTAGTCTTTCGAATGCGCAACAGCGCCCGGTGACGGCGAGCCTTGCGCTATTGTTGTTGCCCGATCCACCCCCACCGCGACTGCTTGCCTGACCAAACAACGAATTGCGTCATGGAAAGGAAGTTGCAATGGCACAGCCAGTGGCAGAGCCAAGGGCGAAATGCGTGCGCGCGGCAATAGTGGGTTTTTGCCTCTTCTTAGGTAGTGCTCCCGTCTACGCACGGCCCGTGTCTTATACGGGCGGGTGGACCCTGATCGAAGAAACTGATCGTCAGGCCACGTCCCTTTGGCTACATTATACGACCAGTCCGCGCTGGTCCGTTGGGGCTCGGCTTGAATGGGACCGCCGACAGGATTTTGTCTTTGCGGGTGCACAGGTCACCGGCCTCGCCAAACGCTGGTTCGGGGAGAATTATCAGTCCAATCTCTACGCCATCGCCGGCGCGGGGGTTGCGGGCCCTGTGGGGCGCCAGTCCAACAACACGGGTGCGGCTGATACCGCGCCTGCGGCCTTTGTGGGCATGCTGGCGGACTGGGAAACCCGGCGGTTTTTTGCGTCCTATCGCAATCGTTATCTCGTCGGCGAAACCTTGCGCCAACCGGCAGGGCCGGGTGCAGACGAGCCTTCCTCCAACGGGCAATTCTTTCAGGCAGCCCGTTTTGGCGCTGCGCCCTATGTGGGCGACACCGGCGATTTACACACCTGGGTGATGGTCGAAATTGATCATCGCCCCCGCAATGACGAGCCCGTTGGCGTGACGCCCCTCGTGCGTTTTTTCAAAGGCGCTGCGCTTCTTGAACTTGGCTGGTCCATCACCGACGGCCAACCGCTCGCAAATCTTACCTATCGTTTCTAAGGAAAAGAAAAATGATCCGTATACCCTTTACCGCTTTAGCCGTGCTGATGGCCCTCTTGATGCTCGGCACACCAGCAAACGCCCAACACAACCACGATGCCCACCAAAATGCTGATCATCAAGATGCAGACCATGATGCTCACCACGATGAGCAACACAAAACGCGCGAGGCGGACCACCAGAGCCATGAAGGTCATCAGCATGGCGATCACAACCATGACGCTGAACCACAAACGGGGGCCATTGAGCCCGCCAAATTGGTCCTTTCGCGAACACCGGCTATCACCAGCGCCCTCGATAATGGCGGTACGCCCGTGCTGGTGGAGGTCTTGGGCGTTGTTTGTGATTTTTGTGCCAAGGCCATGGACCGCACTTTCGGGCGCCGGGCAGAAGTCGCTGCAGTTTATGTTGACCTTGATACCAAGCTCCTCAACCTCGTGATGAAGGAGGGTGCGGATCTCACCGATACGCAAATTCAAAAGCTGGTGACGCGCGCCGGGTACAAGACCAAAAAGATCCATCGCGGCGTTGCCATTGAGGAGGCATCCGATGCGGCTGATCCTGCGTGAAACCGCAGCGCCCGTGCTGGCGCTTTTTACCAGTGCGTCAACGCTTCTGTGCTGCGCGTTGCCCGCGCTTTTGATCTCGCTGGGGGCCGGGGCCGTCATGGCGGGGCTCGCAACGGCGGTGCCGGGCTATATCTGGCTCACCGCGCACAAGGGCGTCTTATTTTTGGTTGGCGGTGCAATGCTGCTGGCGGCCTATGCGGCGCGGTGGGCAACCCGCAATGCCCCGTGCCCGGCGGATCCACGCCAGGCAAAGGCATGTGGGCGATTGCGGCAGTGGGGCGGGGCGATCCTGATCGCAGCCACATGCGCCTACGCGATTGGCGGCTTTTTCGCCTTTTTTGCCGCAGATCTCCTGCTGTAAGGCCCTGATTCGCCAGTTTGCACGGGGGCCAGTCAAGGCTTATCTTTTGACGGAGCGAATCACCCTCCGAAAGAGCCCGGATTACCCCCATGCGTATCGACCGCCATTATACCCAGTTCCCTGAGCCCGGCACGCAGCCGGAGGGGACCAGCGACGACTTCTATAATGGGGCCTATGGCGGGATTGCCTTTGCCGAGCGTACCAGTGAAATCCGGTCAATCACGGGCGAGACCATCTTTGAGATGGACGATGTGGAGGTGCCGCGTGCGTGGAGCCAGACCGCCATCGACATCCTTGCGCAGAAATATTTTCGCAAGGCCGGTGTGCCGGCGCTTACCCGCCGCGTCACTGAAGACGGTGTGCCGGTATTTTTGCAGCGCTCTGAGCCTGATCATGAGGCGATGGAGCGCCTCGATCTGCACAATCGGTTTGGGGCCGAGCATTCCGCAAAGCAGGTTTTTCATCGCCTCGCGGGCACTTGGGCCTATTGGGGTTGGAAGGGCGGGTATTTCTCCAGCGAAGATGATGCGCGCGCTTATTATGACGAAATGCGCCATATGCTGGCCGCCCAGATTGCCGCGCCAAACTCCCCGCAATGGTTCAACACCGGCCTGCACTGGGCCTATGGAATTGATACGCGCGCCCAGGGGCATTTTTATGTGGATGACACAACGGGCCGCCTGAAAGCTTCCGAGAGTGCCTATGCCCGCCCACAACCCCATGCCTGTTTCATTCAATCCGTAGACGATACATTGGTCGGCCAGAACGGCATTATGGACTTGTGGCAGCGTGAGGCCCGGTTGTTCAAATATGGCTCTGGCTCCGGCACCAATTTTTCCAATATTCGCGGTAAGGATGAATTGCTGTCCGGCGGTGGAAAAAGCTCGGGCCTGATCAGTTTCCTGAAAGTTGGTGATGCCGCTGCCGGGGCGGTAAAGTCTGGCGGCACGACGCGGCGGGCCGCCAAGATGGTCGTGGTTGACGCCGATCACCCCGACATCGAAGAGTTTGTCACCTGGAAAGTGCGCGAGGAGCAAAAGGTTGCCGCCCTCGTCACCGGTTCGCGTGCGATGGCCCGCCATCTGCCGGCGGTTTTTGCTGCGTGCCGTAGCGAGGATACGAGTGTCGAGCTTGATGACGAGGCCCGGTTTAATCCGAAAAAAAATCCAGCCCTGAAAGCCGCCGTCAAAGCAGCGCGAAGTGCGTTTATTCCTGATACGGTTATTCACCGGGTCATCGATTTTGCGCGACAGGGGTTTGCCCGGTTCGAGGTTGATGAATATGCCCTGGATTGGGATTCAGAAGCCTATCGCTCCGTTAGCGGACAAAATGCGAACAACTCGGTGCGCGTGACTGACAGATTCTTGCGCGCGGTTGCCGATGATGATGACTGGCTGTTGCGCCGCCGGGTTGATGATACACCCGCCAGAAAAGTCAGGGCCCGTACGCTTTGGGACCAGATGTGTGAAGCCGCCTGGACCTGCGCCGATCCGGGTGTGCAGTTTCATGACACGATCAATGCCTGGCATACCTGCCGCGATGATGGGGAGATCAGGGCCTCTAATCCGTGCTCTGAATATATGTTCCTCGATGATACGGCGTGCAATCTTGCTTCGCTGAACCTGTTGAAATTTTATCGAGAAGATCGCTTCGATATCGAGGCGTTTGAGCAGGCAGCGCGGCTATGGACGCTGACGCTCGAGATTTCCGTGGCAATGGCGCAATACCCCTCGCCGGAAATCGCCAAGCGCTCCTTTGAATATCGCACCCTTGGGCTTGGCTTTGCCAATCTTGGCGGGCTGATCATGACCATGGGTCTTGGCTACGATAGTGATGGGGCCCGGGCTATCGCTGGCGCAATCACGGCCCTGATGAGCGGTGTCGCCTACAAAACATCGGCTGAAATGGCCGAAGCCGTGGGGCCCTTTGCACGGTTTAGGGCCAACGCCGACAGCATGATGCGTGTCCTGCGTAATCACCAGCGGGCAGCCGCAGGCGCAGGAGGAAGCGATACGGATTTTGAGGACCTGGTAATCCGCCCAGCCACGCTCGATGGCGATGCCTGCCCGCAGCAGGCGTTGGCACAGCGCGCCGGCACAATCTGGTCAGAGGCTTATGAGCTTGGCTCGCGCAAAGGCTTTCGCAATGCGCAGGTCACAGCGATTGCACCCACCGGCACCATTGGCCTCGTGATGGATTGCGACACCACCGGCATTGAGCCTGATTTTGCTCTGGTCAAATTCAAGAAACTTGCGGGCGGCGGTCTGTTCAAAATCATCAACCGGGCGGTGCCCGCAGCGCTCAAGGCGCTCGGCTACCGACGGGATGAAATTGAAACGATGGTCACCTACGCCACCGGCCATGCCACCTTGAGCGGCGCTCCCGGAATCGATTTTGAGGTGCTGCGCGACGAAGGGTTCAGCGAGACCCATATCCGCGCGTTGGAGGACCGTCTCAAAACGGCGTTCGACATGACCTTCGCCTTTACCCCGCAGGCGTTGGGGGAGGATTTCTGCCGCAACGTCCTCGGCTTTACGGACGCGCAGCTGACCCAATCCGGCTATGACGTGTTGCAGGATCTTGGGTTTTCCGATGAAGAAATCCATGCGGCCAATCTTTATTGTTGCGGGGCCATGACCCTCGAGGGCGCCCCGGGGCTGAAAGACGAACATCTTGCGGTTTTTGACTGTGCGGCCCCGTGCGGACGGTTTGGTGAGCGGGCTCTCTCGGTTGATGCCCATCTTTCCATGATGGCCGCGGCGCAACCCTTTGTCTCCGGTGCCATTTCCAAGACCGTGAATTTGCCGAGCCGGGCGGGCGTGGAGGATTGCGCACGTGCCTATATGCGGGCCTGGCAGATGGGTCTGAAGTCCATTGCCCTATACCGTGACGGATCGAAACTCTCGCAGCCGCTCATGAGTGCGCTGCTCAATGGGGACGAGGATCAAGACACTGATGAGGATAGCTTTGCCGAACAGGTTGCTCAGGCGCCTGGTGCACAGCGTTCGCGTATTGTGGCTGAAAAAATCATTGAGCGGATCATTGAACGCTCCCCCGGTCGCCGCCGCCTACCCGACCGCCGAAAAGGGTACATCCAAAAGTCGATTGTGGGTGGCCATAAGGTTTATCTGCATACAGGTGAGTTTGATGATGGCGAGTTGGGTGAGATTTTCATTGATATGCACAAGGAAGGCGCTGCTTTCCGTAGTCTGATGAATAATTTTGCGATCGCAATTTCCCTCGGTCTGCAATACGGCGTGCCGTTGGAGGAGTTTGTTGACGCCTATCTCTTCACGCGGTTTGAGCCGGCGGGGCCAGTGCAAGGCAATGATCAGATTAAGAATGCAACCTCGCTCCTCGATTATATCTTCCGTGAACTAGCAATCTCCTATCTGGGGCGTACTGATCTTGCCCATGTGGAACCTGTCGATGATGGGATCGACGCCCTCGGCAACGGCGTCTCCAAGGAAAAAGTCCAGGCCGAAGCCACCAAACTGATCTCCAAGGGGTTCAGCCGCTCAACGGTGATGGACAATCTGGTGGTGTTGCGCGGCGGTGACTTCGACCGCATGCGTGACGGTGGCGGCGACGAGACCGTTGGTCCTGATAATGATATTGGTACGGAAGACCAAGTATCGGACGATGATATTGAGGATGTGGAGCCGTCGCTTGAAAGTGCCGATATTGAAGCCCGGGTCAGCGCGCTGGCCGATAGCCTCAACAGCAAGGCCCTGCGCGGGAGCCTCGCCACGCCTGGCAGTAAACAAAGCGCTATCTTTGAAGCACGGGCAAAAGGCTATGAGGGCGATGCATGTCCGGAGTGCGGGCAGTTTACGCTTGTGCGCAATGGCACCTGCCTAAAATGTGAAAGTTGCGGTGCCAGCACTGGTTGTTCCTAGAGCCCGTCCGTGACGTCTCTTTTGACCCCCTATTCTATTGGGAGGTGAACCCGGGGCTTTTCGTTGCGTAGTGCGGTGGCTTTAAGTCAAACCACGGAAACGCGTTTTCCAACGCTGCGGCAAGCGTCAGGAGCTGATCTTCGCGTGCTGGGCGCCCATGGAATTGCGCGCCGATGGGCAAACCTTGCGATGACAGTCCCATGGGGAGGGAAAGGGCGGGCGTGCCTGCGATATTGGCGGGCGCAGTGAACCCGGCATAATCCACAAGTCGTGCCATCGCCGTGTCATAGTCCACCGTTGTGCCAAGATAGCCGATCGGCGGCGGCGGGGCGTTGAGTACAGGGGAAAGCAATAGATCGTAATCGCCAAAAGCCTTTAGATATTGCGCCCGAAAGCCGATGAGATTGATAATCGCCTGGGGTAGGTTTTCCGCCTTGCGCTGAAACTCCGCCTGTAGACCTAGAGTAAGCGGCTCAAAAACGGTATCGTCAGCCTGCTGACCAGTGGCGGTTTCCCAATCGCGAATCGACTTGTCCGCAAAGGCGGCCCAATAAAGCAGGAAGTCGTCGGCAATCTCGTTCGTCAGCGGACAATCGATCATCGCCACATCGTGGCCAAGGCTGGCACACCGGTCCGCCGTTTCCTCAATTGTTGCCACCACATCAGGATGCACGGCGCCGCCACTGGGGGCGTTGGTAAAGGCGCCGATTTTGAGCCGTGCCGGGCGTGTCTCGCCGCCAATATCGGGGAGGGGCGGTATGGGGTTAAGAATCTGCCGGTCACCACGTAGCTGCATGGCGTGCAGAAACGCCGCACTATCGCGCACAGTTCTAGACACCACACCCATGACGCTGATCCGGACCGGTGTGCGGGTTTCATCACGGACCGGGGCGAACCTGTCGCGGCTTGGCTTCAGGCCCACAAGACCGCAGCATGATGCCGGGATACGGATTGAGCCGCCCCCGTCACTGGCATGCGCCATGGGCACAACACCGGCAGCCACAAGCGCAGCCGCCCCGCCCGATGATCCGCCCACAGAATGGTCTGTGTTCCAGGGGTTGCGTACAGGGCCGGAGCTAAGGGGCTCAGTGGTGGCGGTCAGGCCAAATTCCGGCGTTGCCGACCGCCCGATGGAGATCAGCCCCGTTGCCTCCAGATCATCGATGAACGGAAATTGCGTGGCCGGCACATGGCCTTTGAAAGCGCGTGAGCCGAACTGGGTCTCCACCCCGCGCACATTCATCAGGTCTTTGATAAAAGTTGGCACGCCGGCAAAAGGGCGGTCCGTGCCACTCGCGGGCTCTGTTTTCATCGCGGCGGCGGCCTCTAATGCGGCGTCAAAAGTCGGTGTCACGATGGCGTTAATGGCGGGGTTCATCTCTTTGGCACGGGCAATCGCACTATTCACCACGTCGCGCGCGGTGAGGGTGCCCTTGGCGATTTGCCGACCAAGCCAGACCGCATCGGGGTAATCGGGGCCCTCATAAATAGGGGTTACGCGTGCTGGCGGGCCCCCGGTGGTCGCTTGCTTTTTGGCGTCGCACCCGGCCGGGATCAGCGCGGCAGCGCTGGCTGCGGCCCCGAATTTCAGGCTTTGGCGGCGGGTAAAGTGGGGCATGGCGCGCGACCCTTTCTGCTTTAGGACCCTACCGGGCTACAGCCCAGTAAGGAGAGGTCGCAGCGTACTCGCCCTATGGGCCCTGACAATCCCGCTTGCGCAGTTGTTCCCGGAAGCCAGCGCAGCGAAACGGTAGCTTTCAATTGGCGTATTGCAGGCTTATATCGCGGTTATGGAAGCGTTATCTGATCTTCACACGCTCGATATCCCGCGTATCGATCTTGGGGTGCCTGCGGGTGCACGGGTTGTTGTGGCCATGTCTGGCGGGGTCGATTCTTCCGTGGCGGCGGCGCTGTGCGCTTTAGCGGGCTATGAGACCGTGGGTGTGACGCTGCAGCTTTATGATCATGGTGCGGCCATTCAGAAAAAAGGCGCATGCTGCGCCGGGCAGGACATCCACGATGCGCGCATGGTCGCGGAACGCCTTGGCATTCCCCACTATGTACTGGATTACGAAGACCGTTTTAGTGATCAGGTGATGGAGGATTTTGCCGACACCTATCTGTCAGGGGCAACACCGATCCCCTGCGTGCGATGTAATGAGCGGGTAAAATTCCGTGATCTGATGGACATGGCCCGCGATCTTGGTGGGGCGGCGATGGTTACCGGACATTATATCCAGCGGGTCATGGCTGGTAACAAGGCTGAGCTTCACCGGGCCGTGGACGCAGGCAAAGATCAAAGCTATTTCCTCTTCTCCACCACCCAGACCCAGCTTGATTTTTTGCGCTTTCCCCTCGGGGGCTACCGCAAAGATACCGTTCGCCAGATTGCTGAAACGCTGGGGCTTCAGGTTGCCGACAAGCCGGACAGTCAAGATATCTGTTTTGTACCGGAGGGCAAATACGCCGCTGTCGTTGAACGGTTGCGCCCGGGGGCAAGCACCCCGGGAGAGATTGTGCATGTGGATGGCCGCGTAATGGGCCGTCATCCGGGCGTTATTCATTACACGGTCGGTCAACGCCGGGGGCTTGGTGTTGCCGTCGGTGATCCGCTTTATGTGGTGCGCCTTGATCCGGCCCGCCACCAGGTCATTGTGGGCCCACGCGCGGCCCTCACCGTGTCTGATATCTTTCTCAAAGATGTGAGCTGGCTTGGCGATGTGCCCCTGGGCGAGGCGGCCGAGGGTCAACACGAAATTGCGGTAAAGGTGCGATCAACGCGCCCGCCCGTCCTCGCGCACTTATTTACAGAGGATGGCAAGATTGGCGTCCACCTGTGTGAAGCGGAGGAGGGTGTTGCCCCCGGCCAGGCATGTGTTTTCTATAGCCCCGACGACAGCCACGCCCGGGTGCTGGGCGGGGGATGGATTGAATCAACACGCACAGGTTCCGATAAGCTACCGTCCGTCACGGCCACGAACCGCGACGGAGTGGCAGAGACAGCGGCTCAATAAACGCGCTGACGAATCGGTGTGGATAGGTTAAACCATCACGAGGTGCGGCGGGTTGACCGTGCGCGCCGTTTTAGTTTTCAGGATGATTGCGGCCCCATGCCCAAGAAAAAGTATGATTGCCTTGAGTGCGTTGCTTATTGTTGTTCGTACACGCACATTCCCACGAATAAAACCGATATCAAACGCCTCGCCAAGCACTTCGAAGTGACCGAAGAGCAGGCGAAGCGGCGCTACACAAAAAAAGGTGACGAAGATACACCGCGTGTTCTGCGCCACTCCGAAGATGAGCATTTTGTGACGTCCTGCATGTTTCTCGACAAGGACACACGCAACTGCACCATCTATGAGGCACGCCCGAAAATCTGCCGGGAGTTTCCCACCCAAAACCGGTGTGGATATTATGATTTTCTGATGTTCGAGCGTGAGGTTCAGGACGACCCGGACTGGGTTGCAACGACGAACTAGCGTGTCGACCATCGCGCGGTACGGTGCGGACTTCAGGGGTTTTGATGGAACAGAACTATCTCGATTTGCTGGCCCACGTGCTGGAGCATGGGGATGAGCGCATGGACCGCACGGGCACGGGGACGCGCGCGGTCTTTGGTCACCAGATGCGCTTTGACCTCGCGACGGGTTTTCCCCTGCTGACCACAAAGAAGCTGCACACCAAGTCAATCATCCACGAGCTTTTGTGGTTCCTGACGGGCAGCACCAATATTGATTATCTCAAAGCCAATGGCGTTTCGATCTGGGATGAGTGGGCCGATAAGAATGGTGACCTTGGCCCGGTCTATGGCAAGCAATGGCGGTCATGGTCCGGTGCGCGCGGGCAAACTATTGACCAGATCAAAACCGTCATTACCCAAATTAAGGAGAATCCGGCATCGCGCCGCCTGGTGGTCAGTGCGTGGAACCCGGCTGAACTTGACCAAATGGCGCTTGCCCCGTGCCATTGTCTGTTTCAGTTTTTTGTGGCGGGCGACCGGCTCTCCTGTCAGCTTTACCAGCGCTCGGGCGATATTTTTCTCGGTGTACCGTTCAATATCGCATCTTATGCGTTGCTCACGGCTATGGTGGCGCAGGTGACGGGTCTGAAACCGGGGGAATTTGTTCACACGCTGGGTGATGCGCATCTTTATCTGAATCATATTGATCAGGCGAAGGAGCAGCTCAGCCGTAAGCCATCGGCCCCGCCACAGCTGCGATTGACGCCAACCATTCAGGACATCAATGATTTTCGGTTTGAGGATATCGTAATCGAAGATTATGAAGCACAGCCCCATATCAAGGCTGCTGTTGCGGTATGACAGGGCCTGATGCGCTCGCTCGCCGCGCGAAACCAAGAATGGCCATGGTAGCGGCGGTTGCTGAAAATGGCGTTATCGGCCGTGCGGGCGAGATGCCCTGGCGATTGCGCGATGATCTCGCCTGGTTCAAGACGGTGACCTTTGGCAAGCCGGTCATCATGGGGCGCAAGACGTTCGCCTCCATCGGGAAGGCCCTGCCAGGGCGCACCAATATCGTCATTACACGGAGCGCTGATTTTGCTGCGGGAGATTGTGTTATTGCGACGTCATTTGATAACGCGGTGCGGGCGGCAAACGAGGCCTTGAAAGCAACGCAAGGGGCCACACCCGGCGAGATTGCCATCATAGGCGGCGGGGAGATATACCGGCATTTTCTGTCTCAGGCGACCCGGCTCTATCTTACTCGGGTCCATGGCATGCCGGAAGGCGATACGGTGTTCCCGGATGTCGGCGCGTCGGAATGGGATATCCGGCTGGCAGGCAGTCTGTCGCAAAATGACCGCAATACCCATGCGTGTAGTTTTTTTATCTACGACCGCAAGCCAACTCAAAGCGCGTGTTAACGCTTTGGGTTGGTGATGATGGGCGGCATTGGGGCGTGGCATTTCCATCACGCCGTACAGAAATCGTTGGTCACCGCGCGGTGCGCAAACGAGGCGGCGGCGCGGCGCGTTGATGGGCCTCAATCTGACTTGAATTTAATTGATTCGGGTAACGCGGCGTTGACCCTGACGTTTGGTGCCCTCTTCATTCGCGTATATAAGAAGGCACAGAAATTCGCCTTTGAAAGTGGGGAAATGAGAATGAAATCGCCTTTTGCAAAATCCGTTAAGAAAGCGGGAAAAGTTGTTCGTATGCGTCATGTTTTGACGGCAAGCGCGGGGGCAATCCTCGCCACCGTGGTGAGCGCCGGGCCTGTCCTGGCGCAAAGTTTTGATGTGACTTGCACCAGTCCTGACGATGTGCGGCAAATCATTGTCGTTGCGCCCGGGCAAACCGGCAAGGCATGCGATGTTCAGTACACAAAAAATCGTGGCCGTACCGTATCAACCCCCTATTTCGCCAATAGCGATCGCGGCTACTGCCTGGAAAAAGCGGCACTGATCCAGTCGAAACTGACCGCATCCAGGTACACATGCGCCGGAGTAGGCAGTGACGCGCGCCCCGCGGTTGTTGCGCAAGCGGCCCCCCAATCGGCAACCCAGAAGACGACGGCCACAGCACCTGCGCAAGCTTCGTCGCCAGTTAAAGCCGCCTCCCTGCGCGATGTGTCGGCAAGTGTTCCGTCCCCTGACGACGCGGCGAACAGCGAGCGTGATGCGTTTTTGAAAAATCTCCGTGATCAGACACCGTCGGAGCCAGGTGCAGAAAAGATCGCAACGCCGTCGCAATCCGTCCGCGATCAGGCTCTGGCCCAGTATCGGGCGCAACAGGCTGGTCCGACACCAACCCCTACACCGTCAGCAGCGCCAACAGCCCCCACTGCGCCAAGCGTGCCATCAGTGCCGGCGGTGCGGGACGTGACCGGGGTGAACACGGCATCGGCGGCGCGCGTTGCGGCGCAACCGGGCCCGCTTGCCAGCGAGAAATCCGATCAACTTGTTGCTCTACAGACCGGTATTGCCCGGTCCGGACCTGTGACGTTGACCAACCCCGCGCCCGCGCCATCGACGGTCGCGGCGGCAACACCAGCCAGTAACGGCATCAGCCGGGAAGATCGACAAAAGCTGGTCGGCGCGACGCCCGTCGTGGCAAAAACTGCAAATGTCCCAACGACGCCCTCGCCAGCGGTGAGCACAGCTGCCGGCCCCGTGGAGGCGGTGCCAAGCCCGGCGGTGTCGCCGGCGCCAATCCGTGCCGTCAATGATAGTTTCCGCCGGGTTGCCTCTGCGCTAAGCCCCGCCGTTGCCAACCGCCCGCGTTCGCGCCCTGAAATTATCAAAGCAACGTTGATGGCGCAGGCCGCCGCCTGGAACGAAGGGGACATCGAAGCCTTCATGGAAGGCTATTGGCGCAACAAGGACCTGACTTTTGTCTCCGGCACTAAGGTGACGCGGGGTTGGACGCAGACCTTGCGCCGATACAAGGACCGGTACGGCAATGGCGCCGCGCTGGGCCAGTTGGGTTTTGACATCGCCAATGTGGAAATGCTTGCCAATGATATCGCCATCGTGGTCGGCCGCTTTACGCTCAACCGCAACGAAATGATCGATAGCGGAACCTTTACCCTCGTCATGAAACAGTTCGAGGGGGCCTGGCGGATTGTCCATGATCATACGGTTGCCGATGCGCCGGCCTCTCCGTCTGAAGCCACGAAAGAGACATCTCTGTAGCCCTGCGCCGTTGGCCTCTACGATTGGGGCCCGGTCCCTATTCCCCCGATCCTATTCCCGGGTCACTAAACCATTGTCTGCGCCGTGTCGCACGGTTAAGAGCGGTCGGGTAAACGGCAGGTTTCGAGGCAAGTATGGACTATCAGGCAGCGCGCAAACATATGGTGGCAAGTCAGGTGCGTCCCAACGACGTCACTGACCTGGCCTTGCAAAAGGCGCTGGAGACGATCCCGCGAGAGCGGTTTTTGCCCGCCCACTTGCGAGATATTGCCTATGTGGAACGCGAGCATGTTTATGGCGCGCAGGATGCGGCGCAACGCGTGATGCTGATGGCGCGTGATTTTGCGAAGCTGCTTGCGGTCGCTAAACCCAGGACCGGTGATCACGTTCTCGATGTGGCGTGCGGCACCGGCTATTCCACCGCTGTTCTGGGTCATCTTTGCGAAATGGTTGTCGGCATTGAAAGCGATGAAAAACTGCGCACCAAGGCGCAAGGTCTTCTGAGCGAGCTCTCCATTGATAATACGGCTGTGGTCGACGGTGATGTGACCACGGGGGATGCTGCGCAAGGGCCCTATGACCTTATTGTCATCGCCGCAACAATCGCCCGCGAGCCCACAGTGTTGTTGGAACAACTCAAGCCGGGCGGGCGTCTCGTGACCATCTGGCGGCAAGGAAAAGCCGATAAGGGTATCCTTTTCCGGCGTACCGAAAGCGGGATCAGCCGCGTTCCTTATTTCGATGCCGGAGCCAGCCATGTGCTCGCGCCATTTGCGGCGGAAAAAGAATTCCAGTTTTAGGGGCTGCTCGTCACGTATGGGCTTCGGGCGACAGCAAAAAGTGACGATCTGTTTAGTTGCACCCGAACGCCGATCCGCGCGACCTCAATCCAGAACGCAAAGAAGTTGTAACCAATAGACGGCAAACTTAGCACTGAAGCGTTGGTCGCGGCGGGAACGACGTAAGCGAGGCAAGACGTTGAAACACCGCTGTTGCAACCCACATGACGCACGCGCTCGTGCGACCGATAACAGCCGGGGGCTAATCACGATGAGCCAAAAAGAGGACAACACCATGGGTGTGAAAACGAAGCGCACGATGAATGTGGCGCGCCGACGCCCCTCAATGACGCTTGCCACCTTTGCTTATGTAATAGCGGCCAGTTCTACCGTGTTTATCGTTCCCGCAGGTGCCGAAAGCCTGCAGGATGCCATGGCAGTTGCCTATCGGACGAACCCGACGGTGCAATCGGAGCGCGCCCGCCTGCGCGCCACAGGCGAATTAAAGGCGCAGGCGCTGGCGGGACTGCTGCCGCAGATTTCAGCTTCGGGTAATCTCGGCCGCTCCGTGGTCAGCCAGTCTTCCGCCGCCGGTGGCCCCTTTGATCAGCAAAATGTGCCCCTCGACCAGATTAGCTATGTCGCCCAGGGTGAACAGCTCTTGTTCGACGGGTTCCGCTCTATTCATGCGGTCAAGCAGGCCGCAGACCAGATTAATGCGGCTGAAGCCCAGTTGATCGGCATTGAGCAACAGCTCCTTTCCGATGTGGCGTCGGCCTATTTCGACGTCGTTCGAGACATGGCCGTCTATGAACTTAACCGCTCAAACGTTGAGGTTTTGTTGCAGCAGCTTGATCAAGCGCAGGTGCGGTTTCGCGTGGGCGAGATAACCCGCACCGATGTGGCCCAGGCCGATGCGCGTCTCGCAGGAGCGCGGGCCAATCTGACCAATGCCTCCGCCCAGCTCGCCGTTAGCCGCGCCCGCTATGTGCAGCTTGTGGGTCAGTCTCCAGCCTCTCTGGAGGCAGATACGCCGCCACCCCTACTGCCCGCGTCGCTGGATGATGCCAAAACCATGGCCTTGCAGGTGGCACCGGCCATTCTGACGGCAAAGGCAACGGAGCGTGCCTCCAAACGGGCAGTCAAAATTGCCAAGGGTAACTTTGCGCCGCGTATTACCGCGAATGCGGATTATCAGTTCGCGGAGGAGCCCAGCACGTTTATTACCGAGACGGACAGCTACACCTACGGGGTGCGCGCAAACCTGCCGATTTTTCAGGGTGGTGCCCGGTTTTCTCAGGTGCGCCAGGCCAAAGCCACCAATGAAAGTGACCGCCAGCGCATCGTTGAGGCAGAGCGTCTGACCACGGCGCAGGTTGTAGCTGCATGGGAACAACTCAATGCCGCTAACGCCACTATCACATCTGCGCAAGCCCAGGTCTCTGCCAATACGCTGGCGTTGGAGGGTGTGCGCAAGGAAGCACTGGTCGGTTCGCGCTCAACCCTTGATGTGCTCAATGCCGAACTTGAGTTGCTGAACGCTGAAGTCGCACTTGCTACAGCCCAGCGTGATTCGCGTGGTGCGTCCTACGCCTTGCTCGCCGCCATGGGCGTCTTGACGCCGGAGGCCATGGGCCTGACCGCTTATGACGCGCCGAAAAAAGGCGGGTTCTTGCCCTTTTGAGCGCCGCAGCCTGAAACGCCCGCCCCATTGCGACGCCAAACACGCGCGAATTCCGCGTAATCCTTAACCTTGCAGCAACCGAGGGCTTGCTAGAACCAGCGAAGCACTGAACTACTGAGAATGTGCGGCAGGGGACCATCCCGTTTCTCACAAGGGATTTTAGGCAATGACAAATGCGCAACCCGAACCGAGCATGGAAGAAATTCTCGCTTCCATTCGGCGGATCATTTCGGAAGACGAAGAACAACATCCGGGCGTTGATCGCTCCGGTCTTGACGCCCCCCAGGCGACTGCATCGACAGTCGTGCCTTCGGAAGCGGCGAGCGATGACGAGGGTGGCGAGCCCGCCGAGGCCATCAGCGAACAGGATGCAGCGCTGACCCGCATGCTGGATATGGCCGAGGCCCGTCGGTCCGGCGGGACGGATAGTGATGATCGGGAAATGCCCAACAGCGGGCCAAGCCTCGTTGATCTCTCCGCCCTCGCCGAAGAGGACGGGCATAAAGACAACACGCAAGAAGACGATGACACCATCGTTGTGGCCGAAATTGATGATCACGACGAGGCCCATGACGAGCTTTCAACAGAGGATGTGAAAATGGTAAAACAACAAGCCACCGCCGTGCAGGAAACACGCGAAGACATCGTGGACAGCACCACGGCAAAGGCCGCGAGCGCCGCGTTTGGAAGCCTGACCCGGTCCGTGCGCATGGCCGACGGCGAGGGTCAGACCCTCGAAGCCATTGTCACGGAAATGATGCGACCCATGGTTAAGGAGTGGCTCGACACCAATCTGTCGCGGATCGTGGAAGAAAAAGTGGAATATGAGGTGCAGCGGCTCGCGCGCCGGGGGTAGTCTTTCCCTTACCTTTCTGAAGGAGCCGGCCTGCGGGGCCGGCTTTTTTTATGCGCACTGTTTCGGTCAAGGCGCCGTCTTGGCCTGTGGTCAGGACTGCGGTAGATCAAGGCTTTCGCCCTGACCAGGACGCTTAACGCTGGCAGTTCAGCGCCGAAACCTTAATACGCCGCGCCCGGCGGGCGCATCCGGAAAGATCACGACAATGGCCGAGCCTACTCTCAACAAAATTTTTGACTTCGCCGAGGCCGAAAACCGCCTTTATGCCCAATGGGAACAATCGGGTGCTTTCGCGCCATCCGGCGAGGGTGATCCCTATACGGTCGTTATTCCGCCGCCCAATGTCACCGGGTCGCTGCATATGGGCCACGCGCTCAACAACACGCTGCAGGATATTCTGATCCGCTTTGAGCGTATGCGTGGGAAATCCGTATTGTGGCAACCCGGCATGGACCATGCCGGGATCGCCACACAAATGGTTGTCGAACGCCAGATGAAAGACAAGGGCGAACCCAAACGCACCGATATTGGGCGCGATGCTTTCGTTGAGAAAGTCTGGGCCTGGAAGGAGCAGTCGGGTGGCACCATCATCAACCAGCTCAAACGTCTTGGCGCATCGTGCGACTGGTCACGCGAACGCTTTACCATGGATGATGGTTTATCGGACGCCGTTAGGAAAGTCTTTGTACGGCTTTATCGCGAAGGCCTGATCTATCGCGATAAGCGCCTGGTCAATTGGGATCCAAAATTTCAGACCGCCATCTCCGATCTGGAAGTGATCAATGAGGAACGGGACGGTCACTTCTGGCATTTCAAATATCCGCTGGAGAATGGCGAAACCTATGACTATGTGGAAAAGGACAAAGACGGAAACGTCATCCTGCGCGAGACCCGCGATTATATCTCTATCGCCACAACCCGGCCTGAAACCATGCTCGGCGATGGGGCGGTTGCTGTTCATCCATCCGATGAACGCTACAAACCGATCGTGGGGAAGCGGGTTTTGTTGCCGCTGGCAGATCGTTATATTCCCATCATTGAGGATGATCATCCGGACCCTGACTTTGGCTCTGGTGCGGTAAAAATCACCGGTGCGCACGATTTTAACGATTATCAGGTGGCCCGGCGCCATAACTTGCCTCTGCATGTGATCCTTGACCCCGAGGCGCGGATGCTGGCCAGCGATATCATGCCGGAAAAATACGTGGGTCTTGACCGGTTCGAGGCGCGCAAACAGGTTGTTGCCGATATCGATGCCGCGGGCCTACTGGAAAAAATTGAAGACAAAAAGGTCAAGCAACCGATTGGCGACCGTTCCGGTGTTGTGATCGAGCCGATGTTGACTGACCAATGGTATGTAAACGCCGAAGAACTGGCCAAACCAGCCATCGCTGCGGTGAAAGAAGGGCGTACACGGTTTATCCCTGAAAACTGGTCCAAAACCTATTTTCAGTGGATGGATAATATTGAGCCCTGGTGTATCTCGCGCCAACTCTGGTGGGGACACCGGATACCAGCCTGGTACGGACCAAAGCTTGACGGCGATGATTATGACCCTGAGGCCCACGAGATTTTCGTTGGCGAAACGCAGGCTGAGGTCATTGAGGCCGCTGCAGCCTACTATCACGAAAAGCCAAAGGTTGCGGCCACGCGGGAGGAATTTCTGGCACTGATGGCCAACGGAAAACGCCAGCCCGTGATTTACCGCGAAGAAGATGTTCTCGATACCTGGTTTTCTTCAGCGCTTTGGCCGTTCTCGACGCTCGGTTGGCCTGAAAAGACCGATACACTGGCGGCGCACTATCCCACAACAGCGCTAGTAACCGCCTTCGATATCATCTTTTTCTGGGTGGCCCGCATGATGATGCAAGGCCTCCATTTTATGGAGGAGGTTCCGTTCCGCGATGTTTATATCCACGCGCTCATCCTTGATGAGAACGGTCAAAAAATGTCGAAGGCAAAGGGCAATGTGATCGACCCCTTGACCCTCGTTGATCAGTACGGGGCCGATGCCTTGCGCTTTACGCTTGCGGCACTTGCCGCCCAGGGGCGCAATATTCGCATGTCTGACAACCGGGTAGAGGGATATCGCAACTTTGGTACCAAATTGTGGAATGCATCGCGTTTTGCGCAGATGAATGAATGTCACTATACCGACGATTTTGATCCCACAACGCTCAATGACGTGATCAATCAGTGGATTGTCCACGAAACCGCAAGCTGTGCCGAGGCAATGACGCAAGCTCTCGAAGCCTATCGGTTCAACGATGCGGCGGGCGCTGCCTATCGGTTTGTCTGGAATGTCTTTTGCGATTGGTATCTGGAGTTTGCAAAGCCGCTTTTCATGGGCGATGACGAGGCGCGCAAAGCCGAAACCCGTCAGACCACGGCCTGGGTGCTCGATCACATCCTCAAACTGTTGCACCCCATCATGCCGTTCATGACCGAAGAGTTATGGGCAAACTTGGCGTCGCGTGAGGCGCACTTGATCAATGCGCCGTGGCCGTCGCTTTGTGATGCGCACAAAAATGAAGCGGCTGCGCAGGAGCTTGACTGGGTCATCGGTCTGATCTCTGCGGTCCGCACGGCGCGCGCTGAAATTAATGTGCCTGCGGGGGCAAAGATCCCCATGGTGATTGTTGGCGAGAACCCCATGGCCGCACGCTGTTTTGACAGTCATGGAGATCGGATCGCCAGACTGGCTCGTCTAGAGACGGTGGGAACGGCCGCAACTGTTCCTGCGGGGGCGGCGCAGATTGTTCATGGCGGCGCGGTTTTTGCGTTGCCACTGGCCGGGGTCATTGATGTCGCCGCAGAGACGGCGCGGCTCGACAAGGAACTTGGAAAGGTCATGTCGGAGATTGAGGCCATCGATAAACGACTGGGCAATGAAGCTTTTGTGGCTAAAGCGCCGGAGGCAGTTGTTACGCAAACCCGTCAGCGCCAGGACGGGTTTGAAGCTCAGCGCGATAAGTTGACCGCCGCGCGCAAACGCCTCGACGATCTCACCGGATGAGGGATTTTTCGCGGAAACCCGACTCCCCTGCCGAAAACAGGCACCCGCCTGCCATTTTTTCGGTCACGCTGGTGCGCATGGTTAAAACGCTGTGGCGTCCGGAACTCAAACGCTGGCGCGTCCGCATGGTGGCGGCCTTTGTCCTAACGCTGATGGCCAAGGCGCTTGCTGTGGCTGCGCCAGTTTTTCTGGGGGAGGGAATAAATCTTCTGAGCGACGCTATGCCCGGCGATAATTCTCCCCCTGCGCAGGGCGGTGCACTGCGTTTTGCGGCCTTGGGTTTTGTGGGGTGCATCCTGATTTACGGGGCCGCGCGCTTTTTTTCCAATGCGCTCCCGCAAGTGCGCGATTCATTTTTTGTCCGGGTAACCCAGAATATGAACCGCGTGGTTGCGCAGGAAGCGTTCTTGCATGCGCAAAAACAGTCCCTGCATTTCCATCTTTCGCGCCGCGCCGGTGCGCTTAATCGTATTATTGAACGCGGTAGCGGCGCCATGGAATTCCTCCTGCGGTTCCTTGTGTTTAATATTGGCCCAACCTTTGTTGAGCTTGCCATGGCAGCAACAGTGATCGGGATTCTTTATGGCCCCGCGCTCTCGGTCGTGGCAGTGGCAACGGTGTTGGCCTACACGCTCTTCACAGTACTGATCACCGAGTGGCGAAACCGGTTGCGCCGTGCCATGAACGAGGCTGATACCGAGCTCAAAGCGGTAACCATGGATACCTTTACCAATTTTGAAACCGTCAAGGCATTCGCGGCGGAAGAGCGCGAGGCGGTGCGGTTTGATGGCGCTATGCGCCGCTATATGGGCCACTTCATCCGGTCGATGAAATCCATGAACCTCATGAATATCGGTCAGGAATTCATCATGACGGCCGGCTTAGTGGGGGTTGCGCTCACGGCTAGCCTCGCCGTCCAGCAATCGTCCATGCGGGTGGGCGATATCATGGCGGTTATCTTGATGATGACGAATATATACCGTCCCCTGAATATTCTTGGCTTTGCCTGGCGTGAGATCAAACAGTCCAGCGTCGATGTGGAGAAGCTCTATGATTTGCTGGATGAGGCCCCATCGGTTGCCGACGTGCCGGGCGCGCCGCCTCTGTTGGCCAAACAGGGGGCAATCGCGTTTGAGGGGGTATCGTTTGCCTATGAGGGCCGAGCACCCAGCCTCAGTGAGGTCTCGTTTTCCATTGAGCCCGGCCAGTTTGTTGGCGTTGTGGGCCCATCCGGCGCCGGTAAATCAACTCTCGTCAAACTCCTGTTTCGATTTTACGACGCAGAAAAAGGGCGCATCACCATTGACGACATCGATATTCGGACGGTGACACAAGATAGTCTGCGTACGGCGCTTAGTCTCGTGCCGCAGGATGTATCTCTCTTTAACGATAGCTTACGAGTGAATGTCGCCTATGGCTGCCCCGGAGCCAGCGAAGACGCGATCCGCGCGGCGCTGGAAAAGGCGCAACTTGCCGCGTTTGTGGACAGGTTACCGCTGGGGCTCGACACCGTGGTGGGTGAGCGCGGCCTAAAGCTCTCCGGTGGGGAGCGCCAGCGGGTTGGTCTTGCGCGGGCCATCCTGAATGATCCGTGTATCCTCGTTCTCGATGAGGCAACGTCGTCCCTCGATTCCGGCACCGAAGAAGAAGTGCAGCATGCGCTGATGGCGGCGGCCCGCGGGCGCACGACAATTTCCATTGCCCATCGTCTCTCGACCATTGCCGGTGCTGACCATATTATCGTCCTGGACGCCGGCAAGATCGCCGAGACCGGGACCCACGCGGATTTGATCACGCGCGGTGGTCTCTATGCCCGGTTATGGCAAAAGCAACGTGTTGAAAGCGAAAAGGGTATGCCCGTGATGCCATCGCCGCAACCGGTTTCGGTTTGAGGCTCAAAATGCACGGCGGTTTCAGTCGATAGGCCGGAAAATCAGTGTCAGGACAATGCCGATCAGGCCGATAATCGACCAGAGCGGTACGCCCATCACAGTGGTCAGCGCCTGTTTGATGCCCCCGGGGGAAGCTTCGGCGACGGCGTAGCCATCAAGACTGAACAGGGCAAGGATTTCCGCTGTTGACCGGATCACCGGCTCTTTTTGTTCCAGGGAGCTGATGCCGTCTGCGCCGAGAAGCGCAATGGCAATCCCCACAAAAACCCAAGCAATGAATCGAAACACCGTCATCAAAGACCCCTGGCGACCGCGGGACTGCTGTCCCTCTTCTCAACTCGGAAGAGGCTAACCAATTCCACCCCCCAGCACCATCGCTGGCACCCACCGAATTATTTTGTTTCGCCCCTTTTCTGCAGAATTTTAGCTTGTGTGTCGCAGATACCCGCGTATATCTGGCAGCCAGATAACGCCCGAGGGCATTTCCGGCACGATCTAAGCGCCGGATGCGCAATAATGGTTTGCCGTGTAAGGGCAGGTGGCCGAGTGGTCGAAGGCCGCCCGCTCGCAAGAGCGAGCAACAAAGACCCAGCGTGTGCCGACAGGCCTCCACGCGACATGGTGGTTCATTTTTTAGGACCATTGGTAAGGACAGGTGGCCGAGTGGTCGAAGGCCGCCCGCTCGCAAGAGCGAGCAACAAAGACCCAGCGTGCGCCGGCAGGCCTCCACGCGACATGGTGGTTCATTTCATAGGACCATCGGTAAGGACAGGTGGCCGAGTGGTCGAAGGCGCACGCCTGGAACGCGTGTAGGCGGGCAACCGTCTCGAGGGTTCGAATCCCTCTCTGTCCGCCATTGATTGAACGCAAACCATTGATTTTGTTGTGTTAATTTTTCAGCACGAAAAATTTCATACCATCTCGCATACCATAAGATTTGCAATTTGCTGATACAACTTGCGACAGGGCTTTCCATGATGGAGGGCAACATTTCATAGCCACCGGGCCAATTTCCTCATGTGGACCCCGATCTTAGCGCGTTGGCAAAAGGTCGGTAATGATTTCGAAGCCTTCCAGAAGGCCTCCCTCAGCGGAACCATCACTTTGTGGCTGTTTGCTGATACTTTTTGTATTCGATTGTTCACACTTCGGCGCGACCAATTCAATTTTGTTGATCGTTACCGGATTGATGTCCACTTGTTTGGGTACGAGTGTCGACACCACTTTCAGAAACACGTCCGGCTTATCACGGATCCCTCTCTGGATGGCGTCCGCGCCATCGCGCTCCCACGCCGCAAACAGGTCGGCAATGAAAGCTTCACCCAGTTTGTTGCGTGATCCTTTGGGCCTCCCGGGACTGGCTTTGTTACCTTTCTGGAAAAGATGACTCCGTGACGTTTTTTCATCGTTAGAAAACGCTGGCTTGTCGGCCATGGTCTTAATTTCCCGTCTATAGAACGGGGCGCAAACCAGCCCTCGTATTGAAGTTAGAATACCACGATTTCCATCGCCCTAGATACGGAGCGGTTTAGCGCCCTTCACGGGACATCGCATTGTGCAGTCCCACCAGATTATCGACGCTCTCATCCAACCGCTCCATCTCTAATATTGATTTTAGTGAAGCAGGATTTTCAGCGTTCGAATAAGAGTTTTTCAATACAATCAGCTGTGAGTGGACATTGTTGCGGTTTATATTAATGGCTTACTTAGAGCGAATTTTGGCATCTCAATTAAGGCCGACCTCGACAGTAAATCGTCTGTTCGAGGTCTAGTGGTTTGAGGTAAAAATGCTCGAACCAAAATTCTCTTGGGAATAGGTGCTAAGTGATGGATAGATTGGACTTCCGGGTCGGAACCTTACTGGATTACTTGCCCGAACAAACCTATCGGGCCGTTTGTGAAAAAGCTCATCGTAAAACATTTAGCGATGGCAATATGCTTCATTTGCGAGGCGATAGGTCTCCACGCCTTTGTATTGTCGCCAATGGTACCGTTCGTCTTGGCCGGTTTCACCCGGACGGCTCATTCAATTTGGTAACGGAACTCGGGGTCGGCGGACATTTTGGGGATATAGGTCTACAGCATGCGGCCTATACACACGATGGTATCGCTGTGGGTGACTGCGAAATTTATGTGATCGAAGCAGATGTACTGGACGAGCTATTGCGAAGCCAGCCGGGCTTCGCCCTTGGCATCTGGCGGTGCAATACCGCGCGGCTCAACGCCGTCCTCGAACTCTATGATGATGCGTTGACATTGGGGGTGACCGCGCGACTTGCGAAGGTGATCCATATTCACGTGGGTTGCGGCGCGTTGGCGGACGGCGTTGCCTGTCGACAGCGCGACTTCGCCGAATTGCTCGGCGTTACCGAAGTCTCCATCGGCAATGCGCTGAAAGACCTTGAGAAAGCCGGACTGGTTGAGACGGGCTATCGATGCGTGAGAGTTCCCGACACAGCTAAGCTGGAGGCCTGGTTGCTCAAATCGGCGGCGATTTGACCATGGTTACAATACCTCGGTCACGTCGCGAAAACGCCGCCGCCGCCGATCGACTTCCGCCGAAGCGTCCGAATTCCCAAATACTTTGTCTTTTTAATCTGGCGCAAATGATATGGCCGAGGACAAGAGATCGACGGGGAATTTCCACCGCTCCGAAAAATCAAGACCAGGAGACGACGCATGAAAAGCCGCGAGACTGTAGGATTGATCTGCTTTAGCGCGCTGGTGCTCGTGGGATGCGAGGACGCGCCGCTTCGGGGCGCTGCGGATATTGCGAATTATACGCGCTCGCTTGATGCTTATGCGCAAACCGACAAGACCGAGACAGATGTCACAAATACGCGCCATGCTGATGGTCGCGACGCCAGTCTGATTTCGGCTTTCTTCGGCTTGGATAATGCCTTGCCAGAGCGGGTAACTGATCGGGTGGCCTGTGACGGCGCCGGCGGCAAAGACGGCATGCCGGTCATCTTCTCCCATGAGATCGACATCAAGACACTGGAGCCCGGCGATTTTCGGGTGACGACGGCCTCTGGTGCCATTGGCGACGTTGTGTGTCTCACGCTCGCGCCGGCGGAGGACCCGGGCGAGCTACGCACGGCCTTGCTCGCTGGCGACTATGGAAGCATCGACGACCAGCCCGTGACGGTCGATATCATCGGCAACGTCCTGTCGCTCGACGGCACGGTCAACTTCAAGGGCACCACCATCAATGTCACGGCGCTTGAGGCCGGCCCGACTATCGTCTGGGCGGAAATTGTGCCGGAAGCCCAATGGGACCTTGGTGGGAAGGCCACGTCGCTGGCATGGGGCGGCGGCAGCCGGTGTCCAGTCGGGACGCAGCAAGTTGTCCGCGCCACGTGGAATGGCGGCGTCACCAAACCGGGTGGTGAACCAGCGGACGACGACGAAGGCGCGCTGTACCGTGTGACCGTTCAGGGCGGCGCCGAAGCGCAAGCCCAGGTAACGCCGTTCGCGCTCGCTGACCTGAACGACGGCGATAACAATCATCTGCTTTGTCTTGATACGACTGACCCGGCTATTGCCGTGTCATTCCCGGCAGGTCACCTGACCGATCCGCGCGAAGACCTAAATCCGTCGACGACGATCGCCATCACGACGGTGCAATCGAACTGAGGAATTTCCGATATGACCGCAGTTGTCGATGTCTTCTGGTCTTTCCGAAGCCCTTATTCTTATCTTGTAACACCGGATCTTCTGCGTCTGCGAGAAGATTACGACCTTGACGTACGTATACGGCCGGTATTGCCCATCGCCGTGCGCAGCAAGGAAACCTTGTTTACCGGCGATAAAAGCCGTGTACGATACATCATCATCGATGCGATGCGACGGGCTGAATTTCTTGGCATGAAAATGGGCTTTCCGTCGCCCGATCCTATTGTTCAGAATATGGAAACGTTCGAGGTCGCCGAAGACCAACCATACATTTATCGGCTGACAGGCCTCGGCGTTGAGGCAGAGAGACGCGGCAAGGGCAAAGAGTTCGCCTATCACATCTCGCACCTCATATGGGGCAGCGAACCTGGCTGGAACGAAGGCGACCGGCTGGCGCAGGCAACGGCGAAAGCGGGCCTTGATCTCGCCGCCATGGACGCGGCGATCGTCGCGAATGATCCGACGTCGGACATAGAAGCGAACCAGACGGCGCTTGAAGCTGCTGGCGGCTGGGGCGTGCCAACAATGGTCTTCAACGGCGAGCCATTCTTTGGCCAGGACCGGATCGACACGTTGCGCTGGCGGCTCGAAAAGGCGGGCGTGCCGGAACGGTAATCATCAGACGACCTCAAACATTCATATTAAAGGTGCTTGCACAATGAAAAAATCACTCTTTTTATCCGTATGCGTGTTTACAAGCCTGCTCGTGTCGGCGACGTCGCGCGCCGCCGAGGATGAACGGCCGAATATTCTGCTTGTCCTCTTTGATGATGTTGGCTTTTCGGGTTTTGGCGTTTACGGCAGCGACGCCCGCACGCCGCGGATCGACGCGTTGGCGCAGAAAGGCGTCATTCTTTCGCGTTACTATACATCGCCCTTTTGCGGCCCAACACGCGCCATGCTGATGACGGGCATGGACAGCCATCAGGTCGGCATGGGCACGCTTGTCGAGACCGTCACAAAAGAAATGCGTGCGTTTCCCGGCTACTCGATGCGATGGGATGCCGATCAGGAGACAATCGGCACGCTTTTGTCGGGAGCCGGCTATCAGACCTATGTGACCGGCAAGTGGGGGATTGGCGAAATCGGTGCGAACCTGCCCAGCAAGTTTGGATTTGACCGGTCTTACGTCATGGACGCAACGGGCGGGGGCAATTACGACGCCAAACCCTATCTACCGGGATCACATGCCGTAAAATGGTTCGAGGACGGAGAACCGGTCACACTTCCGGACGATTATTATTCGTCGCGAACCCTTGTCGACAAGATGATCGAATATGTCGATGCGGGCGATCCCGGGCAGCCTTTCTTTGCTTATCTTTCGCTCCAAGCGGCCCACATGCCGATCCAGGCGCCGCTGGACTATGTCGACCGCTATAACGGTGCCTTTGACGACGGCTGGGATGTCAAGCGCCAGGAGCGTCTGCAACGAACGATTGACCGTGGGCTTGTACCCCCCACCACGACGCTCGCACCGACTGCGGCGGTCCATCGCGCCTGGGATGATTTGTCCGCGGAGGAAAAGGCCGTCGCCGCGCGCGAAATGCAAGTGAACGCCGGCATGATGGAAGCCGCCGACTTTCATATCGGACGGCTGCTCGACCATCTGGAAGCGACAGGGCAACTTGAGAATACCATCGTTATGGTGTTGTCTGACAATGGCGCGGAATCGGGAAAGACAAGTTTCGACGGGCTCGCCAATCTGGGTCTGGACGCCATCAAGCTGATTGAGGGATTTGATACATCCTTTGAGAATCTCGGCCAGCGCAGAAGTTTGACCGCCGTCGGTCCGGAATGGGCGTCTGTCTTGTCCGCCCCTTTTGATCTCTACAAGTTCTATGGCAGCGAGGGTGGCCTGCGTGTGCCGATGGTCATTGCGGGTCCGGGCATTCCGGCGTCGGGTGTTGAACATGCGCCCGTGCATGTGGCGGACCTGGTCCCGACCATGCTTGACGCAGCAGGCGTGCCCTATGATCCGGCTCAGTTTTATGGGCATAGCGCCCTGCCGATGCTGTCCGGCACAACTGACACAACCTACAATGATAATGAAAGCTTTGCGTTTGAAGTGAGCGGTAACGCCGCGCTCTATCGCGGACAATGGAAGATCACCCGAAACACGCCGCCACGGGGCGACGCTGAATGGCGCC
>JBCBRS010000022.1:0-45484 GCA_039819545.1 Pseudomonadota bacterium | reverse complement strand
TGTCGGGCCAGTTTTCCTCGCCCCCATCGCTCAAGATCGTGACCGTGTTGCGATCCCCGCCCATGGTGCCGGTGCTTGGCGACACGTCATTGGCGACAATCCAATCACAGCCCTTGCGCGCGCGTTTTGCTTCTGCATGGTTGATCACATCGTCGGTTTCAGCAGCGAACCCGATAACGAGTTCGGGTCGCTGGGTCTTGTCGCGGGAAATCGTCTTCAGAATATCCGGGTTTTCCGCTAGCGGTATTGCGGAAAGACCACCGCGCTCTTTCTTGATTTTATGCTCAGTTTCAATTTCGGGCCGATAATCGGCAACCGCAGCGCAAAAGACTGCCGCATCCGCGGGCAAGGCGGATTGCGTGGCAGCGAGCATTTGGCGCGCTGTTTCCACACGGATGGTTTCGACGCCGGCCGGATCGGCAAGATCGGTGGGCCCGGAAATCAGGCTGACCCGCGCGCCGAGGGCGCCAAGTGCCGCTGCGATGGCGTAGCCCTGTTTGCCGGAGGATCGATTGGCGATATAGCGCACCGGGTCCAGTGGTTCGTGGGTTGGCCCGGCGGTCACAAGGATATGTTTGCCAGTTAAATTATGAACCGGATTGCGGGCCGCCGTCGAGGCCGCCGTCGGGGGCGTTGCGATGTGCGGCGCAGTGTTAAGCGCTTCGACAATGGCATCGGCGATCACCGTGGGCTCTGCCATGCGGCCGGGGCCATATTCTCCGCAGGCCATTTCGCCCTCATCGGGGCCCACAATCAGCGCTCCGTCGCTGCGCAGGGTGGCAAGATTTCGCTGCGTGGCGGCGTGGTTCCACATCTGTACATTCATGGCGGGCGCAACCATCACGGGCGTGTTTGTGGCGAGGAGCGCGGTGGACGCAAGATCATTGGCAAGGCCATTGGCGGCTTTGGCCATCAGATCGGCGGTCGCGGGGGCAACAACCACAAGGTCTGCCGCCCGGGACAACTGAATATGCCCCATCTCGGTCTCATCGGTCAGGTCAAAAAGATCGGTAAACGTCTTTTCTCCCGTCAATCCTGATACGGATAACGGGGTGATAAACTGTGCCCCGCCGGCAGTCAGGATCGCGCGGGTGCGGATGCCGCGCTTGGCACACTGACGAATAAGCTCAAGGCTTTTATAGGCCGCAATACCGCCGCCAATAATCAGCAGGATGCTGGGGGTTGGGCTTTGTTGTTCCATGGGCTCTGGTACCATGACTTTGGCTTTTCAAAAAGGGAGGCTTACCCGCGGATCAAAAAGACCAACAGAATCGCAATGATCACGCCCGCGACCAAGACCACCCGCCGGGTGCTACGTTGGTCATTACCCAGGGCCGCAGCCAGACTGGCTGTTGTCTCGTCCGAAAGCGTCACCTTATTGTCGGCGATGCGGGCGGCTGCATTCGCAATATCTTCCACATAACCCGGCAGACGCGGTGCCATTTCGGCGGTTTTCAGAACCGCATCGCGCAAGCGTTCGGCGTGATAGCGCGGCCCCACCCGGTCGGCAATATAGGTCCGCACCACGGGCTCGGCTGTCTCCCACATGTTGATGGTGGGGTCGAGCATACGCGCCACGCCCTCCACGGTGACCATCGTGCGCTGCAGCATGATCAATTCCGGGCGCAAATGCATATCGAAGAGTTCGGTCACATCAAAAAGCTGCTGCAGGACTCGCGACATGTCCATGCCCGCCGCGTCCTGACCATAAAGCGGTTCACCCACGGAGCGCAGCGCCTGGGCAAAGGCCTCAATGCTATGGTGGTCCGGCACATAGCCGGCATCAAAATGCATTTTTGCCGTATGCAGATAATCGCGGTTGATAAAGCCATAGAGGATTTGCGCAAACGTGTTGCGCGCGGCCTCATCAAGACGGCCCATAATGCCAAAATCGATCAGGACCAGTCGTTTTTGCTCGTCAACAATCATGTTGCCCTGGTGCATGTCAGCATGAAAAAACCCCTGATGTAGGGCCTGGGTCAGGAAGGACTGCAGGACGTGCCGCGCCAGTGCTTTGTTATCAACCTTTCGGTCTTCAAGGGCCTCAAGATCGCCAAGCCCCGTACCCTCAATCCATTCAAGGGTCAGGATGCGTTTGGAGGATAGGGGCCAGATGACTTGCGGTATGCGGATGGACTTGTCGTCGGCAAGGTTGTCGGCAAGCTCGGAGGCAGCACCCGCTTCCAGCCGTAAGTCGAATTCGCGTTCGGCAGCCTCGCGCAGGGTGGCGATGAATTTCTTTGGCTCCATCCGGCGGGCGCTGGGAACCAGTCTTTCGATGATTGCCGCAGCCCGGCCAAGGGCGCGAAAGTCCTTTGCCGCGCGCCGTTCGATATTGGGGCGCAGGACTTTGACGGCGACCTTGCGTCCATCGCTAAGCGTTGCCTTGTGCGCCTGGGCAATGGAGGCGGCGGCAATGGGTGTGGAAAACTCAGGAAATATGTCACCGATTTTCTGGCCATAAGTCTTTTCGATCTCGGCGACGGCAAGGCTCTGGTCAAAGGCGGGCATTTTGTCCTGCAGACGCGAAAGGTCCGCCGCCATTTCAAAGCCAATAATATCGGGCCGCGTTGCCATAAACTGGCCTGTCTTCACATAAAAAGGGCCAAGGCCTTCGAACGCTTTGGCAAGCCGCTCGCCGGGGCGCAAGGCCCGTCCGCCCTCGCTGGTGTGGGCGCCAAGCCGCAGGACGGTACCCATACCCCGCAGCGGCATCGGCAGATACTGCTCATATTCGCGGGGGATCAACGCATCATGCCGGGACAGAACAAAGCCCGCCCGGGTCAATCGCCAGAAATCGCTCAGTATCGAGAACATGTATGGGTATCTTGGACGTTAAAAAGGATGAAGAGGCAAACTGACAAAGTGACGACGCGACATTGGACACAAAAAACAGGCTACAATCGCCACGCCATATGCAGGGCTGCCACGCCGCCGGTGAGATTTTCAACTTTCACGCGGGAGAACCCGGCTCTTCGGATCTGGGCGGCGAATGCATCCTGTGTGGGAAATTTACGGATCGACTCGACGAGATATTGATAGGAGGCGCGGTCACCCGTTACCTGTTCTCCGAGCCATGGGATGACATTGAACGAGTACTGATCATAAAGCTTCTGCAGGCTCTCCAGAATAAGGTGAGAGAATTCCAGGCAGATGAACCGCCCGCCTGGCCGCAAAACCCGGCAGGCCTCGCGCAAGGCCGATTCCCGGTCGGTCACATTGCGGATACCAAAGGCGATGGAATATGCATCCACACTGCGTGCAGGCAATGGCAATTGCTCCGCATTCCCACAAATTCGGGAGATTTGATCATCAAGGCCGTGGCCGGTACGGCTTTGCCCGGCTTTAAGCATTTCATGATTGATATCGCACAGGCTCGCGATTGCCGGCGCCTTGCCCTCAACCCGAGCGGGATGCAGATGCGCCCACTCCTCCGCGCGTTTCAAAAAGCCGATTCCCACATCACCGGTGCCGCCCGCCACGTCGAGCAAATGCTGACCCGGCCGCGGCATCAACCGGTCCAACAGCACCGATTTCCAGATGCGGTGGATACCGGCGGACATCAGGTCATTCATCAGATCGTAATTGCCGGCAACACTGTCAAAAACGCCGCGTACCCGCCGCTGCTTCTGGTGGCGGCCGATGGTTTCAAAACCGAAATCAATGGTTTCAGTGGTTTTCAGGTCGGTGGGATTATTCATGGCCCTGTCCTTAACCGGTTGGGAAAGGCTGGTTAAGTGGCTTGACGCCGCATCGCTAATTTGAGACTTTTCCAGCGCGCCCTATGTAGGGGTAAGCCCATGAATTTACGAGGGTTTTATCGACGAACCCAAAGTTTATCGGGCCAAAGCCAACGAAGGGCCAACGAAGAGCCGACCAAGCGCCGATCAAGTGCTAATCAGATGGGTTCGCGAAAAGGATTTGGGGGATTGATATGATTAAATCGGAACTGATCCAAAAGCTCGCTGACGAAAATCCAAATCTCTATTACCGGGATGTGGAGCGGATTGTCTCGATTGTTTTTGATGAGATCAGCGATGCCCTTGCCCGGGGTGACCGGGTTGAGTTGCGCGGGTTTGGGGCGTTTTCGGTGAAACATCGCCCGGCGCGGGTGGGGCGCAACCCCCGCTCAGGCGAAAGTGTTGCCATTGAGGAAAAGTGGGCGCCCTATTTCAAAGCGGGCAAGGAATTGCGCGACCGGCTCAATCAGGACGATACGACCAAGCACTCTGTGGCGTAATCATCCAGTTTCGCACGCGGCGTCTGCGACCTTTTTGACCAGGTAGAGTGCTGCCCGCGAGCCCGGAGCACCCCAACAGAAGCATTGACTCACCCGTCGTCAGGGCTAGGGTTATGTCTTCTCGCGGGAGAGTGCGTAGCTAATAAAAGTCGCGCCGCCGAAGGAGCAACCACCCCGGAAACTCTCAGGCATCAGGGACCGCGCGAAACAAGACAGGCTGGAAAGAAGACCGGGTTTAACTATGTGAGCCCCCTCGTCTCGCCGAAGGAGCCAGGTTGGCGATCTCCCTTTGAATGGGGAGGCGACAGCGAAATCTCTCAGGCACCCGAACAGCCGGGGTTCATGTCGTCTGGATGAGACGACGCATCACCACAAGATTTTCGTGGTGGCATGAACGCTGGCTGACCGTGTCGTGACTGAAACGCAAACAACACAAAAGCAAACACCGCTGAAAAAGACCCCGCTTCATGCATTGCACGGGGCGCTCGGTGCTAAAATGGTGCCCTTCGCCGGGTACGACATGCCGGTGCAATTCCCTGCGGGTGTCCTGAAAGAGCATCAGCATACCCGTAATGCCGCTGGGCTATTTGATGTCTCCCATATGGGCCAGGCGTGGCTTGAGACCACGCAACAGCCGCTCGGTACGCCGGAGGCGCACGACGCCATTGCTGGCGCGATCGAAACGCTGGTGCCCGGTGAGATCAAAAAGCTGAAACATGGCCGCTTGCGCTATTCTGCCCTCTTAAACGAGGCCGGCGGTATCCTCGATGATCTGATGATCACGCGCCCGGCCATGGCGCAAGGCGACGGCAAGCTCTTTCTGGTGGTGAACGCGGCCTGCAAGGACGAGGATTTTGCGGAGATTGAGGCTGCCCTCGCCGATACGGCAAAACTCACCCGGCTCGATGATCGCGCGCTTCTGGCGCTGCAGGGGCCAAAGGCGGCGGCGGTGGTCGCCACCCTGTTCGCGCAGACGGGTACTCAGGCCTTTATGTCCATGGTTCCGATCATGTGGGGCCATGACGGTGAAGATGTGCCGCTTCTTGTCTCGCGCTGCGGCTATACCGGTGAGGATGGTTTTGAAATTTCCGTGCCCAATAGCCACGCCGAAGTGCTGGCAAAGCGCCTGCTGGAGCATCCCGATGTGATGCCAATCGGTCTTGGTGCGCGCGACTCCCTGCGGTTGGAGGCGGGGCTCTGTCTTTATGGGCACGACATCGATGAAACAACGTCGCCGGTGGAGGGCAATATCGCCTTTGCCATCGGTAAGCGCCGCCGCGAAGAGGGCGGCTTTCGCGGTGCCCCGCGTATTCTGGGCGAACTGTCAGCGGGCCCGGCCCAGTTGCGCGTGGGTCTAAAACCACAAGGCCGCGCGCCGGTGCGCGAAGGGGCAGTGGTGCAAACCACACAGGGTGAAGACATTGGGGTTGTGACCTCCGGCACCTTTGGTCCCACCGCCGGTGGGCCGGTTGCCATGGGCTATGTGGATACCGCTCATAGCGCTGAGGGCACAGCGCTCACCGCCATCGTGCGCGGCAAGCCGGTCCCGCTTACCGTGGCGGCCCTGCCGTTTGTGCCGCAGAATTATTATCGCGGCTGAGTGAGCCAACGCGCGCCGCCTTCGTAGAGGACTTGAGGAGATAGGGTTCCATGACAACAAAATTTACGAAAGACCATGAATGGGTCACCGTCGACGGCGATGCCGCCATTATTGGCATCACACCCCACGCCGCTGAGCAATTGGGCGATGTGGTTTTTGTGGAACTGCCCGATGTGGGCAAAAGCTTCAGCCAGGGCGATGACATGGCTGTTGTGGAAAGCGTGAAAGCCGCATCCGACGTTTATGCCCCGATTTCAGGTGACATTGTTGAGGTTAATAACGCCATCGTCGATGAGCCCGCCAAGGTGAATGAAGACCCGGCTGGAGCTGCGTGGTTTGTGAAGATCAAGCCCTCAAACCTTGCCGAGCTCGATGCAATGATGGACGCCGCCGCCTATAAAAACTTCTCTGACGCCTGAGGCAATCCGTGACCGGATCAGCGTTTTGGGCCCATTGCCCTTTTTTGAAGGAACTCTCGCATGCGTTATCTTCCCCTGAACACCACTGACCGCCAGGCCATGTTGCGGACTGTGGGCGCTGCTGCGATCGATGATCTGTTTACTGATGTGCCGGCCAATGCCCTGAACCCGGAGATTGATCTGCCTGATCATCAAGGCGAATTGCAGGTGGAGCGGGCTCTCGGCAAGCTGGCGGCGAAGAACCTGACCGCCAGCGAGAGTGCGTTCTTTGTGGGCGCGGGCGCATACAAACATCACGTGCCCGCAACGGTTGATCATATCATTCAGCGCTCTGAGTTTTTAACCTCCTACACGCCCTACCAGCCCGAAATTGCGCAAGGCACCTTGCAATATCTCTTTGAGTTTCAGACCCAGGTCGCAGCCCTCACCGGGATGGAGGTTGCAAACGCCTCCATGTATGACGGTTCCACCGGATGCGCGGAGGCCGCATTGATGGCGCGGAGGATTACCCGGCGCGGCCGCGTTGTCCTCTCTGGCGGGGTGCACCCGCATTATAGCGCTGTGACGCGCACCAATTCCGAATTGGCCGGGGACGAGGTGGTGATCAACGCCCTCGATGTTCAGGCTGAGGAGGACCTTATCAGCCAAATCACGGACGATACATCGTGCGTGATTGTTCAGACGCCGGATGTTTTTGGCAATATCCGGGATTTGCGGCCTATCGCGGACGCCGCCCATGAAAAAGGGGCGCTTGTGATCGCGGTGATCACGGAAGTGATTTCTCTCGGCGCCTTGCGCAGTCCTGGTGATCAGGGTGCTGATATTGTGGTCGGTGAGGGGCAATCCATCGGCAATGCCCTGAACTTTGGTGGGCCCTATGTGGGGCTTTTTGCGACCCGACAAAAATATATGCGCCAGATGCCAGGGCGCTTATGCGGCGAAACCGTTGATGCCGCCGGGCAACGCGGCTTTGTTTTGACCCTGTCCACGCGCGAGCAACATATCCGCCGCGATAAAGCGACGTCCAATATCTGCACCAATTCAGGCCTGTGCTGTCTGGCATTCACGGCTCATATGGCCCTCCTCGGGGAGACGGGATTGCGGCGCCTTGCGATGGTGAACCACGAGACGGCGTGCAAGACTGCCGATGCGCTGAGCGCGGTTGACGGCGTTGAGGTTCTTACCAGCGCGTATTTCAACGAGTTTACGCTGCGCTTGCCCCAAAAAGCAGAAGCCGTGGTTGAGGCGCTTGCCAAAGACGGCATTCTCGCCGGGGTCCCGGGCAGCCGCCTGTGGCAGGATACGCCCGAGGCAGACACTCTGTTGATTGTCGCCGCGACGGAGTGCGTGAGCGACGATGATATCCAGCAACTGGCCGATGGTCTTCGGCGCGCTTTGTAAACCATCAGACAGCAGACCTTTTTGCTAAAGATCTTTTTTGTGAGAACACCCATGAATACCACCGGTCGACCAACACAACCTGCGGATACCGAGACTCACAACGAGGCCAAGGTTACCAATACCGGCAACAAGGCGCTGCAGATTGCCGAGCCGCTGATCTTCGAATTCGCTGATTTCAGCGGCACCGGTGTCGACCTGCCCGAGGCGGAGGGACGCCGGACCCGGCTTGGCGGCATGGAACGCACGGATCCGATTGGTTTGCCCGGTGTGAGTGAGCCGGAGGCCATGCGACACTTCGTGCGGCTAAGCCAGAAGAATTATGCAATCGATA
This sequence comes from Pseudomonadota bacterium, assembly GCA_039819545.1. Lineage (GTDB taxonomy): Bacteria > Pseudomonadota > Alphaproteobacteria > Caulobacterales > Parvularculaceae > CALLPQ01. The sequence goes on along the minus strand of JBCBRS010000022.1, from coordinate 37,493 downwards.
TGGGCCCTTTCCCGCTTGGTTCGTGCACCATGAAGCATAATCCGCGCCTCAACGAGAAAATAGCGCGGGTGCCGGGCTTTGCGGATATTCATCCGCTGCAGCCACAGTCCACGGTGCAGGGCGCACTCGGCCTGATTGATCAGCTTGCCCATTGGCTAAAAAGCCTGACCGGCATGCCCGCGGTGGCCATGTCGCCAAAGGCCGGGGCCCACGGCGAATTGTGCGGGATGATGGCGATCCGCGCTGCCATCGAGGCGAAAGGCGAAGCAGAAACCCGCAACCGTGTCCTCGCGCCGGAGTCCGCCCACGGAACAAATCCCGCAACGGCGGCCCAGTGCGGCTTCAAGGTTGATTCGATCCCGGCGGACGCGACGGGCCGCGTTGACCTTGATGCACTGCGCGCCAAACTCGGCCCTGATGTGGCGGGTATCATGGTCACCAACCCGAACACGTGCGGTCTGTTCGAGCGTGACATTCGCGCCATCGCCGATGCGGTGCACGACGTTGGCGGTTATTTCTATTGTGATGGGGCGAACTTCAATGCAATTGCCGGCAAAGCACGGCCCGGCGATCTTGGCGTTGATGCCATGCACATTAATCTGCACAAGACCTTTTCAACGCCCCATGGCGGCGGCGGACCGGGCTCCGGCCCCACAGTTCTATCGGCAGCGCTGGCGCCGTTTGCGCCCATTCCCTATGTGGTCCATGACGGGCAAGGGTTTTCGCTTGTGGAAACGCGCCGCGCCGCCGCTGGTGACGAGGGGCATACGGAAGGCTCCCAGAGTTTTGGCCGCATGACAGCCTTCCACGGTCAGATGGGCATGTTTGTCCGTGCGCTCGCCTATATGCTTAGCCACGGGGTCGATGGTATTCGTCAGGCCTCGGAGGATGCTGTCCTGAACGCCAACTATGTGATGGCGCGATTGCGAACCGAAATGACCAGTACCTTCGACGGCTATTGCATGCATGAGGCGCTGTTCGATGATCGCTTTCTGAAAGATACCGGCGTTGAAACCATCGATTTTGCCAAGGCCATGATTGATGAGGGGTATCACCCCATGACCATGTATTTTCCGTTGGTGGTGCGCGGCGCCATGCTGATTGAACCAACGGAGTCAGAATCCAAACGCGAGCTTGATCAGTTTTGCGATGCGCTTTTATCGCTCGCGCGCAAGGCGAAAGAGCCGAGCAATAATGAGATGTTCAAGGCGGCACCGGTCTTTGCGCCATTCCGCAGGCTTGATGAGACCGCTGCTGCGCGCAAACCAAAGCTTCGTTGGACGCCGGAGGAAATGCTCGAGGCGGCGGAGTAGCCCTGCACGCTTAAAAATTAAACGCCACTGCGATCGAAAAGACCAGAATACCGGCGGCGTAATAGAGCCAGTATCTGCGTTTTGGGTTTTAGCCAGTGTCGCGCCGCGTGCCGCCAAATGCGAATTGCAATACTGGATCGGCACCTGCGTGATGGTCATGATGGAGAAAACAGGGGATGCGATGCGCTTCGAGGAGCGAGCGCGAAACGAGGGAACCTCGATTTCCAGTCCAGCATCAATCGTTGTTAATGCCATCTCAGAAAGGTTCCGGGTTTTCGGCCTGTTGCAAGGATACGCTTTCAACTCGCTGCACAAAGAGTTCCCCGGCCTTTAACTATGCGCAAAGATGTCAATGTCGGGCCAGCCGGTCAGATCCAGCGTTGCGCGCACGGGGAGAAAATCAAAACAGGCCTTGGCGAGGTCGTCGCGCCCTTCACGGATCAGCATGGCGTCAAGCGCAGCTTTGAGCCGGTGGAGGTGAAGAACATCGGACGCTGCATAGTCGATCTGCGACTTTGTCAATTCGCTGTTACCCCAGTCCGACGATTGCTCTTTCTTTGACATTTCAACGCCCAACAGTTCGCGGCACAGATCTTTCAGCCCATGACGATCCGTGTAGGTCCGAACAAGCCGCGAGGCAATTTTGGTGCAGTAGACGGGGGTTGTTTGCACATCGAGATACATCATAAAGGCGGCCATATCGAAACGACCGTAATGAAAGATCTTGGTGACGGTCTCATCTTCGAGAAGACGGCGCAGGTTTGGGGCCGCGTACTCTTCACCGTCGAACTTCACGAGATGGGCATCGCCATCACCGGCGGATAGTTGCACCACGCAAAGCCGATCGCGGATGGGGTTCAGCCCCATCGTCTCGCTATCCACGGCGACGCATTCGCCAAGGTCAAGGGTGTCGGGCAAATCGCCATGGTGAAGATAATTGGTCATGGAGGTTGGTCTTTCAGGTCACAAAGCTAGGCGTTTGCTCTAGCAATCTCGCGGGCGAATGCAAAGCGCGGCCTGATATCCCGGTTTCGTGGCACTTTCGCCATACAATCCTTGCATTTGCCCCGGAAGTGTGGGCACACCGCAACTCTAACAGGTGGTTTGCGGCAGCTATGTCCCCTTTCGCGCTATGAGCGTGATCGCCTTTCTCCCTTCTGCTTTCCCAAAATGAGGCCAGAATGACCACAGAATTTCCGGCCTTTGGCCTAGCTGATCCGCTTTTGCGGGTGCTTGGTCAGGAGGGCTATGAGACGCCGACCCCGATACAATCGCAAATTATTCCCGCCCTGATGGAAGGGCGCGATGTCCTGGGTATTGCGCAAACCGGCACGGGCAAAACGGCGGCGTTTGTTCTGCCGCTCCTGCATCATCTTTATGAGGAGCGCAAAAAGCCCACGCCAAAAGGGGCAACGGTTTTGATCCTCGCGCCGACGCGCGAGCTCGCCAAACAGGTTGCGGGCAATGTGGAAACCTATGGACGTCAGATGCGCCTTCGCACCGCCCTTGTGGTTGGCGGCTTGCGCTATGGTCCGCAAACGAAAAAGCTGAGCGGTGGTGTCGATCTGTTGATTGCGACACCGGGGCGGCTGGAAGACTTGATCAGTATGAAGGCGGTCTCGCTTGATGCAACCCGGTATCTTGTCCTTGATGAAGCTGACCAGATGCTTGATCTCGGGTTTGCGCCGGTGATTGCGCGGCTTTCCGATTTAATCCCGCGTCCGCGTCAAACGGCGCTGCTGTCGGCAACGATGGAAAAAAAGGTGCGCCGGCTTGCCTTGCAGTTTCTGGAAAACCCCGTCGAGGTTTCCATTGGCGAGGCGGCAAAGCCCGTGGACCGGATTACCCAATCGGTGGTGCATGTGGCGCCAACCGATAAACGCAACGCATTGCTTGCCCTGTTGGCTCGCGAGGAGACGGGCCGCGTAATCATCTTTGCCCGAACCAAATTCGGGGCGGAGAAACTCGCGCTGTTTCTGACAAAGAATGACGTGAAGGCGGACGCCATCCACGGCAATAAAAATCAACGCCAGCGTGAGCGGGCACTGGACCGGTTTCGCGATGGTAAGACGCCGGTACTGGTGGCCACTGATGTGGCGGCGCGCGGTATCGATGTGCCTGCGGTTTCGCATGTGATCAATTTTGAATTGCCAGAGGTGCCTGAGGCCTATGTGCACCGCATTGGCCGTACTGGACGTGCGGGTAAGAGCGGGATTGCAATCTCTTTTTGCGGGCCGGGTGAGCGGGCCTTGCTGCGTGATATTGAGAAGCTTACTGATAGAAAAGTTCCCATAGAAACGATTGAGGGGATTACGGCCCCCGACATGACCGGTCCGGATGAAGGCGAGAGACCCAAACGCGGACGCAGGCCGGCGCGAAAAATCGGTCAACGGCCCGCGCGTAACCCGCGCGCCAAGTTTGATCGCAAGCCTAATCCTAAGCCCAACTCTAAACCCCGGCAAAACCGCGATAACGCAGAGACTGCGGCTGAGAAGCCAGCGGGCAAACCGGCCAGGCCTCAGCGGGAGAAGGCCGCGCCCGAAAGGCCCGTTCGCAAGAAAGCCAAGGCGTCAGCAAAGGGACGTGCGTCCACCGGCAAGGGACAAAGCGCCGAACGGCCCCGAAAGGAAGCAGGCCAGCCAACGCGCAAGCCATCAAACACGGGGCGCGGCGACGGCCCGGGTAAGAGCCCAAACAAAAACTCAAAGAAGAGTTTCGCCAAACCAGCGGCCAAAGGGCCGGGTAAGCCTCCAGGCAAAAGTAGAGCCGGGGGCCAAGGTGGCGGCAAAAGCGGCGGCCAGGCTCCGGGCCAAAATAAGGGCCCAAACCGGTCCGGTGGTAAGCCGTCTGCGCCGCGCGCTCGCCCGCAAAACCGACGCCGCGGTTCCAGTCAGTAGGTTGGGATCGCAAAGCCCTTTTTTATTGACCGACAGTTTATTCGCCTGACATGTATTGGTCTCATAGGGCGCGGCGTTGCCTTGTGCGGCTACTCACTGCGAGAATGAGCAAGGGGGCAAGCCCTGCCAAGATCAGCGCCAGCGCCATGGGCGCAGCCGCCTCTAGCCGCTCGTCAGAGGCTAATCTGTAGACGGACGTTGCCAGGGTTTCCACATTAAATGGTCGCAGGAGAAGTGTCGCCGGTAATTCCCGGCTCACATCAATCATCACAATGATCGCGCCGCTGACAAGCGCTGGCAGGGCAAGCGGCATATGGACCGCGCGTACCAAGGCGCTGCCAGAGACGCCAAGGCTCCGGCTTGCCATATCCATCAGGGGGCTGATTTGTGTCAAACCCCCATGGGCGGCGTTATACCCGGCGGTGATAAACCGCGCCACGTATGCGTAAAGCAAGACAAGGACGCCACCTTGCGTAATTGAGAGACCAAACGGGGCAAAAAGCGCTCCGCTCACAAATAATATCCCCACGGCAATCACCGCCCCCGGTATCGCATAGCCTAAGGTTGCGATACGGATGAATGCAGTGATGGCTTTGCCGCTGGAGGTGTCCCGCGTCGTCCGGCGCGCCGCATAAGCGAAAAGAACGGCAAGCCCCATGATGAGTGTTGCCGCGCCAGCGGCAAAGGCGAGCGTGGTGCCGCTGGCGGTCAAGACGGTGTCCATGCTTGCCGCCGTTGCACCAGTGTCGATGGCATGGGCCAGCAAAATACCAACGGGCAGGACAAAGCCAAGGCAAACCGGAAGCGCGCAAAAGAACGCAGCGCCAAGGCTTGCTGCGGGGGACAGGCGCAGGCGACTGATCGGCCGGGTGCGCCGAACAGGATTATCGTGGCGCGCGCGGCGGCCCAACTCTTCCAGCAGCAGCAAAAATGCCGCGATCACGAAGAGCCCACTTGCCAGTTGCGCAGCGGCGCTCAAGTCGCCCAGACCGTACCAGGTGCGAAAGATACCGGTGGTGAGGGTGCGCACGCCAAAATAGTCCGACACCCCGAAATCGGCTGCCGTTTCCATCAGGGCAAGCGTCAAGCCGCCAATGATGGCGGGGCGTGCGCTGGGCAACAAAACACGCAGGACTGCCGTCAACCGCGTTGACCCAAGACTGCGGGCGGCCTCCAGAAAGCTATCGGACCGCGCGATCAGGTCGGCGCGCATCGCCATATAGACATATGGATAAACCGTCAGGGACAGGATCATGATCGCGCCGGGCATGGACCGGATATGAGGCAGAGCCGTTGCGGGAATAGGCGCGCCAATGGCCGCAACGAGACTGCGCAACCCGCCAAAAGGCGACAGAAAATCCCCATAACAATAGGCCGCGATATAAGCTGGCACAGCAAAAGGCAGCATCAATGCGATGGCAAAAAAGCCGCGCCCCGGAAACGCGTACACAGTGACGAGGCAAGCAGCGGTCACCCCCATCGTGCCGGCCAGCAGGCCAACACCGACACACAGGACCAACGTCCCCTGAAAGTAAGAAAACTGCGTCCAAAGGCCTGCCCCGCCAAGGTCGGGGTCCACCGGGGTGAAGAGACTTGCCAGAACGCCCAGCGAGGGCAGGATCAGGACAAAAGCCAACGCCACTAGGCCCGATGGCAGCGCCCTGCGCCGTTTTGAAAGGCGGGCTGCTGGCGGCACTGTGTCTGAAGCGTGGGCACTGGTCATGGCGCGACGGCACTAGCATTTTCAACCTGTTAATGCGAGACATTATCAACCCGTGCGGCAAGTCCGTCTTCTCGACACCAGCAAAAATCCATGGCTCTTCGCCTTTCTGACATAACCCATCATTTTGATCGGCCCCACCGGCGCACAAAGGCCCGGGGCAGCACCGGTGACGGCCGAGACAGCCGGTCTGGCGGGGCCCTCGACAGTGTCAGCCTTGACGTGGCGCCAGGCGAGATCCTCACGATTTTTGGCCCCTCCGGCTGCGGTAAGACGACCTTGCTACGGATCGTTGCCGGGCACGAAAAACTGCAACACGGTTCGATCGCCCTTGATGGGGAGACTTTGGCAACCGCTGACGCGGATGTGCCACCGGAGGAGCGGCCCGTTGGTTTTGTGTTTCAGGATTATGTTCTTTTTCCGCACCTGACGGTTGCGCAAAACATTCGGTTTGGCTTGCGTGATTTGCGCATGGCAGAACGAGAAGCACGGGTTCAGTCGCAGCTTGAGCAACTGGGTATCAGGCGCTTTGCAAACCGGTTCCCCCACGAATTATCCGGCGGGCAACAACAACGCGTCGCCATCGCCCGGGCGCTCGCCCGCACGCCGCGAGTCTTGTTACTCGATGAGCCCTTTGCCAGCCTCGGCATTAGCCTGCGCCAGCGTCTGCAAGCTGAATTGCGGACCATTCTGAAAGAAAGCGGGGTGACGGTTCTGTTTGTGACCCATGACCCTGATGAAGCGATTATGATGGGCGATCGCCTCGCCTTGCTGAACGAAGGTGTTTTGGCTGATATCGGTACGCCGCAATCTTTGTACGATACCCCCGCCGCGCTGGTCAGTGCGGCGCTTTTCCCGGGACGACAAAAAATCAGGGGGCGGATCGATGCCCATGGCGTTCAAACCGCGTTTGGAACAGTTAAAGGCAATGCACCGATCCGCCCGGCGCTTGGCAGGGTGTGGCGCGAGGCACTAGCCACATCGGGACCGGCTGAGATTATCATCAGTACCGATCACTTAATGCCAGTGACGGCGCAGGATGGTGATTTTGCTGTTAGCGAGTGCCGGTTTGCCGCCCCGCACTGGCGGGTTTTTATCGCACCGGCGCACACCAATGACCTTGATGACCCGCCACTTTCCTTTCTATCGAAAACGCCTTTTCGTCCGGGTGAGAGGCTCGATTGCAACCTAGCCGCCGACGGCATCATCTGGATTGAACGGACAGCGTAATTTCAGGAGAAGACAGTGAATAGAAGAGCAACACACCCTATACTGATGATCCTTTTGGCTTTTGGGTGTGCTGTCCTTGCGGGCTGTACGGCGGAGGAAGCGCAACAGGCGCCCCAGCGCGCAGATGCCGGGATTGTTAATCTATATTCAGCGCGGCACTATGAGAATGATGAGAAAATCTACGCGCAGTTTACCGCCGAAACCGGTATCACTGTCAATAAAATTCAGGGGCGCGGCGATGCGCTGATCGAGCGGCTTGCCAGTGAAGGCGCCGCAAGCCCCGCAGATCTATTTCTGACGGCCGATGCAGGCATTTTATGGCGCGCGCAAACCCGCGGGATCCTCCGGCCCTTGCGCGATGAAGCGTTGGAAAGCGCTGTGCCAGCGGCTTTCCGGCATCCGGACGGGCTCTGGTATGGGCTGACGAAGCGGGCACGGATTATCATTTATAATCGCGAGCTTGGCTTACCGGCGAGTCTTGCCACCTATGCCGACCTTGCCGATCCTGCATATAAGGGTATGGTCTGTGTACGGCCTTCGTCAAACATCTATAACCAATCGCTGCTTGCCTCAATCATTGCCCATAAGGGCGCTGCCGCCGCCGAGGCGTGGGCCCGGGGAGTGGTCGCGAACTTTGCCCGTAAACCGCAAGGCAATGATACGGCCCAGATTGAGGCGGTGGCGGCAGGGTTATGCCGGGTTGCCATCGTCAATTCCTATTACGTGGCCCGCTTTGTGGACCCGGCAAGCCCCAACAAGGAGAGCATTGGCGACAAGATTGGTGTCCTGTTCCCTGATCAGGGGGCGAACAGGCGCGGCGCCCATGTAAATATCTCCGGTGGCGGATTGGCAATGCATGCAACGAATATTGAAAATGCGCGCGCTTTTCTGCGCTTCCTTGTGCGCGAAGATATTCAGGCTTCTTTCGCCGCAGGCAATAATGAATATCCGATCCGTAGCGATGTGGCGCCGCAAGGCCCGGTTGCTTCTTTTGGTGCGTTCACAGAGGATCAGCTACCGGTGACTGCGCTTGGCGAAAACCAGCGTGAAGCGGTGGCGATTTTTGAGCGGGCGGGGTGGCTTTAGCCCGCTGTGCCGGACGAAAATGATGCGGGCCCTTCATTGATAGACAGACGCCGTGGAATTGGCCATGGTAGCATGTCAATCGTGGAGGGACCCCATTATGACCACTTCCAATCAAACCGTTTTGTTCGGTCTTACCGCCGGTATCTGTCTTCTTCTCGCAGGCTGCGCGGAAAAAGCCCCGGACAGCGCCACGGATAGCCCATCGGGGCGCGCTGCGCCGAACGAACAAGGCATTTCCTCCAGCGCTGCACAGGACGCCGATGGCACGGAAGGCTCAGCGGCCCTTTCCATTCCCTTTGAAAAGTTCACCCTTGATAACGGGCTCGATGTTGTTCTGCACGTGGACAAATCTGACCCGGTGGTGGCGATTGATCTTGCCGTTCATGTGGGCTCCGCCCGGGAGGTGACCGGGCGCACGGGGTTCGCCCATCTGTTCGAACACCTGTTGTTTCTCGACTCAGAAAATCTTGGCTATGGCGGTCTTGATGAAATGAATACCCGCATTGGCGGTGAGGGGACGAACGGGTTTACCACCGAAGACATGACCCAGTATTTTCAGGCAGTGCCCGCCGACGCCCTGGAAAAAGTGATCTGGGCGGAAGCGGACAAGCTGGGCTGGTTCATCAATACGGTTACGCAGCCGGTCATCGACAACGAAAAACAGGTTGTCAAAAATGAGAAACGCCAGCGCGTCGATAATCAGCCCTATGGGCACAATTTCTATGTGATTCGAAAAGCGCTGTATCCGGAAGATCATCCCTATAACTGGCAGGTGATTGGCTCGTTAGAAGACCTTGATGCGGCAACCTTGCAGGATGTGAAGGATTTTTATGCCCGCTGGTATGTGCCCAACAATGTGACCGTAACGATCGCCGGTGACTTTGACCCGGCGAGCGCAAAGGCGCTTGTTACCAAATATTTTGGCGATATCCCGCGCGGTGAGCCCGTTGAAGACCAGGCAAAGCGACCGGGAAAACTTGATAGCACCATCTCGCTTTTTCACGAGGATGCCTTCGCCACGGTGCCGCAGCTAACCATGGTCTGGCCCGGGGTGGAACGCTTTCACCCCGATGCCTACGCGCTCGATATTCTGATGGACTATCTGTCCAACGGCAAACGCGCGCCGTTCAACGAGGTGCTGATCGACGAAGCACAAGTCACTTCCAATGTGGATATGGTGAGCGTCAATTATGAGCTTGCCGGCGAGATTTACCTGTTCGTCAGGTCTACCGGTGACGGCGACCTTGACGGGCTGGTCTCACCCATTGAGACAGCCTTTAGCCGTTTTGAAGAGAACGGGATCAGTGAGGAAGATCTTGCCCGGATCAAGGCCGGGTTGGAAGTTGGCGTTTACAACAATCTGCAAAGTGTTCTCGGCAAGGCGATTGAACTTGGTGAGTATAATTTGTTTACGGATGATCCGGGGCACATTACGAAAGATGTGCAAAGCCTGCTTGCGGTTACGGCTGAGGATGTACGCCGTGTCTATGACACCTACATCAAAGGCAAGGCCCATATCGCCACCAGTTTTGTGCCACGCGATAAGCCAGCGCTCGCTCTCGACGGAGCGCGCCGCGCGACGGTTATCGAAGAGCCAATCGTCGCTGGCGCCGAAGCGCAAACCGACTTCGATCCGCGTGCGCGCACTTTTGAGCCGACCTTTTCAAGCTTTGATCGCTCGCAGGAACCAGCCTTTGGCGGGAGCATTACCTTGCGCTCCCCGGATATCTGGCGCGGTAAGATTGGCGAGACTATCTCCGTATACGGTATTGAGAACGCTGAAACGCCGTTGGTCTATTTTTCGCTTGCGCTGGAGGCGGGCCGTGATCGCGGTACCGCCGACAGGCCCGCTGTGGCAAACCTGACCGCTGACCTTCTTGAGAAAGGAACGCAAACGAAAACGACGGCGGAGCTTGAAGACGCCATCAAAATGCTGGGCTCGTCGATCAGTTTTTCTGCCGGGCCCAATGGCAGCTACGTTAGCGGCCAGACCCTTGCCCGAAATCTTGATGCGACGATTGCTCTGATGACCGAGATGGTGTTGGAACCTCGGTGGGATACGGAAGAATTTGATCTCCTCAAACGCCGCACGCTCGATGCCATTAAACAGGCCGAGGCCAACCCTGGGGCTGTCGCGCGCCGCGAAGAGGCAGCGCTCTATTATCCGGAAGACCATGTTTTTCGCTACCAGGCCTATGGTACCGCGCAAAAGCTGGAGGCGGTGACGCTGGACGATCTCAAGGCCTTTTATGCGGCGCATTACTCTCCCGTTGGCGCGGCGTTGCGGATCGTTGGCGATGTGACACCGGCGCAAACGGCGGCGGCCTTTGCGGCACTGGGAGAGGGCTGGTCAGGCAATACACCAGCCGAGGTTGCGCTCGCTCAGCCGGAACCTGTGACAGCATCAAAGATCTATTTTTACGATGTGCCTGACGCGAAACAATCGATCTTGCGTATCTCACGTCCGGCTCTCGACGGTCTCGCGCCGACCTTGCCTCAGGCGCGGGCAATGAATTTTCTGCTGGGCGATATCTATACCTCCCGTCTGAATACCGAATTGCGTGTCAATCGCGGCTATACCTACGGGATCGGGTCGGGCTTTGGCGTGGGCAAGGATCGCGGCTTCTTCCGCATCTCTTCCAGTGTACGCAGCAATGTAACGGCGGAGTCGATTGATCTTATCCGCAACATTGTCAGCGATTATGGTCCGTCTTTCACTGAGGACGATCTTGGCATCATGAAAGGTGCGCTGGTGCGCGGTGAAGCGTTAAAGACGGAATCACTGAATGCCAAACTCTCAATCCTCGGCGATATCTCAACCTTTGGCTACGCCGATGATTACCGGGTACAGAATATCGATATGATTAAGGCCATGACACTGGACGATTTCAAGGCTGTGGCGGCAACCCATTTGAAAACGGATCAAATGAATTGGCTGGTCGTTGGGGATGCCAAAACGCAATTGGGTCGTCTCGGCGATTTAGGGTTCGGGCAACCGATCCTGATCAACAAAGCCGACGAGTAAGGAAAGGGGCGACGCACGTCTCGCGGAAGGCCGCCTCTACGATCCTGACAGGCCGCCGCCGACCCCTGATGATCCGGAGAGGGGTTGTTGGACACGCACGATCTCGTCTTCCACGCGGTAGCTGAATTTTTTGACCTTGATTTGCGTGGTGGCGCGCACTTTGGCAGCCAACTTGCCCTCGGCATGGTCGAGAATATGGGCCCGGTAGCCGGCTTCCTCGCCGCCAAACACGCGATCCTTATACCAGGTAAAATAGGCGGGTACGGACAATATATCCTTTTTGACCGATATGGTATCCCGCCGGTTGATCGCCGCACTTGCTGCTGTGGACAATTGGTCAGTCACCGTTTTACCGGTGAAGCTCGTGGCCGGATAGGCTGGCCCGCCGCGTGCTCCTTGATAAAGCCCATGCACGGTTGCGGCGCCTGGCCATTGGGCAAGGATGATGTTGTCTTCAATATCGCTGAGCGATAGCGCCATGCCGGAGATCGTCACGCGTTTTTCTGTCCAACCCGCACCGGGTGCCGCTGGTGTGCCGCGAAAGCGCTTCAGTGATTTACCGGGCTTGTCCTGGGTGATGGCCGAAAGCACGAGAAGGTTGTGAAGATTAAGCCAGTACGCAAGCTGCTCATCTTTGGAAAGAAGCGACGGGTCACGCCCCTCCAAGAAGCCGATATACCGGTCGAGATAGGGGCGTCCCGCCTCGCGTAAGATTGAATAGCGAAACTTTATTCGCCCCCGGCTGCGCACCGAAACGGCCTTAATAAATTGATCAACCTGATCATAGTTGATCGCCACGCGGCTACCGGGGTTGTGCACGGAGAAGCGAGAAAACGCATCGTCGTTTGTGGCGACTGCTGGCGCCCCGGGGGCCTGCGCTATGGCTGGGGCACAAAGCGGCAAAGACAGCGCAAAACCAGCAGCGGTCAGGGCAATGATCCGCCTGAAATCCCGCGTAGTCCTCGTAACATAACCCGTTTTGAAAACGTCCCGGATCATTGCACGCTCCTGTTCCTGTTTTTTTCGAGCACTGACATCCCACACCGCCCGCACACGGACAACTCAAATGCCTGTGACCGCGTAGACGCCCCAATTTGGGTGATAGCCATCGCTAATTTTGCAGCGTAGTGTTGACCTGCAAATTGCGGGAGAGGTCTGCATGGGGAACAGTTCAACAATTTTGCGACGCGTAAACATCGTACGGGACTTCCGTGCGCGCGCGCCGCGTCCAGTCAATCAGCCCGCTCCCTTGCCCCCGGCCCGAACGTGTGAGGAGGCGTTGCACCGGGCCATGGTTCATATGCGGGCACCGGTCTATTACCAGTTCGCGTTGTTTTTTGGCGCGGCTGCGGTCATGGGCGCCATGGGATGGGCGTATTTGGCGGGCATGGCACCAGCGTGGTTGACAATCCTGATCAACGGGATTGCCCAATATTTTGCTTTTACCGTCCTCCACGATAGCGCGCACTCGGTTTATTGCCGGGAGCATCCCTGGCTTCGGCAGATCAATCGTCTGTGTGCGCATATCGTAGGCATTGCCTATCTGATCCCGTTTTCCGCCTTCAAGTTTGCCCATTTGGGCCATCACCATCATTTCAATGATCCGGGCCGCGATCCTGACCATTGGGTGGCCGGCGGGCGAATGGTGACGGTCCTCGCGCGGTGCGCCACCATGCATATTCCTTATTACGGGGTAATCTTGCGAAAGGCGCCGCCAACCATCCGTATACAGCTTGTCATATCTTTGGTGGCGATTGTTGGTCTTGTGGGTGTGGCGGTCATGGGCGGGTTTCTCAAACCACTTCTCGTGATTTGGCTGATCCCGGCCCATATTGCGATTTTTCTGGTGGCGTTTGTTTTTGACTGGCTCTTCCATCACCCCCATGCTCGCACCATGGTGGGTGATGCACCGGCCTATATCCTGCCGGCCCCTATCCGCGCCGCAGGGAATTTTCTGGTGATGAACCAGACCTTTCACCTGATCCACCATTTATATCCCCGCGTGCCGTGGACACGAGTGGTGCGCCTCTACGACGAAATCGAGCCCTGGTTGAGGGCGGAGGGGATAACGGTGATTGACCTAAGCAACACAAAAAACCGCAAGAGTGCCTCCAGCGCGAAGCGATAACGCTTAGCTTGCTTCCTTCGCCCGGCGTTTTCGCATGTGGGGCTCTAGCTCAATTTTCCGCAGGCGGATTGATTCTGGCGTGACCTCTACCAATTCATCCTCATCAATGTAAGATATTGCCACCTCTAGGGTCAGTCGTTTTGGCGGGGTCAGGCGGACTGCATCGTCTTTGCCGGCGGCGCGGATATTGGTCAGCTGTTTGGCTTTTAGCGGGTTCACATCAAGATCATCGGGCTTGGCGTTTTCGCCGATGATCATCCCTTTGTAGACTTTCTCACCTGGGCCGATGAACATGATCCCCCGTTCTTCAAGGTTCCACAGGGCAAAGGGCACTGCCTCGCCATCGCCATTGGCAATTAAGACGCCATTGCGCCGCCCCTCAATCGCCCCCTTATAGGGTGCATGGTGCAGATAGGCGCGGTTCATAACGCCCGTCCCGCGCGTATCGGTCAGGAATTCCCCGTGATAGCCAATCAAAGCGCGGGCCGGGATATTCATAACCATTCGGGTCTTTCCGCCCCCTGATGGTTTCATCTCGATCAGTTCACCCTTTTTGCGGGTCAGCTTCTCAATGACGACGCCGGAGAAATCATCATCGACGTCAATGGTCACTTCCTCAATGGGCTCAGTCAAAACATCATTGTCATCGCGCCGGGTCAAAACCCGCGGTCGAGACACGGCGAGTTCAAACCCTTCGCGGCGCATATTTTCAATCAGGACGCCCAATTGCAATTCGCCGCGCCCGGCAACTTCGAATGCATCCTTGCTGGCAGTTTCTGTGACGGTGATGGCGATGTCGCCTTCGGCTTGGCGGAAAAGACGCTCACGGATGACCCGCGACTGGACTTTCGATCCCTCGCGGCCCGCAAGCGGGGAATCGTTTGGCGCCAGTGTGATCGACAGCGTTGGCGGATCAATCGGCTGTGATGGCAGGGCCGTTTCCACGGAAAGGTCAGCCAGTGTGTCCGCCACCGAGGCTTTGGTGTAACCAGCAATAGCAACAATATCACCTGGCCGGGCTTCCTCAATGGGTTGCCGCTTTAGCCCGCGAAAGGCCAGCACTTTTGTTATACGTACACGTTCTATTTCAGACCCGTCGCTCGATAGCGCTTTTAGGGTCGTGTTGGGGCGAATGATCCCTGTACTGATCCTGCCCGTGAGGATGCGACCCAGAAAGGGGTCAGCTTCCAGTGTTGTGGCGAGCATGGAAAAGGGCTGATCTGCTGCATCCTCTGTAACCGGTGGGGAGGGAACATGTTCAATGATGGTTTCAAACAATGCGTTCAGATTTTCGCGTGGGCCATCAAGCGCGGGGTCGGCCCAGCCGTCACGGCCCGAGGCATAGAGCACGGGAAAATCAAGCTGTTCGTCATTGGCGCCCAATGCCGCAAAAAGATCAAACGCCGCATCAAGGGCGGCGTCAGGGTCCGCACTTGGTCGATCAACCTTGTTCAAAACCACAATAGGGCGCAGGCCCAGCGCAAGGGCTTTTGACAGAACAAATTTCGTTTGCGGCATCGGCCCCTCGGCGGCGTCGACCAGCAACAGACAGCCGTCAACCATGGACAGAATGCGTTCGACCTCGCCGCCAAAATCCGCGTGCCCGGGCGTATCGATAATATTCAGGCGGATCGGCTCGGCCGTTTCCTCCCACCGCACGGAGGTACATTTCGCAAGGATCGTGATCCCACGCTCGCGCTCAATATCGTTGGAGTCCATGGCGCGCTCAGCCATCTCGGAATGGGCCTGAACGGCGCCGGACTGGCGCAACATCTCATCGACGAGCGTTGTTTTGCCATGGTCAACATGGGCGATAATGGCGATATTGCGGAGGAGGGCGCGGGTTTGGGGCGTGTTTGTGCGGTGCGTCATGGCGCTCCCTTATAGGGTTTTCGTGAGAATGCAACGGGCGACGCGGGGCTTGCCCGGCTCAGCGTGTTGCGGAAGGCAGCGCACACCGCTTTCGCCCCATAGGTGCAAACTGGCAACGCTTTCGCGAATTCGGGGAGGCGGGGCTTGGGCACTGCGGTCAATCGCATATGATATAACATTGATATAACGCGCGCATATCAGCGTAAGCGGGAGCGAAATCATGGTCAGCCAGCCTTTGATCAATCCGTGCGATCATCCGCACCCGGTGCCTGCCAGTGGCCTCACCAAGAATGAAAAGCTCGTTTGGGATACGCTGGTGGAGACCCATCAGCCCCAAAAGGCCTATGAAATTCTCGATAAGTTAAAGGAAAAAGGTGTCCGCGCGCCGATGACGGTTTACCGGGCGCTCGACGGGTTGGAGGAAAAAGGCGTTATCCACAAGCTGGATGGCATCAATGCCTTTGTCTTGTGCAATCACGAGGCGGTCCATGCCGTGCAGGTTTTCCTGATCTGTACGCAATGCAACGCGGTGGACGAGGTTCCGCTTGAACGCGAGATTGAAAGTGATATCCGCCCGCTCTTGCAAGAGCGCCAATTTCTGCTCCGTGCCGCAAGGCTGGAGGTGAAGGGGCTGTGCGGACCCTGCAGCCAATCCATGGGGTCTGCGCGCTAGGGCGGGGGGGCGCACCGCGCCAAAAACCGGCCCGTTTTGCCGGGGCTTACCCCGATATCATCAACCTGATCTGTAGCCTCGATTAGCGCTCGACAAGCGGGGTGGCTCTGCTATAGAGGCGCGCTCAAAGCGCGTGATGGGCATTGCCCTGTCGTAAGGCGCGCAGCACAAAATTTGCGGATGTGGCGGAACTGGTAGACGCGCTGGATTTAGGTTCCAGTGGAGCAATCCGTGGAGGTTCGATTCCTCTCATCCGCACCATTTGGAACCATACCGGGGCGGGGCCCCGATCGTCGGCAGGGAAGGCCCTGCCGATTTGAACGCATGAAGAGAGTATAAAGATGGATGTCACCGAAGTCTCCAATGAGGGCCTCGAGCGCAAATTCAAAGTCACCGTCTCCGCCACGGAGCTGGATGAGAAACTGACCGCGAAAATTGAGGGCATGAAAGACGAAATCCATCTTAAAGGGTTTCGTAAGGGCAAGGCGCCGGTGCCGTTCCTCAAAAAGATGTATGGCAAAGGCTTTATGAGCGAGATCGTTCAGCAGCTGGTGGAAGAGACGGCCACCAAGGCCTTCACCGACCGCGATCTGCAACCCGCAACGCCGCCCAACCCTGAATTCCATTCCGATATGGATGCCGTCATGGCCGGGAAAGCCGATCTTGAATATGATGTGCATGCGGAAATTCTGCCCACCTTTGAACCGGCAAGCCTTGATGACCTCGCCCTGACGCGCCCAGTTGCCGTGGTGCCCGAGGCGGATTTGAACGAGGCGCTGGATGCCATCGCCGAGCAACAACGCAGTTATTCCGCCAAAGATGCCGACGCAGCTGCCGCCAATGACGATATGGTGGTAATCGATTTTGAAGGCACCATTGACGGTACCGCCTTCGAAGGCGGCAAGGGGGAAAATGCCGAGTTGGTGTTGGGTTCCGGCAGCTTTATCCCCGGCTTTGAAGAGCAGCTTGTGGGTACCAAAAAAGGCGATGAACTCGACGTGAAGGTGACATTCCCTGAAGATTATGGTCACCAGCCGCTCGCGGGAAAAGACGCCGTCTTCGCCGTGCATGTGCACGAGATCAAGGTGGCCGATGACGTGGCCATTGATGATGCGCTGGCTGAAAAAGTGGGGCTGAAGGATCTGGCCGAGCTTAAAGATAAAGTTCGTGAGCGGATCGAACAAGACTATGCTGGCCTCTCGCGCTCTCACGTAAAGCGGGCTCTGCTCGACAAGCTTGATGATGCGCACGATTTCGACTTGCCAAAATCAATGGTTGATGCGGAGTTCAATCAAATCTGGTCGCAGGTCGAGAACGCCGAGCGCGATGAGGAAGATAAAGACAAGACCGAAGAAGAGCTGCGCACTGACTATCGCAAGATCGCTGAACGCCGTGTGCGTCTGGGTCTCGTGCTGGCTGAGATTGGCAAAAAGGCCAATGTGGACGTGCCCGCCGACGATGTGCAGCGCGAGATTATTCGATCTGCACAACAGTTCCCCGGTCAGGAGCGCGAGGTCCTCGAATTTTATCGCTCCAACCCACAAGCCATGGCGCAACTCCGCGCGCCGCTATTCGAGGAACGGGTTGTGGACCACATCATTGAGAATGCATCGGTTACGGACAAGACGGTGTCTAAAGAAGACCTGATGAAAGACCCCGACGGCGAAGACGTCTGAGGCTAGGAATTATCCACCCCTGGCTCGTATGCACCGGGTGTCATCTAAGATTAAGACCGCATTACTGGGCAAGCGTGGTACGGACCCGTTGCCTGTCTCCACGCCCTCCGTACGCCAATTATGGGAACACGATTGTTTACCCTATTGGGGAGGTGTGGATCCGGCGCAATCAATCCGAACAGACCCCCGCAGTTTAAGACGCCGCCTGTGCAAGATAGATTTCAATCTGGTTGATGGCGTCATTGGCGCGTGTAGCGTCGGGGCCGCCCGCCTGGGCCATGTCGGCTCGTCCGCCGCCGCCTTTTCCGCCCATGGCAATGGCACCCGTACGGACCATGTCGACGGCACTCAAGTGGCCGGTCAAATCATCGGTCACACCGACGGCAATGGCGGCCTTACCATCATTGACGCCGACCATGGCAATGACGCCCGACTGAATTGTTTTTTTGGCATCGTCGATCAGGCCGCGAAGGTCTTTGGCCGGAATATCCTGAAACACACGTCCCAGAAATTTAACCCCGCCGATTGTCTTCACGTCGTTGCCCGCTTCAGCTGGCGACGCGCCGCCCCCCAGTGCGAGGGCTTTTTTTGCCTCGCTCAATTGCTGTTCCAGTTTTTTGCGGTCTTGAGTCAGGGCCGTTATGCGCGCCGGCAGGTCTGCAATCGGGGCTTTTAGAATATCAGCGGCGTGTTGGGCGAGCCCTGCCTGTTCTTCCAGATATTGGCGGGCCGTCTCCCCGGTCAGCGCTTCGACGCGGCGGATGCCAGCGGAGACTGCGCCCTCGCTCACAATTTTGAACAGGGCGATGTCCCCCGTTTGCCCCACATGGATGCCGCCACACAGTTCGGTGGAAAATGTCTTGGTGGGTGCATCCGGGTCCTCGCCCATACTCAGGACCCGGACATCATCATCATATTTCTCGCCGAACAGCGCCATGGCCCCTGCCTCGACGGCGTCGTCATAGGGCATCGTGCGGGTATGCGTCGGCGTGTTTTGTCGGATCACCGCATTAACCTGCGCCTCAATCTGCGCGCGTTCGGTGGGTGTCAGCGGGTTTGGGTGTGAAAAGTCAAACCGCAAGCGATCCTCCGTGACGAGCGATCCTTTCTGGGTGACGTGGGTGCCGAGGATGCTGCGCAAACTGGCGTGGAGAAGATGCGTTGCCGAATGGTTCGCACGGATACGATCGCGGCGTCGCGCATCGACCTGCAAGGTGACCACATCGCCCACGGCCAAGGGGCCTGTGGGCACGCAAAGGTGATGAAGGTGCAGCCCGCCAGCGCGCTTGGCCGTATCCACAATCGCTGCCGTCGTCCCTTGTTGCGTTGCCAGCGTGCCCGTATCCCCAATCTGCCCACCGGACTCAGCATAAAATGGCGTTTGGTTCGTGAGAATTTCGATTTGCGGTGTCGCGGCATTTTTTGATGGCTCAGATGATGCGTTTACGGATGGAGTATCACTCTGCGGTGTCAAAGCCTCCACTGGTACCCCGTCCTGCAAGATTGCGAGGATAACGCCCTGAGCCTGCGTGTGCGTATAGCCGAGAAAATCCGTGGCGCCATGGCTTGCCGCCAGATCGAGCCAGATTTTTTCATCAGCCAGATCACCCGAGCCTGACCAGGCGGCACGCGCTGCTTTCTTCTGGTCGGCCATGGCCTGCTCAAAGCCAGCCTGATCCACATCGAGCCCTTCACGGCGGAGCGCATCCTGGGTCAGGTCGAGGGGGAATCCGTAGGTGTCGTACAATTTGAATGCCGCCTCACCCGGTAAGACTTTGTTTGTACCCAGATTATCGATTTCTGTCCGGAGCAGCCTCATACCGCGATCGAGAAGGCCGGCGAACTTGTCTTCTTCGCCGGTCAATGTCTGGATCAGGAGGGCCCGCGCGCGTTCAAGCTCCGGAAAGGCACCGCCCATCTCTTCAATCAGGGTGGGGGCAAGATGGGCGAGTAACGGATCGGTGCGACCAAGGCTGTGGGCGTATCGCATGGCCCGGCGCATGATACGACGCAACACGTAACCGCGCCCTTCATTGGAGGGGCTAACGCCATCGGCAATCATGAAGGACGCGGAGCGCAAATGATCAACAATGACGCGGTGCGCGATTGCAGTATCCGGTGTTTCGTCGGAGGATTTGCCCGTTACAGCCTCACTGGCATTGATCAGGGTTTGGAACAGATCAATATCATAATTGTCGTGGACGCCTTGCAAAACAGCGGCGATCCGCTCAAGCCCCATGCCGGTATCAATTGAGGGTTTCGGCAAATCAACCCGCCGCCCATCGGCCAGCGTCTCATATTGCATGAAGACGAGGTTCCAGATCTCGATGAACCGATCTGCGTCTTCCTCCGGGGACCCTGGCGGTCCGCCCGGAATTTCAGGGCCGTGATCGTAGAAAATTTCTGAACATGGCCCACACGGACCCGTGTCGCCCATGGACCAAAAGTTATCATTGGTTGCGATACGGATGATCCGGTCTTCGGGCAGGCCAGAGATTTTCTGCCAGAGTTCGAAGGCTTCATCGTCGGTATGATAAACGGTCACGAGGAGCCGGTCGGCGGGCAGGCCAAAATGCTGCGTTAAGAGGGTCCACGCATTATGGATCGCGGCTTCCTTGAAATAGTCACCGAACGAGAAATTGCCGAGCATCTCAAAGAAGGTGTGGTGGCGCGCGGTATAACCCACATTGTCGAGATCATTATGTTTACCCCCGGCGCGCACGCATTTTTGAGAGGAGGTTGCACGCTGGTAAGGGCGGGTCTCCATACCGGTAAAGATATTCTTGAACGGCACCATCCCGGCATTCACAAACAAAAGCGTCGGATCATTTTGAGGGATCAGGGGTGCAGACGGCACAATCTGGTGAGGCAGACCGTCAATCTTTTCAAAGAAAGACAGAAAATCGGAGCGAATTTTTTGAAGTGCCGTCATGGTGATCGTCTTCCCGGTGGGCAGGGTTGAATAAGGGTCGAAGCGGCGCAACGCCGCTGTGTTACCTGCGATCTATAGGGATTTTCGCGTCCGGATTCTAGGCAAAGTCCAGCGCTCAAATGAGGCAGTTGCCGCTAACCATAAAGTCTACGACGAAGCGTTCTTATAAAGTGCTTCCCATAAAAAAGCGGCGGGGACTGCTTTCCCCGCCGCTTAATACTTTGCGTTTGGCGCACCAAACGGATTTATCCGATTTCGCCGACCCTCTAAGCCTTCAAGGCTTCGTCGCCGTCATCATCCTCTTCGCCATTTTCGCCAGTGAGCATCTCTTCAGCGATCAGACCCGCATTACTGCGAATGGCGGTCTCGATGGCGTTGGCGATGTCGGGATTATCACGCAGAAACTGTTTGGCATTTTCGCGGCCCTGACCCACGCGCTCCCCATTATATGAGAACCAGGACCCTGATTTGTCGACCACACCGCCTTTGACACCAAGGTCGATCAACTCCCCGGTTTTGGAAATGCCCTCACCATACATGATGTCGAATTCAACCTGCTTGAACGGCGGAGCAACCTTGTTCTTGACGATCTTCACGCGGGTCTGGTTGCCCACCACCTCATCCCGGTTTTTGATGGCGCCAATCCGGCGAATATCCAGACGCACGGAAGAATAGAATTTCAGTGCATTCCCGCCAGTGGTGGTTTCCGGTGAGCCAAACATCACGCCGATCTTAATCCGGATCTGGTTGATAAAAATCACAAGGCAATTGGATTTGGAGATGGACCCGGTCAATTTCCGCAGGGCCTGGCTCATCAACCGGGCCTGAAGACCGGGAAGGCTATCGCCCATATCGCCTTCCAGTTCGGCCCGCGGGGTCAGGGCCGCCACACTATCAACCACCAGGATATCAACGGCGCCGGAGCGCACGAGCGTATCGGTAATTTCCAACGCTTGCTCGCCCGTATCGGGCTGTGAAATCAGGAGATCATCAAGATTGACCCCCAGCTTTTGCGCATAGATGGGATCAAGTGCATGTTCAGCGTCAATAAAGGCGGCAACACCGCCCGCTTTTTGCACTTCGGCCGCACATTGCAGGGCGAGTGTGGTTTTCCCGGAACTTTCCGGCCCATAAACCTCAATCACCCGCCCTTTAGGCAATCCGCCGATCCCTAAGGCAATATCAAGACCGAGGGAGCCGGTAGAATAGGCTTCAATATCAACAACTTCCCGGTCGCCCAGCCGCATGAGCGAGCCCTTGCCGAAAGCTTTATCAATCTGTGAGATCGCAGCGTCCAGCGCCTTGGATTTGTCCACGCCTTTTTCATCCTCTACCAGTCGCAAATTATCGCGAACCATACTTTTCTCCGTTGTTGGGGCGCTGTTCCCGCATGTCAAACTCTTTTAAATGTACGCAATTTGTTCTCATTTTGCAAGCGCCTTATCCGATTGATTTTGCTTGATAAATGAATTTATTCTATTTTTGTTCTGTCTGCTGTTAACCATCATGTTGATGGTGATGTTGCGCTGATTCTTCTCGTTCACGGTCTCTCGCGGTGCGTCAAATGATGGCCTTAATTTTAGGTGCAAAAGAAGGGGGGTGGACTTTGTTCGGCTAAGGGATCGGCGTAAGCCTTGCGCCAGAACTTTTCGCCTCACTTGCGCGTTCTGTCTGCCCGGTGGCTATGCGCATTTGGACCATGAAAGCCGGTAACCGGCCCCGCTGATCCTTTGGAAAGGGATAATCCGATGAAAAAAATCGTTTTTGTTCTGGCGACTTTTGTCGCGGTCGTCGTCGCGGTCGCGCTCATCGTGCCGCAATTGATCCCGGCCAGCACCTATAAAGCGGAAATCGAAAAACAGGCCTCCGCAAAGCTTGGTCGGCCTGTCACGTTTGGCGATGATATCAGTATCCGTCTTATACCGACGACGGCGTTTAAGGTGACCCAATTACAGATCGATAATCCGGACGGGTTCGCTTCACCCTATCTGGCGCGGGTGGAGCGCGCAGATATTGGCGTAAAGCTATTCCCGCTTTTTTCACGCGAGGTTGAGATTACCCGGTTTGTGCTTACCGAGCCGACGATCAATCTGGAGAAAAAGAAGAACGGCGCCGTCAATTGGGATTTTGTGGGCGAGAATGCGCCGCGTGCGGATGATAAACCTGCTGGCGATGGCGAAAGTATCAAGGACATCCGTCTGGGCGATGTGCGAATCGTAGACGGTGCAGCGACCTATAAGGATGCTGCGGCGGGCCAGTCGTTTGCCATGAAAGATATTGATGTGGCGGTTAGGCTTAAAAGCCTGAATACGCCGCTCACGGCGCAAGGTACCCTTATTTTTCAGGATACGCCGGCCAAACTTGATCTCGTCATGACAACGCCCGGCGATTATCTGCGTCAAGCGAAGACAGATCTGAAGTTTTCACTCGATCTTGGCGATACCGCCATGGGCGGTGATCTTGATGTGACGCCTTCGGATAAATCCGTGGCCTTGGCGGGTACGGTAAATTTTGATGCCCCGAACCTTTCGCAATTCGCCGCGCTGATGGGCACGCCCTTGCCCGATGCGCCCGGTTTCGACCGGTTTAGTGTGAAGGGTACGCTAGCCGGTGCGCCCGATGATCTGCGGTTGACCGGCGCGAAAATCACGTTTGATGAAATCAAGGCCGCCGGTGATTTACGATTAAAAACGGGTGGTGCGCGGCCAAAGGCAACGGGCACACTCACGACCGAGGCGCTGGATCTACGCCCCTATATGCCCCCGCCCGCCACCACGCAGTCGGGTTTTCCCGCCTGGTCCGAAGAGGCCATGGATTTTACCAGCCTGCGCACTATAGATGCAGATCTTAATGTCAGTGCAAAGACGGTTTATCTGAACACTATGCAATTTGGCGAAAGCCGGATGACCGTTGTTATCGATAATGGTCGCATGACAGCGGACATTCCGGAACTTGCCATGTATAACGGCAATGGGTCGGGGCGTCTGGTGGTCAATGCGCGCGGGCGCGCACCGTCCTTTGCCGGTAACTTCAAAATGAAAAAAGTTGACGCGGAGCCATTCTCCGCTGACGTTTTGAACACCCGCAATATCCTCGGCCTTGGCGGGTTCACCTTTAACTTTTCGGCCAGCGGTGCCAGTCAGGCGGCAATCATGCGCACCCTTGATGGCAAGGGTGGTTTCGACGTCATTGATGGTGCGCTGAAGGGGATTAATCTGGCAAAGCTGGCACGCACCGCCGCCAGTTTCCAACAGGGGATTGATCCTGCTGCTGTTACATCGGCGATCGCTACCGTTCAGGGAACTGACGAAGCAACTGACTTTAGTACCTTCCTGTCGAACTTCACCATGGATAATGGGATCGTGACGGCCCCGACCGTCGATCTTGTGTCGCCGGTGATGCAAATGAAGGGCTCTGGCACCATCAATCTGCCAAAGCAAACCCTTGACCTGCGTCTGACGCCTGCGGCCTCCCTCAATAGCGATGGCTCCGGTGGCGGGGGTATATCTGTGCCTGTACGGATCACCGGCACTTTCTCTCAACCCAAGGTTGGTGTTGATATCGCTGCGCTTTTGAAAGGGCAGGCCGGTCAACAATTGCGCGGCGTGATTGACGGCGCGGTTGGCGATCAACTGAAAGACAGTCCCGCCGGTGGCCTCCTCGACAGTGTGCTTGACCGTGCTGTCGGCGGCGGCGCTGATGCAAATGCTCTTGATGGCACCACAGATCAGTCTACGGAAGGGTCGGTGGAAGATGCTGTCGAAGATGCAGCCAAATCCGCCATCGGATCGCTGTTTGGTGGGCGAAAGAAAAACGAAGAGACCAAAGAAGATGATGGTGGGTCCGACGGGAACCAATAGGGCTTTTGCTCGCCAGAGAATACGGTCTCTAAACGTAGAAATGTGCGCCATATCCCTCCCCCCGGCGCCCCTGAAGGTAACAAGGGCCCGGGGGGCTCAACCCATTTGTGTTTGAGAAAACAGGTTTCGAGTTGAACCCGGGGCTATGGTTCGTTGGCATCCTCCCCTAATTTTGAGCAACGAACTCCTGCAGTAGCTTGTCCTGCTTGGCGCGCTCAATCTTGGTTGTCACATCGGTCTGGATGCGCAGATCATGGAGGGTTTTTACCAAGGTCACGAGGGAGCCGGACAGGAAGATGATCCCCATACCGAGATATCCTTTCGTGGCGAGATTGACCGGCATGAGGAAGAGCGATGTGCCGAGCATGCCATAGGCGAGGAAGACGCACAGATAGTTAAAGTTAATCCAGGTTTTTGAATGGTCCAGCATGATGATACTCCTTATACGGCTGGGTTTTAGAAAGTATGGTGTTATGAGGTTTGAGGGTCGGGGGTGACGGCGGCGGCAGCTCCATCGAGGGCGGTTTCCACGGCCTGATCAGCAGCTTCATGGAGCGCGGTTGTCACCGTATCGGCTTTGTCGATCATATCCGCGACCTGCACCGACAGTGTTGATTTAATCCGGGTCAGGACATCTTCGGCCCGGGTACGCTCTGCGGGGCCAATCCCTTCGGCAGCCAATCGGTCCATGAGGGTGGTGCCCGATAGATCGCCTTCGATGGTTTCCAGCGCCTCAATCTGCGCAATCGGATCATCGCTTGCCAGCAAACGGTCCAACACGGCTTCACCCTCGGCGATGGCGGTATTGGCGCTTAGCGTGCCTTTGATGGTGGCCGTGGCGCGGCGCTCGGTGTCGATAGATTTCGCGGTTAGTAATCCCTGTTGCAACTCGATTAGCCGTCGGTCCGTCTTCTCAATGGCAAGACGCAGGCGTTCTGCCCGCTCTTCGGCTTTGGTCAGGCTCTGTGTACGGACCTTCTGTTCATTTTCCAGATCGGCCAGCAATTTTGCCGCATCCTGCGCCAGCGCTTCTTTATGTTGGCTCAACGCCATGCGCACGCGCCCGGTTAAATCGGCAATGCGGCTTTCCAACCCCATCAGGGTTGCGCGCTCGCGTTTCGCCTGGGCAATGGCCTGGGCGAGGGCGCGTTTCGCTTGCCCGTGACCGGCCTCGGCCTCGCGGATTTTCTGCTCAAGGATAAGCGGCGCGTGGTCGGTCTGCAGTTTCTCCTCTGCCCGGGCCGAGCGGCCAAGCATGATCGTTCTCAACGTCTTCCACATGGTCGTCTCCATTTTGCTGCCTTGTGCGGCAGGGGGTCAGTCTTGGTTCAGCGATGGTCAAGCAAACGCCGCTCGTGGTGAGAGCGAATATGAACGGCGTTCATTTCTAGATAGCGGGAAAATGAACTTTGTTCAAGTCTATAAATGAACAAGGTTCATATTTTCCAAGCCTGGCGATGTGTGGTAACCATCTATGGCCCGCGCTAGCGGCGTTCATTTCGGTCGCGGAAACAGTAAGAAGGTCATTCCCAGATGAGTGCGCAAACGCCCATATCGGCCCTAACCCCAGCCAAGCCTGCGTCGCACACCGATGCTCAGGCTGATCCTTCAGTGGCGCCGGCGTCGGCCGAAGCGGCGGCCGCCATAGGGACTGCAGCGCCAAATGGTACGACCGCAAAGTCAGGCCGCAAGGGCTTCGACCCCAAGGTGCGCGATAAGGTCATTACGGCGGCCCGGCGCGCCATGGAAAAAGGCGGCATCGATAGCGTCAAGGCGCGCTATATTGCCAATGAGGCGGGGATATCGGTTGGGTCAATTTACAATCTTTTTGATGACCTCGATGAGCTGGTGCGCATCGTCAATGGCGAGACCTATGACCGATTGCTGGCCAGTGAGCAGGCGGCGCTTGATGGTGCACGAGCAGCCGGCGCGGCGCCGATCGATCAAATGCTCGCACTGGCCCGGGCCTATCTGGAATTCGTGGTGGAGCATCAGGGCATCTGGCAATCAACGCTGGCCTTTAACCGCAGCCGAAAGGCCGCCCCGCCCGCCTGGTATGCGGCAAAAGAAGAGGCTTTATTTGACGTGATCGAAGACGCCATCTCCGTTTTTCCGGGTGCGCACGACCCGCAGGTGCGCGCCACTGCCACCCGTGCTCTTTGGGCATCCGTACACGGTATTGTTACTATGGCCGTGGCCGATGGTTTTTTGATGCAACCGGTTGATGAGGTTGGGCGGCAGATCGAAATTGTTGTGAAGGCTATGGGTCTTGCCATGGCGAACGCGGATTTTGGCGCGCGGTCATAGAGTGCCTCTGTCTGTTGCAAACTCCATTCTATACGCTCAACGAATAAGGCCATTACTCTGTGTCCGATGTTTCCACATCTAGTGTTTCCCCGCTTCATCATGCTGGGTCCGATAAACCCCTGCGGATTGCGCTTTTTTCCGGCAACTATAACAATGTGGTTGATGGCCCGGTAAAGGCGCTCAACCGGCTCGTGGGCTATCTGTTGGAACAGGGGCATGATGTGCGTGTCTTTGCGCCGGAAATCCCGGCGCCGGCTATCACACCAACCGGTACCCTGGTTGGCGTGCCGTCCATTGCTATTCCGGGGCGCGGCGAATATCGTCTGGCGCGCTCCATTGATGCCCCGATTGAACGGGTCACTAATCCGCCTGCGGAGGGGTTGCTTTGCGATGGCAAGCCCGTGGGGACAGCCCGCGACATCCTTGCCGATTTCAAGCCTGACCTGATCCATCTGTCGGCCCCGGACCGGTTGGGCTTTTCCGCCCTGAAATATGCCAACCAAAACGCCATCCCGGCGGTGGCGTCCTTTCACACCCGGTTCGATACCTATTTGCAATATTATGGTGCGGGTTTTTTACAGCCTGTATTTCTCAATCTCATGCGCAGTTTTTATGGCCGGTGTGAGCATGTTTATGTACCCTCCATGTCCATGGGTGATGCTCTGCGGGCGGATCGTATCGGCGAGGATATCCGATTGTGGACGCGCGGGGTCGACGGGGCGTTATTCACGCCGCAAAAGCGCGATGAGAGCTGGCGGGCCGGGCACGGGCTTGGCCCCGATCATGTGGCGGTGCTGTTTGTGGGGCGCATCGTACTGGAAAAAGGGCTGGAGGTTTTTGCGAAGACCGTCGGTGCTGTTCGCGAGGCAAACCCCAATCTGCGCGCTCTGATTATCGGCGACGGGCCTGAGCGCGCCCGGTTCGAAAACCTGCTGCCCGATGACAGTGTTTTTCTGGGGTATCAGGGCGGGGCTGACCTCGCGCGCGGTTACGCCAACGCAGATATTTTTTTGAACCCGTCCATAACCGAGACGTTCGGTAATGTGACGCTGGAGGCCATGGCGTCTGGCCTGCCCACGGTTTGCGCGCGCGCGTCCGGCAGTGTGTCGCTGATTGAGGATGAAAAAACCGGACTCCTCGGTCCGCCAACCGTGGCCGGGCTGACGGAACCGTTGCGTACACTCGCCGAGAATGCCCAAATGCGTGCGGCTTATGGCGCGGCTGCGCGGCAGGTGGCAGACGGCTTTAACTGGGATGAAATTCTTGGCGGTCTGGTGGAGAACTACCGCGCGGCGATTGCGGCGTTTTCGCACTCGTGACCATAGGGTCGCGCGGGGCGGCGCGTCTTTTGCAGCCCTTGAATTGCGGGCATCTTCCCGGCACAACTGAAGGCCCCGAACGGGCAATTTTGTAGGCATCAGAACGAACCACCGATGAGCCTGATCGATCGCTACATCCTGCGTGCCGTGATGACGCCGCTCCTGCTGGCTCTGTGCGTAGCGGCTATGCTGCTGCTGCTGGAACAGATGCTTCGGCTGTTCGATTTTGTTCTTGCCGAGCAAGGGCCCGTTGATGTGGTCTGGCGGATGATGGCCAATCTGGTGCCACACTATCTGGGCCTGGCGCTGCCGCTCGGTGTTTTCCTCGGCATCATGCTGGCCTTTCGCACGCTTTCCTTGTCGAGCGAGCTTGATGCGCTGTCCTCCAGCGGTATCTCTTTTGCTCGCCTGTTGCGCCCGATTTACGGGCTGGTGATCCTGCTGCTGATTTTCGACTTTTTGCTGGTGGGCTATATCCAGCCTTATGGCAGCTATAAATATGATCAAATCCGGTTTGACGTGACGAGTGGTGCCTTTGGTATTCGCATTCAGCCCGGTGAGTTTATTGAACTTGATGATGGTGTTGTTATCCGTCTGGGCGCCATCAACAAGGAAACGCGCAAAGCCACTGACATATTTCTGGAGCGCACGGCGGAGAATGGCCGCAAGGAAACAATCACCGCGCAGACTGGTGCCCTTTCCGCGTCGACGGACCTGTCTGTTCTCAATCTGGAACTGAAAGACGGCATGAATGTGCGCGTCGCGCCCAATGGCGAGCGGATCCAGGCGCTGGCTTTTGACGCGTTTGATTTAACGCTCGACTTGCCCGCAATTGCAAAATTCCGTGCGCGCGGTGCTGACGCGACGGAGGCAACGTTTACCGAATTGTGGCGCGTGGTGCGGGCGGGGCGCGATGCGAACCCCCTCATCTATGACGCTTTTCGCGCTGATTTCCATTGGCGGATCATGCAGCCTATTGCCTTTCTGGTCTTGCCC
The DNA here is from genome assembly GCA_039819545.1 of Pseudomonadota bacterium. Lineage (GTDB taxonomy): Bacteria > Pseudomonadota > Alphaproteobacteria > Caulobacterales > Parvularculaceae > CALLPQ01. The sequence continues at coordinate 8,459 of JBCBRS010000022.1, read as the reverse complement.
ATTCTGGCGCTTGCCACCGGGGTGACCGGGCGCCGCCGCGCCTCAAACACCAAACCGTTGATCGGCATTGCCCTGCTCATTGCCTATCATGAGGTGGTGGAGGAATGGGGTCAGGTTGTTGTGGCGGAGGGTAATGCCTCGCCCTATGTGGCCATATGGGGTGTACTGATTATCTTCGCCGTGATCAGCTTTATGCTCTACAACAATGCCATTGATAGCGCGCGGAATGCCCGGCTCATGGCACGGGCGCAAAACGCGCCGATCCGCCTCGCCAGCGCTGCGCGCCCTCGTCGGGGCCTTGATGTTTCCTTGTCTGACAGCATACAAACCGGCGCCACCACGCCGGCCACATCGCCGGTAGCGGCCGCTGAGGGACCGCGCTCATGACCGGCTTTGGGCTCCGCGGCATCGATGGCGTCTTCACGGCCTATGTGGGCAAAATCGTTCTGTCGCGGTTTCTGCTGTTGCTCGTCCTGATCTCCCTGATCTGGCAGATGCTGGATCTGTTGAATTACTCCGACGATGTGTTGGCTGCGCCGGGGGCAACACCGCTCTCTCTCTTGCGTTATGTGGGGTACGCACTGCCTCAGATTGTCAGCCAGTTTATTCCGTTTGCCGCGCTTTTGGCGATTGTCTTTTCCTTAACGAGCCTGGCGCTCACCAGCGAGATTACGGTCATGCGCGCGGCGGGCATGTCCGCCGACAAGGTTCTTTTTCCCGTGGGGCTTGTGTGCGGCGGAATTGCGCTCTGCCATTTTGCGTTTCAGGAAGTGATCGCGGTGGAGGCCGCTGACCGGCTCAATTACTGGCGGGCTAACAATTACGCAACCAGCCTGCCCCCCGGCGATAGCGTGCGTACGGACATCCGCCTGACATTCGAAGATGACATTATCGAAGCGGTCTCCGCCAACCGGGATAAGGGCATTACAACCCTCAACGATGTGACCGTTTACGAACGGGTTGGCGCTTTGACCCGCGAGGTTCTGCGCGCACGCTCGGCAACCTTTCAGAATGGTCAGTGGACGTTCAATCAGGTCAATCGCGGCAGTGCGCGGGACCAGAGCGTTGTCTTTTCAGACAGCTTGCGCTGGGACGCAAATTTTAGCCCTGACTTTCTTTTCGCTTTGTCGTTGGAGCCGGATCGCACAAGCCTGTCGGAGCTATGGACAAAGATTGATCAACTCAAACGCGATAACGCCGATTATCGCTCTGAAATGACATCCTTTCTCAGCCGGTTTTCGCGCCCGCTCGCAACGCTGATTATGCCGCTTCTGGGCGCCATGGCCGGGTTTGGTGCGCATCGCTCCGGTGTTATGCTGGCGCGCGCGATCAACGGGTCGATCCTGGGGTTCGGCTATTTCGTAGTGGAAAATATTTCCCTGGCCCTCGGCAAGCTCGGTGTCCTTCCGGCCAGCCTCGGCGCGTTCTTCCCCCTCGCGCTGTTTATGGTGATTGGCTTTACGATTGTCGTGTCGATGGAAAGCAAATAAAGGACTGTTCGTCCTACTGGTCGGCTGGCATTTTGTTCGTATTTTGGTAAAGGCCCAAAATTCTGGACTCCGCGGTGAAGTCGCGGGGAGGCGGTGTTGCTACCGCCAATCTCATCCTTCGACCTACGCAGTTTCAGCGCGGGATACAAAGTGCACGAAATCAATCTGTATGCCGACGTATTTTGAGAGCGTGGCTGTTTCGCTCCAAGGCGCAATACAGAAACAAAAAAGTCTCCGCAAACAGAATGCGGAGACTTTTTCAAAAGGGTAAATGAGAGACCTTACGCCAAGGCCGCTTTCGCCTGATCAACAATTGCCTTGAACGCTTCGGGCTCTCGGATCGCAATGTCGGAAAGGACTTTGCGGTCCACTTCAATGCCGGCCTTGTTCAGTCCATCGATAAAGCGGCCATAGGTCAGGCCATGCTCGCGGGCGGCGGCGTTAATGCGCTGAATCCAAAGGGCGCGGAAATTGCGTTTGCGCGCACGACGGTCGCGATAGGCATACTGGCCGGCTTTTTCCACCGCTTGGTTGGCAACGCGGAAAGTATTTTTCCGGCGGCCATAATAGCCCTTGGCGGATTTGATGATTTTCTTATGACGGTTCGCGGTCGACGGACCGGAGGTGACGCGTGGCATGGGATAAGCTCCTCAAGAACGGTAAACGGGGGACGCCTTAACGGGCGTAGGGCATGTATTTTTTCACGATCTTCGCATCAGCGGCGGCGAGCACATCGGTGCCGCGTTTTTGCCGGATCTGCTTGGGCGTGCGTTTGATCATGCCGTGTCGTTTGCCCGCCTGGCCGGCTTTTACCTTGCCGGTGGCGGTCATCTTGAAGCGCTTTTTGGCGCCTGACTTTGTCTTCATCTTGGGCATTTTGCGTTCCTTTTTCTTAGGCCCATGTTGAGGGCCGGTCGGTGGGGCCAGCTATCGGTGAAGCGCCGATTGCGGATCGCCGCAGGAAGGTCGCCAGGGCATACCCATTAGGCCCGGCCACCTTGTCGGAGAGCGGGGTTATACCGCAGAGTTCTGTGAATGCAAGCGGGTATCGGGGCTATTTACGGGCCTCGACCCAGTCCCAGAAAAGAGCGGATATATCGTTGCCACCGAACCGGCGAACCTCTTGCACGCCAGTGGGCGAGGTCACATTGATCTCCGTCATCCAGGGGCCGATCACGTCGATCCCGGTGAGAAGCAGACCACGTTCTTTCAAGGCCGGACCAATCCGGGCGCAAATCTCCCGGTCGCGGTCGGTCAGGTCCACTTTCTCGGCACGCCCACCCACATGCATGTTCGACCGGGTCTCGCCCTTGGCGGGCACGCGGTTGATCGCGCCCACGGGCTCCCCGCCCAGCAGGATAATGCGTTTATCACCTTCGGTAACGGCGGGCAGGAATTGCTGCGCAATCATCGGCTCACGGTAGAATTGCAGGAACTGCTCCACCACCGTGGAGTAGTTGCCGTCGTCGCGGCGCACCAGAAAGACGCCTGCGCCGCCATTACCGTAAAGCGGTTTCAGGATGATATCGCCATGGGTTTTGCGAAAGGCGTCGATGGCAGCAATATCGCGTGTGATCAGGGTGGGCGGGGTCAGATCGGCAAAGTCGGTGACAAACAGTTTTTCGGGCGCATCGCGAATGCCTTGCGGATCGTTCAGCACCATGACATCCGGCTGCAGGCGCTCGAGAATTTGCGCGGCCGTTATATAGGCCATGTCAAAGGGCGGGTCCTGGCGGATCAGCACCACATCAACAGTGTGCAGATCAATCATTGCCGGATCATCCAGCATCACATGCGATCCTTGCTCACGGGCAAGGTGGGTGACTTTTTGCGCACGGGCCTGAACTTTGCCGCTGTCAAAGCTGAGCTGATCGGGGCCATAGACCCAGATCGCGTGGCCACGCCCATGGGCCTCCAGCGCCAGATCAAAGCTGGTGTCCCCATGCACATTGACCGCCGTTATGGGGTCCATCTGAATGGCAATTCTTAGCCCGGCCATTGTCTCGGTCCTTCCCGCGTCTTTGTGGGGCCGCTTAAAACGCCGAGGCTTGCGGGTCGGCAAAGCTGCGCGGGGCGGGGTCGATCACCTGAATACCGCCCGGCTGGATCTCCAGGATCGCAAGACCACGTTCGATGGAACCGTCCGGGTTCAGACGGAACAAGCCATCGGCCCCGAAATAGCCGTTGGGATCGGCAATGGCATCCACGGAAAACCGTGTGAACGGATCGGGCTGGGTGGCGAGCCGTGCGGCCAACAGGGTCGCATCATAGGCGAGTGACGAAAGTTTCGGCGGCTTGGCTCCGAAACTATTCGTATACCGCTTTTCAAAGTTCGCGCTGATGGTCGGGTCGGGCGCTGCAAACCAGCCGCCGCGCAAGGCGGGCTCGCGCGTCAGGCGGGGGTTGTTCCAACCCGACACGCCCAGCAGTTTAATGTCGGTAATATCCACATTGTAATAGGGCAGGAGCGGCGCCAGCGCGCGCAGCAGCGTGCCTTGCTCCGGCATCATGACTGCCTGATAGCCGCGCGTATACCCAAGGTCCGCATCAGCGTTCACCGGTTTTGGATCGTTGGGGTCAAATTCGTGACGCTGTTCCAGTGGCACAACTTCTTTGGAATACTTCGCAAGCCGCTTGGCGGGCTCCAGCATTTCGTCAGGGTCCTGAAGGTAGCGCTCCTCATGGACGATGACGCCGCCGCGCACAAACACCTCTTCGGCAAACGATCCACTGACCCTGTCGCCATAATCATTGCGCGGGGCCAGAACGCCAAAACGGTTATAGCCATTCAGAACAGCAAAATCGGTAATACGGCTCACTTCCAGTTCCGGCGGAAAGGAAAGGAGATAGACGCCGCGTCCGCGCGATTTCAGGTCGGAGGAAAATGCCACCATGGGGATTTGCGCAAGTCGCGTGACTTCGGCAGCAGCCTCAACGGATTCCGAAAAGAGCGGGCCGAGGATCATCTCCGCCCCGTCCTGTACAGCGGAGCGCGCGGCGATGCGGGCACCATCGGGCGTGCCCTTGGTGTCTTTCGGGATCAGCAGGAAATTCTGATCACCCGCATCGAATACCGCCAATTGCGCAGCATCAAACATGGCTGATGCAATCGCCCGAGCATTGTCATTATTTGCGGAAAAGGGCAGCAGCAACGCAACGCGCACCGGCTCTGTCCCGTCGAAATGGCGGGGTTTGACAAAGTCCGCTGCCGGTGCCCGGTCGATGGGCGCGCGCGGTACAGGGTCGGGTGTGGTGCTGGTGCGCGGCGGGGTTTGCGTCACGGGTCCGCGGCTGGTGGTGCCGGTGGTCTCGCACCCGGCAATCAACAGGGCAAAGAGCGCCACCGCGACTGCGGTGAGCACCGGCATCTGGCGGCGCTGCACCGTTAACTGTCCGACCGCTGGCAAAAGCTGCGCACTCATAAACGTCTCCTGATGGTGCGCGCTCGCAAGTCAGCACGCCGTCTCCCCCTGACGGGAATTTTATACCCCGCAAATAGGGCAATCCTGCGGAAGAAGATAATGGCAATTGGGTCAGCTCGTAAACCGCAGGGCGAGGGGCGGCGGGGTTGGCGGTAAGGCGGGGGGCGAACTGTCTTGGTCTTGTGTTTGCGCGAGCCGTGTGACAGGCCGACCCTATGGACAAATCCCCCGGTCTTTTTGTGGTGGCAACGCCCATCGGTAATCTTGGCGATATGACATTCCGCGCCGTGGATGTGTTGAAAGCCGCCGATGTGATCTATTGCGAGGATACCCGCCAGACCGCGCGCCTTGCCACCCATTTTGAATTCACAACCCCGCGGGAGGCCTATCACGATCACAATGGCGCGCGGGTGCGCCCGGCAATTCTGGAACGGCTGGCGGCGGGCCAGATGGTGGCACTGGTCAGCGATGCGGGCACACCGCTGATTTCTGATCCAGGGTTCAAACTGGTGCGGGCCGCGCGCGAAGCCGGGCACGCGGTGGTGCCGGTCCCGGGGGCGTGCGCGGCGGTGACCGGGCTATCGGCGGCGGGACTGCCGTCGGATCAGTTTTTCTTTGCGGGGTTTGTCCCCCCGAAAGCGGGCGCCCGGCAAAAAGCCCTGACAGCGCTTAGCGCTGTTCCGGGTACGTTGGTTTTTTACGAAACGGCACCGCGCGCCGCTAGCACCTTGCGGGCGATGGCCGAGGTGCTGGGCCCGCGCGAGGCCGTGGTGGCACGCGAGCTTACCAAGCGCTTTGAGGACATGCTGACCGGCAATACGGCGCACCTTGCGGACCGGTTGGCGGCGCACCCGGTAAAGGGCGAGCTTGTTATCCTGCTGGGCCCCGCGCCTGAGGCCGCTGCGGACGCGCAGGCAATCGACGCTTTTTTACACAGCGCCCTGGCCGAGCATTCGGTAAAGGAGGCCGCGCGGTTGACCGCTGATGCCTTTGGCATTTCCCGCCAGCAGGCTTATCAGCGTGCCCTGGTGCTGCGTACCGGGATGAAAACCGGGGACAATCACGCACGATGACCCGGTCGCCAGCGCCTAAACGGGTACGGGCCCAGCGACGGGGCCACCATGCGGAAACACTTGCTGTGCTTTTTCTCCGCGTAAAGGGCTACCGGATACTGGCCCGGCGCTGGCGGTGCCCCGCGGGGGAGGTTGATGTGATCGCCTGCAAAGGGGGTGTACTGATTGGTGTGGAGGTGAAGGCTCGCGATACCGGCTTTGACGATGCCATCAACGCCGTTACGCCGCGCACCCGCCACCGCATCGAGCGGGCTATGGATTTCTACCTGACCCGCCAGAGCGGCTTTGCGAACGCTGGTCTTCGCTTTGACATTATCGCCATTACGCGGTGGCGGGTGCAGCATCTGCGCGATGCCTGGCGTCCGTGGGACTGACGCGTGTTCGATCATAGACGTCCCGGCATGAAAACGGCGACCCTTCAGGACCGCCGTTCAATCTCCCGATGGTTTTCCCATTGCCCCCCAGGGTGCGCCCATCCGCGCTGGTTTTGCCTTCTCCCCAGCGTTTGAAAGCCCGACCGGCCACCATCCCCGTTCGGGGATCCCCCCGGTAAAGGTGGCCGGAAGGGTTCAAAAACCGTCGCGGTACCAAAGTCCGCTTATGTGAGCCGGGTCCCAAAACCCTGTGCAATGCCCCATTCATCAGCCTTGCGGCCGTCTCTCCACGCATCGTTCTGATGGGTCTGTTTGCCGTGATCATTGCGTCCTCCCACCCCGGTTGACGCGCGATCCTCAGATGATAAGCATACCTTCCATACCAACGGTATGGACACAATTACATACCACCAGTATGGTGTCAACGTCCTTTCGGAACAATCGTCAATCATGGCTCCAAAAGCGCAGTCGCAACCCCAACAACAGCGCGCTCTGGCAACGCGGTCTGCCCTTGTGAAAGCTGCCCGGACAGCCTTTACCGAGGACGGCTTTTCAAAGACCAGCATCGACCGGATTGTCACCACCGCCGGCGTGACCAAGGGTGCCTTATTCCATCATTTCCGCGACAAGGCTGACCTTTTTCGGGAGGTTTGGCTGTCCCTTGAGCAGGAAATGAATGAGGAGGCGAATCGCGCGGCGAGCGACCGCAATCGGGCGCTGGGCAAAGATAATCCCTATGCCGGTTTTATCGCCGGTTGCCGGGTCTATTTTGAGTTCGCGGAACGCCCGGACTATCGGCGGATCGTGATGATGGATGGGGCCGCCGTGATCGGGGAATATGAATGGCGCCGGGTCGATTCGGCCATGGCGTATCATACCATCGAAACCGGCCTGAACCATCTTTATGAGTGCGGGGCAATCCGCACGCCGCCCACAAAGGCCTTGGTCATCATGATCCAGGGCGCGGTGAACGGCGCGGGCTTTGCCATTGCGCGCGGCGAAGATGGCATCCACCGCGATGATTTGCTGGCGCGGATTGAGGCAACCTTGCGGCGGCTGTAATCGACGCGGTGTGGCTTGGCGATCAGGGCGAAGCGGGGCATACATTTTGACGATCCAGTCTCCTGCGTATTGCGAAAGGCACCCCATGATTGCATCCTTTTATCCGCTGTTGCGCCGCGCAATGACCGGGCTGTGTCTGGTGATTGGCTTGATTAGCATTGCCGCCTGTGGCTCCAGCCGGTCCGCCGGGGCCAATATTGACGATGTCGGTGCCAACAGCGCGCTTAAGCGGGTTCTGTTATTTGATCGCGAGCATGATTATGGCGATGTGGATATCACCGTTTTTGAAGGGCGGGTGATGCTGACCGGGACCATGCGCGCCCAGGATGGTCAGTCACGGCTTGTGGAAAATGCGTTCAAGGCACCGAATGTGGTGCAGGTGATTGATGAAACGGTCCTCGCCGAACGCACGAGCATCGGTCAGGGCTTTGAGGATTCGCGCATCGACCGGGCGCTCAAAACAAAACTGCTTACCGATCGCGGCGTGACCAGCCGCAACTATAAAATCGCGGTGTCGAATGGCGTGATCTATCTGCTTGGCGTCGCGCGTGATGAAACCGAACTGTCACGGGTCCTCAACCTGGCCACATCAACCGCGAATGTGCGCCGCGTGGTCAGTCATATTCTGTATCAGGATGATCCGTCACGATATACACGCAGTTACAATTAGGGAACTGCGCCGCGTCTGCTGCGTGAAGCAGTCTTAAACCCGGTACCGGGGTTTCGTAATTTGGGTACGGAGGATGTGGCAACAGATCCCGGGTCGGCGCTTCGCTTGCCCGGGAATACGGTTTCTAATTGAGATAAGAATTCGGTGTAGGCAGTTACTGAGTCGGCAACCCCTCCCCGTATCCCCGGACTTGATCCGGGGTCTGGTAATTGGGGGACGGAGAATGCATCAACAGTTCCCGGGTCGGCGCTCCGCTTGCCCGGGAATACGGCTCTATCTTTGATCGTTAATCCGTGTCCCCGGGCGTAAGACCCGGCAACTGTTCTCAAGATTGATAGACGGTTTTATTTTTCATCATGGCATTGAGG
>JBCBRS010000021.1:0-46274 GCA_039819545.1 Pseudomonadota bacterium | reverse complement strand
GAAAATGCGTTAGTTTTGAATGCTTTAGGCGCATAGAACGAGGATAAACCCTTCAAAGTCCTATGCCAGCCCCTAAGAAATTACTCCTACAACGAAGTACATAATAGCACCTAATAGACAGCTCGCAATCAATCCAGGAGCGGATCCAGAAGTCACATCTGTATTGGCGGACAATACAAAAAGAGCATATAATCCGCCGCCCACTGATAGCATACTCGATGCAGCAAGTGCTTAGGACTTCTTTCCTTTGATTCTACTCCTCCAAATATTTGTTAAATGCTCAAACAAGAATGAGCAATATATCAGCATAGAAATAGACAATAAAGATGAGGAAACGTTTACTTTTTCTAATTTTATAATAAGGGGAAGTAACATCAGTGTAAAGCTTAATGAAAACGTGATAAAAATATTTATCTTTGTGAATCTATATAAAGAATTATAAAAGTTCTTAGTAAAAACTCTTAACCTTCCATAAACGCCTAACATCCTCCGCCTCCTCTGGCGACATCGGAAACGCACTCAACGCCCCTTGTAACGGCGCTAGCAACGCTTGAAGCAAAATCATTAAATGCGTCAGCGGTATCAGAAATGTTTATTGTAATATCTCCCTCGCCCACAATATCGGTCGTTATACCTGTACCAATATCAAGTCCGGGGTTTTTTAGCTGTAAATCAGGGCCATTAGCCACTGGATCCAAAGATGCATCAGGGTTAGTGCTAAACAGCGGGATTGTGACCCCGCCTAGAGAACCTTCAAATGGCCCTACTTGACCTGTGAACGAATCCACATTTATTTCTGCTCGAATTTCCCCATTAATGCTATTTCCTTCACGAGTAGCTTCCCGAAGCCCTCCAACTACAGAACCACTTGCTTTGGCACCAACAGACCCGCCAATGCTTCCTGACGCAGTGGTTTCACCATTCATAAATGACGCTTGTTCCGCTGGTGAAAGGTGATCCCGCTGAAATTGCGGATCAGCGATGTTTGAATTCCGACGATCTGGGTCAATTCGATTTATAAGATCATTGCGGACGTAGGCGTCTCTGTTGAAGAATCGCGGGTCTCCGCCGCTACCCATGAAGCTGACGGGATCGTTGGACAGGAACCGGCCGACGACGGGGTCGTACATGCGTGCTTGCATGTAATTCAGGTGCAGGGCCGTATCTTCAATATGGCCGGTGAACCCTTCATTGTTGCCGACAACCCCCGAACTCGGGGGCAATTCAAGAAACCCTCATAAACATGGCGAGCAAATAGCCGCGCCACACCCGGAGGGCTCTGGTTGCGCGCTTACTCCTTATTTATCAGATAATTTTCACGCGCCATCGCGACACCCGTAATAAAAAGACTTGTGATAACACTAATCAACAGCGATGTGGACAGATCCGCAAGCTTTAACGCACCCTTCTTGTCGCAAATGCCGATGCCAAGATCGCAAAATAGTAAACACCATCAACGAAGGAAATGAGGTTTCCGACGATGAAGAGGAATATCAACACAAGGAAGAAAAAAAATAATACTTCAATTGAAAACTTACATTTGTTCGTCTTCAAAAAATTCTGGGAGTGTTCTAGCGCCAGCGGCGCCAAACGCCTCACCTCCTGCCGAGGTAGCGGCGACGCCCGCCGCAGACAAACTACCCCTCGCGCCAAACACACCCGTTTGGGTAAGTACGTTTCCTGCAGCAGTTCCTATTCCAGCGCCCAAAGCTCCACCTACAGCCCCGCCAATTGCCGCATCGCCAATATTCGTGGAGAGGCTCACGCCATCAATTGCGTTATTCGCTGCCTGGGCGGTTGCCGCCGCACCTGCGCCGGCCATAGCTGAACTTCAACCCCGGCGCGATCTTTGATCCGCGACCGGGCGCACTAAATCTTCCGCTCGTTCCGCTGTACTTTGTACGGCCCGATGCCGCTCATGAATGCGCAACAGCCTTATTCACTTTGTTGATGAAGCTATTCGGGTTGTCAGCGCGGATACACCCGAGTCTTAGGTTAAGCTTGCCTTCGCGAGCGGGGCGGGGCGGGGCTTAAATTCAGCCCCAGAGCGATTTCCCGTTAAATTAATCTCACCATTACGCGACATACCTCAATCTCAGCACGAGATGCTTCATCGGTACAGGGTAAAAATTGAAGGATTGCGTGCGTCTTTTGCAGGGTTCTGCAGTGTTTTGCGCGCCGCCGCGCGTTTTTACATGCAGGCGCCGCAACCGACTCACGAAACACTCAACAACAACAACAAACGCGTGGCGCGAACCATGTGCACTTTGGAACCGGTTTGCGCAGCAAAATATTTGATCCGGCGGATCAAATATAGGTGGAAAAGGCCCGGCAGGGCCATGCACAAAATGGCGCCAAATAACAAAAGGAGGCGCCCCCTACGCACCAAAATAATAGTGTGCAGACAAGGCGTTATGAGGATTTGGCATCAAATCCGAGTTTTGCTTTATCTTGCTGTCAAACCAAAACCGGATTCTAAGGCTCGCCAATTCGCTTGTAGTAGCCATTTTCTCTGAGCCGCTTCCCAAAGAGCATCTGATTGATCGCGAACGCCCCTAGAAGCGCAGCGGTCCAAACCATGAAGGATGTCACATCGACTCTCGCTATCGCGCAGTCGCGTTGCAGCAACAGGCCTTCATCCACGGCATAGAGTAAAAACAGCATCGCAGCGATTGTCAGGATGTAGAAAGCCGAGCCGATAATTGTCTTCAAAAGGCCCTGATGCAGTAATGCTATTCCAAGCAAAAGGTATGAGAATGCGGTCATAATGGCGAGGCCAACGCCAAAATAAATCGCCGCCTCATAAATACGTTTCGAGCCGCATTCGGTCAAAAAGTTCGAGATTAGTTCCATTACTGAAGCCTACATTTGAGGCACAGATTGTCTGTCAAGATTATCATATCGTTGCTGATTGTGCTCCATTTCGGTCGCAATAGCATTATCTACGCCCTCAAAAAACGCTGTTCCGCCTTCTCGTATCGCATCTGCGACTTGGGGTCCAGCAAGCTCTCCTGCGCCTGCTGCTGATCCCTCGATCACTGATCCAACAACATTGCCCGGAGCCCTGGAAACGGTCTGTCTTCCGACCTCAGACCCGATAACTGAGCCGCGAAGTGGAGCCGTCGCGTTCCCAACAACTGCGCCAACTGCACGCCCAGCTGCACCTCCAATTGCTGCACCGGCGACCGCTGCTTTATCCACATTTGCGACGGCGTCACCAACTGATTGACCGTCAACCACGCCGCCGACAACTTGACCTGCAGCGCTTGCAACAGCGCTGCCCGCCGCAGCGCCGACAACACTAGATGCAAAGGGATTTACTGCTCCAACAGCGGCGCCAACTGCTACTCCTGCAACCGTAGCTCTAAAATTTCCGCCCGACGCAATGAAACCGCCAACACCCCCTGAAATGGCACCATAGATCGCACCTGGAATTCCGAATTCTCCAGTGGGGTCCGTCATGTTGATGGGATCGTTTGCGACGTAGGCGTATCTGTTGAAGTATCGCGGGTCTCCGCCGCTACCCATGAAGCTGACGGGATCGTTGGACAGGAACCGGCCGGCGACGGGGTCGTACATGCGCGCTTGCATGTAGGTTAGGCCGGTATCGGCGTCGGCGATATGGCCAGTGAAGCCTTCATTGTCCTGATTGTCGAGGGGCTTGAACCACCCTTCACCGTAGGGGGTGTAGGCCTCAAACCATAGTACGGTGCCGGCATCGTCAGTGGCCGCAAGCGGACTACCGAGATGGTCTTTATGAGTGTAGATCGCTTTTGTTTGCGCGAACTGACGTTCAAATCGCACACTGGCCCCGCCCACGGAAAGGTATTCGGTGCGTTTCCCAGTGCTAACGTTATCCCGGAATAAAAGCGTGCCATCGCGGCTATAGAACGTGTACAGCGTCTCGCCGTTACTCTTGACCTGTTTTACCCGCCGTCGGTTACCATCATAGGTATAGGTGCTCCCCAATACAGCGATAGGCTGATCCGCGCGGTCGTAGAATAGACCAACTGAACCATTGTTCGTGACATTTCCCCGATCATCGTATGTCCAGTCTCGCCATGCATTGCCACCGATGGTGCTATCGCGAAGGCGACTGGCTCTGTTGGTAATGGGATCAATGTCAATTTGTACCAAGCGGTTACCAAGCTCTTTGCGGGTCAGATTACCAAGCGCGTCATAGGTAAATGAACCGTCGCCCCAAACACCATTGGCATTTTTCAACCGGCCAATTGAATCGTAAGAGATCGACGATACTGATAGCGACGACATCAAATTATCGGTGATTGACGAAATTAAACCGCGTGAATTGTAAGTGTAACTCAGGTCGAGGGCGCTAGCACCCGTGGCGTTTACAGGACTGACGTCAATATTTGACAATAACCGGCGGGCATTGAGGCTTTGGGTCAAACGATGGCCGTTAGCATAATCTGCTTGATCCAATGCGCCATTCGCATGCCACGTGATATTGTCCACGTACTTCACACCCGATTTTTCAAGCTTTGTCGCGCGGCCAAATCCATCGGGTGCCATAGTAAAAGCAGTATTCGGTGCAATCGGCATGAAGCGCTCTTTGAGCTGCTCATTAGCGTTATATTGATAGCGAGCTCTATAAGTCCGGCCATCAATTCGAAGGCGTTCTTCTTCAAGCAATTCCGATGGGTTGTCCGCAAAATAATCGATCACTATGCCACCGCGGGTTACTCGGCGCAGATTACCATTTATTGTCCATGAGTTTGTGATGTCAGGAGTGGTACCCGGGTAGTCTGTTGTCAAAAGACGACCGAGGGTATCGTACCCGTATTTTATGCGGTTTCCGACGGAAGGGGCAGTGCATGCGGTTCCGATGGGCGCGGCGCGCTCTTCTGCAAAAAGCTGACCCGCTCGGTCATATTGATACAGTGTGTGACCGGTTTCTGGAACATCGAGGCGGCAAAGTTGCAGCCTGAAATTGTAAAAATATTTTTGGGTGTGTGATTTGTTATTTCCGCGTTGAGTTGCGTTGGTCAGATTGCCAAATCGATCATAGGTCATGATCGTCTTAATTTCTTCTGTACGTCCAAAGCCTTGGATTATTTCAAGCGTTTCTCCATTGTCCGGCGATCCAAATCCGCTGAAATGTGTCCTAGTTTTGAAATTATCAGGATCGGTAACCTCCGTTATGTTCCGCGCCAAATATCTTGACTCCGTACGTGCTGCTACACGCCCATTCTCGTCGATTTCACGGACCAGTGTTACTCGACCTAAAGCGTCATAGACCATCTCAACCCCTTCTTCAGGAGACGGGTTATAAGAGGGTTGTGAAGCAAAGATCTCACGACCATAGGCGTCGAACTTAGTGACACTGTTTATTGGCCGCGAAGGATTCATCAGCATGTCATAGTCTCTCACGCGTATAACCCGAGAAAAACCGTCATACTGGACGGCCATTTTGCGATTTCCCCTAACAATTTGCTGACGCAGGATGCCAGAGGAGAAATATGCATAGCTGATGTGAGTATCTGAGAGCCCAGTGGGCCTGTCGATTAATGTCAGTCGCCCGAGGGAATCGTATGAATAATTTGTCCTGGCTTCTCTGTTCAAATTCGCTTGATAATATTTTGCGGTTTCTTGAGTAATCCAGCCATTATCATCAACCTGCCGAGTATACTCGATACCATCTGGGCGAACCACGCTTTGCGGAATACCACGATGGTAATTTGTAAAAGACCGTTGCCTATTCAATGCATCATTCTGAGTATGTAGCGTACCGTCCGGATGATACTCATACGAAGCTACACGGTGACTTTCGTTTTTGGAAAATCGATAGCGGTTCTCAACTTGCCCCTTGTTATTGGCAAAGTAATCAAAGTCGTCAAACAGCTTATTATTTTGACGAACTGTATCCGTCAAACCTAAAATCCAGCTACTTCTATCGTGAATATACGTAGTGTCGGTGGTTCTGAAATAATTTGGGTCACTCGGTGTGAGGAGGTTAACATTTCCCGAACGCCGAACACGTGTCGGAAAACCATAACTATAACTTGGTGAGGATGGATCAAGATCATAGGTTATTGTCGTTGCATAGTTATCCGAACCGCGCCTGATTGTCATTTTACTTTCATGCACTGGCATCGTGAGCATGGATTGATTGCTTCGCCGTAACCAAGTCGAACCAATCGGTGGTTCAGCAGTATATTCAATATCCGTAGCTTGGGCTAATTCAGCAAAATTTGAGGTAAGATAGATCTGTTTTTTGGTAAGCTTGCCCTCATACGGATTGTCGTTGCCGGACAGTGTAAAGCGGCGATCATGGTGGTAGACTGATAGCTCATTATTCGGATTTATTACGTAAGTGGGCCTGGATGCCGGTAGTCCACAATCACTACCAAAACAACCATCAGTATCCTCGTACCTGTAGGTCCATTCCAAGGTATCTACACCGGCTGTGGGGCCATTAGGTGATATTGTTTTTCTTACGATCGACATCGCCTCGAAGGAAGCAGTAATAGCTAATTGTTCGAATTTACAGTTTTGCCCCGCCGACGAAGCTACTCTGCTCTCGAAAAATGTACGCCCATGTCTTGTCTCTTCGAGCTCAAAGCTTCCAATCAAACCACTCGGGTGACTTATTGAGATCACTTGATTGCCCCGGGTACATCCATCTTCCTCTGTTCCCGGTAAAGGACCTATATCTAAGCGGCTTAGATTATACCCCCATTTTCTCCCGTCAGGCCGCTCAACATTTGTAAGCAAAGCCGACCCACCCTGCTGACCATATGTATATACCCAATGCCTTGAAGTATTCCCAGGACCGTTTGGTGCTTCTACCCTCCTAATTAGACGGCTCGCTCCGGTATATCTAACATCAATTCTTCGGCCATCGTTTGCGACAATTGATGTAAGGCGATTATTTGCGTCATAGTTGTAACGTACAGAATTGCCATGGACGTCTTCCACTGAGGTTGCGAGCATCGTTGCGTGATATCGCGCAATACTTGCACCCGCCTGCTGCGATGCTCTGCGAAGAACAAAGCGATCAAATCGATATTTGTCGCCGTTGGGAGCTAACGCGGTAAAACCTTCGCCATTGTCGCCTGGCAACAAAAAGCATGAAATAGCCCAAAAATCGGTTGTCGCTTTTGTTGTACCAGCGGGCCAATCGCGATCGACCCCTACATCAATAAGCTGCCGAGACCCCTGCCCAGGAATTTCTAAAAACAGGCCATTGGAGTACTCATCACCATCTAAAGGAGACTCTTCAGTCAGTAGCGGGCCGACATTTATCGGCAGTGCACCTTCGGAACTGCTGCAACGGTCCTCTGGCCAAACTGGCAGACCTACGGGACGTCCGTTATCTAGCACGGCGGCCAGTAATATTGTTATGCGAGGCGTCTCTAACTGCCAATCGCCAAAATCAACATCTACACCACCATAAAATTTTATCCCTTGCTCACGCCGCCGTCGGATTGCGACTTCCAAATCACTATTTCCCGGAATGGATACGTCAATTTGTCCGAAAGATATTGAACCAGTGTTCATATCAATCATGTCGCCAAAGATATTGGCACCATCAGATTGCAAGCGCTCATCAACGCCCTGACGTTCTAATTCTTCCAAGTTGAAAACTGCATCTCCACCTTGGCCTTGCGCGGCTGCTGGAAGCAAAAGATGAATGATTAATAGTACAATAAAATACTTAAGGATGGTGTGCATCGATCCATCTCCTTTTCGCTCGAGCTCTTAGGAGTTATCCCTATTAAGATTGCATTCTCTTATGAATAGTGATTCATTTTTGGCCTTGGGTCAAGGAGGCAATCATGAGTGGACGTTTTGATCTGACAGACACGGAATGGGCGGTTATCTAGCCGCTTCTCCCGAACAAGCCGCTCACGGCCAACTGGTCAAAAAGCAAAACCGGCAAGCGTCATCCTTATTATATGTGCTTTCAAAAAGGGTACGATGAGTACCGCAAATCAATCCGCCGCGATGATATAGAAGGAGACTTCGAGGCACTACTCACGGAACTCAGACCGTCACGAACTATGTTTGAGGTGGTCAAGGCGATGTTTGCTGACGCGTGGGAGCAACGCCGCACTCAAACCGCCATCTACGCGCAGAACGCCCGCCGTGAACTGCTCAAGCTGGAGGCCAAAATCGAAAACCTGCTGGATCGAATCATTGATGCGCCCACGGACGGTGTTGCCAGCGCCTATGAAAAGCACCTTGCCAAATTGGAAAGTGATAAGTTGGTATTGAGCGAAAAGACCTCAAAATCAGCCGCGCCGGTCCGCCCCTTCGCCGAAATGTTCGAACGCGCACTCGGATTTTTGGCAAACCCTTGTATTCTGTGGGAAAAAGGCGGATGGCAGGGACGTCAAACGGTGCTAAAACTGGCCTTTGCCGATAAACTTTCCTATGCCAGAAATGAAGGGTTTCGAACCCCGCAAGTCTCTGATCCATTTAAGTTTTTCGGAATTTGCGGGAATGAATCCCCAGTGGCGGAGAGGGTGGGATTCGAACCCACGGTACGCTTGCACGCACGCCGGTTTTCAAGACCGGTGCATTCGACCACTCTGCCACCTCTCCGGATTGGTGTGGGTCGTAGGGGAGTGTTCATACCCCGCTAGCGCCAGAGTGCAAGCCCAGAGTGCAAGCGTTGTGTTGCGCGTTGCTGCGCGATTTTTTGGGGGTGCAAAAAGCTGGGTTGTCACCCTGATTTGGTGCAGCGTAGCGAGTCAGGTACCTTATCTTTGTTTGAAGGACATGACGGCGCAGCGGAAAATCAACGGCGGTGAGGCAAGGATTAAGGTTATGAGCGAGAGTCGATTTTGCCATGGGGCGTTGTTGCGAATGCCGGTTCTGACGGCGGTTTTTTTATCGCTTGTGCTGCTGGCCGCAGGGTGCGCGTCGGGACCATCGGCGTCGGGACCATCGGCATCGGGTGCGGGGGCCTCGGCGGGAATCAGGCCGCACAAGAAAATCGGGTTGCCCTATGTGATTGACGGAAGGCGCTACGTGCCCGCGGTGAATACACGCTATGTCGAGGAGGGGGTTGCTTCCTGGTATGGGCCAAAGTTCCATGGGCGCCCGACCGCCAATGGCGAAATGTTTGACATGACGGCGCTAACCGCCGCCCACCGGACCTTGCCGCTACCGTCGATTGCCGAGGTCACCAATCTGCGCAACGGCAAAAAGGTCGTGGTTCGGATCAATGATCGGGGGCCGTTTGCGCGGGACAGAATTATCGATCTTTCCCGGGCCGCAGCGCGCAAGCTCGATTTTATTGACCAGGGGACGACGCGGGTGCGGGTGCGCTATCTGCGTGAGGCAACCCTTGAGGCGGCGTTGCTGCGGGTTGGCGATCGACGCGCGATTACCCGGCTGGAGCGTGAACTGCGCGTGCGCCCCGTTGGTCGCGGGCGCACGCGCGTTGCTGACGCCGCTCCGTCAGGGGCCAATGACCCCGTTTCGTCGCTGATTGAGCGATCCCTTGCCGAGGCGCCAGAACCGCCGCAGTTGGCGCCTGTTCGCCGCACGCCGGTTGCGCCAGCGCTCGCATCCGGGGCGCCAACGCTCGCGGTGTTCCAAGTTCAGATTGGCGTTTTTGGGGATCTAAACCGGGCTGAGACGGTGCGTCTTGCGCTCGGCTCCGGCGTGCCGGTCTCAATCGCGCCGGCAAGGGCGCCAAATGGCGGGGCTGTTTACCGGGTCGTGGCCGGGCAATTTGCGACGCGGGAGGATGCTGAGGCCTATCTAAATGCGGTGCGCGCTGCCGGGTATAAGGATGCGTGGATTGTCCGCGCCACCGGCCCTTTGCCGGCGCGCCAATCCCTCGGCTATTGAGTGTATTGCGATGATGGCGTTTGCCCGCCGGGGGCGTTTTTTCCGCGCGTTTGATCGCACGGCTTCTTTTTGCCATCGCTTCGCGGGTTCAGGGCGGTATATAGGGACAATGGCTTTCAGGTACTCTCGCCCGCATCGCGGTCTTCTCTCTTTGTGTATTTACGTCGCGGTTCTGGCGGCTTTCGTTACCAGCGTGCCCGGCGCCGCGGCACAGATCCCTGAGCGAAACGCAAAGTCGGTTGCCAATACGCCAGCGGTACCTATTGAAACCCAAGCAAAATTTGCGGTGATCCTCGACTTTGCTTCCGGCGATGTGCTTTACGCGAAACGAGCCACGACCCCCACGGCACCCGCCTCCATGAGCAAGTTGATGACAGCTGCCATCGTCTTTGATCACTTGAAGACCGGTGCGCTCACGCTCGACACCCCTTTTACCGTGAGCGCCAAAGCCTGGCGCTGGAAGGGCTCAAAAATGTGGGTGCTGGTGGATACGCAAATCCGGGTGGAGGACTTGCTGCGCGGTCTGATTATTCAATCGGGCAATGACGCGGCAATCGTGCTGGCGGAAAATATTGCGGGGTCCGAGGACGCGTTTGCCGCGCTCATGAACCGCAAGGCCCGCGAGTGGGGCCTGACCGATTCGCAGTTTGCCAATGCCACCGGCTGGCCCGACCCCGGTCAACGGATGAGTATGCTCGATCTTGCCCGGCTGGCGCGCAAAATCATCCGCGATTATTCGGACTATTATGCTCTGTTCGGGGAGCGCAATTTTACCTGGTCAAAGATTGAACAGGAAAACCGCAACCCGCTGCTCCGCACCTTTGATGGTGCCGATGGTCTGAAAACGGGGCACACGGATGAAGCAGGGTACGGCGTTGTCGGCTCTGCGGTGCGCGATGGTGTGCGCCGGATTGTCGTGGTGCAGGGGTTGGAAACCGCATCCGCCCGCCTTCGCACCGCGCGGCGCATGATGACCCGGGCGTTTGATGACTTTGCCAAGCGAGACTATTTTACGGCCAATGAAAGTCTTGCCGACGCGCTCGTCTTCAAAGGCCGGGCGCAGACGGTCCCCCTTGGCCTGCGCGAGGATGTGAGCCTGCTCGCCCACCGCAAGCTGGCGGACAAAGCACGCGCGCAGGTGATCTATGAGGGGCCGGTGGCCGCCCCAATCCTCAAAGATCAACAGATCGGCTATCTGCGGGTCAGCGTCCCCGGGCAACTCACGCGGGACTATCCGCTATTTGCCATGGAGGCGGTCAAAGAGGTTGGGTGGATCGGCAAGATAGCGCTTGGCGCGCGCAAACTCCTGATCAAGCCTGCGGCGTCCGATGCCACCGGGGCGGCGACGGGTGCGCAGGCCGGGGCGGTATCACCATGACACCGCGCCGGGCGCCGGGTCATTTCATCACGGTCGAGGGCGGCGACGGCGTCGGCAAGACAACGCAAATTGCCCGCTTGCGTGATCGTCTGACGGCACTTGGGCATCGTGTTGTGGTAACGCGCGAGCCGGGCGGGGCGCCGGGGGCAGAGGAGATTCGCCGCTTGCTGGTTACCGGTGCACCGGATCGGTGGTCTGCCAAGACCGAGGCGCTCTTAATGAATGCGGCGCGTGCGGATCACCTTGAACGCACCATCCTCCCAGCGCTGGCGGCGGGTAAGATCGTTCTGTGTGATCGCTTTGCCGACTCGACGCTTGCCTATCAAAGTCTTGCCAATAAGGGAGACGAGGACGCGCTCTCCACCGATTGGGTGACCAAGCTGCAAACCCTTGTGGTGGGCGCGCACATGCCCGTGCTGACATTGGTGTTGCATATGGGCGAGGCGGCTGCCTTGGCCCGTGTCAAAGATCGCGAGACCAACACAGGTGGGGGTGAGACCCGTTTTGAAGATAAAGGCCCGGCGTTTCAGGCCCGCGTCGCGGCGGCGTTCGTGGATATTGCCAACGCAGCGCCAGACCGGTGTGCCCTCGTTTCGGCGGAGGGCTCACCAGACGATGTTGCCACGCGCCTCTGGCAAGTGGTTGAAACGCGGTTGCCGACCCTCGTGCGCGCGCGCGTCGATAGAGACGGTCGGTAAGCCATGGCCGCCGGGAAGAAAATCACAGACGAACCCGCGCCGCCGGACCCGGTGTTCAGCCGCGAGGCCATTGTCGGGCATGACGCGGCGCACCGTCATTTTCGCCAATTGCTGGATCGCGGTGCCCTGTCGCACGGGTGGATTCTCGCCGGCCCGCCGGGGATCGGCAAGGCAACCCTTGCCGCGCAAATCGCAAAAGCCAAGCTGGCACCTGGCGCTCTTATTGATGGACATAGTCTTAACACGGACAATGCCGATAATGGGGTGCGTCAGGTCACGGGTCTTGCCCATCCCGATTTGATCGTTGCGCGGCGACGCTATGACGAGAAAAAACAGCGGCTGGAAACGGAAATCCCCGTGGATCGTATTCGGGCGCTGACCCAGAGTTTGAGCCTCACCGCGTCGGGCGGGCATGGCCGCGTGGCAATTATCGATACCGCCGATGAGATGAACCGGAATGCGGCCAATGCGCTCTTGAAAATTCTGGAGGAGCCACCGGCCAATACGCTGGTTTTGCTGTTGTCCCATGCGCCGGGCCGGTTGCTGGCGACTATCCGTTCGCGCTGTCGCCGGTATGATTTGCGCGCCGTTGATGGGGCGTTGGTTGATGAGTTTCTAAAACGCGAAACCGGCGTTTCGGCACAAGCGCGCGCGACGATCGTGGCGGCGGCGGGCGGGCGGCCCGGTTATGCGCTCGCGCTTGCCGAAAATGACGGCGCGGAGATTTTGCAGATGGCCGAGGCGTTTCTGGCCGCGGCACTTTCCCGCCAGAGTGTCAGCACGATTGCCGAACAGCTTTCCAAAAAAAGCGCGGATGATCAGTGGACGATCTTTCGTGACCGTCTCGTGGCGATCATGAGTGAGCGTGCGCGAGGGGCTGCCGTTGCCAACGACGCTTCAGGAGAAGCAGCGGGGCAGGGTGCGACCCGGGCGGCCAACAGCCGCCTATGGGTGCGGCGGTGGGAAGTCACCAATAGGTTATGCGAGCGGGGGGAGCGGCTGAATATGGACAGGGCTTCCCTATTACAGGCGCTCGCCCATGATCTCGGCAGCATGCGTGAAGTGGGGGCCAGCCAGTGACGGAACAGACATTCGACTTTCTGGTTGATAGTCATGTGAACCTGCATGCGGCGCAATATGAGGGCGCTGAGGTTGAGGATCTTGTGCGTGCGGCGCTTAAAGCAAATGTGCGCGCCATGCTGACGATTTCTGACCGTCTTGATAATACCGACGCCATCAAGGCAATTGCCGCGCGCTATCCGTTTATCTGGCGGTCGGTTGGGGTGCATCCTCACTATGCTGATGATTTTGCTGATTTGACCGCACAAACCCTGATTGAGGCGGCAAGCGCGCCGGATGTGGTGGGCATTGGCGAGTGCGGGCTGGATTTTTATTATGGCCATTCAGGGCAGGCCAATCAGCGGGCTGTCTTTGCCGCCCATATCGAGGCTGCGCAGGCAACCGGACTGCCGCTCATTATCCATACGCGCGATGCCGACGAGATGATGCTGGAGATGCTAGCGGCAGCCATGGACAAAGCGCCGTTTGTGCCGCTTCTGCATTGTTACACCAGCGGGAAAGCGCTCGCCGAACAGGTTTATGGCTGGGGCGGCTATATTTCATTTTCCGGCATTGCCACCTTCAAAAATGCCGATGCTGTGCGTGCCATCGCGGCGGCGGCGCCCATGGACCGGTTGATTATAGAGACCGATTGTCCGTACTTGGCGCCCGTGCCAAAGCGCGGGCGACGCAACGAACCGGCTCTGCTGGTTCATGTGGCAGAATTTCTGGCGACCCTGCGCGCGGTGCCGCTCGAAGACTTTACGGCGCAAACAACGCGGAACTTTTTCCGGTTGTTCGCCGCCGCAGATGCCGCACTGGTGCCGGGCGGTGATGCGCCATCGCGCGGGTCAATAAAAGAGGACGCCGCGCCATGACGGGCCCGGCAGAACAAACAGAACAGGCAGAACATTCCGGGCCGGCTATTCTACGGGCCACGATATTGGGCAGCGGGTCCTCCGGCGGGGTTCCGCGCCCCGGCGGGCCCGATGGGTGCGGCGATTGGGGCAAGTGTGACCCGCAAGAACCGAAGAACCGGCGTACGCGCTGTTCGCTCCTCCTCCAGCGTGTGGCGGCGGGCACGGCCCATGACCCGGCTTTCACCGATCCTGCAGCACAAACCACCGCGCTGATTGATACGTCACCGGATATGCGCGCGCAGTTGCTGGCGGCGCGGTGCGCGCGGCTGGACGGGGTGCTCTATACCCATGCCCATGCTGATCAGTCCCACGGTATCGATGATCTGCGGGTCTTTGCCATCGCCCAGCGCGCGCAGGTACCCGTCTGGATTGATCCGCATACGGCGGGCGAGCTTCTGGAGCGGTTCGACTATTGTTTCATGCAGAGCCCCGGCAGCCCCTATCCCGCCATTCTTGATCATCGTGCGATGCCCGCCATGGGGCAGGGGGCACACATCGACGGACCGTCGGGCGCGCTTTCCATCGTTCCTTTTCTGCAATTTCACGGCAGCGTTGAGTCGCTTGGCTTCAGATGCGGCGATATCGCCTATTCAAGCGACGTGGTGGATCTGCCGGAAGAAAGTTTTGACCTTTTACGCGGGGTAAAGACCTGGATTGTCGATGCCCTGCAGGAACGCCCACACGCAACCCATGCTCATTTAGACAAGACGCTCGCCTGGATTGAGCGGGTAAAGCCTGCCCGAGCGATTTTGACGAATCTCCATGTATCAATGGACTATCAGTCTCTTCGAACGCGCCTGCCCGGCGGTGTTGAGCCAGCCTATGACGGCATGATTGTCGAGTGCCCTTTGCCGGTGCCAGCACAAGCGTAGGTTGGCGGTGCGGGTACTGAGTCGCCCATGACGGGTAAGCCTGGGCGCAGCGCCCTCCAATTCGATATAAATGTTGATAAAATCCAATATCGGTTGATTAAGTCTTATCAAACATGGGGAACTGATCAGTGTACCAAGAAATAGGATTGTTTGTCGCACAGCGACCTTTTTTACGCAGACTGCTAAATTTTTGTGACGTCCATTGATCCGTGTCACTCTTATTGGAAAAAAGCTAGGCCATTGTATTTTCACAATTTTCTGTGTGAACAATTAGCAAGGTTCTACGTGCAATTTCTGGAAAATTGAAAATTCCTCTTTTTGCGGATCAACAGCTACGATTAGGGGATGTTGGGGGTTATTGACATACCATAGCGGCCTCTTCTAGCGTCCGCCGCGGAGAGGAGAGCAATGTTTGTTCATCGGTCTGGTGAGCACATCGTTCCAAACAGTACATTTTGTTAAATTGTTGCGAAACATCTGTTTCGCAGCTCGGGAGAGCCGTGTTTGGAGCTTGGGTTGACAGGGCCAGGGCGAGACCAGCATGCATAATTTGATTGTGCGTACAGGTATCGTTCTGACTACAGACCGTGAACAGCATTGCTTCTTTCATCCAGTAACTCAGAGAATGATGGGAGAATTTAATGTCTGATGAGTTGAAGAAAGATCAGGATACAGCGGAGGCGGCAACGCCAAAGACCACGACGGAGTTCTTTTCCGATCTTGATCGCCGCGACGTTCTGAAAGCCGGTGTCGCCACGTCAGCGCTTGCCGCTGGTGCCACCACCATGGGTAGTGCCTCTGCACAGCCTGGTCTGAACCTTGCTGGCCGCGTCTTTGGCCAAAACCCGATCACGCGGGCCGTTCGTGCCTTCCGTGAGCGGAACAATAATGCTTTGTTGCAATTCCGTCGCTTCCGGGAATTGACAGGCAACTTCCGATCGGCGGTTAATAGTGGTGACGAAGAGCTCTATTCTGACTTCCGAGGCAGCTTTCACAAATCGCTCGTTCACAACGAATTTGGCGAAGTTGAACCCTCTTCGTTCGGCACGTTTTTGAAGGCTCTCAACTCGCGTCGTCCAGCAGATTTCGACGCTATTGAGGTTGGGAATCCTACGGCCCCTGATCGTTTTGGTCTTGTCAGTCCTCAAGCGGCGTTTTCATTCGACCAGTCAGCGGTTGATTCCAATGGATATAGAATTGATCCTGCGCCGGCGTTCGCCAGTGCTGAAACTGCTGTTGAGATGGGTGAACTTTACTGGCACGCGCTCGTTCGTGATGTTCCGTTCACGCAGTATGACACTGATGCTACGGTTGGTTCGGCAGTCGCTGACTTGAATAATAATTTCAGCCAGACCGAGTTTCTGACAGGTGGTGTTCCACTGACTTCAGGAAACATTTTCCGCGGTACATTTGCTGGTGCCGATGTTGGACCCTTCGTCAGTCAGTTCCTGTACCAACCGTATATGTTTGGTCGTCAGCGAACCGTTCAGCGCTACGTACGTCCCAACCAAGGCGTTGGTAACAACTTCATGACCGACTATGACGAGTGGCTTGCCGTTCAACGTGGTGCGGCCCCAACGGATCAAACGGACTTCAGTGCAAATCAAAACCGCTTCATCGCGACAAGCCGCGATCTAGCGGAATGGGTCCATGTGGACTTTCCCGTTCAAAGCCCATTGAACGCATTTTTGATCCTCCTGGGGTATGCCGGTGACGATCCAAACTTCTTGGATCCAAACATTCCTTACAACCGCGCAAATTTCGGTATTGGAACGCAAGACGCATTCACAAGTTTTGGTGCTGGCGGTCTGCCACACCTCGTCCTGCAAGCACCACGGCTCGCTCTGTTAGGCGCATGGTTCCAAAAATGGGCTGTTCATCGTCGTCTGCGTCCTGAGGTTTATGCCGGTCGGATCAACAATCAAATGCGTGGACGCCGTACCTATGATTTGAACTCAGAGATTCTGAATTCTGACGCATTGGCACAAATTATTGCTGGTGCGCCGACATCGGACGATGTTGGCCTGTTGCCAATGGCGTATCCTGAAGGGTCTCCTGTCCACCCCGCTTATCCGGGCGGTCACTCGGCTTTTGCCGCAGCAGGTGCGACCATCTGTAAGGCAATCTTCAATGAAGACGCGGTGATTCCAAATCCTGTTCGTGCGAACGCAGCAGGCACTGGATTGCAGAATATCAGTGAGACGCTGACGGTTGGTGGCGAGCTTAACAAGCTGGTCGGCAATATCACGCACGGTCGCGATGGTGCTGGCATGCACTGGCGCTCAGACGGGCGTGGTAACTTCGTCGGTGAAAACGTCGCGATTACGCTGCTGGCTGATTACAGCCGGACGTATAACGATGATTTCGATGGCTTCCAGCTCACCCGGTTTAACGGTGATCGGATTTTGATTTCAAACGGTCGAATTCTGGCAAACTAAAAAAGTCCCACTTTCGGACACTGAAGAAGGGTACCGGCGCCGCCGGTACCCTTTTTTGTGGACAAGACTCAGGAAATTTTATCGACTTTTTTCATGGGGTTGGTAACGCATTCGTGATAAGAAGTGTCCGTGGCGTTGCGGCGTCACACTTGACTTTTTTGGGGTTTGCCGGGGGGCATCATCTGTCCATCCACGAAGCGCACGCGAATGCGGCACGGAATGTGCACGCTAAAGGCGTGTGCCTTGGGGCTTCGTCCTGCGGCGACATGACAATCACGGCTGAAAGCCGTTGCAGGAGAGGATAGCATTATCATGGCTGAAGAAACCAAAATGCCGTCGGTCGCACCGACCGTACCGACAACCACACAAACACCCGACATGCTTGTGGGGGCCACAGACGACAACACCGGCGTACAGCGCCGCGATCTCCTAAAAGGGGCGGCGGTTTTATCAACGCTGGCGGCAACCGCCTGTTCCGATGCACCCTCTTTCATGATCGACCCGCCAGTGCAGGCGGAGACACCGCTCACCGGCATGACCTTTGGCGAGGCGCCCGCGGACCGCATGGCAAGTTTTGTGACCTTGCGGACGTCCAATGCCCAGCGCCAGGGCGGGCGTTTTCCTGCGGACGTTCAAAGCAATAATGGCGACGAATCTCTGTATGCAGATTTTCGCGGCAGCTTCTCCAAATCCCTCGCCCATAATGAGTTTGGTGAGGTTGAGATGGATAGCTACAACAGCTTCCTAACGGCCCTCAATAGCCGCGATCCGGCAGATTTTGACGCGATCATTGTGGGTGAACCCAACAACGCACGGCGCGTCCCGCTCGTGGCGCCCCAGGCAGCATTCTCCTTTGATCAATCGGCCCTCGACGGTAATGGCTATCGAATGGACGCCGCCCCGGCGTTTGCCAGCGCGGAAACGGCCGCTGAAATGGCAGAGCTCTATTGGTACGCACTCACACGCGATGTACCGCTTTCTCAGTACACATCGGACCCGACCATCGCGGCGGCGGCCACAGAGCTGAGCAGCCTTTCACGCAGTGATATCTTCCCTAACGACAACGGCACGGTGACCCCGGCAACCATTTTCCGAGGAACCTTTCCGGGTGCCGAAGTGGGCCCGCTGGTCAGTCAGATGCTGTATCAGCCCTTTAATTTTGGCCTGCTCGAAGTTGAACAACGCTATGACACGCCAACGCCGGGGACGGCCAACCAGTTCATGACCAATTATGATGAGTGGTTGAATATCCAGCGCGGTGGCAACCCCGCCGGATCGACCCAGTTCCGGGGCTCAAAACGCTTTATTGCCACCATGCGCGATTTGGGCGAATTTGTGCATATCGACTTCCCGATTCAGTCACCGCTCTATTCGCTGTTCATTCTGCTGGGCTATGGACCCGACGCTATTGATCCGAATATTCCGTATGCGGCCGTTGCTGATACGGCTGGCGCAACCCAGCAGGCTTTCACCAGTTTTGGGGGCGGCGGTCTGCCGCATCTGGTGGCGCAAGCACCGCGTATTGGCCTGCTTGGCGCCTGGTTCCAGAAATGGGCCGCCCACAGACGGTTGCGCCCGGAGGCCTATGCTGGCCGGATCAACAATCAACTGCGTGGTCGCCGGTCTTACGACATTAATCAGGAGATTCTTGATTCAGAGGCTCTGGACCGCATTGTGATGCAAGCCGGCATGACCAGCGATGACCGCGCGCTTCTGCCCATGGGGTATCCGGAAGGCTCCCCGGCGCACCCTGCCTATCCGGGTGGGCACTCGACCTTTGCCGCAGCGGGGGCAACCATCTGTAAGGCGATCTTCAACGAAGACTTCGTAATCCCGAACCCGGTGGAGCCCGATGCATCCGGGTCTGTCCTTAATCCCTATACGGGTCCGGACCTGACCATTGGCGGTGAGCTCAACAAGCTTGTAGGCAATATCACCCATGGCCGCGATGCCATGGGCATGCACTGGCGGTCCGACGGGCTCGGCAACTTCATCGGTGAGAATGTGGCCATCACACTCCTGTGCGACTACTCAACGACGTACAACGACACGTTCGACGGCTTCCAGCTGACCCGGTTCAACGGTGAGCGTATTCGCATCGTCAACGGCTCAATCCTTGCCGCCTAAGTCCCCTTGAGGCTGATTACGGTTTGTAGAGCGCCATCGCCCGAAACGGCGGTGGCGTTTTTTGTGATCGCTATTTTTTGGCTGAGAAGTGACGCGTTCCCCGTTGGCCCCAGGGTTAAGTCGAAAGTCCTGCACCCAATTGAGCCTGCGCCAAACGGTCCCCCATAGAACGCCTCACGGTGGTAAACTGCGATGAGGTGGCGACGGCCTATGAGGAAGACAGTATCCAGAGCGCCATGGAAAAGCGGCTCTTACAAGAACGGGTTGAAGACATGCTCGAACCCCATAAACCGTTCTCGGACACCTACCACCGGGTGATGACAATCCTCACAGCCCTTTGGGTAAACTGGAAAAACGGGAATCATGCCGTCAAACGCATGATGGCACGCCTGATCATGCCGCCCACAATGACATCACCCGCGAAAACGGCTTCTCGAACCCGGAAATTCCGTTAATCTTCAAGCCTAAAATTTACAAATGGTGCCCGATGGGGAGGAAGTTTTAATTCCGTATATCAGAGCCGCGACTGCGGCTCGGGCGGCCAGCCCGCCCCGGCGGAGAAAATTGCGAAGCACTTATTCGTGAGCGAAAAGATGGTGCCCAGAAGAGGACTTGAACCTCCACGACCATACGGTCACCAGCACCTGAAGCTGGCGCGTCTACCAATTTCGCCATCTGGGCCCGGCGACGGGCTTTCACGCCTGTCGCTGGTGAACGGCGAGGGATAGGAAACTGCTTGGCACTTGTCAAACTGTAATGTGAGGGTGGCAACCAAGGCGGGGACGTTTATCTGCCCGCCGGGAGACACTCTGGCCGATTGATCCGGCGCGGGAAAAGCGTTAGCGCAAAGAGTGCCGCGTCAAATGCATGGCGTCATGCAGGCGCACATCGAACAGCGAGCATAAAGGGTTGGCCCATGGGTAAATTGGCAGTTGTGATTGGCGGGTCAGGGTTTGTGGGCCGGCATGTGGTGCGCGAGCTTGCCCGGCACGGTTGGCGTGTGCGCGTTGGTGTGCGGCGCCCGCATCTTGCCACGCATCTCAAACCCATGGGCGTTGTGGGCCAGATCCAGTTAGCGCAGGTCAATATTCGTCATCGCCAGTCGATTGATGCGGCGCTGGCCGGGGCCGATGCGGTGATCAATTGTGTGGGTATCTTGTTTCAGGCGGGCAGTCAGAAATTCGAAGCCATCCAGGCTGAGGGCGCAGAAAATATCGCCACAGCCTGTGCCGAGGCGGGGATTACCAACCTCGTCCATGTGTCCGCCATCGGTGCTGATGCGCAGAGCAAAAGCCTTTATGCGCGCAGCAAGGCCGACGGAGAAAGCCGTATGCGAAACCATGTGCCGGATGCGGTGATTATGCGTCCCTCAATCGTGTTTGGCCCCGAAGATGATTTCTTCAACAGGTTTGCGGCGATGACGCGTATTGCCCCGGCGCTGCCCCTGATCGGTGGCGGCAAAACGCGGTTTCAGCCCGTCTATGTTGACGATGTGGCCGATGCCATTTGCGCCGTTCTGGAGGCTGGCACCTTCAAGGGCACGACCTTTGAACTGGGCGGACCACAAATCTATACCTTCCGGGCCCTGATGGAGCTGATGTTGCGGGAGATTGGTGTGCGCCGTGCGCTCGTGCCGCTGCCGTTCTCGATTGCTGCCCTGATGGGGCTCGGCGGACAGATGATGGGCGCATTGCCTTTTCTCGATCCGTTTTTGACGCGTGATCAGGTGCGCTTGCTAAAGAAAGATAATGTGGTAACGCAAGATGATCCCGCAATCGCCACGCTGGAGACCCTCGGCATTACACCCACCCCGGTCGAGGCGATTTTGCCGTCTTACATGGTGCAATACCGTAAACATGGTCAGTTTACAGAGGATCAGGCCGCGTAAGGTGTATGACCTTCTTGGCGTGCGGTTAAGGGTCGTTTTAGACTGATGCGTCCTGTTCCAGTCGTTCGATCAGCGCATCAACGCCGTTGGCCGCGATGAAGCCTGAAAACTCTTCGCGTTTGACGGTCATGATCGACACGCCGGAAACGATGATGTCGAGCATTTTGTGGCCTTCGGTGCGCAATTTGCGAGCGCGCCAGTCAACATTCACCGGGGAACCATCATCACGCAGGAATTGCGTGCGCACGATGACATCGCGGCGGCCAAACGGGGTGGCATCATTGATCGTCAGTTGCTTGCCCGCAATATCCTTGAACTGTTCCGCATAAAGACGGGTGATATAACGCGGGAAGACTGCATCATATCGGGCTGACTGCGCTTCGGTTAGATCGCGTGCGGCACTGCCCAACATAAACCGGCCAAGATAGTCGAGGGCCAGGCCTTCATTCAGGACAGCCTGAAAATTTGCCAGCTGCAGGGCTTCGTCCGTCGTGTCCACAAAGGCTGCATTGGCGCGGTCAGTAAGGTCTCTCGTGAAGTCTACCGCTGCCTTGACCGGGTCGGGTACCGCTTGGGTCACCGCGTCGGTCGTCTCTGCCGTCGTCTCGCTCTGCGCGTGCGCGGCGGGCAAGGCCGGTGCCAGCAGAATCGCCCCCAGAACCAGCGCGGGGGCAAATCCATTAAGCCGCGCACCAGACCCCTTGCGGATGGCGATGGTGCGGAAGGAACGCTGGTGTAAAGCCATGGGTTGAGCCTTTCTTGTTATCGGCGGTATTCGTTGCGCGTGTCGATCATCGTGGCCGGTGGATCTTCGCCGCAGGGCGTGCTGCACCGCATCATAGCCTGAACCGATGAATAAAATGAATAGGGTTGTTTTAACCTTTAATGCGCCAAAACCTTGGCCAAAAAGCGGGCGGTGGGCCCCTTTCATCACACAAATTAGTGAGCTGTGGCCAGCCCGTCACGAGCGAGCCAGTGACCCGAGCCCAAAATCGCGATGCGCTTTTGCGGGGCCCTGGGGATCGACTACACGGCGCCGTTGTTGCTGCGCTTTTCGCGAAAGCGGAAGACAGCCGGCAGGACAATCAACGTGCAGACCAGTGTAAACCCGATGGAAATCGACAAAAGCTCGCCCATGCTTGCCGTACCGCGATGGGCCGACAGGGTCAGACTGCCAAAGGAGGCAACGGTGGTGAGCGCTGAGAACAAAACCGCGCGCGGTGTTGCTGTTGCGTAAACGGAGCTCGCGTCGGCATGGTCGATCTTCCGCTTTAGTTTTCGCTGGCGCAAGACGAGATGGATACCGCTATCAATACCGATGCCCATGAGGAGCGGCAGGACAATCACATTGGCGTAGTTAAACGGCACATCCACGAGAACCCCCGTGGCGATGGTCAGGATTGCTGCAAGCCCCAGGGGGAAAAGCATAAGCACAACCGTCACCGGGTTCGGAACAAAGATGAACAGCATGATCGTGATGACGACGAGGGCGAAGAGCGATGCCTCCATCATGGAGCGGGCGATAATCTGACCGGCCTTTTCGGACTGGATGGCGCCGCCGGCGATGTCGGGGAAGACGGCCTCGACCTCGTCCACAAAAATCTTGAGGTTTTGTGGCTCGCGCACGTCAGCCTTGGGCAGGAAGTCGACGCGCCATTGACCGTCTACGGACAGATATCGATCGCGCAGACTTTTTGGTAAGACATCAAGCGCGATATAATCCGCCTTAAACTGGCCTTGAAGGAGGGAGACGAGATCGGGCCAGTAGGCAAATATGCGCGTTTCCAGCATGGGCAGGACATCCGTATCCGGACGGGCCTGGGCCCCGCCCGCCGTGCGCGCATTGATATTGCGCAACGCGGTAAGAAGCCGGGTGCGTGCTGCAATGCTTTCTGCGCTGCGGCCCGTATCGCCGACCGAGGCTTCAAGTCTTGTGATGAGGGCCGTTACCCCGCTACCGTCGGGGGGCTCGGTCCGGGTTGCCGGGGGCTTTGACAGAACGAACGCCAGAGAGCCCGCGGCAAAATCGATCAGCTCAAGCTTTTCGTCCTGATATTCGGGAATAAAATCGATGAGCGAGCGGGTTGTCCGTACGGGATCGATTGTTTCGGCCTTGGCGATTGTTTGTCTGGCGTCAGCCGCTGATCCGGCCAGCCGGGTCAAGCGGATGGGCACAGTGTCTTTGTCATTGAACAGCATGTTAAAGGCCACAACCGACTCACTTGCGGGGTTGCGCAACGCCATGGGGTCCGCGTCAAACCGTGCCTTTGGCAGCAAGGTGATCGCGCCAATACCGACGATCACCGCCACGGCGGCGATGGGCAGGGAAAACGTATCCATGAGCGAAAAGCTGCGCCGTACCGTGCCCTTGGCGCGTCGTTGGCGCGGCGCGGGCGTAATGGCGAGCATGGCCGGCAGGAACGTGACCGAGACGGAGAACGCAATTAATACGCCCACACCGGCGACCGCACCAAGCTGGGCGATGCCATCAAATTTTGTCGGCAAAAACGACAGGAACGCGAAAGCCGTTGTGGGCGCGGCCAACGCCATAGCGCCGCCAATCTCCCGCAAGGTTGAGTTCAGCGCCACCCGCAGCGCCAACCCCTTGGCGCGATATTCCTGAACGTGCAGCAACAGGTGGATAGAAAAATCCAGGCCAAGCCCCACCAGCAAAACCGTAAAGGCCACCGAAACGAGATTGAGCTCGGTGAAAAAATAGGCGGCGAAGGCGGCTGTCAGCGTCAGGGTAATCAGAAGGCTGATGATCGTAAAGGCACTAACCAGTACAGACCGAAACGCGATGAACAACAGGATCGATACCAGCACAAAGGACAGCGCGAAGGATTTACCGATGCCGGTGGTGACGGAAGCAAGTTCCTCACCGCGCAGGGCAAGACTGCCGGTGATCAGCGCTTTGGTGCGCCCATCAAATTGCGTGTTCAGCGTTGCAATTTCCGTGCGCATGGCCGCGAGCGCCGGCTTGATGGGCTGGATGCGCGAAAAATCCGCCACCGGCACCACATTGACGATGCGGATAAAGCCGCCCTCCGGGGCCTGTTCATTGTTCAGGGCACTGCGCCAGGAAAACGGTACCGGTTTGCCATCGAGGGCGGCCTCGGTCACTGCCGCAAGCTCCCCATAAATCCGGTCGAGTGTTTGGGTGCCAAGGTCAGAACGGTCGGCCAGCTTGTCGTTTTTCGCGATGGTTTCAAACAGGGTATCAATGCCCGGATCATTGATCAGGGTTTCAATCAGACCCGCCGCGCGAGTGAGGTCAGAAAGGCGCGATTCAAGCTCTGCCTCGCTGAGGAACAGAAGGCCATTTTCCAGGAAAAAGGGATCAGCCGTGGGCGCGTACACGTCTGAAAAGACAGACGGTTGCGCCGCAAGGCGGGCACTGAGCCGCGCGGCAAACGCATCGGCCTCGTCAATGGTCGGCGCGCGGATAATGACCGCCAGTTCGTTCTTGATTTGCGGGAATGCCTCGCGCAGGGCCACCGCCTGTTTTTGGAAATCAAGATCGGTGTCGAGCATCTGGGTCGTGTCGGTATTGACCTTGAGATTTCCCGCCGCGTACCAGCCCGCTGCCACGGCCCCGGCGATAAACAAGCCGACAATAACGATACCGCCGCGGCGCGCCATTTGCGCCCAGAAGCAAAGAAACAATTCAATGATACGCAGCATGCACGCGGGTTCCAACTTGGCATCAGGGCAGGACGATCAGGCCGGGCCCGCCCGCCCGTGGGGCCTCCCACGGGTCTCATCAATAGAAATCATGGCCAAGTTTTGACGATCCCACCGCGAACGCGCGCGCAAGACAGACTGCCCAAGACCCGGTCCCCACGGTAAAGCCTAACGCACGCCGTGGCGAAGTCTATCAAATAGCAGCACCGGTCTGGGGTTGGACTTGGGTTCGCTGGGGAACGTGTTGAAAATTCAACATTTTTTGGTCCGGGCGGCGGCGGGATTGGTTCGGCTGGAACGCTAGCGGCTAGCCCCCCAAAACCTTGCCGCGCCCCAAGCGCTGCGCTACGCCTGACAGATGGAAGATGGAACACCGCTAGATGCGACAAACCTGTCGGGACCCGAAACTGATGGGACCTTACAGCCTGGACCTGCCCTCGGTGCCGATTATCGCGATGCGCTCGCGTTTCTCACCGGTAAGCGCGAGGAGATGACGGCGACGCTCCTCGACTGGTGCGCGCAAAACTCCGGCTCTCACAATTTGGACGGGTTGGCGGCCATGCGGGCCAAGCTGCTGGCGGCCTTCGGGTGCCTTGATGCGCGCGTTGAGACCATGGCAGCGGGGACGCAGGAGGTTGTGACCCGCGACGGCGATATCATCATTCGGCCCATGGGCGATCTCGTTCATGTGGTCGCCCGGCCAGAGGCGCCAATTCGCGTCCTCCTGACCGGGCACATGGATACGGTGTTTCCCGCCGATCATCCGTTTCAGGGGGCACGCTTCCTGAGCGATGATGTCCTGAATGCGCCCGGCGCCGCCGATATGAAAGGCGGCCTCCTCGTGATGCTTTATGCGTTGCAGGCGCTGGATGCCTCACCGTTTGCGCCGGGTATTGGCTATGAAGTGCTGATCAATGCCGACGAAGAAATCGGCTCCCACGGGTCAGCGCCGCAAATGGTCGAAGCGGCTGGGCGCGCCGATTTTGCCTGTATCTATGAACCCGCCATGGTTGATGGCGCGTTGGCGGGGGCGCGCAAGGGGAGCGGTAATTTCTCCGTAATCATCACGGGCAAGGCGGCCCACGCGGGACGCGAGCATCATCTTGGCGTCAACGCCATCGATGCCGCCGCGCAGTTTATCACCCGTATCAGCCCGTTGACGGGCGGGCGGGCCGGTTTAACGGTTAATGTGGCCCGCATTGACGGTGGTGGGCCCAACAATGTGGTGCCCGACCGCGCAGTGGTGCGGTTTAATGTGCGGGTGGAACAAGCCGATGATGCGGCCTGGTTTACCGCCCAGATGAACACAGTCCTTGCGGAAATGAATACCCACCAGACCCTGACCCTGACGGCCCATGGCAGTTTTTACCGGCCACCCAAACCCATGGACGCCAAAACTGAAGCCTTTTTCAAGGCCGTGCGCGCCATCGGCGCTGATCTTGGCCTGACGATTAAATGGGTGCCGACGGGCGGGTGCTGTGACGGCAACAATATTGCAACGGCCGGCATCCCGGTTGTCGATACCCTTGGCGTGCGCGGCGGAAAAATTCACAGTGCGGATGAATTTGTTCAACTTGACAGTCTGGAAGAGCGGGCCAAGCTGTCGGCGCTCTTGCTGATGAAGGTGGCGGCAGGCGACATTCCCAACCCGGGGCGGGCTGCTTCGGCGTGAGCGCCAAAAAGGGAAGGGACACGATGACAACACAAGATGCCGGTGCGATCCCTGTCATCCGCGCGGTTCGCGAGGAAGACTTTCCGCAAATCCATGCGCTTGCGCAATTGACTGGCGGCGGGATGACAAACCTGCCCCGTGATCGCGACGCGCTTTTTAGCCGGATCGCTTTTGCGCTGGAGAGTTTTGACGCAAAGGCCACCGAACCTGGCGGGGAAAATTATATCCTCGTGCTCGATCGTGGCGGCGATATTCTGGGTACTGCTGGTATTTTCTCGGCTATCGGACTGGAGTCCGGATTTGTCAATTATCGTATCAATACGATGTTTCATTTCTCTGACCAGCTGGGTAAGCGAATCTCCCGGCGGATTCTTGTGCCCACCCACGATTTTACCGGAACATCGGAGGTGGCGTCCCTGTTCCTTTCGCCTGATGCGCGCGGTGGGGGATTTGGGAAACTGCTGGCCCGCTCGCGCTATTTGTTTGTGGCGCAGACACCGCATCTGTTTGCAGACAGGATGTGTGCGGAGCTTCGGGGCTGGCGTGATGATCAGGGCGGTCAGCCGTTTTGGGCGGCGGTGGGTCGCCACTTTTTTGATATGGATTTTGAGAGTGCCGACCAGCATAATTCGCGCGCGGGCAACCAGTTTATTGCGGATCTGATGCCGATTTATCCGATCTATGTGGCCGTCCTGCCGGAGGCTGCACAAGCGTGTATCGGCAAACCCCATGCGAGCGCGAGGCCGGCCTATGAGATGCTGATCCGCGAGGGGTTTGAGTTTACCGGCTATGTGGACGTTTTTGATGGCGGCCCGCTGGTCGAGGCGAAGGTCAGTGCGATCAAAACCGTGCGGGATAGCCAAGCTGTGACAGGTGCCGTGGGCGATGTGCCAGCTGGTACCAAAACCATGTTGCTGGCCGCGGGTGAGGGGAAAAATTTCCGCTGTATCCGCGAGCCTGCCCAGATGGCAGTGGATGGCGATACGCGCCATATTACGATCACGGCGCAAAGCGCCGAAGCCTTGAAGGTCGAGGCCGGTGCACCCATTCGCGCGATTGCGTGGTAGGGCGCATACTAAGCAACGCAAAACGTGACAGGATAAAAAAACCGCATGACCAGTCTATTTATCGATGGCAAGTGGCGCGATGGTAGCGGCGCGGCGATGACCTCGCACGATCCGGCTACCGGACAAACCGTGTGGACGGGACAGAGCGCTTTGCCCACCGATGTGGCAAGCGCCGTGGAGGCAGCCCGCGCGCGCTTTGCCGCCTGGGCGCAAACACCGCTTGGCGAGCGCATCGCCATTCTGGAACGCTACCGCGACCTCATCAAACGCGATCAGGACGCGCTGGCGACGCTGATCTCCAAGGAAAATGGCAAACCATTCTGGGAGGCCAAGACCGAAGCGGGCGCGGTTGCCGGCAAGGTCGATCTTTCCATCAAGGCGCAAGCCGACCGCGCGGGCACGCGGGAGACGGCAAGCGGGGCAACCGATGGGCTGTTACAACACAAGCCCCATGGCGTCATGGCTGTTCTCGGGCCTTTTAATTTTCCAGTGCATCTGTCCAACGGGCATATTGTACCGGCATTGCTGGCGGGCAATTGCGTGGTGGTGAAACCGAGCGAGCTGACCCCCAGTCCGCTGGCTTTTTTGATGGAGCGCTTTGCGCAGGCGGGCGTGCCGGACGGCGTTATCAATCTTGTTCAGGGCGGACGCGACACCGGAGAGGCGCTGGTCTCTCACCCCGGCATTGATGGAATCTTGTTTACAGGCGGCGTAAAGGCTGGTCACGCGATCCACAAACAGTTTGCCGGGGCGCCCGGTAAGATCCTCGCTCTTGAGCTCGGCGGTAATAATCCGCTGATCTGGTGGGATACGGATGATCTTGAGGCGGCCGCCTATGCGGTGGTGCAATCGGCGTTTCTGACGGCGGGACAACGGTGCACCTGCGCGCGTCGATTGATTGTTCCCGCCGGTGACACGGGCGATGCGATGCTGGAAAAGCTCTGTGCCATGACCGCCCGGGTGCGCATCGGCGCGGCGTTTGACAACCCTGAACCCTTCATGGGCCCGGTCATTTCCGCACGGGCGGCGGCCGGTTTGAAAAACGCTTTTGCGGCCCACCGGGATGCAGGCGGCGTGCCCATCGTAGAGATGGTTGGCATGGAAAACGGTGATGCGTTCGTGACGCCCGGCATCATCGACATGACACAAGCCTCCAACCGTCCCGATGAGGAGTATTTTGGCCCGCTTCTTCAGGTGATCCGTACACAAACCTTTGATCAGGCGATTGAGGCTGCGAATGCCACCAGCTTTGGGCTTGCCGCTGGTCTCCTCAGCGATGATGAAGCCAAGTGGCAGCAGTTTTTTGCCCTGTCGCGCGCGGGTATTGTCAACTGGAACCGCCAGACAACGGGCGCAAGCGGCGCGGCCCCGTTTGGCGGTATTGGTGCGTCGGGCAATCACCGGCCAAGTGCTTATTACGCGGCCGATTATTGCGCCTATCCGGTGGCCAGTATGATGGGGGATCGTTTGTTGCCCGTACCCGATGCGCCGGTTGGCCTCCTCTAACGCCTTGATTGAAAGCACGCGATGACCCACCGGGAAGTGAATTTTGATGGTCTGATCGGGCCCACCCACAATTATGCGGGCCTGTCGATCGGCAATCTTGCGTCGGCCAATAATCAGGGTCTTACCTCGAATCCGCGCGCTGCTGCCTTGCAAGGGCTTGCCAAAATGCGGGCGGTTATGGGCCTCGGCATCCCGCAAGGATTTTTGCCGCCTTTGGCGCGGCCTGATCTTGGTGTCTTGCGCGCACTGGGGTTTACCGGATCAGATCGTCAGTGTCTGGACAAAGCGGCGCAAAGCGCGCCCGATCTGCTGGCAAATATTTATTCGGCGTCGTGCATGTGGACGGCAAATGCGGCAACCGTGGCCCCGTCGCCCGATACGTCCGATGGTAAGGTCCATTTTTTGCCCGCTAATCTTGCTGCCAATTTTCACCGCACCATTGAGGCACCGCAAACGGCGGCTATCCTGCGCCATATTTTCAAAGACGGGTCATTTTTTGTGCACCATCCGGTTTTGCCGGGCGGGGTCCATTTTGGCGATGAGGGCGCGGCCAATCACGGGCGGTTTTGCGCGGACCATGGGGCGCGGGCGACACACCTTTTTGTTTATGGCCGCGATGGCAAGCGCTTTCCCGCCCGCCAGCGCCATAGCGCCAGTGCGGCGGTGGCCCGGGCCTTTGGTCTTGCACCAGATCCGGCCGTCTTTTTACAACAATCAACGCACGCTCTCGATGCCGGTGCTTTCCACAATGATGTGGTCAGTGTGGTAAATAATCAGGTCCTGTTTACCCATGAACTGGCGTTTGAAGATCAAAAAGAGGCACTGGCCCGTTTGCGCCTTACGGTACCAGCCTTGCAAATTGTTGAGGCCCCGGCGGATCAGGTCAGCCTGAAAGAGGCCATTTCGACCTATCTGTTTAACTCGCAGCTTTTGACTATTGAAACAGGCAAGGGGGTCCATCGCATGGCGCTAATCCTGCCCTCAGAGTCTGAAGAAAATGACCGGGTACGGACATTTCTAGATGGTGTGGTTGCAGCCGATAATCCGATTGATCAGGTTCTCTATAAGGATGTGCGCGAGAGTATGCGCAATGGCGGGGGGCCCGCCTGCCTGCGCCTACGCGTTGTTCTGTCAGAAGCCGAACGCGCGGCCATGGACCCGCATTTCTTACTGGATGAGGAAAAGATTGCGGCCCTGGAGGCCTGGGTGCGCGCCCATTATCGCGACCGTCTGCACCCCGATGATCTGCGCGACCCGGCGCTGATGGACGAATGCTTTGCGGCGTTTGACGCCCTCACGGATTTGTTAGGGATGGGCAGTTTTTACCGGTTCCAGCAATAGGGGGCGTTGATAAGGGCACAGCGCGGACACGCCGCTCTATCCCCGCCCAGAAATCCATGGACACCGCATCAAAACCTGCTATCTAACGCCTCTGGCCGGGGCGTAGCGCAGTCTGGTAGCGCACTACACTGGGGGTGTAGGGGTCGCAGGTTCAAATCCTGCCGCTCCGACCATGAATGCTCGCAACTTTGCAATTTCGGCAGAAGCATTCCGCGGCATTTATCTTGCCTTGCGCCTGACAATCCGTCTGTTTTCGAAATCGTCAGCTGGCGTCTTTGCGCTGCCGGATCGCACTCTATTTTTTTGGAGGTAGGCAAGACGGATTGACGGTGTCGTGAATTAAAAGGAGTAGAGCGCGTTTAAAAAAAGGGTGATCGTCGATGGTTCCCATTCATCGACTTGAATTCGGACGCGCGATACCTCAAAAACCTAAATGGCGTTTTCGATTCAACAAAAAGGTAACGCAGTCTCGTAATCGGTACACCTACTTTTTGCGAAATGCGTCGAGGCTGACCACGTCGGCGGTGCCGGTCGGGGCCTCGTCAGTGTCGTCCACACCGGCGTTTATTTCGTCTTTATCTGTCTCGTCTTTGTCTGTCCCAGCTCTATCTTTCCTTGAGCGCGGTTCGCGGGGGGCAAGCTCGGCGATATCGGCAGATTGATTTGAAGACTGGCCCGCAGACTGCTCTGTGGGCCTTTCGTCGTCACCAGACAGGGCGGGCGTGTCGTCCTCATCCTCGTCTTCCTGAAACCGCAAGCCAAACTTCGCGCTGGGGTCGGCAAAGCTGGTGATGGCATCGAACGGGATAGCAAGGCGTGCCTCAACGCCCTTGAATGACAAGGTCACCTGGAACCCGTCATTACCCACGTCGAGGTCATCGAACTGATGGTGCAGCACGATGGTCATGCGTTCGGGATATTGCGCTTTGAGATGATCGGGCAGGTTTACGCCCGGTGCGTCGGTCAAAAATTCCACGTAAAAATGGTGATCACCGGGGGTCTCACCCAAATCGGCAGTGATCGCTAGCACATCCTTCACCACGTGGCGCAGGGCGTTCTGCATAATCTGATCATAGTCGAGTTCGATATCTGCCACGCGATCTGCCTGTATTTCGAGGGCGTAATTGTCTCTTATACGCCCTTGCCTAACGGCGGATCAACAGCCCATTGGCCTATGGTCATGCGGTATGGGGAGGGCATACCCCCATTCACGGCCGTTCACCGGTAAGACTGTCACGGGTCGCGTTTAGCGGCAGGTATTTGTAGGCGCTGCCTTATGGACGTTGCAGCTTGAGTTTTGTTTCCAAATTCGGGTTTTTTGTCAGTGTCGTTGATACCAACTCTTTGCCCGGATGCCTTGGTATCTTGGGTTCACACCATTTGAAGGCAGTTGATTTATCAGCTTAAAAGCACAAGCCTGCAATCACAATTTCCGACCCAAAATCTATCGTCCCAATGCTTCGATGACAAGTTTCGCGGCTGCTACGCCGGAATTTTGCTGTTGTCCGGTGATGAGATTGCCATCGCGAATTGCGAATGGGGCAAAGGGTTGCGCGGTGACAAAGTTTGTATTCTCTATCTCCGCGGCCTGGGTTTCGATCCAGAACGGTTGCAACTTCGTGCCCGCAGCCTGTTCGGCAAATTCTTCTTCCGAATTAGCAAATCCCGTCCAGGTCCTGCCAGCGACAAGCAATTCCCCATTAGTGCGGCGGGTTTTCAGCAAAATGCAGGTGCCGTGGCAAATGGCGCAGACAATCTTTCCGGCGTCGTGGGCTTCGACAAAAGTCCGGTGCAGGGCATCATTGTCGATCATGGTCACCATTGGCCCTTGGCCTCCGACAATCATAAGGGCGTCGAAATCCCTCCAATCTACGTCAGCAAGCTTGCGCGTCCCTTTGAGGAAAGCACTATGGGTCGGCGATAATTTGAAGCCAAGCGAGATGATGTCACCGGCGGAGTAACCGCTTTCATCCTGCGGATCACTATAGCCGTCTCCGACCAAGTCGCCGCCGTCGGGGGAGGCGATCACGACGTCGTATCCCGCCTCGGTAAATGTTAGCCAAGGATGGGTCAGCTCCGCCCACCAAAAGCCGATGGGCCAACCCGACACAGGCGACGTCGCAGGATTGGAAGCAATCATCAAAATTTTGCGGTTTACCTTTGTGTTGGTATCCATAGTCCTCTCCTCGTTTCCGTCTTCAATATGAGTATGCCGAATTTGAGCTCGCGACGCTCGTTCTTAGGTCTATGGCCCTATTAAATCGGTTCGCAGTTCGGTTTGGGAAATCCCAGAATAAATAGAATAGCCGTGTGGCGAAGTGAATTTTCGTTGACCTTATTCATAAGATTGAGGGGCTTCGAAAGCATGTCACGGGTCGGCTTTGTCTTGTGTTCAAAGATGACTCTGACCGTTTAATTTGTGACAGATATCTCGCGGGGAAAAAAAGGGGGGGGGCTTGTGTTGCCAGGCACCCCAGAGTCTTGAGGTGTCGGGGGTGCCTTCCGTTCAAAGGAACCGTTTCCGGTTTCACGCATTTCAGACATTCGGCGAGGAAAAAAAGTGGGGGCTTCTGTTGCCAGGCACCCCCGGGGCCCCGCCTGACCTTAGGTTGAGGTCAGGGCTTTAAGTTTCGAAATTACTCAGCCGCTTAGGCAGCGAGAGCAGTTTCTGCCTTGAAATTGTCGTTTGCAACTATTCAAGAGTAGCCAAATAACGGAGGCAACCCGGGTAAAAACATCGTCTTTAGACGTCCGTCGATCCTATTTCGGCCCCGCCAAAATGCCCGGTCTCGCCAGCGATTTTTCCAGCGAGGAGGGCACTTTGGTGGAGCCGCCGGGTACCGCCCCCGGGTCCGATCCGCTTATTACACGCGCCATTTATTACCATAGTCCCCGAAGGGACGGACAAGACATAACGACGGTGGGGTAAATTTTCAATAGCCGCCCGCACACAGTCCCGCACAATGACTGAGGGCGAAACCGAATATTCACGCAATTGGGGAATAGTGAGCACTGCGCGCGCCCCATTGGGGCGTGTAAACAAACTGACATATGGCCGCGTTAGCGTCTTTCCTAGACGAATCAGGGACTTACGTCTGACCATCGGTGGACTGGCGTATGGCGTATTGCCTTCGTAAGGTATCCCGGCGTCCTTTAACGGAGTGGCAAAGAGCCAAGCGGGTTGGGCATGGAACCAAAAGACTTCAAGGCCTGGCGGCGATCTCAAAAACTGTCGCAAAAGGATGCTGCCAATGTGCTGGGCCTCAAACGCCGGATGATCCAGTATTACGAAAAGGGCGAACGCGACGGCGTGAAAGTTGTCATTCCGCTTGCCGTTCGCCTCGCCTGTTATGCGGTAACCGAAGGCATCGCCGATTATAATGGGCCAAACCGCAAGATCTGTTTTGCTGAGCCTGCGCCCGAAAAACCCTCTGCAGCAAAGCCAAAAGACAAAAACAAAAAGTAAGGGGGCTAACGGCCAAGCCCACCATAGGCTGATGGGATCACTGTCTTGCGCTCCACCTCGCGCAAGGTAAAGCTTGACTCAACGGTGGCAATATTTGGCATACGGAGCATTGTCTCCGACAGGAACGTCTCATAGGCGCCAAGGCTTGGCACCATGACCCGCAAAAAATAATCAAACTTGCCCGTGACAAGGTAGCATTCCACAACTTCGCTGCGTTGTTTGATGGCGGTCTCAAACTCGCGCAAGGTCACATCATCCTCGCGTTCCAGCTTTACCAGGATGATCACCGTCACATTGATGCCAAGCGCTTCGCGGTTGATTTCCGTGTGGTAGCCAAGAATGATCTTTTCAGCCTCCAACCGGCGCAGGCGGCGCAGACACGGGGTAGGGGATAGGCCCACCTTATCGGCAAGCTCCGCATTGGTAATCCGGGCATTTTCCTGCAAATGGTGGAGTATCTTGTGATCGATCTGGTCAAGCTTCATGGGGATTTCCTTTGGCTTGCTCCGAACATTGGAGTATTCTGCTAAAAGTCAAGATCACGGCCTGAAAATTTGAACGATAGTTTCCCCCAGAAGCTGATATCACCTTTGAAAATGAAAATGCGAAGGCGTAATCGACCAACCGGCGTGAATTCTGCGGCGAAAGATGAGGCGCGAAGCGCTGCCAGCGTGCGCCACGAAGACGGGATAGACATCACACCATGAAGATCACTGTTCTTGATGTGCCAGGCTGGCAAAAAGTGACCTTGTTTGAAGACCCCGCCTCGGGCTTGCGTGCGATTGTCAGCGTCCATGACACAGCGCTTGGCCCGGCCTGTGGTGGCTGCCGGGTTTTTCCCTATGCCAGTCTGGAAGAGGGGTTAGCCGATGT
The DNA here is from genome assembly GCA_039819545.1 of Pseudomonadota bacterium. Lineage (GTDB taxonomy): Bacteria > Pseudomonadota > Alphaproteobacteria > Caulobacterales > Parvularculaceae > CALLPQ01. Next base: position 11,460 of record JBCBRS010000021.1, on the reverse strand, counting down.
GAACACTCTTGCCCGCGGGATGACTTATAAAAATGCGCTCGGCGGTATCCCCTTCGGCGGCGGGAAATGCGTGGTCTTCGCCGATCCGCATACGGACAAGACGCCCGCAATGATGCGCGCCCTTGGCCGTGCCATTGATGGGCTTGACGGGCTCTACTACACAGCAGAAGACAGCGGTATGAGCGAGGCTGATATCGCCACCATTCGCGAGGTGACGCCCTATGCCGCCGGGATGAGCCAAAGCGGTATCGGCGGCAATCCATCGCCTTTTACCGCGCGCGGTGTCTGGCGCGGTATCGAAGCGGCAGTGCGCCACCGGATGAATGGTCGATCCCTGGACGGACTAACCGTGGGCATTTTGGGCGTCGGTGCGGTGGGAATGGCCCTTGCCGGGCATTTGCATCAGGCTGGGGCGACGCTCATCGTTGCAGACGTAAATGAAGACGCGCTCGCCAGGGCCAAACGCGATTTTGGCGCTGAGATCGTCAGTGTGGATGCTATCTACGATGCGCCCATGGACGTTTTTGCCCCTTGCGCCCTCGGTGGATCAATTAACCCGGAAACTGTTCAGCGCCTCAACGCGCAGGTCATTGCCGGGGCGGCGAATAATCAATTGGCGGAACCGCAGATGGGAACCATTCTGCACGAGCGTACTATTCTGTATGCGCCTGATTATGTGGTTAATGCTGCCGGTGTGATCAGTGTGGGCCTCGAAATTCTGGGGGAGTGGACCGACGCGGGCATGACCGCGCGCATTGATGGCATCGGCGAGACACTCGACCATTTATTCCAGCGCGCTGCGGCAGAGGACCGGCCCACCCACGAGATTGCGGATCTGATGGCGCAGGATGTTATTCGGCGCGGTGGCGTGCGGCGCACCGCATAGCGCTTAAATTTTTGGAGCAAAACCATGGCTGACCACGACCCTATTATGATCGCCGGCGCGGCGCGCACGCCCATCGGCAACTTTCAAGGGGCGCTCAGCACCGTTGCAGCGCCTAAAATGGGTGCCCACGCGATCAATGCCGCGCTCGCCCGGGCCAATGTGGACGCCGGTGACGTTGACGAGGTGATGATGGGCTGCGTGTTGCCAGCTGGGTTGGGCCAGGCGCCAGCGCGGCAGGCGGCCCTTGGCGCTGGCGTTCCGCAAAAGACCGCGTGCGTCACCGTCAACAAGGTGTGCGGTTCGGGCATGAAAACCATGATGATGGCCCATGACACGGTAATGGCGGGCTCTGCAGCGGTCGTCGTTGCGGGCGGCATGGAGTCCATGAGCGGCGCGCCGCATCTTTTGCCCAGTGGTCGCCAGGGCTTGCGCTTTGGTCATGGCCAAGTGCTTGACCATATGGCCTATGACGGGCTTGAAGATCCGTATCATGATCATGCGGCCATGGGTGTCTTTGCTGAAAAATGCGCGCGCGAATGGCAATTCTCCCGGGAGGAGCAGGATGCGTATGCGGTGCGTTCGGTGGAGCGGGCGCAAAAAGCCATCGCCGATGGCACCTTTGCTGAAGAAATCGCGCCGCTTGAGGTTGCCCAGCGTCGTCAGACCATCACGGTCAAGGATGATGAGAAACCAGGTCTTATTAAAGCGGAGAAAATCAGGACCTTGCGGCCAGCTTTTGAAAAAGACGGCTCTGTTACTGCCGGGAATGCTTCGGCCATTTCTGATGGCGCGGCAGCAGCGGTCTTGATGCGCGCGAGTGAAGCGGACCGGCGCGGCGTAAACCCGGTGGCTCGGCTCATCGGGCACACCACCCACGCGCAGGCACCGGAATGGTTTACCACCGCGCCCGTTGCTTCTATCGGCGCCCTGTTAGAAAAAGTTGGTTGGTCAACGGATGATGTTGATGTCTTCGAAATTAATGAGGCGTTTGCCGTGGTGCCCATGGCGGCCATGCGGGAACTGTCGTTGCCGCCAGAAAAGGTAAACCCATTCGGCGGCGCCATCGCCCTCGGCCACCCCATTGGCGCATCCGGCGCACGCATCGTCGTGACGCTGATCAATGCCTTGCGTAAAACCGGTGGGAAACGCGGCGTCGCAAGCCTGTGTATCGGCGGCGGTGAGGCAACGTCGGTTGCGATTGAGCTTGTGTCTTAAGGGTTGGGATTGAAAAAGGGTAAGGGCGACACTTTCCGTGTTCCCGGGCGTGAGAGCAGGAACCTTTCTGGGCATGTTCACAATTCGTGGCGACAGTTCCCGGGTCTGCGCTTTGCTTGCCCGGGAATACGGTTTTGTCTGTACCGAAGGACGCCGTGTTCCCGGGCGTAAGACCCGGGACCTTTCTGGGCATGTTCACAATTCGTGGAGACAGTTCCCGGGTCTGCGCTTCGCTTGCCCGGGAATACGGGCCTAAAAGCCCTAAGACTTATCCGCCTCTTCCGCGTCTTTTATGTCTTCGAAGTTTGAAAAGACATTGCCCAGATCGACCTTACCGCTTTCTTCTTCGGCGCTTTCAGTGGCGGTTTGGGGCACGGTTTCTTCCACGGGTTTCAGCGCTGGTCCTTCAACGGTTGCGGGGCGCAGTTTGGCGGCTTTTGCCGCTGCTTTCTGGACCGCCGCATCAAGGTCAAGCTGGCTGCATAAACCGAGGCCGACGGGATCGCGTGGCTCCAAATTGGAAGAGTTCCAGTGGGTGCGATCACGGATTGCGGTAATGGTGGTTTTCGTGGTGCCAAGCAGCTTGGAAATCTGCGCGTCGCTCATCTCCGGATGAAACTTGACGAGCCAGGCAATGGCGTCGGGGCGGTTCTGGCGTTTGGAAACGGGTGTATAGCGCGGCGCTTTTTTGGTTTTCTGGGCAACTTTTGTTTTTGGCTGCGACAGGTTGAGTTTGTAGCCCGCGTCGGCCTCGCCCTTGTCGATTTCCTCGCGCGTGAGCTGGGCCGTGGTAATCGGGTCAATGCCGCGGACGCCGCCGCCCACATCGCCGTCGGCAATGCCTTTGACCTGAAGGGGGTGCAGCACACAAAATTCTGCAATCTGATCAAAGGTCAGCCCGGTATTGTCGATCAGCCAGACGGCCGTAGCGATGGGCATCAAGGGTTTGTCGGCCATGGGTAGCTCTCCGTTGTTACGGGCGTCTTTCCCTTCCACCTGGCAAGGGGGTTTGCGGCCGGCGAGCCATTTTCTGGTCTCGCCGCGCCTCCGGTAAGGGGGGCCAGGTGGCACCCGGTTGTGGGGGAAGCGCCCGTGTCGTTGACACTAGGGCGGATATAGGGGCATCGCGCGTCAGAGCCAAGCAAAAAAGAAAAATACCGGTTACCGCCCCCGAAAACCAGCGATTTCAAAGAGATAGAGGGTACGTTGGCGTCCGTTTTTCAGGTCAACGGTACTTGTGGCGAGCGGTTTGACCGTGTCGAACATGGGCGTGACAGCAACCGCATCGGGGTTTTGCGTGATGTAGAGAAGCGGCTCTGGCTCCGTACCCTGAAAGGCGTAAAACGCTTCATAGTGGCTGTCGACGCGGTTGTTGGAGTTAAAAGCAAGAACACCCCGCTCGGCAAGACCGGCATAATAAAGAAGCTGTCCGGTCAGTTCCCTGTCGTCGGCCATAACGGTTCCATAGCTTGCGGCGACCTCGGCCACCCGCGCGCCTTGTATCTCCCAACCGCGCACACGTTTGACCGCGTTCGATAACCCTAGCCCATCGACTAGCGTCAGGTTTGACAGGACAATTGCAAGCCCAACCGAGAGGTTCAGATGCAAACCGTGATTGGCAAAGAGCAGGTTGAACCGGCGCGTCTTGTATAGCCAGACACACGCAATGATCAGCACCGCCGGATAGGCCGCCGCCGCCCAATTGGCATGGGCGCGAGACAATAAGGCCTGTACACTGACGATAAAAAGCGGGTTGAGGGCAAAGGCGAGTAACAGCCGCAAGTCGCCAAGGGCAGATTTGCGCAAACCCACAGTAAGAAATACCAAAAACGCGCCGAGGGTGATTGGCCCGGCGATACCGATCTGGCTCCCCAAAAAGTCGGCGAGTTCGTCCGGGTTAAAAAGATCAGCCCCCCAATTGGCATTATCGGCGGTATGGCTGAGGGTCTGAAAATCATGCTGCAGGTTCCAGATAATGTTTGGCATTATGACCATGATCATGATACCAAGCGCGACCAACACCGTCTGCCAGACCCGGCGCGTCTTGATCCGACCGGAGACGAAAAGGGTTATCGCCAGCGCAATCAGAAAATAGATCATGGCGTATTTTGACAAAAACCCCAGGCCCATGAACGCGCCGAGCAAGACACCCAGACCCAGTGAGGGTTCGCCAAAACGCGGCGCCCGCTCCACCGTGATGAGCGCATAGAAATAAAGAGCGCCCGACCAGAAAAACAAAAGCGGCACATCAGTTGTCATCAGCATGGAAGAAAACGCGATCCCCGGCATGATCAGCCAGCCCGTACCAACCCAGAACGCGATTTTACGATCATAAAGATGGCTCGTCAGGGCAAACAGGAAACAGGCCGTTCCACCATGAAGAAGCGGCGACGCAAGACGCACCGCCCAACTGGCGTCACCAAAAAGACCGGTGGTGGCGCTGATCAGCCATGCGATCATGGGGGGCTTTGAGAAATAGCCAAAGGCTGGTGACTGTGCCCAGTACCAGTATTGGGTTTCATCAGGACCAAGGTCGAGTTGGCTGACCCCCAATGCGATAAGACGTACGCTGATTATCACAAAAAGAAAAAGGCCAAACGCGTTCAGGGGCTGGCTTTCGATCCGGGCGAAAAGGGCGTTCATCGGGCTTGGGTCAACTCTTGTAGGGGGCTGGACGTGTGCGCCGTGTGACGGTCGTTGCGGTCGCGGCGGTAGATCAGCAATTTGGCAGCGTTGCCGTTCGAATAGTTGAAACCGTCAATTTTGGCCAGCGGCGTCAAGGTCAGACCGGCGCGCGCGGCGCTGGTCTCAAAGGCCGGTGCCGCGCGCGCCTCCACAATGGCGAGGGTACCAAAATCGCTGGAAAGGCCGGCAATCAACGCGTTCTCGTCGGCGACAAAAGTGATCTGCGTGCCGAGAAGGAAGACCGCCGAGGGCTCGCGATAGCCGAGGAGATAGGTCTTTTCTGCCGGAAAGGCTCCAGCGACCTCGGCCAGTCTTTCTGAAAGGCCAAGCCGATCGAGCCCGGGCAGCGTGCTGGTGAGGAAAACGGCGCAGGCAAACCAGGAAGTCAGCGCGGTGATACCGGCCATCTGCACGGGTCGATTTTGCCAAAGGGCGAACGCGGCTAGCCCTGACAGCGCGATTGTGGCGAGAGCGGCGGCGTAGGCAGAAATGCTCGCCCCACTGCTGTTATAGACGACTGGCAGCGCGATAAGCCCGACACTCACAGTGAGGCCTACGCCACCGAGTAAGACCGAGCCCAACCACCGCGTCCATGCTGGTGCGGGTGCAATCGGTTGGCGCAGTGCCATGGCGCCAAGCAAAGCCAGCGCAGGATAGAGCGGCAAGGTGTAGTGGGGCAGTTTCGTACTGGAGACCTCAAAGGCAAGCCAGGCCGGAACCAACCAGGCAAGAAGAAACAGCATTGGTACCGTGAAAAACCGCGCCGACGTCTCCTTGCGCGCCGCAAACGCCTGATGGACCAGCCGGGGTAACAGTCCCGCAAGTGGCCACAACAGGATGGGCAGGAGAATGAGATAATAGCCCGGCGGGCCGGCATGGAATTCCTGAACCGTGGCAACCTTGCCGAGAAAATCGCCACCGAGCGCATCGGCAAAAAACTGCCCTTGCGTCGCCCCGTGCGTTGCCCAGGCCCAGGGGGCCAATATCACGGTCATGATCGTGAGGCCGACCCCCGGGCGCAAGGATTGCCAAGGGGAGGAGGGCAGAGGCGGAGCCATCATCCGCCTACCCACAAACAGCCCGCAAAGGGTGAAGCCGACAACCATCGGCGCAATCGGACCTTTAACCAGAATTGCGGCGGTAAGCCCGAGCCAAAACGTCAGCATCCAGATGAAATTGCCGCGTACGGTCTGTGCGCCTTTCACGCTCGCGGCGGTAGCAGAAGGGACCATCAGTTTCGCCAGCGCCAGCATGGTCAGCACCACAAGCCCCGTAAGCATCGCATCGGTCTTTGCGATTGTCGCCTCCGCCATGGCAACCGGCCCCGCGCCGAACAGGATTGCCGCGCGCCAGCCCGCCACCCGGTCCACCAGATGCCACCCCAACACCCAGACGCCAAAAATTGCCATCGCCATGCCTAAAACTGACGGCAGGCGATAGGCCCAGATTGCCGTGGGCTCGTTAGCACTGTCCCTTGAGATGTTGGCCATTGAGACGTTGGCCATGGAGACGGTGGCGGCCTGGAGCCAGTGGATGCCATGGGGTTTTTTATTGCGGGCCTCATTGTGAAACCGGATGCGCAGAAAATCCCCGCTTTCAAGCATTTGCTTGGTGGTTTGCGCAAAGCGCGCCTCGTCGCGGTCAAGGGTCGGCATCTGCCATAGTCCCGGCAGGGTCAGCGCTGCAATAATCAGCACAAGTCCAAGGGCTTGTGGGCGCGAAGCGAGGGTCTCCCCCGGTATTCGGTCTCGATTGGAGCGGGCGGCGCGGTGGGACATGAATAGGGATCCCCATTTGGCCAGGGAACGCGGCCACAACAACGCTGTTCCCCACGATCAAACCAGCGTTGGTTGCAATGGGAACGCCCCATATTGCCGGGCCCGCCGGTCCTGATTATGCATAGCAGACAGACACGCAGACGCTACCGGTTCCTTGGTGACATTTAGTTTGGTCGCGCGCGCCCTATCCGATGAGGACCATGTCCAATCCATCTGCCATAAACGCCTCCATCTTCGCCCTCAATCTTGCTGCGGATACCGGGCAAGGTCCAACCAAGGGCGCAGGGTTAAGTGTGGTCACGCCGATGTATCAGGAGGCAGACGGCGCCGTTGCCCATGTGGAGGAAATTTTAGCCGCCCTTGCTCACCTGGCGCCACTGCCGTCGGAAGTGATTGTTGTTGATGACGGGTCCACCGATGATACGGCTGTGCGGCTTCTCGCGGCGCGCGCCGGCGGCCTTGATGTGCGCGTGATCAGCCACCACGCCAATGCGGGACAGAGCCGGGCCGTGCGCACCGGGGTCCTAGCGGCCCGGTTTCCGGTGATTGCGACGCTCGACGGGGACCGACAAAACGATCCTAACGATTTAGTCTCACTTCATAAAAATCTTGTAACCGCACAAACCACTGACCCTGTAAAACCGCTCGCCATGGTCGCCGGTGAGCGTCAACAGCGTCAGGACGGGGGCCCCAAACGCCTGGCCTCCAGCATCGCCAATGGGGTGCGCCAGCGGCTTCTGGCTGATGGGGCGCGCGACAGTGGATGCGGGGTAAAGGTGTTTTACCGGGCGGCCTATCTGCGCTTGCCCTATTTTGATCATATGCATCGGTATCTGCCGTTTCTCATGAAACGGGAGGGGTTTGCGGTCCGATTTATGCCCGTGGGGCACCGGGCGCGGACCCATGGACGGTCAAAATACACCAATCTGGGGCGTCTGGCCGTTGCGGTTCGCGATTTGATCGGTGTCTTGTGGCTAAAATCACGCGCCCGCGACCCAAAACAGATTACAGAGCGCTGAGTCCTCTGTTTTCAGGGGGCTGAAAGAGGCGTTTTGCTTGTTTCGCTTTGGGCAATCATCATATGTTTGTTAGCTAGTTGGCTTGCTTGTGAAGGGTTAACCCATGTCTGCGTTCTTAGTCTTTCCGCTGATGACCATCAGCTTCGTTGCATACGCCATCATAACGGTGACCGGCGTTGGCGATATCGTGACAAGCACGGGCACGACCTACTGGCATGAAGTGCCCATCGCGGAGTTGGTGCTCTATTCCGGGGACAAATGGCCGGTCACCTGGGGCGTTCTGTTTCTCGTGATCAGTATGGGCCTATTGTTTGTAGAACTGGTCAGGGCTACGAAAATCGGCAACGAGTCGGTTTTTAACCACGTCTTGTCTTTTCTCGTCTTCACCGCTGCCGCCTTCGCTTTTGTGCTTGTGGAAGGTTTCGGCAACACAACCTTTTTCGTCTTCCTTCTGATGTTATTCCTCGATCCAATCACGGGAATCATCGTGACCACAGCCACCTCACGGCGTGATCTCGCGGTCACCGATACGATCGCGCGATAAGGGTCTGAAGCAAACCCATATTTCCGGGCAAGCGCAGCGCAAACCCAGGACAGTGTTCGCGTTGCTCCAGACCTTTTAAGACTGGCTCGGCGCCCTTGTTAAGTGATGATATCCACCAAGCCGCCGCGCCTTGATGCGCGCTGGCATGCCCCATGGGCATCGTAGCCATAGTGGAGCGCGCTGTTGGGCACTCGTTTTGCCAACAGCGACCGCTTCTTGTGGTGTTCTACCGGCTGCGTTCTGCGCGGGGCAGGCCCGTCGGCCCGCGTGGGTGGAAAAATTTCCATTGACCCGCGTGCTGGCCCCCCTTTGGAACCGGCCCGCATTCGTCTTGGTGCCCTGGGGCACGGCGGCGAAGGGTTAACAAAAACTTTCATACGGATCGGTGAGCAATTCCCGTACCGCCTTTCCCCGAAGGCGTACCGTGCGGGCCGTCATGCGGGCGCGCGCTCAAAAACGCGTGGCAGGTTCAAAAAAAATTTACCGAAGGGCGCGTACGGTCTGTGGCATTGCGAAATTAGGGATTTTATGGTGACCGGAGCACAGGCGACACAAGCGAGTTCAGCGCATGGCGCTCCCGATGCCAGCGACGCCGACAGAGCGCAAAGCGTCGATACGCCTTCGCGTGCTGCGTCCCGCGCGCCCATCGCCGGGCCAACTGTGCCGGCGCTCCAGACCCTGTTCGAATTTGATCCACAGTCAAATCGCCTTTCCTGGTCCAATGCCCATGCCGCCGCGGCAATGACCGGTGCATCCGGGAGCGAGATGGCGGGTACGGATGATCATGCACCATCCATTGATCTCGATACCTATCTTTCAACCTTGCTACCCGCCCACGTGGAACGGCGCACAAATGCTGTGGCCCACGGGGAGCATGGGTATGCGTGCGAGTACCAATTCTGCCACGCCGATGGGCGGTATTTGTGGGTTGAAGAACGAGGGGGGTGGATCGGACAAGGTGAAAACCGCCGTCTGGTGGGCGTCATCCGATCAATTGATGCGCAAAAACAGCGCGAGGAACGCCTTTCCTGGCTAGCCCAGCATGATGAGCTTACCGGTCTTCTCAACAGGGTCAGTTTGCGCGCGTGTCTCGATAGTTGGCTTAGCGAAACCGGTGCCGAGGGGCGGACCGGGGCTTATTTTCTCGTCGGTGTTGACGATTTAGGGGCAGTGAACGCCGATTTCGGTTTTGAAATTGCCGATCAGGTCATCGTTGAAGTTGCCCGGCGATTACAATCAAAAATCAGCGCCGATGATTATCTTGGCCGCGTTGCGGGAACCAAGTTTGGTATCCTGATCCATGATGCCAGTGAAAATAGTGTGCGCACCATCGTCACGAATATCCTCAACGGCGTGCGCGAGAGTATCGTCGAGACCCATCGGGGCGGGATTGCTGCATCGGTCAGTATCGGGACGGTTTTACTCCCTGAATTTGCCAGCAGCAGCCAACAGGCTATGGCTTCTGCCGAGGCTGCACTTGATGAGGCCAAACGTCTTGGCAAAGCCAATTGGGCCACTTTCTCCCGAAATACCGATCATATCAGCATGCGGCGACGCAATTCCCAAATGTCCGATGTGATCCTGACCGCGCTCAACGAACGGCGTATCCAATTGGCTTTCCAGCCCATCGTTGGCGATATCGATCAGCATGCGTCAAAATTTGAATGCCTGATCCGCATGCGCGATGCTCAAAATGAGATTGTGCCCGCCCCGGAATTTATCCCGGCGGCAGAGCGACTTGGTCTTGTGCATCTTCTCGACCGGCGTGTTCTCGAACTGGCAACCAATACCCTTGCCGAATGCCCGAATATCCACCTCAACGTGAATATTTCCATGGAGACTGTCAAAGACGCGGTCTGGGCGGAGGGCTATATCGCCCATTTGCGCGCCAATGAGCCCTTGGCAAAGCGCATTACCGTGGAGCTTACCGAAACACAGGTTGTTGATGCGGTTGATCAGTCCATCGAATTTGTTTCCGAAATTAAAAAACTTGGCTGCGCCTTTGCCATTGATGATTTTGGCGCGGGGTATACCTCCTTCCGAAACTTGAAAGCGCTGGAAATCGACGTCCTGAAAATTGATGGATCATTCGTAACGGGGGTGGCCTTGTCTCGGGATAATCAGCTTTTTGTCCGTACACTGCTCGACCTTGCTCGAAACTTTGGCATGAAAACTGTAGCGGAGTGGGTCGATAATGAAGCGGATGCCATGTTGCTCAAGGGTCTCGGTGTTGATTATCTACAGGGTTATCTGCTTGGTAAGCCAGAGATCTTCCCGGTCTGGTTACCAGAGGGCGCGCCAAACAAAGCGCCTTTTCACCTGACGCGCACATAACGCAGACCTGATTTTTCACATCAATAGAAGACGCATCTGGGCAGCTTTCAGAAGAAAAGCGGCGCCGGTGCCATGTGTTGTGTGCGTCCATATATTTTGCTCGTTTTGATCCGTATAGAATGCACTGCCGGGGTACCGTGTCTCGCTGGATTTTGCCACCGGGTCGTGTCTGTTGTCACGCGCACCGGGTGCCTTTAATCCTGCCTACATTTAGCGTCAAATCCAAAATTGTCTGTTTACGGATGCTTAGGCGATTTTAAGAACTCCTTTCTTTTTCATCTAATACGGGAATAGAAATCTTTTTTTGAGATAAAAATCACCCAAAAAGAGAATAATGCAATTTTTCATTAATAAAGCCTCCCTAGCGTTTAGCGAACGAAGAGGGAGCTTTCACCATGATTCCAGCAAAAAATTTCGCCAAAACGCCAGTTGAGACAAAGAAGAAAAAATCACTTCTTGGCTCAACAAGCCTTTCATTACATGCGCTGGAGCAGCGGTATCTTTTGGATGCCGCCGGTGTGGCAACGGGTACCGAAGTGCTCACCGAACAAATGGCCTTTCAACAAACCGATGCAGCCATTGCAGCCCTGAATGCACAAGGCCGCACGCCAGTCGGCGCTGCAGAGAAAGTGGAGAGCCGGGCAACAAATACGCCCGCGGGCGACCGCTCCAATGATCGGCCTAGCGATGGGCCCAATGATAGGTATGCCACAACACGGCCCGTAAGCGCGCCGCCAGCATCTTTTACAGCTGGTTTTGAAACGCCAGCCTTTGACGATACCCTGGTTTCCTTCCTGAACGGAGAAGAACAGCACGGTGTCATCACTGAAACCGCGTCGCTCAGTCGTTTCTCTGGTGCAGATGCTGGCCGCACCCAGTTCGGTGTTGATCGTGATGATTTAGGGCTTGTTGCCACGCGCACTGCGACACTGGCTGATGACCGGGCCGGCGCGGACTCCGCGATTAATGCGGCGTCATTCGATTCCAATCAATCATCGT
>JBCBRS010000020.1:0-47046 GCA_039819545.1 Pseudomonadota bacterium | reverse complement strand
ACGTCAACCGCGTCAGGGGTCTCACGGCCTCCTTCCCGCACCTAAATTAGCATAGGCAGACAATACAGGGGTCTCCCGCAACGGTTTCGGAGATTGCTGGAACAGTTCCCGGGTCTGCGCTTCGCTTGCCCGGGAATACGGATATGTCTGCACGCCGTCTCCCCGGACTTGATCCGGGGTCTTCTCATTTGGGTACGCAGAACGCATCAACAGGTCCGGGTCCGCGCTGCGCTTGCCCGGGAATACGGAGTCATTTCAGAAATCTGTTTGCCCGTGACTACGGATCAGGCGCTACGCTTTGTCCGCAGCGGTGAACAGGGCGCGGGCTTTATTGACACATTCAGTATACTCCGCATCGGGATTGCTTTCATGAACAATCCCGGCACCGGCCTGAACGTGGAGGATGCCGTCCTTGATGATCGCGGTGCGCAAGGTGATGGCCGTGTCCACATCGCCGCCGGCCGCAAAATAGCCCACGGCACCGGCGTAGTGGGCGCGCGCATCGGCCTCCAGTTCGTCGATGATTTCCATAGCCCGCACCTTTGGCGCGCCGGAGACGGTACCGGCAGGGAATCCGGCGAGGACGGCATCAATCGGGCGCAACCCGGTGCGTAATCGTCCGACTACGTTGGAAACGATATGCATGACATGGGAATAGCGCTCAATGATAAACTCATCGGTCACCGTCACCGTGCCAATTTCGGTGGTGCGGCCCACATCATTGCGGCCCAGATCGAGGAGCATCAGATGTTCGGCCCGCTCTTTGGGATCGGCAAGGAGGTCGGCGGCCAGGGCCTTGTCCTCTTCTGGCGATTTGCCGCGTGGGCGCGTACCGGCAATGGGTCTGATGGTGACGTCTTCATCTTTGACGCGCACCAGGATTTCGGGGCTTGACCCCACCAGCGCATGACCCGGAAAAGCCATAAAAAACAGGAATGGTGACGGATTTTCGCGCCGCAAGCTGCGGTAAAGAGCAAAAGGCGGCTTTTCGAACGGCGTTGAAAAGCGCTGGCTCAAGACAACCTGAAAAATATCGCCAGCCTCAATGTACTGTCTTGCTTTTTCCACCATACGAAAAAAGTCCGGACGCGTTGTATTGGATGTCGGCCTGACCCTCGGCGCGCCGGGGTGCCGTGTTGGCGTTGTCCGCGGTGCTGCTTCATCGGGGACCGTATTTTTGAGCCCTGCAACCCCGCGGGCGAGACGTTCGAGGGCACGTGCGTATGCCGCGTTTGCGCTTACCGACGCGTCTGGGCGCACCGGCGTCGCAAACGTCATTTCCTGACGGATGTTATCGAACACAACAACGAGCCGGGGACGGATAAAAATGGCGGTGGGAATATCAAGGCCCGGTTTGGGCGGGCGTGGTAAATGCTCCACTTCGCGCACGGTGTCATAGCCAAAATAGCCGAAAAGCCCAGCCGCCATAGGGGCGAGATCAGACGGAACCTCAAGAGCGGAGGCATCGAGCACCGACTGAAAGCTCGCCATCATCGGGGCATCATCATCCTTAAAGGCGGACCGGTCTTTATGGGGCGTACGGTTGATCTGTGCACGGCTCATTCCGTCTGGGCCCGGTCGCGCCTGCCAGATCAGATCGGGATCAAGACCGATAATCGAATGACGGCCCAGCACCTCGCCGCCCTCAACAGATTCCAGTAAGAAGCTGTCATCGCGGCCGCCGCAAAGCTTCAGATACACAGACACCGGCGTGTCGAGATCGCTGACAACGCGGGTATAGACAAGCTGGGCAATGCCTTTGGCGTATCCCTGATCAAATTGATCACGGGGCGGATAGATTTCGGGGGTGCCAGCCATCACACCATCACCTATTGGTCATTACCCATTGTCATCGAACGAGAGTGTGCGATCAATCAGCGGCTCGTTCAGCGTGACGCCGTAATCATCCTGCAGCGTTTGCATATAAGCCTGCAGCAATTCCTGGTTCAGCTGGAGGCCGATATATTGCTGGAAACTGTCGAGCTCCAGCGGATTGATACCGCCGCGGGCAAACTGAATATCGGTGACGACACTGACGACCTTGACACCGCTGCCAAGGGCATCGCCCACCAAGGTGTCCCCTTTGTCAGCCATGAAGAGAGCCTGGCGGGCGGTGGGTGAAAAGGTGTTGTGGCTTGGCGCATTGATCGCAAAAGTCTCGGTGATGGGCGCGCGTTCAAAGCTATCGCCAACCGCGGCAAGGCTTTCTCCAGCGCGCACGCGTTCGGCGATGGCCTCGGCGAGGGCGCTCACGCGGTTTTCTTTTTCGCTGGTGCGCCAGGCGGCCTCAACCTCGCCTGCAACGTCATCAAAAGGTTTGAGCGCGGGGTCCTGGACTTCATCAACGGTCAGCAGGAGAAATCCTTTGCCGTCGCCAACCTCAATCGCATCGGAGTCTTCGCCTTCGGAAAGATCAAAGGCTGCCTCAAGCGCTTCAGCGGGGATACCGTCGAGAATAGCGCCGCCGGGGGTCAAGCTGAACCGGTCAACGGGGCCAAACTGGGTCAGGGTCGTTTCATTCTGCTCTGCGGCTTCGCGCAGGCTGGTGCCAAAATCGCGCTGTTCTTCGATGGCTTCGAGCTTTTCATAGACGAGCCGTTCCGTCTGCTGAGATAAAATTGCGGTGCGGATTTCATCGCGCACGCTTTCGAAAGATTTTACACTGCCGGGTGTGGTGTCAACGATCTGCACGACGGTTGACCCGAATAGGCCTTTGACCGGATCGAGGATGGTACCAGCCTGCGCCGGGGCCGCGAATGCCGCCTCGGCCACCGTCTGGTCAACGATTTCCTTGCGCGAGGTATCTGTGAGCGTTGACGCCGCAAGGGTTGTGCCGCGCTCTAAGGCGAGGATTTCAAAAGGCTCCCCATTGCGCAGGCGGGCAACCGCGGCTTCGGCCTCGCCATCGCTGGGATAGGTGATCTGATAAAGGGTCCGCCGCTCTGGCTCTTCATAGCGGGTGGCGCGGTTGGTCTCGTAAACCTCGCGCAACTCATCTTCGGGCACCTCAAGACCGGCTTCGAAGTCCTCGTTTCTCAAGAATGCGACCGAAAATACCCGAACCTCCGGTGTGGTGTAGGCGGCGGGGTTTTCCGTATACCATCTTTCCAGGTCCTCCGGGGTTGGATCGACCGGGCCATCGGTCATGGTGTCGGTGACCGACAGCCAGGTGACGGTGCGCTGGTCTTTCTGCCGGGCCAGATGCATATCGGCGAGGGCACGGGGCGCATCTGCGCCAGCGGAGGTCGCCTCCAGAAGGGTTTGGCGCAACAAATCTTCGCGCATCAGCTGATCAAATTGGCGCGGGGTGATCTCGTTGGCGCGTAGAATGTCGCCTAGGACCTGCTCATCAAACTTGCCACTCAGCTTGTTCTGGAAGAGCTCCTGACGGCTCAGAATTTCGGTCACCGTACTGCGGGGCATGGTCATACCGAGCTTGTCGGCCTCAAGCCTTGTGACCGCCTGGATGGTCAGGTCGGACACGACACGGGCTTTCAGGCGTTCGGCGGTGGCTTCGTCCTGGGTGAAGCGGCGACCGGCCTGCGTTTGTTCCTGGCGTAGGGCACGGTTATAGGCGTTGGTCAGATCGCGCTGCGTGACCACTTCGCTCCCCACCTTGATGGGTGGTTTTTGCTGAAAATTCTGCAGTTCCGGCACCCCGACAACCGAGAATGCCGCGATGCCCACAATGGCAAAGAGCCACGCAAAAACGCCCTTCATGGCGCCGCGAATGGAATTTAGCATGAAATCTGTCCCGCAACGATAAACGCAAGGCTGGTCTCCTACACCGCTCGCTCGCAAAGGCCAACCGCTGCGCGCTGGCCTCGGATCCGCTGCGCACTGGACCCCATGACCGGGCACCGTTAGTGTCACCCGCTAATCCTCGACGGGGCAGTGGGCCTGGCGCCACCTGGGCGGTGCACCAAACAGCCAATCAGGGGCCCAAATCAGGCGCCCAAATCAGGCGACGACAAAAGGACCAGATTAACGTGCAGATTATTTCCGACTTTTTAACCATTTTGAACGGCCTTGTCTGGGGATCGGACCGGTTTGCCTACCCGCCAGTGCTGATTCTGCTCCTTGGCACTGGTCTATTTTTGATGGTTCGGCTCTCTTTTATGCCGATTTTGAAACTGCCCTATGCGCTGGGCGAATTGTTCCGCAAACGCAGCGGCGCCGGGGAGGGTGATGTTTCGCCCTTTGCTGCGCTGATGACCGCGCTGTCGTCAACCATCGGTACGGGGAATATTGCTGGCGTCGCCGTCGCTATCGCCATTGGCGGGCCGGGCGCTGTGTTCTGGATGTGGGTCACGGCCCTTGTGGGGATGGCCTCAAAGTTTGCTGAGGGCGTTCTGGCCGTGAAGTTCCGCGAGAACAGCCCGGCTGGCGGCCATGTGGGCGGGCCGATGTATTACATTAAAAACGGCATGGGCAACCAATGGGTCTGGCTCGGCGGTGTCTTTGCGGGTTTCGGCATTCTCGCCGCTTGGGGCACCGGCGCGTCCATTCAGGCAAACTCAATTGCCGATGCGCTCAACGCCAATTACGGGGCACCGCCCTGGATTTCAGGGCTTATCTTGGCCATGGGTGCGGCGGCGGTGATCCTTGGCGGGATCAAACGTATTTCTACTGTGGCGAGTAAGCTCGTTCCGGCCATGGCCATTTCCTACCTGGCAGCGGGCCTGATCGTCATTGCACTGAATATCGGCTCGGTTCCCGCAGCGTTCGGGCAGATCGTATCCAACGCCTTCGGCTTTGATGCGGCCAAGGGCGGCTTTATCGGCGGCCTGTTGCTTTTGTCGATGCAAAAAGGGGTGGCGCGCGGGATTTTCTCGAACGAGGCAGGCCAGGGCTCAGCGCCGATTGCTCACGCGGCGGCCAAGAATAAAGACCCGGTAAACCAGGGTGTTGTGGCCATGCTCGGGACCTTTATTGACACGATTGTTGTCTGCTCGATCACCGCGCTGGTGATCTTGACCGCTGGCATCATCGCCCCTGACTGTGCGCCCTTCGTGCGCGAGTCGCTTTTGGTTCTGCCCGAGGGCTGCGAGACCGGCGCGCCTTTGACTGTGCAGGCTTTTGACAAGTCGCTGCCCGGGATCGGCAATCATATTGTGGCCGTGGGGCTGACGGTCTTTGGCTTCACCACCATTCTGGGCTGGAGTTACTATGGGGAACGGTGCTGCGAATATCTCTTCGGGTCGGCAAGTATTCTGCCGTTCCGGATCAGCTGGATCGTCTTCGTCATGTTCGGCGCCACCGTGCTCGAATTCGAGATGGGCGGTCTTCTTTATGCTGAAGATGGCAGCAATCCGATCAAAGATGTGGTCAGCCTGTTCTGGTTGGTGGCCGATACGCTTACCGGTCTCATGGCCGCGCCGAACCTTATCGCCTTGATTGCGCTTTCGCCGCTCGTCACGGCGCTCACCAAGGAATATTTCGCCAAACAAAAGGCAGCGAAAGCCTGACGCAGGGCCGCTTGCCAACGGACTTCAACATTTCTTCGAAAAGGGACACCCCAATGAAAACGCCATCCTTGTTGCGGGGCCTTGCCCGCCGCCCATCACGCGCACGTTTCGGTGTGTCTCGCGCTGCTATTGGCCTTGCCTGCCTAGTCACGGCGGCTTGCGCCAGTACGGCCGATGACGTCTCCACCGACGCGGCAAGCACCGCCAGTGCGCAAAGCCAGGCGGCGTCAGCTCCAGCTGCGCAGACCCGCGCCTTTGGCGATGGACCCGCCATGTGGCGCATGACCGATGACGACAGTGAGATTTATCTTTTCGGCACCTTCCATTTGTTACCCGCTGGCTTGCAGTGGACCACACCAACCTCTGATGCGGCAATGCTTGCCACCGAAACCACGTTTACCGAGGCGGACACACAAAGCCCGGAAGCCGTCGCTGAAATCCAGACGGCGGTGCGCCGTCTTGGCCTCAACCCGCCAGGCGTCACCCTGTCGTCAAGCCTTGGCCCGGAACGCGCCGCATCATTCGGCGCCGTTGCCCAGCAATATGGCGTACCCATGGCGCAGCTTGAGCCCCTGCGTCCGTGGCTTGCCCTTCTGTCGATCACCCAGATTGCCTTCCAGCAAGTTGGTTATGATCCCCAAGCCGGTGCGGAGTCCACAATCCTTGCGCGCGCTGCCAGCGAAAATGACACGCTCGGGCATTTTGAGAGCGCGGTCTCACAGATCGAAGCCATCGCCTCGCTCGACGAGATCGGTGAGTTCGCCAACACAGATGAGTCGCTTGATCAGCTTGCGGACTTTGCCGGCTTTGCCGAGGAGATGCTTGCCATCTGGCGGAGCGGTGACGTGGACCGTCTCGACGCCGAACTGGTTGGCTCAGTGCGTAATAGCTCCGAAGAGGCGTTCAATATCATCTTCAAAAATCGAAATGCAAACTGGGTCCAGCAGATCGAGACCATGATGGCGGGCGAGGGTAATTATTTTCTCGCTGTGGGCGCTGGTCATCTTGTCGGCGAGGATTCCGTCATCGATATGCTCCGGGACCGCGGGTTTACGGTCACACGTGTTCAGTAGACAGCGTCAATTCACCGTATCCCCGGACTTGATCCGGGGTCTTCTCATTTGGGTACGGAGAATGTATCAAAAGTTCCCGGGTCGGCGCTTTGCTTGCCCGGGAATACGGATTTATATTTACGCCGTATCCCCGGGCGAAGACCCGGGTCTTTTAATTGGTGTGCCGAGAATATATCAACAGACCTCAGGTCGGTGCTACGCTCGCCCGGTACTACGGCCATTTTGCGGATTTGCAGAAAAGCCCGTTAAGCCGGGGGCACCAATGGTTCCGGCTTCACAGGTTTCGTATGCAAATTATCGATGCCTGACCGCACATCGCCCTCTATCTGTGCGGCAAGGCGTTCGGCGTCGCGGCGGCGGGTGTCTTCAACCGTTTTCGCGGCAACCCGCTGGTCGATGTCAAGGTGGATCAACGCCTGTTCTCCCATAACAAAAGCTGATTCCATCAGTTCACGGATGGAAAAATCTACACCGCGATGGGCAAGCTCGATAGAGTGTCGGCGATCGATGGAGCGCACGAGGAGTTTGGCGGTAGGAAAGAATTGTTGGGCGAGATCGACAATATCAGTGGCACTCACCGGATCATCAATGCACACAACGATGAGGTCTGCGCGCCCGGCACCGGCGGCGCGTAATACATCGCGCCGTGTGCCGTCGCCATAATGGATCCGAAAGCCAAAGGTACCCGCATCGCGCACTCGATTGGCGTCGTAATCGAGGATTGTGACATCGATCCCCTGCGCCAAAAGCGGCTGTGAGACGAGCTGGCCGAACCGGCCAAACCCGATGACTAGTGCGCGCCCGGCTGCATCCTCAAAAGTCTCGTCAATGGTCTCCGCGCCGGTCTTGGGTGCGAGGAGACCGCTGAGCCGATCAAACAGCGGGGAGAGCGCCATGGATAAGGTGACAATGGCGATCAGGGTTGAGGCTTCGGTGGCCTGGTGCAAGCCCGTTGCTGCGGTGGCGCCAAAGAGCACAAAGCCAAATTCTCCAGCCTGGGCAAGGGCAATGCTCGTCTTTGTGCTGACTGAATGGGAATTACGGGATAACCGCGCAATGAGATAGAGCACCGCAGCCTTGATCACCATCAGGGTTGGCGCTGCGATCACAATTAACTGCCATTGGGCAAAGATCGCCTCCAGATCAAGGCTAAGGCCCACGGCCATGAAGAACAGGCCCAAAAAGAGCCCGCGAAAAGGTTCCACATTGGCTTCGATCTCATGTTTGAAATTCGAATCGGCCAGCAACACCCCGGCGATAAACGCCCCCATGGCATAGGACATGCCAGCAAAATCCATCATCAGTGCCGCAAAGATGACGATACCCAACGCCGCTGCGGTCATGATCTCCTGCATGTTCGCGCGCGATAACAGGTCGAGCATGGGGTTCAGGGCAAAGCGACCGAGCATCACCAGAAAGACGATGGCCCCAACCGCAACGCCAAGCTGCGCCAACGTCTCGCCAACGGTGATCGCTTCCTGCATGGGCGCAAGAAACGTTGCGAGGAGAAGGAGCGGGACAATCGCCAAATCTTGAAACAAAAGGATCGCGAAGATCTTTCGTCCGTGGGTGGTGGCGCGCTCTCGCTTTTCATCAAGCGCGCGCATGGTTAGCGCGGTGGAAGAAAGCGCCATCCCCAGGCCGGTGATCAGGCTCGTCTGCCAGCTATAGCCAAGCCCCAAGACAAGGGCAGCAATGACAAGCCCGGTGATCGTCACCTGCGCAAAGCCAAGACCAAAAATATCTCCGCGCATCTGCCATAAAGCTTTGGGATTGATCGCAAGCCCGATGACAAAAAGAAACAAGACAACGCCGAATTCGGCAAAATGAAGTAGCTCTTCGGGATGATCCGAAAGCCCGGTGCTAAGGGTCAGCTTCACCGCAATACCGGCAACGAGATAGCCGAGGATCGTGCCGAACCCCAGACGCCGGAAAAGCGGGGCGAAGATACACGCCGCGACAATGAGCGCCAGCGTCTCCCAGAAAAGAAATTCCATCGGTGTCGGTGCGAATTCAGGCATGCCGGTGATCCCTTGATGGCCTGCGCCGGGCGCGGCGTGGTTACTGATTTTCTTGGTTTCCTAAGTTGCCCGGTACGGTGCGGCAATCGAAAAGCGCGCGAGCGCTTCCATGTAGGCGCGGAAATAGGGTGAAATATTGTTTGATTGGCGGGCCCGTTCGATCCGCGTGTGAGTGCGGCTATTCTTCTGCGCAAATGTAGGGCGAGGCGTTGTGGCCTGGGTATCGAGGTGTGTTGTGCGTAACGCAGTGATGGACGAGGGGTCGGTGAGAAAAGGGCAGCGCACGGCATCGTTTGACCCGCCCGTGCGGGTGGGTCTCGTCGGCGCGGGTGTATTTGGTGGCTATCATGGCTGGAAAGTCCATGACCATCCGGCGGCGCAGCTTGCGGGTGTTCACGATGTTGACGAGGCAGCGGCACAGGCGCTTAGCGACAAGTTTGGGGCCACCGTCGCGCGCCGGTTTGCGGACCTGTTGGACAGGGTTGATGCGGTGCTCATCACAACGCCAGCCCCCACCCATGGTGATCTTGCCCTGCAGGCTCTTAATGCGGGCAAACATGTCTTCGTGGAAAAACCCATGGCCCTTAGCCTTGACGTGGCCGATGCCATGATCGCTGGTGCCCTCGACGCAGCGCGTGTCCTGCAGGTGGGTCACCAGGAACGCTATGTGGCCGCCGCGCTTGGCCTTTTCGATTGTGGGGCAATTCCAGCTAAAATGATCAGTAGGCGGTGCATGCCTGCCACCGGTCGCGGCGAGGATGTGTCAGTGGTCATGGATTTGATGATCCATGATCTCGATCTTACCGCCTGCCTTTTTGGTGAAGGCACGCCAGTGACCGTACAAAGCGCGCAATTGTCCGAAGCTGGCCACAGGGTTGACGCGCAGTTGCGCGCTGGGCCAGCAAAAATTGATCTTACCGTGAGCCGTCGGTCCAAAACGCGTGAGCGCAGCTTGCAGCTCGATTTTGCCGGCGGCGCGGTTCAGCTTGATTTTCTCAACCGCACCCTGACAAACACCACGGACATGCCGCTAAAAGGTGGTTTTGCCGATGATGACGAGACCGATCAGCAACCCCTCGGTCTGCGCGATCCTTTGGCCTATGGATTTGATCACTTCATGACAGCGATCAAGGCTGCTGATGCCGGGGCGCCCGTCACCCAAGAGCCTGCCCAGTGTGGCCGGCGGGCCCTGGCCCTTGCCATCGCGGTGGAGTGCGCAGCGGGGCTTCGAGATAATCCTGGTGCTGATGAATATTATTCCTCTAATACTCGCCATTCTGGAGGTGAAGCGTGACCCATCGTTTAACAGTGGTACCAGCGAATGCGGTGAGCAAGGTCGGCGGTATCAAGGCGGATCATCAGCCCATAAACTTTATTGATCTAAAGGCCCAGCAAGCGCGCCTGCGCCCGCAAATCGAAAAGCGGCTCTCGGCCATTCTCGACCATGGGCGCTATATTGCCGGGCCAGAGATTGAGGCGCTCGAGGAACAGCTTGCTGAGTGGACGGGCGCGCGCGGGGCCGTCGCCTGTGCCTCTGGTACCGATGCGCTTGTCGCGCCGCTTCTCGCGCGCGGTCTCGTAACGGGTGATGCGGTTTTTGTTCCGGCCTTTACCTATAACGCCACGGCCAACTCGGTGCTGTTGACCGGGGCCGCGCCGGTCTTTGTGGATATCGACCCGAAGACGTACACCATGTGCCCGCAGGCGCTACAGGCGGCAATTGATGGCATCAAGGCCGAAGGGCGACTGCAACCGCGCGCGGTTATCCCCGTTGATCTTTTTGGTCTGCCTGCGGATTATGATGCCATCACCGATATTGCAGCGCGCGAAGACCTGTATGTGCTCGCCGATGGCGCACAGAGCTTTGGTGGTCAGTATGGGGCGGATCGGGTGGGTGCCATCGCCCCAAACACGGCGGTCAGCTTCTTTCCGGGCAAGGCCCTTGGCGCTTACGGCGATGCGGGGGCCATGTTCACCCAGGATGAGGCTGATATCGAAGCGTTCACGTCCATCCGCTGGCATGGGACGGATGCGCACCGTAAAGAGTCCGTACGCGTCGGGTTCAATGGACGCATGGATAGTTTTCAAGCCGCAATCCTGCTCGAAAAACTGAGCATCTTTGACGATGAATTGGCCGCCCGTCGGCATATTGCGGCGATCTATGATCGACGTCTGAAAGGGTGCGTAGACTTGCAGCAAACCGGCAGCAAGGCTGTTTCCGGTTATGGTTATTATTCGGTGACAACGCCCCACCGTGACGCCGTTGTTGAACGGCTGAAAGCGGCGGGCGTGCCCACGGCGATTTACTATAACACCCCGCTTCATCAGATGCCGGCCTTTTCCGCTTACGCGCCGCGTGATGGATTGCCGGCGCTTACGCACACGGCGGCACTCTGCAAAACGATTTTCTCCTTGCCGATGCATCCTTATCTGACAGAGGCCCAAGTCGAATATATATGCGACGCTGTCGAAAGTGCGGTCAGCGCCAGTATAGAAATACACGGCGCTGATGCACCCGGTGAGGCGAGCCTGGCGTAGTGGTTAGTCGCGCCGCTGTTGAAAGCCGATGAAAGATAATCCTTATGCGCACTGAACTTTCCATCGCGCTGTGTCAGATTGCTCCCGTGGTTGGTGATATTGAGGGCAACATCGAGCGGATACGGACCGCTTACATGTCGGCCCAGGATGCGGGCGCGGATCTGGCCGTTTTTTGTGAGCTTGTGGTGTCAGGCTATCCACCGGAAGACCTGGTGCAAAAACCGTCCTTCCAACGCGCCTGCCGCGAGGCGGTGGAACGCCTCGCCGGTGAGACTGCGGGCGGTCCCGCCATGATCATCTCTGCGCCTTGGCGAGAGACGCAAGCGCAGGCGCCGCAAGAGCTTTTCAATGCAGCCTTTTTATTGAAGGACGGGTCCATTGCTGCCCGGCGCGATAAGATCCGTTTGCCTAATTATGGCGTGTTTGACGAACCACGCCGATTTACACCGGGTACAGATGTTGAGGTCACTGACTTTGATGGCATCAAGCTGGGACTTTTGACGTGCGAGGATCTATGGGTGCCGGGCACTGGCGAGGCCCTCGCCGCTCAAGGCGCGGGGCTTCTCATTGCGCCGCATGGCTCGCCCTTTCGTAAGACCGCCAAAAAAGAGCGTGAATTTGCCGCCGCTGAACGCGCCCGGGCCACCAATCTGCCGGTAATCTTTGTGAATCAGTTGGCCGGTCAGGACGAGGTTGTCTTCGATGGCGCCTCCTTTGTCATGGACGCGCACGGCACCATCTCCTATCGCTGCGCAGAGTTTGCTCCGGGTGTTTTCATGACCCGGTGGCAGTCTACAGAGGGGCATTGGACGTGTACGGATGGGCCCACAGCGCATTGGTGCGAAGGCGAGGAGCTTGTCTACCGCGCGGTAACCATGGGCGTGCGCGATTATGTGGAGAAAAACCATTTTAAGGGCGTTGTCATCGGTCTTTCCGGGGGCGTTGATAGCGCCTTGACCGCCGCGATTGCCGTTGATGCGCTGGGCGCTGAGCGCGTGCGCTGCGTGATGATGCCGTCGCGCTATACCGGCAGCGAGAGCCTCGAAGATGCTAGCGCCTGCGCCGCTGCGCTCGGCGTTCATCTGGATGAGGTTTCCATTGAGCCCGGCGTTGCGGCTATGGATACCATGCTTGGCCCCCTGTTTGAGGGCCATGCGCGCGACACGACCGAAGAAAATATCCAGTCGCGTCTGCGCGGGATGACGCTGATGGCGATTTCGAACAAATTTGGCCCCATGGTGCTGACCACGGGCAACAAATCTGAAATGTCCGTAGGCTATGCAACGCTTTATGGCGATATGAATGGCGGTTATAATCCGCTCAAGGATATCTATAAAACAGAAGTTTTTGCCCTGTGTCGCTGGCGAAACATGGCCCACCATAACAGTTTGCTGGGCCCCGCCGGTCAGGTCATCCCCGAACGGATCGTTACCAAACCACCATCCGCAGAGTTACGAGAAGATCAGCGTGATGATGATAGCCTACCGCCCTATGAAGTTCTGGACGATATCCTTGAATGTCTGGTGGAACGGGAGATGCCGGTGCGCGAGATCATCGCGCGCGGCCATGATGAGGGCGTCGTCCGCCGGGTGGAGCATCTTCTCTATGTGGCCGAGTACAAACGCCGTCAGGCTCCGCCCGGTCCAAAGGTGACCAAGGTCAATTTTGGCCGCGACCGGCGCTATCCGATCACCAATGGCTGGCGCGACCGCGGCTAGGATAGGATGACACGGTTAAAGGGTGCGTTGCGTGGACACAGCGCGCCGATACTAGGCGATCTTTATTTTTACAGAGAAGCCCGTGTCCCCGGGCGAAGACCCGGGGCCTACTGATTGGGGTGCGGAGAATGCATTAATAGTTCCCGGGTCGGCGATTTGCTTGCCCGGGAAAACGGATTTATGTTTACGCCGTGTCCCCGGGCGAAGGCCCGGGATCTACTGATTGGAGTACGGAGAATGTATAAAAAGATCCCGGGTCGGCGCTGCGCTTGCCCGGGTGCACGGCTTTTGCTCCAAGATACCATCAATTCTAAAATGGGTTCAGCATATACCCGTCCTGTTGCAGGAGAGCATGTGCCGTAATGGCGGAAAGCGACAGCGTCACCCCCGGGATCAGGTCATCTTTGGTAATGCCCTGGGCTGCTGCACTCTGTCCGCATACGGTGATTGTTACACCGGCTTTGAGCAAGTTGGCGATCAGATCTTGACTGCCATGGTCGCCGGCGTGTGTGCGGGTGTGAAAAGCTGATGTGGTCACATCATGCACCCCGGCTCCGGGGATAACGAGCGCAAGGCGCGCGCGGTCTGGCGGCAGGCCAGCGGCGGCGTGCATGTTGATATAGCGCGCCGCCGTCACAAAGCTGCGGTTCTTTTTACCCGGTGCCGCGCGGTCGACGACATCCATCGCCACCTTCAGGCGAGTTCCCTCGGGAAGGGGAAGATGCCCCGGCACTGGCGCCACGGGGCCGTCGTTTTTGATCACCGGGCCATGGGTAAAGCCGGGCGGCTGCGCCTGCGCCGCGGTGCTGAGCATCAATAAAACGCTGGCAACGACGTGGCGATAAAGTTGCATGGGATTGCCTTTCTTCCTTGTACGTCTCAAAAACGTCTAAAACTCAAGGTCATCAATGCCTTTGCGGCGGCAGGCGGCGGTGAGCGTATTGTGCATCAGCATGGCAATGGTCATAGGCCCGACGCCGCCGGGCACCGGTGTAATCGCCCCGGCAATCGATTTGACAGCGTCAAAGTCCACGTCACCCACTAGCCGGGTTGCGTCCATGCCGCGTTCGGGAGCGGCGACGCGGTTGATCCCCACATCGATAACACAGGCGCCGGGTTTCACATGGGGCTCGCCAATCAGGTGCGGGCGGCCCACTGCGGCGATGAGGATATCTGCGCTCCGGGTCACGGCGGCGAGGTCGGCGGTGCGAGAATGGGCGATGGTCACAGTACAATTCTCGGCAAGGAACAATTGTGCGGCCGGTCGACCCACAATGGTTGACCGCCCCACGATCACCGCATGCTTGCCAGAGAGATCAGGCCCCAGTGCCGACTTTGCGAGCCTAACGCTACCCGCTGGGGTGCAAGGCACAAGGCAGGGTGCGCGCGCCCCAGCGGCCAGTCGGCCCACATTGACGGGATGAAACCCGTCCACGTCCTTTTCGGGATTGATCAGGTCAATGATTGCTTCGGCGTCAAGCGGCTCAGGCAACGGCATCTGGACAAGAATGCCATCCACCGCGTCAGCATCATTCAGTTGGCGGACGGTTTCGGCCAGGGCTGCCTGGTCCACATGAGCGGGCAGAGTTTCCTGCACCGAATGAAACCCCACCTTTGCGGCCATCTTGCCCTTGTTGCGTACATAGACGCCGCTGGCAGGGTCATCGCCGACCAGCACAACCGCGAGCCCCGGTGCCCGGCCAGCCCGCGCAAGAAACCCGGCGGATGCGGCGGCCACATCGTCGGTGATCTGCGCTGCGATGGCTTTACCATCGATAAGGGTTGTCGCGTGGGCGGTTGTGGCCATGGTCAAGGATCCGTCAAGGCAAGACATTGAGGCGAGGGAACGCGATCTGTGGTGTACGCGCTGAGCAAGGGGCAGGCTAGTCTTGTCTTGTGGGGGTGTGCGTGGTGCCAATAGACAGTAGGGGGCCAATAAGAGGGGGGAGTCAGGGGCCCGTGGTGATTCGCGCCCATAGCCGGTTTTGCGGTCGGGGATTGGCGGTCCGCGCCGGCTTAACCGCCCCGTTTCGGCCATAATCGGCCCGCAGCGTCCTCGCGGGGCCATAATCGTGGTACAAACCGCGCTATTGCGCCAACATGACCTGAAAATCATGAACCAAATGGCCGCCTTGCGTGTATTTAAGACATCGCGTTTCGCTGGCCTCGCGCCCACAAACTGTGATCAGCCATCGGGTTAAACCGGTGGATGACATGGGAAAAAAGGTTGTCTATAAGGCCGCGGAAACCAAATGGGTTAACTGGAGACTATGATGAAATTTACATCGATGAAAACTTCCCTGCTGGCGATTACAGCAGCTTTTGCTGTGAGCGCATGTGGTGGATCGGATAGTGGCGATGCCGCCTCCGAGGCTGTCAAAAAAGTTGAAGCTGCCGCCAATGCCGCCGGTGAAACGGCTAATGAGGCCGCCAAGGTTGCCGGTGACACCGCCAACAAAGTGGCGAGCGCGACAGGTGACGCCGCTAACAATGCTGGCGTGTCGGTCAGAGAGGCCGCCGCGAACGCCAAAGACGCCATGGGCGATGCCGGTGACAAGGCAAAAGACGCCATGACCGACGCTGGCAATAAAGCCAAAGACCAGATGGCTGCCGCCGGTGACGCCGCCAAGGAAAAGGCGACGAACATTGGCGCCGGTGCAGCCGCTGCTGCGGGAGGCGCTGTTGCCGCCGCTGGTAACGCGGCCCAGAATGTGGGCGACAAAGCTGTCCAGGCCGCAAACAACGCCGCTGGCAATGCCGCAGAAGTGGTCAAGACCGCAGCGTCGAATGCGCAAGACGCGGTTGCCGGTGGTGGTACTGTGCATGAAGTCAAAATGCTGAATGCTCACCCCGACAACCGGGCGCAGACAATGGTGTTTGTTCCAAACATCCTGAAAATTGCGCCGGGCGACACGGTCAAATTCCTACCCTCTGATCCTGGACACAACACCCAGTCAACCAAAGGCATGATCCCTGCGGGCACCGAAGGCTGGAAAAGTAAAGCCGGTGAGGAGTTTGAAGTCACACTGACTGAGCCAGGCATTTATGGCTACAACTGTCTGCCCCATAACGCAGCCGGTATGGTTGGTCTGATCATCGTAGAAGGCGACGGCATGACCGCGAACCTGGAAGACGCAAAAAGCGCGCGTCAGATTGGTTTGGCCAAGCGGCGCTGGAGCGAAATCTGGAGTGAAGTTGAGTCCGAGAACCTTCTCTAGAATACCGCTTCAGGACTGATGACGAGCAGAAAGCCCGGTGTTACGCACGCCGGGCTTTTTTGTGGGCGCACGCACCGGCGACGTTACGCGATAGGAGGCGGCGGGTTGTGGCGCGGCGCGTTTTGCGCGATTTAAAGGGCCCCGTTCTCTGTGCGGCCGACCAATAATGGTTCCGCACCTGCGCTACCTCACCGGATCTTTTCTCCCCATGTCGTTTCCCTTTTCCGCTATTGTTGGTCAGCAGGACCTAAGAACCGCGCTGCATCTCGCGGCGATTGACCAGAAAATCGGCGGTGTCCTCGCCTTTGGGGACCGTGGTACGGGCAAGTCTACGGCAATCCGCGCGCTCGCTGCGCTCCTCCCGGAGATTGAGATCATCGCCGATTGCGATTTTAATCGCGACCCGGCAGAACACGATACGCAGTATACAAACTGTTGCCCGCTGGAGGGGAAGGGCCCCCACAAGACGGTGTCGCGCCGCGCACCGGTCGTTGATTTACCGCTCGGTGCCTCCGAAGACCGGATCATCGGGGCGCTGGATCTCGAACAGGCGCTAGTCCATGGTCAAAAACGCTTTGAACCGGGATTACTGGCCAGAGCCCATCGCGGCTTTCTTTATATCGATGAGGTCAATCTGCTCGATGATCATCTGGTGGATGTGCTCCTCGATGTGGCCGCTTCTGGTGAAAATGTGGTGGAGCGCGAAGGCCTGAGCGTGCGGCACCCGGCGCGGTTCGTTCTTGTGGGCAGTGGCAACCCGGAAGAGGGGGAGCTACGCCCGCAACTGCTCGACCGCTTTGGCCTATCGGTCGATGTGCGCACTCCCACCGATGTACAGGAACGTGTTGAGGTCGTAAAACGGCGTGATGCCTATGAACAGGACCCGGCGGCATTCGCCAAAAAGTGGAAACGCAAGGACACGGCCCTGCGTAGAAAAATTGAACAAGCGCGTGCGCTTGTTCCCGCTGTTCAGACCCCTGATGATGTGTTGGCACAGGCCGCACGCCTGTGTATTGCCACGGGTGCCGACGGTTTGCGCGGGGAGTTAACCTTGCTGCGCACCGCTCGGGCTATGGCGGCTTTTGAAGCGCGCGACATGGTCACAGACGATGATATCCGCGCGGTTGCACCGATGGCGTTGCGCCACCGTCTGCGCAAGGACCCCCTTGACGAAAGCGATAATACGGCGCGTATCACCCGGATCATTGACGAGGCGTTTACCGCGTGAGCGAGCACACCGCAGAAACGTCCGTATCCGGGACGCTTCAACCGCCCGCGGACGGTTTTTCGGCGCAGTGGGATCACGCGTGCCTTGCGGCAACTATGTTAGCGGTGGCGCCGACGCAGCTTGGCGGTATCCACGTGTATGCCGGGGCGGGACCGGTTCGCGATTTCTGGCTGGAGGCGACGCTTGATCTGTTTGAACCCGGCGCGCCGGTACGCCGGATGCCGCCGAGCATTGATGATGATCGGCTGATTGGCGGGATTGATCTGCCAGCAACGCTGGCTGGCGGGCGGCCGGTTATGCAACAGGGATTGCTGGCCGACTGCGATGGCGGGGTCTTGCTCGTGCCCATGGCAGAGCGGCTAGCCAGAGCCAGCGCTGCCGCAATTGCCAGCGTTATCGATCAGGGGGCGGTGCATCTGGAGCGGCACGGCGTATCGCGCCGTCTTGGCGGGCGGTTTGCCACCATCTTGTTTGATGAAAGCGGGCCAGAGGCCCAGACACCACCGCTGATTTTGCGGGACCGTCTGGCGATGGCAATCACGCTCGATGGGCTTTCCGTACACACCCTATTACCGTTTGAGGTGGACCGCGAGGATATTCACCGTCTTCGCGACCACTTTCCCTCTATCGCGGTGGATAAAGAGAGCCTTGCAGCGATCAGCTCCGGCCTTATGGCTGCGGGTATCGGGTCCTTGCGCACCCTCCATCAGGCGAGCGTTATGGCGCGTATCCATGCCGCGTTGGCGCGGCGCGAAAGCGTGGAAGCTGTCGATGCGCTGGCCGCGTTGTCGCTGGTCCTGGGCTTCTCTCTCTCTTTTCAAGCCCCGGCAGAAGAATCAGTGGAAGAGCCGCTCTCAAATCAAAGTGAGGAGGAAGCGCAGACGCGTGCCCCCCCGCGCGAGCAGGACCAATCGGTGAGTGATAATAAGCCTGGACCGGATGAGGAAAGAGCGTCGCCACCAGCAAACCTCGACGATCTACCGCTTGACGAGGTGCTGGTGGAGGCTGTGGCGGGGCTTAACCTCACTGGCGTCATGGATGGCCTTAATAATGGCGGATCAAGCTTACAAACCAAGGGTGATATAGGGGTTGCGGGCGCAGCGATAAAATCGCGGCAACGGGGCCGTGTGGTGGGCGTGCGGGCCGGTGATCCCCGGCGCGATGGGCGGCTTGACGTACTGGCAACAATCCGGACGGCCGCGCCATGGCAACGTCTTCGTCAAGCTCCGGAGGCAAAAGGGGTGCCGGAGCGCCTTGCCATCCGCCGGGAAGATTTTCAGGTCAAAACCTATGAGGCCAACGCCCAGACAGTGGTGATCTTTGTGGTTGATGCGTCAGGCTCTGCCGCCTTTCATCGGATGGCCGAAGCAAAAGGCGCCGTGGAGCAGTTGCTGGCCGATTGTTATGCGCGGCGTGATCAGGTTGCCATGATTGCGTTTCGTCATCAGGGTGCTGATCTTTTGCTGCCGCCAACGCGCTCGTTGGTGCGCGCCCGCCGGGCACTTGCTCAGTTGCCTGGCGGTGGCGGCACGCCGCTCGCCGCCGGGCTCCATAGCGCGTTGATGCTGGCGCTCGCCGAACGCGCCAAAGGCGCAACCCCCTATCTTGTCGTGCTGAGCGACGGGCGCGGTAACATCGCGCTTGACGGCACACCGGGCCGTGACGCCGCGCGCGAAGATGCTGAAAAATGCGCCAGGCGCATCAAGATGGCGCGGGTGCCGACCCTGTTTTTTGATATTGCGCCGCGATCAGGTTCCGATACTGCCGCGGCCCTCGCCCGCACCATGGGAGCTGTGTTGCAGCGGCTTCCACGCGCGGCACAGGCCGCAGGCCCCTCCGTGATCACACAATCGGTCCGCACCCTGACGGCGGAAGGGGGTCGCGAATGAGCCGGCACGGGCAGCTTGATTGGAACACAGATGGGGCATTGTGGCCGCACAATACCGTGAGTGCCTTTGTGTCGGCGGCTGGCTATCAATGGCATATTCAGCGCTTTACAGGGTCCGCGCCAAAACCACACCTCCTCCTCCTGCACGGTACGGGGGCGTCGGTCCATAGCTGGGCGTGGATGATCCCGCTGCTGCAAAACAGGTTTGATATTCTGACCCTTGATCTGCCCGGTCATGGCTTTACGCGCACCGACCGATATCGCGCGCCCACCATTCCGGTTGTCAGTACCGCCATTAAATCGCTTCTTGATGCGGTGTCCTTCGCGCCTGACGTGATCATGGGGCATTCTGCCGGCGCGGCGGTGATGTTGGAAATGATGGTGCGCGCTCAGACGCCGACGCGGCTGGGTGTGAGTATCAATGGCGCCCTTCTGCCGTTTCCGGGACCGGCGCGTCATCTTTTTCCTGCCATGGCGAAGATGCTGCATTTTAATCCGTTCACGGCATCATTCTTCGCGCAGAGTGCGCGTGACCCACGGCGGGTGCAACGCCTGATCACACAAACGGGCTCCCAAGTCCCCACCGAGAGCATTGCCTGCTACCAACGCTTGTTTGCTGCCTCGGCTCATGTGAACGGGGCGTTAGCGCTCATGGCCAATTGGGATTTGACGCGCACGCCTGACAAGCTTTCATCGATTGATGTACCGATCATTTTTGTCAGTGGAGAGAAAGATCAAGCCGTACCCATACGCGATGCGCGCCGGTGTAGCGCCATGGCGCAGCACGGAACACTCATTAGCTTGCCGGGTCTCGGGCATCTTGCCCATGAGGAAGCGGCGGAGGACGTCGTTGCGGGCCTCTTGCCGGGGATTGACAAAGCGCTTGGTGACTAAGCGGCAACCCGAATACGCCATCAGCCAACCTTGACCCGCTTCATCTGTTCTGTTGGACTTATGACGCAACCAAAGGGAGCGGACGATGGCTGATGTTTCGGAGACTGGCGTTTTTGGTTTTGTGATCCGGCACATGGGTGTGGTTGAGCTTGTGCTGATCTACGGCTTGCTCATGGCGTTCGCCTATCGCGAATTGCGCAAGACAAACAAGACCCTCGAAAAAACGGAAGCGGACAAGGCAGAGGCGCGTAAAGACCGGGCGTCGGACGCCCTTGGTGTCCAGCCGACACCGCCAACAACGGCGGAGTAAAATACCGTCCTTAGGGGCGCGAGGCGCGCGGGCGGCGGGGCATCCGGAAAGGCAGCATGATCCTGGTGCTGAGCCGTTTAAGCTTGTTGCCACATAAAGACTCGTGAACGCCGCGCCTCACCGTGCCAAGGAGCTTGGTTTCGATGAGGGATCGGCTGTAAAATGGCGTATCCTCAAAGGTCTTGATCACGCGCGTCTGGACGGGATCTTCGGTCCGTGTTCGCCGGGAAATTCGGAACCAGGGCGTGGGCGCAAGCCGGTGGGTCGCTGGCGGTTCAAAGGTGGTGATTGCCCCGTCTTTATTCACCAGCAGAGCTGCATGGCGCGCCGCACCGCTATGCAAATCAGTATTGTAGAGGATTGCGGTACGCCCATCATCAAGCGCGGTGCGGGACCAATCCCAATATCGAAACGCCGCCTCAAGCGGTTCATCGCCATCGTTGGAATCAAAATAGCCGTGTCCGGACCAGCTTAGACCGGGTTCGGCAAAATCAACCTCAACGCGCGAATGGGGGGCGAGCGGTCGCCAGCGGTGCCGCCCCGCCGGGTCAATCAGAAAGACCCCGTCGCCAAGCTGCGGTGTTTTCACCTTGATGGTGCCGCGCACTCGCCGGGGGATGGGCGCGGTATATTCGTCAATATGCGCGATCAGTGTTTGCCCATCCCAGGTCAGCATGCTGGGGCCCACCTTAAAAAAGTCGGGCCCGCGCCGCAAATCGCCGTGCCCGCGCTCGGTCATGGTCCAACGCCCATGGCGACGCCCATAGAGCGCCACATTGAGCGCACAATGGTTCGTAGGCTGATGACGGCCAGAAAAGGCATAATAGGGCGAGAATACACTGCCGATAAACGCGATCATGGTCAGGCCGTAATTGCCGTCATCGCTTAGTGCGTCCACATACCACCAGGCGTAACCGTCCGCATCGACGGTGAGATCAAAACGTAAGCTCTGACGGTAGCGGTTCAGGGATTGGGGTTGTAACAGGCCTGCATCGGCGCGTTTGAAATCGCTCACAGGGGCTTCAGGTTCAAACTCCCGGGGCAGGGGGCCAAACACCCGCGAAATCGGTTGCGGGCGGGTGCGGGGCAGACCCGGAAACAACGCCGGTTCAACCCGGTCTGGATGGACCAGCGGAAACCCCGGCCGAGGCTGAGGATCATGCAGCGCAAAGCGCGAGGACACGGGCGGGGCAACAGAAGAAGGCATACTCAAAGTCTCCCTGGCTGGCGCGGCAGGTGGGACGGCACCATCTGTGCGTTAAATGGGGCCGCTATGGCGATCCGTTGACTGAGCCGCTCACTTGAGTGTCAGTTTAGTTTGACATTATATGTTGTCTATCTAAACTGACAATACAAGGAGTTGGTGTGAGAACGAACGCAGATATCGAGCACGCGCTGGAAGAAGCGTTGCGCACCTTGGAGCCGCGCGCGGCTCGCCAGCCAATTGCGTCAACGCGCATGCCGCCAAGAAAGCGCGTGGCATCGCCTGGGCTCTGCGCGACGACCAATGCGCCAAACGGTCTGATTGCGCGGTTCGACCCTGCAAACCGCGATCGGGCCCATCTCTCACGATCAACGCCGACGCCCTCGACGGTACCGGTAAAACTGATCTCGGCCATGCGCCATGCGGTCTTTCCCGGCGGCGCACGGGTGCGCCCGCAATTGTGCCTTGCGGTGGTGGCGGCGTGTTCCGGTGATCCTGCGTCGCCTGCGGCAACGAGTACGGCGGCAGCGATTGAGCTGATGCATTGCGCATCCCTGGTCCATGATGATCTGCCCTGTTTTGATAATGCTGATCTACGCCGGGGTATTCCCTCCGTTCACAAACGATATGGTGAGCCGCTTGCCGTTCTTGCGGGTGATGCCCTGATCGTTCTGTCAATGCAGGCCATGGCCCGGGGCCTTTTTGCCAGCCTGGAGCCACAAACATCCTCATTATCTGTACAGGATGCTTTTGCCGTGATGGAAACGGTGAATGCGGCGGTGGGGATGCCCGCTGGCATTATCGCGGGTCAGGCGTGGGAAAGCGAAACCGAGATTGACCTGCGCGCCTATCATCAGGCGAAAACGGGCGCACTGTTTGTGGCCGCAACCTGCGCCGGGGCACTCCTCGTGGGGGACCGTGATCCCTGCTGGTACCAGGTGGGCGCACGTCTGGGCGAGGCCTATCAGATCGCCGATGATATTCGTGATCATGTGCTCAGCGATCAGGAACTGGGCAAGCCCGGTGGCCAGGATGCATTGCATGAACGGCCAAGCGCGGTCTTGACCCTAGGTCTTGACGGTGCCGAAGACCAGTTGCGTGATTTGATTGATGATGCTGCCGATGCCGTTCCAACCTGTCAGGGTGCCGACAATCTGCGGGCCCTCATCCAGGCGCAGGTACGCCGTCTTGTGCCGAACCAGCTGACAAAGCGCGGCGCCGTTGGCGGATAATGCCAATGTCATTCTTGTCCAGTAGTCTTCTTCCGAGGCGGATCATCAATTGGCGTAATCGCCAGCTTGCCAGTGAGAAATTTCAATGCTGGGCCGCCTCTTTCCGGCTGACCCGGCCGATGGCGCAGAAAAAAGCCAGCGAAATTTTCGATATCTGTGCGGGCTTTGTCTATTCGCAAATCCTGTTCGCATGTGTGGACCTTGATCTCTTCACGCTCTTGCGTGACTGTGAAATGACTGCTGAAGACATTGCATCCCATACGGATCTTCCTGCAGACGGGGCAGAACGACTTGCCCGGGCGGCGGTTTCGCTCAAACTCTTGCAGGCCACACCCGACAGTGATGCCGAGCCCACACGTTTTTTCCTCGGGGAATATGGTGCCGCGCTTCTGGGCAATGCATCGGTTTTTGCCATGGTGCGTCACCATGCGGCGCTCTATCGCGACCTTGCCGATCCGGTCGGGCTCTTACGGGATCGCCATCAGGGTACAGCGCTTGCTGACTATTGGGGCTATGCCACAAAAACCGGCGATGCGGCGGACCAGAACACCACAGATTACTCCGCGCTGATGGCCCAGACCCAGGCCTTTATCAGCGAGGAAATCCTGCATGCCATTGATTTCTCGCGGCAGGACCGCGCCCTTGACGTGGGTGGCGGCGCGGGCGCGTTTGTGCATCAGCTGGCTCGGGCTTACCCGGCCCTTGATGTGGGTGTTTTTGATCTGCCATCGGTGGTGGTGCAGGCTCAACACCGGTTTGACCGCGCCGGTCTTGCATCCCAGTTGACGACCCATGGCGGTGATTTTTTGGCTGATCCTCTACCGGCGGGCTATAATTTGGTGACGCTAATCCGGGTTCTCCACGACCATGAAGACGCCAATGTGGCAACGCTTTTGCGGTCGGTCTGGCAGGCATTGCCGCTGGGTGGTCAACTCTTGGTGGTGGAGCCCATGGCGCAAACGCCGGGCGCGCACGCCATGGGCGACGGCTATTTCGGCTTTTATCTCTGGGCCATGGGCAGCGGAAAACCCCGCTCGGCCACGGCGCTCACGGGCCTGTTGAAAACCGCTGGATTCACCGGCGTTCGGGAGGTTGCGACCCGCCGTCCCATCCTCACCCGCATTTTGAGTGCCCAAAAAAGGTAACCAGCCAAAAAATTGATGTACGTTTTGATTGACACCTTGTTGTGTCAATATAGAGTGACACGCATGACCACGCATCTTTCCGATTCTGGCGCACCCCATGGTGGTGCAGGCGTTTCGGGCCATCCGGCCCCGCCAGCCCCTTTGGCCGAAGATGCAATTTCCAGCAATCCAATTGCCGACCAAGCAGCTGTGTGCGCACAGGCCGATGCCATACCGCCCTATGAGAGTGCACCGGCCATGGAGGCCGAAGCCGTTATCTTCGACGGTGCCCGGCATGTGCGCTGTGATCGTCTTGCCCTTGCGGCGCCGCAGACCGATGATCTCGTTGTTGATGTGGACTATAGTGGCATTAGTTCCGGCACGGAGCGATTGCTCTGGTCTGGAGAAATGCCGATTTTTCCCGGGCTAAAATATCCGCTCGTACCGGGGTATGAGGCGACGGGCAGGGTAATCTGGTCGCAAAGCCATCCGGAGTTTCAGGGCCGCCGTGTTTTTGTACCAGGCGCGCGGTGTTACCGCGATGTGCAGGGTATTTTCGGGGCTTCAGCCTCTCGTCTTGTGGTCCCGGCGGGTCGGGCAATACCGGTCGATGATCTGCCTGCGGATGATGCGGTATTGCTTGCGCTTGCCGCCACGGCCCACCACGCCATCATTGGTGGCCCGGCGCCTGACTTGATCGTGGGTCACGGGGTCCTTGGTCACCTCGTGGCGCGCATCGCGCTAGCGTTGGGGCATGAGCCGCCCGTGGTCTGGGAGACAAACCCCGAACGCCAAGATGCCAACCGTTACCCTGTCATAGATCCTGAATTTGATGGGCGTACAGATTATAAAACGATTTATGATGTTAGCGGCGATGCCGGTCTCCTTGATACGCTGATCGGTCATTTGGCCCCTAGCGGGGAAATCGTTCTTGCCGGTTTCTACGCTGCGCCCATCAGTTTTGCGTTTCCGCCAGCCTTTATGAGGGAAATGCGGTTGCGGATCGCCGCTGAATGGCAACCCGCCGATATGGAGGCTGTACTTGGTCTGTTGCGCAGCGGCAAGCTCTCCTTTGAGCGGCTGATCTCCCACCGCGTTGCCCATGATGATGCTGAAAATGCCTATCAAACCGCCTTCGAGGACCCAGCCTGCCTGAAAATGGTCCTCAACTGGAAAGATGCTGCATGACCGATAATCTTGATACAAACGAATTTCCCGGTAACGCTAATGGCGATGGCACCCATGGGAATGGTCAGCAGGCCATGCATGATGCCTTGCGCGAGGAAGCGGCGGCGCCAGCTCCCGATGTGGCGACCGATGCGCCCACCAAAGAGACGCAGATTATTGCCATTTATGGCAAGGGCGGGATCGGGAAAAGTTTTACGCTTGCCAATCTCAGTTACATGATGGCCCAGCAGGGCAAGAAAGTCCTGCTGATCGGTTGCGATCCCAAGAGTGATACCACCTCGCTTTTGTTTCATGGTCGGGCGTGCCCCACCATTATCGCCACCTCCAGCGCCCGGAAGGAAGCGGGCGAAGAGGTTTCCATCGGTGATGTCTGTTTCAAGCGCGATGGTGTTTACGCCATGGAACTTGGTGGGCCGGAAGTGGGCCGGGGCTGCGGCGGTCGCGGCATCATTCACGGCTTTGAACTTCTCGAAAAGCTTGGGTTCCACGATTGGGACTTTGACTATGTGTTGCTCGATTTTCTGGGCGACGTCGTGTGCGGCGGGTTCGGTCTGCCGATCGCACGGGATATGTGCCAGAAGGTGATCGTTGTGGGTTCAAATGACCTGCAATCGCTTTATGTGGCCAACAATGTGTGCTCGGCGGTGGAATATTTCCGCAAGCTTGGCGGCAATGTGGGCGTTGCGGGCATGGTCATCAACAAAGATGACGGAACCGGCGAGGCACAAGGATTTGCCGAAGCAGCGGGCATCCCCGTCCTGTCGGCGATCCCCGCCGATGACGATATCCGGCGCAAAAGTGCCAACTATCAGATTGTCGGCAAGCCGGGTGAGACGTGGGCACCTATGTTTGAGGCGCTGGCAGAAAATGTGGCGACCGCCCCGCCGATCCACCCAAAACCTCTGTCCCAGGACGACTTGTTGGGTCTCTTCTCAGCCGAAGAAACGGGCGGCAACTTTCAGCTGACGCCCGCCACGGAGGCGGACATGCGCGGTAAAAATTCCGTCGATAAGCCGTCCCTCGAAGTCATTTACGAGGCGATCTAGCCCCAATGGCAAACCGCACCCTCATATCACGTGATCAGGATGGTTCCGAAACGGCCATCCCCGCCCAAGAGATGGCGGCTGATACCGCAAGGCAAAACAGCGATGATGCCGCTGTGGTCAGCGGGTGCCATGGCGGTAAAGAGGCATTGGCGAAGGCTGCCGCTGCCGCTGGGCAGAGCGCCCTTCTTGATCAGTATGCGAAGGATTATCCGCAAGGTCCACACGACCAGCCCCAGAGCATGTGCCCGGCTTTCGGCTCGTTGCGCGTTGGCCTGCGGATGAAACGCACGGCTACGGTTCTGTCGGGGTCGGCGTGCTGCGTTTATGGGCTGACTTTTACCTCTCATTTTTACGGTGCTAAACGCAGCGTTGGGTATGTGCCGTTTAATTCTGAAACGCTGGTCACGGGCAAGCTCTTCGAAGACATCAAAGAGGCGGTGGAGAAGCTTGCCGATCCGGAAAAATATGACGCCGTCGTCGTGACGAATTTATGCGTCCCCACGGCGTCGGGTGTGCCCCTGCGCCTCTTGCCCGATCAGATCAATGGTGTCCGGATTATTGGTATCGATGTGCCGGGCTTTGGGATTCCCACCCATGCCGAAGCAAAAGATGTGCTCGCCGGGGCAATGTTAAGCTATGCGCGTCAGGAGGCCGAAGACGGTCCCGTGCAGCGCGCGGCCAATGATCATACCGAAAAGCCCAAAGTGACCTTGTTGGGGGAGATGTTCCCCGCCGATCCCATGATCATCAACCAGATGCTCGAACCCATGGGGTTGCAAGTTGGCGCGAGTGTGCCCACGCGTGAATGGCGTGAACTTTATACTGCGCTCGACGGGGCGGTTGTTGGCGCGATCCACCCGTTTTATACCGCCGCTATCCGCGAATTCACCGCCGCCGGGCGGCCCATTGTGGGCTCCGCGCCGGTGGGTGTTGATGGTACGGCCCAGTGGCTGGAGGCGATCGGCAAAGCAACAAACATCAGTACACAGTCCATTGACAAGGCCAAAGCTACCATCCTGCCTGCGATCAAGGGTGCCCTTGCTGGCGCGCCCATCAAGGGTCGTATTACCCTTTCGGGCTATGAGGGCTCAGAGCTGTTGGTGGCGCGCCTCCTGATCGAGAGCGGCGCGGATGTGCGTTATGTAGGCACTGCCTGTCCCGAGACCCCGTGGTCAGAACCGGACCGCGAATGGCTCGCCGCCCGCGGCGTAGAGGTGCGGTTCCGCGCCTCCCTGGAGGATGATCTCCACGCGCTTGCCTGTGAAAAGCCCGATCTTGCCATCGGAACAACACCGGTGGTGCAAGCTGCCAAGGAAGCGGCAATCCCGGCGCTTTATTTTACAAATCTTATTTCCGCACGCCCGCTCATGGGTCCTGCTGGTGCGGGCTCACTGGCCGAGGTGGTGAATGCCGCGATCGCGAGTAAGCCGCGCTTTGACCGCATGGAGGCGTTTTTCGCCGGGGTGGGCACGGGCGATACCGCCGGTGTCTGGCAAGATGTTCCCGATACGCATGATAGCTTTCGTGCCAAGCAGGAGCGCAAGCTTGCCATCAAGGCAAAGCGCGACGCTGATCTGGAGGCACCGGTCGGATGTTAGTGCAAGATCACGATAGGGCCGGGGGCTATTGGGGTGCGGTGTATGTTTTCACCGCCATCAAGGGCTTGCAATGTGTGATCGACGGCCCCGTGGGCTGTGAAAATCTGCCCGTGACTTCTGTTCTTCATTATACGGATGCTTTGCCGCCCCATGAACTGCCCATTGTGGTCACCGGTCTTGGCGAAGAAGAGCTGGGCCAGCACGGCACCGAAAGCGCCATGAAACGCGCGCGCGAGGCCCTTGATCCGGCCTTGCCAGCGGTTGTTGTTACCGGCTCCATTGCCGAGATGATCGGCGGCGGCGTAACGCCCGAAGGCGCCAATATCGAACGGTTCCTGCCGCGCACGATTGATGAGGATCAGTGGCAGACGGCCGATCGAGCCATACTGTGGCTGTGGTCAACCTATGGCCAGACCAAGGGGCGCAACCCTAAACCGCGCAAACGCCCCGAGGGTGCGAAACCCCGGGTCAATATCATCGGCCCGTCCTATGGCATGTTCAATATGCCGTCCGATTTGGCGGAAATTACACGCTTGGTGGAAGGTCTGGGGGCAGAGGTCAACATGGCCTTCCCCTTGGGTAGTCATGTTGCTGACGTGCGCCGCCTCGTGGATGCAGATGTGAATATCTGTATGTACCGGGAGTTTGGACGCTCCTTATGCGAAGCATTGGATAAGCCTTATCTCCAGGCACCGATCGGTTTGCATTCTACAACCCGCTTTCTTGAAAGCCTGGGCGAGCTTCTGGGTCTTGATCCCGCCCCTTTTATTGAGCGTGAAAAGCACACGACGATCAAACCGCTCTGGGATTTGTGGCGCTCTGTGACGCAGGATTTTTTCGGCACAGCCAATTTCGCTATTGTTGCCAATGAGACGTACACGCGTGGCTTGCGCAATTACCTTGAAGAAGACCTTGGTCTTCCGTGTACGTTTGCGGTGTCCCGGCGGGCCGGTGAAAAACCCGACAATGATCATGTACAGGATGAATTGCGCGCCGGTCAGCCCTTTA
Organism: Pseudomonadota bacterium; assembly: GCA_039819545.1. GTDB lineage: Bacteria > Pseudomonadota > Alphaproteobacteria > Caulobacterales > Parvularculaceae > CALLPQ01. The sequence goes on along the minus strand of JBCBRS010000020.1, from coordinate 18,290 downwards.
TCGTTTTCGGTAGCCTGAATGAACGTATGTATATTCAAGAACATGGGCTGCGCTCGGTTTATATTCCGGCGTCTTTCCCGGGCGCCGTCATCCGCCGTCACACTGGCACGCCTGTCATGGGCTATAGCGGTGCCACCTGGGTTGTTCAGGAGGTGTGCAACGGGCTGTTCGATGCACTGTTCCATATCTTGCCGCTAGCGGCTGACATGGACCGGGCCGAAGCAACACCAACCCGGCGATTGGCTTCAGTGTCATGGACCGACAGCGCCAATGCAATTTTTGAAAAAATTGTCGAGGATTATCCAATCCTGACCCGAATTTCAGCGGCTAAGCGGTTGCGCGATCGCACTGAATCCGAAGCCCGGGCCAAAGGACTATCAGCGGTGGAGGATGACCTCGTGACCGCGACCCATAATCAATTGAAGGGGGAACGCGCCGCATAAGTCAGGCGGCTGACACTAAAATTGGTGCCAGCATTCGGTGCAATCCCTGCACGTCATTGGAGAGAGGACAAAGCAATGAGTGAGACCATTCGTAAACATCGCAGTCGCCACGACCGGGACCGGACCGAATATGGCTTGTACTTCGCGTTGGCCTATCCGTTTTTCCTGATGGGTACGATCGTTCAAAAAATTTCCGGCATCGGGCGCGCGCGCGCGTCTCTTGCGGGAGAACGGGGCTCCATTTTCGCCGAGGCAGCGGAAATGGCCCACAGTGTTTTGCCATGGATGTTCATGGGGCGGTAGGGGCGTCTCTTCCACTATTTTTGACTGATCCGACTGCTCTGTAGACTGATCATCAAAAAGGCCGGGCCGCAGGCTTATGTGCGGTGACGACATAAGGTCAAAAACCAAAAAGGAGGTTAAATAATGGCCAGTGATACGCCCGTGGGAGCTGACTCCATGTCCGGTATTACACCGCATGAAGCCCAAGTCTTTCACAAGTATTTTGTCCTGAACTTCATTGCCCTCGTCGGTATTGCGCTGATCGCGCATTTGCTGGTGTGGGTATGGCGTCCATGGATCCCGGGTGAGAATGGGTACGTTTCGTTGCAAGAAGCAACATTCGCGCTCAACTCGCTCGCTCAAATTCCAATGTTAGGAGCCTAAGCTATGTGGCGCATTTGGTTAATGTTTGATCCTCGCCGGGCCATGATCGGCCTGTTCGCATTTCTTTTTGTGTTGGCGATTCTCATTCACTTCACGCTGCTGAGTTCACCGCGTTACAACTGGTTGAGCACAGCCCCCTCAGTGACCGCTTCTCTGACCATCGATGATGCTCAGACGCTTTCATTGAGTTGATAAGACTGTCGCCCTTCGGTCCCGGCTCTCGGGCACCGAAGGGACGACGCAACCCCGGGTCGCGCCCGGCACCGATGAGTACAGATCATCCTTACTGGGATGAAACATCTGTATTGATGTGTGTCGGGACAATGACATGAAAACCGAGACCGTACAGCGAATAAGGAAAGGGTCTTGCAATGGCTTTGTTAAGCTTTGAGCGTAAGTACCGCATTAAGGGTGGTACATTGGTGGGCGGTGACCTTTTTGATTTCTGGGTCGGTCCTTACTATGTGGGTTTCTTTGGTGTCACGGCGGCGTTCTGCGCTATTCTCGGCACTTTGTTGATCTTTTATGGCGCGGTTCTGGGTGGTACCTGGAACCCTTGGCTGATCTCCATTGATCCGCCGGACATAAAATATGGTCTCGCGGTGATGCCGCTTCAGGAAGGTGGGCTCTGGCAGATTATTACCTTCTGCGCGAGCGGGGCCTTTATTTCCTGGGCCCTGCGGGAGGTAGAGATCTCACGCAAGCTTGGCATGGGATACCATGTGCCTGTGGCGTTCGGTGTGGCTATTTCCGCTTATCTGACGCTGGAAATTGTGCGTCCCATCCTCATGGGGGCCTGGGGCCATGCTTTCCCTTACGGTATCATGAGCCACCTCGATTGGGTGTCTTACACCGGTTATTCGTACGGAAACTTTCATTATAACCCTGCCCATATGGTGGCGATCACCTTCTTTTTCACCACAACGCTTTCGCTCGCGCTCCATGGCGGGCTGGTTCTGTCCGCCACCAACCCTGGTCGGGGCAAGCTGGTGAAGACGCCCGAGCATGAAAACGCTTTCTTCCGCGATTTTATCGGTTACTCGGTTGGCACTATTGGTATCCACCGGGTGGGCCTTTTCCTGGCGCTCAATGCCGGCTTGTGGAGTGCGATTTGTATCGTGATCAGTGGGCCGTTCTTCCAGGGCTCGTGGATTGAATATTGGGAAGGCTGGAGAAACTTCCCACTCTGGCGTGACTGACGGATGGCTTGTGGGCGTCGTTGGATGGTTTTCAGCTGACGCCTTCGATCCCCTCCAACGTTCTTTCGAGCAAGGATTTTTGCGATGGTTGACTATCAATATCTGATTACACAGACGCAGGTTCGTGGGCACACGGACTATGGCGTCGAGCTACCAAAAGATGACAGCGATCGTGATCATATGATCACGTTTAGCTGGCTTATGGGTAAGATTGGCGATGCCCAGATTGGTCCGGTTTATCTGGGCTGGGCGGGTACCTTCTCGCTTATTTGCGGGTTTATCGCATTTGAGATTATTGGCCTGAATATGTGGGCTAGTGTCGGTTGGTCCCCGATCAAGTTTGCCGGTCAGTTGCCGTTTCTTGAACTGGCCGCGCCCCTGCCGGAACACGGGCTGAAAATTCTGCCTCCCCTTCAGGAAGGGGGATGGTGGCTTATTGCTGGCTTCTTCCTCACGGCCTCGATCATTTTATGGTGGGTACGGTCTTATAAACGAGCGATATCCCTTGGTCTGGGTACGCACATTTGTTGGGCGTTCGCTGCGGCGATCTGGCTTTATCTGGTGCTCGGCTTTATTCGGCCGATTGCCATGGGGAGTTGGAGTGAGGCACCGCCCTTCGGCATCCTGACCCATCTTGATTGGACGAATAACTTCTCGCTGATTTATGGCAATTTGTTCTATGATCCCTTCCACATGCTCTCAATTGTGTTTCTATACGGATCAGTGCTGCTCTGGGCTATGCATGGGGCAACCATCCTTGCGGTGGGCCGGTATGGCGGTGAACGTGAGATTGAACAAATTTATGACCGCGGGACGGCGTCCGAACGGGCTGCCCTCTTCTGGCGCTGGACCATGGGCTTTAACGCCTCCATGGAATCGGTTCACCGCTGGGCGTGGTGGTTTGCTATCCTCACAACCCTTACCGGCGGTATTGGTATCCTGTTGACTGGCACCGTGGTTGATAACTGGTATCTGTGGGGCATCGAACACGGCTTTGCCGCACCGTAAGCGCTTTCGGCCCGTAAACATCAAAAACCGCACCTTTCATCAGGGTGCGGTTTTTTGTGGGCGGTATAACGGATGCGGGCAAACGTGGATCGCTATGGCGCTGCCGGCACCCTTGATTGAGCGCACAGCCTGCATGACCGACTTTTGCAGCAGCCAGACACGGTTCCGCGCTCAACACTTCCCGGCTTAGCGGGCACGCAGTTCTTTACAGGCCTGCATCAGCGCGGCAAATTTGGAAAATGTACCTGTTAGAGCCATGTTTTACCGCCCCATCGACCCGGCAGCCAACCGATCCCAAAAAAACCGCTGCATTGAAAAGGGGAACAATGCAGCGGTCTCTAACGCGCCCGAACCTTGTGGGGGGAGGGATAGGGACATCCGAGCGCGTCATTAACTAGAATTACGGTTAACCCAAAAAGCTGGATCAACACCATCGATAGGTAAACAGTACGCCGCGCTTGCGAGGTCATCAAAACACAAGCCGCGCGCGGCTAATCACGCTACCGTGATCGGCAATAGTGTGCGCGCCGCCTCTGAGACTGAAATATTGGCTACAACCCGCTGACTTCGTGGCGCTGTATGCTGCATCTGGGGCCGTTGTGACACCCTTCGTCCAACGCAGATCCGGGTGCCGCTGGATTACCCTTTGGATTCCAAGGTTTTTAACCGCGCCTCTTGATCAAGGAGATGCAAGGTCAATTCCTCAATTTTCTCAAGGAGGAGGCCATTCATGGCGATCAGATCAATGCCGCCTTCACGCATTTGCGCGGCAGAAGGTACACCCGGCAAATGGCCATGATCGGCAATATGGCTTGCCACGGACCCGAGGCTCGCAAGCGGATAGTCGCTGGCAAACACATGGTCGGCGGTGGCCACCTTGGCCCCGTTCACATGGATGGAGCCATCGCCGCCATCGATATGGATCGTTTGCTTGCCTTGTCCATCTCGCAGGATCACGTCGCCTTGCGCGCCGCCACCGCCTAGCGTGATGTTCCCGCCGCCGCCATCAATATGAACCGACTGGACGCCGTCGGTATTTTTCAGGGCAATGTCGCCTTCGCTGCCTGCACCCCCGAGGGTCAGATTACCGCTGCCGCCATCAATATGAACGGTCTGGCCGCCATTGGTATTTTGCAAGGCGATGTCGCCCTCCGTACCGCCGCCGCCGGCGGTGATATTTCCGCTACCACCATCGGCGTGAACGGTCGTGTCCCCTTTATGGCTTTTCAAGGCGATGTCACCGCCAGCGCCTTCACCGCCGAGATAAATATTTGCCGCACCGCCATCGATATGCACACGGAGCTTTCCTTCATCGCAGATCAGGCCAATATCACCATTATGGCCTGGTCCGCCCAGGGTGAGATTGCCGTCCCCACCGTCAAGATGAACGGTCTGCGCGCCTTTTGCATCGCACAGGCCGATATCGCCTTCAGCGGTATTGCCGCCCAGCATAAAATTGGCACCCTGGCCGCTTAGCCCACCGGTTTGCTGTCCGGCATCATTCTTGAAAATCAAGGTGGTAAATTCCGTGGTCATTAGGCTCTCTCCTGTGGTGTTAAATCCGCGAGAGAGTAGGGCTGATTTGTGGCAGCTTAGTGTCGGTCAGTCGAAGGGATGAGGCTATGTCAGGTGATCACTGCCCGGCAAATTTTATGAAGATACAACGCTTTGTCTTAACCCTGATTATTCTTAAAATTTACAGTGGATTAAATGCCCGCAACCGTCGTTGCCCGGTCCGCGCAAATAGGAGCTGCGGTGCAAAGGCTCTATGCGTTAGTGTTCTGGGGTCGGGTGGAAAAACCCCTAAAGGCGAAACCTGCTGTTCGTAGGTTTCGCCTATGATGACTAGGCAGGGCGTTTACTGCGCGCCGTAGAAAAATTCTTCTTTGACGATTTTGCCGTCATTAACCGTGTAAAGAGCAACTTCTTTCATCTGCATACGCTCTTTTGTTTCGCGGTTGGTCACATCCAGACCAAAGATTACGCTGAACTTGTCGTCACCATGAAAGAAGGGCCCCTCGACGCTGCCATCATGCATTTCATGGGCATTTTCCCACCAGTCATGTTTGGCCTTGATGCCTTCGACCCCTTTGACCATCCGGCTCCCGGACCCCTCCATGGCCATCGCCTCGTGGGATTCCGCTTGAGTGTGATAAAGCGTGTCGAGGCCTTCACGCTCGTTATTGGTTTTGCAGCCTTCCACAAGCTTATTGGCCACATCCATCAATTGCTGGTTGAACATTGGTCTTTCCTTTCTGGTTACGGGGTCAGGCCCCGGGGTGATTGGGGTCTTCAAGATTGAAATTGATCAGCCATTGAATGCCGAAACGGTCGCGTACCATGCCGAAATAGGAGCCCCAGAATGTATCCTGCATGGCCATCATTTCCGTTCCGCCGTCTTTTAGGCCAGCAAAAACCTGATCGGCTTGGTCTCGTGTTGCCGGGCTGAATGAAAGGGAGAAATTGGAGCCCGCTATTGGTTTCTGGCCCATGCCTTCGGCCACATCGGCGCCCATCAGGACCGTGTTTCCCACGGGCAGGGACATGTGCATGATCTTGTCCGCGCCTTCGCCTGCAAGATTATATTCGGGCGGTGCGTCGGCAAACCGCTGGATCGATAGAAAGTCGCCGCCAAAGAGCGCGCGATAGAGCGTAAACGCTGCCTCGCATTCGCCGTCAAAATAGAGATAGGCGCTGATGCTCATGGCGTTCCTCCACCTTTAGGTGTGCTAGCTTACCACAAAAGCGCCTGGTGTGCCAGAACGTCGCATACCCCGCACGCCCTATTCCATGCGGTTGCGGTCGCGGAAAGTGACGATCTGCACTTTATCCTCGCCCACGTGGTCCTGAATGGTGCGGTGGAGGTCGACGAGATGGAACCGGCTCCACTCATTCTCCTCAAGAACAGCAGCGAAGAGCGACGTCGTCCTTTGAAAAATGCCATAGGTTAGCACGATATAGAGAACGGTTGCGCTCAGTATACCAATTGTCAGGCCGGGGAGCGGCGCGGCAAAGCGCTGGGCCAGTATCGCAGCGACAACACCAACGATGGTGGTCAGGCCAATACCGCCAAGCCAATAGAGGATGGTGTTGCGCCGCACCTGATAAAGCCGATTTCGGATCATCTGCTCACAGAGTAAGAGCCGCATGGCAAACCACTGATAGGACAAGGTCCAGACCCCGGCTTCGTCTTTCAGCTCCTCAGTCTGGCTCATGCGCTTGTTACGTTCCACATTCAGCGCCCGGCGTTTTGCCACCTGAAAATTATGATTGATCCGCGCAAACTTCGACGTGAGGTAGTTATCAAGATTGAGAAGATTGCGTTGCTGGGCAACTTTAAACGGCCAACTAAAAATCAATAGCGCCAGCAGAACGCCAATCAGGCTCAGCCCCGTGAAAGCGAGAATAGAAGCAAGGATATGCGGGTCTATAAAAGACAGATCGAGCCCGGTTGTCAGCGGTGTCAGCCGCGCACTTAATGACGGGGCGAGCACCGCACTGGCACCGAGACACCCGGTAAGGATCAAAGGCGGGAAGACCATCATTAACCGGCGCGTATTATCGTTCAGTGTACGCCGAAACAGGGACATGATCTGCAAGAACCGTCCATCGATAGAATTTTCCCCCAATCCGAGTGCGGTGTTGAGATAGTCTTCTTCGACCTCCTCATAGAAAAAATCACTTCGCGCAAACAGATTAAAGTCGAAAGTGTAAAACCGTTCTGCCTGTTCGAGGTAAACGCGCGCGTCTTCAAGGGTCAGGTCCGAAGCCGATTGTTCACTAAGGCGCGGACGGGCGAGCTGTTTGAACAGCATTGCCTCCACGCCGCCGCCAACAGGTTCGGCCAGTTCATCATCGCGCGGTGGGTCTTTTCTATCAGCGGATTTGGCGGCCATGCTTGAGCCCGCTTCTGTGGCGGTGCGCGAAGCCTGGCCGCTGCCCCGAAAGAGGCGACTGAAAAATCGCCCGAGCGCGCGGAACAATCCGATAATAATGTTGAGGATCATGGTAGGTCTCCCCGGCAAAGGAGCCCAGACACACCTACTCGTTGAGACGCCCCATTTCCCATGGTTAAGAAATGGGAAGTAAAAGCGGCTTGTTCAAGGGAGAAAAGGGCGTGTAGGCGCGCCGCCGCGGGCGCGCATCGTGTCCTATTCCGGATTTAGCGGCAGGCTTCCTCAACCCGGCGCAGGGCAGCCGTCACACCGCTGAGCGAAATGGCGTAGCTTGTTGCCGTGCCACGTTCTGACATGGCGGAAACGCGCATGGTGGCGCCGCGGCGCATGGCGGTGACGAGGCGTCGCTCATCGGCATCGCTTTCCACAAACGCTTCGTTTTCGGAGGCGTATAGTTCCCAACTGTCCGAGCCCACCCGCAATTTTGGCTCCGGGGCGGCGCGCAGATTATAGCCCGTCATCAGGCTCGGCTGATTGATGGCCGCACCCGATTTCCAGGTCGCCACGAGAAAAAAAATATCGCCATGTTTGACGTTGCTGGGTTGTTTTGATTTCGCTTCGGTGGCGGCAAAACAGATCTTATCGTCACCGGTGACTTTTTCAAAAACCCCCCAGTCGCCAAAGGTGGCAACGGCGCGCGGTGTTTGCGCGGCGGCGGGGCTGACGGCCAACAGGGTCATGGCGACGAGCCGACCGGCAGTACCCGCGGCTGTGAAGGAACGGGTCGGGGTTTTGGATTTGGCTTGTGTCATGGTTCGGTCTACTCCCGCTGCACTGGCGAATCATTCCCCCTACTATGGCGGAGCGAGGCAAAACCAGCAACCGTCACCCGTGCTGTTGGCACGTCGCAATTGCCTTGTATTGGCGGTTACGCCGCCTCAAATGAAGCGTGGCTGAGGCGTGTCCAGCGTCATGGTGGCCCATGTGTCGCCCAATTGCCTTAGGCAGGCGCGTCGGGCATAAGATGGTGTATGGGCCAGTGAACGGGCCCCCTTATTTCACGATCATCGCCGCATCACCGCGCGCCCCATGGAGTATGCCCCTGTGAAGCCAGGTCACGACAGTTTGAAAACCAAGAAAAGCCTCACCGTCGACGGAAAAACCTACAGTTATTTCAGCCTCAACGCTGCTGCTGATCAGGTCGGGGATCTCTCCCGCCTGCCCTTCTCCCTCAAAGTGCTCGCCGAAAACCTGTTGCGGTTTGAGGACGGGCGCACGGTAACGACCGATGATATTGGTGCGTTTGCTGACTGGCTGAAGGCTGGCAAAACGAGCCGTGAGATTGCGTATCGGCCCGCCCGCGTCTTGATGCAGGATTTCACCGGCGTCCCGGCGGTTGTTGACCTCGCCGCCATGCGCGATGCCATGCAGAATCTTGGCGAGGACCCATCCAAGATTAACCCGTTGGCGCCGGTTGATCTTGTGATCGATCACTCGGTGATGGTTGACCATTTTGGCGATGCATCGTCGTTTGAGAAAAATGTAGACCGCGAATATGAGCGTAATGGTGAGCGCTATAAATTCCTGAAATGGGGGCAGGGCGCGTTTGATAATTTCCGCGTCGTGCCGCCGGGGACCGGTATCTGCCACCAGGTTAATCTCGAATATCTGGCGCAAACGGTCTGGACCGCCGACGTTGGCGGCGAAACCTACGCCTATCCCGATACACTGGTGGGCACCGATTCTCACACGACCATGGTCAATGGGCTTGCCGTTCTTGGCTGGGGCGTTGGCGGGATTGAGGCCGAAGCAGCCATGCTTGGCCAACCGATTTCCATGCTGATCCCCGAAGTGATCGGTTTCAAGCTCACCGGCAAAATGCCGGAGGGCGCAACGGCAACTGACCTTGTACTGACAATTGTTGAGATGCTGCGCAAAAAGGGCGTGGTCGGAAAGTTTGTTGAATTCTACGGGCCCGGTCTCGACCATCTGTCGCTGGAGGATCAGGCGACCATCGCAAATATGGCGCCGGAATATGGCGCCACCTGTGGTTTCTTCCCGGTGGATGCCGAAGCCATCCGCTACTTGCGAGCCACAGGCCGGAGCGAAGACCGCGTTGCTCTTGTTGAGGCGTATGCAAAAGAACAGGGGATGTGGCGCGATGCCTCGACGCCGGACCCGGTTTTCACCGATACGCTATCGCTTGATCTAGGAGATGTGGTGCCGTCCCTGTCGGGTCCAAAGCGCCCTCAGGACCGCGTCCTCCTTTCCAACGCGCCCACAAGCTTTGCCGGGTCCCTCGACAAGGAATATGGCAAGGGCGGCGAGGCCGACAAACGCGTCGCCGTCGCCGGTGCTGACTATGATATCGGCCATGGCGATGTGGTGATCGCGGCGATTACGTCGTGTACGAACACATCAAACCCCTCGGTTATGATCGCCGCGGGATTGGTAGCCAAGAAAGCGCGGGCGAAAGGGCTTAGCGTCAAACCCTGGGTAAAAACATCCCTCGCGCCGGGCAGTCAGGTTGTGACCGACTATCTGGAAAAGGCGGGCCTCCAAGATGATCTTGATGCCCTCGGTTTTGATCTTGTGGGCTATGGCTGCACCACCTGTATCGGGAATTCGGGTCCATTGCCGGGGCCAATCAGCAACGCCATTCACGAGAATGATCTGGCCGTGGCCTCGGTGCTGTCCGGTAACCGTAACTTCGAGGGACGTGTTTCCCCCGATGTGCGGGCGAATTATCTGGCCTCCCCGCCGCTCGTGGTTGCCTATGCGCTCGCCGGGTCCATGAACATCAATTTGACGACCGATCCGTTAGGTCAGGACGGGGACGGTAACGATGTCTTCCTGAAAGACATCTGGCCCACCAATCATGAAATCGCCGAAACCGTACGCGAAAGCGTCACGGCAAAAATGTTCGCTGATCGGTATGCGGACGTCTTCAAAGGCGATGAAAAATGGCAGGGGATTCCGGTTACGGACTCCCAGACTTATCAGTGGCCAACATCTACCTATGTGGCGAACCCGCCTTACTTTGAGGGCATGTCGAAAACGCCGGAGGCTGTGCGGCCTATTGAAAACGCGCGCATCCTGTCGCTGTTTGGTGATTCCATTACTACCGACCACATCTCGCCAGCAGGCTCCATCAAAGAAGATGGTCCGGCCGGGGAGTATCTGAAGAGCTTTCAGGTGCCGATTGAGGAGTTCAATTCCTATGGCTCACGGCGTGGCAATCATGATGTGATGATGCGCGGGACGTTTGCGAATATCCGCATCAAAAACCAGATGTTGCCCGGTACCGAAGGCGGCGTCACCAAAGGCCCGAACGGCGAGGAAATGCCGATCTATGATGCGGCTATGGCTTACAAAGCATCGCGCACGCCGCTGGTCGTTTTTGCTGGGGAACAGTATGGCACGGGCTCTTCGCGCGACTGGGCGGCAAAGGGCACAATTTTGCTCGGTGTACGCACGGTCATCGCCGGAAGCTTCGAACGCATCCACCGCTCCAACCTCATTGGCATGGGTGTTTTGCCGCTGCAGTTCAAAGACGGCCAAACCTGGAAGGGCTTAAACCTGCAAGGTGATGAAAGCGTAACCATCCACGGTATGGACGCGATTGAGCCGCGCGGCGATGTAAAAGCAACCATTACCCGGGCCGACGGATCATCAGAAGAGCTGACTTTCCTGGTGCGGATCGATACCGGGGATGAGCTTGATTATTTCCGCAATGGCGGCATCCTGCACTATGTAATCCGCAAGCTTGCGGCGTAGCGCTTATAAACTGTCTGCAACGCTTCCAGGCGCTGGGCATCGAAGACATAGAGCATGATGTCTTCGATGCCAAAACTGGGTCGAAACTGGACCTGATCCGTCCAAAGCGTCGTCATTTCAACTGGAATAGGGACGACATTTTCAGTCTATTTTTTACGCGTTTCCTGACGGCAAACCGAACACACTTCGCCAAGAACCGCTATAATGACGGCTTGATGCGGCGCATTCAGGATGGTGTCATCTCACCAAAGCTGAGCGCATCGATTTGAAAGGGCCCTAAATGGTTGATGGGGTCTATTCGCAACAATGAGCCACGAATGTTCGGTGGCAGGATCAAATCGATTTTGTTGCGTCCTGACTTCAGATCGATATTGAATTCACGGCCCGCTTCCCACGCTTGGTCAACCTTGGTGCCGTGCAACGGCGGCAGAAATACGGTCATCCGCGCGGGACGATCCACGCGAATTGATATTTTGATACAGCGGCGCCTTACATCGGCGTTAGCTTTAACGATCATGTATGGATCTGTCGAAGTGGATCGAAAGTTTCGGTCTTTGCCTTCGATCCTAATCTTCTGGATTTGCAGCTGATCTATATTGTCGTTATACCGACAAAATTTTGATGCGCGGGCGCGGTTTTGATCAATCGCATAGCGTAGAAGTTGTGGGTCGTCTAAAAATAGATATCCCATCTTTTCGATAAAATTTCGTTCAATAAAATTGACGATAATCCGTACATTTTCTTCTTTAGCCAAATGTTTCAGCAGCGTCGCATTTTGTTGACGCACCGCACCGACTACGCTGTGTCCAGACTTAAAAAAACGCGAGATCTTTGTTGAACCGTAAAAGCTGTCATGAACAATCACTGTGCGCCCTGGCAACAATTTAAGGGCGCTACCAATAGCCTCCAACTGGGATGCAATTATACGCACCTTGGGCTCGGTTTTTTCCAGACCCAAAATTTCAGCCATGTCAGTGTTGTGCTGGGTCTTGCCGGATGCCTCGCTTAACAAGGGAACCGGGAAGCTCTCTTCATCCTGGCGCAAAAGCTGTGCGCTGAGTTGGCGCAGAGCGTAGTAGCTACCAAGTGCGTTCCAGTGCGTGCCCGTCTGGTAATACAAATCTTCCGATGGGTGCCGGGAACGGTTTTCAACGATTGGTTGCTTATGATCAATAAATGCCGGTACGCGCGACGCCAAGGCGTCGCGTAGGGTCTCACTGCTTTTGTCTTTACAGGCGCTGAGGTAAGCCGCACGCGGATGAACTTTTTCAGGATATATTACCGATTTATCCGGTGACATAGAAATGGTCACCGGGATGCCAATCGAAAGCGCCATAGACGACGTGGTTGCAATAGCGTTGGCGAGGCGTTGCGCAGTCCTCTTATCGAGACACGCGCCGTCAGCAAACTGGCTTTTGTAAAATAACCAGCCGTCACGACCAGAAATAATCTGGTTGGTATCGATATACCTAAACAGAAAATAAAGCGCCTTATTCTTGGTCGAAATGGCCTCGCGTACAAACCATGAGCGCTCAAACTGGGCATTAGCCAACTTTTTGTAGCTCTCGGCATCGCCACTGGTCATCGCCGCGACGGGCTTCTCAACCGTGGTAAACGGCTTGCGGCCATAAGGCTCAATCTCCACGGCCATGCGGGCCAGCATTGGCAGGGTGAGCGCCATGCAAAATGCGATTACGAAAAACCGGGTTACCGGGCTCGACGTAAGATCGGCGGGTTGTTCGGGATTGCGCGACATCACCCTAAAACCTAAAATACAAAAACGGGCTGAACCCTGCGGATAGGGCGGCAACGCTGACAATGGCGAACGTTGCAGCGCTATAACCATACGCCGCATAACCCATTGCGCCTGTCCCCACTTTATCCTCTATGAGCACCCCGATGGGTTTTTTTGTTCGCAGCACGAAGGCGGCACACCCTAGTAAAAACATCAGCGTTGCGCTGGGCGTTAGTGCGCCGGCGACATGCGTATCCAGCGTAAACGCGCCTATCGCAAAGGGCTGAACAAGTGCGTTGAGGAAGTGACCAACTTGCCCCACGCTGGTGGCGCGAAAAATAATCCAGCTGACAGCGACAACGGGCAGAAGATAAACCCAGCGCAACCAGACCTCGGAGCGCTCGCCTGCTGTCTTTCCCCAGATCATCCGTTCCCCAATCAAAAATGCACCATGATATAATCCCCAGATCACGAATACCCATGCCGCTCCGTGCCATAGGCCGGTTGCCACAAAAACAAGGAACAGGTTGATATAGGTGCGCTGCACGCCCCGCCGATTGCCGCCGAGAGGGATATACAGATAATCACGGAACCACGTTGACAGGGAAATATGCCAGCGCCGCCAGAACTCCGTAATGGAGCGCGCCTGATAGGGCGATCGGAAATTTTCAGGAAACCTGATACCGGCCATAAGTCCAAGACCAATTGCCATGTCTGAATAGCCGGAAAAGTCGAAATAAATCTGGATGGTGTAAGCTAGCGTGCCAATTGCCGCCGATGCAAATCCCAAATCTTCGCCAGGTAATGCAAAACACGCATCGGCTATACGCCCAGCATTGTCAGCGATCAGCACCTTTTTGGCGAGCCCATGGGTAAACCGTACGATCCCCTTAGCAAAGGTGGTGACGTCTGTTTGCGGGTTTGCAAAATTTTCGGCGACGTCTGCGTATCGAACAATAGGCCCAGCAATCAGTTGGGGAAAAAAACACAGATAGGCCGCAAATCGAAACAGGTTGGGGTCAGGTTTGATATCGCCGCGCCACACGTCGACGACATAGGACACAGCCTGGAAGGTGTAAAACGAAATCCCAATGGGAAGTATGACCGTGCTCAACGTGTCATACGCTGCCGATCCTTCGCGAATGCCGGCGACGGTGCCAAAGAAAAATGCATATTTGAACCATATGAGTGGCGCAAATATAGCGATCAAAATCGCAGCGAGAAGCGGCTTTGCCTGCGAGCGGTTCACCAGTAACCCGCCCGCCCAAGCAAGCCCGGCGACACCGAGGAGCAAAAGCACAAGCGCGCCCGATGAATAATAATAAAAGATGAGGCTTAAAAAAATGATCGCAAAGATATGTGCACGCAGGGGCCGCAATGCGAATAGAACCCCAAGCGCAATCGGAAGGAACAAAAATAAAAACGTGCGATCAGAAAAGACCATGGCGCGACTGGCTCAAACGCAAGGATACCCTGCCAATAGGCGATAAGGCTTAGCCGAGTGGATGCTTGAAGGCCAGACTATTGGGGCGTTGGTGAGGGCGGGGACTATTTTATTGACATGGCACCACTGAGCACCCATTGGGCACCCATTGGGCCCGGGCTTGAGCTCGTTTGCCCACAGTATAGGAAGTCAGCTCGCCCTACCCAATCTCGCGCCCCTCGATCACGGCACGGATTAAGCGGATGGCTTCGGGGCTGTCCCAGACGGCTTCACCGGTCAGGCGGCCGATTTCAGTGCCCGACGGATCATAGAGGATCGAAACGGGCAGCACATTGGCCCCGCCGATGGCGGTAGCAAAGAGCAAGCGCGGGTCCGCATAAAGATCAAGATTGCTGATATTGAGCTTGTCGAGGAAACCGCGCGCTACCTCTGGTCCGCGCGGGTCGGCGGCAATCGCCACCACCTTGAAATTCTGGTCGCCAAGTTTTTCCTGCAACGCGTCAAGCGACGGCAATTCCTTCAGGCAGGGCGCGCACCAGGTCGCCCAGAAATTGACCAGCACCACCTGGCCGCGAAAATCCTGCAGGGTGATCATGTCATCACCGGACTGGAACGGGATTTCCGGCGCGGGCCGGGGCGGGAACGCAGGCGTAAAGTCAGCCATCTCACCCACCAGCATCGGTTTGGTGTCCGCCCCGCGCGCTGGCGGTTTTAAGCTGGAGGCGATCAGCACATACACCAAGATGAGCGAGCCAATCGCGCCCCATACCATCAACCAAAAACGCGGCGTTTTCATTGTCTTGCCCTTTCCGGCGGTGCTTGCCTTATAGCCATTTTAACGCGGGCTCCCTTAGGCAGGACGTATCCATTGAAACTATCTGGACGGATACGCCTTTCACCGGCAATACAGATTGCCAGTCGCCCCCGTCAATGATGATACGCCCCGCACGGGCGTGACCAGTTGCAAGGAACGAGAGAATGAGTGGACCGCATAAAGAGGAGGCCCTATCGGGATCGGGAAAGGCAGCCGCCGCGTCAAACGCCATGTGGGGCGGGCGGTTTGCCGGTGGGCCCGCCGCCATGATGGAGGCGATCAATGCGTCTATTGACGTGGACCAACGGCTCTGGCGCGAGGATATTGCGGGTTCACGCGCCCATGCGGCCATGCTGGCGCACCAACGGATCATCTCGGCCAATGACGAGAAAGAAATCAATCGCGGGCTCGACATTATCGCGCGGGAGATTGAGGGCGGCACCTTCCCCTTCGCCGCCGCGCTTGAAGACATCCACATGAATATTGAGGCGCGGTTGCGCACCCATATCGGTGAGCCAGCGGCGCGGCTGCATACGGCGCGGTCGCGGAATGATCAGGTTGCCACTGACTTTCGGCTCTGGGTCCGCACGGCATGTGCGGACAGTGAAGCGGCGCTGACCGCCCTGATGCGTGTGCTCGCCGCCTGCGCCCGTGACCACGCTGACACGATCATGCCAGGTTTTACCCATTTGCAGACGGCGCAGCCCATCACCTTTGGCCACCATTGCCTTGCCTATGTGGAGATGCTGGGCCGTGACCGGGCACGATTTGCTGATGCGCGCGCGCGGTTAAACGAAAGCCCCCTGGGCGCTGCGGCATTGGCCGGAACATCGTTCCCCATCGACCGGGAGCAAACGGCGAAGGCGCTTGGGTTTGACCGGCCCTGTGCCAACTCGCTTGATGCAGTGTCGTCGCGCGATTTCGCACTGGAGGCGCTTGCCGCCGCCACGATCAGCGCAGGCCATCTTTCGCGTCTGGCCGAGGAAATTGTTATCTGGTCGAGCGCGCCGTTTCGATTTCTCCGGCTGTCCGATGCCTGGTCAACGGGCTCGTCCATCATGCCGCAAAAACGCAACCCCGATGCGGCGGAACTGATCCGCGGCAAGATTGGTCAGATGATCGGTGCTTTCACCCAGCTGCAAACCGTGATGAAGGGGCTGCCGCTCGCCTATGCTAAAGATATGCAAGACGACAAGGCGGCGACGTTCCGGGCGTTTGATGATTTTGCCCTGGTGCTCGGCGCCATGACCGGCATGGTCTCGTCCTGGAGCGTGAACAAAGACGCCATGCTGGCGCTGGCCGATAGCGGGTTTTCGACGGCAACGGATTTGGCCGACTGGCTGGTGCGTGCGCTGAATATGGCCTTCCGCGATGCCCACCATGTGACAGGTGCACTGGTGGCCATGGCTGAGGAGAAAGACTGCGGTCTCGCCGATCTGAGCCTTACGGATATGCAGACGGTTGAACCCCGGATCACCGATGACGTCTTTTCTGTCCTCACGGTGGAGGCGTCAGTTGCCTCGCGCACTTCCTATGGCGGGACGGCGCCCGATCAGGTAAGACAGATGGCGGACCGCTGGTTAGAAAGTACGAAGGATCCTGCGTCATGACGAAATTCCTGATACTGACTTTTAGTTTGGTACTGATGCTGTCCGCGTGTGGTAAAAAAGTTCCCGTGCGTCCGCCCGACGATACCAATGAGCAGACACGTCTGAGCCGGTAGAGCCCCATGCATCACTTTGAGAACCGGGACGGCATCATGCATGCCGAGGGGCTGCCGCTTACCGATATTGCGGCGGCCGTGGGTACACCCTTTTACTGTTATAGTGAGGCAACAATCCGCCGCCATGTGCAGGTTTTTCGCCGTGCTTTTGGTGATGCTCATATGCTGACGGCATATTCGGTCAAAGCAAATTCAAACCTTTCCGTGCTGACGGTTCTGGCGCAGGAAGGGGCCGGCGCTGATGTTGTCTCAGAAGGTGAACTCCGCCGCGCGCGGGCGGTGGGTATCCCAGGCGGAAAGATCGTTTTCTCTGGTGTGGGCAAGACCCGGACGGAGATGGCCTATGCGCTTGATGAAAATATCCATCAGTTCAATGTGGAATCAGAGCCTGAACTCCATCAACTCAATGAGGTGGCGGTGGCGCGCGGGGTGGTTGCGCCCATTGCCTTTCGGGTAAACCCCGATGTAAGCGCCGGGGGCCATGAGAAAATCTCCACCGGCAAGGCCGAAGACAAGTTCGGCATTCCCTGGGACCGGGCGCATGCTTTGTTTGCGCAGGCGCACGGCCTACCGGGGATTGCGGTTAAGGCCGTGGATGTGCACATCGGCTCGCAAATTGCGGCGCTAGATCCGTTTGAAAAAGCGTTCATGAAAGTTGCAGATCTCGTCAAAAGTCTGCGTGCAGAGGGGATCCCCATTGAGCGCGTCGATCTTGGCGGTGGGCTCGGTATTCCCTATTCCGACGGTGATACCATTCCCCCACATCCCGATGCCTATGCTGCGATGATCCGGCGCATTGCTGACCCGCTCGACGTGCAGCTGATTTTTGAACCGGGCCGGATGATTGTGGGAAACGCCGGTATTCTTGTCAGCCGGGTGATCTTTAATAAGCCGGGTACGGACAGGCGGTTTCTCATTGTCGATGCGGCGATGAATGATCTTTTGCGCCCGGCGCTTTATGACGCCTATCACGATCTGCGCCCGGTTGTTTCGC
Source organism: Pseudomonadota bacterium (assembly GCA_039819545.1). Classification (GTDB taxonomy): domain Bacteria; phylum Pseudomonadota; class Alphaproteobacteria; order Caulobacterales; family Parvularculaceae; genus CALLPQ01. The sequence continues at coordinate 591 of JBCBRS010000020.1, read as the reverse complement.
ATGATGGGGAAAGCCCCATTGCCTATGACGTCGTGGGCCCAATTTGTGAAACCGGCGACCGGTTTGCCCGCGAACGCATGCTGCCCCCCTTAGCGGCGGACGATCTGGTGGCGTTTATGTCTGCGGGTGCCTACGGTGCTGTTCAGTCCTCGGAGTATAATTCGCGCCCTCTGGTGCCCGAAGTCATGGTCAATGGCGACCAATTCAGTGTTATCCGGGCCCGTCCCGACTATCAGGCTTTGCTTGACCGCGATCAGATTGCACCGTGGCTTAGTTGAAGTGCCTTTCTCATCTTAAAGAACATTCCGTGCACCCCGGGCTTGACCCGGGGTCTTCTCATTTGGGACCGCAGAATGCCTCAGCAGTTCCCGGGTCGGCGCTGCGCTTGCCCGGGAAAACGGTTCTTGGACAATACTCCGTATCCCCGGGCGAAGACCCGGGGTCTTCTAATTTGGGACCGAAGAATGCATCAACAGTTCCCGGGTCGGCGCTGCGCTTGCCCGGGAATACGGCATAAAGCTCAGACACCTGCACCGTATCCCCGGACTTGATCCGGGGTCTTCTAATTTGGGTACGCAGAATGCATCAACA
>JBCBRS010000019.1:0-49790 GCA_039819545.1 Pseudomonadota bacterium | reverse complement strand
AAGCCTGCATCCGGTGTGAACACAATATCACCGTTCACATCCAGCATCACCGTGCCGTTCACACCATCCTGTACCGACAGAATGCTCAGCGTGTCTCCATCCGCATCACTATCATTGGACAGCAGATCAGACGCTGCGATCGTGGTGGCCATGTCTTCATCGGTGACAAACCCGCCATCGTCCATCGCATCAGGCGCCGTGTTCGGCGGCACAACCTCATTCACTGTCAGCGATACCGTGGCCGTGTCCTCACCGCCATTGCCGTCAGAGACCGTGTAGGTGAACGAGGCCGCGCCAAAAAAGCCTGCATCCGGTGTGAACACAATATCACCGTTCACATCCAGCATCACCGTGCCGTTCACACCATCCTGTACCGACAGAATGCTCAGCGTGTCTCCATCCGCATCACTATCATTGGACAGCAGATCAGACGCTGCGATCGTGGTGGCCATGTCTTCATCGGTGACAAACCCGCCATCGTCCATCGCATCAGGCGCCGTGTTCGGGGGCACAACCTCATTCACTATCAGCGATACCGTGGCCGTGTCCTCACCGCCATTGCCGTCAGAGACCGTGTAGGTAAATGACGCATCACCAAAGAAGCCTGCATCCGGTGTGAACACAATATCACCGTTCACATCCAGCATCACCGTGCCGTTCACACCATCCTGTACCGACAGAATGCTCAGCGTGTCTCCATCCGCATCACTATCATTGGACAGCAGATCAGACGCTGCGATCGTGGTGGCCATGTCTTCATCGGTGACAAACCCGCCATCATCCATCGCATCAGGCGCCGTGTTCGGGGGCACAACCTCATTCACTGTCAGCGATACGGTGGCCGTGTCCTCACCACCATTGCCGTCAGAGACCGTGTAGGTGAACGAGGCCGCGCCAAAAAAGCCTGCATCCGGTGTGAACACAATATCACCGTTCACATCCAGCATCACCGTGCCGTTCACACCATCCTGTACCGACAGAATGCTCAGCGTGTCTCCATCCGCATCACTATCATTGGACAGCAGATCAGACGCTGCGATCGTGGTGGCCATGTCTTCATCGGTGACAAACCCGCCATCATCCATCGCATCAGGCGCCGTGTTCGGCGGCGGCGTATCATCAACAGTAACTGTTACCGTTGCACTCGAAGATCCACCACGTCCGTCTTCAATGGTGTAGGTGAATGTATCTGTACCAGCGAATGCATTGGTGGCTTCTGTTGAAGCTCTAATCAGCACGTCATCAAAACTGACCAGTGCAGATTCATTATTGAATGTTTTTTGATTGTTAAATGCGCCAAGTGCTAACGTATGATTTCCCGCACTCAACTCACCAAGGTCAAGTGTAACCGTTACCCATCCACTATCAGGAGCGATACCGCCATTGCCGTCACCAGTAATCTGGGTGATGAAGTCATTACCATTTTCGCCAAGTAATACTCCATCGACAGCCGCAAGGACTTGCACGAATTCGTTTGCTTCAAAATCAGCAGACACTTGAGCGCGATAGCTGAACGTAAAAGTTGTACTACCTACTTGCGCCAAGGTGAAATTTGTCAACCAACCTCCAGAAATATCCGTAATAGTCGCATTATCAATAGCACCAACCGAGACCGTTAAACCTCCACCGGTGTCACCACCAACAGGATCAAAAACGCCAGAGGCATAGGCTGGGTTTGATGTCCCTCTGAAAAGATCATCCACATAGGAAAACCCGTCTGAATTTAAATCAAACCCGGTATCAATCGGTATTACTGTACCGGCAGGTGCGCCGCCGTTCGGCGTGTAAATAATGCGATCATCGGACGGATCACTGGTTCCATTATCGTCAATGACAACAGTACCATTTGATGTGCTGGACACACTTGTGATCGTCAGTGGATTACCATCTTCGTCACTATCGTTTGCTAAAACATCAATCGAAACAGGCGTGATGATACCCGTTGCTGCATTATCATCAACGGCCACAGGTGGTGAATTCACCTCCGTTATATCAAGCGAAACGAGTGCCGTTGATCCACCACCAAGACCATCGGAGATTGTGTAGGTGAAAGATGCCGGACCGAAATACCCATCATCGGGGGTAAACAGAACATTGCCGCTACCATCCAGTTCGACAGCTCCGTTTATTGCATCCTGCACCGCAACAATCGTCAGTGAATCATCGTCATCGTCTGTATCGTTAGACAGCAGGTCATTGGCTAGGATGTTAAGCGCAACATTTTCATCAGTCACAAAACCACTGTCACCATTAGCTACCGGTGGGATATTCGGTGGCGCGGTCACATTGACCGTAATCGTACCGATATCGCTGAGAAGACCGTCGCTTAGTGTGTATTCAAGTGTAAACTGCCCACCCAGGAGAACAGTCTCTGTATCCACAACAATATCACCCAATCCATTGAATCGAACGGTTCCAACTGAAGGATTGAGCGCTGTCAAAACAAAGATACTATCGCCATCTGGATCGCCGTCATTCGCGAGAAGTTCAGTAATCAGAATGATGAACTCATTCGTACCACCCGGAATGTCAAGTGTATCATCAACGGCAACGGGAGGGTTTAAAGCAGCCCCGGAAGAAAGATCAAGAAGTGCATCAAAATTCCAGACTGTCCCATCAGCAAAGGCAATAAGGTCAACGCCTGCTGTGCCGGAAATCAAACGGTCTTGCAAAATTACCTGATCGCTGCCGCCATTGATAGATAAAATAAAATCTTCGCCATCGGATGATCTTGTTACCGTCACATCCGTCGGACGAATATCACCAGCAAAGACAAGCTGATCAAGTTCATTGAGAGTGGCACCACCGTCATTGATAACATCTTGACCATCGCCACGGGCAAAACGGTAAATATCAACGCCGTCACCACCGGTCAGAGTATCATCGCCTGCGTTGCCGGAAAGATCATCATTGCCTGCTTCACCATTGAGACTGTCATTACCATCATTGCCCGACAGTGTGTCGCTGCCCGTATCGCCATCGAGCGTATCATTACCCGCTAACCCGGAGAGATCATTATCGCTGATGTCTCCCTCGATCAGATCATCACCAGCTGTGGCCGGGCTTGAAATCGCTACAAGGAACTGCCGGTTCCAAATGGTACCATCTGCAAATTCAACCTGTTCCAACCCTTGTGTCAGGCTACTGAATTGGCTGTTTACAGTAACCTGATCACCATTCGCACTAATCATTAGCACAAGGTCATTACCATTGTCGGTGCGACTTGCCGTGATATCCGATGGCAAAATTCCATCACCAAGCACCAGGCGGTCAATATTCGTCGTGCTGGTGCTTGTATCGTTTACGAAGTCAGCACCATCTCCAATATTAAAAATATAAATATCGCTACCGGAACCACCACTCAGCGTATCATTGCCGGCTTCTCCAATAATGGTCTCACCGCTGGAACCGCCAGATATATTATCATCACCCGATGTTCCGCGAAGAGTCAGGTTTTGCAAAATATCTGCGCGTGAAATTCTGGAGTCATCAGCAAACTGGATAAACTCAACCCCGCGGCTTGATCTAAACTCATTGACAATTGTGATAACCTGCCCATTCGTCAAATCCGTCACCAGTAGATCGTTTCCGACTCTACCAAATTCTACGTCCTCGCGGCTAAGGTCCGTTAAGAATAGAATGTCAGTGGTTGATGAGAATGAATTGGTATCGTTAATGGTGTCATTTCCATCGCCAGATGCGTAAAGGAAAGTGTCATTTCCACTAGCCGTGTTAAATACGTCATCACCGGTACGCCCATTGAAACGTTCTTCGGCACTAGTTCCCGTCAGTGTGTCGTTGCCAAGTGTACCAAAAATTGCTGAACGACTATCAATAAACTGACGGGTCCAGATTGTTCCGTCATCAAAGACAATTTCTTCAATACCGGGCAGAATACCGTCAGTTTCATTACCATATTGGTTACTGATAGTAATAAGCTCCCCGGTCGGTTCATGCAGAACCTCCAGATTGGTTCCGTTAAGAACAAGAAGAACGTCGGATGGATTGACACCATTTAATTGCAATGTGTCGGGGTAAATATTGATCCCGGTATTTGAAGAGTCAGCCCCTTCAAAAATCGTGTCGTTGCCGTCACCGGGTGCCCAAATATAAAGATCGCTGGATCGGTCACCACCAGTTAGCGTGTCGTCCCCCGTACCACCGATAAAGGTTTCCTGTAAAAACGACTCCTCAAATGATAGGTCATCCGCATCTGCAGTACCATTGATCACATTTTCCGATGCTTCAGAAGACAAGAGGTTGGCCAGAATATCCGCGCGAGTGAAGCTCTCGCCGTTTGACCGTGTAACAAGCTCGATTGTATTGGCCCCGGGTGTAAAGAAATCACGAATAATTACGCTTGGGGATTCCGCAATGAAGTTAAGTTGACCGTTAAATGTAAAACCGCGAAGTATATGCAAATCGACGCCATTCGGCGCAGTCCGGAATATAGTTTGATCATCGTTGTCTCCGAAATCATCATCAAGCCGCACTTCATCATTAGTTGAAATATTGTTCTGTTCATCAATCAAACTCACCTGGCCGCGCCCGATGACATAAACATCATCACCTTCGCCACCCAAAAGCGTATCCGCATCACCAGCAAATAGAGTATCGTTTCCGAGCCCTGTTTCAATAATTCTGTTACCGTTAAAGACAAAACCACTGGTAATACTGAAAACCAGATCGTTACCATCTGTACTATTTTGCTCGAAGTACAGGTCGACAATTTGACGTTCATTTAACACAACGCCATTGTCAAAGCGGAACGTCCAATCTGTCTGACGGTCATCTATGCCTGATGTCAACGCTATGGAGTCGCCTGTATCACGAATAGTGAATACAAAATCGCTTCTGCTGAACGGCGAAGATCGTGAAATCAATATATCATCTGGAGTCAATCCATCAATGAACTGAATACGATCATTATTGTCTGTATTAAAAATATTGAAGTTGGAGTCGATGATGATGTCGTTTCCATATCCACGACCGAAAATATAGGTATCATTATCACCAAACCCACGTAGCGTGTCATTACCGGCACCGCCATCGAAAGTGTCATCGTTAAATTCAAACCCAACCAGCGAGTCATCACCAGCAGCGCCTTGGGTTTGTTGTTCAAAGATCTGACTAAAAGTAATAATTTCCCCGTCACTGAATTCAATTTCGTCAATAGGGCGGAAAAATTCTGATTGGGTTGAGGCAGTCGCATCAAAGAATTGCTCAATCTCTATTATTTCATCGGTAGACAGAATACGAATGGACAAATCGAGCGCCAAACCCGTTCCACGCTCAAAAACAACATCATCTCGTGTAACACCACCACCCAGAACAATGCGATCAAAACTGATACGTTCGTCTTCAATAATGATATCGCTGCCATCACCAGGCGACCATAAATAGACATCATCACTAAAACCACCGACAAGCGTATCATCACCGCCAAGCCCATTGAATATTGCGCCATCAAAACCGGCTGTGAGGGTTTCAGATGCCCCCGTTCCCGTCAGATTATTGTTATTATCGGCAAGCGCTTCCAGTTCGAAAATACTGATCAGCGTACCATCATCAAATTGGAATCCTTCCAACCCCCGTGTAATGCCGTTATCGCTTTCATATTGACCTTCTATCACTACACTGGCGCTACCATCCCGCAAACCAATGTAAAGTTCCCCTGGGCTTAATGTGATACCCGGAGGTGAAGTAGGATCATTGGGATTACCCAAATTACGGATGATCACAAGATCATCCGTTGTGATCCCCGGGCCGAACAATAGGCGATCACTGTTTGAATTTGCGCTGTCTATGATACGATCATTACCGTCTCCAATATTCAGGCGATAACGATCAGGGTCCGCCCCTCCAAAGAGGACATCGTTGCCCGGCCCGCCTTCCAAGATATCGGTACCGCCAAGTCCGTAAAGACTGTCATTGCCATCGCCGCCAAGCAGTTCATTGTCGAAACTATCGCCAGCAATTTCATCATTTCCTGCTGTTGCTGGAGAGGCAAGATCGAGAATGTTACCAGCGTCGAGTATCGTTCCATCATCGAATTCGATTGCGGTTATGACATTTCGGGACTCAGAAAGGTCGGCAAATTGTTGTTCAACAGTAAGGGTTTCTCCTGTGGCATTGATGGTAACCACAAGATCGGTCATGAATGATGTTACGGAATTTGACCCCGAACGACTTAACGTTAAATCGCTTAAAGTTAAGCCACCAACCACTCTGATTGTGCCATCAATACTATCTACTGACGTACTCAGAATGTCTGGATCAATAACATCATTTCCACTACCCTGGCCAAACAGATAAATATCGTCACCACGGTTACCGATAAGAGTGTCGTCGCCCGCACCGCCATCAATCGTATCTGGACCATCTGTGCCGATAATAGTTTCATTACCAGCAGTACCAATCAGGTCTTCCCCTGGATTAGGACCAATGGCTGTAACTGTAAATGCAGCAACAGCCTGTTCGCCGTCGCCATCAGTTGCGATAACCTCTATCTCAAAATCCCGACGCCCCTCAAATGTTCCGACAGCTCTGAAATTTGGTGTTCCTGCGAATGTAAATGTTGTTGGATCGAAGTTAATCCAATCTGGAAGAGGATCGCCATTAGAAAGGCGCGCTTCAACTGCAAACCCACCGCTATCAACATCAACAAAAGTATCAGAGGCAATTGTAAAAATGAATTCCTCATCACGGGTTACAGACTGATCGAGCGGATCAACAGTAACGATCGGCGCGTCATTGACAGGACGCACAAAGAGGTTTTGTGTAATTGTAACGCTCTCACCACTTCCATCTGTGGCAGTGATTTCAAACTGGTAAAATCCAACGTCTGCATCTTCTGGAATGCCTACAAATCGTTGACCATCGAAACTTAACCAGTCGGGTAAGGTCACGCCGCCTGCGAGCGCTGCGGTTATTGTCAGGGTATCGCCAACATCTTCATCGGCAAAAATTGCCGGGTCAATTACCAAATTGACATCTTGGCCTTCGTCAGAGGTTACATCATTGAGAATGCCAATTGCGGTTGGCGCGTCGTTTGTATTAGCGACATCCAATTGGAAATTTGTCGCAATGCTATTTCCAAACGCATCGGTTGCAATCAATTCAATATCAAGAATGCCCGCATCTGAGTTTTCCGGCAGTCCGGAGAATGTTGATGTGGCCGAATTAAAGGACAACCATGCCGGTAGTGGCGAACCATCAGACAAACGTGCACTTAAGATTAAACGGTCATCGGGCGTCTGATCGGCGAATACATTCGTGGGTAATGTAAATTCAAATGCTATATCCTCGACAGCATTTTGTGTTGCTATTCCGGCATCAACCGTCGGCGCAGTTCCATCAGCACCGATACCAAAGGTTAGCGGTGCTTCCAGAAGTGCGGTTCCATCAGACACCTGAACAATGATTGAAAGCGCACCCTCAGTACTGGCAGGCACTGTACCTGTAAAACTTCGTGTAGTTTCATTAAAACTAAGCCATGCTGGTAACGGTGAACCATCAGCAAGGCGTGCAGAAAATGACAACGCACTCGGCGTGCCAGTAACAAGATCGTCAGGGTCTGAAAACAGAGTTTCGTCGACAACATAGTTTACCATCGACCCTACAGACAGAGCCACACTCCCCAATGCAGCAGAAGCTTCAGGTGCATCATTGACATTGGTGACTGATAATGTGAACGGCACTCTGGCAAAGCCACCAGCTGAATCTCGCGCAGTAATGACGATTTCCAGGTTGGTAACATCATCATTAGATGGCGTTCCGCTTAATAGCGTTCCATCAAAAGAAAGCCATTGGGGAAGTGGCTCACCATTTGAGAGCGAAGCTTCAATAATTATTTCAGAATCTTCAACGTCAGCAAATAAGCTGGCATCAAGTGTCAGCGAAAATTCCTGATCTTGAGAAACGACCTGATCATCTAAAGTGGCATTTACGATTGGTGCAGTATCAATGGCACGCTGGAGGATTTCAGCCATTGTCCAGACTGTTCCATCGGCGAAAGCGATCTGATTGATTGACCCAACCGCCAAGGGTTCCGGTCCTGATACATCAAAATAGTTCTCTATAGTGAGCGTTGAATCACTTGTGCGCAGCGACACAATGAGATCTGCTCCCGACGCTCCCCCAATAGTCAGAGCCACCTCATCGACGTCAATATCGTCGCCCAGAAGAATGATATCTCGTCCTGTCTCCCCGGCGCTATTAACAATTATATCATTTCCATCATCGCGCCCGAAGACGATAATATCGCTGCCCAGACCGGCATCAATCGTATCATTGCCGCCGCCGCCTTCAATAAGATCATTCCCTCTCGCGCCGGTGAGGACATCATCTCCATCCGTTTGCGAAGCTGCTAATGCATTTGCTGCGATACCATCGCGATTGAGGATCGTACCATCGCTGAAACGGAAAGAATCAATACCCGCCCCTGCAAATTGCCCCTGTACACGGATAACATCTCCACTTTGCAACGTTATCAGTAAATCATCCGAATTTTCCGGGTCGGCAGCGAAAAGCAGATCAGATAGTGAAACACCCTGCTCAAATTCGGCAACGTTATTACCCATTGAGTCGATGACCGTATCGCTACCGGTCCCGAGAATATAGGTATCGTTCCCGTCGCCGCCAGCAAGCGTATCATCACCAGCGCCGCCGGTTAATGTCTCGTCCTGAACAGTCCCGACAACATTGTCATCACCATCTGTAGTCGTGGACTGAATAGCAAAGGCACGTACATTGGCGGAGCCAGATGTTGAGCCGTTTGCATACTGAATTTCCTCTATACCACGCCCATCACCGGCAAGTTGCCCCACAAGGGTCAGAGTTTCACCATTTGGGAGAGTGATGGTGACGTCAAGTGGATTAGAGTCAGATACGCCAAATATCAGGTCACTTTCTACAATACCTTCACCAAACTCAAGTCGGTCAATAACACCGGTATTTTGTTCTGTATCATTGATAACATCTGAACCACCACCGAGTTCATATGTGTAGACATCCCTATTAGCTCCGCCCAAAAGTGTGTCATCTCCGAGCCCCCCAGTAAGTCGATCAAGTTCTCCAGCAAGGCCAATGGGAGCCGCAGTAATTAGATCATTGCCATCGGTAGCTTGATCGGCGGTAACGCGCTCGCGTATTGCCTGCAATCCAAGAAGCTGACCGCCTTCAAAGCGGATAGCGTCAATCGCCGGACGCCCGTCAGTTCCTTGAAATCCAAAATGATTGTCAACGGTGATTACATCGTCAGTACCGTCGAAGGTAACAACAAGGTCTGTGCCACTAGCTGCAAAATTTACTTGTTCTTCCGTATACCCAAAAATAAGAATTTCGTTGTCGCTAGGGCCCAACAAAATTCGGTCATTTACAAAAACAGTGTCACGGCCATCGCCTCTCGTAAACAGGAAAGTATTATCAGAACCAGTCCCCGCTAATGTGTCATCGCCGAGACCACCATAGATCAGCGTTCTTCCAGACCCGATAGAAACTTCCGCAGGATTATCGGCCCCGTCAGTTGCTCCAGCAATTTCGCGTAAAATATCCGTTGCTGTTTGTCGGGTGCCATCTGCAAATTCAACGAAGAGATTTCCGGCGCCAAGGAAATCTGTAATTGTAAGTTGATCGATTGTGCCGTTTGAAAAATTGATGATCAAGTCGTCTCGCAACAATGAATATTCGACAGAATTTTGCGAAATACCTGAATTGAATATCAGGCCTTCATTATCACCAATACTTCTTCCGTCGGTGGCATCGATTGTATCCTGGCCGTCTCCGCGAGAGAAACGATAAACATCATCCCCTAAACCACCGGTAAGTTCATCATCACCAGAACCGCCAAACAGCGTGTCATCACCGCTTCCACCAAACAGACTGTCATCGCCGGCACCCCCACCCACAATATCATTGTTGCCGCCACCGAAAAGGATGTCATCGCCTTGATCGCCAGCAAGCGTGTCATCTCCCCAACCACCAACAATACCATCATTATCAATACCGCCGGAGAGGCTATCGTTACCCGTTCCCCCATTTACAATATCGTTGCCGGCGCCACCCGTAACTGTATCGTCGCCAGCCAATCCAAGCAGCTTGTCAGATAAATTCGTGCCGAACAAAATTTGGCTTGTAGTATCCCCAGATAAGATGTTCGAGGCGACGTTGGAGATTTCACCGTAGGTAACAATTTCAGATAAGCTTAAAATTTCACCATCTTGGAACTGATAAAATGAAATGACATCATTTCTATTTTGAGCGATGTCTAACGACGCGTGATCCAATAACTCCAATCTATTAGTTGAAGTCACACTTTGCCAAACTAACGTCTCATCAAGTTCGTCATAAAATATGTCATAGTCAGATAGCGATGAAGCAGTGAAAAAGACTGTATCGCCAAGCGATTGAGTTTCAACTTCCACCCTGTCACGGCCAAAGTTGGCTCCAAATACGAAAACATCTGCATCGTTCCGACCGCCGACGATTAGATCATCCCCAAGGCCACCATCAATTGTATCATTACCGCCTTGACCTTGAAGTGTATCATTTCCGGCTTGACCGTTGATAATATCGTCACCGCTTTGGGCAACGACAGAATCGTCACCATCCAATGCATTGATGCTATCATTGCTCCCCGTACCCGGAATAATATTATCTTCATCCGTAATTTGAGCTTGAACAACCTGGCCGCTAACGAATGAACGATCCCAGGTCGTCCCATCTTCAAAAACGATCAGGTCAACGCCGGAAGCTTCATCATCAAAATAATCCTGAAGTGTTACTGACCCCCCACCTGATCCAGTAATTATGATTGTCAAATCCGTCCCATTAAATGAGTCAGTAATTGCTCTATCGTCGCTGAAGTTACGGATCAGGGTAACATCATCTGGTGAAATGTTTGGGCCAAAAACAAGACGATCACGTGTACTTTCATTGATATCAGAAAAGAAATCGTCATTATCTATAATAAGGTCATTACCACTACCGCGGATCCACAGATAATCATCACTACCAGTTGCCCCCGCTATAGTGTCATCACCCGCAGATGATAACAGAACATCATCACGATCATCAAACCCAACCAGGACATCGTTGCCATCTGTGCTGGCCTGGGAAATATAAATTTCAATCAGATCCTGCCGGCCCCACGCGGCACCGTTATCGAACAGAATTTCATCAAATCCACCAATATTACCGGAACTTAGGCTAGAATCATCAAAATTGAATTGATTTAGGATTGTAACAGATTCTCCAGTTGACTGTATATTTAGTGTTATAGAATTTGGATTATCAACCGTTCGTGTAAGGAGGATATCCTCCGGAGTGATGCCGGCACCAAAAATCAATGTATCGGTATTCTGGGGACCGCCGCCAAAGAAACCACCGAATGAATCGTTAACGGTTATGCGATCATTCCCGCCACCAAGATCAAACCGGAAAGTGTTTCCACCATCACCCGCAACGATGGTGTCATTACCTCCACTGGCGAAAATAAAGTCCGCGCCGCTACCGGTATCTACAAAATCATCATTGATACCAGGATCAATCGTATCATCGCCGTCACCAGCCAACACGCGATCATTACCATTGCCGCCTGCCAGTAAATCGTTACCCGCATCGCCGAACACTTCGTCATCGCCGCCACCGGCGACTAGTGTGTCATCACCACCATTACCAATAATGATATCGTTTAAGTCACCGCCAATAATATTGTTTGCGTCGCTATCACCCGTTAGCTCAGTGGGATAAACGACGAGGTTTTCAACATCTTCTTCAGATTGCGGCGGTGCAGGCGGAGGCGCAATGGTATCAAATACCCACGCATCACGCGTTGTTTGGTCAAGAAGAGACCAATCCTTAATCAGGATCGTGTCGCCAGCACCGTACGTAACAAGCAAGTCAAGCGCACCATCGTCGCCGAGAACCTCTTCTTGCGTGACGTCATCGAGATTGATACCCCCAAGAAACGTAATCGTATTACCACCTGCTGACGCATCGGTAATAACATCTGCACCATCTCCAGCTTCGAAAACATAGGTGTCCTGTCCTTCACCACCGGAGAGCTGATCATCACCGCCACCGCCATTGAGCATGTCATCGCCGGCAGTTCCGCCAAGAATATTGTTACTATTATTGCCATTCCGAGTTATGGGAAGATCGAGGTCGATACCCAAACCAAAGGGATCGCCTGGACCAACCGTTGTAGCATTGGAAACTGCACTTGTTTGTGGCCCACCTATTGGTGGCTCATCGCCCAACGCCTCAGGCACAAGCCCTAACCCCCGCAGGGTGCCTTGAATTTGCGCATCGGAGAAACCATCCGAACCGAAAATAAGATCGAATTCGCCATTTCGGTTAGTTCCAGTATCGAATCCGTGCCCGAGCCCAGGGGCGACAAGATTGATTCCAAAGTCTCCCTGCTGCCAGTTTTCGATGATGATGAATTGATCTGCTTGTGTATCATCCGGATCAATCTGAATTCTTAAAACATAAGAAACCCCTTCCGCTGGCGCGAACACATCACCCACAAGCCGGTTTGTGTTTTCAGCGGCCTCGACGGAATTAAAAATGGCGTAAGATTCACCGTGGGCACCCAAGATAATTTGCTGATATATTGAGGAATAGGAAGCCCACTGTTCGGTAACTAGCGACGCTGCTGAGGAAGCAAGCGCCAAGCCAACAAAGTTAAAGGCAAGCCCCAACCCGGGCAATGTAGGAATTCCCGTATTACTATTGACATCTACAAACGGTTGAAAAAAATCAAAAACAGTCTGCAAATTTTCAGCCCGATAACGCACCCAATCGGATTCAATCAGGATGGTGTCGAATGTTCGATCCGAAAAAGCTGGATCGTGACGACCTTGTGCGTTTAGAGCACCGCCCTGCAACTCAAATCTGTTGAAATCAAAGGCAGCACCACCAATTAACTGGCGGCCATTAAAGGTAAGAACCGCATTGCCGCGATCTTGGTCCTGCACGTCGTTAGCGATAGTAAGAAAGTGAACATTGGTATTCGGATCATTTTCCGCATCAAAATCAATTCGGAGAAGCCCATTACCGGCTTGTTGCGACTCATTGAGAATATTAAGAACGGGCTGATTAGTGTTTGGGCCTTCCTCAATCCTTATGTTATTTTGCCCTTGTCTCGTAAATACATTAATTTGCCCCTGTAATTGACCGAATTGCCTGTATGTAATGGTCTTATTATTCGCAGACAAATCGATAACTTCAACATTATATAATGTGTCAGTAATGCCAGCACGGGTAACATCAATTCTGTTTCCAATACCTTGGGCAAAGCTACCTGTTAAACTGAATTGTGAATTCTCTAATGCCGCGCCATAATTTACATGATCCTCGTCATCAGCCGGGCCTTCGCCGCCAAAAAATATAAAACCTTCAGTAAATACGGCATCTACATTGACAATATCATTTTCGGTTCCACCAATGTAAATATCGCCACCACCACGCGCATTAAAAGTATCAACTCCCGCGGCCCCAATGAAAATGTTAGCAGAATTATCAACGCCCGTGAAAGTATCATTAAAATTTGTGCCAATAACATTTTCAATGTTCATCAGTGTATCGGTGCTATTCGCAAAAGCACCCGTAGCGTTATTATTCTCCAAATCTACAGTTACACCAATCGTTCCACTGAGGTAACTTGCTGTGTCCTCACCATCACCACCATCAATTACATCACTGCCGCCACCGCCAACGAAGAAATCATTGCCGCCACCGCCGCGTAAGGTGTCATTCACTGAGGCTACCACGCCCAGAAAATTTCCTTGAGCTTCTTCTATTGACCCAAAGATCAAATCATGTTCGTCAACCACGCCAAATCTTGTGCGATCAACAGTAAACGGATCGACTTCAGCACCAATTCCCAACTGACCCGCCACGAAGGGCAATGCGCCACGCTCACTGGCAGCCACGAACACATTCCGGAGACTAGCATTTGCTAAAGCGGCACTTAAGGTATCGTCAATCTGAATATTAAGGAGGAGATTCTGCATATTGAGTAAAGTCAAATGCCCACTATAACCAGCTTCTGGAAATATAACGCTCAGTAAGTCTGAAAAATTTTGCTCAAAATTAGCAAATTCATTTATTAGCTGCCGCCTAGCCAGTTCAAAAGATGCGTCCCGTCCCTGTACACTTTGAAAATCCAAGTTTGGCAAGTTGGCTGTTAACTCATCAGCCGTGGCTCGCGCCGTTGTAATGCCTGCTTCGAAAGAAGTGTCAAAGGCTCTGATATTATTTTCATGTTTATTAAAAGTCCGAAATACTTTTAAAGCATCTTCTGTTTCTACTTCGTTCAACGTAGCTCCGTACGGATCATTTTGTGGTCCTTCATACAAACGAAAAACATGGCTTTCAACATAACGCCTATTTGCAATTCCCTGGTTAACTCCATTATTAAGCCGTGTGGCACCGTCGTGAGCGTTATAGCGAATTTCATACCAAGCTTCAGCACGATCATCATCCTCAATCGCCTGTCGTGCAGATGGGCTTGATGTACCAGCGTTAAACGCAACGCTTACAAGCGCGGCTCGCTCAACAGAAAAATCAACCCCTCTTGCCCCAGCAGTAGGTACCAGATTTTCAGAATCATTTATAATAGTATTGAAAATCTGATTACCCTGACCTTGTGTAATTGCACCCACTAAGTTTATTTGGTTTTCAATTTGCTGAAACAAAGGATTTGTCATTGGGAGTGCAGTTGACCCCGCCGGCAATTCGACACCTGGAGTCTGAAAAACAAAGAAATTTCCTTGAGCGTCAGTTTGCGCGCGCGCCTGGGCAAATAAATTTGTTAATTGAGTATTTATGTTGTCTAATTGAGCAGCTGTTACACCATTCACAACGCCTGCTATGGCAGCTCTATTATTGGCTTCACGCAATGCAAATCCAAACCCTAGAGTTGGGATTCCAACACCATCATCATACACGGTCGGAATAAATGCCTCGTTTCCGACAATTAACTGAAAACGAAGTTCTTGATATTCAGTGCGTCCATTCGCATTTAGATTTTGCTGATCATTATCAAGCCCAAGAAGATTCACCATTTAACAATTCCCATTATTATCGTGAAGTGATTTTTATTGATTTTTTTTCATACTCTCTTCGATGAAATCAAATGTGCATGATTGCTCACTTTCGGTTTCATCAGATTCAACCCCAAAATACCTTACCAAAGGTACTGTAAAAACCCTGACCGCATAACTTGAGTTAGACCCACTATTTAAAAATTGAGACAGAAGCAACTCACCTTCTGCGCGAAAGTATCGTGGATTATTTTTTATCAAAAAATCCTTATACATATGAGTTGAAAATTCACTATAATTAGTTTTTTTACCTTGCTTAAATCTCAGCCTATAATCCATTAAATTTTTAAAATAGTTATTTTTTCCGGCATAAGGGATAAATATCTGAGTTGACGATTCCTGCGTAAAACTATCTGAGTAGCAATTCTCACCCTCACCAATAATGATTGGCGATCCCATCTCAAATGCATCTCCGAATTTAATAACAATCTGCGGAATGCGATAATAATGAAAAATAGAATTACTTCTTTTTAATGAAAAAGATTGACTAACAAACAATGGTTTTTTTTCCTCTAGCCAAGAGTATAGAGTATCTTGGTAGGCTTCCCAAACATCCTCAATCATCTTTTCAGAAATGAATGTTGGCGCAAAGCGCTTCTCAAGTTTGTTTTGGTGCCATTGGTTTCTTATGTTAACCGCGAGCTTAGCTGATAAAGTATGCACATCAATTTCATCGACTTCCCCCTCTTCAAACTCTAATTCATATAAATAGTTTGAACTTTGAAAAATAAACTCTAAAAATAAAAATTGCTTAAATTGGCCCAACATCTCTTCTGCTTTTAACTTGCCACTTTTCAAATCAGTTAACTCGAAATTTTCTTGCGTCGGAAATGAACATTGTTTGTTACTCGCTACTTTTTTTACAAGCTGGAGATCATTTATCAATTCACAAGATTTTGGAAAAGAAAGTAACTGTCCATTATTTGCGTGCTGCCTTAATAAAAAGCGCCCTAATGGCTGAGAGGGCTTTACCTTTATTTCTTCGACTTTTGTATTTATTTCTCTTGCTGCAACAATACTTTTTAAATCTTCATTCGGGATAGAACATGAAACCAAAAAAATTACAAACATCGATGTGTGGAACAAGCTGAGTTTCGAAATCGCATTTAAGGGCATGGCTGATCCTTAATTTTTTTAAAAATACTTCAACGACTCACTAGGAAGTATTGAATTCGTTATGTCATCTCCCTCGAGGTAACACGCAACGTAAGGCTCTGACTTATCGAAATTGACCAGAAATAGCTTTGTACTTTCGATAGTTGGGTACTTTACCGATGCTGCAATAATGTAACTATTGCCGCTATACGTAAAAACTGAAAAGTTGTGATGAGAGCAGTGTATACGTTTCCCGTACGGCCTGTAGCCCCTTGCAAGTTTCTTGAGTTTAAGCCTTTTATAAGAAGCTGTACCTTCATCACGCAGAAGAAAAAGAAGCTTCTCTTGTTCTAATGGAAATTCATTTTCACTTCCAAGCCGATACCATAAGGGAGTATGTGTAACACCATAAAATGGAGGGCTAAGGCTCTGAGTTGCACCTAATCTATAAAGTCGATCTGGAAGTCCATCATGATTAATGTCAATATCGATGACCCCTAGAAGAGTCTTTTTTGCTACTGTATTATCATTATTGCAAATATCAGATGATAGCGATTTGCTATCCCATGGCTCAAAAATATTAATCGACCCCATCAGGAGCATTCCAGGCTCTGAAAGCACAGAGCCGCTTAAATCATATCGAGACGCATCTTCCTTCTCAGGAGAGTAAGACTCAGACATGGTGGAGGCGAATGCGCCACATAGCTCGCTATCACCGGGGTACGCATATTTTAATTTGTAATAATCGCGAGGCCTGATTGGTAATACATTTCTTTCCCGACCAAATTTCTCTGTAGCTTCTGCACTCGATGGCAGCTTTTTTGCTAATACGCCCACGCACCCATTAACGAGCATTAACCCCATGAACGCTGCCGCGACTATAAACTCCCGCTGCCCTGAAGACCTTAACATTAAGCATTTTCCCACAATATCCCTTTTTTTAGTCTAAGAGTCTTTATAGATTTTGCAATCCAAAATTTTGAAAGTCGTCACCTGCTCCCCACGTGGTCTGTTGATTGCAATCAGAATTCCACCTCAGTTCAGCTTTTCCTCTATCGATTTAATCTAGCAATCGGGCCGCCTTGCTGTTCTGCGCGTCGATGTCTTCGTAGTAGCTGCTCGCCACTTGATAAGACCGGTGCTTGGAATGCCGCATCGCTTCTTCCAAGGGGATATAAGCGTTGCGGGCTTCGGTGAGATAGCCGCCGCGAATGCCGTGTGCTGAATACTCACTGGGGTTCAAACCAGCTTTTTCTGCTCTGGCTTTTACAAGCCCATTGACGGCGCCCGGCGACAATCCGTGTTTTGATATCGCCCCCCACTTGTTCACGCCTCGGAATATCGGCCCGTTTACCGTGCCTCCGAATTCCCGCCTGACATCGCTAAGCCAGTCGTCCAGCGCTTTCGCGGCGCGGCCGGCGACAATGATGGTTTCTGCGTTCTGGGTATCGATCCGTTTGGCCTGCCTGAGATAGATCTCGTAAAGCGGCTCGCCTTTAAGCGAATTGTCTTCTTCGTCGGCCGCTACGTCTTTCATGTCTTCAATCCGAAGGGCGCCCATTTCAGAGCGGCGGCGCCCGCCGGAGCCGAATGCCACCAACAGCAAGGCATAGTCCCGCCTGCCATTGGCCCGATAACGATCACAGGTTTTGAGCATCGCTTCGAGAACATCGATAGTGATGGGCTTTAGGCTTTGCTTTTCTTTCTTGCGATCCGATGCCTTCACGGCCGCCTTTAACGCTGTTCGTATAGCTGGGTTTTCAAAAACACCCTCGAGGTCTTTGGCCGCGTGCAGTCTTTTCCAGTGGGAGATACGCCGACGAACGGTCGAGGGCGCATGGGGCAAGCGCGATTGCAGCCGTTCTTCAGCATAAAGCCGTGCCGCGACCGCATCGGGCATGCCATGGCCTTTATTGTCCTTGCGGTGAACGGGATCGAATAAATGATGGGCGATGAATTTCAACACAACCTCTTCGCTTGCCGGCCAGGAAAGATGCGTGCTCGTCGCCGCCAGATGCCAGGCTTCGAGATAGGCAAGATCACTGGCGATGGCGCGCAAGGTGTTCTCAGGGATCGATTTCTTGTGGAGGTGACGCAGGGTTTCAACATCATCGAGGGTCAGGACCGGCGAAAGGCTTTCAGCCGTTGCCACGGGCAAGAAGGTGACAAGTTCATCCGCAACATGGTCAACCACGCTCATGATTTCTTTCCCTCGACAGGCACAAACCGAGCAATCGGAACGCCATCGCGGATGATGATTGTTGAAACCCCGGCAGCGGCCTCATCCATTATGCGGTCCAACGCCTCTTCAAGGTCGTCAAGACAAACCTGACGGAGAGGCGGCGTCTCATTGTCACCCTGCCCTTCCCGGTTTTCGTCAGCGTTGCTCATCCCCTCGCCTCACCAGATCCGGTCGATTTGTTCCAGCGCATCGAAATCATTATCGGACGAGACCAGAAGCGCCTCCAGGTCAATCGCCTGGGCGGCGATCATCCGGTCCCACGGATCGCGATGGTCCCAGTCAAGGCTTGCAGCACGATACATCACCGCTTCCGTGGTCGATCTCACCTCAAGGCCACTTGCGCGCAGACCGCGTCTCACATCGGCTGGATCAAGCGCGAGTTTTCCAAGACGATGTTTCCATGTGATCTCATAGATCGAGGCAGCACTGACCACACGAACGGCACCATGATCTCCGAGAGCGGCCGCAGCGGGTTTGGTCAGACGCCTTGAATTCGCAAAGGCGAAAATCAGGGCATTGGTGTCGATCACATAGACCGTCACGCGATACCAAGCTCGTTGTCGAGATCGCCTTCAAAGTCGTCGAGCTCCGCGTCGGTATACGGCTCGTCCAATTGGCGTTCGAGAAGCGCGAGGTCGACATCAATCCCCAGCGAGGCCAGAATCCCAATGGGCGATCGTACCGGTTGGAGCGCCTTTAACTCAATCACCGGATCACGGCCACGCGCGATGATGACTTTTTCGCCGGTTTCAGCCCGGGCGATCAGTTCGGAAAGCCGAGCTTTGGCGTCGGCGATCTTGACCACAAGATCGGCATCGATTTCGCCATCATTTTCGTGTATGGTCATCAGGGCGTACTCCTCGCGCAGACCGGGCCGTCGGCGAATGTTCTCCTCATTATATAGCACGAGAAGCCACTTGGACCAAGGGTTGGTTTTATAACTATTGATAATGGGAGATTATCGGAACCAAGAAGGGGATTCACGAATCATCCCTCATGACTTAACCTTTCTCCCATGCCCGGTGAATTAAGAGACCTCTGTCGCATTATCCTAAACGTTGAGAAACATTTTCAAGTGGGTATGCCGGTTATGCTTCGCACTTAAAGTTGAGACATTGTGACGTGCACCCCGGTAGCCACGGTCGTGCGAAGGCAGAAAAAAAATCTGGAGCAGTCGCTGGCGCTAAAATGCACGTCGAGCGAGCTCCGTCCTAATGACCCTAAAGCCGCATTGGCGCAAGCGAGATACCACGGCAAAGCCTGGCGAAACGCTATCGAAAAGTCGCTAAAGTGCGCACCGATATTCGCATATTACTCAATGCACTCAAATGATCATGGACACACGCTCTTAGCCTAAATTCCAGTTTGTCGGTGGCTCGATTCCGCTTTTGAGAATCGAATTGTCTCCAAAAAGGTGGGACACAAATTTGAAAAAGCCCAATAAAATACGAGAAATATATGTGTCCCACTATTCAATAAACCGTTGATAATCTTTATACGGCGCACCTCGCCCCTGGGCACAATTTTTTGCCTCGCGGCGCGCAGCGCCTCCGGTAGGGCGGGCTGGCCGCCCATTTCGGAAATGATTACGGTTATTAAAGAGCACCGGAAGGTGTGTGCGGTCGAACCGGTCTGCCGTGTTTACAGATTGCACGCTATCCCGTTGAGCGATTGATGCGAGACATGGGCATTGGAGGCGCTACTGGATACTATCAGTCAGTTGATTGATCGCCGCGACGATGTGGTAAAATGTGCTGCCACTGGCGGGCTCATCGTCAAATGTGTTTTCCGCATCAAGCCTGTCCCACCAAAGACCGCGCACAGGCGTATCAAGATAGCGTTTCAGGCTGGTGGCGGCGGTGCTTGCCGCGCGGCGCAACTGATCTCTGTCTTCGCCCTCTTCAATGTCAGAAAGAAGTAAGGCCGCTTTCAACCATTCGGTTTGTGGCCACAGCCGCGCGCGCTGGGTCACCGGCTGAAGCGCGTCATTCATCATATCAACACCAACCTGGCGCGCCGGATCAATTCCGTGTTGGCCCGCGCGGTAGAGGCGTCGAGCCGCCTGGCGTGCTTGGGTCTCGCCGGTGATCCGATACCAGCGCAGCAAAAGGCAGGCCCATTCAAATTGATGACCGGGCTCAACCACTGTCCCTGCTTCGCCGCTGGCGGGGGCCCACTTGTCGTCAAAAAACTCGCGCAGAAAACCACCCTGCTGGTCGATAAAGTTCGTCAGACACAGCGTTGCAATCTTGGTGGCGAGGTCATGCCAGCGCGCCGATCCGCCCTGGTCAATCCACGCCAGGGCCGCTTCAAACAGATGCATATGCGGGTTTGATTGAAACGCGTGCCCGGCCATTTCGCGATAGCCGCCACCCGGATGGGAAAAGTGCTGATCGAGGGCATCAAGGATGGCCAGCGCTTGGGGCTCGGCATCGGCGATGAGGGGCTTGGCGGCGGCCAGCGCAAGAAGGTGAAACGCCTGATCATAAAGAACCGCGGTGTCGTCACAAATTGCGCCGGCCGGATCAACGAGGGTGCGGATCAGTCCATCACTGCGATGATAGGTTGCCGCCAGACCGGAAAAGCCGTGACGCACCATCGCTTGCCAGGGGCCGGCCCAGCCACGCGCCCCCATTGTCGCAAAGCAATAAATTTGGCGCGCCTGAACGCGTGCGCGCCGGTTGTTGCCCGTGGGCGAGCCATCCTGATACAGACTTTCATGAACGCCCCACCCTTGATGATCGATGCCAAGGGTGGCCCAGAGCGGCAGCGCCGCGGTCATCAGCCAGGACTCAAACCAGGCTTTCAAACTCGCAAGGTCAGGCTGGTCACCGGGTGCGGCGATAGAGGACGCCGGATTGGTCTTAGCCACCTGCCCTGCGGCGGCTTTGACCTGCTGCGCTTGGTCGAGGGGACAAACAAGAACGGCGTCGGGCTCGGCGATAATTGCAACATCGCGTAGCCCAATCGCTGCGATTGCCATACCGGGGGCCGCACGCAGATAAGACCCCGCCATGTCGATCAGAACGCCCTGCCCCTCCACGGCGTTTTTTTCAGCAGTTTTCTGTGACACCGCATAAACAGCATCCCATGCACCAAGATCGGACCAGGTCAGCGGCGTTGGGAGTACCGACGCCAGGTCCGTTTTTTCCATCACCGCATAATCGATGGAGATTTTGGGGGCCGCTTTGAACTGGTCACCCAACAAAAGGGCTGATCCGGCGGGCTGGGCATGGTCGATAGCGCGCGCGGCGCTTTGCAATATGTCCGGGTTAAATCGGCCGAGTTGATCGCGCATGGTTTCGACGGAAAAAATAAAATTTCCGCTATTCCACAAATACCCCTCATCGATATAGCGCTTCGCGGTCTCAGTACCCGGCTTTTCCACGAATGCGGCCACCGGTCTGACGCCATGTTCGTCCACAACGGTCATATCGGGGCGAATATATCCGAAGGCTGATGACGGGGTGGACGGTACAATCCCCATCGTTACAATGCGTCCAGCGCGCGTCGCCTGCGCGGCCCGCACAATCGCGTCACAAAACTCATCATGATCCGGAATAAAATGATCAGAGGCAACCACCGCCGCAATACCGGTAGGATCATGCCGGTGCAACCATTGGGTCGCGGCGGCGATAGCGGGCGCCGAATCGCGGCCTTCCGGTTCCAGCAAGACCGTGACGTCGCCGCGAACCGTCAAGGCGGTGGCCAGCGCATCGCGGTGCGCTGCGCCAGCGATAACGACCAAATGGTCAACGCCCTCAATCGCGCTTACCCGGTCAACGGTTTGTGCAAATAAAGACGTTGAGCCAAGAAGCGGGATAAACTGTTTGGGCCGGGATGGCGTCGACGCGGGCCATAACCGCGTACCTGAGCCCCCACACATGATTACCGGATAAATTTTCACAATGTGTCCCTTTTTGGGCCCGCACCTGGCCATTTGGTCTCGCAAACGCCCCGTGGTCATGGTCACATCAGCGCCAGTGGTCAAGATCGGTGGTGGACGTGGCGCGTTTGCACCATCCGTTATCGTGAATGATATCAAAACGCTGTGTGGTTTGATGCCAAACTTTCATTGCTGCCCGGCCAGCCATGTCGGCCTATAAAGGGGTGACCGAGTGACGACGGATGAGCAAAAGCCCCGTGGCCGTTGCAGACGGGTAAATAACCGTCCTACCCATAATCGCCAGCCCATGAATCGCCACCTTCATGGTATACGATCGTTATTCAATAACCCGCTCGCATTGATTCCCCTCAACGCACCGCAAACCCATCCATAGCTGATATATCAAATGCTGGTCGGAGTAAGCGGGATAAAACTTCACGGCGAAGAACACGCCCGAAAGCAATTTCACGGTCGATTGTCTCGAACGACTGGTGAGGCTTGAGCGCACGGATCACCCAGACCGCATCGTCGAAATCTAGCCGTTGCGGTATCCTCACTTGCCTAGCATTCTCTTGGTAACGCAAGAAGGCAGCGGTTGAATAGGATGAACACACTTAAACCCAAAACGTCAGAGTGTCCGGTCGTAATTCTTGCGGGCGGCAAGTCTTCCCGGTTTGGGCGATCCAAAGCAAACACCTTGCTAGGGGGGTGCACCCTTATTGAGCATGTATGGGAACGCTTGAGCATGCAAACAGATGGTCCGATTGTTATCAACGCGGCGAATGCGGCATGCCCTCAAATCAAAGAAGCGACCTATATAGCAGACAGGCGCAAAAGCGGTCTCGGCCCACTTGCTGGTTTAGAGGCCGCGCTTTACTGGGCGAAAGATCAAGGCTTCGACCGCGTGTTGACCGTTCCAGTGGACACGCCTTTTCTTCCCGCCAGCCTGATTGCGGACCTAACCGGCCCTGAGTTGGCGCGTTACGCTATGAGCGCAGGGCGCAAACATCCAATTATCGGGATTTGGGCAACCTGTCTGAGTGAGCGTATGAGCAGCGCGCTCGAAGAGGGTATGCGATCAGCCCATGCATGGATTGAGCACAGCCAGGCGCGCGGCGTCATGTTTGAGCATCTGAGCGGCACCGATCCGTTTTTCAATATCAATACAAAAGAAGACCTGCAGCGCGCCTCGAGCCTTCTGCCTGTTCGTTAAGCAATAGTCTCAAATTCTGACAATATTTCGTTACATCGTGCCGGTGTCTCGCGTTCCTAACGGAAAGGCTTTGCCTTGCTGCCTTCGTTTCGTTCATTAAGACTGTATTTTAAGCCTGCTTGATGGCGTCCGATGAAGCAAGAGATGCGCACCCAACACTGTGTGTAGGTTAAGGATTGCAAAGTGGATGCTTGGTTGTCTTTCCCCTTTAGGTTTTGACCATGCGTCATGATGATTACGACGCCTTGTGAATCGCTACCCGAACATACTATCTGCGCATTATTCAAGATCACCCGGCGAAATGCGTAGGTTATGGCGCACGAAGCCCTCTAAATATGTCGCTGCAGAGCCCGGGCGAAAAACCTTGTCGTCGAGGAATTTTCCTGAAGGCATGGCGATCGGCGCCGATGCATCGTTGAGCACCCAGCCATGCTCTTCTTGGCCTTCGGGCTTTTCATCTATGGTCGGATACGGAAGATTAATCCTCTGCGCAGCGGCGCGGTAGACGTCTGGTAAATAGGCGCCGCTTGCGATTTCCTTGATATTGGGCAACGTGACGATCTGCCCCCAACGCACCATTTGCATCAGGAACCAGAGCGCATGGGAACGCCAGGGGAAATTCGCAGCATAGCGATGGAAGATGAGATAGTCGCTCGCCTCAATGATGCTTTTGCGGGTTGGTAAGGCGCCGACACCGGCAAGAGACGGCAACAGCACTTTCGCCCGCAAGCCGATGTATTCCTTACGCGAGAGGATATCTGCAATCTCCAAGCGGTTGTCTTTTTTGTCGAGCCACACAGCCGCCTCCAGCACGCTTGTCACCAGCGCCACATGGGTTTCCGGATTCGCATGGGCCCAGTCCTGGCGTACCCCCAGAACTTTTTCCGGCATGTGGCGCCAGATTTCCCCCGAGCGCACAATGGCGCGGCCGACGCCGTCGAGCTCCGCCAGCGTATTCCACGGCTCGCCAACGCAGAAAGCGTCAATCTTACCTTCTCTCAACTGCTCGACCATGTAAGGCGGTGGCGCGACAACCATGCGCACGTCGCGATCCGGATTTAACCCTTCCGCGCCGAGCCAGTACCGCACGGCGTAGCTATGCGATGAGAACGGGAACACCGTGCCAAAATTGATCGTTTCCTTCCCGGCTTTCAGGCGCTTTGCAATCAACTTGCGCAACGCGCGCGCCGATGTCGGCCTTTCAAACATCGCCTCCGGATCGGCTTCCACCATCTCGCGGTAAAGGTCTTCTGAAACCGTGATGGCGTTGCCGTTGAGATTGAGCGAAAGGCCCGTCACGAAACGCGCGCCACCGTAAGCGTTGTCGAGCCAACTCGCCGGCGTCATCGGAGCGAGCATTTGGGCGGCGTCCAGCGCACCCGCCGCAAGCCTGTCGCGAATATTCGACCATGACATGTGAGCCGCGAGATCGACGTTGAGGCCGTGCTTTTCGAAAAACCCTTTTTCTTTCGCGGCCACGAGCGGCGCAGAATCAATAAGGGGAACGAAGCCGACAGTCAGTTTTTTTTGTTCAAGGGTCATCGCTGC
This sequence comes from Pseudomonadota bacterium, assembly GCA_039819545.1. GTDB lineage: Bacteria > Pseudomonadota > Alphaproteobacteria > Caulobacterales > Parvularculaceae > CALLPQ01. The sequence continues at coordinate 24,696 of JBCBRS010000019.1, read as the reverse complement.
CGCCTATTCATCGAACAGACTGGCGACGGACAGGATGTTGTCCGCCACGTCCTTGATGGAAATTTTCTGTTTCATAGCCATCGTGCGCATGGCAGCGTAGGCGTCGTTTTCGGAGATACTCCGCTTTTCCATCAACAAGCCTTTCGCCCGCTCGATGGCCTTGCGCGCTTCTAGATCGCGTTTGGATTTTTCAAGTTCGCGCCACAGCGCATCAACCATCTTGAAACGCTCAATGGCGATTTCAACGACGGGCAGCACACGGTTTTCAGACAAGCCGTCGACAATGTAAGCGCTAACGCCGGCGCGAACGGCTTCTTTCGCGAGGGTGCCATCACCGTTCTCAACGAACATGACAATCGGCTTCGGATTCTTGCGGGCGACAAGCTGGAGGTTCTCAATGGTGTCCCGGTCAGGCGATTCGCAGTCGATAATGATCGCGTCAGGCTGAAGCTTTTCAATGACACCCAGCAACTCCACCCCATGCAGGGAGGCCGCCTGTTTGACGACCGCCGCCCCATGCAATCCCTGCTCGACGATTTTCGCCCGCTCGAGATTACTGTCTACAAGCAAGACGATAATGGGCGTGTCCGCCATCCGCCGCGCCCCTTTCTTGAAGTAAAGCTGCGCTAAACAGAGTAACATTGCTGCGACGCAACATCCAGCAGGCGGCGCGACTAAAAATAGGCGTTTTTCCTCAGGGTTTCCGGCTCGCTGATGCCACGCTGGCGCAATGCCGCTTTCCTGAATACCTGGCCAACCCCGATCAGGATTGGATTTTCCGGATCGAGATCGGCTTGAAGAAGGTCTTTCAGCGTGAGCGTGGCAATCTGCTCGGCTGGCCTACTGACGGCGGCGGCAACGATTACCGGGGTCTGCGGCGCGAGCCCTTCGGCGAGGAGGCGGGCCGCGAATTCCGGCGCCTTTCGCGCACCCATATAGACCATAAGGGTGACGTTCGGGTCGGCAGCGTTGCGCCAATCAATGTCAGGCAGCTCTCCTTTCTGGCTATGGGCGGTGATAAACTTGACCCCTTGCGCGCAATCGCGATGGGTGAGCGATGTTTTCAATCGCGCGGCGGCCGCAAGCGCAGCCGTGATCCCAGGCGCAATGTCCACGTCTATACCCGCAGCTTCAAGCCTCTCAATTTCCTCGCCAGCGCGTCCGAAAACCATCGGATCGCCGGATTTCAAACGCACGACATGTTTTCCCTGCCGTGCAAGGCCGAGCATGGTTGCGTTGATGTCATCTTGTTTACACGAAGCGCGCCCGCCACGTTTGCCGACCATCATGCGTTTGGACTCGCGGCGCGCAAGATCAAGCACCTCGTCAGAGACCAGATCGTCAAAGAGGATAATGTCGGCGGATTGAAGAGCGCGTACGGCTTTCAGCGTAAGGTATTCTGCATCGCCCGGCCCGGCGCCGACAAGCGTCACCTTGCCAGTTTTCGCGCGCCTTTGAGCGAGCAGCATTTTCATAACGCTGTTGATTTCAGCGGCTGGCGTCGTAAATGCAGCGTCTGCAAAACGGCGCCAGAAGTCTTTACGCGCAGAGGCCTCCGGCAAAAGAGCGTCAAGGTGCGGGCGAATGTTTTTAGCCGCTTGTGTCCAGTCAGCAATCGCCGGCGGCAACAGCGATTCGATGCGCCGACGTATGGCCTGCCCCAGCACCGGCGCGGCGCCATTTGTCGATATGGCAACGACTGCGGGCGCGCGATTGACGATAGACCCAAACTGGAAGTCACAAAAAGAAGGCTTGTCGATAATGTTCACGGGCGCGCCATGGGCCCGCGCAGCCGCGGCGAAGCGGGCGGCGTGTTCATCATTTTCAAATTCACCGATTGCCATTTTGACGCCCGTAAAATCGTCATCACGCCAACAGCGCTGAAAAACCTCAACGGGGTTTCGGTTAGAGGTGTTCGCGGCGATAGCCTGCAAGTCTTGCGAAACATGCTCTGTGATAATCCGCAGTTTTGCGCCGGCAGCCAAAAGAAGTTCTGCTTTCCACACCGCAGCGTCGCCGCCGCCGGCGAGAAGAACACGTTCGTCTTCAATTTTGAAAAACACCGGCAACACAGGCAGCGCGTTCACACGTGGGCGGTTTGAAAATTTGGGCTTACGCATCAACCTTCTCCAATAAGAAGCGCTTAATTTCACCACGACACGAACCGCAATTCGTTCCCGCAGCTGTGGCAGCGCCGATTTCATCAACAGACCGACAGCCTTTGGCGGCGGCAGCCGCAATTTCATTCGCGCCCACATTCATGCAGGAACAGACAATCGCACCACGATCGGGCACGTCCGCGCCTGGGCGCCCGGCAAGCACAAGAAACCGTTCATGCGGTGTAAAAGACCGCGCGAGCAATTCACAGGCCCAGCTTCGCGAGGTTTCGACGGCCGCGGGCGACAGGAATAGCGCGCCTTTAAGTCTGTCGCCGACAAAGACGGCAAAACGGTGAGATCCGCGCCGTTCATCGCGATACTGAACAAACTCTATTTCAGCTGGATAACGCGCGACCACCGGATCGAAAAACCTGTCTGCGATAACGCGGCTGTTTTCATGGGGAACAGCGCTTGCGAACTCTGCCCGCAACCCGCCCTCAATGCGCGCCTTAGCCCAATACTCGGCGCCGCCCGGCGGCTTTACGCTGGCGAAATTCTCTGTGGCAAGAACGCCAAAACCGTACCATGCCGCATCGAAACGCTCGGCGCGCACCGCACCCGATTTCAGCGCCGGCTGACCAGAAACCGGATCAGTCGAAGGTGCGACGACGGCGTCGATGCGGCTTTTACTGGCGAACTCATCGGTCCAGTGCATGGGAACGAAGACCGAGCCGTCACGCTGACGATCCGTAACCAGCGCGCGTGCAAATGAAGCCCCGTAACGAGAAACGACCCGAGCAATGTCCGCGTCCTTGATGCCCAATCGCGCCGCATCGCGCGGCGAAATCTCCATGAAAGGTTCGCTGAAATGCTGACTAAGCCGTGCGCTGCGGCCAGTCCGCGTCATGGTATGCCAATGATCGCGAATGCGCCCGGTGTTTAAAACGAACGGAAAGTCAGTTGTCGTTTGCGCGGGCGGCGATGGCGCGGGCGAAATGAAATTTGCGCGGCCATTGTCCGTGTAAAAACGACCGTCCGCAAACATGCGCGCCGTGCCACTTTTGGCGTTTGCGACGACCGGCCACTGAACTGGCGCCAGCGCGTCATACGCATCAGCATTCAATTTCGAAAGGGCGCCTAGATCGAGATCGCGCGTACCCTCATTTTCATATGCGCAAAGCGACCCATATTCGCGGAAGATTTCTGCGGCGCTCTCAAACGCAAAGGCTTCCGCCCAGCCCATTTTGACGCCAACATCGCAAAACTGTCGCCAGTCGTCACGCGTTTCGCCCGGCGATGGCAAAAACCGGCGCTGACGTGAGATGCGCCGTTCAGAATTCGTCACCGTGCCGTTTTTCTCACCCCAACTCGTCGATGGCAGCAGAATATCGGCGCAGGCGCCGGTGTCGGTATTGGTGTTGACGTCGGAAAGGATAACGAGTTCGCATGTCTTCAGCGCTTCGCGCACCTGGTCGGCGTTTGGCATGCTGGCGACCGGGTTAGTCGCCATGATCCATACTGCTTTTATTTTGCCCGCTTGGATTGCCTCGAAAAGATTGACGGCCTTAAGCCCCGGCGTGTCGGCGATGTGCGGCGCGCGCCAGAAGCGCTGAACGATATCGCGGTGCGCAGGGTTCTCAATCTCCATATGGGCGGCAAGCTGGTTGGCGAGGCCGCCGACTTCACGTCCACCCATGGCGTTTGGCTGCCCGGTTACTGAAAACGGCCCCGTGCCTGGCTTGCCAATGCGCCCCGTCAACAGGTGACAGTTGATGATGGCGTTGACGCGATCCGTTCCGTCCGCAGCCTGATTGACCCCTTGCGAATAAACCGTGACGGTTTTTTCCGTCTTCAAAAACAGCTCGAAGAAATCTTCAAGGTCGCTTTCGGAAAGTCCAGTTTCAGCGCAGACGCGCGACAGGGTAAAAGCCTGTGCGCTTGCAAGCGCCTCATCGGCGCCGTTGGTGTGGCGGCTGACAAACGCCTGATCACGAGCGCCATTAAGGTTGAGATAAAAGAAAAGGCCTTGAAACAGCGCGACGTCAGTGTCGGGCGCAATTGCCAGATGAATATCCGCAAATTCGCAGGTCGCGGTTTTTCTCGGATCAACAACGACGATTTTGAGGCCGGGACGGTTTTCTTTCGCCGCCAGAATGCGCTGGTAAAGGACGGGATGGCACCAGGCGAGATTAGACCCCGTCAGTACGATGAGATCAGCCAGTTCGAGGTCTTCGTAACAACCCGGAACCGTGTCAGCGCCGAAAGCGCGCTTGTGGCCAGCGACGGACGACGCCATGCAAAGCCGCGAATTGGTGTCGATGTTCCCCGAACCGATGAAGCCCTTCATCAGCTTGTTGGCGACGTAGTAATCTTCAGTCAGAATCTGGCCTGAAACATAGAACGCCACTGCGCCGGGACCGTGCTCGGCGATGACCGCTTTGAATTTTTCGGCAATAACATCTGTCGCATGATCCCAGGTTACGCGTTCACCATGAACGCTGGGATATAAAAGCCGATTGTCCAGGCCTAAGGTTTCGCCGAGCGCGGCGCCTTTGGAGCAGAGCCGGGCGAAATTCGCCGGATGATCGGGATCACCCTTGACCGTCACGCCCTGCGCGCTTTTGCGAACAAGCACCCCGCAGCCAACCCCGCAATAGGGACAGGTCGTGCGCACGGCGCCGCTTGAATGCACGCCGTCGCCTTCCCCGTGCGCAGAATATGCCGCATCAAGGGCCACCGGGATCAGACAGCCTGGCTGTTGAACGAATTTAAGTCTTCAGCCGAGAGCAATATCTCCGCCGCTTTGTTGATGCGCACACGCAACGTGCGCACCGAGCCCTCATCCGCCCCTTGCGCCTTTCCGGTCTCGAGACAGATAACCCAATTATGCAAGGGGCACGTGACGCAGCCATCATGGACGATACCCTGACTCAAAGGGCCAGATTTATGCGGGCATTTGTCTTCAATGGCGTGCACGACGTCAGCGGCGGTGCGAAAGATAGCAATCGCCGTCTCGCCCAAGATTATGCGCCGCGCGCCGAGAAGGGGAATGTCGTCAACCGTGCCGACGTTTATCCAGTTTCCGGTCACAGCATTCATGACGTCTGTTCCTTCATTCATTCTGCCGCCTGCAATGAAAGCGTCGCCATGGGATTGAATTCATGCTTGTCCTTGCCGGAGACACGCTCCGACCACGGATCTCGCTGTGCGAATTTTTGTGAAAAGACAAAGCGGTCGAAATAGGCTTTGCGCTTTTGCGCATCGTCCATGATTTGGCGGCGCACTTCGTCATAACCGATCCGTTTCGCCCATTTATAGATGCGCTCTAGATAATGACCCTGCTCGCGATACATTTGTGTGAGCGCAACGATGTGTTGGAGCGCCTCATCTTCAGTTTCGACAAGACCAAGAACTTCCGTTCCCTTGATGTCGAGACCCGCCGCACCGGCGAAATGAATTTCGTAACCGCTGTCAACACAGACAACGCCGACATCCTTGCACGTCGCCTCAGCACAGTTTCGCGGACAGCCCGAGACCGCCATTTTTACTTTAGCCGGTGTCCATGATCCCCACATGAATTTTTCAATTTTAACGCCAAAGCCCGTTGAGTCCTGCGTCCCGAAGCGGCACCAGTCGGTGCCGACGCAGGTTTTGACCGTGCGCAAGCCTTTCGCGTAAGCGTGACCGGAAACAAAACCTGCCTTGCCGAGATCAGCCCACACTGCAGGCAAATCTTCCTTCTTTATACCGAGCATATCGATGCGCTGGCCGCCGGTCACTTTGACCGTCGGAATGTCGAACTTGTCGACAACATCGGCAATGGCGCGCAATTCCTTCGAAGATGTCTGCCCGCCCCACATCCGCGGCACGACCGAATAGGTGCCATCCTTCTGAATGTTGGCGTGGGCGCGTTCATTGATGAAGCGGGACTGGTAATCGTCGGCATATTCGTCAGGCCAATCGCACACGAGATAATAATTCAGCGCAGGACGGCATTTCGCACAGCCATTTGAGGTCTTCCACTCCAGCGCCTGCATGACTGCCGGGATGGTTTTGAGATGTTTCGCTTTGATCAATCTGCGAACATCGTCATGGGAATAATCCGTACAGCCACACATCGGTTTTACCGCATTAGGATTAAAGACGTCGCCCAGCGTCAGAGCCATTAGGCCCTCAACGAGCCCCGTGCAGGTTCCGCATGATGCCGACGCTTTCGTATGCGCGCGCACATCATCGAGCGTGGTTAAATTTTTCTCGTTGATCGCCGAAACGATCGCCCCTTTACAAATGCCGTTGCAGCCGCAGATTTCTGCGTCATCGGGCAATGTTGCAACGGCCGCCATAGGGTCCAGCGCCGCGCCCCCGGCATAGGCCGGTCCGAAAATCAGGGTGTCGCGGTTCTCCGCAATGTCGGTCCCGTCTTTCACCTGTTGGAAAAACCAGCCGCCGTCGGCAGTGTCGCCATACATGACCACACCGACGATTTTGTCGTCTTCGAGCACAAGTCGCTTGTAAACGCCGTGAGCCGCATCGCGCAGCACAATATCTTCGCGGTTTTCGCCGTCTGCGAAATCGCCAGCGGAATAAAGATCAACGCCGGTGACTTTCAGCTTCGTTGCCAGCGCAGAATCAGAAAAGCCGTCATTGGGTTTGTTCAAGAGTTCGGCTGCAACCACATTCGCCATCTGGTATAGCGGCGCCACAAGCCCATAGACCTGACCATCGAACTCAACGCATTCGCCGACCGCAAAAATATCCGGGTCTGACGTGCGCATGTGCTTGTCCACAAGAATGCCGCGATTGACGTCAAGCCCGGCATCAGCGGCGAGGCCGGCGTTCGGCTTGATCCCGACCGCCATTACCACAAGGTCGGCGGCGATCTGTGCCCCATCCTCTAGCCGCACGGCACTGACTCCGCTGCCATCATCCGTGGGCAGAATTTCCTTCGTGTTCGCTTTGGTGATGATTTTTATGCCACGATCTTCGAGCGCCTTTTTCAGGAGATGACCCGCCGCCTCGTCAAGCTGGCGCTCCATCAGTGTCGGCATCAGATGTAAGACGGTAACGTCCATGCCGCGCTCTTTTAGGCCCGCCGCCGCTTCAAGGCCGAGCAATCCGCCGCCAATCACCACGGCCTTGCCGCCGGTTTGCGCGGCACGCATCATGGCTTGGACATCGTCAAGGTCACGATAGGTGAGTACGCCCGGTAATTCCCTCCCAGGAACAGGAATAATAAATGGCAATGAACCCGTAGCAATGATCAATTTGTCGTAAGAGGCGACGACGCCGTTTTCCGATGTTACCGTATTGGAGTCACGGTCGATATCGACGACCTTTTGCCCTTTCAAAAGCGTCACGCCATTTTCCGCATACCACTGATCGTCATGAATAACGATGTCTTCATAGTTTTTTTCGCCAGACAGGACCGGCGAAAGCATGATGCGGTCGTAATTGACCCGTGGTTCAGCGTTGAAAATCGTAACGTCGTATGCGTCGGGCGCTTCGGCGACTAATTTCTCCAGAGCACGGCCCGGCGCCATGCCATTTCCGACAATAACGAGTTTCTTTTTTGTCATTGGGCCTCCTACCTAAAATCTCTTGACCGGATCAACATGACAATGCCGGTCCGGTCATGACCGTTAGAATGTGAAATTCGCTTCGACCGTAAGACGCTCAACATCCTGGCCAAATTCATCCGACTGGAAGTTTGCGTATTTTACGAGATATTTAAGCCGCTTACTGTGTTTGGTTTTCATGACGAAAACGAAATCGATCTCATCACCAAACTTTGCATCACCTTCTTCCGCAGAGAAACGGTGATAGAAGCCATTGAGGGCCAGTAGGGAGAAAGGGCCAACATTCTTTTTCGTGACCCCAGCTTGAACATAGATATCTTCAAGGCCAACGCCCGGTGTTCCCAAAAACAAGTCAGCAAAGCCATTAAATTTATGCGCCGTTGCCAGCGGTGTGACAAAACCAAACGCTCCATCACCCCCCAACACTTCATATCCGCCTTTCAAGATAAATCCGTTTTTCTTGAAACCGCCGGAGGCTGTGTAGTAATTTGTGTCATAAGAAAGGGTGCTCGATCCAAACGGCGTTTGGTTGGCGAAAGCGCCGTCCAGGAACAATGGCCCCTGCGCCAGTGAAACGGCAAATCCATAGGTCTGTGTTGATAGACGCGCCGCGACGGCCGGGATATTGGCGTTTTCAAAATCTAAGAGGTAAGCAAAGCCTCGAATTGATGCTTTTAGTGAACTGGTCGGCAATGTGTATTTAGCATTTATCAGATAGCTATCACTTTCAAACCGACCTTGTGGTGAATCATCCCCAAAAATTCGATTTACCTGATCGACATAGGAAATATCGATCTTCAGGTTTTCAATACTCGTATTTTCAATGCGCAGCGCGTCAAAGGTCTGCTCGTTTTGACGCCATCCGACATTCCCAATGAAACGCGCATCGTCGTGAATAATCCGCTGACGGCCCAACGTTATTTTTGTACTGTCCAGTGACGTATTTGTCAGTTGAAGGCGGTTCAACTCCGTCACATTTGGGTCAGCAACAACGGGAAACTGGGTATTGCCGTTTAGTGTTGAGTTAAAGTCATCGTTCAAAGCTCGAACATGATCAAAATCAATAAGAAATTTTGTGTTTGCAACGGCGCCCGTTTCAAATCCGGCGCGGAACCGATAGGTCACGCCATTTGCGTTCTGTGCAAAGGTCCCAAAATCAGCGTGACTATAGCGCAACCGCGCATCAAGCAATATCTTCGCATCGCCCAGGGCTTGATCGACCACTGATGGCGGCTTCGCCCCCTCCTGCGCAAACGCCTGCGGGCCACCGGCAATAAACACCGATAAGACAGCGATCGAAAGTTTCAAATTACGCTTAGTAGATATTTTCTTACTTGGCATTGGTCCCTCTTGAATTTGTAGAAATACCTGTCCGTCAAGACAGAAACGCTTTGCGTCTGCATCAATGCAGTTTCAAATGAGGGTCGCCGTTGACCCGAAAGCGTCGCTTATTAAGCGGCGCTTTTGTCGTGAACTTCATATTCCTCCAGGAAGGTCAAAAGCTGTTCACGGTATCGGTAATAGTCCGGGTGTTCGAGCAACGCCTGGCGCGATCGCGGTCTCGGCAAGTCTACGTCCATGATCTTGCCCACACGCGCATTCGGACCATTTGTCATCATGACGACGCGGTCGGCGACAAGAATAGCCTCATCGACATCATGGGTGACGCAAATCGCGGTGACCTGCGTGCGCTTCCAAACATCCATCAACACTTCTTGCAATTCCCAACGCGTCAGAGAATCCAGCATGCCAAAGGGCTCATCGAGCAATAAAAACTTTGGCGATAATGCAAAAGCACGTGCAATGCCGCCACGCTGACGCATCCCATTGGACAGTTCACTGGCCCGCTTATGCATCGAATCGCCGAGGCCAACCCGATGCAAATAATATTCAACGATTTGGCGTCTGTCTTTACGCGATGCATGCGGATAAACGCGCTCCACGCCGAGCGATACATTTTCAAAAGCCGTCAGCCACGGAAATAAACTAGGCGCCTGAAACACGACGCCGCGATCGGGCCCCGCACCGTCAATCTCTCTGCCATCAAGGACAATGCCGCCATTGGTAATGGGGTTAAGGCCAGCAGCCATCGACAGCACGGTTGATTTCCCGCAGCCGGAATGGCCAATAAGCGAAACAAATTCACCTTTGCGCAGGTTCAGATTGAACCCGTCAACAACCGTCAGCGGCCCTTTCGGCGTTGGATAGACTTTCGTAACGTTGAAAAACTCAACATATTTTTCAAGATTATGGGAACGAGCCGCAGTGGCGTCTTTCACCGGTTTTGGCAGATCCGGATCGATCTCAGGCTCGTCCGGCGATGGCGGATAGGGAACCGGCTCCTTATAAATTGACGGTTTCTTCTTCAGCGCAACAACATTGTTCTTTTTGGTTTCACGATAGTGATCACGCGCCTCTTTGATCCCGCCATCAATTCCTTTTTCGGTTGCGGTGATAGGCTGCACGTTGGGCAGTTCTCCTTCCGCATCGCCGCCCGCGCGCATCTCGCCAATATCCATCAAATATTTCGTTACGGCGCCGCGCAGATGAATAAATTCCTCATTGTGATTCATCTCACGGCGGTCACGCGGGCGCGGGATATTTACGGGAAAATCGGGACCAAGAGTCGCGTTCGGCCCTGGGTTGAGCGGGATAATTCGGTCCGCAAGGAGAATAGCCTCGTCAACATCATTGGTAATCAGAACAACTGTTTTCTTTTCCTGCTCCCAAATTTGTTCGAGTTCGTCCTGCAGATTTGCCCGCGTCAACGCATCAAGCGCGCTGAAAGGCTCATCCATCAATAGGACTTTAGGTTTGGTCGCCAATGCACGCGCAACATTCACCCGCTGGCGCATACCGCCCGAAAGCTCGGCCGGTTTGCGATCACGCGCATGAGAAAGACCAACCATATCCACATAATGGTCCACATGGGCCTTCTTTTGACTGCTCCCCATGGCAGGAAAAACTGCGTCGACGGCGAGGCGAATATTGCCGACAACGCTAAGCCACGGCATGAGCGAATAGTTTTGGAAGACAACGCCGCGATCCGCTGCGGCTGATTTGATTGGCTCGCCGTCACAAAAAAGCTCACCGCTATCGGGTTCGATCAGTCCCGCCAACAAGGAAATGAGCGTGGTCTTGCCGCTTCCCGAAAACCCCAGAATGGCAACGAACTCATTTTCTTCGATGGATAAATTTACATCGGCGAGGACGTCCTCCCGATTTGAACCGGAACCGTACGACTTCGAAACGCCGGAGAGTGTGAGAAAGCTCATCGTCAAACTCCCTAACGCTTATCTGAAAACGTGAACATGGCTTGGAGCGTAAACATGACCCGGTCGAGGAGAAAACCGATAACGCCAATGGTCAGTACCGCAACCATGATCCGCGCCAGGGAACTTGATGAACCGTTTTGGAATTCATCCCAGACGAATTTGCCGAGTCCCGGATTTTGCGCCAGCATTTCTGCTGCAATGAGGACCATCCAACCGACGCCTAACGAAAGGCGGAGCCCCGTAAAGATGAGGGGCATCGATGAGGGAATAACGAGTTTAAAGATTTTGTCTGCCGGTTTCAGCTGTAAGACTTTCGATACATTCAGCAGGTCTTTGTCGATTGATGAAACGCCAAGAGCCGTATTGATCAAAGTTGGCCAGAGCGAACATAACGTCACTGTAATTGCGGAAATCAGAAACGATTTCGGCATTGCATCGCTCGCATTCACGTAAACCGCAGAAACAATCATCGTTACGATTGGCAACCAGGCCAGCGGAGAAACTGGTTTAAAGATTTGTATGAGCGGGTTCATTGCTGAATTTACAATAGGACTAAGGCCACAGAAAATCCCCAAGGGCACAGCGAAAGCGGTGGCAATGAGAAAGCCGAAAAAGACCGTTTTTAGAGACGTGCCAATCTGGTCCAAAAAAGTCGGTTTGCCAGTAAACTTTCGCTGCTTAACCTTTTCCGGTTGGCCTGCGGCTACATATCCCGCGTTTCGCGCGTCTTGACGCTCGTAAAATGCTGCCTTCTTTTCTTGAACAGCCGCATGATCATCCATCAGGGCGCCAAACTGTTCCCACACCATGACGGGGCCGGGGATCTGACCGAGACTCGTTTTGACCTGAGAAGCGCCCGCCGACCAAGCCGCGAGAAAGATGCCTATCGCTAAAATTGGAACACCAACCATTTGCCAAAGGTCAGCAAATTGCCGTTTTGGATCTTCGCCCATGGCGAGGCGAATGAGTGGATTCAAAAACCCTAACCCAATCACCGATAAGGCATTCATGACTTTCTGTAGGAAAACGATAACGCCATTTTCCTTTGTCCTGGGTTCTGGTTTCGCTTTTGGGGCGGGTATGCCTTGCGCCCCGTTGTCGTCTTCAAAACCGACGCTTGCACCCCCGGTGTCATATGTCATCTGCGTCGAACTCATGCTTGCGTCCATTCGTAACGAGGCGGCGGCCAATTTGTCGATGACTTGATCGCGCCGTCTTGGTTTAGGAAATTCTTATTGAAGAGGGTGATTGAGCGCGGCTGTTCGCGTGTGGAACGCCGCGCCCCATTTCACTACTGTTTTACAACTTCTCCGGCGTCCGTGACGACTTCGCTTTCTTTCAAACCGATTGGAAATTGTGCGAGATACTCGTTCGGCTTTCTGCCGTCATAAGTAATGCTGTCGATGAATTCTGTCTGCGGATCTTTGAACCCATCCGTACCGAACGGAAAGTCTGCTTTGTTCGCTTTACCTTCGGCAATCAACAATTCAGCCGCCTGCATATAGATGTCCGGACGATAGACTTTTTGCGCAATATCCATGTACCAGCTGTCAGGCTTCGCTTCCGTGATTTGACCCCAACGGCGCATCTGCGTCAGATACCAGATCGCGTCAGAGTAATAGGGATATGTCGCGAAATAACGAAAGAACACGTTGAAATCAGGCACGGCGCGCTTGTCGCCTTTTTCGTATTCAAACGTGCCCGTCATCGAATTAGCGATTACTTCGTAATCAGCGCCGACATATTCAGATCGCGATAGGATTTCCACCGCTTCCGGACGGTTGGCGTTATCGTTCTCATCTAGCCAAATCGCTGCGCGAATAAGCGCTTTTACGACGGCCAGGTGCGTGTTTGGATTGTCTTCGGCCCAGGACGCGGACACGCCGAACACTTTTTCCGGGTTATCTTTCCAGATTTCATAATCCGTGATTACCGGCACGCCGATGCCCTTAAAAACGGCCTGCTGGTTCCAGGGCTCGCCGACGCAATAGCCATAGATCGTGCCAGCTTCCAGGGTCGCTGGCATTTGCGGCGGCGGCGTTACGGAAAGAAGCGCGTCGGCCTGGATTTGACCGCTGGTGTCGGTTGTTCCGTAGTAACCCGGATGAATACCGCCGGCGGCGAGCCAGTAACGCAGTTCATAATTATGCGTGGAAACCGGGAAGACCATGCCCATCTTAAACGGCTTGCCTTCGCTTCTAAACTTTTCAACGACTGGCTTTAAGTAATCTGCTTTGATTGGGTGTACGGGCTTGCCGTCCGGCTGTTTTGGAATATTCGGTTTCATCTGTTCCCAGATCTGATTGGAGACAGTGATGCCGTTGCCATTGAGGTCCATGGAAAAGGCTGTGATGACGTCAGCCTTGGTGCCGAATCCGATCGTGGCGCCCAGCGGCTGGCCCGCCAGCATGTGTGCGCCGTCAAGCTCGCCATCGATCACGCGGTCGAGCAGGACTTTCCAATTGGCCTGGGGTTCGAGGGTAACGTAGAGGCCTTCATCCTCAAAATACCCTTTTTCATAGGCGACCGCGAGCGGCGCCATGTCGGTGAGCTTGATGAAGCCGAAGGTGAGTTCGTCCTTCTCCAGCGCGATATTATTCTGCGATGATAGGTCTGTGGACGCTGTCGCAGGGGATGCCGTCCCGGTTTCTGGCGCCTCGGCCTGATCGTCCGAGCAAGCAACAAGCATCACCGCACTAATCGCTGAAAGAAACAGCTTTTCGCCCCGGTTCCGACGTTTGATCATTAAATTTATTGGCGAGGTCATGACATTGTTCTCCACATCGGGGCGCACGAACCCCGGCCAGCGGCCAAAGGGCGCGCGCAAAAAAAGCGGTTGGTTTGGATTGCCTCATTCAACAGAGGTCGGATGCATTGCCGCTAGATTTAGCGCTCATGCAATTCGACGCGACGCTGCGCCGAACGAATATTCATCACTGAATTTTCATATGCTAATCAGCTTCGGACGGATCTGTCAATAATTTTGTGCGGTGCAATATACTCTATTCTGGTCCTCACCATGGGCGGAGTACGACTTGATAGGCAAAACGCAGCAAATGTCCGCTTTACACAGGTCCCTCATTTTACAACACAGTTTCCAATGTCGGCTTTTGCCCGCAGAGGCACCAATAGTAAAAATCGAAAATGGGCTTGATAACAACACGCGACTTGGTATGTCACGGTTTGCCGTACTGGCGCCCTCCATGGGCAGCATAGGGCGTGTCCGTGCAACGATCCGAGAAGGGCGCGACCTTTCCCGGGGCCAAATATCTAGAGCGGGTTCACAAAAAGTGTGATCGTCGATGGTTCCCATCCATCGACTTTGGTTCAAACGCGCGAACCCTAAAAAATCCAGACTGCGTTTTTGGTTCAACAAAAAGAAACCGCAGTCTAGGCCAACTTTTCAACGCGTTGGTCAATGGTGCCGAAAATGGACGCGCCTGACCCATCCTGCATGTCGATGGTCACACGGTCGCCAAAGCGCATGAAAGGGGTTGCGGGATTGCCCGTCTCAATGGTCTCGATCATGCGGATTTCAGCGATACACGAATACCCCGCCCCGCCCTCGCTGATTGGTTTGCCCGGCCCACCATCAAGCTTGTTGGAGACGGTACCCGAGCCGATGATTGTCCCGGCACTGAGCGCCCGCGTGCGCGCAGCATGCGCAATCAGTTGGCCAAAATGGAAGGTCATATCGACCCCGGCGTCAGCCTTGCCAAAAGGCTTGCCATTATACCCCACATGGAGTGGCAGATGAAGCTTGCCCTCCGACCAGTGTGCGCCCAGTTCATCAGGCGTGACCGCACACGGACTAAAGGCACTGGAGGACTTTGATTGGAAAAAGCCGAACCCTTTCGCAAGTTCACCAGGGATCAATCCGCGTAACGATACGTCATTGACGAGCATGATCAGTCGCACATGGTCGAGTGCCGCCCTCGCCGATACACCCATTGGCGTATCATCGAGGATCACCGCAATTTCGCCTTCCATATCAATTCCGAAACCCTCGTCCTGCGGCATCACAATTGGGTCGGTAGGGCTAAGAAAGGTGTCGGAGCCGCCTTGATACATAAGCGGATCCGTCCAGAAGGTCTCTGGCATTTCGGCACCCCTTGCCTTGCGCACCAGTTCCACATGGTTCACATAAGCTGATCCATCCGCCCACTGATAAGCGCGCGGTAGAGGGCTTTCGCAGGCACCCTGATCAAAAGGCTCTCCCTCAATCCGGCCATTGTCCAAATCGGCTGCAAGGTCTGTAAGACGCGGACCACAGTCGGCCCAATCATCCAGTGCCAATTGCAAGGTTGGCGTAATAGCATCCGCAGACACACACCGCGACAGATCGCGTGAGACCACGAAAAGGGCACCATCGCGTGTGCCATTTTTAAGGGTTGCCAGTTTCATCGCTTCCTCCGTTACGCACCGTCATCGAGACCGTGATTATTGTTTGTTTGTGGCGGCGCCCGCCTCTGCATGGAGCCAGGCCGCATGTTGGGGCGCTTTTTTTGTTTCCGACCATTCTTCCAGCATGGGCTCTGCCACCCGCGCCAACTCTTCGTACTGCGCGGGCGTTCCAATGTCGGCTGCAAGTTCGAGGCGGTGTCCGTTTGGGTCAAAGAAATAAATCGATTTGAACACACCGTGATGGGTTGGCCCGAGAACGTCTACCCCGTGTGCCTCCAGATGCGTTTTCGCCGCCAGTAGCGCCGCCTCATCGGCGACACGAAAGGCGATATGCTGGACCCACTCCGGCGTATTGGTATCGCGTCCCATGTCGGGCTGTTCCGGCAATTCAAAAAAGGCAATCACATTGCCGTTCCCCGCATCGAGAAAAACGTGCATATACGGATCATAGGCACCGGTGGAGGGCACATGATCTTCGGAAAAGGCGGTGGTGAAGGTCATACCCAACATAGTTTGATAGAAGCGCACCGTTTCCTTTGCGTCGCGGCAGCGATAGGCCACATGGTGCACACCATTCAGCGTCGGCGCGCTGGCTTTTGCGGCATTTCCAGCTGGGGCGGTCATGCGCCCGCTCCGTCCACGGAGAGGACCCCGCGATTGATCTGGTCGCGCTCAATACTCTCAAATAGCGCCTTGAAGTTGCCCTCGCCAAAGCCGTCATCACCCTTGCGTTGGATAAATTCAAAGAAAACGGGGCCAATGCGCGGTTCAGCAAAAATCTGTAGCAGGAGCCGGGGCGATTGATCGGTCGTTCCATCAAGTAAGATGCCCCGACTTTTGAGACCGGTTATGTCTTCGCCATGGCCGGGCAAGCGCTCGTCCAGCATGTCATAATAGGTTTCCGGCGGGGCAGTCATAAAGGGCACGCCATGGTCCTTCAGCCGGTCCCAGCAGGCGTAAAGATCGTCACAGATGAGCGCGATATGCTGGATACCCTCGCCATTATAAGCGCGCAGGAATTCCTCAATCTGGCCCTTACCACCCTCGCCTTCCTCATTCAGCGGGATTCGGATCTTACCGTCGGGTGCGGTCAGGGCCTTTGATGTGAGGCCGGTATATTCGCCTTTGATATCGAAAAACCGGATTTCACGAAAATTAAACAGGCGCTCGTAAAAATCCGCCCAATAGGCCATGCGCCCGGCATAAACATTGTGGGTCAAATGATCGATTGTGTGAAAGCCGCACCCTTCCGGATACTGATCAACGCCGGGTAGATATTCAAAATCAATATCATAAATATTGAGACCGTTTTTCGCATCCGCGCTGTACCGATCTACAAGATAGATGATGGAGTTACCAATGCCTCGAATACCCGGAATACGCAACTCCATGGGTCCGGGATTTGTCTCCACGGGCTCTGCACCCTGCGCCAACAGATGGCGATAAGCCGCCGCCGCATCGCGCACCCGAAAACCCATACCGCAGGCGCTAGGCCCATGTTCACGGGCGAAATACCAAGCCGGTGATTTCGGTTCATAATTTGTAATCAGATTGATCCCCCCCTGACGCCAGAGTGAAACATCTTTCGCCCGATGATTGGCCACATGGGTAAAGCCCATGGCCGCAAAAACCGGTTCGAGGGCGCCTTTTTCCGGGGCTGAAAACTCGATGAATTCAAAACCGTCAAGACCGGCTGGATTGTCAAATAGATCGGCCATGGCGCAGGCTCCTTTGTGGATTGCATCGGATAATAACCCTTGTCCTATCATAGGGCCGTCGCTTAAAACAAGTTGTGATCACAACTTTCAGCCGGAGGGATCATGGCCCCGAAATCTGCCATCACGCTTGAGCACTTTCTGCCTTACCAGCTTGTGGTTTTGGCCGATAAGATTGATCGGCGTACAGCCAAGATCGCCCGGGACGAAGGCGACCTAAGCCTGTCGCAGTGGCGGGTTATGGCAGCGATTGCGGGCAAGGCGGGGATCAGCGCCCGCGATGTGGTGGCGGCGACGCCCATGGATAAGGGGATCGTCAGCCGCGCCGTTGCGAGCATCAAGGCGCGCGGGCTGATTGAACGTCGGCCCTCGCCCGACGATGCGCGCCTCAACCATCTTTATCTGACGCCTCAAGGCGCAACGCTTTATGACACGATGGTCGATGAGGTGCGGGACCTCGAAGCCATGCTCGCCGGTATCATCGGCAAGCCAGCTCGGCACACACTCTTAAAAACGCTGCAAACCATAAACAAAAACCTGTGAGGGTCCGGGAATGCCGGAGCCATCACAGGTTTTCGTCAGTAGGCCTCGTTACCAGGACACAAGTAACGAGGCAGAAAGATCATGACGCCCGGCTACTGCCCCCTCACGACCCGCGAGCGGCGTGGCATCGACATAGATAGCCGCGTGCGCATGGGTATTGCACTGATTGTAGCCGGCGCGGCTTCAGGTGTTCCGGTTTGTTCCTGACCCGGTAAAGAAACAATGCCAACATCGCGTGAACGCGGTTCCAACTGGTCCCCTTCGGCCAGCCGATCACCGCGCGCACCCCAATGGTCACGCAATTTTGCGGTCAACTGATCAACCGTTTCATCGCCGGTAACATCAATGCCAAACGGGTCAAAGCCCATAGACGAATGCATGTTGGCAAAAGCGTTTTGCAGATCAGCAAGGGCGATATCAAACTTTGCTTCCGCCACAAGCTTATTCATCTGCTCCCGGATAAAGGTCTGTTTGGAGACCCGGCGGGTGTCATAGCCTGCGCGGATCTGATCGAGGATATTTGTTTGAACGCCGTGGTACCGCTGGATCGTGTCGACCTTGCGCCGCGCCAATTCAAACCGCGTGCGGCTCACATGAACCTGTGTGACCACTGCCATTGTAACGGCCAATTCGCGCTGGCGGAGCAACGCGCCTTGCGCCTTTACCGTTGCTTTGCGGGCGGGATATCGAAATGCCTCCACAAGGTTCCAGCTTGCCCGGGCGCCCCATCCGGCCCAATTATTATTGAATAGAAAATCGTTGGAGTCATAGTTAAACCCGCCATAAGCGCGCAAGGACGGTAGGAGATCTAACAGCGCCGCTGTTGCTTCTTTTTCATTGATCCGCTTACGGTAGGAGGCTTCGCGGAGTTCCGGGCGATTGCGCAAGGCAGCTCGGACCATGTCACCTGGTGACAGGGTAAAGTCAATCGACGCGTTATCGCGGCTTGGCAGGACAAGCTCAAAAGGCTCACCCGGATCAATATTGATCAGCGCAGCCAGCTGCTGTTTAGAAACCGCCAGTTCCTGTTGCAGGTTCTGGATTTCTTCCTTAATGGTCAACAATTCCCGCTGATAGGTGAGTGTTGAAAGTGGCGCCGTCTTCCGGCGGTCATACGCACTTTCTGAAGCTTGCAGAACGCCTTCAATATCACTTTCAAGCATCGTCAGCTTACGGATCAGCCGCTCGGCGCTCACCGCCCGCCAATAGGCGGTACGCACATCCTCCACCACGCGGTTGATGACGCTCCGCTTGCGTTCATTGGCAATCATCACTTCATCAGCGGCCTGTTTGGCGCGAATGTAGGACAGACCAAAGTCTAGGAGATCATAGCTAAGACTGATATCGCTTGCAAAAATATCACGTTCAGCAGAAGTTGACGAGACCAGGGATTGGGCGCCGACTTCACGCGGACCAAGAAGCTGACTGGAGCTTGCTCCGGAAAAATTACTCCTGCCATTGTAACCGGCACCGGCAACAATTTGCGGCAATAGATCGTACCGAGACAGATTTAGTTCTTTTGAACGCAATGCCTGTTCCATCAATTCAACTTTATAGTCGAGATTGTATTTAATGGCACGGGCCATGGCCTCATAAAGAGAAATGGGCCTGACCACCGCTTCCTGACCACTGGTCATGGCGGCGGCGCGATCGGTGGCTTGCGCCTCAAGCTCGGTTTCGTCAAATGGGTCAGGGGTAACAGCACAACCGACCAGAAGCAGCGGAATGGCGGCGCTCAAAAGAAGTTTTTTCATGGGATTTGCCCCTCCAGGCAGGTTTGTTTTCAGGTTATTGAGAAGTGACCATGGGTCTTTTTTAATCTGAGGGCGCATTAGCGTTGCCCCCTCAGAATGGTGTTGACCGATGCATCATTGGTAGACGGATCAAGTGCGGCAGTTTGCACCTGTTCTGAGAAGCTGCTGCCAAAGGCTTTATCCGACCGTTTCAGTTCCCTGATTTCACCGGTTGCCGTATCGATTTCGACAATCCGGGTCACATGACCGCCGCCCCCGCGAAGTCCTGTGATTTTGAGGGTTACCGCCTCCACATTGGCTGGCCGATCAATGATCAAGAGGCCATCAGGTGAGAACGAGACCCAGTTCGGCAGAGCCCGGCCATCACCGAGGGTTGCGGTATACTCCCTGAAGCCGCGCGACCGTGTTCGATCAATCGTGTCGTAGGCTTCAACATAAAGCGCATTGTCGCGTATGAAGGTATCAATGACGAACTGACCTTTTTGGCCACTTTCATTGATACTCCGTGTGCCGCCCACATCAATGCGTGAGGAGAAGGCAAAGGAGCCTTCCAGGGCAAAGTCATCAATGCCATCGCCCGCCCGCACATCACGCCCATCGAGCATCTTTTTGAGGCTGAGCGCCTCGCCATCCGGTGCACCATTGTCAACACCCACGACGGGGATGTTGCCGTTGAGAGACCGCACGCCATTGACCGTGTCGAGAACGATGGGTTCGGCATTGAGGCTGTCGGCGGCGCTTTCACGTGTACGTTGTGTTTGTGCGGGGTCAAGCCCGCCATCGCCTGGCCGACCGAAACTGATGATCCGTTCGATGTCGGCATTGGCGATGATATTCAGCGTCACATCAATCGGCGTGATGCCGCCATCACCATCATTGGCAAAGATACGGATCGGACCTGATTGCGTGCCCACAGCGGGGGTGCCGCTCAGAACACCGGTGACCGGGTCAAGCGTCAGGCCGGCAGGCAAGTCAGGGGCGGTGAAGCGAAGCGGATCGCTATCTTCATCGGTAAACTGACGACCCACATCGATAGTGACCGGCTCACCCGGGGGGACATCAACCGGATCAAGCGGTGTTGCCACCGGCGCCGGATTGGTTGCAGTGATTGTAAACAGATCACGGGCCACGCCGCCTTGCGGATCAGAAGCGGTCACGATGACCGTAAACGGACCCTCCACCGAGGCATGGATGTCAAGCGTGCCGGAGATAACACCCGTTTGTGGGTCAATCTCAAAGCCCGGCGGCAACCCTTCTGCGGTAAAGGTGAGCGGATCGCCATCGGGATCGCTGAAGTTACCGGCCACGGGAATATCCAGCGGCGTTCCGTCAGGGGCCGACACATCCGGTTGGGGCTGATCAAGGACCGGCGGAATGTTGTCCACCATCCAGACAAAGCTTTCCACCGTGGTGCCGCCCATGCCGTCATCGGCAGTAACAACGACCACATAGGGACCACCCGCGCTGGCATCGATGGGCAGCATACCGGTAACGATTCCGGTTGCCGGATCAATCGTCAGACCAGGGGGCAGACCCTGCGCCGTAAAGGTCAGCGGATCGCCATCCGGGTCCTCGAAATTCATGCCCAGATTGACCGGATCGATGGTCTCCCCATCGGTATTCTGACGGTTTGGCAATTGGGTGACCAATGCCGGGTTGTCATTATTGATGCGCCAGACAAAGGTCTCCGTCGCCATACCGCCCTGACCATCATCAGCGGTCAGTGTCACGATATAGGGCTCCTGCAGCGACGCATCAGGCGGCAGGGTACCGCTGATAATGCCCGTCTGCGGATCAACCGTCAGTCCCGGCGGCAAGCCCTGCGCCGTGTAGGTCAGGGGATCGCCATCGGGATTGGGGTCCTCAAAGGCATTGGTGATATCAACCGCAACGGTTTCGCCATCGAGATTGGTCTGGTTGGGCACCAGTTCCACCACCACCGGCGGCACGTTATCAACGGTCCACAGGAAGGGAACGCTCACCTCAAGACCTGATGGGTCCGTTGCGGTGATCGTCACTGGATATGGTCCGCCTACGGAGGCATCACCCGGTAAGGTGCCTGTAATGATGCCTGTGGTTGGGTCAATCATCAGACCCGGCGGCAAGCCTTCGGCGGTGAAGGTCAGCGGATCACCATCGGGGTCAGAAAACGTTCCCGACACATCAACCGGCGTAATCGTGTCACCGTCACTGTTCATCCGGTCAGGCAGATCAGGATCAGCCACGGGCGGGTCATTTTCCGGCCCGATATCAAGGCTGACAGTCGCGGTATCCGTACCGCCCTCGCCATCATCAATGGTATAAACAAAGCTGTCCGGACCGGTCTGGTTCAGGGCGGGGGTATAGGTCAGAGAGCCCGACTCTTCGAGGATGACCGTCGCCCCGGAAGGCAGGCTTACCGGTACCCCTTGCGTCAGCGGCGTGCCATTGACCTCGGTGACCGTAATCGGGTCACCATCAGGGTCGCTGTCATTATTCAGAACATCGATAAAGGTTGGTGTATCCTCCGTCACCGGAATAATACCATCATCCGCGGCCACGGGCGGCGGGTTGGTAATGGTATAGGTCACGGGGATATCCACTGACCCGCCATTGGGATCAGAAACCGTGATGATCACCGGATAGTCGCCATCACTGTTGGGACCACCCTGGGAGGCCGACGGATCGGGCGTGCCCGAAATTATCCCGGTCATGGGATCAATCGACAGACCGGGCGGCAAGTCCGGTGCACTGAAGGTCAGCGGATCGCCATCGGGATCCTCCACAAAGGTGCTGACATCAAGCGGCGGGATTGGCGTGCCGTCTTCACCCGGTTGTTCGGGAATATTATTGGGCACCACGGGATCATCCGCTACCGGATCAACTGTAATGGTCACCATTGCCGTATCGGTACCGCCATTGCCGTCATCAATGGTGTAGGTGAAGGTGTCCGTTCCGTTAAACTGCGGATCGGGCAGATAGGTTACCGTTCCATCGGGATTGATCGTGACCGTGCCATTGGTTGGCGGGGTCACTGCGGTCACCGTCAACGGATCGCCATCGGGGTCATTGTCATCGGCAAGGACCGCAAGGGTAATCGGCGTGTCTTCCGGTGTGGTGGCCGAATTATCAACGGCGAGTGGTACCGGGTTCGTCACCGTCCAGATAAAGCTGGTGGAGGCAAGATCACCGCCCGGGTCCGTTGCGGTGATGGTTACCGTGTACGGACCACCCTGGGAAGCATCGGGATCAATCGTACCGGTGATGACCCCCGTTTCCGGGTCGATCATCAACCCTGGCGGCAAGCCGTTGGCAGAGAAAGTCAGCGTATCACCATCGGGATCAGAGAAACTGTCCGATACATCCACCGGCGTGATGGTATCGCTATCAAGATTCATCATATCCACGATGGGGGCTGCCACCGGCTGATCGGGTTCAGCGGGAACATTGACCGTCACCATGGCCACATCGGTGCCGCCATTACCGTCATCAATAGTGTAGGTGAACGTATCTGTCCCGGTGAAATTGGCGTCTGGTGTATAGGTCAGCGTACCATCGGGATTGATCACCACGACGCCGTTTTGTGGCGCGCTGGTGCCGGTAATCGTCAGGGGATCACCATCTGGATCATTGTCATTACCCAGAACATCGAAGGTAACAGGCGTATCTTCCGGCGTGCCGACCACATTATCCACCGCGTCAGGCGCCGGATTCTCAACATCCCAAGTGAACGTCGTGGAGGCAAGATTGCCGTCAGGGTCACTGGCCGTTACCGTCACACTATAGGGTCCACCTTGTGACGCATCAGGATCAATTGTCCCGCTGATCTGACCTGTAACAGGATCGATCATCAGTCCCGGAGGCAGGCCAATCGCCGAGAAGGTCAGGGGATCACCATCGGGATCAGCGAAGTTACCCGACACATCAATTGGTCCCACCGGGTCAGCATCGAGGTTCATCATATCCATGATGGGCTCAGCAATTGGCTGATCAGGGGATGCGGGCACATTGACCGTGACGGTTGCCGTATCGGTGCCGCCATTCCCGTCGGATATGGTGTAGGTAAATGTATCGGTCCCCTCAAAATTCGGATCAGGGGTGTAGGTGAGCGTGCCGTCCGGATTGATCGTGACCGAGCCGTTATCGGGCTGCGTGGTGGCGGTAATTGTTAACGGATCACCATCCGGGTCCGTATCATCGCCAAGCACATCAAAGGTGACCGGCGTATCCTCCGGAGTACCGGTTGTGTTGTCGGTTGCCTCTGGACCGGGATTGCTCACATTCCACTCAAACACCGTGGTGGTGATTTCCCCATCCGGGTCTGTGCCCGTAAGGGTCACAAGATACGGACCGCCTTGCGAGGCATCCGGCGGCAATGTTCCGGTGATGACACCGGTCGTGGGATCAATCATCAGGCCGGGCGGCAGGCCCATGGCCGTGAAGGTCAGCGGATCGCCATCGGGGTCCATAAACGTTGTGGACACATCAAGCGGCGGGATCATTTCCCCATCCACATTGGATTGATTGGGCACCGGTGCCACCACCGGCGCGTCATTCATGCCGGTGATCGTATAGGTGACCGTGGCGGTATCGGTCCCGCCATTGCCGTCATCAATCTGATAGACGATGGAGGTTGTTACCGTCTCCCCTTCCATCAACCCATTAAACTCACCATTAGGCTGGAAGGCGATGGTGCCATCGGGCTGAACGGTAAAGAGCCCCCCGTTGCTGCCGGCGATTGGTGTGCCCACACCGGTTCCATCGGGAACCCCGGCGAGCGCAGTTTCATCCGTGCCGGTTGCAATACGCGTCACCGTGAGCGGATCATTTTCCGGATCACGATCAATACCATTGTCGTTATCGGTGAAGACGCTACCCGTGCTTGCCACATCTTCCGGTGTGGTGAAGAAATCATCCTCCGCCACCGGCAGATCATTCACCGGGGCCACCATCACCGTCAACATTGCCGTTACGGGTGCGCCATCCTCATCCATCACCTGATAGGTGATCGGCGTCACGGGGCCGTTAAAGTTTGGCTCCGGTGTGAAGGTGATGTCACCCGTCATCGGATCCACCGTGAAGGTCCCCTCGCCCGGTACGGTCAGCATCGTTACGAAGGTACCCGGATTATTCGGGTCTTCGATCATCACCGTGGTGGGATCAATCATCCCGTCGGGATCAGAGTCATTGCCCAGGACAGGCACCGTCACCGGCATATCTTCGGGCGTTGTGGCCATGTCATCGACCGCAACCGGCGGGTCGTTCACATCACCGACCATCACCGTCAACATTGCCGTTACGGGTGCGCCATCCTCATCCATCACCTGATAGGTGATCGGCGTCACGGGGCC
>JBCBRS010000018.1:0-52773 GCA_039819545.1 Pseudomonadota bacterium | reverse complement strand
CCAAGGCGGTGTTGATATCGTCATTGATGGGCGCTTGACCGTCGCGGGGTGGTGGAGTGCATTACACAGTGCAGTCATGATGGGCGTCATCGGTGGTTTGGTGGCCCTTGTAATTTGGCGGATCGCATATCGGCGCGTCGTCACGCGTACGCGCGCATAAAACCGAAAGGACGCGACGGTCGACCTTATCGCGACGCGCATGACTTGCTGGTACCTCTGCGGGGGCGGTGGGCGCAGGACTGAGCGCAGGACTGGGCGCTTGCGCACTCGGCGTAGAGCCCCATTTGCGCCGGATCATTAAGTGTTGCACCCTTGCAGATCCGCGCTGGGGGCAGCACAAACCGGCTGATGATCTGCCAGCCCTACGACGCTGGATGACGGCGCCTGAAGACCGTACCTTGTCTTCCCGCGGGCGTCACAACGGACCCGGGAGCACATAATGGAAACCCTAAACCTTACAGGAGAGTGGTCGGGCGTTTATTGGATGCCCGAAGGTGAGGTAAGGGAAGTCCCTTTTCTGGCGCGGCTTCATCATGATGGCGGCGACCTCTCGGACGACATTAGCGAGCCGAACCTTTTGGGGCGTTTAACAGATAATCTTTATGCCCGGATTACAGGTCAATGTTCGGGCCACGATGTTTCTTTCATCAAAACCTATGATGGGGGTGGCGATTGTGCCCGTAGCGTTTTTTACGACGGAATTTTGTCAGAGGACGGATCCGAGATTATAGGCTATTGGGACATCGACGGAGAACAAGATCAGTTCACGATGACCCGCAACCACTCCACAAACAATGCTTCCTTTAAGAAAGAGCCGGTGACGGTGACGGCGTAGCCATGGCCATGGAGTGGCGCGGGGAAACCGAAACAGGAAAAGTTTATGAGTTCGGTCTTCCCAAACGTGAGCGATCACGAAGACTGATGGTGGTCATGACCGGACGGCTACCAGCGTTTGCTGCCGATCAAGAAGGTTTACTGTGAAAAATAATCCGTACCGGGAACGACGATGCGTTGGTAACTCCGCATCGTGCAAAATAACCCATGGCGTTAATGCGCGCTAGATCAAATGGTGCTTTGCGCTGCGCTTAATGCACCCTGCTTGCTAGGATCCGTCGAAGATAATTATGTGACAATTTTTAATCCGTCAGAGAAAAAGCCCTCGTAAGAGCTATCGATATCACACCCCTCGGCGACAAATAAATTTAGATTGATCCACGCGACACCACCTGATTTTAGTCGAATTCGTCCTAATTTACCAAAATTAAGTAGGTATTCGTTTGCAGCGTTGTAACTGACGGTCAACGGAATTCTTATCCGTAATGGGTTTTCACTTGAAATATTAACGCCGACTACACTGCTCGCTCTTTGCGAAGGGACAAAATTATAGTCACCTTCAATAGATCGTGTACTCGATATAAAAACCTTTTCCTCAATATTTGAATGAAATTTCAAAAATTTTTCTGTAGATGGGGAAAAGTAAAAATCAAGATAGGGCAAATTGTCAGTTTTTGATATATCAATTTCTTCTAAAGCCGGACGAAATCGGTATTGATCTACACGATCACAAGGCTTCCCTGCCACACTGCAGGCGGTGAGAAGATATAAGATCAATGAGACTGGTATTACAAAGTATTTCATTGTGTCCCCACTGGAAGTTGAATTTGTGCTTGTTTTCGAGAGCAAGCACCCATCATTCTCATCCCTCTTTGCAACATTGATCCAAATGTTGCGCCCCGAATATATTTGTCTGCACGCGCTAGATTTCCAATGGCGTTTGACCAAAAGTCTTCTCGATTACAGGCTGACTTAGATGCTGTTGCGAGTTGGCTAAACTCCTCCATTATGCCTGCTATTTGCCCCAACTGGCCAGCAATGCTGTGCCCAGCACTTGTTATGATGAATTGCCTTTGGCTTACACCATGCCGCCAGTTTGGATCGGCTTGCCGATCCAAACTACTTTAGATGATGGGCGAATGATGAATTGCTTTTGGCTTACACCATGCCGCCAGTTTGGATCGGCTTGCCGATCCAAACCACTTTAGATGATGGGCGTATGATGAATTGCCTTTGGCAATTACATCATGCCGCCCATGCCACCCATACCGCCCATGCCGCCCATGTCAGGCATGCCGCCACCGGCGCCGCCGGTGTCTTTCTTCGGCGCGTCGGCGACCATGGCTTCTGTGGTGATCAACAGACCCGCAACGGAACCGGCGTCCTGCAGCGCGTGCCGCACGACTTTGGCGGGGTCCACGATACCCGCTTCGATCAGGTCGCCATATTCGCCGGTTTGAGCGTTGAGGCCGAACTTCACATTGTCCTGCTCAAGCAGCTTGCCCACCACGATGGACCCTTCACCGCCGGCATTTTCCACGATCTGGCGGATTGGGGCCTGGATCGCGCGGCGCACAATGTTCACACCCGCTGTCTGATCGGCGTTTTCACCTTCCAGACCGTCGAGTGCGCGTGTGGCGAACAACAGCGCCGTCCCACCACCGGGCACGATGCCTTCTTCAACGGCGGCGCGGGTTGCGTTCAGGGCATCATCGACGCGGTCTTTACGCTCTTTCACTTCCACTTCCGTGGCACCGCCTACTTTCAAAACGGCAACACCGCCAGCCAGCTTGGCCAGACGCTCTTGCAGTTTTTCGCGGTCATAATCAGACGATGTATCTTCGATTTGACGACGGATTTGACCCGTGCGCGCTTCAATACCGTCTTTGTCACCCGCGCCATCGACGATGGTGGTGTCGTCTTTGGAGATCGTCACTTTCTTCGCAGTACCCAGCATATCGAGGGTCACGTTTTCCAGCTTGATGCCGACATCTTCGGAGATCACTTCGCCACCGGTGAGGATCGCAATGTCCTCGAGCATGGCTTTGCGACGGTCACCGAAGCCCGGTGCTTTTACCGCCGCCACTTTCAGACCACCGCGCAGACGGTTGACCACGAGAGTCGCCAGCGCTTCGCCTTCAATATCTTCGGCAATGATCAAGAGAGGCTTGCCCGACTGCACAACCGCTTCCAGCAGGGGCAGCATGGGCTGCAGGCCGGAGAGTTTTTTCTCGTGCAGCAGGATGAACGGGTCTTCCAGATCGGCCAGCATTTTGTCCGGGTTCGTCACAAAGTAGGGTGACAGGTACCCGCGGTCGAACTGCATGCCTTCAACAACGTCGAGCTCGGTCTCGGCTGTTTTGGCTTCTTCGACGGTGATCACGCCTTCATTGCCGACCTTGTCCATGGCCGCGGCAATCATTTCACCGATTTCACGCTCGCCATTGGCGGAGATGGTACCAACCTGGGCAATCTCCGATGACTCGGCGATTTTGGTTGCGCGCGCTTTGATGTCCTCAATAACCTTGGTAACCGCGAGGTCGATACCGCGTTTCAGGTCCATGGGGTTCATGCCGGCCGCAACAGACTTGGCGCCTTCACGAACGATGGATTGTGCCAGAACGGTGGCGGTAGTGGTGCCGTCGCCGGCTTCGTCATTGGTGCGGCTCGCAACTTCGCGAACCATCTGCGCACCCATATTTTCGAACTTGTCTTCCAGCTCGATTTCTTTCGCAACGGTCACACCATCTTTGGTGATGCGCGGCGCGCCGAATGATTTTTCGATAACCACGTTCCGGCCTTTGGGCCCAAGGGTTACTTTTACGGCGTTGGCGAGAATATCGACACCGCGAAGCATTTTCTCGCGGGCATCGACGTCAAATTTGACTTCTTTAGCTGCCATTACTCAGTCTCCTGACTTTATAAGATAAACGGATTGAAGAGGGGGTTAGTCGACGATCCCGAGGATGTCTGACTCTTTCATGATCAACAGGTCTTCGCCGTCGAGTTTCACCTCGGTGCCAGACCATTTGCCGAACAGGATTTTGTCGCCAGTGCTCACATCAAGGGCGACAATCTCGCCATTTTCAGCGCGGGCACCACCGCCACAAGCGATGACTTCGCCTTGGCTTGGCTTTTCTTTGGCCGTGTCGGGAATGATGATCCCGCCGGCTGTTTTCTCATCTTCGTCGAGACGACGGACGAGCACACGATCATGGAGGGGACGAAAACCCATGGATGCTTCTCCTGAAAAAATGTTTCAAATCAATTTGGTAGACGGCTTTCCTCAAGTTTATACGAGAGTTGCGCCGCATCCTGGCACTCACACTTTGCGAGTGCTGATGCGCAAATAGGCGGGGCGAGGCGGTCCGTCAAGGGGGACAACGGCGAAAAGTTAATGGATTTGCGTGTCACGACGCAGCCAGGTTTCGAGCTGTGGGGTTTCCTGGGGCAGCCCCGACGATGTCCCCAAGAGATTATGAAAATTGGCAAAACATCGCTACTCAGGAACCAGCGATTTAGCCAGCGAATAAAGGACCATGACCCATGTGCGATGAGCAAACCGAAACAGACAATAAAACAGCACAAAAAAAGGGCGACGCGGTAGACCGACGGGCGTTTGGGCATTTGTCGGCGGCGGCGATTTTTGCGACGGCATTTTCGGCCTCTGGCTGTTCGTCCGATGACGGCAAAGCCGGGGTCAACGCCGTTGGCAATGACGCGGCGCGTTCTGCGTCGGGCGATGGAACGCCGATAATGGAAGAACGCGTGACGATCACCATGTCGGGCGCAGCGGGCGAGACCGGCGGCGTTTCCGACAGCGTCTTTTTTCATCCCGTCGACGGGACCCATCCCGGTATTTTGATCTGGCCTGATATTCGCGGCCTGCGCCCGGCATTTGAAGCCATGGGCAAGCGACTTGCCACAGCGGGCTATGGCGTCCTCGTGGTGAACCCGTTCTGGCGTGATGCGCCTGCGCCGGTGGTAACGCCCGACGAGCAATTTTCAGATCCCGATGTGCGCGCGCGGTTGGTCTCCATGGCGCGTAAACTGACCGAGCCTGCAGCGTTTGCCGATGCGCGCGACTATATCGGCTTTCTTGACGCGCAGGAGGCCGTGGACACCGATCGGATGATCGGCACGGCTGGCTATTGCATGGGTGGCCCGTTGATCATGCGGACAGCCGGTGCGGTGCCTGCGCGCGTAGGGGCAGCGGCGTCTTTCCATGGCGGCGGCCTCGTCACCGACCGCGAGGACAGCCCGCATTTGCTCATCGCGCAAACCAAAGCGCAGGTGCTGCACGCGATTGCCGAGAACGATTATGAGCGCAATCCGGACTTCAAACCGGTGCTCGAAAAGGCATATGCCGACGCGGGCCTCGCAGCGGAAATCGAAGTTTATGAGGGCACGCTCCATGGCTGGTGCCCGCCCGATAGCCGCGTCTACAATGAAGCGCAGGCGGAAAAGGCGTGGAGCCGTCTGCTGGCGTTGTATGAACGCGCGCTGTAATTCTGGCACCGTTTTATCGCGGACGCTAACACCTCAAAAAGGTTAGTCTTTATGCATGCTCCCTCGCGCCTTGTTCTTGCTATGCTTTTGATGATCGGGCTGAATGGCTCAATCCTCTCCATACGGACGGCCCATGGACAGGGCAGCCAAATACCTGCCTACGTCCTCACCGCAGAGGATAATGCTGTTCTCGCGACCGTCGAGAAAGATGGCGATGCCGCGCTCCGCTTTTTGGAACAGATGGTCAATATCAATTCTGGCACGCTAAATGTGACCGGTGTGCGGGCGGTGGGCGATGCGTTCTCAGAGCGGTTTGCAGCGATCGGAT
Organism: Pseudomonadota bacterium; assembly: GCA_039819545.1. GTDB lineage: Bacteria > Pseudomonadota > Alphaproteobacteria > Caulobacterales > Parvularculaceae > CALLPQ01. The sequence goes on along the minus strand of JBCBRS010000018.1, from coordinate 47,102 downwards.
TTGAAACTGACTGGATTGATATGCCGGAGGGTATGGCGCGTGCGGGTCATATGGTTGCTACGCGGACGTTCGGATCCGGCGAGGGGCCGCACCTTCTCTTGATCGGCCATCTGGATACGGTGTTTGAAGAAAATAGCCCCTTTCAGACGTTTGAGCGCGACGGCGATATCGCGCACGGGCCCGGCATTGCTGATATGAAGGGCGGCAATGTTGTGGTGCTTTATGCGCTCAAGGCGCTGGTGGAAAACAACGCGCTGAACAACGGCAAGATCACCGTCTTTTTTACCGGCGATGAAGAAAGCGCGGGCGAACCCATCGCCGTTGCGCGCAAGGACCTGATTGCCGCCGGCAAGGCCGCGGACTATGCGCTAAATTTCGAGGGCATGAGCCCTGGCTATGCGGTCATTGGGCGGCGCGGCTCCTCCAACTGGTCGCTTGAGGTCACGGCCCCGCAGGCCCATTCCTCTGGCATTTTTAATGACCGGGTCGGCGCGGGCGCCGCGTTTGAATTGGCGCGTATTCTCAACCGGTTCTATGGGGAGGTGCGCGGCCCCTTTGGATTGACCTTTAATGCCGGTGTGATGGCCGCCGGTACTCTTATTGAAGAAGGCGAAACCAAAGCGGATCAATCCGCCTACGGAAAAGGCAATGTGGTGCCAAACCGCGCGGTGGCCAATGGCGGCTTGCGGTTTATGAACGAAGCGCAAAAAGACGCTGCGCGAGAGGCCATGCGCAAGATCGTTGCAGCCAACCTGCCCCAAACAACCGCAACGATCAGCTTTGAAGATCGATATCCGGCCATGGAAGAGACGCCAGCGAACCAATCCCTGCTGGCGCGGCTGAACGCGGTGCATGCGCGTCTTGGCCTTGACCCGGTGGAAAGCTTCCCACCTGAACGGCGCGGCGCGGCGGATATCAGCTTTGTTGCCCCCCATGTGACCGGTATGGACGGCCTCGGTGTTGACGGGCAGGGCGCCCACAGCCCGCGCGAATTCATGCATGTGCCCTCTATGGCGTTTGCCACCCGGCGGGCGGCATTGCTCATCGCGGATCTGATGAATTCACCGGCCGCGCAGCGCCCCGCTGACTAAAACGTGATTTTGTTTTTGATAGGCGCTTGTTAGGCAGAGGCGTCCCGAATTCTTTTTAAGTTGTACCCATGCCCCGTATTCTTTCTGTATCTTATGCAATTTTGCTCACCCTGATTTTTTCAGGCGCTAACGCGCAACCCCCCGCGCCGCAAAGTCCTCCTGCTTTTCTTCAGGCACCGGTTTTTGAACCAGCCATCGATTATTCCTCGGTTGAAAAAATTGAGGGGTGTACAGAGGAAAGAGTGCGTGTGGTGAAGTACCATGCCTGCCGGGACTCTGCGGTGCTCTACGCGCGCGCGCTTGGCGATGCCAAGGCGCAGGGGAAACCGCTCATGGTGATTTTCGGGTTTAACAAGTGCCCCTACTGCACGGTCTTGGAACGCGCGATTTTCAATCCGGACAATCCGGTGCGCGGAATCCATATGGCGCGGAACTTTTCAAAGGCTCAGTTGCGCTCTTATGTGGATGGCGGCGCGCCCGTGACGATCCCGGTCTTGCGCCTCCATGCGCGCTCGCCCCACGGCCTTGCCCTCGCCGATAGGCTGGGCGTGACCGACATGGCGAAGGAACGCGGCTGGCACCGGGTATGGTCGCCCTTCATTGTACTGATTAACCCGCAAACCGGCGCCATGGCTTCCGAAAGCGAATGGGAGGCCGAGGAGATCTGGTGCGACTGGACCGTCAATGTGGTCAAGCCGCTGGAAGATGTGGACTACTTCGCCGGCGGCAAGCCCATTAACCCGCGCGAGCGCTGTAAAAAACGCGGCTAAAAGACAAACTCTGCAGCCGTTAGCGTGCCCGCGTCCACGCCGATAAGGGTGATGGTATCACTACCAACCGAGATCACGGCATCGCCATTTCCATCCGTCGACAGATGATTGTCCGTTAGGTCCTGAAAATCGGTGATTTCAGTGACCATGGACAGATCAATCCGCTCAAATGCGTTGGCCACGTTAAAATCGGTGATTACGTCATTTCCAAAGCCGTCTTCAAAGACGAAGAGGTCCCAATTAAAATTGCCGCTTAACATATCGTCGCCGGCGCCGCCATTGAGGGTATCAAAACCGGCACCGCCGAAAAGTCGATCATTGTCCGTACCCCCATTTAAGAGGTCACTGCCGAGTTGCCCAAACAGGGCGTCCGGCCCGGCACCGCCGTCTAAGGTGTCGTCGCCAGTGTCGGCAAACAACCGGTCAAAGCCCGCGCCGCCGATAAGACTGTCACCACCCACCCCGCCAAAAAGATTATCGGCCTGCGCGCCGCCATCAAGCGTGTCGTTGCCTTCACCGCCCGAAATCATATCAAACCCGGCATCGCCGCTGAGACGATCATTGCCATTGTCTCCGTTGAGCGTGTCCTGACCGGCATTCCCAAAAATATCGTCGTCGCCGCTATCGCCGTGGATTTCGTTGTCACCGCGACTACCGATCAAGCGGTCACGGAAATTACTACCGATAATATTTTCAATTGAGTCGAGGGTATCATCCTGAGCGATACTTTGTGCGCCATCAAAAAGCTCCACAAAGACACTCAAGGGGGCGTTTTCATAACTGACGGTGTCCGTTCCGCGACCACCGAAAACCTGATTTTCGCCGACACCGGCAAGAATGGTGTCGTTTCCATCGAGGCCGAAAATGGCGTCACCGCGCTGGAAACTGGAGGGGTCACCACCTAGACCGTTGAGAATGTCATCAGCCGAGCTGCCGATGATAACCTCCGATTGCGTGGTCGCCATCGTCGTTTCGGTTTGAGCAAATTCGAGGTCAACGATTTCAACGCCGCCATCTGTGGCAACAAACAGCAATTCATTGTCCGGCGAAAGAGAGATCGCAGAATTGCCGTCAGACTGGGAGATGTCAGATTGTAACGAGACAATATCAATAATGGACAGGGTATTGGATTCAAAAACAAGTACCGAATCGGTTTCAGAATCCAAAACGAAAAATTGACTACCATCACTGTTGAAGGTCACGGCTTCAAAGTCAAAAAAGGCCTCTAGAGGCGATAGATTTGCGACTAGATTTAATTCAAAATCAAAGACGGCAAGGCCACTCGTAACGACAAGGTCTGAAATCTCACTAATTGCTGCAAACTGAAAACCATTCACCCCAGCAACTCGAGCGCTGAGGGCTTCAGCAGAAATAGTATTTGTTGTGAAGTCAAAAATGGCAAGCCTGCCGGAAATGACCCCTGTGATAACGCCGAAGTTTTGATTTTCGGACGATGTGAAGTCAATTTCTCGGTTATTAAACAAAAATCTGAGGTCACCGCTACCCTCCAGAGTAACGTTTTGCCCGCCCATAAAATCTTCAAGGAAAACCCCTCGATCGTTGACGGTATAAACCAATTCGTTGTCAGCCGTAAAAGTAACATCAAAGGGAACTGGTTCACCACGGTTTGGACTATTTCGCAGCCCCGCGCTGATTAGCGAAAACGAGCCTGTCGGGATATCCACCACATGAATGACAAAAGTTTCCGCCCCATTGGCAAGCAAGCGCGCATCGCGTTGCGCTACGGCAAGGGTCTGACCGTCGGGGGAAATGGAAAGCCCGCCAAGTTCACCGCCGAAAATAAACTCCGCGCGAAGGGCGCCCGTCATGCTGTCAACGCTGTAGACAATGCCTTCAGTTGTTGAAAAATAGGTAATTCCGCTTGCTGCGCTGGACGCAAATTCAACAACCTGGCCTGTCGTAAATGTCCCGCTAAAATCCATTGTCATGATCTTTATCCCTTTCGAAATTCTTTCGACTTGGGGATGCTATAAAGACAGAAAGGCAAAATCAATGCGATGAGTGATGATTGCTTTTTGCAGTTCAAAAAAGGGCTCCCCGAGGGGAGTCCTTTGTCTGCTAATAGCTTGGCAAATGTCGTCAGTATCGACGACCACGCCTTGCCGGGCGGCCTCTGCCGCGCAGGGTGCCATCTTCCCAGTAGGTATCGTTGGTCTGCGGATCAGTATAATAATACCGATCGCTATACCGGTCATAGCGGCGGTCATTGTGCTTGCGGGCCCGCCCGAAGCAGTCACCGGCGCGATTACATCCAACAACGGCACCGGTAACAGCCCCGACGCCAGCACCAATGGCAGCGCCCTGGCCCGGGCGACCGGCGATCACTTCACCGGCAATGGCACCTGCGGCGGCTCCGGCGGCAGCACCATAAAGGGCGTTACGCTCGGCGGTACCGGTGGCGGTGCAAGCTGTGCCGAGGAGGCCAAGACAGGCGGCGGGGATCATCAGGGCTTTCATGGTTTGTCCTTTCAAAAAGGGGGCTGAGCAGGAAAACGCAACGAGAGGGCATCGCGCGGGTGCGCTGCCTGTTTCGCAAGTATCGATGTTAATCATGTCGGCAATATGGGCACAATGGGTCAAGTTCCAGCCCGCCGCGCGACTTTTAGGCTGCCCTTTGGAAAGGTGTTGGCTGTGCCTGCCTGGGACCGTGCGATCCGAAGGCGGTGCTGTTTGCCGCGGCGCGTAGTCTCTCCCCACCCACGCGCTGGCAAACAGCACCTTCCTGTCCAGGTGTCACCGGTCAGGATCCCCCCTTCGAAAGACCTGATTTCAGTAGAGTGCGCTGGCAGGCTGGTCATGTCCCGAATAGTGGTGACGGTGGTGTGTGTGATAAACTCTATTCAATCGTAAGGGTCGCAATTCGTAGAAGAAGACGCGGGGTCTTTATCCTCTTTGGCGCCTGGGGACACCGAAAGGTCTTAAACCAATCGCCCAGCCCTTTGGCTTTTGCCCGAAACAAGGCTATTGCCGTTGCCGGTGCGGCGCCGCGTCGGTAATCCCCGCCCACAAGGTTCAGCAAAGAGTATTTGTCCATGAGTGAGGCCTCGTCTTCTCCCATCAATCCCGGTCAGGCGGCCTCCTTACCCGCCGCGCCAGCCAAACGCCGACAGGCGCCATTCTCCTTTTTTGAATGGATGGTAGCGCGGCGTTACCTTGGGGCAACGCGGTCGGGCCGGGGGGTCTCGTTGATCTCCAGCATCGCTTTTGGCGGGATCATGTTGGCCGTGGCGGTCCTGATTGTTGTCATGGCGGTGATGCAGGGCTTTCGCGCCAAGCTTCTCGATCAACTTCTGGGGCTCAATGGCCACGTGTTTGTGGAAGCCTTTGAGCCGATCACGGACTATGACCGCCTCGCCACGCGGCTTGCTGCCATTCCGGCAGTGAAAAATGCCGCGCCAATCATTCAGGCGCCGGTTTACATCACCTCTTCGTCCGGGGAGACGGGCGCCGTGGTGGTGGGCATTTCAAAGGAAAATCTGCTCGAACGGGAGGTGTTGACGCTGCCCGGTGCCATCCGCTCCGGCAGTTATGACAGCTTTCAGACCGCCCCCGACAAGCCCGATGAAGTGATCATTGGCACCGGGCTTTCCTATCGTCTTGGGGTGCGTGCCGGTGACTTTGTGCAACTGATCTCCGGCAAAGGGGCGGAGACCGCGTTTGGGCCCACCATCACTAAGAAGAACTACCGCGTGGGCGCGGTTTATAGCGTCGATAACTCCGAGTTTGATGGCCTCTACATCTTTATGCCGCTGGATCAGGCGCAGCTGTTTTTTCGGTATGGGATGGCGGTGCAAAAGATTGAGATGCGTGTTGATGACCCGGACAGGATTGATCCCGTCCTGCCGCAAATTGAACAGGCGGCGAGCGGGTATACGGTTCGCGACTGGCGGCAAATCCATGGGGCGTTCTTTAACGCGCTTAAAATTGAGCGGGGCATGGTCCGGATCATCCTATCGCTTATTGTTGCCGTGGCGGCGCTGAATATCATCACGGGACTGATCATGCTGGTGAAGGACAAGACTGGCGACATTGCTGTTCTGCGTACCATGGGCGCGACCAAGGGCGCGATCATGCGGATCTTCTTTATCTCCGGGTCGGCCATCGGCATTTTGGGCACGCTCGCCGGTGTCATTCTCGGGGTTTTCTTCACCTATAACATTGCCGGTATTGAGCGGTTTCTGTCCGACCGGTTGAATATCGATTTATTCAGTAGTCAAATCTATTTCTTTTCGGAGGTGCCGGCCGAGGTGCAAATTGTGGAGACGATTTTCATCGTGGGCTGGGCCTTGTTGATGTCGGTGCTGTCGACGCTGTACCCGTCGTGGAGAGCGGCAGAACTCGATCCGGTGGAGGCGCTGCGCTATGAGTGATCATACACCAGTTCTGGAACTGACGGATGTTACCCGGCGGTTCGGCACGCTGACCATTTTTGAGAAAATCAATTTTTCCCTAATGGCGGGGCAGACCGTAGCGCTGCTCGGCCCATCGGGCTCCGGTAAGTCATCGCTGTTGCATATTGCAGGCCTATTGGAGGCGCCAACGGCGGGCGATGTGATCGTCAATGGGCGGGCCACCGGTGCGTTGCCTGATCGCGAGCGCACATTGATCCGCCGCGATGAAATCGGGTTTGTGTATCAGTTTCACCATTTGCTACCGGAGTTTAATGCCCTCGGTAATGTGGCGTTGCCGCAATTGATTGCGGGCCAGTCGAAATCGGCCGCTGAGGACGAAGCGGCGCGACTCCTTTCCCTCATGGGTCTTGGTGAACGCTTGCACCATCAGCCTGGGGAGCTTTCCGGCGGTGAGCAACAACGCACCGCGATCGCGCGCGCGCTTGCCAACCGGCCAAAAATTCTGCTTGCGGATGAACCCACTGGCAATCTCGACACCCAAACGTCCGATGAAGTTTTTGCCGCGCTGCTTGATCTGGTAAAGAGCGAGGGGTTGGCTGCGCTGATCGCCACCCATGACCGGGACTTAGCGAAACGCATGGACCTCACGGTGTCTATTGATCAGGGCGTGTTGGTTGCGGCGGCAGCTTGAGGGTTTTACTCCGTAGCTCTGGACTTGATCCGGGGTCTATTCATTGAGGTACGGAGAATGCCTCAACAGATCCCGGGTCGGCGCTGCGCTTGCCCGGGAATACGGCAATAAGCTAAGACACATACACCGTATCCCCGGACTTGATCCGGGGTCTCGTAATTTGGGCACGGAGGATGCCTCAACAGTTCCCGGGTCTGCTACCCCTAATGGGTACTGTCAAAAATTTCGCGCAGGTCCACTGACGAGCGTGTGCCCACAGCATCGAAGTGTTCGGCCAGCCATTGGTCCGCAATCTGGCGGCCTCTATCTTTCAACTGGTTAAGGAACTCCCATTCGGTATTGAATTTGCTGGCCACGGACAGATCATCGAGGGACTGGTCGCTGCGGATCGAATGGACGCGTACATCGCTGAGCCGGTCCACATAGTCATCCTTAATCCAGCCTTCTTTCAACAGTTTGTGTACAAAGTTTATGGCGCGAAACTCGCGTAGGAGCGATGAGTTAAAGCTGATTTCGTTGATGCGGTTCATGATGTCGGGGGCCGTGGTGGGGACATCATCGCGGGTGAGCGGGTTGACGTGAACGACCACGATATCGTTGCTGTCTTCGGTATAGAAAAATGGGAACAGCACCGGATTGCCCATATAACCCCCATCCCAGTAATGCTCGCCGTCAATTTCCACCGCTTTGAAGATAAAAGGCAGGCAGGTTGACGCGGCAACAACCTCCAGGCTCACATCCTTCGTTTCAAAAACCTGAACTTTCCCGGTACGGACATTCGTTGCGCTGAGATAGAGATTGACATTGGTGCAGGTGCGCAAGCGGTCAAAATCGATCACATCGGCCATCACGTCTTGCAGCGGATTGAAATCAAAAGGGTTAAGCTGATAGGGCGAGAAGGTCCGGGTGAGGGTGTCAAAAAACTGGTAGGAGAGGGAGCTATCAAGATTGTAGCCGCCCATGATCATGTCGAGGGGGGTGCGTTTGATGGGGCTGAAAAGTTGGCCGGACCGCGAAATTGCGGACCATAATTCGTCAAGCTTGGCGCGGGCGCCGGCGCACCCGTCAAGGTGCAGGCCATAGGCCACGGCAACGGCGTTTAACGCGCCGGCACTGGTGCCGGAAATGGCGTTGGTGTCGATGCGGTCATCTTCAAGCAGACGGTCAAGGACGCCCCAGGTCACGGCCCCGTGGGCCCCGCCGCCTTGGAGGGCGAGACTGATCTTGCGGGTTTTGACGGCGCCAGCGCGGGGTTTGGTGGCCCCGCGCGCTGCTTTCTTTCTGGTCGGTTTGTTTGGGGCGCTTTTGGTGGCCATCACTGAGCGACCCAACCGCCATCAATCTGCAAGGCGGCACCGGTGATCGAGTCCGCACTGCGCGAGGTGAGGAAGGTGGCGAGCGCACCGATCTCCTCCAGCTCCACAAATTTCTTGGTGGGTTGCGAGGCGAGGATCACTTTTTCGATGACTTCGTCCTCGCTCATGTTGCGGGCTTTTGCCGTATCGGGGATTTGTTTTTCCACGAGCGGTGTCTTCACATAGCCGGGGCAAATGGCGTTCACCGTTACCCCATGCTCCGCCCCTTCCAGGGCAAGCGTTTTTGTGAGGCCGATCATGCCGTGCTTGGCGGCCACATATGCCGATTTATAGGGGGAGGCCACAAGACCGTGGGCGGAGGCGACATTGATGATCCGGCCAAAGCCGCGCTCTTTCATGGCGCCAAATACTGCGCGCGTCGTGTGAAAGGCGGACGACAGATTGATTGCAATAATGGCATCCCATTTTCCGCCGGGAAATTCCTCCACGGCGGAAACATGTTGGATACCCGCATTGTTGACGACAACATCGACCTGGCCGAACGCACTCGCTGTCTCATTCATCAGCGCCTCGATCTCGTCGGGCTTGGTCATATCGGCGCCGTTGTAGCGCACGTCCGTATTGTGCGTATCAGCGAGGCGGGCGCGGTTTGCTTCAATCTCATCCTTGTCGCCAAAGCCATTCAGCATGACGTTCATGCCCGCTTTGGCAAAGGCTTCGGCGATGCCGAGGCCGATCCCGCTGGTGGACCCGGTGATCACGGCGTTCAGGGGGGGGCTCATGAAAGTCTCCTCATGTGATGACGATGGTGATGGGCGCTCAGGTGGGCGCGGCGGCGGCGTTGCTTTGCCCAAGCGTCGCGTCGGACACGCGTTGCATAGAGCGCAGGACAAACAACAACAAGAGATCAATCGTTCCAGACGGGGCGTGACAGTGATGGTTGAATTTGGCTAAGCGTTCAGACAGTCTCCTTCTTGCGCTTCAGCGCACGTCATCGCCCCGTTGGCGCTGGTGACATTGCGCCACGGTGAAGTCTGCGCGCTGGTCCTTATATCTCACCCAATCAGATTTTGGAGAGTCGCATGAGCGAAATGACCCTCGACGGGCCAGCCCCAAGTTTTCAGATTGATGCGCAGTCCATTTCACCGGGTTGGCAAAGCGATACCCGCGTGGTTGGCGATTTGCGGACCGATCACGCCGGGGAGACCGGCGCGGTTTATATCTATCGCGGTATCCTGGCTGTGAGCCGCGACCCAAAGGTTGTGGCCTTTGCGCAGGATCATCTTGCGACCGAAAGCCAGCATTTGAAATTGATTGAAGCGATCCTGCCCAAGGAAAAACGCTCGCGCTTGATCCCGGTCTGGAAGCTGGCGGGCTGGATGACGGGCTTTCTGCCCGCGCTGGTTGGCCCGCGCCTTGTTTTCAAAACCATTGAGGCGGTGGAGACCTTCGTGGATCATCATTATCAGGAACAAATTGATTATCTTGATAAAATTGATCGGTACGCGGATCTGAAAAATCTCCTGGAAATCTGTCAGGCTGATGAGCAGCACCACCGCGATGAAGCGGGAAGCCTTGCCGGAAACGGGCAGGAGCCATCGACAGGCAGCGGGCCTCTCGTGACGCTGTGGACAAAACTGGTGGGTTGGGGCTCTCAGTCGGCGGTGGCTGCGGCTCGGTATATCTGAGCCATCGCCGCAAACGCATTGTCTACGGGAAAGGCCAATGTCGGCCTCGCCCACCGAAATTGGTAAGGGTGAACCCCGAACTCCCTTTGCAGGTCGGCTACGTGGCTTGCGTCCGGGCCATCGCTTGCATATGGGGACGGATCTTCAGAAACGCATTATAAGCCTTTTCCGCTGTCCATAGAATTGGTGGTATACTGACGAGGCGACCTAACCAACGAAAATTGGGCAGCGCTTTCCATAGGGCCACGAACCCGGCGGCGCCGTCCTTTAGCGTGCCATTTGGCTCACGCACATGAAAGCGCTCCATGGCCGCTTCGCAGGTGAGATCACCGCCGAGCTCGGCATCCACGGACCCTTGATCGGAATCGGTGAGATCAACCCACGCGATGGCGTCTGCGCCGCGGCGGCGCTGGTAAAAGCCGATTTCCCGGCGGCACAGCGGGCAACTGCCATCGAAAAAAACGGTTAGGCTTGGGGCATTTTCTTTCATGAAAGAAACTACGGCGCGGGATGGGATAAAGTTCTTGCCGAAAACCCTTGAGTGCTGCGTCACTTTATCCGGAAGTCTTCGGCGGCGAGCGTCTGGCCTGCATCCTCGGCGCGCCCCTTATAGGTCAGGTGATAGGTCCCGGGAAAAAGCGCCTCGGTCTTCAAGTCTACCGAAACGCGGCGTCCCGGCGCATCGGGATAAAGCGCAATATTCTGGAGGCAGGCGGGTGCTGGGAGCGATGGGCCAGCCACGCAAACCGCCCCATAGACCGATCGCTGCGGTGCCTTTTTGCTTGCCAGCCCATCGTGGGCCGGGGCAAGCAGCGAGGAGAGCAGGATTGATCCATCCTCCGCTCGGACGAGGGTTGTTTCGGCAAACCTGATCGCCCCTTCGGTGCTGACCACTGACGCAGGCGCCGCAATGGAGGCCGGGCGTACCAGAACCGGGACGGAGACCCCAACGCTCAGATCAAGGCCGATGCCGGTATCGCTTACCTTGCGGATGCCAGCGCGCGGCGGGCCAGCCTCCACATAAAGATGGGTGCGCCGTTCATGGCCAATCGCCTGCGATGATCTTGCGCGCAAGCGCACGCGGATTTTCTGCCGCGCGCCCGGCTCCAGCGAGAGTGTGGCCGGGTACAGCGTAAGCCACGGCGCGGCGCTGATCGCTGCGCGGTGTGCAGGCGCTGCAGGGCGGTAGCCCTCTAGCGTTGCCTCCAGATCCAGCATGGAGACATTAACCTGCAGCAATCGGTCTGCGGTATTGAGAATGGTAAACTCTGCCTCGCGGGTGTCTTCATCCAGAACCGCTCTTAACGGTTCCAGCACAAATTGCGCCTGCGCCGCTGGCACGGTGGCGCCGCTCAGGGTGATCGCCCCCAAAACAATGGCGAAAAAGGAAAACCAGTGATGGCGACTCACGCAAACCCCTCGTAAATGTACGCGACCCGCTTGGTACCAGAGACCCAGTGCCGCGAATGGCAAGGCGATATGCAAGAATCACTGCAGTATTAAAAAACGTTGAGGTTAACGGTGGAGCGGTCTGTGGACACTCACATCATAGTGCTGGGAAATGAAAAGGGCGGGTCGGGCAAATCGACCGTCGCCATGCATGTGATCGTCGCGCTCCTGCGCAGTGGTTACCGCGTGGGGGCAATTGATCTCGACCACCGCCAGCAAAGCCTCAGCCGCTATCTTACTAATCGTCAGGCCTTTGTGCGCCATATGGGGGCGAAACTGCCGTTCCCAGTGGTGCGCACGGTGACGCCCGCTGATCATGACAGTCGCCAGGCCTCGCAGGATATAGAGCGCACCCGGTTTCAGGAGGCACTCGGCGGCCTGATCGATTGTCATTTTGTGGTGATCGATTGTCCCGGGGCCAACACGTTTCTGTCGCGTCTGGCCCACGCCCATGCCGATACCATCGTTACACCGATGAATGACAGCTTTGTGGACTTTGATCTCCTCGGGCGTCTCGACCCGAAGACTGGCGATGTGTTGGAACCGAGCCTCTACAGCGAAATCGTCTGGGAAGCGCGCAAACAACGGGCGCTGTCGGGCATTCAACAAGGGGTCGACTGGGTCGTTACCCGTAACCGGCTTTCGCCCACCAAAGCCAATAACCAGCGCGAGGTCGGTAAGCGCCTTGACGATCTGGCGAGCCGGATTGGCTTTCGTCTGGCGCGCGGGCTGGGCGAGCGGGTGATCTATCGCGAGCTTTTCCCCGCCGGGCTGACCCTGCTCGACCTTGGCGGCAAGGATGCGCCGATCAAACTCAAGACCATGAGCCATCTGACGGCGCGCCTTGAAATCCGGTCCCTGATCGTCATGCTGAAACTGCCCGCCTTCGACGTGGGCCGCACTGGCGATGACCCATCATCGGTTGCAGCCTGACGGTTTTTATGACCCGGAATACCGGTCTTTCAATCAGACAAGGTATCTGAATCCCCGGACTTGATCCGGGGACTGCCAATTGGGGCACGGAGGATGTATCAACAGTTCCCGGGTCGGCGCTGCGCTTGCCCGGGAATACGGATTTATATGTACGCCGTATCCCCGGATTTGATCCGGGGTCTCTTTATTGGGGTACGGAGAAAGCCTCAACAGATCCCGGATCGGCGCTGCGCTTGCCCGGGAGTACGGCATAAAGTTTAGACAATTACGCCGTATCCCCGGACTTGATCCGGGGTCTACAGATTGGGGTACGGAGGATGCCTCCACAGTTCCGGGGTCGGCGCTACGCTTGCCCGGGATTACGGCATAGAGTTTAGACAATTACGCCGTATCCCCGGACTTGATCCGGGGGCTACCAATTGGGGCACGGAGGATGCCTCAACAGATCCCGGGTCAGCGCTGCGCTTGCCCGGGAATACGGCATAGAGTTTAGACAATTACTCCGTATCCCCGGACTTGATCCGGGGGCTACCAATTGGGGTACGGAGTCTGGATCAACAGTTCCCGGGTCGGCGCTGCGCTTGCCCGGGAATACGGCATTGAGTTTAGACAATTACGCCGTATCCCCGGACTTGATCCGGGGGCTACCAATTGGGGTACGGAGGATGCCTCAACAGATCCCGGGTCGGCGCTGCGCTTGCCCGGGAATACGGGTTATGATTTTGATAGCGTCCTGATTGAGGTCTCACGCAACAGGCTTTACCCGAAACTCTCAACAATCGGTTCCCCGGGGCAGCCGCTGTCGAGGTCGATAGCAATGAGTACTGCTGTCTCCAGTCGTTCTTGCGCTGTAAACCCTTTGGTTTTCAGGGCCATGTCAGCACCAAGGGCATAGTCCATGCCAGAACCGCGCGCCCACAGGGCGCCGCCCGGGATCTGGCTTGTGGAAAGACGGGTGTCAAAGTCGTAAAGCGCGCCCTGATTATGGACCAATAATCCTGATACGTCGTAATCTTTCGCATTCCCGTCCATTTCGCCCATATCGTATTTATTGAACGACGCGCGCAGGAACGCGGTGACTTGATTAACATCGTCGGTCTGATTGGGAAACTTCGCGCGCTCGGCGGCGATGGCGTTTGCGGCGATCCCAGCGCCCGAAAGGGCGAGGGCCCAATTGGCAAAACGTAGCCATTTGGTCTGATGCTCTGGCAGGATGGTTTCCCCCACCAGGCTGCCAGAATTGCACCCGAGCCAGAATTTGCGGGTATCTTCGTCATAGAGGGCGCAAATAATGGTCATCGCAATGGGGGCTCCGCTGGCTACAGGCGTTCGCGCAGCAAGGTCGGTCGCCGCGCACCGGTGATGGGGACGTAGCACACAGGCGTTAACCCTTTCTGTGCGCGCACGCGGCGAGCGACCCTGCGACTTCAAATCCCACAAAGAGGGGAGGTGACAGGTAAAGGGCTTCGCGAATACACTCTCGACGCGAAAACGAAACCGTCATCGGGAGAGAGAGAATGACAGATTCCAAACGCCGTCAGTCCACCGCCGTCAAACCGCAAAGCCGCCGCGATATCCTGAAATATGGCGGGTCCATCCTGGCCCTCGGGGGATTGGGAGCGGCATCGGCAGCCTCCGCCGCGGTGCCGGCCATTCCGGTTTTTCGGCGTTGGCGTTGGCCAAAGGTTTTTCTTCGCACGTCGCAAACCTGGCTCGGCCATCAGGAGACACTGTATTCGGGTTTGCGCTGGCATCTGAAGGTGCCCGCGTCCTATACGGAGCAATTCAATCCACCGTCGCGCGTTGTCTTTCCGGGCAGTGCCCGGGTGAACACCAGCGCGGGTAGTAATGCCGCCGTCAATCTTGAGGGTTTTGTGGGTGCCTGGGCCACGGATGTGGAACTGGCGACCCAAAAAGCACCAAAAATGTATGGCTTTGATTTTTCCCGCTGTACCGAGACGTTTGTGGACACCAGCGACGGCAACAAGATCAAGACGATCCTTGAAGCGCCCATGAGTTTCCGCAATGACACGTCAAAATTCATCGCCGGTGAGCGCGCGATAATGAAGGACCTTATTCTGTCCACGTTCTATCGCGGCGGTGAGGTCTCTATTTCCTATCACATGCTGAACCCGTTTTTTGGCGTGCAATCATCGGTGACAACGCCGGCGCAGTTGGGGAACCTATTCTCTTTCTCTAGCGGCAACCCCGTTTTGTCCGATCCTGGAAATTTTGTCTGGCAAAACCAGGTGATACGCGATTATGTGGGTGTACGGTATAAATACTTTGGGGAGATGCTGGATGAGATCCTCGATCACCCAAATATGCCCGCTGGCAAGACCATTTATATCCGCCCCTTCCACGAACCCAATGTGAACTTCTTCTGGTGGGGCGAGCGCTCGGCTTCAGACAATGCCAACGCCCAGTATATCTGGAATTATCACAACCTGTTTTGCTACGCCTATGACAAGATCGTCGAGGGCCTGTCCGGCAATGTGCAGCAGAAGCTGGACCGCCTGAAGTTTGTGTTCTCCATCAATACCGAGAGTAATCTGCAAAGCGTGCTTGAGGACTATGTTCCCTCAAATCCAACATCGGGCAGTCTTGCGGAGACATTTACGAACGGCGTCAGCGTTCTGGGGCTCGATTATTATCAGGATGGCGGGCCTGGCGGTAACGCGCTGAATGCGGAGTATACGGTCCTGAAAAACAAGGCCAATGCGATGGGGTATGACCATGCCCTGACTGAGGTTGGTTTGCGCACCGCCGGCGGCGCCGGGAAACTCTATGGCGACACCAGCCCGAACGCGAGCCCGTGGCCCGCGAACACCCGAAACTTCTTCAAGACTACGATTGAACCCGTGGTTACGAGCCATCATCCGAAATGGGTGATGTTCTGGGCGAACCGGTTGGGCAATTCGGCGCTTACCGCCTTTACCCCCACACAGAGTAACAGCAGCGCGGCGAATTTCTCCGGTCTTTATTACGGGGATGCTGCCGCGTCTGGTGGGACCGATTGCATCGACGTGCTGACGCTCAGCCAGGCGGAGATTTACACGCCGTTGTCGCCGCCCAATTCGTTTTCGTTGACAACCTATGCGGTGGGCGCGTCATCACCCTCATCCATCACGATACCCGGTGGCATTAATGCGCTTCAATATATTCCCGGTGCGGTCAATCGGCAGGCGTTTAACACCGGTGCCCTATCCTGCACGCCGCTCATGCCATTGAGCACAACGGGCAGTGGCAATATTCACAATGACGCCATAGATGACTTTAATAATATGATGACCACCAACGGCGGTCAGACATTTATTACCCTGTAAGAAAAAATATTTATCCAAAAATAAAAATCGGTGCACGGACAAGCACCGATTTTTTATTATCAAAAATCATAATTCTAATGTTGATGTTTCTTAGCGGTATTGTATCGTAAAAGAATAAATTATTTTGGAGCGAAAAAAGTGGAAGCTTCTGAAAGTCGGGAGATAGATAACAAGCTGCAAGAAGCAATCAACAATTGTAGGCAGGCAGCAATTGCTGGTGTTGTTTCAATTGTGTTGACAACTGCTTTGGTTGCTTTTTCCATCTGGCAAAAGGGCGGTAGCAAAACACTCAATTATTTTGCCGACCCGTCTATTTTTGTTGATATCGTAATCATGATCGTGTTTGTGATCATGACTTTTATGCGGTCACGAATTGGATCTGTCCTGTTATTTGTTCATTATCTTGGTGGGCAAATTTTAACCCGCATCGCTACGGGAAATTACTCCGGTTTCATTTTAACTGGGATACTTTTGTTTTTCATGGGTAAGGGCGTTATCGGCGCATTTGAATATGTCCGTTTGCGCCGTCAGCTTGATAGTAGCTTTCGCAAACGTGGAATTATTCTGAATACGCTTATCTTCGTGGGGCTCGTCGGTTACGGAGCTGTAATCGCCTTGGGCGGCTGGCTGGTCCTCACAGGTCAGGCTTGATATCTCTTTTCGTTTATAGTCGCTATGTCTCTGCGTGTTCGAAAGCGCTATTGATCGCATTAATTATTACACCAGGTCCACGTCGGTCATGACTTCCACAAGCGCCGGACCGGGATGGTCGATGGCGGCGTTCAGGGCATTGGTCAAGTCGGCCTTGTCGGTCACCCTGAGGCCGTAACCGCCGCAGGATCGCGCAAAGGCGGCAAAGTCGGGGTTGGTCAGGCCGGTTTGCCAGACGGGCCATTCCCCGGCGCGCTGTTCCTTGGAGATTTTCCCAAGCTCGCCATTGTTCATCAGCACATGGGTGATATCCATGTTGTAGTGGACCGCCGTGGTAAATTCCATCGCATACTGAGCAAAGCCGCCATCACCGGAAACGGAGATGACTTTGCGCCCGGCCCATTCGGGCCAATCGCGTGTGGCGGCCCAGGCGCCCATGGCAGCCGGAAAGGCAAATCCGATGGACCCCAGATAGCCTGACATCAGGATGCGCTGGCCCGTTGGTTCAAAATATCGCCCAAAGGAATACGCGTTATTGCCCACATCAACGGGGATGATGGCATCGCTGGGCACCACATTGGTCATGGCCGCAAAAAGCTGTGCGGCGCTGATCCCGCGGCCATGGTCATCGGTCAAGCGGCTTTGTTTTTCGCGGTGCCAGATGGCCCAGCGGTCGGCAATCTCCTTGCGCTGATCAATACCAAACGTGCCGCCTAACCCTTGTGCGGTCAGTTGCGATGCAATCAGGGGTAAAGTCTCGCCAATTTCCCCCCAAATGGGCAGGTCGACCGCGTGCCGTTTGCCAAGATGCATGCGGTCAAAATCAATCTGGATAATCGGCTTGGAAGGTTCGATCCCGGTGTGGTGGGAGAAAGAGGCTCCGATGGCGATGATCAGATCACATTCATTCATAAACCAGGAGGCGATGGGGGTACCCGACCGGCCGAGAACCCCGGCGGCGAGGGGGTGCGTATCGGCAATTTGGCCCTTGCCCTTGAAGGTTGTGAGGATTGGCGCATTCAGCTGCTCTGCGAGAGCGATGACGGCGTCCATGTGATCACGCGCGCCGTAGCCCACAATAATCATCGGGCGCCGCGCCGCGTGGATGCGTGATGCGGCGTCTTCAACCACGGCGCGGGCGGGGACCATGGCGGTGCCGGTGATGCGCCCCGTCGGGCTGCCCGGGTTTTTATCGGGCGCGGGCAAGGTTTGCACATCGTCCGGGAAAATCAGAACGGAGACATCGCGCTCCACGAGGGCTGTTTTCATGGCGAGGGTGGCAAGCTCGCCATAGTTCGACCCGTTGAGGACAAGCTGGTTAAACGCGGCCACCGGTTTGAAGGCGGCGTGGAGGTCTATATCCTGAAAGGCAAAGGGCGAGAAAACCTGCACCTGCACCTGGCCCGGCAGAGCGAGCACGGGCGCGCGGTCAACCTTTGCATCCCATAGCCCTGTCATCATGTTGGTGGCGCCGGGCCCCGCAATGGAAAGACAGGCGGCGGGCTTGCCGGTAAGCTTTCCGTATCCGGAACAGGCGAAAGAGGCCGCGCCCTCGTGACGAATACCGATATACCGTATATGGCCAGCTTCTTCCTGTCGACGCAGCGCATCTGCGAGGCCGAGGTTCGAATGACCAACCATGCCAAAGACCGATTTCAGTTCCCAATTGACCAGCGTTTGTGCAATCACATCGGTTGCCGTTGTCGCGTGAGGGGCGGGCGGCGCAACGCCCACATAAAGACCATCATCGGCAATGCGCACCGGATAAAGCGTTTGGCCCGTATCTTTGTGCCCACCGGGCGGCTTACCGGTCAGCGGATCAAAATCCCAGCCATGCCAGGGACACCGCAGCCAGCATTTGCCATCCTCGCCTTTTTCGATGGACCCCTCGCCAAGGGGCCCGCCCTGATGCGGGCAGCGATTATCCATTGCCGTATACTGATCACCAAAATGCATAAGCGCGAGGGTCTTGATGCCAGCGGTCACCGTCATAACCCGGCCTTCGGGCAGATCGCCCGGCATCGCAACTTTGTGCCACTGGTAAGCGTCTTCATCGGGTTGAGCGTCAGGCGTTGCCGAGGCATGGGCAGAAGGTGTGTCTTTTGCCGACCCCTCCTTCAGCGGTGCCGTGCTCTCGGCTTGAGTCGCGGCGGGGCTCTCCGGGGTGTTAAAACCAAATAAAAACCGGCTGAGAAAAGACATGGCGTTTCCTTTATGGCCGCGGGGCCGTTAATCACGCGCACTGCGCTGCCTTGGCGACGGTGTTGATACCAGTAGGCAGGTGTGGGCGGGAGCGGGCAGCAGCGGGCGGGCCTTGAAAAATGCAGAAAACCGTTGCTCAATAGCGGTCACATACCCCCATAATGCACCAAGCGTGCAGGGAGGCAATGACCCAGGGGACGGGGTTGCAAAACCTTGCAAATAACGGCGGCAGCCATGGGTGCGTTCGGCGACCGCGCGGACCGCACGTGTAAAGAGGTGGGACCATCAATTTAAGCGTCGAACAGTAGGGGTAAACCCGTGAGCATTCACATGGCACAGATGGTCCTGCTAGGAGCCCTCGGCTATTTTGCGGTTGGCTTTGTGGTAGCGCTGATCGCGATACTCGCGCTGGTGCCCCGGCTGGATGCGGCGGCGGCAGGGGCTAGTATTATGTTCCGAATGCTTATCGTCCCGGGACTGATACTTTTATGGCCGGTCATGGTCGTGCGTTTCGCATCGGGCCGGAAAGTCAATTTGCCGATTGAAAAGCATGGGCCGCATCAAAGCGACTCCCAACGGGAGGACCGCTCATGATCCGGTCTCACCGGCGCGCGCATCTGCTAATCTGGCTTGTGGTTGGGGCGACAGTTGGGGTGCTGGCGATGCTTTTCTGGCTTGGCCAACCGGCATCGGTGACCGCGCCGTTGCCTGATAATTTTCCTGCACCGCTGTCACAGATCAGCGCATCATCAGACGGTCGGGGGTAAGATGGGCCATCGTTATCAGGCGGTTCAATGGAACGGCAACAAGGTCGTCTACGATCTTTATGTTGTCCTTGCGCTTGCTATCTTTATTGGCGTTTTCTTGGTCGTGGGCAGCCAGCCGCACCCCTCGGGCAATGTGGCTGACCCGGTGGTGTTGATGATCCGGGGGCTTGGGGTCAGTGCCTTCAGCTTACTGACGATCATTTTGATGATTGGGCCTCTCGCACGGCTTAGCCCGCGTTTTCTACCGTTACTTTATAATAGACGGCATCTTGGGGTGATCACGTTTCTCGTGGCGGGGGCCCATTTCGGGCTTGCGACGCTTTGGTACCATGGGGGCGGGCCCCTTAACCCGCTGGTTTCGCTTTTTGTCAGCAATCATGCGTGGGACCAGATACCCGGCATCCCGTTTGAGCTTTTTGGTCTGGCGGCCTTCGTGGTTCTCGCCGTTATGGCGGCCACCAGCCATGATTTCTGGCTAAACAATCTGTCCGCGCCGGTGTGGAAGGCGCTCCATATGCTCGTCTATCCGGCCTATGGCGTGCTGGTGCTGCATATTGTTCTCGGCGCACTGATGACGCAGAAGGCACTGCTCTATCCGGTGCTCACTGCCCTGGCCTTCAGTGTCGTGACGATCCTGCATGGTGTGGCGGGCGTGCGAGAGTGGCGGCGGGACAATCTGTTAAAAGCGCACGACCAGGATGACTGGATGATTGTGGGTGCGCCTGATGATATTGCTGAGAAGCGGGCGATCATCGTGCCGCTGGCGCGCGGTGACCGCGTTGCGGTGTTCAAATATGACGGCAAGGTCTCAGCGGTTCAAAATGCCTGTCGCCACCAGAATGGTCCCTTGGGGGAGGGGCGCGTGATTGACGGATGTATCACCTGCCCGTGGCATGGCTGGCAATATCGTCCCCATGATGGGATTTCCCCGCCGCCCTTTACCGAAAAAATCGCAACCTATGATGTGCGTTATGAAAACGGCATGATCTTGTTGAAGACAACGCCGAACCCGCCGGGTACACCGTCGCCACCCGCCTATCTTGACGATCATCCGCAGGCGGAAGGTCTCAGTACAGCTTTGGGAGGGGCCCCATGAATCGCAATTCGCCTCCCCGCACGCAAACGGCCATCCGGCCCGCCGATAGCGATCCAAATCCGATGTTTATTGGCTGGGCCAAAGCGCCGCCTGTGGACCGGCGTTTCCTTCTGGGGCTCTTGCCGCTGGGTGTGGCGGGCCTTGGCGGGCTTTCCTATGCGCTCGCCAGTCAGCTTGATGATCCGGGCGCGGGCAGCTGGAACACGGGCACGCTCCATACGGTCACGGGGCTTTATGGCACGCGGCCCTATCCGCATCTGCTGGTTCCCGACCCCGGCAAACCTGGCGGCGCACAAACGGTCTTGGTGGTGACCGAGGGTAAATGCACACAAGTCTTGCGCACCGATACGCCGGAACCCTATCGGCCCGTGACTGCGCGCGGTGTCCTGATCGAACGCAAAGATCGGCAAATGTTGGAGGTGCCGCCGCTCCTCAATGACTGGATAGAAGATGACACATCGCTGCCGCCCGCCTTTATTGCCGCCCAGCAGAAAAGAGAAGCATCGCCCATGGGGGCCGTCCGCGTGCGGGGTACGATTATGGACTCAAAATGCTTTTTCGGGGTGATGCGGCCAGCCCGCGGTCGAACGCACAAAGCGTGCGCCAGCTTATGCATCCGCGGTGGTATCCCGCCCTGCTTCTGGGTGCGCGACAAAACCGGTAACGAGCAGGTTTTGCTGATGACCATGCGCGATGGCACCGCGATGCCCGACGATATCCTCCCGCTGGTGGCTGACCCGGTGGGCGTGAATGGCACCCTTGTTCGGGTCGGCGATCTTCTTCATCTGCGTGCGGATGTTGATGATTTTTATCGGTTGTAGTGTAGGCCTGAAATTTTATGTTCCCGTACAAAGTATAGGCTTGAAGATCCCGGGTCGGCGCTGTGCTTTCCCGGGAATACGGATTCTATTTGCGATAAATATTCCGTATCCCCGGGCGTAAGACCCGGGGTCTGTTTCAACATGTTCGGTGTGTGTGGCAACAGTTCCCGGGTCGGCGCTACGCTTGCCCGGGAATGCGGATTCTATTTGCGATAAATATTCCGTATCCCCGGACTTGATCCGGGGTCTCATGATGAGGGTACGGATTTTACGCCAACAGATCCAGGGTCTGCGCTACGCTTGCCCGGGAATACGGTATAAAGCTTTGACAATTGCACCGTATCCCCGGGCGAAGACCCGGGGTCTTCCAATTGGGGTACGCAGATTATATCAACAGTTCCCGGGCCGGCGCTACGCTTGCCCGGGAATACGGATTCTATTTGCGATAAATACTCCGTATCCCCGGGCGAAGACCCGGGGTCTTTTGATTTGGGTACGGATTTACGCCAGCAGATCCCGGGTCGGCGCTGCGCTTGCCCGGGAATGCGGATTCTATTTGCGATAAATATTCCGTATCCCCGGGCGTAAGACCCGGGGTCCCATGATGAGGGTACGGATTTTACGCCAACAGATCCTGTGTCTGCGCCGCGCTTGCCTGGAAATAGGGAATATTCTGAAACAGCGCTCTAACCCTTGGCGCGTGCGATTGCTTCGGTAATTTTTTCCTGGGCCGTTGCCTTATCCTGCCAACCGCCCAGCTTGACCCATTTGCCTGGCTCCAGGTCTTTGTAATGCTCAAAGAAATGCTCGATCTGCTGGCGGGTGATCTCCGGTATATCGAGATAATCATCCCACCGATCATATCGCTTTGTAAGCGCGGGGGAGGGGACTGCGATAACCTTTTCATCGAGACCTGAATTGTCTTCCATCAGGAGCACACCGACAGGACGGGCATTGATCACACAGCCGGGGATAAGCGGGCGTGTATTGCAGACCAGCACATCAATGGGGTCGCCATCGTCAGATAACGTATGCGGAACAAATCCGTAATTGCCGGGATAGGACATGGGCGTATATAAAAACCGGTCAACGACGAGCGTCCCGGCGTCCTTATCCATTTCATATTTGATCGGCTGCCCGCCCACTGGGACTTCAATAATGACGTTGACGTCTTCGGGTGGATTTTCCCCGATGGTGATCGCCTCAATACGCATGATCGCTCCTCAACCTGGCTTTGGGGTCACGATGTGCGCCAAAGCGGGGCAAAAATCCAGTGTATAATTGCTAACGGGTATCGGCGCGAAAACCCAATGATGACCAGTGCCTGCCCCGTAAGCATTATGCGTTTTTGCGCGCCTTGGCGTTCGACTTCGGTTTCTTTTTTGTCCTGCCTGTGGGCGGCTTTTTCTTTGTCGTTTTTTTTCGCTCAGTTTTCTTTGGCTTCGAAGCCGCGGATTTTTTTGGCTTGTTGTGGCCTGCAGTATCGAGCGTCATAGGCTCGGAGATGATATCAAAAACCAGGCCGCCTTCCACGGGGGCGGCTTCTTTAAGGCGAACCTCCACCGGTTGACCGAGGCGAAACATAACCCCGCCATGATAATCGACAACGCGGTTCATCTCTTCGTCAAACATCCAGCGGCGGCCGGGAAGAGTCCGTATGGGGATAAACCCGTCCGCCCCCGACTGATCGAGCATCACGAAGAGCCCAAATCGGGTAACCCCGCGAATGCGGGCGGCAAAACTGGTGCCCACCTTGTCGCTCAGATAATCCGACAGATACCGGTCGGAGGTTTCGCGCTCGGCCAGCATTGCGCGGCGCTCCAGCGTGGAGATTGCCTCAGCGGTTTTCTGCAGGTTTGTTGCCTCAGACTTTGTTTGTCCGCCGGGGCCAAGATCAAAGGCTTTGACAAGCGCCCGGTGGACAGTCAAATCCGCATACCGACGAATGGGTGATGTAAAATGGGCGTAGCGCGCAAGGTTGAGCCCGAAATGGCCGAGATTATCGGTGCCATACACGGCTTGGCGCTGGGTGCGCAGGACGACATCGGAAATCATCTCCTTTTCATCGCGCTGTTCGGCAAGTTTCAGGATCTGATTAAAATGCTGGGGGCGCACACCGCCGCCTTTAATCAGCGTATAGTCTAGCGTCTCCAGATAGGTGCGTACCGCCTGGAGTTTTTCTTCATCAGGGGTATCGTGAACCCGGTAGATCAGCGACAGACGCGCTTTTTCCAAGGCTTCGGCGGCAGCCACATTGGCGAGGATCATGAACTCCTCGATAAGTTTGTGGGCATCGAAACGCTCGCGCACCACGACATCGCCGACCAGCCCCGCGTCATTAAGGATGACTTTGCGTTCAGCGAGCTCCAGATCGAGGGGGCTGCGTTTCTTGCGTTCCTTTAGGCGTGTGACATAAGCCGCATGCAAGGTCTTGACCGCGTCGTAAATGTCAGAGTCAGGACCATTTTTTGGTGGCTTCCTGCCGCTATCAATGATGGCTTGTGCGTCTTCATAAGAGAGCTTTGCCGCCGAGCGCATAATCGCGCGCATAAACCGATGGCCCGTCATCTGGCCATTTTTGTTCATGACCATTTCCACGGCGATACACGGGCGGTCCTCGCCGACGCGCAATGAACACAGGCCGTTCGACAAATGCTCTGGCAACATTGGGACGACCCTGTCGGGCAGGTACACCGAATTGCCGCGCTCGCGTGCTTCCTCATCAAGGGCGGTGCCGGGGCGCACAAACCAGCTCACATCGGCGATGGCAACCGTGACGCGAAACCCACCCTCATTACGCGGATCATCGTCGCGCACCGCCAGAACCGCATCGTCATGGTCTTTGGCATCAGCCGGATCAATGGTGAGCAAAGGGACGCGGCGCAAATCCTCGCGCCCGCGCAGGGTTGGCATTTTCGCGCCTTCTGCCTCGGCGAGCACCTCATCGGGAAAGTCAACGGGGATGTCATGGCTGGCGAGTGAAATCAGGGAATAGGCGCCGGGCTCATCCATATTACCAGCGATTTGCGCGACCTTCGCTGCCCGGCGGCCAGAGGCGCTGCGCCGTTGGTGCGGTTCGATCCATACGAGGTCGCCATCTTTCGCCCCGGCGCACTCGGCCTTTGAGACCCCGTAGATATCGCGCGCCTTGCGGTCCACGGGTCTGGCAATGGCCCCCCCGCGGGAGATATCCATAACAGCCAGCAAGCGTTCACGCTCGCGCCCGATCTTGCGAATAATCTCCTGCACAAAGATACGCGGGCGAGCCCGCGCCGTGTCCTCGCGGGGCAAACGGACCAGAAACCGGTCGCCAACCCCGGCGGCGGGCTGCTGGGCTGCGGCGAGCTTTTCGGGCAGGAGGATCACGGGGTTCGTGGAGGCCTCTGACCGTGCTGGCTTTTTGCCGCGCCCTTGCAGGCGGCTTTCGGCCGGCGCGCAGATAAGATCGCCATCATCGTCAATATCTGTCACCGTCACCGGCAGTACCGGGGGCAATCGCGTTTCGCCGGTGCCCTTGCGTCTTGTGCTGCGGGTTTTTCGAGGGGCCATGAAATTCAGCTATCCTTGTTGACGGGGGCGGGCGGAACACAAATGATATCAGGCTCGAGACAGGGTTTTGATGGCCTCGCCGGCCAACACAATACACAAGATCATTTGGCCCGAAGATCATTTCGGCAATCATTTGGGATCACGCGCAGAATATGAAGGCATTCGCAGGGCAGGTACACCGAATTTTAGGCGTGGTTTCGCTGGCGTGGGCCGCGCTCGCGGGGCTGGCGGGGTGTGCAACGCCGCCGCCGCCCGAGGTCTTTATTGACCATGCGCCGCAACGTCTTGTGCTGGAGTCGGTTGCCTACCGTCTTGATGAGCGCGGACGGATGATCGTGCCGGTCAAGGTCAATGGCGAGGGGCCCTTTGATTTTATCCTTGATACCGCGTCGTCCCGGACGCTGATTTTTGAGAATGTGCGCCGGGCGCTGGAAATCGAGTTTATCGATGACCGAACAACCTTCGTACACGGCGCAACCCTGAGCCAGCGTCGCCCGATCTTACCTATTGATGAGTTTCGGATCGGCGATCTTGTTCTGCTGGGCAATGACTCCTTTTCGCTGCCTGATCCGGTCTCCGTTGATACGGTCCCGGGCGGTGTTCTGGGCATGGATTTCATGCAGGATTATGCAATTTTTATCAGTATCCTTGAGCAACGTATCCATTTCGGCAAGTCCGGTTTTGAGGGTAGCGCCCGCGACTATATCAGCGTACCGATTACCTACGATGATTTTGGTCTGATCGCCCACGCACTGCCCTTTATCCCTGCTGCGGTGCAGGGCCATACCGTAGAAGCGCTCTTTGATCTGGGCTCGGAGGGAACGCTTGCGAACTGGCCAGCCGCCAATGTCTTTGGCTTTGCAGTCAAAAGGATCCTGCGCAACCAGCTGAAACTGGAGGGCGCGCTGAGTACGATCTCAATTGATGGCAAGCTTGATGCGGCAACCATCAGCGTTGGATCACGGGTGTGGAACAATCAACGGATCGATATCAGCAATTTACCCATCTTCAAGACCATCAAGCGCGCCGATGTGCCCACCGTCATCATCAGCGCCAATCTTCTGCGGGGGGAGGATATGGTGATCGATTTTCCGGCATCGACCCTCTGGCTGCGCGCCAGTGCGGAACAACGTCGCCGCCCGCGCACGAACCAGTGCCGGCTTGTGGGCGGTGACCGCATCACGCTTAACTGTCAGCCGGGCAAGCTTTAGCCCGTGAAAGTGTCCGGTCCGCAAAGCGGAGCGCCACGGACGCTCACTGACCCAGCAAAAGCGGATTTCGCTGCCGCCCGTTGATTAGGACTTCATAGTGTAGGTGGACGGCGGTGGCATTACCGGTGCGTCCCGTTTTCCCGAGAGCCGCTCCCTGCTGGACGCTTTGACCGACGCGAAGTCCGTCGCGTACAGAGGATAAATGCGCATACCGGGTTTCAACGCCGTTTGCGTGTTGAAGAATAATCAGGCGACCATAGCCGCGTTGTTTGCCGATAAAAGAGACTTTGCCATCAGCCGCCGCATAGAACGGGGCGGGTGTGCGCGTATAAAGATCAATCCCTTTGTGAAGCCGCCCCGCGCCGCTCACGGATGAACGGGGCCGTTTGCCATAGCCGGACGAAAGACATCCCGCCGTGGGGGCGAGCAACACCCAGACACCGCGAAATTTGACAACAGGATCGAAATTACGCAAGCGGCCCCGTTCATCCGTGGGCGGCGCATTGGAAACCCGTGTTCCGGCACACACGGCAAGGTGACGGCCGCCTACCGTCGGCTGTGACGCTGGTCCCGCCACACAACCCGTTAGCACTGCAATGGCGCCGGTAAGGGCGGCCCAGACTTGGGCTTTTTTCCAGAAACGTCGTTGCCGGGTCATGGGGGTCGTGATCACCGGTAAAACGCCCTATCCGTTAGCGCCTTTCCAGGCGAGGCGTTTTTCGTGGAGGAGCGGTTCGGTATAGCCGCTGGGCTGTTCGACGCCTTCAAAGACGAGAGCACAAGCGGCTTGAAAGGCGATATTGCGATCAAGGTCCGGGGCCATGGGCCGATAGTCAGGGTCGCCCGCATTTTGCTGATCAACAACACCCGCCATGCGCCGCATGGTTTCCATGACCTGCTCGCGGGTACAAATGCCGTGATGCAGCCAGTTGGCCATATGCTGGCTGGAAATGCGCAGCGTTGCCCGGTCTTCCATGAGCCCCACATTGTGGATGTCCGGCACTTTTGAACAGCCGACACCGTGATCAACCCAGCGGACCACATACCCCAAGATACCCTGGGCATTGTTATCCAGCTCGGCCTGAATATCATCCGTCGACCAATCAGGATTATCCGTAACCGGAATGGTGAGGATATCATCAAGGCTGGCGCGCGGTGCTTTGGCGAGTTTTTCTTGCACCGCGTCCACATCAATCTCGTGATAGTGGAGCGCATGGAGCGTGGCTGCGGTGGGCGAGGGGGTCCACGCGCAATCCGCACCCGCCTTCAGGTGCCCGATTTTTTGTTTCAGCATTTCCGCCATGAGGTCGGGCATTGCCCACATACCCTTGCCAATTTGCGCTTTGCCCTGAAAACCGCAGGCAAGACCGGTATCCACATTCCAATCCTCATAGGCGTTTAGCCAGGCGGACGTTTTCATCTCCGCTTTGCGGATCATGGGCCCGGCCTGCATACTGGTGTGAATTTCATCGCCGGTGCGGTCGAGAAAGCCGGTATTGATAAAGATCACGCGGTTCCGCGCCGCACGAATACAGGCCTTCAGGTTGACCGTCGTGCGGCGTTCCTCATCCATGATGCCAATTTTCAACGTCTCATCGGGCAGACCCACCAGCTTTTCAACCGCCGCAAAAAGATCAACGGCAAAGGCAACCTCCTCGGGGCCATGCATTTTTGGTTTGACGATATAGACGCTGCCCGTGCGGGTATTGCGGCTCGTGTTTTCGTCCTTACCCAGATCATGTTGCGCCAGCATGCCGGTCATCAGGGCATCGAGAATGCCTTCGGGAACCTCAGCGCCATCGGCAGTGCGTACTGCTGGATTGGTCATCAGGTGGCCCACATTGCGCACCAGCATCAGGCTGCGCCCGGGCAGGCGTTTGGTTTGACCGTCAGCACCCAGATAGGTCAGGTCAGGGTTCAGGGCCCGTTCCACCATCTCGCCGCCTTTTTCAAAACGCTCGCTCAGGTCGCCGCGCATCAGGCCGAGGAGATTGCGGTAAACCGCCGTCTTGTCTTGCCCGTCCACGGCGGCCACGGAATCCTCGCAATCCATAATGGTCGTGACGGCCGATTCCATCATGATGTCGCACACATTGGCACCGTCATCACGGCCGACCGGATGGTCCGGGTTGAGGCACACGATCAGGTGCAGATGGTTATTGCAGAACACATAGTCCGTTCGTCCCTTGCCCCCGCCGGAACGCACGCCGCAAAATTTCTCCGGATGGCGAAGCCCGGTATTCGTTGTGTCGCTCAGCGTGGCAACGAGCGTACCGCCGCGCACGTCATAATCAACAACGTCCGCATGGGACCCATCGGTGAGCGGAATAGCCATATCGAGGAAAGCCTTGCCACGCTTGATGACTTTCGCCCCGCGCACCGGATTATAGGCACCGGCCCGCTCTGCGCCGTTGTCTTCGTCAATGGCGTCTGTTCCGTAAAGCGCATCATAAAGACTGCCCCACCTTGCATTGGCAGCATTCAGCGCATAGCGGGCATTTTTGATTGGCACCACCAGTTGTGGGCCTGAAATGGTGGCAATCTCCGGGTCAACATTTTTGGTCTTGATCTGAAAATCCTCCCCAGCGGGGACCAGATAATCGATATCTTGCAGAAATGATTTGTAGGCTGTCTTATCGGGAATTGGTCCCGGATTTTCCCGGTGCCACGCATCAATCTGGGCCTGGAGGGTCGCGCGTTTTTCAAGAAGCGCTTTGTTTCGAGGTCCAAAGTCCGCGATTAGCGTTGCAAGCGCCTCCCAGAACTGACTTTGCGTAAGGGTCAGACCGGCGAGGGCTTCTTGCGTGATAAAGGCCCTCAGGGTCGGATCAATGGTCAGCGCGTTCGGGTCAGTCATAAAAGCCTCGGGCGGTTGGGTGAGGCGCGCATGCGCGATCACCGGCAATGGAAAACAGCGTTGGAGCCCTGGGCAAAAGCTGAAAACGGTTCGCAATTGCCCCGGTAGCATGGGGGAGCATGGGGGGTTCAGGCCACAGTTTCGGGGCCTTGTCAAAACTCATACGGGGACCGGGGGCTTGCGGTGCATCCCTTTCTCCCTTGCTATGCGTGCCCTTTAAGGCGGCGAAACGCGAAGACGGGGCGTGCGTGAAATCACGCGCATTGCCTAAAATTCGCCTTTGGTGATCAATAAATTGTAATTATTGACTTTTTAGGGAAAACCCGGTCACGTTTTCGGCTGTTGGTAGCGCCAGCTTCAGAATTTTGTCAGAGCCGGTATCAAGCGCTAAGCACGCGGCCTGCGGTGCCGCGAGGAGGGGGCAAGCATGTCAACAAGCAGCAAGCTGATGGTCGCTGCCATCCTTTTTGTCCTGTATGGAGGCGTAGCTATTTATTCCGGCCTCCTACCGGGCAGCGCCAGCCAGCACGAACGCCAGCTTCAGGCGCGGGCCACGGCAAGGCTTGGCGCTGCCGGCTTCACGGGCGTTGAGGTTTCCATGGATGGGCAGGCTGCGCGTCTGCGCGGCACCGTGCCCTCTGAAGGGTTTCGCGACCGCGCCATTGAGACGGTGCGCAACGCTGCCGGTGCTGGCGGTATTGCCCGGGGCGGCGTCACCGTGGTGCACGCCGACGATCTGTTGGTTGTCGATCCTGCCCCGCCGGCGCCCTTTATCTGGTCGGCAACCCGTGATGGGGGTGACCTGACCCTTGCCGGTCTGGTGCCCAGCGACGTGGTGCGCCGCGCGGTTATGGACCATGCCGCCTCGATCTGGCCTGATCTCAGCGGCGGTGCTGGCGCGGATAAGGCGCTCTTGGACCAGCAAAGCGTTGGCCCCGATGCCCCGGCGGGGGACTGGCTGGGTGCGGTGCGGGCAAGCCTTGATGCCCTCGGCACGTTGGAGCGGGGCAAAATTTCTGCCAACGGGACGCGGTTTACCCTCACCGGATTGGCGCGGGTGCCGCAACAGCGCGCGGCAGCGCGCGCCGTCATGGCCGCCTTGCCAGAGGGCTTTACCGGGTCCACCAATATCGCGCTGGCGCCGAAAGAAACACCGTACACACTAACGATCGAAAAACCGGACCGCAGCGGGCCCGTCACCCTTAACGGCTTTGTGCCGGATGACGATGCCCGTGCGCGGCTCGTGACCGTCGCCGACGCGCTGTCTGGCGACGGGGTGATTGACACGCTAACGCTGGCGCGCGGGATGCCCGAAGGCGATCAGCTTGGGCCCTGGGTTGATGCCGCCGTCACCCTAGCCGGATTGATGGCGCCGTTCGACAGCGCTTCTCTTATGCTCCGTGACCGGACGGCCATTCTGACCGGAACAGCGCAAGACATCGCGCTCCTCGACCGGCTCGATAGCGCGGAAAAAGCATTGGAACGATCCGGCTATGACGTCACCATGGATATTGATTTTGCAGCCCTGGCGGCGGTGGACGATGCCGATGCGTGTCAGCGCCTGTTTGATGAGGCGATGCAGGCACGCTCGATCCGCTTTGCTAATGCCAGTGCCGCCATCCTGCCGGACAGCATGCTGGTGCTCACCCGACTGGGTGTTGCGGCCCGCCAGTGCGAGGCCTTTCAAATTACTATTGCTGGGCATACGGACAGTGTGGGAGCCGCTAACCTGAACCAACGGCTCAGCGAGGCGCGGGCCCAGGCGGTGGCCACATGGCTAACCGATTATGGTGTAGAGTCGGCGCAGCTTACCGCCCGTGGCTTTGGTGAGACCCGGCCCCTTGCCGATAATGATACGCCGACGGGCCGGGCGAAAAACCGGCGGATTGACTTTACGATTGAGCGTTAAGGGACTGGCAGCGCCGGGAGCAAGCCCCGAGGCGCAGGCAACAAGAAAGGATCGTCGCGATGGCATGGTTAGCGATACATATGTGGCTTCTGCTTCTTCTGGCCTTTCTGCTTGGCCTCGCGCTCGGCTGGTGGATCTGGCATCGCCAGCGCGTGGTTACGGTGGGTGCCGATACGCGCCAGCCGATTGGCAATACAAGAACAGTCGCCTCGCAGGCGGCCTATGGCACACCTGAGGTGGGGGTCAATAATCAGCCTGGTGATGAAAAGCAAACCGATGCGGTGGTGTCAGAACCGGTTGCGGCTCTCTCGGGGTTATCCTCGCCAAAAGCGGAAATAGAGCCAGAGCCAGAGCCAAAGAGGACCCCACAATCTGCGAACCCTGAGACACCGGCGGCACAAACCGGTGCTGCCGCGCCCCTTCTTCTCGATACGCCCACGGAAGGTCCCGCCGATGACTTGAAAAAGATCAAAGGCATCGGCCCAGCCATCGAGAAATTGCTCAACTCGCTTGGTGTCTTTTATTTTCGCCAGATTGCCGATTGGGATCGCAGCCATGTGGCGTGGGTTGACCAACGCCTGCAGTTTCCGGGCCGGATTGACCGAGAAGACTGGATAAACCAGGCACAAACCCTGAAGGCAGGCGGCGAGACGGAATTTGCCACACGCTACGATAAAGGTGAGACCCCCTCGTCCTACCGCAATGGCGAGCAGAAGGAACCAAAAGATGGGGGCACCGGCGACAGCTGATCGCGCCGCGGACGGCTTTGCGCGCGATGGTGCGTCTGCAGACGGCCTGCGCATTGAAACGCATGATCTGACGGCGGATCATGTGGCAAAGCTTGGTAGCGCGTTGGACAGTCTTGCCGCGGCAGACCCGGCTGCCAATCCATTTTTCAGTGCGATGATTGGCCTTGGCCTGATCGACCTTCGCAGCGCCCGTTCGGCACCACCGGCGCGCAGTCTTGAGGTCTGGTGCGGTAATCGACTGGTTGCTTTTTTGCCTGTTGAACGCGTGCAGCGACTGGGGCGCCTTCCTTTTCCTCACTATCAGAGTGTCCACTGGCGGCATCGGTTTTTGGCCGAACCCTTGATTGATCCCGGTGTATTAGAGCCCGTTTGCGCGGTGCTCTTGACCTGGCTTGGCCAGGCTAAACCGCGCGGACTTGCGCTCAGTCTGCCACTGCTGCGCCGTGACGGGGCGTTCAGGCGAGCCCTGCATGCGGCGGCGGTGGCGCGGGGCATTGCCGTCCACGATGTGCGAGCCGCGACCCGGCCCGCTATGATCTTCCCCAAACGGATCAATCAGTCCTTCGACGACTATCTCGGAACGCGTTTTTCTGCGCAATCGCTCAAAAAACTGCGGGCGAAGCGGCGAAAGCTATCCGCCATGGGCCCCTTGCGCCACGAGAGACTGGCGCGCGGCCATGAGACGGCGCCCTGGTTTGATGGTTTTCTAACGCTGGAACACGAAAGCTGGAAAGGGGAGGCGGGAACGTCTATTCTTGCCGACCCGGTTGATGGGCGGTTTTTTCGCGGCATGGTCAAGGCTGCGCACAATAACGGAACGCTCGTCATGACACGCACGGTGCTGGGCTTGCCAACCGGTGACAGACCCCTTGCCATGTCTCTCGATATTCGCCAGGGCGATCATCAGTACGCGCTGAAAATCGCCTATGATAATGCCTTTGCGGCCTATTCGCCGGGCGTATTGCATGAAATCGAAAATGTCCGGGGTCTTTGGGAAGGGCACCGCACATCAAGTGCCGAAGCCGAGCATTACCCTAGCGTGCTCGATTCCTGCGCCGCCGGTGATCACCCGGTGCTTAGCAAACTTTATGCAGACACCATCGCGCTCAGTCATCTGATGATTGCACCAGCACCCGGCCTCGCAGGATTACCGTTGAATACCGTTATTGGTGCCAAGACTATTCGATCGCGCCTTCAAGCGCGTTCTGCGACGTAGGGCCTATTTCATCAGTGTCCCATTGATCAGTTTCATGACGCCGGAAAAATCAAGATGGTCATGGCCGCTGCTTTCCATGAGGGCGTAGAGCGCTTCGGCTTGGGCGCCCAGCGGCGTGGGGGCTTTTGCGCTGTGGGCGGCCTCCTGTGCCAAGCGCATATCTTTGAGCATCATGGCGGCGGCAAAGCCGGGCGCATAATCGCGGGTAGAGGGCGCACCCGGCACGGGCCCTGGCGCCGGGCAATAGCTTGTCATGGACCAGGACTGGCCGGAGGCGGTGGACGCGATGTCAAAAAATGTCTGTGCATCGAGACCCAGTTTCTCGGCCAGATGAAATGCCTCACACGTGGCAATCATGGTGGTGCCCAGAAGCATATTGTTGGCGATTTTCGCCACTTGCCCATTGCCGGCATCGCCCGCGTGGAAGATATTTTTGCCCATCCCCTCCAAAATTGGTGTGGCCTGCCCAAAGGCCGCCTCGCTGCCGCCAACCATAAAGGTCAGTGTACCGCCGGTTGCCGCCGCCACCCCGCCGGAGACCGGTGCGTCGACCATGGCAAAGTTTTTTTCGCTCGCGGCCTCATTGACCGCACGTGCGGTGGGCACATCAATGGTTGAGCTATCTATGAGGAGCGTGCCCGGCCGCGCATTCGCCAGAATGCCATACTTGTCCAGATAGACCGAGCGCACATGAGCCCCGGCGGGCAACATGGTCACCACCACATCGGCATCGCCAACGGCGCTCGCCACCGTGTCCGCGCGCTGGCACCCGGCCTCGACCGCGCGGTCGATGGCAGCAATAGACAAGTCGGTGGCGTAAACCGTGTGGCCCGCCTTTGCCAGATTGGCGGCCATGGGCCCGCCCATATTACCCAAACCGATAAACCCGATATCAACCACGTGGCGCCTCCAAAACGTTGCTGGCGCCGTTGGTAAGGAGCGCTCAGGCAGTTCTTATGGTGGGGGTATAAAGCGCATGGGCGCGGGTCACAAATGCGTCTGACATATGGGTAAAGGCCTTGTCGAAGACGCGGTTGCTCAATTGCTGGAGGACGAAGGATTTGAATTCAAAATCGATGGCAAAATCGACGCGCGATCCCCCTTCAGCAAGGTCCGTAAAGCGCCACCGGTTTTTCAGGGTACGGATGGGACCCTCCACGTAATCCACATGGATAGTGAGATTGGGCTGATCGAGCTGGACACGGCATTTGAATTGTTCGCGGAAAATCTTGTACTGCACGATCATTTGCGCGGTAATTTCAGCCGTCTCGGGTTCGCCCTTGCGGCGCAGGACCCGCAGACCCGTGCAATAAGGCACGAAAGCCGGATAGGTCTCAATATCCGCCACCAGATCGAACATTTGGGCAGCGGTAAAGGGTACGATATGGAATTGTTCACGCTGAGCCATCGGGGTCGTCAGCACCCGGCGCATTTGGCCTTGTGGCCATAACCATCAAACAGGTCGAGCATGCGCTCTAACCAGGCGCCCGTCTTGTCGGGCATTGAATAAAGTGTTTCGCCCGTGATGGAGCGTTGCCACAAAAACGGCGCCAGGACGAGATAATCGGCAAGTGCGGGCACATTGCCGCTGAGATAAGGTTTGTCGCCCACCAGATTGGCGAGCGCCACCATGGCGGCATTGGCTTTGTCCTGTTGGCCCGGCGCTTCGGCCATGGCCTCCAGTTTGGTGCCAAACCGTGCCTCGCGGTCTGGCACGAAATAGGCCCGGTCGGCCTCGCCCAGGGCATTGGCGACCCGGTAAAAGAGGAAGGGGCCCAATGCCGGATAGAGCGTCTTGCCCAGAAAGTCATTCACCTGCGCCACCCGCGCGGCACCCGCCTGACCATCCACCAGCGGGTTGGCCCGGATATTTGTATCAAGCCACTCAACGATCTTGTCACTGCCTCTGATCAGATCATCATCGGCCTTCATCACCGGGAGTTTTCCATAATCAGGGTCCGGATAATTCGACTTTGGCTGGAACCCCAGGGCAATCGTGTCAAACGGCTGTTGTTTGTGCTTGAGGGCATATTTCGCCAGCCAGCAGAACGGCGAAAACCGCACATCCTGATCATGGCCAGCAAGATCATAGAGAATGATAGACGTCATTACCGCATCGCTTTCAATAGTGTTCGTATATCAATTCACGGACATAGGCAGGCTAGCGGGTTGCCGCCTGCCGTGCTGCCTGAAGTTTCTCAAAGTCTGCATCAGCATGGTATGAAGACCGCGTGAGCGGGCTGGATGAGACCATCAAAAAGCCTTTGGACCGGGCCAGCACTTCATAGGAGGCAAACTCCTCCGGCGTGACAAACCGGTCGATGGCCGCATGCTTGCGCGTGGGCTGTAGATATTGCCCGATGGTCAGAAAATCGATCCCCGCCGAGCGCATATCATCCATCACCTGCATGACTTCTTCACGGCTTTCACCAAGCCCCACCATGAGACCTGATTTTGTGAACATCGCCGGATCACGGTCTTTAACTTTCTCAAGTAAGCGCAGAGAATGAAAATAGCGCGCGCCGGGCCGTATCGACAGGTATAAACGCGGCACCGTTTCCAGATTGTGGTTGAAAACGTCGGGCCGCGCATCAATGATCACATCGGCGGCATCGTCCTTACGCAGAAAATCCGGTGTTAGAATTTCAATCGTGGTGCCCGGATTGTGCGCGCGGATTGTCGTGATCACATCGGCAAAGTGCTGGGCACCGCCATCGGCCAGATCGTCGCGGTCCACCGAGGTGATGACCACATGGCGCAAGCCCATCTCGGCCACGGCCTCGGCAACCTTGCGCGGTTCTTCCGGGTCCAGCGGCGCGGGTTTGCCGGTCTTCACGTTGCAGAAACTGCACGCCCGGGTGCAGGTGTCGCCCATGATCATCATGGTCGCGTGCTTTTTGTCCCAGCACTCGCCAATATTTGGGCACGCCGCTTCCTCACAGACCGTGTGCAGGCCCTTGTCGTGGACAATCTTGGAGGTCGCGCGAAAGCCCTGGGAAACCGGCGCCTTGACGCGGATCCAGGCTGGCTTGCGCAGGATGGGCGTATCGGGCCGCCGGGCCTTTTCCGGATGGCGTAATTTGGCGGCACCCTCCGCAAGACCGGTCTTGTCAATCAATGTTGTCATGGGGGGCATGTAGCAGCCCACGCCCCCGTTTTGAAGGGGTGCCAATGGTAGCAGGACGGGAGGAGGACGACCTGATCCAGGCTTGCATCGGCGCCATCAGCACAGGATCTGGCAGTGAGGCCTTGAGGCCGCAAAACCTGTTGTTCTAAGAATCCATCCGCTCCACGGATTGGGTCACAGACGCCATTGCTGCCAGATATGTGCCCGGGCCCGTACTCATCCGGCGCACACCCAACCGTGCAAGGTCGGCTGTGGATGGTGTGTCGGCTGACATCATGATGTTGACGGGCAGGCAGACACGCGCACACAAATCGCGGATTAAGTCCGGCTCGCTTAGTCCGGGGACAAACAGACCATTGGCCCCTGCCGCCGCATAAGCGTGTGCCCGTGCGATGGCCTCATCCATGAGAGCCGCGCGGCGTGTATTCCCAGCACCGCCGAAAAATATATCCGTCCGCGCATTGATAAAGATCGCGATGCCCCCCTTGTCGGCCACGGCGCGCATGGCGGCGATACGGCTTGCGTGTTCGTCCATGTCAAACAGGCCAGGTCCATGCACCCGGCGGTCTTCGAAATTTATGCCCACCACCCCGGCATCCATAAAATGTTGCAGTGTCCGTGCCGCGTCTTGCGGCGTGTCGCCATAGCCGCCTTCAATATCGGCGCTAACCGGCAAGGGGCTCGTCCGTGCAATCCGCTCAACGGTTGCAATGGCAAGAGCAAGGGGCAGCGCCTCACCATCTTCATAGCCGTGGGCGGCGGCGATAGCCCAGCTGCTGGTGGCAAGGGCTGAAGCACCGGCGGCGGCCACCGCTTTGGCACTGCCCGCATCCCAGACATTGGTGAGGACGAGCGGCTGGTCAGCTTGATGCAAAGCGCTAAAGCGCGCGGCTTTTTCCTGAAGGCTCCTGATTTTGTCTTTTCCTTTGCCCGAGAGTGAGTCTCGGGTGTGTTCGACGGTACGGTGAACTGAGGTGCGGTGGGCTGAAAGGCTGAGGGAGGCCGAGCGTAAAGCTGTTGAAACGCAGCATTCATGCTCCGTACACTGCCAAAGCCTGCCTCTGCTGCAATCTGTTTGAGCGAAATGCCCCCGCGGTGAAGCAGGCGTTTTGCCCGCTGAACCCGCAAGGTGCGCGCCACCTGTAACGGGGAGGCGCCCACATGGTCCGCGAAAAGACGCGCCAGATGGCGCGGGCCCACGCCCAGTCGTTCGGCCAGGGCAGGCACGGTGCCACCATCGAGCGCCCCTTTTTCGATCAGGCGCAATGCGCGGGCCGTGGTGGAGCGTGTTCCCTGCCATGCCGGGCAGAAGGGCGCCGTTTCCGGGCGGCAGCGCAAACAGGGGCGTAAGCCCGCCGCTTCGGCCGCGGCGGCGGTGGGGTAAAAATCGACATTGCGCAGGAAAGGCTGACGCACGCGGCACACCGGACGGCAATAGATACCTGTGGTGCGCACGCCCACGAAAAACCGCCCGTCATAGGCGGGGTCGCGGTTGACCATGGCGGTCTCACAAAGGATTCGGTCCAGCATGGGGTGAAATCTAGCGGAGGGTTTCGCAGTGCAGAACCCGTCTGCCAAGGATGACGTCCGAAACCTGCCGTCCGTTTCCGCCCACGGATCAGGGGGCGTAACCAACCCAGCCGCGCCAGGTGAAGGCCGCATAAAACTGGGTTACGTCTGTGAGGCCACCGGCGCGCAGGATGTCTTCATCCGCCTGCGGATCAAGCGCGAAGATATCGTCACTGATAACGCTGCGCCCCTCGGCGGCGTGTTTCGGGTCCATCCCCGATAGCGTCGAGAAAGCCTGATGGCGGTCCAGCCATTGATCACGGTGCGCGCTGTCTTGCGCAAAGCTCACATGGGCGCACACAAACGGCGCGCCCGGTTTTAGACGGCGCACGATCTGCGCGATCGTTTGCCGCCGCGCCTCTGCGTCAATAAAGTGCAAGGTCAAAAGACTTGTGGCCCCGTCAAACGGGCCATCGGGGGCGTCTTCGGCAAAACCGTGATGGTACGCGACGCGCGTGCCCAGGGGCTGGAGACGCGCCGCCGCTTCGGTAAGCATGGCCTTGGCGGGTTCAACACCCAGAAAGCGCCAGCCCGGATTTTCCGCTGCAAAAAGAGCAATCTCCGCCCCGCCGCCGGCACCATGCACGAAAATCTGCGCGTCGGTAGGGGTCCGCTCGCGCAGAAGGACGTTCACCATCCGCTGCATCGCTTCATAGCCCGGCATAAACCGCGCCGGGCCATCGGCATACTGAGCAGCATGATCCGGATCATCAAAGATTTCTGTGTAGGATGAAGAGATGTCTGTCATGGCGGCGCATCCGTTTGGTCGTGATACTAGCCTATAGCGCCACGCAGGCATCTTGGATCACTGCTGTTTCACGGCCTCAAACAAGGCCGCCTCAAACGCAGCACTGGCACGCGCCCACGTGAAGCGTTCTGCGGTTACCCGTGCGTTGCGAGACAGGTGCGCCCAGTTCTCCGGTGTGTCGGTAAGGATAGTTTCAACGCCCGCCGCCAATGCCCCCGGCGTGCGTTCTGCGCTCAAAAAGCCGTTATCGGCGGTTACTGCTTGCGCGGCGATACCGGCCTCGGTCGAGATGACGGGCGTGCCGCAGGCCATGGCTTCAATAATCGGCAGCCCGAACCCTTCATGGTCGCTGGTCACCAGCCAGGCATCGCAGTCGGCGTAGAGTTTGGGAATGTCGGCTTGAGCAGGGCGCTTTACAAAGCGGGTGCGGGCGGGAAAACGATGATCTGCCACCGGCTCTTGTGCACTGAACACCAGAAATTCCAGTTCCGGCATCTGCTTTTCCAGCGTGGCCAGGGTGGCGATGGCGAGGCCTGGATTTTTGAACGTGGCTGAAGAGTACATATACCCGACAACGGGCGGCGTGTTCCGGGACCGTTCGACAGCGCGGAAGCGGTCAAGATCAATGCCGTTTTCCACCAGGACGCAGGACTGAGTATTGGGGCCGGTATTGTCAGCTTCGACCTTGTCACAAAGCCAGCGGCATACCCCGATTTGCGCAAAGGGCATGCGATAGGTCTCGCGCACGCGTTCGGGTTCCGGCGCGCCGGGGTAAAGCGGCTCATAGCCTTGGATGAAATACACCTTGCGGCCTTTTTCGGGACCCAGATCACGAATCCACTCGGCGGTTTCCCACCAGGTGGCAATGATGATATCCGCGTTGGGAAAGTCCTCTGCTGACGGACCATTTGGGCGCTTTAATAAGATTAGATCAAGGCCAGCCTGATCAAAATGCTGGGTATTGATGGGTGAGGCGGGCAAGCGCTTCGTCTTTACAACCGATCTCAACACGGCGCGAGGCGAAAGGTGGGTTTTGTCGATAGCCAGCATCTGGACGCGGTGCCCTTTTGCTTTCAGCCGCTGGGCATGATCGGCAATTATCCGGTCGCCGCCAGACAGGTCGGGATTACAAACGACAAAAGTGATGGTAAGTTTTTGCATCAAATGACCGTGCTTAATTCACGACAAACAAAGAGGCCGCCAAGAGGGCAATGACCATCATCGGTAACTCGCGCAAGGCAGAGAGCCGAACATGGCGACGGGTCAGCACCCAGCAGATGGGCGCAATGGAAAGCTGTGCCAGAGTTGAGAAAATGATGGCAGTTTTCAAATCGGTTAGGTGCAGGACCAGCGGTGTCAGCACCAGCATGAATACCATCGGAAACAGCGTGATAACCATGAAATTGCGGCTTTCCCCAACCGCTAGCAAGAGTGAGCTTAGGAGGTGAAAGGGCAACGCCAGGACGATTAAGCCAAGCACCTTCAGGTAACCGACGACCCCACCATAATCTGTAGGGTAAAGAATGGTGAAGGCGAAATCTGAGAGAAACAGGATCGCAAAAAATATCATTAGACATCCAAGATCGAGATAGGTTCGATATTGATAATAGACCGAAGTCAGATCCTGTTTGCGTTCGCGCCACACTTCAGCCAGCGACGTGTAGATTATCCGGCGCTGAAGGATGTCAGAAAGGACCAACGCAACGGTAATCCAGATCGTTGCGATTGCGTAATATCCATAATCCTCGCGCGGCATGACTGAACCAAAGATAAAATGGTCACCACGCTGGGTGATAAAGCCGGCAAAAGACGCGACCAGCAGCCATTTGCCAAAGCTGAAAATCTCACCGAAATGCGCCCGGTCAAATCCGATACCGATGGCCGGACCTTTCAAAAAAAGATGGGAGCCCGCCGTCGTGACAGCCGTTGAAGCGAGAGCACCAATAACCAGTGAAAACGCCCCTGCGCCTGAAAAGTAAGCGCCAATCATCGTCAGTACCGCAATGATTTGTGCCGTAATCTCCAGCGCGACCAGTCGTTCCATCTTTAGGTCACGCTGGCATAACACCATTTTCAGGGACCGTGCCCCCTCCAACAGACCGCAAACGGCAATGATCAGCAAAAATAACGGCAGACGCGGGTCGGTAAAGACCGTATCGGGATTAAAGACCTCGCGGGCATTGAGGATCATCACCCCGGCGGCCACCAACACAATAATCAGGGCCACAAGGACACCGCGCGCCAACTGCATGGCAAAAGCGGTGGCAAGGTATCGGGGGTTTTCGCTTTCCTTGCTGCGGATCACACTGGTATTGATCCCCACATCAGAGATCATGATCATCAGCACCTGGAGCGAAATCGTAATTGCCATCAGGCCAAAC
Organism: Pseudomonadota bacterium; assembly: GCA_039819545.1. Classification (GTDB taxonomy): domain Bacteria; phylum Pseudomonadota; class Alphaproteobacteria; order Caulobacterales; family Parvularculaceae; genus CALLPQ01. The sequence goes on along the minus strand of JBCBRS010000018.1, from coordinate 6,612 downwards.
GCATCGGCGGTGAGCAGCCGTGTCATGATCAGATTTGAGATCAGGCGGATGACCTGACCAGTGCCAAACCCGATGACCGAGACGGCGCCGCTTTGTAGAACGCGCTGTTTTAGGGGAGCACGTTCTGCGACGGGACCAGTCGCGTCTGCGGCGGTATCTGGTAACGGTGCCAGATCATGATCGGTAGTGGGCGGGGCGCCGGTCATTGCGGAGATGATTTCCATTCGTCATTACGGGGATTAAACCTACATGGCCTTTGGCAAGCGTAATCGATAGCGCACTCTTGGGCCCGTTCGCCGTGTGCCCGTCTACCATGGTTATCGGGTCAAACAAGGTTTGCGGTGGTTGGCCCACGGAGGCGGGCGGAGCTGGTAACCGATTATTCATCGGCCTGCGCAAGACCCATACGCCTCATTGCCTTGCAGCAGCGTTAAAATTGGCACTTGGATATGGTGTTCGGGTGTTTGCCTGCCCCGGCAAAAACGGCTATCAGCGTTCTGTTTGGTTTTGGTCCGGGAGCCTTGGGTGCTCAATAATATCAAGGCGCTTGTGCTCCTCCTCCCCATTCTCTTTGGGGTGTTTTTTGCTGCGCGCTATGTGTTCAAGGATATTGTTGCGCCCAAGCGGATTGATTTGTGGCGGAACATCTTTCTTTTCGTCACAGCGATTGGGTTTCTCTCTCCGAACTTCTGGATCATGATCCTTGCCGTTGGCGCTGTTGTTGGGTTGGTCGCTGTGCTGCGGCTGGAAAAAAACCTGGCGGCGCTTTTCCTGGTGCTTGTTTGCGCATTGCCGCCGCAAGAACTCGGGATACCGGGTTTCGCCGGGATCAATCAACTGTTCCCAATATCGCCGCCCCTCCTAATGTCGATCACGATATTGGTGGGCGCGCTCTTCCACACGGGCCGTATTTTTCGATCGGTTAAGGGGGCGGCGCTCACTGATTTTTTTATGATCGCGTTCGTCCTGCTCAGCGTTGTGTTGGCCTTTCGTGATACCAGCGTTACCAATGGCTTACGCAGTATCTGGATCTTATTCCTGACGACGTGCCTACCGTACTTCGTTATGAGCCGGTGGTCCCGCTCGTTCGAAGATTTCCGCGTCATTTGCGTGGCGTTGGTGGTGCCTATCCTTGCGTTAGCTGGGGTAGCTCTGCTGGAGACAGTGTTTTCCTGGCATTTTTACGCCATGCCCGCCATGAACTGGCACGGTGAGGTGGCATCCCCTTATGTCTACCGGTCAGGGTTCTTGCGCGTATACGCGTCCTTGATCGGACCCATTGAATTTGGCTTTGTCCTCGTGGTGACCATGTGCATCGCCTTCGCCGTGATGAACTCAAAGGTATCGCGTTTTATGGGGCTGTCTGGCATCGGTGGTTTTGCAGGCGCCCTTCTGTTTACTTTCTCCCGGGGCCCATGGCTGGGCGGGATCATTGCAATCGCCAGCTATTTTGCTGTTGGCCCCAAGGGGTTCAGCCGCTCAATCCTTATGGGGTTTGTGGGCGCAATATTCGCCACCGGTATCCTGATATCGCCCATGGGCGACGGGATCATCAACGCTTTGCCGTTCGTCAATGGCGGCACAGCAGAGGCTGATGAGACGATCAGCTATCGTCAAAAGCTATTCAAGAATGGAACCGAGGTAATCATGGAGCGCCCAGCCTTTGGCTCCACCACTTATTATGAACATCCGAAAATGATGGAGCTGACGCAAGGGCAAGGCATCATTGACCTCGTCAACAGCTACATTCAGGTCGCCCTGGCCAAGGGTCTAGTGGGGCTATTTTTTTTCGCCGGCATTTTGTTGAGCGCGCTTTGGGCGGCCTTCCGGGCCATGGGCCTGTCAAAAAATCAGGCCCCGGAATTATCGGCGTATGCCCGCGGCGCCTTTGCCGCCATGGTGGCAATCATTTTGATCATTGCCACCACCTCGTCGAACCCGCCTTTGCCGATCCTGTATTTCTCTATCGCTGGGCTTTGCGTCAGTATACGGCGGATTGTCGAGGCGGAACGCCAGAGCGATTTTGCGGGTCTGGGGGTTGAGGGTGCGCTAGCTGACGGTGGCGGCGCGGCGAAATCCGGTCTCGGCCCCTCAGCGACCCAGTCTATCCGCAAGGCCACCGAAAAGCAGACCGAACGGGCCGGAGTGCGCGATGCGGAGGCGCAAGCGCTGGCGCGTAAAAATGCCGAACGCAAGCAAGCCAAACGCACCCGTGCGCTGCCCGCGCATTTGCGCCAATATGCACCGCCCACCGACGAGTGATGACCGGGTATATACGCCCCCGGCCATACCCTGCACGCGCAGGGCTGTGATGAGATAACGACGGAGACGTGCCGATGTTCGGGCTTGGATTAAAGGCAAAGGCTAAATCCCTGGGGGAACAGCTGCAAATGATGGCCCAGCACGGGGCGCGCCCGCGCCTTGTGGGCAACCGGTCCGAAGACCGCATCGGCGTTGTCTTCTCGGAGCCGCACGATATGCCGCTGGGCGATCGCATCCTGCTCTATGGTCTGATCCGGGGCCTGAAGCCCGAAGCGGTTCTGGAAATCGGTGTGCGCTGGGGCGGCTCTGCACGGATCATCGCCGCCGCCATGGAAGCCAATGGCCGCGGCGCGATTGTGGGTCTCGACCCGGATCTGTCGAACTTTCGCCCCCACGCGTCCGAACTGTTCGGGCGGTATCATTTGGTGGAGGGCTATTCACCGGACGATACCGAAAAGGCGCTGGCCAAAATCGGCGGCATGACTGACCTCGTCTTTATCGATGCGGTGCATACTTACGCCGCGGTCAAGGAAGACTTTCGCGGGGTCTATGAGCATCTGAAACCGGGCGCGCACATCCTGTTCCACGATGCCTTTCACCAGGGCGTACAGCAGGCGGTTCAAGACGTGCTGGCCGAGTATGACGGGCTCACCGATCTGGGTATGATGTCGCGCAACGCCACATCAGAACCACCGCTGAGCTATTCTGGTTTGCATATGGTGCGCTTTGGTGAGACGGCGTTCGAGACGCTCTTGACCGACGCCCACGCGCGCAATGGCGCAGAGCCGCCGGATATCGACGAGAAATACTGGAACTACGACCTTTACGCCAACCGCATTGGTAATGCTCTGGGCCGTCCGGACAAGACGGATGGCTGACGGGGTAGCGTGGCGCAAGTGCGGCACCTGTCCGCTGCTCGTCTTTGCAGGGTGCCAAGCTTGCTGTGATTTGCGATGGGGGAGGCGCGTGACATCCTTCTGTCGGGAAGGGCAATTGTTGCGACCACACGCGAGCGCCGGGTCGCAGATTTTTCCGGCGGTGATGCCGATGCGCGGCAAGGCGGGCGAGCCGAAGGCTTTTCCCAAAGCCTCTTTGATCAGCAATTTCGCGGGGGCAGCGGCAATACCCGCCTTAGCCGTCTGTTGCCAGAACACGGTTTGCGCTCTTTGAAGGAGCAACGCGATAAGCAATATCGACTTCTGCTTGAGCTGCGCCGTAACCCCCGCAAGACAATTGTCACGATTGAGGACCTACCCTCCGCCCCGCAGGAGTAAGGGCCCAGGAAAGAGGGGGGGGGGTCGCCCCGCGTGCTCTCTCATCTCCGACCCAATCGGTCGCACTGATTCTTTTCCCCATTGCCGGGGTCAAGTGTTGATTTCCCCCACGGTTCATCGTCAAACTACGCGCCAGACCCCATATCTTGGGGGTATGATGGGAAAAAGCACAAAATAAGGTAATATCGACCTCGTTTTTGAGGCGAAATGGAAAAGGATAAATCCCCATGCTGGACGCTGCCGAACCGCTTGCCGGGCCGCTGAATGAAATGTGCAAAACCGGTCTTCAGACCGCCTCCCACAGCTATAAGCCGTTCCGCTATCCGTGGGCGTTCGATTTCTGGAAACGCCAGCAGCAGGTGCATTGGATGCCCGAAGAGGTGCCATTGGGCGAGGACTGCAAGGATTGGGCGAACAAGCTTACTGATAGTGAGCGCAATCTGTTGACCCAGATTTTCCGGTTCTTCACCCAGTCGGATGTGGAAGTGAACGACAATTACATGGAACGCTACGCCCGCGTCTTCAAACCCACCGAGGTGAAGATGATGCTGTCGGCGTTCTCCAATATGGAGACCATCCATATCGCGGCTTATGCGCTCCTGCTGGAGACGATCGGCATGCCCGAAAGTGAATTCGGCGCGTTCATGGAATATAAGGAGATGAGCGACAAGCATGATTACATGCAAGGGTTCGGCGTTGAGACAGAAGCCGATATCGCGCGCACGGTTGCGATGTTCGGCGGCTTCACCGAGGGGCTGCAGCTGTTTGCCTCCTTCGCCATGCTGATGAATTTCCCGCGTCAGAACAAGATGAAAGGCATGGGCCAGATCGTAACCTGGTCGATCCGTGACGAGAGCCTCCATTGCGAGGGGATGATCAAGCTCTACCACGCCTTCGCCAAGGAAACCGGCTGCGTGACCAAGGCGGTGGCCGATGACATCATCCAGTGCTGTGAGACGGTGGTGGGACTGGAAGACAAGTTTATCGATCTCGCCTTTGAGATGGGCCCCGTCGATGGGATGACCCCGGATGATATCAAGAACTACATCCGCTATATCGCCGACTGGCGCCTGGGTCAGCTTGACCTGCCCAAACTCTACGGGATTGAAAAACACCCGCTGCCCTGGCTGACGGAAATTTTGAACGGCGTCGAACACGCCAACTTCTTCGAAGCCCGCGCCACGGAATATTCCAAAGGCGCCACCAAAGGCGAATGGCACGGGGATGAGGGCGTTTGGGGCCAGTTTGACAAGTGGAAAGCCGCGCGGCCCGTTGCGGCGGAGTAAAAAGCGCCGTGTGAAGACGATTATCGGGGCAGCGCCATCAGGGGTGCTTGCCCTCCCCCTCGTCACACGGCTTTGGCCTTTTACTCGAAGTTGGGGGTGCACGGCAACGCAGGTGTCACCTCCGAGACATAGCGGGCCCGAGATCCCGGGGGCCCCAGACAGCCTGGCCCAGCGAGCCAGCGTGGCCCCCAGACAACGTGGCCGAGAGAGCCAGCGTGGCCCAGAGACAGCGGGGGTCCTTGACAGCGAAAACAAAAGCCCCATTAAGCCGATGACGCCTAGGCCCGCAGATGCTACGCTGCGGGCGCACACAAGGCGGGGGCTTTATTATGCGGTGGATTGCTATTTTTGTTGCGGTGCTTTCGCTCGGCGGATGCGCGATCTTTCTTCCCGACAGAATTCATTATTCATTGATTGACCCTTCAGCGGGACCAATAGGGACCCCGCATAGGGCGACGCCGGTTCGGTCTGGTCAGGACCAGGGCGGGGTGATCGCCATCGCCCTTTCGGGAGGAGGGTCACGTGCGTCGGTCTTTGGCGCGGCCGCGCTTGAAGTGTTGGCGGAGGCCGGTATTGCACAACAGGCCGCCTACATTTCTAGTGTGTCGGGCGGCGGCTTTCCAGCGGCCTATTATGCGATCCATAAACCGCGGCCTTGCGATCTTGCCACCCGTCGATCATCGCCCTGTACCAGCGACGATTTTGCGGTGTTCAAAAAAACCATGCGTTATGACTATCTGCGCGACATCAGCATAAGGCAGGTCTTAAGACCCAATCGATTTTCCAGTCCGACCCGGCGATTAACGTCCTTACAAAACGCGCTCGATCATAAAATTGTTCGTGATGCAACGTTTGGTGATCTTCCAGAGGAGCCGATATTACTGATCAATGGCGCCCGGTATGATGATGGTCGGCGATTTGTCTTTTCCAATCTCGCAATCCCCGAAGGGGCTGTTGATCTGGACCGGTTTTCTCACCCGGTCCTGCGCACGGCGTCATTTTCTCTTCCCGGATGCCCAAGAGCGGTTCCAGACGATTTTTCCGTCGCTCTGGCCTTGGCCACGTCAGCAGGCTTTCCTCCATTACTGGGCCCGGCATCCCTTGAAATACCGTCAACATGTGACGGTGGTGCCTTACACTACTGGCATATTGGTGATGGCGGTATTCTGGAAAATACCGGCATTGAAACGATCGAAGACTATGCTGCAAACGGCGTGGGTGAACGCGCGCGAATTCTGGCGAAAGGGGGAAAGCTGATCATTTTTTCCGTGGACGCCGGAAGATCGACCCCCACCAATCAGATGATGCAAACAAGAAATCTCAAGCTGTGGACCACCGACCCTGGCCGCGTTGTCGAGATTGCTGGTATGCGCGCTCGTGGATATCGCGAAGTCGCCTTACAACAAACGCGCGATGACAATCCACTGGATATCGAGATCATCAGTATGCGGTATACTGATGCGCAGCTGACCCGGTGGCCAAATTCCTGCGGGCGACGCAAGGCCGACCCGGCGGCGATCCGGGCTGAACTGACATCGGTTCCAACCAGCCTAAAGATCAGTCGATGCCACGCCGACCTGATTGAAATGGCCGCCCGCGATGTGGTCACCCGCGTTTTGATAAAGCGCGGCTTGGGCTAGTCCGCTACTCTCCTATGATAAAAGCACCTTATCTTGGTGTTACCTAGCCAAAAGCTCTATGCCGCATAGGTATTAGAGCGCGTTCACAAAAAGTGTCGTCACGGTTTTTGGGTTCGAACGCGCGACCACTCAAGAATCTAGACTGCGTTT
>JBCBRS010000017.1:0-57749 GCA_039819545.1 Pseudomonadota bacterium | reverse complement strand
ACGTCAACCGCGTCAGGGGTCTCACGGCCTCCTTCCCGCACCTAAATTAGCATAGGCAGACAATACAGGGGTCTCGTAATTTGGGTACGGAGAATGTAGCAACAGATTTCGGGTCTGCGCTGTGCTTACCCGGGAATACGGGTTTATTGATATTATCCACCCCGTGTCCCCGGGCGTAAGACCCGGGGCCTCCCAAAGCAGATTCGGAGCCTGCTGCGACAGTTGCCGGGTCAGCGCTGCGCTTGCCCGGGAATACGGCAAAAAGCTTAGACACATATTCCGTATCCCCGGACTTGATCCGGGATCTCGTAATTTGGGTACGGAGGATGTGGAAACAGTTCCCGGGTCTGCGCTGCGCTTGCCCGGGAATACGGCATAAAGATTAGACACATATCCCGTATCCCCGGACTTGATCCGGGGTCTCGTAATTGGGGTACGGAGAATGCTGCAACAGATCCCGGGTCGGCGCTCCGCTTGCCCGGGAGTACGGATAAGCAGATATTTTCCCTCCTGCCCCATATCAAGAAAACCGCCACAAACTCAGCCATTCACCCGCCACGGGGGAAACCGCCGGTCAACGCCGGCATGATAGATGCACAGGCGGTGTCCATCGGGGTCGGTTAGCCAGCACTCTTCCCATCGCCAGGATTTTTCTGTTGGCGTCTGCGTAATGGGGAGCCCCTTTGCCCTCAAGTGCGCGATGGTGCGGGTAACATTTTCCACCTCGAAATAGAGGCCCGTCTCGCCGGGCGTGACTGTCTCGCTTTCGCTCAGCGACAGGGTGGTGGCACCGCCCGGGCATTCGAACCGGGCGTAGGGATTACCGCTATTTACAATGAGGTGCAGGCCGAGCGTTTTGTAAAACGCAATTGACTTTTTAAGGTCCGTGACCTTGAGGGTAATTTGATTGAGCAACATGCCTGCATCCTACACGGACCGAAAGCCCATTTGAATGGACAATCATTGGGCGGAGTCAACGGTCAGCGCCCGTCAACCAACGGCAAAACTTTCCACCAGCGAGCCCGCCACCATATGCCAGCCATCAATCAGGACAAAAAAGATAAGCTTGAACGGGAGTGAGATCACAATCGGTGGCAGCATCAGCATCCCCATGGCCATCAGGATTGAGGAGATGACCATATCAATCACAAGAAACGGGATGAAAATCAAAAAGCCTATTTCAAAGGCGCGCCGCAACTCCGAAATGACAAAGGCGGGGGTGAGGATGTGCAAGGGGGTTGCCTCGGGTGTTTCCGGCTCCACTTCTGCCAAATCAAAAAACAGCGCCAGATCATTTTCCCGGGTTTGGGTCAGCATAAAGGTCTTTAGCGGCGCAATCGCTTTTGGAAAAGCTTCCTCCAGCGTAAGCTCCTCATTCATGAAAGGCGCGACACCATCGGTATACGCAGTTGATAAGGTTGGTGCCATCACAAAGGCGGTCAGAAAGAGGGCGAGCGAGATAATCACCGGGTTCGGTGGGCTTTGCTGAACCCCAAGCGCGGTGCGCAACAGCGACAGGACAACCACAATTCTGATGAAGCTTGTCATCATGATCAGAATAGACGGTGCCAGTGATAAAATCGTCAGGAGAAGGACGAGTTGAACAATCCGCGAGGCAAAGCCCGTTTGTGATGCCGGCTCTACTTCCGCCGCAGGATCAAGCGATACGGAGATCGATTGTGCGGCGCTCGGCGCTCCATAAAGCGTGGCCACAGCGCCCAGAGCAAGGAAAACCAGAGAGAGGAAACAAAAGCGGCGCATGTCCATTACGCTGCCGTCTTGGCGACCAGGGAGGCAAACGACGGACGGGTGGCGGTGCTTTCATTGTGTACTGTCTGGCTGGACTCTTCGCGTTTTTCCCGCGCAAGCGGGCTGGCAATCACGGTTTCTCCGGTGGCGCTGATCAGCACCAGGTGCTCGTGATCATCACACTGAATAATCATCACCCGTCGTTTGGGATCAATGGACAGGCTTTCGGCAATCGCAAGGCGGCTGGCGGGTCGTTGAAGGCCGACCTTGCCGGTGAGCGTGCGCAACCGCGCGCCAAGACGGGGCCCAACGATGGCGAGCGCGCCGATGAGGCCAATGACGGCCACAAAAGAAAACAGAACTCGAAGATAATCGGAGGCACCCATAACGTATTCCGGCATCGCCTATCACTGTGCCAAAAATAGACAGACTTTGCTTAATGGGGCGTTAAATGGACCGATTATCCACCTGATCAACATCACCGTGCTGAAACGCCTTGCGCACATCAGACGCGCCGATAAAGGTGCCATCGAACTGTTGGGTGAACATGTCAAAATACTGCGCACACAGATCAATGAAGCTATCCACGTCGCGGTCGGTTTCGGTATAGTCCGTTGCACCGGGCGTTAAGCTTGTTGAATGAAGGGTAAAGGTCAGGACCGGGGTGCGCTCGCGAACCAGATGTCGGGTCAGTGCGCGCAAATCTTCAAGGGTGGCGCCCTCCGGTGAGAGGCGCATGGGGATTGTTGATTGCCCGGCGCGGGTTGGTTTTCGGGTCCGGCGCGTCCGGTCAAATCCGGCCGTGTGGCTATGGGTGTTGAAGGTGCGCGTATACTTGACCGCATGCGCCCCGCATACGGGCGTCACGTGGACCGGCGGACGGGCGGGAGCCTCTTCATCAACCATGGAAAAGGGCTGGTTGCCCATGGCGCTGAAATTCGGACCGCCTTCAGCAGAAAAATCAAAGCCTGCGCTGGGGCTGAAATCAAAAAGCAGGTTCAAGTCCGCCAGAATGCGATAGCTTTGCGGGTCAATGCCGTACCGACCGGCGCGGTGCAAGTCGGTGTCAAAGCCAAAGACGTCGCGAAAGCGTGTGGCAAGCATGGCCAACTTTTGCCGCAAGCACTCCTGGGGCAGATTGTTTTGATACGAATAATAGCGGCCGGTAAATTCGTCGAGCGGCGGGGTCACCCACTGGTGGAGGTGGAGGCCAAGGTCAGCCATCTGGTCGCGGACCAGCCGCCTGAAATATTGGGCGCTACGGTTATTGGTGATGACCGGCCAGGTGAGAAAGTAGAGCGGTGTGATGGCCCGGCGTTGGCACAGCGTCTGAAACCGGTCAAGTGTCTTTGGGTGGCATACGGAGTGTTCTTTGCCGGTAAAACTTGACCAGTCAAACGCTTCCTCGGTGTCAATGGTCACGAGCATCCGCGGGCGATAGCTGTCCGGCGACGATGCAGGTTTATGGAGGGTCGGTTTTGCGCGCACCGTCTGTTGGGCACGGTGGGTACGGATGATCCCTTCATAGAGTGTTGCGGTTTGGGCGGCGATATCGTCCCATCTGTGGCGCGCAGCATAGGCGCGCGTTGCGCTGCGCCCAAGGCCGGGCGCAGCGCGCGTTGCGGCGCGCACGGTGCGAATGGCGGCGGCAATGGCCTCGGGGCTGCGGTCCTGGCTCAAGGCGCCGGCTTCGGGCGCACGGATGACCTCGCCTGATCCCCAGACCGGCGTTGCCACACACGGCGTGCCGCTTGCCATGGATTCAAGCAACACATTGGGCCACCCCTCCCGGGAGGAGGCGAGAACGGTTATGTCTGCTGCGCCATAAACGAGCGAGAGGCTATCATGGGGTACACGGCCTAAAAAGTGGACGCGGTCGGTAACGCCCAACGTCGTAGCCTCATTGACGAGAGCCCCTCTGGTCGGTCCATCGCCGGCGATTAACAGGTGCGCAGCGGGCAACCCGGCGAGGGCTTTGATCACAAGCTCATGACCCTTGCGCTCAATCAGGTGGCCAACACTGGCAAGGACAAGCCCGTCCGGGCCCAGCGCGTTGAGATCGACGGGCAGACGTTGACTTGCCTTGATCGCGGTGCGCGCTGTTGCGGGGTCTGTCTCCCGAAAGGTGGTGAGGTCAACGCCATTCCTCAGTGTCGTGATCTTTTCACCCACTGCGCCAAGGCGGATCAATTCCTGGCGCAGGGCTTGCGCAACGGTCACCGTATGGTCGGCGGCGCGTGCCGCATCGAGGATCATCCGGCGCTGGCGCGCATAGTTGGGGATCAGGTTGATATCGGTGCCACGCGCAGTCACGACCACCGGCTTGTTCAGCTGGTTCGCAACCCGCACCGCGGCCACCCCATCGGGATAGTAATAATGCGCATCAATCAGGTCAGGATCAAAACCGCTTGCCTGCTGCTGGCGGACGGCCCGGTCAAAGCACCGCGTCAGGGCGGTTGCCGCATAGGTCATGCCCACTTTGGGCGGCAGGAAATAGCGTGGGTGGATAACCTCCACGCCATCGCGATCCTCCCGGGCGGGGACCTGCGCCCAGCGAGCCCAATTGCCAAAGCTGTCATTGCGGGCGGGAAACCACGGCACCGGCGCAATCACCCGCACCTCGGCCCCGGTTTTTTCGCGCAGGGCCCGCAGGCGATTTTCCACAAAGATACCGTGGGAGGGCATCGCCGCGTTGGGAAAAAGCGTGGTGAGGACGAGAAGCTTCATATCAGGCAGGTGTCTTTATTATGGGCGCGGCGGGGAACAGCGGCAGTCTTTACCGCCATGGACCTTGCAAAATTGGTGCGCTGTTAACCCTTCATTGAGGCTCCCGCTGGAGAGTTAGGGTTAGAATTCCAAAGGTCCGAAGCAAAGACAATCGTGCGTTCAAAACTCGTAGATTCCGCCGCATTTGGCACGGCTAAGACGACCCGGGCCCTTAAACCGGCCGAGGAGGGCCGATACCCGCTCGCCATATGCTGGCTGATCTGGCTCGGGGCCAGTGGGGGGTTGTGGATAATTGTCCTGAAAATCCTCGCCTGACCTTCTTTATTTCTTCCTTACCAACCCAAAAATCACGCCTGCCGCTCGCAATAAAACCGCTTGCGCAGATTTCAATATTACGTCAAAAGTCGGACATTAACAATTTGTAAGGCATAAATTGTGCCTGCAGGTTGGGTGCCGTGTGTCACCGCGACACACGTGCGGTATCTGCATGTGGTGTACTCCCAAGGGGTTGGGACCGTACCGCAGAAAGCTTGGGGACGGGTATGTGGGTGTTGATCATAGGCGCGGCTATCGCGCTGGTCTTTGGTATTGGGGGCCGGGGAACGCCGCGCACGCCCGCGACGGGTGGCGCCATGGCGCCGTTGCGTGCGTGTTCGCCTGCACGCCCGCGCGATCCTCGCGAGGATCTCACCGAAACATCATCGATTTTACTCAATCAACACCGGCTGGCCCGCGAGACGCTTGAAAGCTCCGTGGGCAGACGTCTGGAGACGGCTGCTGCGGCGCTCTGGGGGCCGGAGGTCAATCGGCGGATCGACTTGAATGACTTCGACCGGACACAGATCGAACCCGCGCTCACCTACAAAAACCGTAAACGCGGGCGTATTCCCAAGCGTGTGACGGATATCATGCTGAGTGCAGCCCTGATCGTGGGTCTATCGCCGCTTCTTGTTGTGGTGGCGATCCTGATCAAGCTTGATTCACCAGGCCCCGTTTTCTATCGCCAGGAACGGGTGGGGCTTTATGGCCGCCGGTTCAAGGTGATCAAATTTCGCTCCATGGTGACCGACGCGGAACGGGCCGGGGCAATCTGGGCTCAAAAAAATGACACGCGCGTCACCCGCATGGGAAAATTCATCCGTAAGACCCGTATTGACGAGATTCCTCAGGCATTGAATGTGCTTGCCGGTGAAATGAGCTTTGTGGGTCCGCGCCCGGAACGCCCTGAATTTGTTGCACTGTTGGAAGAAAAAGTGCCCTTTTATCAGGATCGCCATTCGGTCAAGCCAGGCATCACCGGATGGGCGCAGGTGGAGTTTGAATATGGTGCCTCGGTCGAGGATGCGCGGACCAAACACACCTATGATCTCTATTATATCAAGAATTTCAGCCTCATTCTGGATTTCATCATCTTGTTGAAAACGGTGCGGGTGACACTCTTTGGCTTAGGTAGTCGCTAGGGATGAGGCGTTCTGCGATCCTTGGGGTAGGGGCTGTCGCAAGCGCTGTCAGTCTGATCGCCGGGCTTGTCTTCGGGTGGTCAAGGCTGAACCAGCCTGATCACAGGCCACCACCCCTATCGGGCCAATGGGCGCAAACCGAACGGGCCTTGTCTGCTGACCCGGGTAATTTTGACCTGCGGTACCAACAAGCCAATCAGCTTATTGATCTGGGTGATCTGGAAAATGCCCGGGCGTCGGCGCGGTCGATGGGGCTCGGTGCCCAGTCTGCGCGTGATCACTATGCGCTCGGTCGGCTCTTTATGCGGCTTGCGGATTATCAGCAGGCGGAGGAGCAATTCTACCGGATAAAGGACGATCAGCGCTTCGGCGCGGCAACCCTGACCCATCGCGCCGAAAATTTTGCGCGAGCCGGCCAGCGTCAGGCGGCCCTTGGCGTTCTTGATGCGGGACCTGACACCGCGTCGCGGCGGTATATCCGGGCCCGGCTTGCCCACGGCGCGGGCGACCTTGAGGGCGCGCGCGAAGCCGTAGCAAGCCTCCTCCATGAAGCGCCGCAGGACGCCAGATATTGGGCGCTGTTGGCCCAGATTACCCTTGACCAGCAGGACCTGGAAACCGCGTCCACCGCGGCGAAACAGATGCGCCAGTCTGGGCAATACCGTTTGCGGGCTGATCTTGTGGATGTGGCCATTGCCGTTCGTGAGGGCCGATTGGGCGATGGGCAAACGGTGTTTGCCGAATTAGCCGCGCGTCACCCCAACGCGCCGATTATGGGGGAAATGCGCGGCTTCCTTGCTGTGGCCGCCGGTGCGCCAGGTGAGGCTGTTGACGCCTATACGCAAGCCGCATCCACCTTGCCAGCGGAGGGCTTACGCGCGCTGCGCCTCGCCGCGGCGCGTTTTGCCAAGGGTGATGAGGCGCAGGCGGATCTTTTCGTGCAAAAAGCGGTATCGGCTGCGCCGGAAAACTGGATCGCCCACGCGCTCGCAATTGAGTTTGATTTGCGGCGCATGGAGACCGCGGCGCAAGAGGGCGCGCTGTCTGCCGATGGCGCTCTTACGGCGCTCACCGCCTTTGCGCCGGGGCCAGAGCATGCGCTAACGGCACGCCTTCGTTTGGCCGCCCGAACTGGTGACTGGCTGGCTGCCCGTGATGCCCTGGACGCCCTCGCAGATTTTGGCATGCGGCCCGCCGATAGCATCCATGGGGCTGAGCAGGTTTTGTTTGGTCCGAACACCCCGTTTTTTGAGACGACACACAGCGAGCGGCGATCGATTACAACGCTGCAACACGCCGTGCGCCTGCGCCGGGCGGGCGATCTTGAGAAAGCCTATGCGCTTGTGACAACGGGAACAGGAGAGAGATCAACGCCCCTTGCGCCCTTGTTTTTATATATGGCGGCCGACTTTGCCCTTGATCTCTTCCGCACGGATGAGGCGGCAGAGCATCTGGGAGCGGCGCAAACGCTAACGGGGCAAACACTTCTCGGCACGCTTTTACAGGCGCGGATGATTGGCGGTGGCGGCGATCATGACGGGGCGATTGCAACGCTGATGGTGGCGGCAGATCAATTTGGCCCGTCTGCAAAGAACCATGTGCTGGGTACGCTTTTGACCATGGGGGAAGGCGCAAGGGCCCTTGCCCTGTTCGAGGCATCATCGCCCGATGATTTTGAGGCTGATCATTTTGCGAGGCTGGTTGATTGGTGTTTACCGCGCGGCGCATCCTGTGTGGGCGAGGGAGGCAATGACACAAGCGCCCGGGCCGCGATTGGAACGCGGCTTTTGCAGGTCAGCGGTACCTATACGGGCACCCGCGCCGGTGATGCCACCTTGATCCGTCTGAAAGAAACAATCGCGCCAACACCGCCCGACTGGGAATTGTACCGCGCGTTTTATGACGCCTATGGCCAATCAAGTGCGGGGCGCACCCTCTTTGTGACGCTGGTTGCGGATGCAAAACGCTGGCGGGAGGCGCAGCGTTTTGTGGCGGCGATCAATCGCAAGGCGGCTCGCTCTGACAGTAAGTCACACGCGGTATACGGACTCTTACTTGAGGCGGCGTTGAAGGCGAAACGCGCCCGGCGCGGGCCCGACCTGTTAACAGTGGTCGCCGCTTTTCCCGATCACCCGGCGGTGCTGGCCGCCAGTCTCGATGCGCTCTCGCGGCGTGGTTTGCCTGCGCGGTTAAAAAAAGCCTACGCGGCGGCGTTGGTCAGGGCCCTGACCACAGGCGTCGATCTGGCGGGCGTCGACATTGATGGGGTGCACCTCGTCCGCGTGCTGGAGCGCGTTTACAAAAAGTGTGATCGTCGACGGTTCCCATCCATCGACCCGGGTTCGAACGCGCGAACCCTAAAAAATCCAGACTGCGTTTTTGAGTCAATAAAAAGTAAACGCAGTCTAGGCAGAACGCAGTCCCGGGCGATGCTGCGCCAGGCTTTAGCTGGCCACGCCGAGGTCAACACCGAAAAAAGCGCGCTCATGGCATTGGCCGCGCCTAAAAAGCAGCTTGATCATCAGCGTCAACGCGCGCTCGATTTTTTCGATGCCCAAACCGCTGCGATCACGCAGAATAAGGCGCAGGCGACCCTGGTCTCCTTGCGACAGGCCCGCCAGGCGTTCTTTGTGGGCGCCAAAACGGCGGCGCGCGTGGAAGACTATGCGCAGGCGCTTGCGCAATTGGGGTTCGCTGATCACGCGAAACAGGTTCGCGGCCAGTGGCCGCGTGCCGGTGGCGGGACCAAGGGCTCTTGAATGGCATACGAAAAGGGGAGGCCATGCCGCACCGTTTTTGGTTAAAGACGACGCCCGGGATGCTGGCAAAGAATTTGCGACTTCTACTGGGTCGCTTTACACCTTAAATGGAGCGGCGCCCCGTTTTCAGATGGGTCCTTGCTGCTGGAAAGATGGCTTCAAAACAACAGGTTAGGCAAAATCAACCCGGTATTAACCGCCAAAACCCCGACATTGACAATAAAAGAGAGTTCAAAATGACACGTTCCTCCCTGGTAAAAGGCATTGCCCTGGCTCTGTGCGCCATTGCTCTGTCCGCTTGCGAGACTCTGAAAAGCAGCGACAAGCTTCCCAACGCGCCCACCGCCGCCGAAACCACCGCTTCGCGCTCGCCCGACTATCTGATCGGGCCCAATGACGAGCTTGAGATTTTTGTCTGGCGCGCGCCGGAATTGTCCACCGAGGTGACGGTCCGCCCCGATGGCCGGATCTCCACACCGCTGGTCGAAGATATGGTTGCGGCGGGCAAGTCACCGTCGCTGCTCGCCGGTGATCTGGAGCGGGTATTGCGCGAATATGTGAAAAGCCCACAGGTCACGGTGATTGTCAGCGAATTTTCCGGTGATTTCAAACAGCAGGTGCGGGTGATCGGTGAGGCGCAGCAGCCCATCGCGCTGCCCTATCAGTCGGGCATGACCATTCTTGATGTGATGGTTGCCGTGGGCGGTCTGACCGAATTTGCGGCGGGTAACCGGGCGACATTGTACCGGACCGATGGACAGGATCGCAAAGCCTATCGGTTGAAGCTTGATGATCTGCTGCGCAAGGGGCGTATCGGCGCCAATGTGCCAGTGCTGCCGGGGGATGTAATCCTGATCCCCGAAAGCATTCTGTAATCGGATGATGGGCAGTGGGCCGGTTTTTGTACCGGCCCGGCGTCTGCCATCTGGTGGGGTGTTTATCCGTGTGGGGATAAGCATCAGGTTGGGTAAGTGAGTTGGGGACAGTGCGTGTTTGATCTGTCGGAATTGCCAAGACCTGTAATTCGCTACGGCGCTGGCCTCTGGCGCCGCCGCTGGCTGATTGCGGCTTTCGCTTGGCTCACGGCGCTGGTCGGTTGGGCGGCAATCTGGCTGATACCCGACACTTATGAAAGCCAGGCTCACGTCAATATTCAAGAGCCCCTCCTCGATCCGCTGTTGAAAAATGATGCGGTTCGTCCTGACTATGCCCAGCGGGTAGAGGTGTTGCGGCTCTCGCTCCTGACCTTCCCCAATGTGGAGGAGATGGTCTACCGGGTCGGGCTCGACAAAACGGTTGAAGCCACAACCCCGCTTGATCG
The DNA here is from genome assembly GCA_039819545.1 of Pseudomonadota bacterium. GTDB lineage: Bacteria > Pseudomonadota > Alphaproteobacteria > Caulobacterales > Parvularculaceae > CALLPQ01. Next base: position 47,733 of record JBCBRS010000017.1, on the reverse strand, counting down.
ACAGGCCCAGTTGGAACGTCTGGTCAAAGACATCGCCGGAAGCATTCGGATCGAAAGCCCGCGCGATATGTATTTCGTGATCAAGGCGGTGCATTCCGATCCGGCGGTGGCCCGTGACGTGGTTGATGCTGCGCTCAATATACTGATCGAACAGGACCTGGGCGCAAGCCTGCGCGATCAGGAAGCATCTGAGCGGCGGCTGAAATCCACGATTGCCCAGTATGATGCGCTCCTGTCTGAACAGGAGCGGGAGATTGCGGAATATCGCCGCGTCCATGCCGAGGAGCTTGCTTCGACGCTGGGCGACGAGCAATCAAAGTTGCGGCGCGAGGCGCGGCTTACCGATATTGTCGATAATAAATCGCAGGTGCGTCTGCGGGTCGAAACGCTCCGTGCGCGTCTCGCCGTGACACCGCGGGTTTCCACCGGCGGCGAACTGGAAGACCTCAAGATCCAACTTTCCCAGCTGCGCAGTCAGTATAATGATAATTATCCCGATATTCAGAACCTGTTAAGCCAGATCGCGCGGCTTGAGTCTGACGATGCCCTGCCGGACAATCCCGATTATCAACGCATTGCGTCAGAGCTTCAAAGCGCCCGGGATACCCTGCGCGCGTTGCAAGTGCGCGAGAACCGGATCAGGGCGCAGATTGAAACCGAAGCGGTGACGTTGGGTCAGGCCCCCGCCGTGGTGGCGCAACTCCAGCGTCTGGCACGCAACAATCAGGAGACGAAGGAAATCTACCAGCGGCTGACCGCCAGCCGCGATTCCCTTGCCCTGCGCAAAACGCTCGATAGTGGCGGTCGCGGTCTTGAGTATCGTGTTTTTGAACCGCCGCGCAAAGCGCTGGTACCGAGCGACCCGCCTCGCATGCTGTTGATCCTTGGCGCGACCGTCCTCGCGTTCGGCGTTGCCGGGTTTGTGGCGCTCGTCATGACGTTTTTGGAAAAAACCTATACCCAACTGTCTGATCTGGAGGAGGCATTTGGCCTGCCGGTGCTGGGCGCTGTGGGGCAGGTGCAAACCATGGGGGAGCGGCGCCGGGTGCGGTTTGACTTTCTGCGTCTCTTCGCGGTGTGTTCGGCGCTATTCTTGCTGTGCTTTGGCTATATCTATGCGGCTGTCCTGCATCCACAGGCTGCTGTCTTGAAACGCGGCGACAGTGCGGTTGCGGGCGCGAGCCTGGAACCGGCGCAGAGCGCCATCCGGGGGTTACGCTGATGGGATTGATCGAGAAAGCCTTTCGGCTCGATGGCGGCGCGGCCCAACCGGCGGCGAGCGCGCCGTCTGTGGGTACCGCGCCCCGGCCCGAGACCATCGCCGCGTTGGCGACACCTGGTAATGCGCAAGGGCTGGCGCAGGGACCGCAGACGGCAGCCAAGGAATTTGATCTGCCGGCGCGCCAGCTTTCTGCGGCAGGTTTTTACATGCCACAGCGCAAATCCTCCCGGCTGGCGCTGGAGTTGCGGTTGCTCAAGCGCCGGTTGCTGCGCCGGATTGGCTATCTGCGCGCGCAGGCGCCGCTGGAGGTGACGAACCGACGTCAGGCTCGCCAGCGCAACACCATCATGGTGACCTCCACCCGGCCCGCCGAGGGCAAGACCTTCACCGCCATCAATCTGGCGCTCAGCCTTGCGCTCGAAGATGAGCTGCCGGTGTTGCTGGTGGATGGGGATGCGCCGCGCCCGAAGGTGCAGACGCATCTGGGCCTGAATGATCCGCGCGGATTGTCGGATCTGATCCATGCGCCGCAGCGTCACCCGGCAGAGTTTTGTTACCGTGCCCGTGGCACCAGCCTGACCGTGCTGCCCGAAGGCGGGCCAGTGGATCACGCGGCGGAGCTGTTTGGTTCCAATGCGGGACACCGCGCGTTCAGCGCCCTGTCGCAATGGCGCCCCGAACAGATTCTGATTATCGATGCGCCGCCGGTGCTCGCCACCACGGAGGCAATCGTGCTGGGCTCCATGGTTGACGAGATCATTTTTGTGGTGGAGGCCGACGCCACACCCGAACCGGCGATTGCCTCTGCGATCGAAGAGTTGCTGGATGTGAACCCGAATATCAGCCTCGTGCTCAATAAAACACTTATCGGCGCGGGCGGATCACACTATGGCTCCTATTCAGATTATTACCCGCGAGGCGCCCGTGCGGCTGCCCGTGAGGGTCTAAGGGATTAAGCCATGGTCGGATCAGTTTGGAAAAAAGTCTTTGCGTCGGCATCTGCCCCTGAAAAACGGCGCTTTTCCGCGCTGGCGGCAGGGATCACCGGGGTGGTGATACTGGCAGGCGGTGCGGTTTATGCGCATACGGCCCTCGCTCAGGCGGTGGCACCGGAACCGCCCTTGAGCCTGAAGTCCGATTTTCTGGGGTATTCCATCAGCCTTAGCCCGCGGGTTGGGTATACGGATAATATCAATCTTGTGTCCGGTCGCCAGTTTGACGCCGACGGGAATGTGACGAGTGATGATAATCCGTTCCGTCAGGGGCAGACGATCCTGTCTAACCTCGTGACCGCCAACGCGATCATCAGCCTACCGCGCTTTACCGCGCTCTTTAGTGGCGACCTTGATTTTTCTTATCTGGTTGAAAATGACGATCTTGTCCTGAACCAGAGTGTGGGTGCGACGGGGACGGCGACGATTGTTGATAACTATCTTTATTTTGATGTGGCCGGCGGCTCATCACGTCAGCTTGTGGGCGATAATGCGGCGTTCTCGGCCAACGCCAGCGCCGCGCGCGGTGACCGGGCAACCGTCAACTCCTATGCGGTCAGCCCCTATCTTTATCATCAGCTGCCAAACCAATCGACGGTTGAGGCGCGCTACCGCTACTCGCAGGTCTTTATCAATGACAGCAATATTAATCCGGCGGTTATCCCCACGGGGGCGGTGATCCCGGGCGATGGTCTGGAGTTTCTGAACGATGCCACCAGCCATGAAGCGCTCCTGCAATATGAAAGCGGCAATCTGTTTGACCGGTTCCGCTTTATCACCACGGCCTATGGCAATCTCACCGACGAAACGGGCTCCGACATTATTCCGGAATTCTCATTTGATCAGGGTACGGTGTCCCTGCAGGCGCAATATGGTCTGACTTCAAAATTCGCGCTATCCGGTGCCATTGGCTATGATGAAATTGATACAAATGATAGCACCACCTTCTTTAATGATGAGGATCTGTCCGGTGTCTTCTGGCGGGCAGGGTTTATTGCGCGGCCCGGTCGTCGCTCACGACTGCAGTTGGAGTATGGTCGCCGCTTTGACGATGATTTTATTCAGGCCGATGCCCGGTATGAAATCTCCCGGCGGTTTATCTTTACTGCCGGGGCCACGCGCACCTTCCAGACCCGTGCGCTCGCAAACTCCCAGCGAATAACGCAACTTGGCCGTACGACGTTGACCTTTGCTGATCGGCTACGCGAGGGCGGTGAAGGTTCGCCGCGGAACATTATTCAGCAGGCAACGCAATTGACCTCAACGGGTGGCTCAATCAATGCGCAGGTTTCGGGTATCGGACCAACAAACACCGCCTTTGCTGGCCTGACCGGGAGCTTTGATAAATCCATTGTCTCGTTTAACGCGATTTATCAGTCCTCTGACTTTGGCTTCCGCCAATTTCAAAATGTGACCAGCACACTGAATTATACCCGCAATCTTTCCCGCCGGGTCTCCCTCTACGGCAATGCACTCTATCGCTATTCCGATACGGGGTTTGATGTGAATGACTGTGTGGTTAATCCACAGAATTTCGGTATTCCCACGTTCCTGATCAACTCTGATCCGGTGACGGAATGTTCGGCCCTGGCGGCTCAGGAAGGGGTTAGCCATACCCTCTCCGGTACGGTGGGGATGAATTACGCATTCTCGTCACGGATGCGCGCTTTCGGTCAATATTCGCGTACGGATCGCTTCTCACCGATTGAACAGCTTGAGTTTAACGAAAATTCGGTGACCGCCGGCATCATTGTGGATTTTTAGGTATGATCGAGGATTATTTTGGGTTTTCGGCACAGCCGTTCAAACTGAGCCCGGACACAAAATTTTTCTTCTCGTCCGCCAGCCATACCAAGGCCATGGCATACCTGCATTATGGTCTGCGCCAGGCCGAAGGATTTATTGTTATCACTGGCGAAATCGGTGCCGGCAAGTCCCTGCTGATTGAGCATATGTTCGATCAGATTAACGAAAGCGCCGTATCCGCAGCGCATATTGTAACCTCCAGCGTGGAGCCGGAACACCTTCTTGGGCAGGTTTTGTCTGCGTTTCAGATTGAACCGGCGGGGACGGGGCGTACGGCTGAGCTTGAGGCGTTTGAGGATTTCCTGTTCGATAATGTAAACCGCGGACGCCGGGTTCTGCTGGTCGTTGATGAAGCCCAAAACCTGCCCTCCCAGACGATTGAAGAGCTCCGTATGCTCACCAATATCAATCACCGTGGCACGCCCCTGTTTCAGGTCTTTCTTGTGGGCCAACCGGAGTTTCGCCAAACGCTGGCGCGCGCTGATATGGAACAGCTGCGCCAGCGGGTCATCGCGTCCTACCACCTCCAGGCCCTCGACCGCGAAGAAACCCGCGACTATATCGATTACCGTCTGTCGGTTGTGGGCAGGACAGAGCAACCGGTTTTTACCGAAGAAGCTTTTGATGCAATTCACGCGCACACGGGCGGCGTTCCCCGGCGGATCAATGCTTTGTGCACGCGGCTTCTCCTCTTTTGTGCTTTGGAAGACCGTACCCTGATCAATAGCCGTGTGGTGGCAACTGTTGCCGCCGAACTTGCCCATGAAGTCTCTGACGCTAGCGGCGCCATGCGACGTCAACCGAATGGCGCGGGTGGGGCGCACGCTCCAGCCCCCAGCCGCGATTTAGACTCAGACGCGGTGCAATCGCCCGCGCCACAACGCCAACAGGCGCCTGCGTCTCTGACCGATGTGGCAACGGCTCTTTCTGTGCTTGCGGCGGAAAAGGCCGGCGCTGGGCCCCAACCGAACGGCCATGCCACCCCATATCCACCTCCATCTGTGAAACAGGCGCCGGCAGCCAACAGTGACGATAAAGAGCACACCAAGCTTGCCCCGCCGGTGGTGAAGCCAGCCCCCGGCCAACAGGCCAAACGGTCGGCAACCGTGATGGATCAGATCCTCGCCTTACGACAGGATTTGCACGAGGCTCATCGGGGCAATCGGGAGATTTATGAGGCGATCGCCGCGCTTGATGATCAGCAAACAGATAATGTTATCCAACTCACTGAACACCTTGATCGCGCTGATGGTCTGTTGCGGGCGATCAGACGCCATGGCCAGCGTCGTCAGCCATAATGACGGTGTTGGCACACACGTCTTGCGGGTCTGAAGAGGGGCCCAAAGCGGTGACTGCGGGTTCGCCGTGCCATGGGTTGTCGGTTGATGTGGAGGATTATTATCAGGTCTGGGGATTTTCCAGTGTCGTCGACCGCGCCACCTGGGATGACTATGATCCGCGCGTGGGCGATAGCACCCGCGCTGTTCTCGACCTGTTTGATCGGTCAACCGTAAAGGGCACATTTTTTACTTTGGGCTGGGTTGCCGAGCGTGACCCACAGCTCATCCGTGACATCGTTGCGCGCGGCCATGAACTTGCCAGCCACGGCTATGATCACACCAAGGTTTTTGACCAGACGGCCCGTGAATTCCGCGATGATATCTCGAAAACCAAGGCAATCCTTGAAGATATCGGCGGCGTGCCCATACGCGGATTTCGGGCGGCGGGGTTTTCTATTGATCAGCGTACCCCCTTTGCGTATGAGGAACTTGTGGGCGCGGGGTATGCCTATTCTTCGAGCACCCATCCCATTGCCCATGACCATTATGGCGACCCAAACGCCCCGCAAGCGGCCTTTCACCCAATTGCCGGGGAGGCGTTTGTGGAGGCACCCGTAGCCACCGCCACGGTTTTTGGTCGCCGGGTCAGCTGCGCCGGGGGCGGGTGGTTTCGGGCGATGCCGTACGCAGCTTCGAAACGCTTGTTTGGACAGGCCGCCGCTCAACATAACGGAAATCTGATTTTTTATTTTCATCCGTGGGAAATTGATCGGGATCAACCGCGTATTGGAAACGCACCCCTCAAATCCCGGGTCCGGCATTATCTCAACCTCGCCGCCATGGAAGGAAAATTACATCGTCTGCTCACTGATTTTTCCTGGGATCGGATAGATCATATTCTTCAGCCGCGCCTGGCATCGGCGACGGCCTGAACGATCAAGGCGCTTTGGTCATGATCCGGGGCGGGACGGTATCGTTGTGACAATCACCATTGAGGAAGCAACCGAAAAAGACGCAGCGGCGTGGGATGCCTATGTGCAGGAAAATCCGGCAGCAACGTTTTTCCATCGCTCCGGCTGGGCGCGCGTTATTGCATCGGCTTACGGATATGCAAGCCCCTCTCTCATCGCCCGGCGTGGTCAGGAAATTGCCGGGCTTGTGCCTCTAACTTTCGTCAACAGTCCCCTGACGGGTAAAGCGCTGATTTCCACGGCCTTTACGGTAGGCGGCGGTATTCTGGCGGATGATGAAAAGGTTGCCGAGGCGCTTGGCGCTGCGGCGCTGGCCCGTGGGGCGGACCTTGGCGTAAACTTTGTGGAATTGCGTGGTGGCCACGGTGGTCCACCGCAGAGCGGTGAGGCCTGGCATGCACGGTCCGGTTTTCACGCGGGGTTTTGTCTCAACATTCCGGGCGCTGATGTTGATCTGTTAAAAATCGTCCCCCGCAAACGGCGCGCTGAAATCCGCAAATCGCTGGCGCTCCTTGATGAGGGTGCGCTGCAAATCTGTGAGCAGGGCGATGCTAAACGTTTCCTGACCTTGTACCGGGCATCCCTCCATACGTTGGGCACCCCGGTTTTCCCTTCCCGGTTTCTCGATACGCTTTGTACGGAATTTCGTGATGCTATTGCTTTCACGACAATCCTGCACAAGAAAAGACCGGTCGTCTCGCTCCTCAGTTTTCAGTTTCGGAACGAAATTTTGCCTTACTATGTGGGAGCAGTGCCGCAGGCGCGTGCCTTGCGAGCCTTTGACCTTGTTTACTGGCATCAGTTGTGCCGGGCACAGGAAAAAGGCCTGACCCTCTTTGACTTTGGGCGCAGCAAAATCGATAGCGGCTCCTTCGGGTATAAAAAAACATGGGGGATCACCCCGGAACCCCTGACCTATCTCTATGGTCTTGTACACGCGACCGAGGTGCCGCAAATCAATGTGAGCAATCCGAAATATGCCCTTGCCTCTCGCTTGTGGCAGCGTTTGCCGTTACCCGTGGCGACCTTTGGCGGCTCACTTCTTGCCCGGCATTTCGCATGACGGTGCGCGCCGATCTTCTGTTTCTGGCCCACCGGATCCCTTATCCGCCCAACAAGGGCGATAAGATCCGCTCCTGGCATCTTCTGCGTCATCTTAGTGACAATTGGCGGGTACACCTCGGCTGCTTTATAGATGATCCTTATGATGCGTATTATGTGGATCAGATTGCGGCGGTGACGGCCAGTCATTGCTGTTTGCCCCTTGATCCGCGTTGGCGCATGCTCGTGTCCGCGCGTGGACTATTGGACGGGCGGCCGCTTTCTTTTGCGTATTATGATAGCCGCCCCTTACGCAATTTTATTGCGCAAGTGCACCGCGAGCACCGCCCGCGCGCGCAGCTCGCTTTCTCGTCGGCCATGGCGCCTTTTTTGATACCCACGGCAAGGGCGATCCCCACCCTGATTGATTTTTGTGATTGCGATTCTGAAAAATGGGATGCCTATGCACGCGCTCACACGAACCCGGTGATGGCGCGGGTTTACGCGCGCGAGGCTAAGACGGTACGCAAGGCAGAGACCGCCCTGATCAATGACGCTGCGGCTTCCTTCGCGATTACGTCAAGCGAGGCGGCCCTCTTTGGCGCGGGACAAACGCTGGAAAAACCTGTCTCTGTATTCAGGAATGGTGTTGATACCGCGTTCTTTGATCCCGGCGCTGCGTTCGTGCCCCTGGAAGAGACAGGGCCCGGGCCCTCTATCGTGTTCGTGGGGGCCATGGATTATGCACCGAATGTGGAGGCTGTGACCTGGTTTGCAAAAACCGTCTGGCCCCTGATCAAAACGCAGCATACTGGCGTTACTTTTTCAATCGTGGGCGCAAACCCGGTGGCGGCAGTGCGTCAGTTGGCTGATGATCCCGCGATTGTGGTGACCGGACGGGTGCCCGATGTGCGGCCCTGGATTGCCAATGCCGCGCTCGTGGTTGCTCCACTGCAGATTGGCAGGGGTTTGCAAAACAAGGTGCTGGAGGCCATGGCCATGGCCCGTCCGGTTGTCGTGTCAACTGCGGCGGCGGAGGGGATTGATGCGCAGGATCAACGTCATTTTGTAAAAACCGCCGATGTCGACGCCATGGCGGCGGCAATCCACACGCTGCTGAGTAATCCTGAAAAAGCAAAGACGATGGGTATGGCGGCGCGGCGCTATGTGAAAGCCCAGCACAGCTGGACGTCAGCCCTAAGCGCTGTTGACGATGCCCTCGCAACGGTCACGGCTCGGTTTGATCACGCGTAAACACAAGCTCGCCATCAGGGCGTTGCGGCGAGCCGTTCTTCCACGAACGTGTCAAAAATCTCCCAGAATTGATCACGGTAATGATCGTCTTCCATCAATATCTCGTGCATGGCCCCTTTCACGGTCACGCAGGTGATATTGGGATGCCATTGGGCAAGTTGGCGGTGGTCGCCCGCGTCGATCAGCATATCATTTTCCGCCGATACGATCATCACAGGCGTGCGCATCTTGTCTTTGAAGGTATCGCTATGGATTTCTTCAATGGCCGTCGTTGCCGCGTTGAGCCATCCATAGGTGGGCGAGAAGATCATGGCCTCCGGTTTTGCATCCTGCAGGGCTTTGAACCGGGCATGGCGCTTTGCGTCCGAGGTCAGAACATTGCCCTCAAAAGAGAGCGAGTGTTCCTTAACGCCCAGCAATTGGCGGTTGGCAAAGCCTGCGGCTACCGCCGCCTTCGTAAGCAATCGCACGTAATCGCGTTTCATTTGTCCGGGAAAAAAATGCGTCATGGGCGCAACAAGGATGGCCCCGGCGATTTCGTCAATGAAGGGATCATGGGCTTCAGTCTGGGTACCCACTTGCTCTCCATCAGCGGTCAAAGCGCCACGACCAAGCAGTTGCAGGGCTGGGACGCCGCCCATGGAATGGCTCAGGAGAAGATAGGGACCCGCAAATGTCTCCTTTGTAACCGTATGCAGAACAAGCCGGAGATCACTCACAAAATCATCAAAGCTTGCCACATGACCCTTGTAGCGGTCGTCGAGATAGCGCGAGGAGAGCCCCTGCCCACGCCAATCCATTACAACGACGTTTAACCCGCGCTGATGAAGATCGCCAATCACCTCAAAATATTTTTCAATGAATTCGGAGCGTCCCGTGACGAGCGTGATGGCGCCGCGCGCAGGTTTATGGTCAGGACACGGAAAAACGGCAACCCGCGCAAAGTGCCCGTCGCCTCGGTCGAGCGTAAAACAGTCTGCCCCCGGCGGTACAGGGTTTTCTGGAATTGTGATAAATTCTGCGGGCGTTCGCGTCATTTGCAAGTTCCTAACCGGTCCGGTCTATCCGGTCACTCAGGCGCAGGCGCGCCATGACGGCCATATCTCCGCTGATCAAAAGCCGGCCGGCGATAAAGGCCCCGCTCAATTGACGATCACCCAGAAAGATACGCTGTAAAACCTCGCGGCTTACGCGCCAGGTAAGCTTGCCGGGTTGTGGGTCGTCATCCGTTTGCCCATGCTCCCGGATGGTAACGACGGGCGGTGTCTGGTGGCCATCGATCACGAGGGTGCAGAACGGCGTGGTATCTCTCGTGTCCGTACCCGGACGAAATGGTTTTTCGCCATGGCAGATAATCGTCAGCAGCCCGTCAAAGGGAGCCGTAAAGCAATTGGCCGCGTCGTTTCGCAACGCGTGAACAGGCTGCACGTCGCCGGGATTGGTCTGGCCATCGGTCATGGGGCTTTGGCCCACGGGCTCTGTGGTCCTACTCCAGCAGCGCGCCGTCATCATCCAGTGGCTTGCGAAAGCGAATGGTCATGCGATCACTCTCGCCAATCGCGTCATAGCCGGCACGGTCAAACTCCGGGTCCGGGGCACCGGTTTGTGAGGATCTGCGGACCGGTTTCAGGGTCCATACCCCAAACGGGTGGTCGCGATCATCTTTTGGGTTCGCATTGATTTCGGAGGTTGCATCAACCACAAAGCCAGCCTTTTGCGCCATGGCGATCACCACGTCTTCGCGCACATAACCGGTGCGCCCGCGCGGGTCCTGCTCTTTATCGGGGTCACCGCGATGCTCCACAACGCCGAGGACACCGCCCGGTTTCAGCGCATCATAAAAGCTCGCAAAAACCGCATCGGTGGTTTGACCACCCATCCAGTTATGCACATTCCGAAAGGTGAGGACCATGTCAGCGGAGCCGGGCTCGATGTCTGACCCGCCTGCACCGAGGAGCGCCACGGATACGGTGCCAAAAGTCTCGGTACCGCTGAACGTGTTCTTGAACGCTTCAAGACGGTCGATGCGGCGCTGGTTGTCACCCGGGTTTGGTTGCAGGGCGATATACTGACCGTTCCCGCTGGCGAGGTAGGGCGCGATGATGCGGGTGTACCAGCCTCCGCCCGGAGACATCTCCACTACGGTCATGTCCGGTTCAAGCCCGAAAAAGCTCAAGGTTTCTTTCGGGTGGCGATATTGGTCGCGCGCCGCGTGCCCATCACCGCGCTGTGGCCCGGCGATCACCGCGTCGAGGGTGGCGGCGCTGGCTTCAGCTGGCGTTGGCGCCGCCCTTGGGGCTGACTGACTCTCCGGCGCGCGCGCCGCTGTTTCGCCGGTTCCTGAAGGATCTGCAGTTTCACCGCCGCATGCGGATAAAAGCAGGGCGCCGGCGAGCGCGCTCAACAGGCGAGAACGGGCAGAAAAAGGACGAAAAGCGGTCATGGAAAACTCCGATCGTGTTGGGAGCCGCAGGAATAGCATGTTCCTGATTGCCGTCCAGATGGCAGGCCCTTGAAACCCCGATAATCCCTTCCAATATCCTGTCTGTGGAGGCCAATCGGCTCCACAGACAATGGCATCGTCTCTGCGTTTTATCTGGCCTTCGGGCAGAATTTACAGGGGCGTCGCCGTGATCACTGAACCTTGCTTAGCAAAGAAGGACCTATCTAATGCGTAACTACGATCTTACCCCCCTTTACCGTTCCACCGTTGGTTTTGACCGCGTTTTTGATCTGCTGGAAAGCATGAGCAACGCGAAAGTCGAGAGCGGTGGCTACCCGCCCTACAATATCGAGCGTGTTGCCGAGAATGACTATCGGATCACCCTGGCCGTTGCTGGCTTTGGGGAAGACGATATCGACATCGAGGTGCACGAAAATGAGCTCAAGGTTACCGGCACCAAGCCGGGCGTCGACGATGGCCGCGAGTTCCTGCACCAGGGCATTGCCGGGCGCGCCTTTGAGCGGCGGTTCCAACTGGCAGAGCACGTTCTTGTGGTCGGTGCGTCTCTCAAAAATGGCTTGCTCAACCTTGATTTGCGCCGCGACATTCCCGAAGCCAAAAAACCACGCCGGATTGCGATCAACGGGCAAAATGTCAGCCCCTTGAAAGTCAGTAAGGCAACTGACGCCGCCTAGACTGCGTTTACTTTTTCTTGAATCAAAAACGCAGTCTAGATTCCGTATTGGTCGCGCTTTCGAACCCAAGTCGATGGATGGGAACCATCGACGATCACACTTTTTGTGAACGCACTCTAGAACCGGTATAATTCTCCATACGATAGAAAAGAGCCCATCCCGTTCGCGCGGGGTGGGCTTTTTCGCTGCTGAATTGACCCTTCTCTCTCCTCCCCCAATTCAGCGGGCTGGGTGGCCTGGGCAAGCCCGTTGGCGTAGACTTTGCGTTATCAAGACGGGGTAAAGGGGCACCATGATGCGTTTTCTATTTAACCTTCTGACGATGTTGGCGGCGCTTCTGGCCCTTTTCATTGTGGGGATGACGGTTGGCGGCATCGTTGGCGGCTCGTTTGCTGGTTCAGAAGGCATAGCGTTGCTTGCCTTTCAGGCCTATGGCGCAATCACCAGCCTTGCCAGTCTTATTCTCGGCGTTCTTGGTATGATATTTTTGTCGACGAAACCAAAGCGCGTTGCGATATTTGCAAGCAGTGTCGGGGCCCTCGGCCTCGCGGTTCTTGGTGCGATGGTGATGTTGGGATAAGGGGCGTCGTGGGCGCACTGGGCTGGCTTTTGTCATCGGTTGACAGTTTGGTAGGCTATAACGACATACCGTTTCGGGAAGGCGAACACCCATGAAGAGACCAGATATTCCGTCAACGGCTTTTTTGGCGCGCTGCGTTGCCCTTGGTTTGTGCCTGTGCGTTGCTGTGTCTTGCGCCACCCGCGCGCCCTATGATCCCAATGCGGATCTTTCGGTATCGATCCCGTATGATCCGTACAATTACGATCCCGAACGGCTGGATCGTGAAGCACAAGCCCATTGCGATGCCTATAATCTCAATGCGCGCTTTGTGGATGAGACGATTGACGAACAATCTGTCCGTTGGCGGTACCGGCATTACAATTGCGTGTAGGACAGGCCTTCGCTCTAAGGCGCTTTACCCTTCAATGAGGTCTCTGGCCTTTTCAAAGACACGCGCGTTGCCCGCCAAAATGGTACCGTCGTGGAGGGGGTCGGCGGTGTCTTTTTCGCCCGCCCCGATAGGCCCCACAAAACCGCCAGCTTCGCGCACCAGAATGATCCCGGCGGCCACGTCCCAGGGGTTAAGCCCGCGCTCCCAATAGGCATCGAACCGGCCCGCCGCCGTGAAAGCAAGGTCAAGCGCGGCAGCACCCATGCGTCTGATCCCGGCGGTTTTGCTCAAAACCCGTTCGGTTTGGGCGAGCGCTTCAGCGCGGCCCGGCCGACCGGAAAAGGGCAGACCCGTCGCGAACAGGCAATCCTCCAGATCGCTGCGGTTTGAGACCCGAATACGATTGTCATTGAGCCATGCACCGGCGCCTTTTTCGGCCCAGAAAAGTTCATCCGTAATGGGATTAAAAATCACCCCGGCAAAGGGTTGACGGTCGCGCTCCAAGCCAATGGAGATTGCAAATTGGCCGAGACCGTGCAGGAAGTTTGTCGTCCCATCGAGGGGATCGACAATCCAGCGGTTGGAATTGTCCTGTCCTTCGACAATCCCCCGCTCCTCCATCAAGAGGCCGAATTTCGGCCGCGCTTCGGTAAGGACCTCAAAGATTGTTTCTTCAGCGCGTAAGTCGGCGGCCGAGACAAAATCGGCTGTGCCTTTTCGGGACACCTGTAGATGTTCAACCTCCCCGAAATCGCGGGACAAGTTGCGGGCGGCCTTGCGGGCCGCGCTCGTCATAACGGTAATCAAAGCGGAATGGTTGGGCATAGGGCAGGGCGCAATCTGATCGGTTTTGGGGGGCGGGGTATAGAGAAATCCGGACCATACTGCCCGGCGGGCCGATAGCAAGCAAAACCCCGCTGCGCCGCAGCTGATCGATTGATCGCGTCTATTTTTTCTACGAAAGCCGCGAGGCGTTCCGAGGAAAGCCGTGGGGCCGTGAGGCCGTGAAGCCGTGAAGCCAGCGGGGGGGCGGCGGTCGATCTGTTTCGCCGTGGCGTAAACTGTGCAACGTGATGGCAAAGGTAAAACACGCGCACCCCATGGATCAGTCCGCACAAACCACCCCGTTGGACCCGGCTTTGCCGGATGATCGGGCGCTGTCGCGCCGGGTTATGCGCGGCACCGCATGGATCGTAGCGGCGCGGTTCATTATGCGGGTGATCGGGTTCGTCAACACGATCGTCATTGCCAAGCTTCTGGTACCCGAAGACTTTGGCCTGATCGCGGTCGGGGTGGCCGCCATGCAGTTGGTCCAGGGCTTTTCCAATATTGGCTTGTCCCAGGTGGTGGTGAAGTTTCGTGATGCCACCCGCGATGATTTCAACACGCTCTTTACCCTATCGGCGATACGCGGCGCCCTCACCGCGCTTATTCTTGGCGTTTCCGGAATCATTGCCGCGCGGGTGTTTGAGGACCCCCGCTTTGTGGGTGTCTTTGTGGGTGTTGCCCTGACGCCATTCATCCTTGGGCTGATGAACCCGAAATTCTATGAATTCGAACGCGATCTGGATTTCTCGCGGGAGTTTCTGGTCACCGTCAGTGAAAAGACGGTCAGCGTCTTGGTGTCAATTTCAATCGCCCTGATCCTGCGCTCTTACTGGGCGCTGATTATCGGGATGATCGCCGGGGCCCTGACGCAAACGGTCATGTCCTACGCGGTGCGCCCCTTCCTGCCGCGTCTGTCGTTCGCCTCGTTCAAACGGATGATCGGGTTTTCCGGCTGGCTTGCCGGGGTCAGTTTTGTTGTCTCGCTGAATAACAAGCTCGATAGCTTTTTCCTCGCGCGGCTGATTGGTCTACCGGCCACCGGCATTTATTATCTTGGCAGCCAGCTTGCTGGCCTCGTCACTTCGGAGATGGCTGAACCCCTTGCACGCGCGATCTATCCTGGTTTGTCGCAGCTGGAGCGTGATGCGGAGAGGATGCGTCGCGCCTTCTTGGGCGGTGTCGCGGCGGTGGCGGCGATTGCCCTGCCCACGGCCTTCGGCGTGGCGTTTGTGGCGAGCGATCTTGTGGCTGTGGTCTTCGGGCAGAAATGGGCGCAGACGGTGCCAATCCTGACCTATCTGACCCCTGCTTTCGGGGTGCAGGCTTTGATGCTGTCAACCTATTATTACGCCATGGCTCGGGGGCGGGTGCGCCTTGCCTTCTTTCGGGAAGTTGTTTTTCTGCTGGTCAAGGCGCCCTTGTTCATTTGGGCCGCCGCAACCCACGGCTTTTTGGGGGCGGTGTACATGGCGGCGGCGACCTGCGTGATTTACACCGGGCTGCAATTGATTCTTTATCGCCAGATTTCCGGCGGCAATCTCCTTGATCCCCTTTGGGCGGCCCGGCGGAGTTTCGGGGCTGTGGCGGTTATGGCCCTCTGGTTTCTGGCGGTGCGCCCCGCCTTCGGGGGTATCGAAAGTCTGCCGCCCTTCATTCAGCTCTTGATTGACGTGTCCCTCGGCGCGCTCACCTATGGCGCAGCGCACCTTGCATTATGGAAAGTTGAGGGCTGCCCGGAGGGGGTTGAGCGTCAACTGATCGCACTCGCGGGTCAGCGTCGCGCGCCCGCGCCAACCTAGACTGCGTTTCCTTGTGTTGACTCAAAAACGCGGTCCAGATTTTTTAGGGTTCGCGCGTTCGAACCCAAGTCGATGGATGGGAACCATCGGCGATCACACTTTTTGTGAACGCGCTTGATGCCCGCCGGGCGACGAAAACGGCGATTTTTGGATTATCGTCTAACTGCATCCTGATATTTTCCGCAGGGCGAAGGTGGGATAGGATGACGACGTGTGAACTCCCCACCTCAGGATAGCGATTTATGACGACTGCATCTCCCGCGCCAGCCGACCCGCCCACCATTGATTATGCGCGTCTGGAAGCTGAGCGCAGCAAGCTGATTGAGGAAAACCCGCTCTTTCAGGTGGGGGAGGCCGAAATTCGCGGCAACACGTACCGGGTTTTCAAAAATGCCCCGCCAAGCCTCACCGGTCTTTTTATGCATGGCGCGTCCCATGGCGATAAGGATTTCCTCGTCTATGAGGATACCCGCATCACCTTTGCGCAAAGCTGGGCGCTGACCTGCCGGTTTGCGAGCGCGCTTCAAAAAGAGGTGGGGATCAAGCAAGGCGACCGCGTTGCCATCGCCATGCGCAACTATCCCGAATGGTGCATCAGCTATATGGCGATCGTGGCGCTGGGCGCCGTGGTTGTGCCTCTCAATTCCTGGTGGAAAGAAGACGAGCTGCGCTACGGCCTTGAAGATTGCCAGGCAAAAACCGTCATTGTGGATGCCAAACGCCTTTCGTATCTCTTGACCATGAAAGAGGATCTGGGCCTCACCCTGATCCTCGCGCGTGAAGATGGTGAGGGTGCGGACTATCGGTACGAAACCTTGCTTGAGGGGCATCCTGATGTGGCCGTACCCATGGCGGCCATTCAACCCGATGACGACTTTTGTATCATTTATACGTCGGGGTCCACCGGGCGCCCCAAAGGGGTCATCCTTACCCATCGCGGCTGTATCTCAACCCTTCTGTCCTGGGCCCTGTTTGCCGCTGCCTTGAAGGAGGCACGCAACGGGGTCAGCATGTTTGGCGATGACCCGGGAATATTGCTCGGTATACCACTCTTTCATGTCACGGGTTCCCATTCGATTTTTCTGCTTTCACTCGTGGTGGGCCGAAAGATCGTGATGGCCTATCGTTGGGACCCGGATCAAGCCATTGATCTGATCAATGAGGAACAGGTCACAAATTTCGTTGGCGTGCCCAGCCAGTCTTATGAAATGGCGCAAAAAGTAGGTGCACGGTCGGTGCCATCGCTCGTTGATATTGGCTCCGGCGGGGCAAAGCGGCCCCCTGAACATGTGCGCCTGCTCACGGACACGTTTCCCGCCGCGCGCCCCTCCTCCGGTTATGGATTATCGGAAACCAACGCGGTGGGCTGCGTCATTTCACTTGATGATTATCAGGCCCATCCCGATTCCACCGGTAAGGTTGTTCCCCCCGTCACCGATCTGAAAATTGTCAGTGATGACGATGCGCTGACGGATTTGCCCGTGGGGGAGGTTGGCGAAGTCTGGATCCGGTCGCCGGCGAATTTTCGCGGCTATCTCAATATGCCCGAGGCGACGGCAGACGTTCTGCGCCCCGATGGCTGGTTCCGCACCGGCGACCTCGGTCGTCTTGATGAGGATGGTTTTGTCTATATCGTTGACCGTAAGAAAGACCTGATCATCCGTGGTGGTGAAAATATCTCCTGCCTCGATGTGGAAAATCAAGCCTATGAGCATGCGGGTGTTGCGCAAGCCGCGGCTTTCTCTGTACCCGATGAAACCCTCGGCGAGCGGGTGGGTCTTGTTGTCTATCCGAAAGAAGGCGAGAGCCTCGATGCTGAAGAGCTACGCACCTTCATGCAGTCTCATATGGCGAATTTCAAAGTGCCGGAGCGTATCTGGATATCGCCGTCACCCTTGCCCCGTTTGGGGACAGAGAAGTTCGATAAAATCACGGTACGGATGATTGCGCTGCAGCATCCACCAACCTTTAGTGTAAACTAGTTCCCCTGGGAGATGCGACATGGCTGATCTTGAGACCTTTCGAACACAAACCCGGCAATGGCTGGAAGAAAACTGCCCGGCGCAAATGCGTGAGCCCACCCGTGGGGAAGAGGATATCTGCTGGGGTGGCCGCACCTGGCAATTCCAGTCCGAGGCCCAGAAAATCTGGCTACAGCGCATGGCGGCAAAGGGCTGGACGGTACCGGCATGGCCCACCGACTATGGCGGCGCTGGCCTCACCAAGGATGAGGTCAAGGTGCTCAAAGCGGAGATGCGGCGGATCAATGCACGCTCACCGCTGGAGAGCTTCGGCATCTGGATGCTCGCGCCAGCCCTGTTGAAATACGGCACGCCGGAACAAAAAGCGTTTTTCCTGCCGCCAATTGCGCGCGGCGAGGTACGCTGGTGTCAGGGTTATTCCGAACCGGGCGCGGGCTCCGATCTCGCATCGCTCACCACAAAGTGTGAAGACCGCGGCGACCACTGGCGCGTGAATGGCCAAAAGGTCTGGACATCCTACGCCGATAAAAGTGACTGGATTTTCGTTCTTGTGCGGACGGATAATTCGTCCACCAAGCATCATGGCATCAGTTTCTTGCTGGTGGATATGCAAAGCAAGGGTGTTTCCACCAAGCCGATCAAACTCATCTCCGGCAAGTCGCCCTTTTGCGAAACCTTCTTTGACGATGTGGATGTGCCCAAGGACCATGCACCGGGTGTCAGCGCCATTGTCGGGCAGCAGGATCGGGGCTGGGATGTGGCGAAATATCTCCTGACCCATGAACGCGAAATGATTGGCGCGGGCGGCGGTGGTCTATTTGGGGGGCGCAGCCCGGGCGAGGTGGCCGCCAGCGATCTTGGTCTTGATGACCAGGGGCGGCTGACCGATCCTATCCTGCGCGGAAAAATTGCCCAGACGGAGATTGATGGCTGGGCGTTTTTGCTGACCATGGAGCGGTTGAAAGACGAGGCCCGCGCCGGGCAGGAAATGGGCGCGAAAGCATCCTTCCTGAAATATTACGGCACGGAGTTTAACAAGCGCCGCTACGAAGTGCTGATGGATGTGGGTGGCTCCGACGCGCTCGAATGGTCCGGCAACCGATCCGAGGACGGAAAGCTTGCCAAAACCTGGCTGCGGACAAAGGCGAATTCGATCGAGGGCGGCACGTCGGAGGTGCAGCTGAACATCATCGCGAAACACGTTTTGCAACTGCCCAGCGCGTAACGCATGGCTCAAAGGCTGGCCGAACCATCAGTTTTATCTGCCGAAAAGGGACCCTGAATGCCACTCGTACTGACCGATGAACAGGAGATGCTCCGTGAGGCCGCTGCGGGCTTCCTGCAGGAAAAAGCGCCGGTCTCTGCGCTGCGGGCGTTGCGTGATGCTGATGATCCCGTGGGGTTTGATCGCGGGTTGTGGAAAGACATGGCTGAGATGGGGTGGGCGGGCATCCTCATTGACGAGGATCATGGCGGTTCGGGGTTTGGCTTTGTCGGCGCCGGTGTCATTGCGCAGGAAATGGGGCGTACCCTGACGGCATCGCCCTTTTTGTCCACCTCGGTCATGGCGGCAACGGCGCTGAAACGGGCAGGCACGAAGGATCAGCAGGACGCGCTGTTGCCAGCCATCGCATCGGGTGATCTCGTCATGGCACTGGCCGTTGATGAGGGGCAAAAGCATCGCCCCACGCAAACCGATCTGCGCGCAGAAAAATCCGGCAACGGGTTCAAGCTGACGGGGGACAAGACGTTCGTGGCTGATGGCCATGTGGCAGACAAAATCATTGTGGCCGCGCGCACGGCGGGGGGCGCTGGGGAAGAGGCTGGGCTGTCGCTCTTCCTTGTTGATGGCGCCGCGCAGCACCTTGTGCGTGAACGCACGCAAATGGTGGATAGCCGCGGGGCGGCGCGCTTGCGGTTCGACGGGGTGGAGGTTACGGGCGATGATATTCTGGGTACGGTTGATGAGGGCTTCACCCTCCTCGACGGTGTTTTGAATGCGGGCCGGGCTGGTCTTGCCGCTGAGATGTCAGGCGCGGCACAACAGGCGTTTAAGAGCACCGTGGACTATCTCAAAGAGCGTAAACAGTTCGGTCAGACCATCGGGTCTTTTCAGGCGTTGCAACACCGGGCGGCGCATCTTTATAGCGAGCTTGAATTGGCGCAGTCGGTTGTTCTCAAGGCGTTGCAGGATCTCAATGAGAATTTTGGCATGGCTGGTCTCACCTGTTCGCTGGCAAAGGCAAAAACCGGCGAGGTCGCCAAACTGGCCGCGTTGGAGGCGGTTCAGATGCATGGCGGTATCGGCATGACCGATGAGTATGACATCGGTTTTTTTCTGAAACGGATCAGGGTTGCGCAGGAAATGTTCGGCGATTTTGCATTCCATGCGGATCGACTGGCCAAAGTGCGCGGTTATTAGGACCTTCAAAATGCAATTTATTTCCGTTGAGGATATTCCAAACTGGGTCGGCAAACCAACAGGGTCGTCAGACTGGCTGACGGTCAGTCAGGACCGGATTGATCAGTTTGCTGACGTTACCGAAGACCACCAATTTATCCATGTGGACCCGGTCCGGGCGAAGGATACGCCCTTTGGTGGTACGGTTGCCCATGGCTTTCTGACATTGTCGCTCTTGTCGCGCTTTGCGGAAACCGGCGGCATGCTGGTGTTGAAAGACATCAAGATGGGCGTCAATTACGGGTTTGATAAGGTGCGTTTGATGAACCCGGTAGCGGCGGGCAAGCGTGTGCGCGGACATTTCAAGCTGATTGAGGCCACGGAAAAATTGCCCGGCCAATGGGCGTTCAAATACGCTGTGAAGGTCGAGATCGAAGGCGATGAAAAGCCGGCGCTCGTTGCTGAATGGCTGAATATTATGATGGTGGGCTGATCATCGTTTTTTGGTCTGGCCCAACCCCGATTTGCTGGTGAAAAAGGGCTACTGCACATATTTGCCATAGCAGTGCTTTGCTATAGACTTGACCCCGAAGGCCCGGCGAGGGCGAGCGGCGGGGAGAATGCCCATGTTCCGGACCATGACGATCACCACTAAGGCAACCCCAAAAGCGATTAGGGTGCGCAAGATTGGGCATGGGCGTCTGCGCGCCGCCGGTGCTGGTCTCTTCGTGTTGTCCATCCTGAGTGGCTGTGCCGTCACACCGCATCAGGCACCCACCACGGCAACGCTGGCCACATCACCGGTACCATCGGATGAGGCGCAAGCTGTCGGCACGCAATCGGGCGCACTCGACTTTGGTAAAGCGCCAGACCGGGCGGCCATTCTCGCCACCGTTGATCGGTTTTTTGAGGGGCTGGCGCTGAAAGACGCCGACGCGGTGGAGGCGACAATCTCCCCATGGGCAATTGGCGTTTCCTCCTATCCGGAACGCCCCGGGGAACCGGTGCGCTATTACAAGATCAGCGAGTCAGTTGAGGCCATGCGCGCCGGCAAGCTGCCCAAGATCGAAGAGCCCTATTGGAACCCCATCGTCCTCCAGCGCAAATCTCTCGCCATGGTCTGGACACCTTATGAGGTCTGGGTCGACGAAACGCTTTCCCACTGCGGGGTGGACGTTTTCAACCTTACCCGCCAGAGCGGCGCGTGGAAAATCAATGCGGTCCACTATACGACCGAACCGTCCGTATGCGAAGAGGTCTGGCCCGACGGGCGTTCCCAATTACGGCCAAAAATGTTCAGTGAGGGCATGTAGATCCCTTCGCCAGTCGACCGTGGGCGTGCGGATCGCCCCTCTGGTGAAAGGCGACCAGACTGCGTTACCTTTTTGTTGAAACAAAACCGCAGTCTTGATTTTTTTACGGTTTGCACGGTCGAACCCAAGTTGATGGATGGGAACCATCGACGATCACACTTTTTGTGAACGCGCTCTGGGTTATGCCACTTGCAGCACGATTTTCCCCGTTGCCTCGCGCGCTTCCAGCAGGCGTAAGGCCTCACCAGCCTGCGCAAGCGGCAATGTTCTTGTGATCACCGGTTTGATCTTTTTGTCCGCATAGAGTGCAAAAAGGTCTTTCATATTCTGCTGGTGCCCGGCGGGATCGCGCATGGTTGCTGCGCCCCAGAAGACGCCCATGATTTGACAGCTTTTCAACAGAGTCAGGTTGAGGGGCAATGAAGGGATCCCGGCGGGAAAACCCACCACGAGGTATCGCCCCTCCCACGCCATGGCGCGCAAGGCAGGTTCGGCATAGTCCCCGCCCACAGCGTCATAGATCACATTGACGCCTTCGCCGCCTGCCGCCTGTTTGATGGCACCGGACAGTGTTTTTTGAGCGCCCCGATCGAGCGCTCCTCTGGGATAGATTAGCGTATCATCAGCACCAAGATCAGTGGCAACGCCCGCTTTTTCCTCGCTGGAAACCCCGGCAATGACGCGCGCGCCCATGGCTTTTGCCAACTCAATGGCGGCGGTTCCCACTCCGCCAGCCGCCCCCAAAATAAACAGGCTCTCACCCGCCTCAAGGGCTGCCCGGTCTTTCAGGGCGTAGTAGGAGGTGCCATAGGTCATGACGAAGCCAGCGGCCTCCTCAAAGGGCATCGCGTCGGGGATCTTGACAATTGCCGGGTACGGAACATTAATACAGGTCGCAAACCCGCCATGCCCGCACAGGGCCAGCACCCTGTCGCCGGGGGCAATATCTGTGACGCCATCGCCAACACTCAGAACCTCACCGGCAACTTCACCGCCGGGCGCGAACGGGCGTGGTGGTTTGAACTGATAGCGGTCGCGAATGATCAACGTGTCGGGAAAATTCACACCGGCGGCTTTGACGGCAATTTGCACATGTCCGGCAGTGGGCGGGGCGACCTCCACATCGTCAAGGGTGAGGCTTTCTGGTCCGCCCACCTGATGAGATTGCATTGCCTGTGCCATGGGTGAGCCTCCTTGCATTGCGCAAACAAAATCGCGCATCATTTTATTCGCGCAAACGGTACCATAATGAAGGTGCGCACGTCAGAATTGAATGCAGTGGGAGGATCCGCCCGTCAGGCCTACCGTGTACCGACGAAATTTGTTCGGGCTACCGGATTGGGGGACGTTGGAATATCACGGGCATCGACAATAGCGGCGAGAAGATCGGCCCGCTCGCTCAGCCCGCGACTGGCTTGGGTAAAGTCACGTTTTAACCCAGAAATGGTGCGCGCAGAAATTTCCACGTTCTCACTGGCAAGGGTTTTCAGGCTAGCAACATAAACATTCCGCGCATCGCGCAGGCTGGCGATGGCGCCTTCCACCGCAACGATGTCATTACGGGAGGCCGAAAAGTCGGGCAGGGCGCGATCAATGGCAATTTCAACCAGTCTCGCTGCGGCAAGATGCGAGCGAGCATCGCTTTGCAATTGGGGAAGTTGGTCACCCGCCGGTAACTGGCGCAGCGTGGTCACATAGTGTGCCACCGGAGAGGCAACGTCGACCGGTTTTTGCTCGCCGCCAAGAAGGATCGCGGACATGCGGTTTGAGAACGCCGTTTTTTCACCCGCTGGCCATGGCGTATCGGCCAGCGTATCGATGGCGTCCAGTATCGTGGCGCGTTTGGCATAGGTTTCGAGGGACTGTGCTGCCGTTTGCACCGACTGGGCGCCGCCATCAATCACAGTGACACATCCCGATGCGCTAAAAACAATAGCCATGGCGGCCAGAATACGGCAGATAGCGGTGACTTCTGCCCTTACACAAACACGACTTACCAACGGCCTGCCCTTCATCGTACCCTTTACCGAACCTCGTGGCTCGGTCGCTAACCCCGCATCTTCGGCGCCCCGATCTGCCCTGTCGCGGCATCCAAAGCTCTTGCCAAACCGGTTCCCAACCGCCGGTTCGCCCTTGCCCGGACCTACTTTCGTCGCCGCGTTCTGGCGCAAATATCGGGATCGGGGCAAGCATGGCCACGCAGGATGACCCGAGACGCCCTAAAGTTATACAATAACTCACTGTAAATTTCAGTAACCAAATGAAAAAAAGTCATACGCTCTTTCCGCCCCTGTCGCCCCATGAAACCGGTATGCTGCGCGTGTCCGACCGGCACGAGATTTACTATGAGGTTTCGGGCAACCCCCACGGCAAGCCCGTGGTGGTCTGCCATGGTGGCCCCGGCGGCGGAAGTACGCCCTCGATGCGACGATATTTTGACCCCGGGCTCTATCGGATCATTGTTTTTGACCAGCGTGGTTGCGGGCGATCAAAGCCCCACGCAGACCTTGTGGATAACACCACCTGGGACCTGGTGGCAGACATGGAACGTTTGCGCGTGCATCTTGGTGTTGACCGGTGGCAGGTTTTTGGTGGCTCCTGGGGGTCAACCCTGGCACTGGCCTATGGACAAACCCACCCTGAACGGGTGAGCGAATTCGTGTTGCGCGGAATTTTTACCCTGCGGCGGCGCGAGCTTGAGTGGTTCTATCAGGAGGGGGCAAGCTGGCTCTTCCCCGATGCGTGGGAGCGCTATCTGGCGGTTATTCCGGCCGAGGAGCGCGGCGATATGATTGCGGCTTATTACAAGCGCCTGACGGGGCCCGACCGCGCCGAACAGGTGCGCGCGGCCCAAGCCTGGAGCCGCTGGGAAGGGGGCACGGTCTCCCTCCTGCCGGCGCCGGAACGCGTTGAGAGTTTTTCCAACGAGGCGTTCGCCCTCGCCTTTGCGCGAATCGAATGTCACTATTTCGTCAATGGCGGGTTTTTTGAAATGGATGACCAGTTGATCCGTAATGCCCCTATCTTGCGGGATATTCCGGCGGTGATCGTGCAAGGGCGCTATGACGTGGTCACGCCCATGAAAACCGCGTGGGACCTCGCCAAGGCCTGGCCCGAAGCCTCTTTTGAGGTTGTGCTGGATGCAGGCCATGCCGCCAGCGAGCCCGGCATCATCGACGCGCTCGTGCGCGCTACAAACCGGTTTTCACGGCGGCTGTAACGCGCGGGACATCTTTCTTACGCGTCATTTACGGTGTGGACGGATGGCTTTGGATTCGCACCCGCGCCACGATTCCTGAAGGAGCCGCCTTACCCGCCCAGTTTGGGCAGGATGAACGGGGCGAAGAGTGTTGAGTAGAACACGACCGCGCCGATGCCGACGGGGCAGACCCAGCGGATCAGGAAACGCCAGCGCTGGTACCAGGCTTCGGTCTTGAAGCCGAGTTCCTCGCGGGAGGCGGCGCTGGAGACAACCCACCCGGCGAAGATCGCCGTGATGAGACCGGCGATGGGCAGGATGATGTCCGTGGTTTTCGACAGAAAGTCGAGCAGGTTCATGGGCGTCCCATCACCATTGAGGAACAACGGAAAACTTCCGCCGGGGTGCAGCGTATTGAACCCATTGTCGACCGCACTTCCATCTGCTGCGACTGTCGGGACTTGTGAAAGCGCATTGGCGACGCCGATGATAAAAATCACAATGCCAATACCAACGGCAGAGCCCAGCCGGTGGTTGCCCGATGACTGTTCATCAACCCACTTTGTGGAGGATTCCAGAAGGGCAATGGACGACGTGATGGCCGCAAAAAAGCCAAGGACAAAAAAGATCAGTCCAAAGAGCGCTCCGAACGGCATGCTTTGAAAGGCAAGCGGCAAGGTCTGGAACATCAGCGTGGGACCGGACCCCGGGGGTAGGCCCGCCGCAAAAACGATGGGAAAAAGCGCAAGACCCGCCAGCACGCCCACCGCCGTATCGGCAAGGCCGATGACGCGTGTTGAGTCCGGAATATCCGTGCTCTTGTTCATATAGGCGCCATAGGTCGCCATCAGCGCTGAGCCGAGACCGATGGAGAAAAATGCCTGACCGAGAGCTGCCGAAATCACGGAGCCGTCGGACAGCCCCGCGCCCAGATCACCAAGCCGGATGCCAAGCAGGAAGTTGATGCCCGCGCCCGCATCGCCCTGCACCATGGCAAAGCCCATAAGGATCACCAGCATGATAAAAAAGGCGGGCATCAAGATGGTGACAGTCTTCTCGATCCCGCTTTTACCCGCGGCAACGATCAGTATCGTGATCACCACAAAGATACCGTGGAAAAAGATCATCCGTGTGGGGTCGCGTAACAGGGCCACAAACCGCGCGCTCACCTCATCAGGGCTTTCCCCGGCAAAGGCACCGCCCGCGATCGCGCCAAGACCGTTGGCCGAAATGGCGCTGATCAGATTGCCACCAATTTCTAGGGCAAAGGCGAGAACCCACCCGGCGATGACAGAATAAAAAGTCAGGATGACGAAGGAGCCGAACATCCCAATCCAAGATTGCAGCGACCAGAGCGAGGAACGCCCCTCGGCCTGGGCCAGTTTGACCACGCTACCTACGGCGGAGCGCCCGCCGCGCCGCCCGATAAAAAGCTCGGCGGCCAAAACCGGCAGGCCGATCAAGATGACGCAAATCAGGTAGAAGATAACGAAGGCACCGCCGCCATTCTCCCCCGCCACATAGGGAAATCGCCACAGATTGCCGAGGCCTACCGCTGAGCCAATCGCTGCCAGAATAAAGGCTGCCCGGGAGGACCACACGTCGCCGCCACCATTACCGCCCGCATTTTCACTGATTTGGCCTGCCATTTTGTACCCTCTTCCCGCTGCGTTCTCCGCGCGTTTCGGCGGTCGCAGCGCTATTTTTGTGTCATAGACGTTTTTTTTACATTGTTGGCAGATGATTACAGGGATGCAAGACGGTGTGCGCCGGTTTTCACTGCTTTTTCAGGGATTTGACGCATACGGGCTTGGGGGGAGAGGCGAATGGAGCGCAGCTTGAGCACGAGCGGAACGGCACTTTTGAACGAAACCCAGTTGCAGGATCTGGTCCGGGTCGCCGGTAAGGATGGCACGCGCGAGATTCTCGATGCCTTCTGGGAATCGACCGAAGGGCTCATCGATCTGATGCGTCTGCATGTGAGTAATTCTGATTCACAAAGCGCCGCGTCGACGGCGCACGCCATTAAAGGCTCAGCCGCCAATGTGGGCGCCCAGTCGCTGCATGAAAAAGCGCAACTCTTCGAGACCTTCTGCCGGACGCAAGACCTTGCCAATGCAGCCGATGTGGAGGCAATTGCCGAGCTTTTTGAACAGACCCGGGCGGTCTTTGAGGCCGAGCTGGATCGGCTGTGAGGGCAGTCGCCCTTATTTCTCTTAGAAAATGAAATCCGAAGCGTCGAGACTGCTGGCAGTCACGCTAAGAAGCGTGATCGTATTGAAGCCAACGCTGATCACCGCATCGCCATTTGCATTGGTGGAAAGATGATTGTCTGCCAGATCGGCAAAGCTGGTGATGGCTGAGACGGCGGAAAGATCGATTTTCTCAAAGCCCGACAGGGCATCGAAATCGGTGATGGTGTCCGTGCCAAAACTGTTATCGAAAACGAACAGATCACTGTCAGTCCCGCCACTGAGCAGGTCGTTGCCATTATTCCCGTGCACCGTATCGTGACCAGCGCCGCCATGAATTCGGTCATCCTGACTGCCACCAAAAAGAACGTCATCGCCGTCATCCCCGGAGAGGGTGTCTGCCCCGAAGGAGCCGTCCAGCGTGTCGTTGCCGGCGTCGCCGTGGAGGCTGTCATCGCCGATATTGCCAAACAGCCGATCCTGTCCGTCACCGCCATAGAGCCGATCATCGCCTGACGCGCCTGTAAGGGCATCATTGCCGCTGCCGCCGCGCAGGACATCAAGACCGTTGCCGCCGTCGAGCGTATCGTCACCAGCATCACCGTTCAGCACATCTGCATGCCCTCCGCCGCGCAGGGAGTCGTTTCCATCGCCGCCGTTCAGGGTATCGAAGCCATTCTCCCCCACAAGGGAATCAGCGCCGTCGCCGCCGGAAAGAAAATCATTCTGACCGCCACCAATGATTGTATCATTGCCGTCGTTTCCATACAGAACATCATTACCGAAAGACCCGATCACCGAATCGTGGCCGCCGCCACCGTGGACCGTATCATGGTCGAGGTCTCCGCCAATTGTGTCGTTGCCCGCACCACCATAGATTAAATCGTTGCCTGTACTGCCGCGCAGGGTATCGTTGCCGTCGTCGCCGGCGAGGGTGTCATTCTGGTGCCCGCCATTGAGGAGGTCATTGCCGCTACCGCCAGCCAGCATATCGGCTCCGCTGCCGCCATTGAGGATGTCATT
Source organism: Pseudomonadota bacterium (assembly GCA_039819545.1). Lineage (GTDB taxonomy): Bacteria > Pseudomonadota > Alphaproteobacteria > Caulobacterales > Parvularculaceae > CALLPQ01. The sequence continues at coordinate 20,339 of JBCBRS010000017.1, read as the reverse complement.
GTCGGCCCCACCGGAAAGACTGTCCCGGCCGGCGCCACCGATCAGCGTATCGATACCGCCATCACCGGAAAGGGTGTCGTCACCAACACTCCCGTTCAGGCGGTCGCGGCCTGCGCCGCCAAGGATCACGTCGTTGCCGCCATCGCCTTCAAGAATATCGTTGTCCGCACCGCCATCAAGAAAGTCGTTCCCGTCTTCACCGCGCAGGATATCACGCCCATTGCCGCCAAGCAGGCTGTCATTGCCGGTATTGCCAAACAGCGCATCATTGCCATCGGCGCCGTCGATCAGGTCATCGGTAGCGAGGCCGAGCACACGGTCATTGCCGCTTTGCAAACTGGTGCGCACACTGAGGGTACGCGCAGCCAGGGTTTCGATTTCTGCCCCGGTCAGGGCTTCGTCATAGACGGTAAAGTCTGAAATGGTCCCCGCAAAGCGCTGGCCCGGCTCACCGACGCCATCAACCCGGGAAAGGCCTGACGCGCCAATGATGAGATCATTTTCATTCCCCACCAACCCCTCGGTAAAGTCGGGGTTCGATGCCACCAGATGCCCATCCACATAAACACCGAAACCGTTCTCACCAAAGCTCACGGCCACATGATATTCCGTACCCGGCGTGAGGTAGAAATTCTTGAATTTGAAAATTTTGTCCTGCGTCGCGGATGTGTATCGAACCCTCAGCGTCCCATCGATTGTCCAGGCGGAGATCACCGGCGCACCATTATTGACGCTGTCGATCTTTGAAAACAGCGTCTGGAAACCGCCGGTCACGGCGTCGGCAACAAAGGAAAAGGCGATGGTGCCGCTCGGAATATTCAGCGCCTCGGCGGTGCCCAGATTAAGAAAGTCACCACGCTCGCCGCTTAACTGGTGATCGCCGGCAAGGGCAAGAACAGCGCTTTTGCCATTCACAGCGCCAAAATCCGAAACTGGTGTCAACGATGATGGTGGTGCGATGTCGCCCCGGTCCTGCGCAATCGCTGCGGGGGCCAGGGCTTCTTCTAACTGGTCGATTGAATGGATGATGCCATATGCGGGCGCTGCCGTGGACAGAATATCATCCTTGGTGACGAGGTCGCCATAAACAGTGATCGTGCCCAACTGGTCGAGGTGGTGCGCCCCGCCATTGGGCCCCTGATCAGAGTACAGATGAATGACCGAGTAATCGAAGATCCCGTCATCATTGGCATCACCATAAGAAACATGGCTGATTTGTGTGGTATGACCATCAACGACAATCCGGTCGCCCTCGGCAAAGGAAAAGTCGGTGATCACGTCATTGCCAATGCCCTCAACCCAGTGATCGTGAAGGTTATCATTCTCCCCGGCAACGCCGTGCCAGCGGATGGTGCCGTCATCATTGGTATGTTTTTCGAGGTAGCGTGCCTTCGCATTGATCAGGGTTTGGAAATAGAAGGTGTCGGCACCCGCGCCGCCGGTCAGCACATCATCGGCATGGAGCGGTTGATCAGGGTAGAGCTTGCCGCCCACCAATTCACCCAGAGGGTCGCCTTCGTCGCGGCCTGAAATAAGCGCGCTGTCCGGTTCGCGGGCGTCGGAGCGCGAGACGATGAAATCATCGCCCGCATTACCAAAAAGCTGATCTTCCCCATGACCGCCGTCGATCACGTCATTGCCGCTGCCGCCGCGGACAATATCGTTGCCATACCCACCCTGGAGCGTATCGCTATTCCCGCCACCAAAAAGGGTATCGTCACCATGCTGACCATTGATAGCATCTGCGCCATGGGTGCCGGTAAGATCATTGTTACCGGAACCGCCCTCCACAATCGTGACCTGCGCCAGCGGGTGCCCGCCCGGGGCGCCATTATGGGCAAAGCCAAAGGCGCTTGCCTGTTCCAGAAGGGTGTCTGATGCGCCGTGCAACTGGGAAAAGACGGTGGCGACTTCGTAAATCGCGGTGGCGGTATCAATCTCAGTGCGCGCCTCTGGATTAACGGCGGCGGCTAGGGTTGCAATCGCGGCGGGCGCAAGCGTTTCCCCATAAATTTCAAAATCGCTGATCGTGCCCTCAAAGAGCTGCGCCGGGGCATCGCTGTCGGAGACGCGGTTTGCCCCCGTGGCGCCAATCAACAGGGCGCGATCATTCTGGGTCCAATCCTGTTTGAATGTCGGTTCGGTGATGGCGAGATGACCGTTGAGATAAACCGACAGACCTTGCTCGCCAAAGCTAACCGCAAGATGATGGGTTTCACCGGCGGCGATGGAGATACCCTCCACCCGCAAAACGATGGGCCCTGTATCACTCTCCTGACGGACCCGTAACTCGCCATTGTGAATAAAGACCGTCAGATCCCCGGCGCTGAACCCGGCCCCATCTTTCGAAAAAAGGCTGTTAAAGCCGCTCACATTATCGGCAGTAAACTGAAGCGATATGGTAGCGGCGGCCAGCGAGAGTGCGGCAGGATCACCGGCGTTAGAATAATCGCCTGTTAAGCCTGAAAACGTGCGCGGCGCCGCCTGTTGAAAAACCGGTGTCGTGTCGATCATACCCTGTCCCGTAACCCCAAAAAGCCAAAGGCACCCCTCAAACCAAAGGGTGGCCAGTCTTCGCGCTGTCTGCCTTAAACCTTAAAGGTTAGCGGCAAAATACTCCCGTGCCATTACCAATTTCCATAAAAATGATGGCATATCGCGGGGCCTCGCGGCACCCCCGAACGATGAAATTTTGAATAAGGTCGGCGGCATATGCCTGTGTCCCCGAGGTCGGTGAGCCGAAAGGCTTCGCGGCCTAAAGATCAAGCAACAGGCGCTGTGGGTCTTCCAGATTTTCTTTCACCCGCACGAGGAAGGTGACCGCGCCTTTGCCGTCCACAATGCGGTGGTCGTAGGAAAGCGCCAGATACATCATCGGGCGTACCACAACCTCGCCACCGCGCACGACTGGGCGCTCTTCAATCCGGTGCATGCCAAGGATACCCGATTGCGGCGTATTGAGGATCGGCGTGGAGAGCAGGGAGCCATAGATACCCCCGTTGGAAATAGTGAAGGTCCCGCCCTGCATTTCTTCGATGGTCAGCTCACCATTGCGGGCTTTGCGGCCATAATTCGCAATCGAGAGTTCCACATCGGCGAGTGACATATGATCGGCGTCCCGTAGAACCGGCACCACGAGACCACGGTCTGACCCCACGGCAACGCCCACATCATAGTGATTTTTGTAAATGATATCGGTGCCATCAATTTCCGCATTCACATCGGGCACTTCCTTCAGGGCGTGCACGCACGCCTTCACAAAGAAAGACATAAAGCCGAGCTTGATGCCGTGCTTTTTCTCAAACAGTTCCTTGTACTGTTTACGTGTCGCCATAATGGCCGTCATGTCCACATCGTTAAAGGTGGTGAGCATGGCCGCCGATTCCTGAGCCGTTTTAAGCCGCCGGGCGATGGTCTGGCGCAGGCGGGTCATCCGTACCCGTTCTTCGCGCGCGCCAAGATCACGCGGCGCCGATGGGGCGGGCGCCTTGGCCGATGCGGGTGCGCCGCTCGCGGCATTCAGGGCGTCAGCCTTGGTAATGCGGCCATCCTTGCCCGTGCCGTTGATTGTGCTGGGATCAAGCCCATGCTCGGCAACAACGCGGCGCGGCGCCGGCGAAAGCGCCGAGGACGCAGATGAGGCACCAGAGCTTTGCGTCGATGCAGGCGTGGGGGCGGGCGTGGAGGTTGGGATGGTTGCGGGTTGAGCCCCCGCCGCGCCCGCGGCGATTACCGCGAGCAGCGCCCCAACCTCAACCACATCGCCTTGAGAAACTGCAATCTGCGTGATCACCCCGGCGGCGGGGGCGGAGACATCCATAGCGGCTTTATCTGTTTCCAGGCTGATGATCGCCTCATCAAGGGCAACGGCGTCGCCAACTTTTTTCAGGATTTCTCCCACTTCGGCTTCGCTGACACTTTCACCGGCCTGGGGCACGGTGACCTCAACCGATGTGCCGCCACCATTATTGCCATCGGCTGCGGGTGCAGGCGCTGATGTTGTCGTTGCTGGCGCAGCGCTTGCGGCTTTGGCGTCTTTCTTGGCGGGGGCTTTTGCCGGCGCGTCGCCGCCTTGCGCATTTTCATCAAGCGTTCCCAGCAGGCTGTTCACTTCAACCGTGTCGCCTTCCTGAACGGCAATGCCGCCGAGGACGCCATTACCGGGCGCAGGCACCTCAACGGAGACCTTGTCGGTTTCGAGTTCCACCAGGGGCTCATCGGCTTTGACGGCATCGCCTTCCTGTTTCAGCCAGCGGGCAACGGTTGCCTCGGTAACGGATTCGCCAAGCGCGGGGACCCTGATTTCAGTAGCCATTTTTATTTCTCCGTGGACCCAGCCTGCGGGCCGCTCCATTCATAAGGGGTGTTATTTTGATTTTGCGCCGAGGGTCAGGGCCTCATCAAGAAATAAAGCCAATTCATCCGCATGCCGACTGGCGAGGCCTGTGGCGGGTGAGGCTGCCGCTGAACGCCCCACATAGACTGGGCGTCGATGCTTGGCGTCAATCTGACCTAATGTCCATTCGATATTGGGCTCCATAAAAAACCACGCGCCCATATTTTTGGGCTCTTCCTGGCACCAGACCATTTCGGCGTTCTTGAAGCGTTTTAGTTCTGTCGCCATGGAATGCTGTGGGTACGGATAGAATTGCTCTACCCGCAACAGATAGATATCCTTGATATCACGCTTCTCGCGTTCTTCCAGCAGATCGTAATAGACCTTGCCGGAACAGATCAGGACCCGTTTGATCTTGCTGTCCGAGACCAGTTTGACCGTCGAGCCGGATTTGAATTCGGCATCGTCCCACAGGACGCGGTGGAATGACGAGCCGGGGCCCATTTCGTCAATCGATGAGATGCAGCGTTTGTGGCGCAGGAGCGACTTCGGCGTCATCAAAACCAGCGGTTTACGGAAATCACGGTGCATCTGACGGCGCAGGATGTGGAAATAATTCGATGGCGTGGTGCAATTCGCCACTTGCATATTGTCCTGTGCACACAATTGCAGGAACCGTTCAAGCCGGGCTGAAGAATGCTCCGGCCCCTGACCTTCATAGCCGTGGGGCAGGAGAAGCACGAGCCCGGACATACGCAACCATTTGCGTTCTCCAGAGGAGATGAACTGATCAATGATCACCTGCGCCCCGTTGGCAAAGTCGCCGAACTGCCCTTCCCACAAGACAAGCGCGCGGGGGTTGGCGACCGAATAGCCATATTCAAACCCCATCACTCCGAATTCGGACAGATGGGAGTCGTGAACCTCAAACGTGCCCGGTGCATCCTCAAGATTATCCAGCGGGATGTAGGGGTTTTCCGTATTCTGATCGATAAACACCGCATGACGCTGGGAGAAGGTACCGCGCCGCGAATCCTGCCCCGACAGGCGGATGTCAAACCCGTCTTTTAACAGGCTCCCAAAGGCGAGTGCTTCTGCCGTTGCCCAGTCAAATCCGTCGCCCTTGTCGAACATCTCGGCTTTTTGCTTGAGAATGCGTTTCAGCGTGCGGTGGACATCAACGCTTGGCGGGACGGTGGTTAGTGTCTTGCCAATGGCGTTCAGCGTTTGCGTTTCCACCGCTGTATTGCCGCGGCGGTCACCATCGGCCGCGGGGCCATAGCCTGACCACCGGCCATCGAGCCAGTCGGCCTTGTTGGGTTTGAAATTTGTCCCCGCCTCAAATTCAGCGGCCAGAAAATCGCGGAAGGCCTGGCGTTCGGTATCAATCCACGCCTCGTCGATGACCCCTTCCTTGACCAAACGCTCCGCATACAGCGTACAGGTTGTGGGTTGGCCTTTGATCTTCTTGTACATCAAGGGTTGGGTAAAGCTTGGCTCGTCGCCCTCATTGTGGCCAAACCGGCGATAGCAGAACATGTCGATGACAACATCATTGCCAAACTGCTGACGGTATTCGGCGGCAACTTTTGCTGCATAGGTCACGGCCTCGGGATCATCGCCATTGACGTGAAAGATCGGTGACCCGATCATTTTTGCCACATCCGACGGGTAGGGCGAGGAGCGGGCGAATTTTGGCGCGGTGGTAAAACCAATCTGGTTGTTGACGATAAAATGAATTGTTCCTCCAGCTTGATACCCGCGCAAACCGGAAAAACCGAGACATTCGGCGACAACGCCTTGACCAGCAAAGGCGGCATCCCCGTGAAGAAGCAGCGGCAGCACCGTGGCGCGCTTTGGCTCGTCATCTTCGCCCTCGGTTCGGCGTTTTTTTAGATCCTGTTTTGCCCGCGCTTTGCCCACCACAACCGGGTTCACCGCCTCAAGGTGCGACGGATTTGCGGTTAGAGACAGGTGGACGTCATTGCCATCAAAGCTACGGTCCGACGAGGCGCCAAGGTGATATTTCACATCGCCTGACCCGGCCACATCTTCGGGCGTTACCGAGCCGCCCTGAAATTCATGGAAGATATGATGATAGGGTTTGCCCATCACGGCGGCGAGCACATTCAGGCGGCCCCGGTGCGGCATCCCGACGATGATATCAGTGACGCCCATGGCGCCGCCACGTTTGATGATCTGCTCCAGCGCCGGCACCATGCTTTCTCCGCCATCAAGGCCAAAGCGTTTGGTGCCTGTATATTTTGTCTGCAGAAAGGTCTCGAAGCCTTCCGCTTCGATCAGTTTTTTCAGGATCGCTTTTTTGCCGGTGCGGGTGAAGGAAATGTCTTTGTCCGGTCCCTCAATGCGCTGCTGGATCCAGGCTTTTTGCTCCGGGTCCGACATATGCATGAATTCAACGGCAAAGGTCCCGCAATAGGTCCGCTCCAGGATTTCCAGGATATTAGAGAGCGTTGCAGTCTCCAGGCCTAGAACGTGGTCAATAAAGATAGGCCGATCATAATCGTCGGGTCCAAAGCCATAGGTTGCGGGGTCAAGTTCCGGATGATCATTTTCCGGGCGCAGGCCAAGCGGATCGAGATTGGCTTTCAAATGCCCGCGGATGCGAAAGGCGCGGATTAGCATCAGGGCACGAATGGAATCTTTTGTGGCGGCGTGAACCGCTCCCTGATCCATCGCCGCGCCGTTCTTGGCCGCGCGCGCATCGATTTTTTTCGTTAGAGTGGTTTCGAGCGAGGACCAGTCCCCGTCAAGGAGCGCGGTTGTCTCCCCATTGACCTTGGGTGGCCAGTCTTTGCGTTGCCAGCTTGGCCCCGATACCGCCGTGCGGGCCTCTCGCGCATCGGCATGCGGGGCCTCGGCGTCGGCTTCACTCAGAGTTGAAAAGTAACTGCGCCAGCTTGGCGGTACGGACTGTGGATCGGCTTTATAGTCTGCGTAAAGATTATCGAGCCAGACGCTACTGACCCCCGATAGTAATGTGTCTTGTTCCAGCGCGGTAAGAGCGGATTTATCGGGTGTTTGGGACATTGTGTTCAGCAGTCGTTAGAAGTGGTGCCCCACCGGTTGGGGACGGGGGCCTGGTGTGTTGCGGGGCGAGCCCGGCAGGGATGTCGCCAACACTTTGAGTGTTGGGTTTGCATCACAAAAGCGCAAGGCGGTTTTCCAGATATTCATAAGGCGCAAGGCGTTTATTTTTTCAAAACATCGAGCAGCGTGCGGCCCATGGCAGCAGGGGTCGGCGAAACTGCAATCCCGGCTGACTTCATGGCATCGATTTTGGCTTCGGCGGTGTCATCGCCGCCGGAGACAATTGCGCCCGCATGACCCATGCGGCGTCCTGGCGGCGCCGTGACCCCGGCGATGAAGCCCACGGTCGGCTTTTTAACGTTGTTATCGGCAAGGAACCGGGCAGCATCCGCTTCGGCTGACCCGCCAATCTCCCCAATCATGATGATCGAATGGGTATCATCGTCAGCCAGAAACAGCTCCAGCACGTCAATAAAATCAGTGCCTTTAACGGGGTCCCCGCCAATACCGACACACGTCGATTGGCCAAGACCAGCCATGGTCGTCTGGTGCACGGCCTCATAGGTCAGCGTGCCTGACCGCGAGACAATCCCCACATGGCCATCGCGGTGGATGTGACCGGGCATAATACCGATCTTACATTCGTTGGGGGTGATCACGCCGGGGCAGTTCGGGCCCACCAGCCGGGTTTTCGATCCGGAAAGGGCGCGGTTGACCCGCACCATATCTTGCACCGGGATGCCTTCGGTGATGCAGACCACGAGCGGGATTTCGGCGGCAATCGCTTCAAGAATGGAGTCGGCTGCAAATGCTGGCGGGACATAAATGACGCTGGCATCAACGCCAAACTTGTCTCGCGCCTCAACCACCGTGTCATAGACGGGTAGTTGTGCGCCTTTGGCATCGTCCCCGCCGACCCAGGTCTGACCGCCTTTGCCGGGTGTCACCCCGGCCACCATATTGGTGCCATAGGCAATCGCCTGCTCGGTATGGAAGGTGCCTTGTGAGCCCGTAAGCCCCTGGCAGATTACCTTGGTATTTTTGTCGACGAGAATAGCCATGGGGGTCGGATGCCTTTTGCAAGAATATGATGATTTTTCACTGGTCTTAGACCTGCCACCAGCGCGCTGCAACATGGGAGTGAGGTAAGATCAGCCGAATTCATCTCAGGGCGGTTGCCAGTGGGTATGGGAGGGCCGATTGGGGGCGCACCGTGCTCAGCAATCCATCTGACCCATGATCATGATCTTCTGCCAGATTTTTCGGGAAATGTTCGTGGTCAGATTTTCAATCTCATTAGCCGCTGTGATGACCTCGATATCTTCCACATCGCGCATATAAAGCGCGGCGATCTTGCCGATCAGCGCGAGGAGTTCGGCGCAATAGTCCAGATAGCGGCTGAGTTCATAGCGGCTCATCTCCCGGATTGGGGAGTGGGCGGTGCGTTTAATCTCCCCAAGGATGGCGGTAGGGTCTTTGGTCAGTTGGTGCATGTCCACCACATGGGTCAGGCTGCGCAGCTGGTGGATATGTTTGAGGATGCGCTCGCGTTTTATCTTCTCTTCCTGCCGGGTCATGAAGAAAAAGCCCGCGCCGATCAGCAAAAACACATTGATGGCAGGCTCCAGCCCCTCAAACAGCGCAAGGCCCGGGCGTTCCTCAAACGGCAGATGACCATCCGCAAGTCCGGTAAATTCAGATGTGAGCCAGACCCCCAGGAATGTGACGAGCCCGGTGAGAATGGCCCCGCCCACGAGCCAATAGAGGCGCAGTAAAACGTAAGGCCGCTGATATTCGGCGCAGCGCTCATCGGTTTTCGCGGCCACCTGCACCACTTCGCGGCAAACACCGAGAAGGCTCGATTTCGGAAATCGTTCCTCAACCCGTAAGGTGAGGGTCGCCAGCGTACTGGAAATCGCATCGGAACGCAGTTCGGAATAAGGCATAAGGGTTATGGATAGCCCGTTTGCCGATTTTGCCAATCCCAACCGGTGACTTGCCCTGCGCGCTATTGAATCGGCGCAATGAACAGGCGATGCGCAATGAAAGCGAACAAGCCACCCCCATGACATCTGTCACCCTTCATGGGCTGACACCTGACAATGGTGGGCGGCCTGCGTCTCGCTTAGGGTTTCCTCACGATAACGACAGAGGGGACCGACCCAATGACCACGTCCACGCACACCGCGATTGAAGCCACGGGGCTCACGCGCAGTTTCGGCCAGACCGATGCCCTTGCCGGGATTGATCTTTCCATTGCCCGATCCGGCATTACCGCCATCCTTGGGGCCAATGGCGCGGGAAAGACAACCTTTATCAATTGTGCGCTTGGCTTGCTGCCAAAATCTGGCGGTCAGCTTTCGGTCTTCGGCGGTGCCCCCGGCAGTGCGCACAACCGCCAGCGCACCGGCGTGATGCTGCAGGATGCCGACCTGCCTGATCAGCTGTCAGCGCGCGAACATCTCGATCTTTTCGCCAGCTATTACCGCGACCCTTTATCGGTCGAGGAGGGTCTTGATCTGTGTGCCCTGACAGAGTTTAGCACCAAGCCTTATGGCTCTTTGTCCGGCGGTCAGAAACGACGCGTGCAATTTGCCCTTGCTGTTATCGGTCAGCCGGATCTGATTTTTCTTGATGAGCCCACAACCGGTCTTGATGCGGAGGCGCGCCGCGGCCTGTGGGCGACGATTGACAATCTCGCCGGGCAGGGCCGCTCCATCGTCTTGACGACCCACTATTTGGAAGAAGCGGACGCGCTTGCCGATCGCATCCTCGTATTCAACCGGGGCCGGGTCATTGCGGATGGTTCGCCCACGGAAATTCGCGAGGCCGTGGGCGATGCGCTGATCAAATGCGTCACCACCCTTGGCGCTGAAACGATCCAGCGGATGCCCGCGGTCAGGGCGGCGCGCCTGTCTGGTCGCTATACGGAGATTATCTCCCTTGATGCGGCAAAGACACTCACGGCGCTTTTACCGGCTGACCCATCAATCACTGATCTGACTGTTTCCAAACCCAGTCTGGAAGATGCCTTCCTGGACATAACCAAAACACCATCACAGGAGGCCCACTGATGAGAACGCTCAATATCCTGATGAGTGAAGCCGGCGCAGAATTACTCAAAAATTTTCGGGCGCCCGAATTTATCATCCCGACCCTTGCGATGCCGGCGGCGTTTTACACACTTTTTGCGGTGATCCTGCCCAATGGCGGCGGGACGGCAGCGGCCAAAATTCTTGCCACATTTGGTGTTTTTGCGGTGATGGGCCCGGCGATTTTCGGATTTGGTGCCGGTGTTGCCAGCGAGCGCGAGCAAGGCTGGCTGCAGATCAAACGCGCGTCACCGGCGCCAGCGACCACCTATGTGGCGGCAAAGCTTATTGCGACGCTGTTCTTTTCGCTTTTGGCCCTGACACTCATGTATCTAGTGGCGCGCTATTTCGGCGGGGTGCGGCTCGACCGGGTCACCTGGGCAACCTTGCTCGGGGTCCATCTGGCGGCGGCAGCACCGTTTGTTTTTATCGGGCTGACCTTCGGCTTCCTGTTCAAGGCCAATGCTGCGGTGGCGTTTTCAAACATCGTCTTTCTACTGCTTTCGGCCTTGGGCGGGTTGTGGATTCCCATCGCAATTTTCCCCAGCGTGATGCAAGATTTTGCGCGTTATCTGCCCTCCTATCATCTGGCTGAGATTGCACTGTCGGTGGTGAATGGCCCCGCGCCCGTTATCCCGCGCGATCATCTCATCATCAGTGCGATCATGACGGCGATCCTTGCCGGTATCGCGCTGGTTGCGTGGGTGCGTCAGCGCTAGGAAAATCCGTTTAACTACCGTATACAGATAAAGACCATTTGGTCCTGGGAGCGTGAAATGTTGAGAACGATCTTTTTCGGTGCGCTGTTCGCCGCTGCGATTTTAATAGCCGCGCTGATGGTTTTCCTGCCGGTATCGGACCCGGCTGGTGAGGCGGGGGGTGCATCGGCGCGCGCACAATCGGGGACGCAAGACCCGGCTGGTGAAAATACTACCGCCTCGCAGCCAGCCGATGTGAGCACAAACAGCTTTGTGCTCACCAATGCGCGCATTCTCACGCAAACGGCTTCGGGTCTAAGCTTTTCCGACCCTCAGAATGTCAGGATTGAAAACGGTGTCATTGCGGCGCTCGGGCAAAATCTCACCGCTGATCTGCCCAGGGTTGATGCGGGCGGACACTTTATGATTCCCGGACTCATTGATGCCCACACCCATTCTTACGGTAGTGCCTTTACCGATGCCGCCCGATTCGGGGTGACGACCCATCTTGATATGTTCACCAATGCGCTGATGCTACCGGCTACGCGGGCGAGCCGCGCAGAGCGCCATAACCGGCCGGAAGCTGATATGTTCAGTGCCGGGACTATGGGTACCTCACCTGGCGGTCATGGCACACAGTTCGGCTTTGATATCCCGACGCTGACAGAACCGGCGCAGGCGCAGGGTTGGGTTAATGCACGCCTTGCCGAGGGCTCTGACTATATCAAACTTGCCTATATCCCGGGTTCCTCGCGGATCAGCAGTATTGACCGTGCCACGGCCAAAGCGGTGATTGATGCGGCGCATGATCGCGGCGTTCTTGTCGTTGCCCATATCGATACGCTGGAGGCAGCAACGCATATGGTTGAGGATGGCATTGATGGCCTTGTCCATGTGTTCCGCGACGTACCGGCGACGCCGAAATTTATTCAGCTTGCTGTTGAAAAGGGTGTCTTTGTGATCCCGACGCTGGTGGTCATTGCCTCTGTGGATGGGCACAAACCTGGCGCCAGTTTGCAGGATGATGCGACAATCGCCCCTTACCTTACCCCGGTGCAGCGGGGGCAACTCACACAACAATTCAGCAACCGCCCGCCGGGTCCGATCCTCAAAATTGCGCAAGCCAACACAAAAGCCCTTTTTGACGCCGGGGTGCCCATCTATGCGGGGGCCGATGCGCCTAATCCGAGTACGACCTATGGTGCGTCGTTACATCAGGAACTGAGCTTGCTTGTCGAGGCAGGCCTCCCAGCCGCCGCAGTGCTGCGCGCCGCAACAATGGGGCCGGCGGACGCCTTTTCGCTCACAGGGCGCGGTGCTATCGCCCCCGGGGCCATTGCAGATTTTATCCTGCTTGACGCCAATCCGTTGTTAGACATCACCGCGACCCGTGCCATGGCGAGCGTTTATAAAAATGGCTACCCCGTAAAACGGGCACTTGACGATGCGCAGTCAGATCGCTGGACGGTTTCTGACCTTGGTCAATTTGATACTGACCTTTCGGTAGACGGATCATCGGGTTGGACAAGCACAACCGATAGCATGGCCGGTGGGAAATCAGTGGCGACAGTTAGCCATATGGTGGTAGAAAAAGAGGGTGCCGATGAGGGTGTCATGGCCGTGAAAGCGCAAGTGAAGCCGGGCTTTCCTTTCCCCTGGGCGGGTGCAGTCTTACCGTTTACCGATGACTTTACCGCGGGCCGTGATATCAGCGGCTTTACGACGTTGACTTTTGACGTGCGGGGCACCCCCGGTGTCTACCGCGCCATGCTGTTCGGCGCGGGGCCCGGCGGTGTTCCGCCTACGAAGGAATTTGCCGTGACCGAAGAATGGGCATCGGTGACAATACCGCTTGCCGACGTGCCGGGTGTTCAGTTGGAAAGCACAACCGGCCTGGCGCTGGTGACGGGCACGCAAGTGGGCGTCTATGAATTTGTTGTCGATAATGTCCGTTTTGAACGCTGAAGAAAAATCTAATGAGGCTGCGGCGGGTGGCGGTGGCGGGCGCGGTCTTTCCAAATTCCTGCCTAACCTTGGGGCGCGCCCGGAATTTTATCTGGTCTATCTATTTTTCTACGGGGCGCCCTGGCTGTTTCGTGCCCCAAGCCTGTTCGATGTGGCCGTTGCTGCCGTGGCGATCACGATTTTTATCCCGATTTATCTGAAGACGTTTGCAAGATCGACACCCGATAATATTCCGGTGATCGCGCTGATCGCATTGATTGGCTACGCGGTTACGCCCTTTTGGGGCTCGCCGGGCGTCTTTCATATCTATGCCGCGGCGCAAGCTGGCTATCAGCGTCCGGGTCAGCGGGCCTTGTGGTTAATCGCGATCCTGACGATCGTCTATGTGTCGGTGTCTTATCTGATGGGGCGTTCACTGATAGAAATCGGCTTTGTTGTCTTTATGGGTACAATCGTGGGGGTTGGGTGTATCGCCGAGGCGGCGCACTTGGCTGAGGTTAAAATTGCAGAAAACGCCCGCGCTCTTGAGCGAGAGGAAGCCGCGATTGCCGAACGGGCGCGTATCGCCCGTGACCTCCACGATGTGTTAGGTCAGACCCTGACCATGGTTGCCTTAAAAGCCGACATTGCGGGGCGAACGCTGGGATCTGATCCGGCGCAGGCTGAACGTGAATTGCGCGAGATCCGCGATGCAGCGCGCAGGGCGTTAAGCGATGTGCGCGCAGCGGTCAGCGATATGACGGCAACCTCGATCCTTGGTGAAATAGACCGTGCCCGCCGGTTTCTTGACAGCGGCGGGGTCACCTTGACCGTGACGGGCGCGCCGCCAACGCTGAATCCAACGGCGGATACGGTGCTTGGCCTCGTGGTCCGCGAAGCGGTGACGAATGTGATCCGTCACGCAGGGGCAAGCGCGGTCACCATACGTTTTGAACAGTCCGGCGGCGTTCTGAAACTTGCCATTCAGGATGATGGTATTGGATCATCCGATAACGGATGGTCGCCGGGTTCTGGGCTTCGCGGGCTTACCGAGCGGGTGGCAAGCCTTGACGGCACCGCAACATTCTCGCGTTCACCAGGCTTTCGTGTTAGCGTTGACGTCCCTCTTTCAGGTATCGCGGTATCATGATCCGGGTTGTGCTGGCCGAAGATCAATCGCTCCTGCGCAGCGCCTTAAAGACGCTCTTGTCGCTTGAAGACGATATCGAGATTATCGCCGACACCGGTGATGGCGGTGTGGCGTTGGCGCTCGTCAAAACCCACCAGCCGGATGTGCTGGTCACCGATATTGAAATGCCGGGACTGACCGGTATTGAACTTGCCGAGACCATCAGCCAGCTGACGATAGCCACAAAGATCCTTATGGTAACGACATTTGCTCGGCCGGGCTATCTACAGCGCGCCATGGCGGCGGGGGCAAAGGGCTATTTTCTGAAAGACACGCCCGGTGAAGAGCTTGCCTTCGCTATTCGCAAAGTGGCGAACAATGAGACCTGTATCGATCCTGAACTCGCCGTGGCGGCGTGGGAAGCGCAAGACCCGCTCACCCCGCGTGAGCGCGAAATTCTGCGGTTTGTCGAACAGGGGGAGAGCAACAAAGCCATTGCCCAGCGACTTGACCTGTCGCCCGGCACCGTGCGGAATTATCTCGCGGAGGCAACCGCAAAGCTGGGCGTTTCAAACCGGATTGAGGCGGCGCGTCTGGCCCGGGACAAGGGTTGGTTGTAACCGGCTATCGCGCGAGCAGCAGGCTGAGCAGTTTCGCCGACGCATAGCCGTCGGCGGGCAAACCGGCACTGATCTGCCAGCGGCGTAAGGCGCGCCGGGTACCCGAACCGATAATGCCATCAACCGGACCCGGATCAAAACCACGATCGGCCAGCGCCTGCTGCAATTGCTTGCGTTCGGCAAGGCTCAAGGGTCGGTCATCGCGCGGCCAAGGCTGGATCACATCGCCGCCCGTGCCCGCAATTTTCTGGGACAGAAGCATCACCGCAAGGCCATAGGATGTGGACCGATTATATTTCAGGATTGCTTCAAAATTCCCAAAGACAAGAAAGGCGGGTCCCCGCGCGCCCGCCGGGACAATGATCCGTCCGCGCAGATTAGGGTCATAGCGACCGACCAGCGGCGCCGCATTCCCTGCCACAACGCCCGCCGCCGCCCACTCCACCAGCGCCCGGCGCGTCGTGCCGGTCAGCGCATAATCAAAGCCAGCGGGCAGGACCACTTCAACCCCAACCGGGTTTGCCTTGTTATAGCCAGACGCTGCAAGATAGTTTGCCGTGGAGGCGAACACATCGGGCAGCGTTGACCAGATATCGCGTTGACCGTCCTGATCATGATCAATCGCATAGGCAAGGTAGGTGGTGGGAATAAACTGTGTATGGCCCATGGCCCCGGCCCACGAACCGCGCAGTTTGGAGCGCGGTGCGTAGCCATTGTCAATAATCTTCAGGGCACCGAGCAATTGCGACCGGCCAAAAGCGGTACGGCGGCCTTTCCAGGCAAAGTTTGCCAGCACTTCCACCGTGTCAAAATTGCCCATGACCGCACCATAGGACGTTTCCAATCCCCAGATGGCGGTCATCACGGAGGGGGCAACGGAATAGGCATTGCCGATCACTTCCAGCGCAATGCGATTGTCCTGGAATTTCTGGCGGCCCTTACTGACCCGCTGCTCCGACAAGGCGCTATCAATATAGGCCCATGGCCCTTTGGCAAATTCCGGCTGATTGTCCTGTAGCTCAAAGACGCGGGGTACTGGCTTCAGACCCGTGAGCGCGGTGTCGAGGGTCGCCGCCGAAATCCCGGCATCAAGGGCGGTCTGGCGAAAGCCGGTGAGCCATCGGGCGAAGGTTGGTTCTGCCGCTTTGGGTTGGCCACTGGATGCTGGCTGCGCGCTGGCTGCCGTTTGGGCACTGGATGCTGGCTTCGCGCTTGATGCGGGCTTCGCGCTGGCAGTGGGCGGGGTAGCGGGCAGGGCCGCGTGAAGGCAGGTCATGGCCGCTATAACTGACAAAAGCGCCTGGCGCATAAGGTCCCTCCGACATTGCCTGCAGGATTACCGCTATTCGGCCTGACCTCAAGCATGGCGGATAAAAATGTCTCCAGTTTGACGGCGACGATGGGGGCTGTTTTTGGTATCCCGGTGGAAAACAGAGCAACACTGCAGACAGTGTTTTACCGAAGAGGATTATGTATGGCGGTTTCCAGGACGGCGTGGCGGGCGGGGCTTGTCGCCCTCATCGGCACCATTGCACCGGTTGCAATCGGTCAGGAGGCGGCCCCGGTGAACGATCCTGTGCAGCTTTCGCTGGCGGCGGGGTACAAAGCCACTTTTATGTGCTCGTCGGTCTTTAATGCCGGGCGCACGCCCACCCAGATTGCCGGGGATGAGCTGAACCGCATCTATCCCGATTACCGCGCCGCCTTTGCGCAGGTGTCCGATGCCGTGATTGATGAGCAAGCCCGCACGGTTAGTGTTGCCTATGGTGATACGTTCCCGCCCAGGGTTGCGCGCTGGACCGGCCCGTGGGGCTGTGTGCAACTCCCGGCGGGAACGCCAGCCGATAGCGCTCTGGTCACCGGCAACCGGGCGGGTCCCGCCAGCGTCCCGATCTCTGAAATAGCGCCAAAGACCTACCGGGCGAGCGCGCGGCGCATGGGACGGCGCATGGCCTGGCCGATGGGGGATCGCACACCCCGGCTATCGGGGGCGCAAGCGGCCACCGGCAAACAGATAAAGCCCGTAATCGCAGCGGCCTTTGACCGTGAAACCTATGGCAACGGAACGCAAACAACGGCCGTTCTTGTGATCAAGGACGGGACAATTATTGGTGAGCGTTATCGCAAGGGTTTTGATCGGTACACCCCGCAACGCACCTGGTCCGTGGCAAAGTCACTGGCCGCAACACTGATTGGTGCGGCGGTTCATCAGGGGATCGTCACAACCGATGATCCGGTGACCCTTGATCAGTGGCCGGAGGGTGATCCGCGCCGGACAATCACGCTCGCCAATCTCCTCCATATGGCAAGCGGGCTTGACAATGGGCCGCGCGGGAACCGCACGGACAATATCTATTTCGGTGGGGGCCGGGTGATTGACCATGCAGTAACCCGGCGTCTGGCAGTCACGCCCGGTACACGCTGGTACTACGCGAACAATGATACCATGCTGGCCATGCGGTATCTGCGTGAGGCCATGGGCGATGATCCGGTCTATCATACCTTTGCGCTAACGGCGGTTCTCTCACCGCTCGGTATGCGTCATACTTTTCCGGAAACCGATTGGAACGGCGATTTCATTCTATCGAGCCAGGTCTATACCACCGCGCGTGACCTTGGGCGGCTCGGACTTCTCTATCTTAATGACGGTGTGTGGAACGGCGACCGGTTGTTGCCTGAAGGCTGGGTCGACTTCGTGACAAGACCAGCCCCGGCCCAGCCGCCCCTGCGCGCCGATGGGTCAAAACGCTTTGGCTATGGCGCGCAATGGTGGCTTCTGGGCGGTTTTGAGGGCTTGCCGGCGGATAGTTATGCCGCGCTCGGCAATCGGGGGCAAAGCCTGACAATTATTCCGTCAAAGGATCTTATCGTTGTCCGCCGTGGCTTTGATGATAATGGCGGCGCCCGTTTTGACGTTGCCCGCTTTGCCAGCGACATCGCAAAAGCGATCCCCTGACCTGCAAACGATAGCGCCTACTCCAGCGCCGACCAGAACGCCCCGATCTTTTCCGGAATTTCCGGATTGGGCAGGTCGTCGCGACCCATGATCAGAAACGTGAAATTATCGGCCAGAGTTTCTTCTGGATGAATAATATAGCCAGTGTTTCCCCCCACCAGTTGCAGGAAGGCGGGAAGATCAGGCGGCGCGATCAAGGTTGGCTCATCGCCAGCACTGGTGCACACGCTATCCGTGACGGAAACGGCCAGCAGGCCAAAATCGAAATAGGACCCCAGCGTTGGTTTGAGACCGCCCTCATAAGGTCCGTTAACGGATAGATAGGGGATTACCCCGTCAGCGGTGAGGTCTGCGCGGTTGACGGGCACGCGGGCATAATGCCGATAGGAGGGCGCATCCGGATTGGTCAGGCGCTTTGCACGCAATCGCGGCGGTGCGGAAAAGCGGCACGGCTCAAACCCGATCAGCCGATAATAGGCATCATGATGCTGCCGGTTATGGCGTGACAAAACGTGGTGAAGTTCGTGCAGAAACAAAGACTGCAGGCCCGAATTGTCACCGGTCACCAAGGCATCAAGGGCATTCGTGGAAAACGCGATCAAATTGGCGCGGGTGTGGGGCAGACCGCCCTCGACCGCGTTCGAGACTTTTGCGAGCAGGACTGTCTCTGGCAAGTGTCGGTCAAAGACGCGCAGCTTTTCGTCGACCGCAGCGATGGCGGCATTGACCGCCGCCCGTTCTGCCTCGGTCCAGTCAAGGGCGCCGTCCCGGTACGCGTTCTGCAAGTCTGCAACGCTATTTTTGCTGGCGTCCTGCGCTTTGATGCCGATTTCGGTGGCTTGTAACTCGGCTGTGTACGCGTCCGCAGTGGCGAGGATGGCGCCAGCGGCCTCAGCGTCAACAAATCGATATCGACCTTTGCCAGCACTGGCGGTGGTCCCGGCGACAGGGGCGGTGGATACCGCTTGGGTCTGTTCCCTGTCCGCTTTGATATCAGCGGTGGTACACGCGGCAAGCGACACTGAGAGCAAGGGTACTGCGATCAAGCGCACGGTTGGTGGTATGCGTTGGAAAATAAAAGAAGGCATTCAGGCTCTCCGGTCCGGTTTTGCGGTAACGCAAGGGAGCCTGCACCGGCTTACCGCGAGGCCGGTTCGTCAACCCTGACAAAGACGATCAGCGTTTCAACGGATGATCCATCCGTATGCAGAAAGCCGAGATCCCCGATAGGAACTTCAATACTGGTGCGCTTGCCCGGCTCAACGCGAAGGGTAGGCGCCGCTGCCTCTCGCCAGGCGCCATTTTGCGGAAGAAAAATCGTGGTTTCAACCTTAATCTCACCGCGCGGTCCGCCTGCCACCAGCCGCAAGTCCACTTTCACCTTGTCCGGATAGACGGCGGGGTCATCAACGGTGATCTCGGCGGGCTCATTGGGCGGCAATTGAAGTTTCGGATTGGTCAGCAATTCGCGATCCTGCCAGACCTGAAGATCAAGATAATAGAACCGGGTTGGCTCGGGCGCGCTCGACACGGACCTTGAGGCTGGCGTCCCAGATTGCGCCATGGCCGGACCCACACAGGCAGCCAGTGCGAGGGCGCACAAGGTTGAGACGCCGAGGCTTGCATAAATCAGCCGGGCAAAGAACCGATGATTGATAAGGGCGCTCGTCATGGCTTGCTCCTAGCCGGGGGGTGGCATTGATCGTGGTTTCTACGAGCCGCAACTTTGCAATATGGGTGCCACTTAACCGGTACCGACGAAGACCAAACCCCCTGCGTCGCCGCTCGTTAACGCCCTTTTTCGGGGGCTGGGACTTGCCAAGCCGGGCCCGTTCGCGCTGTACCGGTGCCATGACCCGATTGCCCACCTCCTCGCCCCCCGCCTCGTCCCCCGCCTCGTCCGAAGCCGTCAATGCCGGTGCGGCCCATCAGTTCCGCTACTATGATTTCGTGATGGCCGCCTTCGTTGCCATCCTCATCTGCTCAAACCTGATCGGGGCTGCCAAACTCGTTCAATTTTTTGAGGCGAAGATTTTTGGCTTCGATGTGGGTGTCTTCGGGGCGGGCATCTTGTTTTTCCCGCTGTCTTACGTGTTGGGCGATGTCATGACCGAGGTTTACGGCTATGCGCGCGCCCGGCGGATTGTCTGGGCCGGATTTGCAGCCGTTGGCTTTATGGCGCTCATGTCGCTGGTGGTGGTGGCCATGCCGCCCGCGCCGGGGTGGGATAATCAGCCGGCCTATGAGGCTGTGTTCGGCGTTACCCCGCGCATTGTTTTTGCCTCCATGGTTGCGTTCTGGGCTGGCGAAATTTCGAATGCGTTCGTCATGGCCCGGATGAAAGTGCTGACCCAAGGCAAAATGCTATGGACGCGGACCATCGGCTCCACGGTCGTCGGGCAGGGCGTTGATAGCCTGATTTTTTATCCAGTTGCGTTTCTAGGCATTTGGACAACGCAGCAAGTGATTACCGTTCTGATCACCAACTATCTCCTCAAGGTGATTTGGGAGGT
>JBCBRS010000016.1:0-57914 GCA_039819545.1 Pseudomonadota bacterium | reverse complement strand
GTGATCCAGCGTCAGCGCTGCTTGAGGTGCTGGACCCGGAGCAAAATTCGACCTTTGCGGATCATTATCTCGAAGTTGATTATGACCTGTCTGACGTGATGTTCGTCACCACGGCCAACAGCCTGAATATGCCGCAGCCTTTGATGGACCGTATGGAGATCATCCGTATCCCCGGCTATACCGAGGATGAGAAGGTCGAGATCGCGCGTCAGCATCTGATCCCCAAACAGCTGGAAAATCACGGGCTGAAGGAAGAGGAGTGGTCGCTGACTGATGAAGCGCTCCGCAATTTGATCCGGCTTTATACGCGGGAAGCTGGCGTGCGAAATCTGGAGCGCGAAATCGCCCGGTTGGCCCGAAAAGCTGTGCGCGAGCTTGAAACCAGTGACAGCACCAAAGTCGATGTGACCGCGGATAATCTGTCGGACTTTTCTGGCGTTACCAAATTCCGGTTTGGTGAGGTTGACGGTGAAGACCGCGTCGGGGTTGTGACAGGTCTTGCCTGGACGTCCGTGGGCGGTGATATTCTGACCATCGAAGCGGTTAAAATGCCGGGCAAAGGGCGTATGACACCCACCGGCAATTTGAAAGAGGTGATGAAAGAATCTGTATCGGCGGCGGCATCTTATGTGCGTTCCCGGTCGGTTGATTTTGGCATCGAGCCGCCTTTGTATGAGCGGACAGATATTCACGTTCACGTGCCGGAAGGTGCGACGCCAAAGGATGGTCCCTCTGCCGGTGTCGCCATGGCAACCGCCATGGTCTCTGTGCTGACCGGTGTGAAAATCCACAAGGACATCGCCATGACGGGGGAGATTTCCCTGCGCGGCCGGGTCCTGGCGATTGGCGGGCTGAAGGAAAAGCTGCTTGCTGCCGTTCGGGCCGGGGTATCAAAGGTGCTCATCCCGGAAGAGAACGAGAAAGATCTCGCCGATATCCCCGATAATGTGAAAGAGGCGCTGGAGATTGTGCCTGTTTCCACCGTTGATGAGGTGCTGTCCCATGCACTCGTTGACAAACTCACGCCCATTGAGTGGGTGGAGCCCGCTGCCGTTTCGGCGACAGAGCCGGTGGATAGCGACGCGGTTGTCAAACACTAGCCACGCCGCCCGGCGGAGAAAACGATCAGACTGCGGAGGGTTTCCCCCGCAGTCTTTTTGAAAGCAAGCCCCCCCATGACGCAAGACCTGATCGCAACCGTGCCCGCCGAGGTCTGTGAGACGATGGACGAGGTGCGCGTGGAGATCGACCGGCTTGATCGCGTTCTCGTGCGTCTGATGGCAGAACGCCAGGGCTACATTGAAGCTGCGGGGCGGATCAAAACGGAGAAGTCCGAGGTCCGATTGCCCTGGCGGATCGAAGATGTGGTGGCCAAAGTGTTGCGCAGCGCCGAGCGCGAAGGCTTGTCAAAACGAATCGCTGAGCCTGTTTGGCGGACCCTGATCGAATGCTCAATCGCCCACGAACACGAAAAATGGGATGAAGTGCACGGGCTGTCAGGTGAAAAGATCGAATAAAATCAGTATTTTATTGCGAATGGCGCTAATAACCCCATTTTTTCCGCCCTTCAGGGCTTTTAAGCGGGGTCGGCGCTACGGCATAATGTGGGTCGAGCGTAGAGGGTATCTCGACAATCGCGATGCCAACACAATCATAAAGGTGAGATAATGAACAAGAACGAATTTATTGACCGCGTTGCCGACTTTGCCGGGATCAGCAAAGCCGAAGCCGGACGGGCCGTGGACGCCGTCTTTGATGCGATCACCGATACGCTGAAAAAAGGGGACGATGTGCGTCTCGTCGGGTTCGGCACCTTTGCCGCGGTCAAGCGTGCCGCCCGCGACGGTCGTAATCCGCGTACCGGCGAGACCATCAAAATCAAAGCCAGCATCCAGCCGAAATTTACCGCCGGCAAGGGTTTGAAAGACGCATTGAATTAAACCGTGCACCGGGAGCCACCTGTGGCTTCCGACATACATATTTCAAAAGCCGGTGCGGGTTTCGCATCGGCTTTTTTTTGTGATGAAGGACAAGGATTAAGCGGTAGGCTAAAGCATTTCCAGGCGAAGTGTGTGCGGTTCGCCGCCGGGAAATGCGTAAAAACAATACCTTAAAGCGTCGTCGTGATTCCGTTTGAACCCAAGTCGATGGATGGGAACCATCGACGATTACACTTTTTGTGAACGCGCTCTCATGATCAGGTCGTGCGGGCAGCGCGCCCGGCTTCGTAGGCCCGCACATCGCGTCGTAGTTCCGGCAAAAGCAGATAAAGCGCGATAATATTCGGGATGCACATGCCAAACAGCATGGCATCAATAAAATCAACGATGGCCGAAAGCTGTACCGCCGCCCCGATTGACAAAAGCAGCGACAGGGCGAGCTTGAAGGTCACATCCACATATCGTTTGCGCCCGAAGATATAGGCCGCCGCCTGCGACCCGTAATAGGCCCAGGTGACGAGCGTTGAAAACGCAAACAGGACAACCGATACTAATAATATGTAGGGGTACCAACTAAACATGCTGCCAAAGGCAGCGGAGGTCATCGTGATGCCCGGCGGATTGTCGACGCCCACATAGGGCACGTAAACACCGGTGACAACGATGACCAGCGCCGTAACGGTACACACCACGATCGTATCGATAAAAGGTTCGAGGAGCGCCACATAGCCTTCGGTTAGCGGTGTCTTTGTACGCACCGCCGCATGGGCGATGGCCGCTGAGCCCACACCGGCCTCACTGGAATAGGTGGCGCGTTTTATCCCGTTGATCAGGGCACCGATTATACCGCCGCCGGCGGCATCAAGGCCAAAGGCGCCGCCGACGATCAGGCCGATGGCACCGGGGATCGCGGGTGCATTGGCGGCAAGGATGATCAGGCCAGCGCCCAGATATAAAATCCCCATCCCGGGCACGAGGATCGAGGTTACCCGCCCGATCACGCGGATTCCGCCGAGGATGACGATGGCAACGCCGGTTGCCATTACCCCGCCAAACAGGAGCGGCGCGGAAATGCCGGTGACGCTGGAAAATTGTGCGTGGGCCTGGTTCACCTGAAAAATGCTGATCGATGCACCCATGGTCATGACGGCGAAAAAGATCGCCAGCACCTTGCCCACAAGGGCCAGACCATGCCGTGTGAAAACAGCCTCGATATAATACATGGGCCCACCACTGACCGTCCCGTCGGCGTGATTCTGGCGGTACTTCACAGCCAGGGCGCACTCGGCAAATTTCGAAGACATGCCGAAAAAGCCCGCAAGGATCATCCACACGACCGCACCGGGCCCGCCCAGCGCGATGGCAATGGGCACCGACGCAATATTGCCAAGGCCAACCGTCCCCGACAGGGCGGAGGTCAGCGCCTGAAAGTGTGAGATCTGACCATGGGAGGCGCTTTGGCTGTCACCGGTCTTGCCAGTGACAAGCGCAACGGCATGGCCAAAGCCGCGCAAATTAATAAAGCTGAGCGCAAAAGTCAGGATGAGCGCAGCCAAAAGTAGCCAGATGACAACGATGGGCACGCTGACTCCAAACACCGGAACCGAGAAAAAGATGATGCTATTGACGAAGTCGCTCAGCGGCGTGATCGCATCATTGATTTGATCGGCAAGGGACGCGTGGTTCTCCTCGGTCATGATTGGTCTATCCCCTCAACATCGTGAACGCATGCAAGATATGCCCAAACGGTTCTGCTTACGCCAGAACCTTAACCATAAGCGCTCGCGCAAAAAGCGAAGTACCCAGAAAATTTGCGGCAAATATGTTTTTTTATTTTGACCAATATTGACGATAGCGGGTGTGACAGGTATGCCCAAACTTGTCTGTCGAGGGGAAAAATCGTCAATAGCATCTGGTCTCATCAATCAGACCATGAGCGCGGTTAATTGACAAAACCTGCGACAGATTAGACACTTTGAAGTGCACATACATATTTGCGGCTGGGTCTCAATGGGCATCAGCCGACCGAAATCGTCGGCTTCTCCCCCGCCGGCGATATCCCGGGTAACGCCGCCTCCTCACGGAGGCGGCGTTACTTTTTTCCGGGTCAAAGGTTTTAGCAAACGCGCGCTTTATGGCTTTCGCGCGGGCTGGAACGCGTCGGCAAAAAAGATGGCGTTCAACACCAACCGGTCAGCCCCTAGAAACGTCGCGCGGAAGGCAGGGTCGTCGGCGAACAGGATAAGACCGCCCCGGCCCATCCGCTCACCAATCAGGGACGGTGTTTCTTTCAGCTCCGATAACCGACGGTCGGAGGCATACCCCGATAGCAGCGGTGTCGCCCCGTAGGCTGCCACAACAGCATAAGGATCGTCCGACCCCTTGAGGGGCGTGCTGCCGGCTTTCATGGTGGCGATGCGACGGTCCGCAAACCCGAAGCCAAGAGGGTGCGAGATATCAAGATCGCTTTCAAATACCGCCCCGCCGATCAGATGCTCCGCATCGTTCAGCGTTTTGGCCGCGTAATTTTGGCGGGCGGTTGTGCTTTTCTGTGTGCCATTGGTGCCGTCGGCTTTCCCGGTCTTTTCAGACTTGTCAGCTTTGGTGAGAAAAGTGGCTTGTGCCCAAACCGCCGCGTCCTTGGTGGCGACGAGGGTTCCGCCCCCCGTGATCCAACGGCGCAGGGATTGCGTCAACGCGGCGTCGGGCTTTCGGGCGCCACCTGGCATCAGGATGTGGGTGTATACGGACAGATCAATCCGCGCCAAATCCCGCTGGCGGCGCAATGTCACTGGAATATGCATTTTGTGGTCCAGCAGATGCCACAACTGACCGGCCGCATAGCGCGTGCGTCCATCGTCGAAGGTCAGTAAGATCTTCGGCTCACGGACCGTATGGACGGAGCTGCGCGCGCCAAGATCACCCTGACCTGCGGCGGCATTGCCCGACTGTAGGGGATAAACCTGCACACCGTCGCGTGCGGCGACGGTCTTCGCGGTTTCGAGGAGCGTTGACCCGTCGATAGATTGGGTCAGGCTTTCGCGCGTGGACGCAGGAATAAAGATTGAGCCGCGATCAAACTCCACAGACTGCCCGTCAATGGTCAGA
The DNA here is from genome assembly GCA_039819545.1 of Pseudomonadota bacterium. Taxonomy (GTDB): domain Bacteria; phylum Pseudomonadota; class Alphaproteobacteria; order Caulobacterales; family Parvularculaceae; genus CALLPQ01. The sequence continues at coordinate 52,866 of JBCBRS010000016.1, read as the reverse complement.
GTCTTCGGGCGCAGAAAAACGCGAGGTTTGGCACCGGCGCGCAAGAACCGGCCGAGTGCACGGGGCGCATAATAATCTGCCCACGAAAAAACATAGCCAAAGGCACCCTCGGAGGGGGCAGGTACGGCAGGCGGCGCGCCAGCCGCCGCATCGCCCAGCAGGTTCTGGCTAAACCGGAAGGCGTCCAGCACAGCGTAATCAAGATCATAGGCAAGCGGCAGCGTCCAGCCGGACACGTCGTAAAAAACCGCCTCTTCGAATTCCGTAACCTGATCAAAAATACCGCGGATCATGGTGTATTGATCCTGCGCTACCGGCACGATGAAGCTTGTGTCTTTTGCAAAGGTCTGTTCGCCAAGCGTCACATCCTGATTGAGGGCGTAAACCTCCACATCGTGGTTGTGCAGGAGCGTGACAAACGCATGGGTGCGCGCGGCATCGCCAGGCGCGGTAAAGACAAATGCCTTACGGTCATCGGCGCGGGCCGCCCGCTCGGCCCGCACGAAAAAATCGCGCTGATAGGCTTTCAGGTCATCGCGCAATTTGTGGGCGCCGATGATCGTGGTCAGCGAGGTATTGAAGTGCAGCCGGATATTCTGCGCATAGGTGCGCACACCATTTACGGTATCAACTTCCCCGCCGCGCGCTGCCGCCGCTTCAAACAAGATACCGACGGAGCCATTGATTGACGGATAAGTTGAGCCCTTACCGATATAAAAATTATCAAAGCCTTCCTCGGCGGTATAAAGCTCGCCTTGTGTATCAAGCCAGTTGGCATGCTCCTCGCCCAGCGTGGCGAGCAATTCGCGTTCCCGGTCCGGGATGAGCGGGTTTTTGCGTTTGGGCTCGCCGGGGTGAAAATAATAGGTAGCATCGGAGCCTTGCTCGTGAAAATCGCCGGACACGTTAGGCTTCCAGTCATGCCAGACTTTGATCCAACTCCGGGACTCAGGCTGCGTCAGCAACAGCCAGTCGCGGTTCAGGTCAAACCAGTAATGGTTCGTACGCGCCTCAATCCACAGATTGTGGGCCTCATGGTTGCGGTCGGTTACCGGTACCGTGCCATCAAAGGTGAAGACGTGATTGATGCGCCGTGAATGCCCGTCGGGGTTAAAAATTGCAATCACCACGATGACCGTATCGCGCAGGAGCGTGTCGATGTCGTCCCCGGTTGCGGCGGCCAGGTGATATAGCGTCGGGATGGCCGCATCCATGCCGGAGGATTCCGCGCCGTGTACACCATAATTGAGCCACACAACAACAGGATCAGCGCCCGCATCACCTTTACCGGCCAAACGATCTTTATGATTGGCTTTAATCTCATCGAGCCGTTCAATATTTTCCGGTGCAGAGACAACGAAGGACAAGATGGGCCTACCCTCATGGGAGCGCCCGATGGTGCTAACCTGCATCCGTGGGGACTGACGCGCGAGGGAGCGCAGATAGCCAACCATCACGTCATGGCGCACCGGTTTTTCACCAAGCCCGTAGCCGATAAAATCTTCCGGCTTTGTGATGGCCGGATCATAAACGGCCCCATCCGGCTGATAAAAATCCATCGGTTCGGCGTGAGCCGAAAAATTGAACGCGCTGCCGATTGGCCCCCCTGCCACGATAAGGCAGAGGACGAGAAAAGCATGGTGAAAACGGCTGAAAGAAAACATCATAATCGATACTCTTGTTACGGACAAAAAACGGTGGCCCGCGATCAACGTCAGCGGTTAAGGGCCGCCAATTAGAGACCAGCGAGGGCCTGTTCAAGGTCACGGCGCAGATCGCCCGCCTCTTCAATCCCGACGGACAATCGCACCAACGCATCATCAACGCCGAGCGCGGCGCGCCGGTCCTTGGGGATCGACGCGTGGGTCATGATCCCCGGATGTTCGATGAGGCTTTCAACACCGCCGAGGCTTTCGGCGAGGGTAAACAGGTCCACGCGCTCCAACATGGTCCGCGCCGCATCAAGCCCGCCTTTCAGAAAAATCGTCACCATCCCGCCAAACGCATGCATCTGCCGTTTGGCGACATCGTGGGCAGGGTGGGAGCGTAGACCCGGATAGGTGACCCGGTCGATGGCCGGATGGGCCTCCAGCCAGCCGGCAAGGTCGCCCGCGGTTTCGCAATGGCGCTGCATGCGCAAGGACAGGGTTTTCAACCCGCGCAGGGCAAGGAAACTGTCAAATGGGCCTTGAACACTGCCAACGGAGTTCTGCAAAAATGCAAGCTCTTCGCCGAGCGCCTCGTCCTTCACCACCAGAATGCCGCCCACCATGTCCGAATGGCCATTCAGATATTTGGTGGCGGAGTGCATCACCACATCAGCGCCGAGATCCAGCGGCCGCTGGCAATAGGGGGAGGCAAAAGTATTGTCGCACCCAAGCAAGAGATCATGCTGGCGTGCGATCTTTGAAACGGCTTCGATATCAACAATTTTCAGGAGAGGATTGGTCGGGCTCTCCACCCAGATCATTTTCGTCTCCGGGCGCACCGCCGCATGGATTGCGTCGGGGTCGGTCATGTCCACGAAAGAAAAGTCGAAATTCGCGCTCCGCCTACGGACTTTGTCAAAGAGCCGAAACGTGCCGCCATAAACATCATCCATGGCAATCACATGGCTGCCGGCAGGGAATAACTCCAACAGCGTGCCGATGGCGGCCATGCCGGATGCAAAGGCAAAACCGCGTGTGCCGTTTTCCAGGTCGGCAATGCAGCGCTCATAGGCAAAGCGGGTCGGGTTGTGGGTCCGCGAATATTCAAAGCCCTGATGAACGCCCGGGCTTTTTTGTGCATAGGTGGAGGTTGCGTAAATCGGTGGCATCACCGCCCCGGTTGTGGGGTCGGGGTGCTGGCCCGCATGAATGACGCGGGTGGCGAAGGCGGCGCGGTTGCTGGTGTCTTTGCCCGGCTTGTCGATGCTTGATGCCACGTCTTGGTCCTCCTGACAGGTATGCGTTGGTCGCTCCACCGTCATAAACAAAGGGCAGGCCCAGCAAAAGGCCTGCCCCTGATAAACGGGTCTTCCGGCGCGCCCTCGGGCTATTGGTCGTCCGGGTTCACGGCCAAAAGCTCAACCGTGAAGATCAGCGCCTCATTGGGGCCGATCGATCCCGAGCCCGTGCCGGCCTCGCCATAGCCGAGTGCGGGCGGCACAAAAAACTCGAATGTGTCGCCAACGCTCATCAATTGCACCCCTTCGGTCCAGGCGCTGATGACCCGGTTGAGGGGAAAGGTTGCCGGTTGGCCCCGGTCGTATGAGCTATCAAACTGTGTGCCATCGATGAGGGTGCCTTTGTAATGCACTTGTACGCGGTCGCTGGCCGTCGGCGTGGGGCCGCCGGGGCCTTTTTTCAAAACCTTGTATTGCAGCCCGGTGTCGGTTGTTTTGACCCCTTGTTTCCCGGCATTTTCCGCGAGGAAGGCTTGCGCTTTTTCCAGGTTGCGGTCCGGATTGATAATATCGAACAGCTCCACCTCAAAGATCAGCGCCTCATTCGCGGCGATCAGATTGCGGGGGTCGCCTTCTTCTGCGTAGGCGAGGGCGGACGGGATGTAGAGGGCATATTTATCGCCGGGGCTCATCAACTGGACGCCTTCGGTTAGCCCGGCGATTGTACTTTCCACGGGCAAGACCCGGGGCTCGCCGCCCAAATAGGTGTTGGTGAATTCCGTACCATTAGTCAGCATACCGCGGAAGTGAACGCTGACCTGATCGCCGATGCGCGGTTGTGCTGCCCCGTCACCGCGATTGATTACCTTGTATTGCAGGCCCGATGCGGTTTTCTTGACCCCGTCTTTTTTGGCGTTCTCGGTAAAGAACGCGTCGGCAGCGGCCTTGTTATTCTCTGCCGTCAGAACCCGGACGAGTTTCACATCAAAGGTCAGCGCCTCGTTGGGCGGGATGGGCCCACCCGGCGTGCCCGCCTCGCCATAGGCAAGGGTGGGCGGCATGGTAAAGATGTACCGGTCGCCTTCCTTCATCAGGGGCAAAGCTTCAAGAAACCCTTCGATCAGCCCTTCCTGGAGGGGAAAGCGCGCGGTGGCGCCGCGTTCGCGTGACGAATCAAATGTCGTCCCATCCATCAGGGAGCCGGTGTAGTCGATTTCGATCATCTGGCCGGGAACCGGCTTTTCGCCGCCATCCGCACCGGTTTCGATCACTTCATATTGCAAACCGCTGGGCAACACCGTGACCGCCTCTTTCAAGGCGTTTTCGGCGAGGAATGCCTCGGCGGCTTCCTTCTTTTCCGCCGCAAGGGCCTGCGCGGCGGCGGCCTGCTCTGCTGCGGCGGCGGTTCTTTCCGCCTCGCTGCGTTCGGTACCGGCTTTCGTATTGGGCGCCGTTTCAGCCGTTAGAGAACGCGCCTCGGCATCGGGCGCATCAGATGTCTTGGCCGTGACCTCCTTTTCACCGCTGCATGCGGTGATAAGGGCGAGGGCGGTACCCACCGCGAGCGTGCGGGCAAAAGGGGAAAGGGGCATGGGGTCGAACTCCGAACGAAAAAACGTGTCGTAGGTCTACCGCACCCGCCCGCCCGTTCCAACCGGTTCGGTAGAGTGGGGACGCGTTCTGGTCTATTGGTTGTGGAGATCAGGACCACCCATCCTGTGAATTGCTCGACACCGCCGGAGCAAATCACAGTGTCTCTGTCTCAGTTTGAAGCCCTGAAAGTATATGAAGACGTTCCCGGTATCATTGTCTACGGGCACTACAATGACTGGCTCAGAGTTCGCCTGGATGATGAAGACGTTTGGCTCAAGAGAAAACCAATTGATGGATATTTGGATTATCCTGAATTTCTTGGTGCCGACTACTTATCATATCTCCAGAACCCAGTTGTCCGGGTGGCTGACTACCCCGGTGGTCCATTGCGAGAAGTGAGGTTCGCCCCTTCAAACAGCAGCAATTTACAATACTTTGAGCCGGCAGTTGATGTTATTGGGCGCGCGGTTATTCAGGATTTTGAAGCGTATGATGAGCGTGCAAGGAAACGCTACGGGCACTCACACACAAAAGAATATTGGCTGAAGATCACTTTGCCGGAAGCAACATGTGCTGATGAGGCTGTTGTTGCGGAGGGTGAATTTATCACCGCGTGGATTCGCGCACGCGACGAAAATGATGACTACACCGTCGCCTTTATCTCCGGCGGATGCTGATAAGAGGGGCTCAAAGCGAGCTGTGCTTTTTATCACCAGAAAATCAGCGACCTATTCTCGCCCCAGAACAGCCACTGAGTGTGAGGCGGGAAACGCCCAAAAACAGACTCTAGCCTCAGATGCGCTTTACGCCCCAAAGCATCGTCTGAGATACCTGGCGAAAAAAGCCAAGTAAGAGAGTTTGATCTTACTGCGACCGCCGCAATCCTATTACACTCGCAATAAAACCAGCGAAATCTACGAAGTGGATTGCTTTCATCGCCATTGGATAGTCTGAGAAATCCGAAAAATTGCCCAGAGCCAGGTGGATCACGCGCCCGCTAAATACGCCCCCGTACAAAACGAGCAGAACCATCAATACTGCTGCTGGACGCACCTGACCCGCAATTCCAAGCCCTAGAAACACTGCGAGTGCGAGAAAGAAGCCGCCATATTGACCGCGGACCTCATTCAAGCCCGCCGGTCCGGTCGACGCCATTTGCATGGCCTCAAGCAATTGCTCGGGGGCACTGAGCGCGATCAATCCAATCCACAGCGCGATTAAAAGCGTCACGACCATCACAGAGCGTTGATATACGGTGGGAGTGTATTTCTGTGCCATTGTCTAGAAAGGGTTTAGGCTAAGGCTGGGCACTGGTATACCAGAAAATTGTATATCGCTTTAAATCTGAAGCGGGTGGCTCTCTTAGCTTTCGAGAACGAGCGAACGCGTTCTTTCTGCGTCTTAAATTCGCGCCATTAAGAAATTAATCTAAACCGCTTCATGGATTGCGTTTCTCCAGACGCTTTATGCGGGCCTGGCGCTACCAAACCTCGATGCCGCCGCGCTGGCGCGTGTGGAATACGCGGCCTTTCTCGGGTTTCAACAGCTTGGCGCAACCGTCGCCGGGACAAACCAAGCAGACCTTTACGCACGATATCTGCGTGTGATTTTGAAACGAGGGGCCGGAGCAGCTTAGGCTCCCCTCGCAATCAGAGTGGCTGGGTTTGGGCCATATTGGACATTCTGGGCTTTAAGTTGGACGTCTTAAAAGTGACCCGAATTTACTGTCAACGATAGTTGAAACCGCACAATAACGGCCATCGCAAAACAGAGAATACACTGCACAATGGATTCCCGCCTTCGCGGGAATGACAATAGAGTAGCGATGACCCTGCAAGGTACAATCCTCAATCCGTCACCCCCGCGAAGGCGGGGGTCTAAGACTCGGTAGTGCACCATATGAGATGTCTTTTTTCGGCCTAAAACGGACTCGCGGGCTTGGGTTAAGTCAAAAGACATAGCCGATCGTGTTGATCAGATCGGCATGTCGAATACCAACAAGTTCGCGAGTTTCGTCATCGTAGTAGGCAGAATAGTGATCGCGCTCTGAACGATTTACATGAGGTAATCGTGTGCTTATTCCCAATACCTCTTTCGCGTCGCGCTCAAGAGTTTCAAATGTACAAAGATCATGAATCGAGGCCTTTGACCCAGAAGGAAATAAATGCATCCAGGGCGTAATTTGGGTATGGTAAGCGACATATGCCTCAGGCTTTGTGAATTTGGTTGGATACCGCAAAATTGTCGCCCCAAGCCAGTTTCCCTGAACGAACTCCTTGAACGTCGGAGGGCAGTCATATGCACGCATATTCTCTGTAACGTGAAGATATCCAGATACGGTCCAGTCCCAAGGGTTTCGGACAAAAGCGACGGTGCGGTACTCATTTAGAGGCTTATCAAGCTGCCGGGAAAGCTGGCTGATGCAAGGTTCCACTACTTCCATCTCACGTACAGGGTAAAGAACGGCATCAGGCTCAGCGCGTAGCGCTCGACTGATCGACCCACCGCCAGTTTTGGGAACATGGATGAAGAGCAGATTTCGATCTTTGAGTAAGACACTGACCATGCCTTACAGTAGTGCGACTCGCGCTTGTCTTATAGGCGTCGATCAGCGACCTAAACCCGCCCCTAAACCGCCCCTCGTTAAATTCCGCTGACTGACTGCAATTGGCCAATTCTGTTGAAAAACTATTTTGGGGCGCCCTGCCGGAAACGCTTCCAGAATGATATTCCACCAGAAATGGCTTTATTAGCGTATTGATTCATCCACGCCGACATTCTTGCCAAAAAATATCAACCGCATACAGAGAAAGCTGGATAGTTTCGAGTTTTTCAACACAATTGGCGAGTCTTGGCCGAAGCCCAAGCGACCGCTTCAGGGCGTTTGTTGCCCCGCGTGTGATCGGCAGTAATCGGACGATAAACCCCTTTCCCATTCAAACCGCAGCACCACCCGCCAAACCGGGTCAATCGGCTGGCATCATGAACGGGTGTTTGGGGCTTTCGAAGACGCGCATGACCATGGGCTCGAAGGCGGACAGGGGCATGGTGTCGAAATCGGGGTCAAAGGCGGTCTGGTCGTAGGCCTCGCAAAAATGGGCTGTGCGGTCAAAATGCGGGTGGCCCTGATACCGGTCGCGCAAGTTCGGATCCATGCCCAGATAATCAAAATAATAGTGGCCCTGAAAAATCCCGTGATGGGCAACCATCCAGTGATTTTCCGCCGAAACGAAGGGCCTGACGATGGCCGCCGCGATATCGGGATGGTTATGCGCGCCAAGAATATCGCCAATATCGTGCAGGAGGGCACAGACCACATATTCCTCATCACGGCCATCGCGGTGGGCGCGCGTCGCCGTTTGCAAGGAGTGCTCAAACCTGTCCACAGGAAAGCCGCCATGGTCACCCTTCAGGAGCGACAAATGCTTCAGGATGCGTTCCCCGCCCCGGGAGGCAAACGGAAAGAAGCTGGCGGCGATGGCCATCCAGTCTTCCTGGGTTGCGTTGTCCATGGCCGTGAAGGTGGCGCGGGCGGGCGCGGGGGCTTGCGTCCCGGAAACACCTTTCTCAGAAACACCAAGTTCAGAAACACCAAGTTCAGAACCTGGCGCCTCGGCACCGTCGGGGTCGGTCATGGGTGACGTTGTTGTCATGGGCGGCGTTTCCTTCCGTGGTGGCTCAAACGGGCGTTGAGCGATGGGACTTGCCGGGCCGGGTGCCCTGGGTCACACTCTTTATTCTTTGTCGCGGGGAACGATACCTGCGACGCCATCGAAACGAAAGATCACCCAGCAGCGCTCCGGCTGGGCACCCCTTTTTTCCCTTTCCAATTGTTTATGACCCTGTCCGCCATTTTGCTTTTGAGCCCCTTGGCCGCCGCCTTGGCCCTCAGCCTGGCGCGTTATCAAGGGCTGGCCTTTGTCATCATCGCGGTTGTCGCAGCCGTCATTGCAATCGCCTTTGCGCCCGGCCCGCGGGGTGAACGGGCGCTTGAACTGGCCATCGGCGTGCAACTGGAACCCCCCAATCTGGACCCCACGGCGGGCGCTGCGGAGGCCATTGATGCCATCGTCCTGAACAATATCTTTGAAGGTCTCGTCAGGCTGACCCGCGACGGCACCCTTGCGCCCGCGCTTGCCACCGATTGGGACTTCAGTGCGGACCATACGCGCCTGACCATGCGTCTACGGAAAAATGTGCGGTTCCACGACGGGCATGGGTTTAGTGCCGCCGATGTGGTGTTCACCTTTGATCGCGCGCGCGGGCCCGCGTCGCGCAACGCCCAGCAAACGCGCTTGCGCCGCATTACAGACATCCGCGCGCTGGGACCTTATGAGGTTGCGTTCACCTTTGATCGTCCGTTCCCGCAATTTCTGACCCTTCTTGCCTGGGGCGATAGCGTGATTGTCCATGCGGGCAGCGCCGATACCAATGCGGTCAGGCCCGTGGGTACCGGCCCGTTTCGCTTTGTGCGGTGGCAACGCAGTACACGGATCGATCTGGCACATAACCCCGATTATTGGGGGAAGGCACCGTCTCTTCAGGCGGCAAGCTTTCGGTTTATTCCAGACCCCAGCGTCGCGCAGACAGCCCTGCGTGCGGGCGATATTGATGTGTTTGCGGGCTATCCCGCACCGGAAAACGTGGCGCAGTTTGCCCGGCGCGATGACTTCAATGTCATGGTTGGCACCACGCAAGGCGAGACCATTCTGGCGCTCAATCACCGGCGCGATAGCCTTGGCGATAAGCGGGTACGCCAGGCCCTGTCGCATATTATAGACCGCTCAGCGGTGATGGACGGCACGCTCTTTGGCCATGGCCGGTTAATCTCCAGCCACTATCCACCCGGCGGTGAGGCGCATATTGATCTGTCTACGGTTTACCTCAAGGATCACGACCGGGCCCGCACGCTCCTTGCCGAGGCTGGCTATGCCGATGGGCTCGATCTGACGTTAAAACTGCCCCCCACCAGCTATGCCCGCCGCAGCGGCGAAATCATCGCCGCGCAATTGCGTGCCTTTGGGGTGCGGGTAACCGTGGAGACTATCGAGTGGGCCCAGTGGATTGATCAGGTTTTCCTGCGCCACGATTTTGACCTGACCATCGTCGCGCACACCGAACCGGACGATATCGATATTTATGGGCGTCCGGACTATTATTTTGGGTATGATGGGGCGACGGTGCAATCGCTCCTCACCCGCCTTGATGAAACCGCTTCACCGGCGGAGCGCCGGGCGCTCTTGCGCGATATCCAGACGACAATTACAAATGACGCGGTCAATGTGTTCCTGTTCCAGCTGCCATCGGTCACGGTCTGCCGGGTGGGCATTCGCGGGTTCTGGCGCGACAGCCCCGTGGCAACCATCAGTCTACGCGATATCCATATGCCGGCACCGGGGGCAGCGCTGGCCGCTGCGGAAAATCGATCTGTTGAGCCATCTGTTGAGACATCTGTTGAGATTGGGGTGTGCTGATGGGGGACGTAACGGCGCGCATTCTAACAACCCTCCTGACCCTGATCATCGCATCAATGCTGGTCTTTGGCATGACGGAGATTATCCCCGGCGACCCGGCGGCGTATATGATGGGGTTGAATGCCGATCCGGCGGCGCTTGTCGCTTTGCGCACGGAATTTGGCTTCGATGAACCGTTGCTTGCGCGCTATGGGCACTGGATTGGCGGCATGGCGCAGGGTGACTTTGGGACCAGCTATACCTACCGCGTCCCGGTTGCGGGTCTGATTGGCGAACGGCTCTGGGTGTCGCTGCCACTCACGGTCTATACGTTGGTGCTTGTCCTTGCGCTCGCCATGCCGCTGGCGCTCGTGGCGGCGCGGTTCGCGGGGCGGTGGCCGGACCGGGTGATCAGCGCCGGTGCCGGGCTTGGTCTCGCGGTGCCCAATTTCTGGCTCGGTGTCCTGCTGGTGGGTGTCTTCGCCGTTCAATTGAGTTGGTTTAGCGCGGGCGGTTTTCCCGGCTGGCAAGGGGGCATTGGGCCTGGCCTGCGGGCCCTGACGCTCCCTGCCCTTGCTCTGGCGATCCCGCAAACGGCAATCCTCACACGGATCATGCGCGCGGCCCTGCTGGAAACCGGGTCGGCGGATTATGTCCGCACGGCCCGCGCCAAGGGCTTGAGCCCCGGGGCAATCCTGATCCGCCACCAGTTCAAAAATGCCCTGATCCCGGTACTGACCATCATCGGGTTGCAGTTCTCATTTCTGATTGCAGGCGGGGTGATTATTGAGAAGATTTTTTTTCTGCCCGGTCTTGGGCAATTGGTGCTGGAGGCGGTGGCCCAGCGCGATTTGATTACCGTGCGTGCCATTGTCATGATCCTCATTGTTGCGGTCCTCGCGGTCTCGTTGCTTGTCGATGTGGGGTATCGCCTGATTGATCCGCGTGTGCGGGTGCAAGGTCCATAATGTCCGCGCCGCGTATTTTTCATACTTTCTGGTCGAGATTGCCGGTCACCGAGCGGGTTGCCCTTGGCTGGCTGCTGCTGGTCTTTGTCCTGACGGTGGTTGCCTTTATCTGGACGCCCCACGATCCGACCCATATCGATATCGGGCAACGACTGCGCGGGCCCAATTTCGCTCATCCGTTTGGTACGGATCATTTTGGCCGCGATGTTCTGTCCATGATCATGGTTGGCGGGCGGGCCTCTCTGGCGATTGCCGTTGGCTCGGTTGGTCTTGGTATGGCGCTTGGCGTGCCCCTTGGCCTGCTGGCGGCGGCGCGGCGCGGGATCCTTGACGCGCTGGTCATGCGGATGAATGATGTTCTTTTTGCGCTCCCCTCTCTATTGCTGGCAATCCTGCTCACCGCGGTGCGCGGGCCGGGCGCGTTGACGGCAATTATTGCCATCGGCATTTTTAATATTCCGGTCTTTGCCCGCGTCGCTCGCGGCGCAGCGCTTAGCCTGTGGTCGCGCGATTTTGTGGCCAGTGCCCGCACAGTTGGCCGGAGCGCCATGGGCATCTCACGCGATCATATTCTGCCCCATTTGTGGGTATTGCTCCTGACCCAGATGATGATCCAAATGTCCGTGGGCATCACAGCCGAAGCGGGGCTTTCCTATATAGGCCTTGGCGTCCAGCCACCGCTGGCAAGTTGGGGGCGCATGTTGAATGAGGCGCAGACATTTGTGGGGGTTGCGCCATGGTTGGCGCTCTTCCCGGGGCTGGCCATTATCCTCACGGTGATGAGCTTTGGCATCGTGGCCGATCATCTGACCGGCCCGCGCCGCGGCCCTGATCATACTGCGCCGGTCCCGGTGTCATGAGCGGGCTGATCGTCGATACTGTGTCGCTCGGCTTTGGCGGCCCGCCGCTCCTGAGCGCGGTGTCACTCCATCTCGCACCGGGGGAAACGGTGGGGCTATCGGGCCCGTCGGGGTCCGGTAAATCGCAGCTTGGTCTTGCGATGCTGGGGCTTTTGCCATCGACCGCGACGATCACGGGCGACATTCGGTTGGGCGCAACGCATCTCAATACCCTTGATGAGGCGGCGCGTCGCCAGTGGCGGGGGCGACAGGTTGGTATGGTGTTTCAGGAGCCCATGACAGCTCTGAATCCGCTGATGTCGATTGGCGGGCAAATTGCAGAAGCTGCAGAACGGGCAAGGGATGCGGACCCGGGCAAACGGCTACGCGCTGACGACCCGCGCGTTCTGGGCCTCATGCGAGAGGTTAATCTTGACCCGGATCATATTTCACCGCGTGCCTACCCCTTTCAGCTTTCCGGGGGCCAACGTCAGCGCGTGGCCATCGCTATGGTTCTTGCGCAATCGCCATCGGTCATCATTGCTGATGAGCCCACAACTGCGCTCGACATGGTCAGCCAGAAAAAAGTGCTCGATGTGCTGGTTAAGACGGTGCGTGACCGCGACGTATCGATGCTGCTGATCAGCCACGATCAGGCACTTATTAAGGCGTATACGGATCGCCATCTAAAAATCAAAGATCAGACAATTGTAGCCGATCAAGCCGATGGCGCCGCACCCCATCACGCGGTGATGGCGCCGCAGCCCACCGATAAAGCGCAAACGCCCTTGTTACAGGTGCGTGGTCTGAGCCTGTCTTACCCCGCGCGAACAAAATTCTTCTGGCAAAAACCGGCGCGCAAGCGGGTGGTGAAGGCTGCGAGCTTTACCGTGTATGCGGGGGAGGTTGTCGGTATTGCAGGCGCATCGGGGTGCGGGAAATCGACTTTGTTAAAAGGTCTTGTCAATTTACTGCGCGCGGATGAGGGGACGGTGACGCTAACGCCTGCGACGTCGGGCGCGCCGCCAGGTCAATATCCCGGCCCGCACCCTATACAAATCGTTTTTCAGGACCCGAAGGGCAGTCTTAATCCCCATCACACATTGCTTCAAAGTCTCACGGAGCCGCTCCACAATCGTTATGATCTTGATGCGGAGGAAAAAAAATCCCTTGCGCAGGCTTCCCTCACGCAAGTGGGGCTCTCCCCTGACATGGTAAGCCGGTTGCCCGACGCTTTATCCGGGGGGCAGCGCCAGCGCGTGGCGATTGCCCGCGCCATGATCGCCAACCCCGCGGTTGTCCTGTTTGATGAGGCGGTTTCTGCCCTTGACCCGGGCCATCAATACCGGATCCTAACACTGATCCAGGACCTGATGGCAAAACGCGCCATGGCTGGTATTTTTGTGTCCCATGATCTGCGGTTCCTGCGCCGGTTATGTTCGCGTATCTTGATGATCAGTGAGGGATCGATCGTTGAGGAAATTGCGAGCGGCCAGCCGTTAAGCACAGCGCAGCACCCGGCCAGCCGGGCATTGATCGATGCAACACCAGGTCTGGAGGAGGACAGCCATGCCAACCGAGACGCCGACCGCGATGTTTGAGGGCAAACACGCCGCCTATCATGTGGTGGAGGCGGGCAAGCCCGATGGCCCTGCGCTTCTCCTGCTTGCGGGTCTGGCGAGCGATCACCGTAGCTGGGGCCCGGTGCTCGCCCTTCTGGGTCAGGGCTATCGCCTCGTCATGCCGGATAATCAGGGCTGCGGACAGACGGTGCTCCACCCCGGGAAGGGGATTGATCTGTCCGCCATGGTCGATGATTATGCACATCTTATTGATCATTATACAGATGGATCGGCATTGGTCCTTGGACATTCGCTTGGCGCATCGCTTGCTATGGAATTGGCGGCCCGGTTCCCGGCGCGGGTGTCGCGCCTCGTCATAGCGGGTGGTGCAGCATCGATGCCCGCGCCCATGCGACAGGCACTCACCGATCTTGCAAGCTTGCGCCGCGTGCTGGCCGATGCGGGTGAAGAAACGCTCTGGTACCGCATCCTTTTCCAGTGGCTGTTTGCGCCGAAATTCTTTGACGACAGCCGCGCGGTGCTGGCGGCGGCACAAATGGCAACGGCCATGGAGCACAGCCAGACCGCCGCCGACTTCTGTGCCCAGGTTGAGGCGCTTTTTGCTGGCACCCTGACAGCTGAGCCCGGCGCGGTGACCTGCCCAGCGCTCGTTATCCATGGCGGTCAGGATCGATTTTTTGCGGGGACCAAAGGCGCGCACGATCTTATCGCCATTCCCTCAGTGCAGGTTGTTACCCTCGACGAGGCTGCGCACTCCCTCCATTGGGATGAGCCGGAGGAGTTTGCGCGGGCTGTTCTGGCGTTTCTCAACGCCGCGTAGGCCGCGCTTCGGTCCTGTGGCTTACCAATCACGGGCGATCCGCTTCGCCCGGATTTGCGACTGCCGCCATTGCGATATGTCAGTTTTGTGATATTGGAAGCAAGCGGTGTGACGAACAGTCACGCGATTTGCCAATCAGCCGCGATAAAGGCCAAAAGTCTTGATGCCCGAGGCGCGATCGCCCAATGGGGCCAGGAATGGCCGTTCCGATATTGCCGAACAGGCGATGCAACCCTCATTCACTCAGGTTCTATCATGGTCGTATCCGCCCGGCAGATTGCTTTTGCCTTGCTTATCTCCACAGTTGCGCTTTGCGCTGCGCCCGTTGTCTTTTCACCGGCGGCGGCCCAACCCGCCGCAGCGACAAATACTGGTGCTGATGATGTCGGTCTGTCCGAGATTATCGTTACCGCCCGGCGGCGCGAGGAACGTGCGCAGGATGTGGGCATCGCCATTACCGCGCTCACCGGTGACGCGCTCATCGATAACGGCATCGCAACCATCAATAATTTGGAGAATTTCACCCCGAACCTTGAAATTGAAAACCAGTTCGGGAGTGCCCAGCCGTCCTTTTCCATTCGCGGTATTGGCTTTCGCGATTACGCAACGCTCAACGCGCCCACCGTGGGCATCTATGTGGATGATGTTGCCTATCCCGTCCCGGTGACCACGCAAGGGGTGTTATTCGATGTGGCGCGGGCGGAGGTTCTGCGCGGCCCGCAAGGCACGCTCTATGGGCGCAACACAACGGGCGGAGCAATCAAACTGATTTCTAATCGGCCTACGGATGATTTTGCCGCGGGTCTGACGGTGGAGGCCGGGCGTTTTGGCCGGGTCAATGCCGAGGGGTATGTCTCCGGGGCCCTATCCGATGGTATCCGCGCGCGTCTTGCGGCCACAACAACGCAAGGCGGCGACTGGCAGGTTAACCGCGAAACGGGGCAAACCCTCGGTGCCGCAAACCGGTTTGCCGCGCGCGCCCTTGTAGATATTGATTTGGGGGCCAATGCGGCGCTGCTCCTCAATGTCCATGGTACGATCGATCAGTCGGACGGCCTTGGCTTGCAATTGTTTGAAGACAGCGCCTTTGGCGGCGCGCTTGCCCATACGGGTCGCCGCGAAACAAGTTTTGGCATCAGTGAAGAGTTTGCTGGCGTCACCGGTCTGTCTACGGACGAAGCCCCTTTCCGCGATAATGCTGGGCTCGGGGGGAGCGCCACGCTCACCGTTGATCTTGGGTCTGTCGATCTGATCTATGTGGGCAGTTATGAGCACTTTGATCGTACGGAGTTCAATGACTTTGACGCCAATAGCCTCGGCGCAGCGGACGTATTCTTTCAAAGCAATATTGATGTCTCAACCCATGAGGTGCGGTTAAGTTCAGGGGTGCCGGGCAAGCTTGTGTGGACCGCAGGGCTCTACGGATCGGTTGAATATCTGGAGGAGCTTTACCAGTCAGATTTTGTCGCCAGTTTCGGACCCGGCTTTGCGGTCTCAACGCCCTATAACAGCGACGTGCGCACCATCGGTATCTTTGGACAGGCGGAATATCAGCTAACGGACCAAGTCCGTCTGATTGGCGGGCTGCGGTATGAGGATGAAAATCGCGAGTTGAACGATCTTGGTACCTTTGCCAGTGGCTTTGGTCCTTTCAACTTTGCCAATGGCAGTCTTGATGGCACGTTGGAGGCACGTCGCCAGTCGCTCAACGCGCTCACGGGCCGTGCCGCTATTGAGGTTTCACCGTCAGACACCGTGCTTGTCTATGCAAGCTTTAATCGCGGCGTGAAATCGGGCGGCTTTACCGCCTATAACACGCTGAACCCGCGTGCCGTTGATCCATTTGAAGAAGAACGGCTCAACGCCATTGAGGTTGGCGTGAAGGCGGAGCTGAATAACCGTATACGGTTGAACCTCGCCAGCTTTTATTATGACTATCAGGATCAACAGGTGCAGTCGGCGATCTTTGATGAGGCGACAGGCGCGATTGTGGGCCGGATCGTCAACGCCCCGGAAAGCACGATCTATGGCGCGGAGGGAGAACTCCTCTGGCAGATTGCCGATGGGCTGACGCTCAGCCAGTCACTTGGCTACAAGGAAGGTACCTTCCAGCGGTTTACCGACCTTGATATCGCGGCAACCGGCGCGGCAGGGCGCGCGGTCTTTGTTGACCGCGCGGGTCAGTCCCTTGGTTTCCCCACCCTGACCTATCAGGGCGCACTAGACCATGAAATGCCACTCGGTAGCAGTCTAATGGTCCGTACCGGGTTGAATTATGCGTATCGTTCAGCGCTTGAGCTTCCGCTTCTGGGCCCGAATTTCCGGGTTGATGGCTATTGGCTCGTCAATGCGCAACTGGCGGTGGGCCCGGCGGATGGTCCGTGGGAGGTTTCGTTCTGGGGGCGGAATATCACCAACAGCGATTATGATGAGACCCGGAACTTCTTCACGCCGGGGGCAAGCGTCGCCGCGCCGGGTCAGGTTGCAACTTATGGTGTACGTCTGCGTGTGTCGCTGTAGGGGGCTGTGCGGTTTTTACTTCTGAAAAAATATGCCGTGGTCCCTGATCCAATAAAAAACACCGGCGCCTTTGACGGGTTTGGCGCTTTGCTTGCCCGGGAATACCGATGTCGCCCTAAAGACCTAAAACGTCTGCCATGGTGTAGAGGCCCGGTTCGCGCGGGCTTTCGCCGAGCCAGGCTGCGGCGCGCAGGGCGCCATCGGCAAACAGGCTGCGGTCGATGGCGTGGTGTGAGAGCGTCAGCGTTTCGGTCGCCGATGCCAGCATGACCGCGTGGTCGCCGACAATGCCGCCGCCGCGCACCACCGAAAACCCGATTGAGCCTTCTTCCCGGGCGCCGGTGATGCCATCGCGCGGGCCGGTGCGCAGGTCGACAAGGTCGCGGCCACGCCCCTGTGCCGCTGCCTCGCCCAGCATCAGCGCCGTCCCCGATGGCGCGTCAATCTTGTGGCGATGGTGAGCCTCGGTAATTTCCACATCAAAATCGGGCAGGTGCCGGGCCGCTTGCGCCACAAGCGCAGACAGGATGGCGATGCCAGTGCTCATATTGCCCGATTTGATGATAGGAATTTTCCGGGCGGCCTCTGCGAACTGGGCATCATCAGGGGGCGTGAAGCCTGTGGTGCCCACAACCAGCGCACAATTATGCATCACCGCGTGCGCCAGCGTCTGAAGACTTGCCGCCGGGGTTGAAAAATCGATCACCACGAGCGGGCCCCCGCTCATGGTAGAGCCAGCGTCAGATCCAGTGCCAACCGACAGCGCGGTGGGAAGGTCACTGCCAACGCTCACACCGCAGGGGTCTCCACCAGACAGGCTCCCGAAATCGGCGCCTAGAACCGGGCTATCGGCCCGGTCAACGGCCGCTGCCACGGTGATGGCCGGGTTGGCGAGCGCGCGCGCGCCCACGGCCCGGCCCATCCGGCCACTGGCGCCGGTAATAACGACTGAAAAGGCGGCGGGTACGGTCGGAGTGGGCATTGGGATTGCGCTATTCTTGATCAGGGTGTTGTCTTGTGGCTAACAGGGGGCCGGAGCGCGGGCAAGACTGCGCGATTTTTCATCCACGCAGAACGCACGGGCAATGGGGCCACATGGGCTGGCACGCAAAGATATTGACGCTTTATCCCGCCATGTTTCCGGGGCCCCTTGGTCTTGGTGTGGTTGGGCGCGGGCTTGCCGACGGCCATTGGTCCCTCGCGACCCACGACATTCGCGAGCATGCGGATAATCGTTATGGCTCGGTTGATGATACGCCTGCGGGCGGCGGTGCCGGGTTGGTCATGCGTGCAGATATTCTCGCGGCCGCGCTCGACGCCGTTCTGGATGCCGTGTCTGTCCCCGACGACATGCCCGTCCTGTGTCCATCACCGCGCGGCAAACCGTTTGACCAAACCCGGGCGCAGCATCTTGCGGGTGGTCCGGGTGCGGTTTTTGTCTGCGGGCGGTTTGAAGGGATAGATGAACGCTTTTTCGAGACCCGTGCCATCGAGGAAGTGTCGCTCGGCGACTTTGTTCTGGCGGGCGGTGAAATCGCGGCCATGGCGATGGTAGAGGCTTGCGTTCGGCTGATCCCCGGCGTATTAGGCTCCGCCCGGTCGCTGGGTGAAGAGAGCTTTACGCAAGGGCTCTTGGAATATCCACACTATACCCGCCCGCGAGATTTTGAAGGGTTGCCGATCCCGGCGGTGCTACAGTCAGGAAACCATAAAAAGATCGCTGAATGGCGGCATCAAAAGGCAGAAGAAATAACGCGCACGCGACGACCGGACCTTTTTGACAGGTACCAGACGGAAAACGGTCCTATCGCGCGCTCCAAAAAGAACAGAGAGACCAAGCCATGAATATTATCGAACAGCTCGAAAAAGAGCAGATGGAGAGCCTCGGTAAAGACGTGCCGGCGTTTGCCGCCGGTGACACCGTCCGCGTGAATGTAAAAGTGCGTGAAGGCGAGCGCGAGCGGATCCAGGCTTATGAAGGCGTTTGCATTGCTCGCTCGGGTGGTGGCCTGAATGAAAGTTTCACGGTCCGCAAAATTTCCTTCGGTGAAGGGGTTGAGCGGGTATTCCCGATTTACTCCCCGCTGGTTGATTCGATTACGGTCGTGCGCCGTGGTAAGGTGCGCCGCGCGAAGTTGTATTACCTGCGTGAACGGCGCGGGAAGTCAGCCCGGATTAAGGAAAAGACGGACCGGCGCCCCACCAAGTAAGCGCCGCCGCCCACACCCGGTACCAAATAAAAACCCCGCATTCAGGTGCGGGGTTTTGTCGTGTTCGCGGTTGCGTGTCTCGCGCGCACGTCGTGTTCAAGGTTGCGCGTCTTGCGCGCACAGTGTCGTTGGCGGGTTAGCCCGTGGCGTTTTCGACCGCGTCGCCGATATTGTTGTAGACCGTTTCCATATTATTTCCAACGCCCGAGACAGAGGCAATAATCACCAGCGCAATCAGCCCGGCAATAAGACCATATTCAATAGCGGTTGCGCCTTCCTCGTTTTGAGCAAAGTCGGCAAGTGATTTTTTTACGCATTGAAACATAACAGGTCTCTCAGTTGGGCCGCGAGGGGACGGTCAGGCGGTGGCATAGAGTAGGTATGAAGCGTTTCCGGTTCGATCCATTTCAGGGTTTGCTGTTCTAGAGCCGTTGGTATTCCCGTCCATTTTCGACACAAAAACAATAAGATTAAAATGTGAATATCTTCTAAATCATCCGTGGCGAAGCTGAAGGGTGCAAAGCACGATTGATCTGTATCGATACCCAATTCCTCCTTTAACTCCCGGGTAAGTGCCGTACCCGGACGTTCGTTTTCCATCACTTTGCCGCCAGGAAATTCCCAGAGGCCAGCATAGGATTTACCGGCAGGCCGCTGGGCCAGCAATATCCGCCCATCCCGGTCGATCAGGGCGGCCGCTGCCACATAAACCGTTTTTGCCATCTTTCTGCCCAATTTGCGCCCAACCTCTTAAAAGCTCGTGAAAAGATCTGGTTAATTAACTCTCATTGGAAATGCTGTTGATCACTGGCTATCTGAATTCTCGGTGCGGGTTTGGCGTTGGCCCTGGGGGATCAGGGTGACATCATAGGTTTCGCGTAATTGCGTCAGTGTACGGTCAATGGTGCGTAGTTCCAAAAACCGCTCCAGATCGCCGCGCACCCCGTCAAAGGCGATGGGTTCGGTTTCGCGCTTTTCCAGAACCTCAACGATGTTCCACCCTTCTTCGGTCTTGAACGGCAGGGAGAGCGCGCCCTCTTCCACGGTAAAGGCGATGCGGGCAAACTCATCGGAGACCATATCACGGGTAATGGTTCCCATATCGCCGCCGTGGGGGGCCGTCCCCCGATCAAGGGAGAGCGACCGGGCAAGGGTTGAAAAATCAGCACCACGATCAATTTTGGTAATAATGGCGATGGCTTCGGCGCGGGTTTCCACAAGAATATGGCGGGCACGGATTTCCTCGCCCAGAGAGGTCACATCGGCTTGCGCGGTATAAAGGCGTTCAACCCGCTGCGGCGTGACTGTCTTTGCGATCTGCTGGTCCAGAAACGCGGCGGCAAGGAGCCGCTCGCGGGCAAGGTCCAACTGACCTTCCAGCGCGGGTTCACGGTGCAGACCCGCATCGGTTGCAGCCCGGGCCAATAGGCGCTGATCGATAAGGTCGTTGAGCAGCATGCGGGTTTGCTCAGTTCCGGTTTTCAGGGTTGCCTCTTTCTCGATGCTCCCGGCCAGACGGGCGGCGCGCTCCACGTCCGCAAGCCGGATGTAATCGCCATCAAGGCGCGCAAGGATGGGATTGCCACGATCACTGATCGACACACGGCTCGCCATTGTCGTACCCGTCCCCAGCGCACGCAGGTCCGACGCTCTGATTTCATCGGCAATCCATAAACCGCTGACAAGCAACACCACCCCGAAAAACGCGCAATAGCCGCGCCCCGCGCGGGTGGGCAACCAGCGGGCCAACCCCGCAAGGCTGCCGAGAATAAGCCCGGCGAGCCAGCGCACGGCACCGTCGAGCTTCACAAAGCCCACGCGCAGCACCTGCCAAAGCGCGCTGTCAATTCTTTCGGCGCCCCGCCAGACCGTGCCCATGGCCGATCCCACCTGGCGCAGCTGATGCCAGAGCGGCAGAAAATACGCCGCCGGTAGCGCAAGGACGGGCGCAATCCGAAGGGGTTTTTGCCGCGATATGTTTTTGGCGCGAAGAGTGCGACTTCGATGTCGACTTTGATTTCGACTTTGATTTCGACTTTGATTTCGACTGTGTTTGGCCTTGGGCTTCGGGCGGGCGGTCTTTGCGCGCGCCGTTGCCGTGCGGGCACGGGTTTTGGCGCGTGCCCGTCGTTTTTTCTTTGGCGTGCGCGCGGCATCGGCGTCGGTGCGGGTATCGATGTCAGTGTTTATGTCAGTATCTGGGGACGGGGCCGGCGGCCGCGCCGATGGGCCGTTCGTGGGTCTTGGGTCAAGCGTTGAGACCGCGTGCGGTTTTGGTAGCGCGCCGGGGTCACCTTTGAACCGTCGACGCGGTTTGTCGCCTGGTGGATTTGGCGGCTCGGTATCAAGGGGGTCGGTCATCGCTGCACGCCCCGCGCACGCCGCCACCCGGGCCGCGACCCGCGCGTGAAGCTGGCTTTGGCGCACCCGGTGGTGGCGTCAGCTAGAATGAGCGGTTTCATTGACACCGTATAGAGTGACCCCTATCTCCTGCACCAAGGAATTGGCCTGTATTCACGGGTTTTTTTACCGGCGTTCCAGTCAAATCAAGCCCCGATAGGCCCCGCACGCGCTGCGGGATTACCGGACCTGATGGGACTATACGCAAACCCTGACAATAGACTTAAGGGATGATGGTCAATGGCGCTAATGGGTTTAGCCAAAAAGATTTTCGGGTCGTCCAACGACCGGCAACTCAAGCCGTTCTGGCGACGGGTTGAGGCCATCAATGCGTTGGAGGACGATCTTTCCAACCTGAGTGACGAGGCGCTTGCCGCCAAGACCGACGCGTTCAAGAAACGCGTTCAGGATGGCGAGACCTTGGACGCCCTTTTGCCGGAGGCATTCGCCACTGTGCGCGAGGCGGCCAAGCGGGCACTGGGCCAACGCCATTATGATGTGCAACTGGTCGGCGGCATGGTCCTGCACCAGGGGGATATTGCGGAGATGAAAACCGGCGAGGGCAAGACCCTCGTGGCGACGCTCGCCTGCTATCTCAATGCGCTGACCGGCAACGGTGTCCATGTGATTACCGTCAATGATTACCTTGCCAGCCGCGATGCGGAATGGATGGGCCGGGTCTATGCGCAGCTCGGCATGACCACGGGCTGTATCGTCCATGGGCTCGACGATAATCAGCGGCGCGAGGCTTACGCGTGCGATATTACCTATGGCACCAACAATGAATTCGGATTTGACTATCTGCGCGACAATATGAAATCGACGCTGGAGGAGATGGTCCAGCGGGGGCATCATTTCGCCATTGTCGATGAGGTTGATTCCATCCTGATTGATGAGGCGCGGACACCGCTGATCATTTCGGGGCCCACGGACGATAAGTCCGACCTCTACATTACCATCGACGGTCTGATGCCTGAGCTCACCGAGGAAGACTACGAGATCGATGAAAAAGCCCGCTCGGTTGCGCTCACCGAAGAGGGGAACGAAAAGCTGGAGCAGCTTCTGGCGGACACCGGCTTTCTCCAGGGCGAAAGCCTTTATGACGCGAACAATGTCACCATCGTTCACCACATCAATAATGCCCTGAAAGCCCACAAGGTGTTCCAGCGCGATAAGGATTACATCGTGCGCGGCGACAAGGTGGCCATCATTGACGAATTTACGGGCCGGATGATGGAGGGGCGGCGCTGGTCCGATGGCCTGCATCAGGCAGTGGAAGCCAAAGAGAAAGCCACGATCCAACCTGAAAACCAGACGCTGGCCTCAATTACCTTTCAGAACTATTTCCGGCTGTACGGCAAGCTTGCGGGCATGACCGGCACGGCGCTGACCGAAGAGGCCGAATTCGCGGATATCTATTCCCTGAATGTGATTGAAATCCCAACCAACCGGCCCATCGCGCGAGAGGACCTCGACGATGAACTCTACATGACGGCGGAGGAAAAATACAAAGCCATCGTCATGCAGATTGCCGATTGCGTAAAGCGCGGCCAACCTGTCCTTGTGGGGACGGTTTCCATCGAAAACTCTGAACTCCTTTCAGGATTGCTCAGCAATAAAAAGATGATGAAGGAGATCGCGTCGTCGCTCGAAACGCGCGCCAGTGAGCTTAAAGACAAGGAAGCTGATCTTCGTGATGAAATTCTGGAGCATGCGGCGTATTTGAAGGAATTGGCCGGTCGTAAGGAGCCCATTCCCCATAATGTTCTGAATGCGCGATATCACGAACAGGAAGCCGAAATTATCTCCAATGCCGGCGTGCCTGGCGCGGTGACCATCGCCACCAATATGGCGGGCCGCGGTACCGACATTCAACTGGGTGGATCGGTGGATATGAGCCTCATGCGCTCGCTTGATGAAGGTGATGATGAGGAGACGATCGCGCGAAAACGTACCGAGATCGAAAAGACCGTTTCTGACCTGAAGGAAAAAGCGCTGGATGCGGGTGGTCTGTTTGTTTTGGCGACCGAACGGCACGAAAGCCGGCGGATCGACAATCAGTTGCGCGGGCGCTCCGGGCGCCAGGGTGATCCTGGCACAACGAAATTCTTCCTGTCCCTTGAAGACGATCTGATGCGCATCTTTGGCTCCGGCATGGAAAAGATGCTGAACCGGTTTGGTATTCAGCCGGACGAATCCATTGAACACCCCTGGTTCACCAAGGCGGTGGAAACGGCGCAGAAAAAAGTTGAACAACGCAACTTCGATACCCGTAAACACGTCCTCAAATATGACGACGTGAAAAATGATCAGCGTAAGGCCATTTTTGAGCAGCGCGTTGACTTCATGTCATCGGAAGAAGTTGATGACATCATCGACGAAATGCGCGAGCAGCTGATCGATGATACAGTGCTCACCTATGTGCCGCCAAAATCCTATGCCGAACAGTGGGATCTTGAAGGCTTGCACGAAGCGCTGCAGGAGATTTTTGGCAAGCCGTTTGACGTAAAAGACTGGGCCGCCGAAGAGGGCGTTGCCGATACTGAAATTATCGAGCGGCTTGATCGCGAAACCAAAGCCCTCATGGAAAAACGGGTTGAGGAAATTGGCGCTGACCAAATGCGCCAGATCGAAAAGGCGATCCTCCTCCACGTGCTCGACACAAACTGGCGCGAACATCTGCAACAGCTTGACCATTTGCAATCGGTGGTCTGGCTGCGCGGCCATGGCCAACGTGATCCGGTCAATGAGTTCAAAACGGAAAGCTTTGCGCTGTTTGAAAGCCTGCTGGATGATCTGCGTAAGGATGTTGTAAAGATGCTGTGCCACATTCAGGTGCGTCAACCTGAAGAGGCAATCCCCGAACGCCGCGAAATCCCCATGACGGAAAGCCGCGCGGATCCCCTGGCTGGCGATGCCGGGATGCCGCGGCCGCGCCGTCAAACTGAATCCGCAGGCGTTGGAACAATCCGTGCCCGGCGCACTGCCGATGAGATTGACCCCAACGATCCCACAACCTGGGGCCGGGTCTCGCGTAATGCACCGTGTCCATGTGGGTCAGGCAAAAAGTACAAGCACTGCCACGGCGCGATTTAGGATCGTAAAGGCCGGTTTTTTTAGGAGTGAGCCAGTTTGAAATCGTAGGGGTATTTTTCGCCAGAAGTGTGCATGACGACCGATCGGATTTCGGCGAATTCGATTTATTCTGTGTTAATAATCGGTAATAAATCTAATGATAAAGTTCGCAAAATGGGCATGGTTATTTTTTCTAACAATATTATTCGTTGGAGGGTTGGCAGCTGAAATTCTTGTGCACGTTGGTTTCGCAACACCTTTCTGTCATTCAGGTAATTCAGAATTTACCCCAAAGTGTGAGCCATGTGGGCTTTACCTAAGCGTTTTCGCAGCACTCGAAGTTGCCGAATGTCCCAATGCTTTAATCAAATGGATGCTAAGCGCATTCATAAGCTGGCCGCGAGGAATAATCGTGATGCTTACAATGATCATTTATCCTGTCTTTGAGTTACTTTCGAACATAAATCTTCTATTCGCACAAATTGCAATGCCCTTATTGACTATTACCGCTTTTGCACGAACGCTCCAGTTTAACATATTTTACAAACAAAATTTGATACGAGGCGTGCATCGTGGACTGATAACTGGTTGTATCGCACTTTCTTCGATTATGGCACTACAGTGGTGATGTAGCGCATTACCTCTGACAATTTCCAACTCTAGAATTTAGCATTGGCTGATCTATGCGATGAAATTGCCGTTCCAAGTGAGATACTCGAGCGGCAAAAACGGGCCAAAAATGTTCTGTTTGGTGAATTGTCGATCAGGCGATTGATCGGCAAAGGCGGTCATTCGAAAGTGGCATCCGGAATGTTTAAGTTGTGCGGATTGTCAGACACAAATGCTTGGTGTGCTTGCTTGAGTTGCCGCTCGATTGCGCGAAATCCAATTTCGCGCCTGTTCAAAGAAAGTTACGCTCCGCCCGTCAGCACCTGATGTTATGAAACCGCCTGAGTCTTTTGAAAACGCATCCCTTTCTGGAGCCGGATCATTACAAAGCCGCTCCGCTTGATCAAAGTCCTTGAGCAATATTGAAAGACAGACAGCAATCGTCCGCTGCATACCAGACGTATTGTCAATATCGCCGAGTTCCGAGAGCATCGCACTCATCGAATAACGAGGAAGCCATTCTGTCCGGCGATTATCAGACCATGCTAGAATCGCATCTGCCAAAACGTCCAGATCGATTTCCCCTCGTGCGATAAATTCCTCCAGGGAAAGCGGGCTAACCGTCCAAGCCCCCTGATCGCGAAAAGAAAGTGGTTTTCGTTCATTTTCTCGGAGACCTGTAATGTCCCAAAAAAGAGCGTCGATTGCCATCGGCTTGCAAATCCATCTAGTGACGACGCCGCCTTCAAAAGCCAGAGATGGCCTGTTGCTTATGAACCAATCGCCTTCTTGCTTGAATATGGTTCCTCGCGCAAATCGCCAACTAGAGCCCCGTACTTTGCCTTTGAGCGCAGCCAGAAACTGTTTTTCTCGGTTGCGAAAACGTTTTCGCTCGTCACGACTTAGACGGGATGGCCAAACGGGCAAATCATTATGAGGGGTTTTATCCATTTCTGGTTCATCAGGCGAAATGTCGCCTAACTTGGCCAATAAAAACCCTTTCATTGAGAGCGTTATGGGCGCGGCATTGTCTTCATTCATCAACGCAGCGAACTTTCTAAGCTCATCAAACCGCCCTTCGTGATAATAAAGCGCCATCAGCTTGAGGTCGTGAGCTGTTCCACCCGCACTTGTTTCGCTCTCAAAATAGCTAATCGTGGACGAAAGGCTTTCTTGAGCGTCGAAATACTTGTCCATTACATCATCTATATCCGAAAGCATGCACGAGATTTTTTCATCCATACGGTTAAGCGAGGGAATGGTGTAGTTTGAGATTGCTCCGGTTTGATTTTGCCGTGCCAAAATCAATTTAATAGGCGATATATCTAGAGTGGCGTTGTATTCCCGTTGACGACGATCTTCAACTA
The DNA here is from genome assembly GCA_039819545.1 of Pseudomonadota bacterium. Lineage (GTDB taxonomy): Bacteria > Pseudomonadota > Alphaproteobacteria > Caulobacterales > Parvularculaceae > CALLPQ01. Next base: position 26,542 of record JBCBRS010000016.1, on the reverse strand, counting down.
CCAGATGACCCGAACGGGCCTCCGAGATCAGAGAACCGATTTCGTAATGCTGAATCATGAGCGAAGGTGTTACGTGCAGTTCACCGTAGCGCTTCATGAAATGAATATTGATTCCCTGAATTATGCCGTCTTCAGCGGAACGAATAAATCTATCTTTCCTTTTCTTCCGAAAGCCATGGCTTTCAGCGTGGTGCAGGAACTTTGACAATATTCCACCTGTCTGTTCCTTTTGAAAAGGTTGCATCAAGTCCGGCCACGTTTGTAAACAAAAAAGATTTCTTCCCCTGCGAGTCTAGCACATGTGATTCTGATATTGGAATAAACCTGTCGTTCGCCATTCCCCGCTCGAGTCTCGCAAAAAGGCCAAAAGCCGCCCCCACAAATTCAAATTGATGCATTCCCTTTTTTAGCCTTGTTCCTTGTTTTCCGTGCTTTTAGAGACTGCATACGCCTTTGCAAATTCCGCAGGCATGCGCACTGGTTTGCCGGTTTCCATGTCGATTGAGATAAAGAGCGTCTCCCCGGTAAAGACGAGTGTGCCACACGCAGCCAGTCGCATTTCAAACCCGCGCCCCAGGCGCAGGCGCCCGTCATTGGCGGCAATCCAGGTGGCCACATATACAGTCTGACCCATCAGTACCGGGACTTTATAGGAAAACTCGTGGGTGGAGATCACAAAGCCAGTCCCCATGGATTGAAACCGGTCGAATGGGAACCCAAGGGCTGCCGAGTGGTGCCAGGCTGCCTCCATGGCCCAGAGCGGATAGACCATATTATTCACATGACCAAAGCCATCAATGTGGGAGGCGTCCGCGGTGACGGCGCCCACGAACCCCGGTGTGCGAGACCATGTCTGTGCTGGCCATGCGGGCGTCTCTACGCGGACAGGGGTCAGGGCCGCACGGTCAAATAGGGGCGGCATGGTCATGGGCTGTTATTCTCCTCGCGCCATTATAAAAGCCAGTCGGCCTGTAAGCCGGGTTCTGTTCAGCATGCATGGCATGCCTTGGCGATCATTCATCTGGGCAGTCTTTTACAAGCCTGCTCTAGCAACCAACCCGAGCTGCTCAGCCTACGGAAGGCCTACCCGGATGGGCGCGCAACTCCTATTCGGTTTTGCTCCCGGTGGGGCTTGCCCTGCCATCGCTGTTACCAGTGATGCGGTGCGCTCTTACCGCACCTTTTCACCCTTACCACAACTGTGGCGGTTTGTTTTCTGCGGCGCTATCCCTCGCGGCCCGAAGACCACGGCCGGACGTTATCCGGCACCGTTACCGTATGGAGCCCGGACTTTCCTCACCTAAAAGGTGCGATCACCCGGCCGACTGACCATGGTGGTGTGGGCATCAATCTAAAGCAAGTCAAGATAGATCGACCTGCGGTCAAGGTCATCAGGCCTGATCAAAAAAGAGCAGATAGACGAGGCGTCCGCTATCGAAATCGTGGCCAAAGCCGGGCCCAGCGGTGTGCCAGAACCACGGTCGGAACAGGATCAGGCGGTTAAACTGCATGGGGATATCCATGATTTTTTCCCACTTGGAGCGGTCTTTGGAATCGTTCAACAGAATATCGTTGAAGATTTGATTGGCTTCTTGCCGACTGCTTGCGCCCAGTTTGCGGATGTCCTCCGGCTCGGTGAGGGCTCTGTCGGTCCCCGTGGGAAGGTGTCGGTAAAACTCCGTACCGCCCATACAATCCTCTGGCCGAGAGAGAAAATAAATTCCCGACCAGTGGCTATCGTCAATGTGGATATCTGCGATGCCCTCATCACCGGCAAGGGTCAGACGAAATCGCGCATGTCCTGAACCGGCTTTGGGTTTCAAGGGCGTATGGACCAGACGGGATACCTGATCTTCTAATCCCGGAATATTGATCCGCTGAACCGAGTTGCGGCCGGGGTACGCGGTATCAACCTCAAGTTCCGGAAAATCCATTGTCTTGGCCATGGCGCGCAAGTCCTCGGCATTCTCCAGAAAATCATCAATGACCATAAAGGAGGGGATCATGGCGGCGTCCTGTGGTTTGTATACGGCAGATCAAGGCGTAAATTTGCGTTTCGCCCACTCAATAGCTGCTTTGGTCAACGGGTTGATGCCCTGGCCGAGGGCCGCAGGGCAGAACCGGCGTTGAAACGCAAGAACAGCCGCAGCGTGTTGATTGTCGGGTACGTCATAACCGATATCACGCAGGCTGAGGATCGCCTCGCTGTAACTCAACGCGTCTTCACCGGAGGCGTCAAACCCGCCCTGAAACGTACCGATTGCCAAACGCTCTGTGGCCAGACGATCCCAGGGGAATTTTTCGCCGGGGTCTTCTTTCCGGTCCGGGGCCACATCTGAATGGCCAAGCACCATGGTGGGCTTGATATGGCGGCGCTGCTGGATGTCCTGGAGGAGGGATATCACCGCCTCAATCTGGGCCGCGGGGAAGACGGTATAGCCCCATTCGTGACCCGGATTGACGATTTCGATCCCGATGGATTGATCGTTAAGATTGGTGGTTCCTTTCCAGCTCGAAACACCAGCGTGCCAGGCGCGTTTTTCTTCGTCCACAAGGCTGTGGCAGGTGCCATCTTCGTCGATAAGATAGTGGGCAGAAACCTGAGCCGCCGTCTCGCACAGCCGCGCCAGCGCCGCCTCGCCCGACCGCATCCCCGTATAGTGCAGGATCACCATATCGATGGCGACACCGCCGGGGCGGTCATTATAATTCGGTGAAGGGTGGGTCAAAGCGGCCATATGAATGTGGTGAAACAGTGCGCGCGGGGAATCAAGACCCGCTTGTATCTGCGCTGCGCGATGGGGCCCCTTTTGCTCCTGTGGGGGTTTTGACGGGCCGCGCGTCAACCGGTGTACGGTGTGAGTTGCGCGCAAGAATAATGGCAACCCCGCCAAGGACGAGGCCGCCGCCAACCATCACCGCTGTGGTCAGGCGCTCCCCCAGAAACATAATTGCAAAAAACACGGCAAGAACCGTGGTCAGGAGACCGCTGGGCGCCACGAGCGAGATTGGCAGGCGTTGCAACAGCCAATAATAACTCGCGTGCCCGATCAGGGAGGCGCCAAGCGCGGAGTAGAGGATGGCGCCCGTTAAGGTGAGGAGAGATCCCGATTGCACGCTGGCAAGCGCACCCGGTTCGAGGAGCAGACTTGCGGGCCACAACACGATGTTTCCCACCAGGGCGAACCAGGCGAGGAGTTGCAAAGGCGTCAGGCCCCGGATCGATTTGACAAGCACCGCGCCGATGGCCTCGGCCATGGCGGTCAGGGTGATGAGCCCGATACCAAGGCGCATGGTCTGTTCACTGAGCGTTGCCGCACCCCCTGCCACGGACGCCTCCAACGAACTGGTCTCGCGCGCCATATCGGCGGGGCTGGAGGCGAGGGCAATCAGGGCCACCCCCACGAAAGAAAGGCAGATCCCAAGCCCCCGGCGGACGCCAACTTTGTCGCCCAGAAACAGAACCGCAAGAATGGTGGCAAAGGGCACGTAAAGCTCTAATCCCAGGGCCGCTGCCGATGCCGGGGCGCGGGCCAGCCCTGAAAACATGAACGCATAGTTGAGGCCCCCAAGGCACAAACCCGCCGCAACCACACGCAGCATTTGCCCAGGTCGCCATCGTAAAAATGGGCACAGCAGGACCGTCAGAAACGACATCCGCACAGCGGCATAAAAGAGCGGCGGAATATCCACCACCGCAAGCTTGATCACCACAAAATGAAAGCCCCAGACGAGGCACATGACCAAAAGAACGGTAAGCTCGCGCAGGCTCATGACCTGGATATGGAATATGGGTGTGCACAGATCATCGATCAGCTGCCGATGTCAAAGGGCGCCTTGCCCTCAGCAATTTTGCGCACACAGTCCGGGTAGAGAATATGCTCCTCAATCAGGATGCGCGCCGCAAGTCTATCAGGTGTATCGTCGGGCAGGATTGGCACGGCCCGTTGGTCGATAATCGGGCCAGCATCCATATCTTCGGTCACATAATGAACCGTACAGCCAGCAATCTTTGCGGCGTCTTCAATCATCCGTCGGTGCACGTCGAGGCCCTTATAGGCCGGCAGGAGGGAAGGGTGAATATTGATCAGCCGCCCCTGCCAATGACGCACAAAGTCGCCCGAGAGGAGGCGCATGAAACCGGCCAGACAGACAAGATCAACGCGGTGGTCCGCCAGCGACCGGGTCAAGGCCTGTTCGAAATCACGACGTTCGTCATAATCCTTATGCGGAATGGTATGGGCGGGAATGCCTGCGTCGCGGGCGTGATCAAGCCCGCCCGCGTCAGCGCGGTTTGCAAGAACACAGACAATCTGCGCCGGGAAGGTCTCGCTTTGCGCTGCATCAATGAGGGCTTTCAGATTTGATCCGCGTCCGGATATCAAGACGCCAACCCGCAATGGCTTTTGCATGGGTTTTCCTCCGCTCCGGGCTTAGCCTGCGATGACCGCCCCGATCAGGCGCGGTGCTTCGCCAGCGGCGAAAAGGGCATCCATGATCGACGGCGCCGTATCGTCCGCGACCACGAGAACACCGCCAATCCCGCAATTAAAGGTGCGCCGCATGGTTGGTCCATCAAGACCGCCGGTGTCCTGCAACCACTCAAAAAGCGGTGGCAAGCTCAGCGCGTCATCGGACAAGGACATGCCCATCGTGCTGGGCAACACACGCGGGATGTTATCGGTGAGGCCCCCGCCGGTAATATGGGCAAATCCCCGGACGCCGGGTTTACGCAAATGCGGCAAGATCGCTTTCACATAAAGACGGGTGGGCTCCAGCAGCACCGCGCCAAGGCTCTCGCCCGGGGCGAACGGCGCGGGATCCGCAAAGCCGAGACCCTGATCAGCAATGATTTTACGCACGAGGGAGAACCCGTTGGCGTGGAGGCCATGGGAGGGCAGGCCGATCAGCACATCACCAATCTGCGCTAGACGGGGCAGGATGGAATCGCGCTCCACTGCGCCCACGCAAAACCCGGCCAAGTCATAATCGCCCGCCGCATACATGCCGGGCATTTCGGCTGTCTCCCCGCCGATCAGCGCGCATCCGGCCTGACGACACCCCTCGGCGATGCCGCCAATGACCGTGGCCGCCGTTTCAATATCAAGCGTTCCGGTGGCGAAATAGTCTAGGAAAAACAGGGGCTCCGCCCCTTGGGCAAGCACGTCATTTGCGCACATGGCCACAAGATCGATGCCAACCGTGTGGTGGATGCCGGTCTCGATGGCGATTTTGAGTTTTGTGCCGACGCCATCGGTACCAGAAACCAGGACCGGGTCGCTAAATCCTGTGGCTTTCAAATCAAAAAGCCCCCCAAAACCACCCAAATCGCCGCCCGCGCCGGGCCGCAGGGTAGATTTTGCCATGGGTTTGAGGCGCTCGACGAGCGCTTCGCCCGCATCAACATCCACACCGGCCTGTCGGTAGGCATCACCGGCGTGGCTTTCGGTTTTCATCGAGGCGGGTTTGCTGCTCATTGCCCGTCTCTACGCATGCCGCCAACCTTTCGCAATGGGTTTCGCAACGGGTTTCGCAATCGGTTTCGCAGGTCGGTTTCAAGGTCAATTTCGGACGGATGGTGGGGCGCGAAAAACGGGAAGAAAACTGTGCATCACGTGTGTAACCGGGTTATGCTGCACACAAATTTAGAGCGATCTGCCCTGACCATAGAGTTGCGAGAGGACAATCAACGCGGTGACCCATCCTGTTTCTGTATTTTGCCGGTCCGTTTTTATGGGGTGCCTTTTGGCGCTTGGTGTTCTGGGACCCTTGGTTTCGGGGGCACAGGCCAGTGACAAAGTGTTCGTGGTTGCCCGTGTCCCGGTCACGGCCCAGGCTGAAAGCGCGATAGCGGCCAAGCAAACCGCCGAGCGCGACGGTCGGCGCAAAGCCATGGATATTTTGTTGCGCCGCCTCACCCCGCAAGAAGACTGGGGCTATCTGCCCCGTCTCGCGCGCCAGCAACCAGCGCCAAAATCCGACGGTTTTGAAGCTATTGAAAACCCGTATCAGGATGATCCTTATAAGGACGGCCCCTTGCCTGGTGGACAGATTCCCGCAACGCAGTCCTTGAACGGCCTTGGAGGAAAGGCGCTGCCAGGCAAATCAGCCGTTTCTCTCGATGACGAGGCGCTGCGCCGTTTGGAGCAAAGCTTTGAGGTTTATGACGAGAAAAGCGCGCCCACGACCTATCGCGCCTTTATCACCTACCGGTTCAAACCTGACGAAACGCGCAGTCTTCTGATCAATGCGGGCCTGCCCTACTCGGAAACGCAAACGCGGATCGCCCTCGTTCTGCCGGTGCTACAGACCGATCGTGGGCTCTATTTGTGGGAGCAGAATAATCCGTGGCTGCGCGCGTGGCAGACGCGCCCTCTCTCCAATGAATTGACACCCATGACAGCCCCTTTGGGTGATCTTGAAGACAGTGCGGGCCTGACCGCGCGTCAGGCGCTTGATCTTGATCAGGATCGGCTCGCCAGTCTTGCCGAGCGGTATGGCGTACCGCAGATCATCGTTGCCCATGCGCGGCTGAGCCAGTCCAATGGTGAGGATAAAGTCCGCGTGCGGCTGATCAATGGGCTACGCGAATCCGGGTCGCTGAATGCTGATGAGACTGTCTATTCCGCCGAAGAGGCTCTTGACGGGGTGATCGACGGCGCGCGTGGTCAACTTTCCAATCCGTCCACGGCCTATAATGACGGCGCGCTGCCTGGTCGGTCGGACCCGCGTGGCGGTTTGCGCGAGCCCGGTGACGTGCTGGCCGAAGCTTACGTGAGTGAGCTTTCGGGGAACTTTCCGGCACTCGCCGACCGGGCGATCGTGGCCAGCGTTGCGAAATATGCCTCGGCGTGGAAAGCGCAAACGCTGATCGATCATTCACAGGCAACGGTGTTGCGGGCAACGGCCTTTTTCCGCTCATTGGAAGAATGGAAACGCATCCGTCTGGCGCTGATTTCAACGCCGCTTGTGGGCTCGGTCCAGATCCGCAATCTCTCGCGTGAGGGGGCGGAAATGTCGATCCAGTCCTTTGGTGATCCGGGCAAACTTGTGGTTGCGCTCGAAAATCAGGGCATTTCTCTGTGGACCTTCAATACAGGCCCGGTGGAAGAGGCGGTCTGGAATGTGGCAACGCCCGCCACCGCCGCGCGGGTTCCCGCCCGGGTCCAGCGCGCCCCATTTCAACAGCGCCGGCAGGTTCGTCAGGTAGGGCAACCTTATGGGCGCGCGGGGCGAAATGGGCAGACCCCCTACCCAACACATTATGATGTGGACCCGGTTACCGGTAATCCGATTTTCTCGCCCACTTTCACCCCTGAGGATGGTTCAGAAACCGGTGCGCAACGTCGGCCCGGGTCGGGGTCTGATAGCGGCAGATTTTACCAGGACAATCGCGTGGGTGCAGGCACACCGGCGCCCAATCAATAGGAATTATTTCTAAGGAAGGGAAAGTCTGGTTGTGAGTAGGGATGACCGCTCCGGCACTGTGGTCGATGACGACCCCGGCGGCGGCGCCATGGCGGCGCACGCCTCTGTTGACCCAAACGTCGGCGCAAAGGGCGGCCCGGATGCTGGTCCCGGCAACAGGCTGAGGGTTGGCGCGCGCCAATATCTGCTGTTTGAACCCGCGAGCCTGCCCGATTACCGGGCGGCGTGTTACAGCCTGACCCCGCAGACTGAACGGGTGATCGCAACGCTGAAATCGTGGCTGACTTCACGCGAGCCGATGCTTGCCCTTTGCGGTCCGGTTGCCAGCGGCAAAACCCACCTTGCCCACATGATGCAGGCCTGGCTGGGCGAGGCGCAAGTCTGCGCCGGTGACCGCGTGTCAAAACCACCGCTTCTCCCCTCGGCCGCCGTCCTTGCCGACCCGTCTTCGGGCCACACGGATGAAGGCGCGCTGATCATCGATGAGGCCGAAGGGTTTGCCGCCGCGCCGCGTGTTCTGCTCGATCTGGTCCAGACCTGCCGCGAGCGGGGCCAGCGTCTTGTTCTTGTGGGCCGCGGCGACCCGGCCGACTGGGCTGCCTCGCAAAAGGATTTGTATACCCGCATCGAGGCGATGCCCCGGGCCGTTGTGCCCGAACCTGACGAAGGCCTGATCCGCGCGGTCATTATGCGTCATTTGCGGGCGCGGCAACTGGCGTTCAGTCCCGCCGATCTTGACCGGATTGCAGAGCGTGCAGCCCGGCATATCCCTTGTACTTTCGCCGCCGCAGAACTCTTTACCCGGGCGCTTGATATGGAAGCGCTCGGCACCGGTGAAAAACCGAGCCAGAAAATTGTCGGCACGGTGCTTGATGCCTATTTCCCGGTATAACGGCACGCGCGAAGGGTTAAGAATTTCGCGATAAGCCTGATGATGGTGCCCCCATACGGTAAGCCGCGATACCGGGTGTGGCAGCAAAAGGACCTGGTATGGATACGCAGAACACAAACGGCAGCACAAATGGTCGCCAGCACCCGTCTGGTGACCCCACCGGTTCGGGCTCTGGCGCCGATCGGGGCGCGGTATCGGGCAAGGGGACGACACCCGCCGCTTCTAAAGCTGCCGCCTCAAAAGCTGATCATGCGAAAGCCGGTAAAGCACACGCCAAGCCCGCGTCGCCGGAAACCGATCTCCTCGATGCGCTGACCGCCGATCAGGGCCCGCCGCTGACCATCGCGCTTGATTCGCCGGATCGGTTTTTCAATCGGGAGCTTTCATGGCTCGCCTTTAATGCACGCGTCCTGGAAGAGGCTATGAACCCGGCCCACCCGGTGCTGGAGCGGCTGCGCTTTTTGTCAATTTCCGGTAGCAATCTCGACGAATTTTTTATGGTGCGGGTTGCTGGCCTGCACGGTCAGGTGCGCGAGGGCGTCAATGTCATCACGCAGGAAGGCCTCACCCCCCAACAACAGCTTGATCTCATTGATGGGGAAGCGAAAAAACTGATGGGCGAGCAGCAGCGGTGCTGGCGCGATTTGCGACCGTTGATCTCGGACGCCGGGGTTACGCTTGTCCAACCCGAAGACATGTTTCCCGAGGAGCGCAGCTGGCTCGAAGCAGAGTTCCTGAAAAACATCTTCCCGATCCTGACACCGCTGACGCTCGATCCCGCCCATCCCTTTCCGTTTATTCCCAATCTTGGCTTCGTTCTTTGCTTTGATCTGAAACACCGCAATGGCGAAACCATGACGACGCTGTTGCCCGTGCCCATCAAGGTTGGCCGGTTTTTACGTCTACCCGGTGATCGGCTCGGCGGCGGGGATAGTTCCACCACAGGCGAAAGTCGCCGCCGCGATGTGCGGTTCGTATCGCTGGAAGACACAATCGCCACGTTTCTCCACCACGTTTTTCCGCACCATGAGATTATCGGGCAGGGCGCATTCCGTATACTGCGTGATTCCGACGTGGAGCTGGAAGAAGAGGCCGAAGATCTCGTGCGTGTTTTCGAAAGCATGCTGCAGCGTCGCCGCCGGGGTGATGTGATCCGGATTAAGGTTGACGCGCGCACCCCTGACCACATGAAAGCGTTATTCTGTGACCGGCTGGATGTGGCGCCAAAAATCATGGTCATGGTTGATGGCTTGTTGGGGCTTGCGCAGATCAGCGGCCTGATCCCCAAAGACCGCCTCGACCTGCAGTTTGCGCCCTATGAGCCGCGTTTCCCCGAGCGTATCCGCGAACATGGCGGCGATTGCTTTGCGGCGATCCGGGCTAAAGATATCGTGATCCATCACCCCTATGAGAGTTTCGATGTGGTGGTGCAATTCCTCAAACAAGCGGCCCGTGACCCCGACGTGCTGGCGATTAAACAAACCGTGTACAGAACATCACGGCAATCGCCAATCGTTGATGCCCTGATTGAGGCGGCTGAGGCGGGAAAGAATGTCACCGCCCTGATTGAACTCAAGGCGCGGTTTGACGAAGAAGCGAACATCCAGCTGGCACGCGAGTTGGAGCGCTCGGGTGTCAGTGTCGTTTACGGATTTTTTGACTATAAAACCCATGCCAAGCTTTCCTATGTGGTCCGACAGGAGGGGGAAGACACGCGCACCTATGTGCATGTGGGTACCGGTAACTATCACCCCGTAACAGCCCGTATTTATACGGACATGTCGCTGTTTACCTGTGACCCGGCCATCGCTCGGGATGCGGCAAAGGTCTTCAACTATGTGACCGGTTACGCCACACCCGATCACTTTGAAAAATTCGCCGTGGCACCGATCAGCGCGCGCCGCCATATTGTTGAGCTAATCGACGCGGAAATCACCCATGCCCGGGCCGGACGGCCAGCGGCAATCTGGGCAAAGATGAACTCGCTGGTCGATGGCCCGCTGATCGACAAGCTTTATGAGGCGAGCGCTGCTGGCGTGCAGATTGATCTGGTGGTGCGCGGTATTTGCTGTCTGCGCCCCGGTGTGCGCGGTCTTTCAGAAAACATCCGTGTAAAGTCTATCATTGGCCGGTTTCTGGAGCATTCGCGCATCTATTGTTTTGGCAATGGCAAGGCGCTGCCCAGCGATCAGGCGAAGATCTTTATCTCGTCCGCTGATCTGATGCCGCGGAATCTGAACCGCCGTGTGGAGGTATTTTGCCCCATTGAAAATCCCACGGTACACAACCAGATCCTTGATCAGGTGATGGTGGCGAACCTGAATGATGAACAACAAAGCTGGCGGCTCAATGCCGATGGCTCCCACACGCGGGTGCAGGTGCCGGACGATGTGGTGGGCTTTAACGCGCACACCTATCTGATGACCAATGCAAGCCTGTCCGGGCGCGGGGAGGCTATCCGCTATAACGCCCCGGCGGAATTAACGCCCAATCCCCATATTGCCAGCACCGACAGGGTGCCGGAAAAACCAGCATGAGGTTTTGCGGGGCCTTGCAAATCATTTTAAGGATCGGGTCAGGGATTGGGGCAATACAGGGATCAAGATCAGCGCATGATGCACGGTCGGCCAACGCCATCGGTTTTTGAGCGGCCCATGCTGCCGGGTGGCGCGCGATAGTGAGTACCCCCTCCCTCGCCGATCAATTGTCTCTTCCCTTGGGGGAAACCCGCCGGGCGGTCATTGATATTGGCTCAAACTCAGTGCGGCTTGTCCTTTTCAATGGGCCGGCGCGCTCGCCGCTGCCCATTCTGAATGAAAAGTCGCTCTGCGGTCTTGGCCGCGACATGACCGCCGAAGGTGATCTGAACCCCAAGGCGCGCGCCGAGGCCCTGCGGGTGATTGAGCGGTTTGCCGCCTTGCTGGAGGCCCACGATAATCCGCCCACAGAGGTCATCGCCACAGCGGCGGTGCGCGACGCCCGCGATGGCGATAGCTTTGTGGCGGCGGTGCAAAAGATGGGGTTTGTAATCAGCCTCCTGTCCGGCAAACGGGAGGCAGAGCTTGCCGCCAACGGCGTTCTTTCGCTGATCCCCGCCGCCCACGGATTTGCGGGCGACCTTGGCGGGGGGAGCCTTGAGCTTATTGGCCTGCAAAGGGGCGAACTGGAGGGCATGGGCAGCCTGAAAGTTGGCCCGTTTCAGTTGATGAAACAGACCGGGTCAGACTTGCGGGCCTCAAACGGCGTGGTCAAAAAGGCGTTGGCCAAGGCAGCCTGGCTTGATGAGGCGTCAACGGATGTTTTTTACGCGGTGGGCGGGGCGTGGCGTACCATTGCACGAATGCATATGGCGTTGCGTGAATATCCGCTGTCGGTGCTCCACCATTACACCATGACGGCAACCGAGGTCATAGAACTCTGTGAGCTGATTGAAAAGCAAAGCCGACAATCCTTGCAGACTATGGATGGCATCTCCCGCCGGCGTCTTGATACGCTGCCCTACGCGGCGCTTGTGCTGCGCCGAATTGTACAAACCTTTAAGGTCAAAGCCGTCGTCATCTCTGCCGGGGGGGTGCGTGAGGGGGTTTTGTATACGGGCCTGTCAAAAAAGGTCCAGGCGCTTGACCCGGTGATCGCCTTTGCCCGCGTTCTGGCGCGGCGTTTTGCGCCAACCCCGGCGTTGGGTCAGGCAATCATCCCGATCATTGCCGATATATTTCCGCCAACGGATGAAGCGCATCGCCGCTTGCAAATGATGATCTGCCTTCTGATGGATTTAGCGGCCTACATGCACCCGTCGCACCGCGGGCGTCAGGCGTTTGACATGGCCCTTGGCCTGCCCATTGTTGGGCTTTCTCACGATGACAGGATCATGGCGGGCCTTGCCCTCTACCGGCGGTATGAGGGGCGCTCGGCAAAGGCGCCTGATGCGAGAGCGGTCAAGCTTTTGTCGCGGGCACAAGTGGATTGGGCCGAAACGCTGGGTCTCGCGATCCGGTTTCTGGCGGACTTCTCCCCGAAATCTGCGTTGCCGCTTAATGGGTGTACGCTGAAACAAACCGATAGCCAAATTGTCTTCACCGTCCCTGAAGAAAAGGCCGCGTTAATGGGGGATTTACCCCTGAAACGGCTCTCGTCGCTCGCCACACGCATGGACCTGAAACCAGGCTTCAAGACGGAAAAATCCTGACCCTTTATGCCTGCTCCTCATGCGGTATAATCTGCACACGCCCTTTATGAAGGCGCAGCGCAAGACGCCCCTGCTTGAGCGCAAGGGCATGCTGGCCAAACACATCATGACGCCACCCCTGCAGGGCTGGCAGTTTGGGTAGGCGATCTTCATCAATCTGTTTAGGGGTGATCCGGGCAATGGCCTCCAGATCGCTGGCAGTTGCGATCAGTTTTGGCGCAACGCCATAGCTTTCACATTGGGTCTTTAACAGGACACGGAGCAAATCGAGTACATCGGCTGGTGGCGGGGCTTTGCGTTCATTGCGCTCGATAGTCGGCAGGCTATCCATGGGGGCGGCCTTACCCTCGGCAATTGCTGCGAGGATAGCGCTGCCCGCATCGGAGCGTTCAAAGCCTTTTGGGATCGATCGGGCTTTGGATAAATCTTCCCGGCTGGTGGGGCGCAGGCGCGCAACCTCGTAAAGGCCGTCATCTTTCAAGATGCGGCTGCGCGGCACATTGCGGTGTTGCGCCTCGCGCTCGCGCCACTCGGCAAGCTTGACCAGCGGGCCCAACTCCTTGGGCCGGATATTGCGCAGCTTCAGGCGCTGCCAGGCCTGTTCCGGCTCAATGAAATAAAGCTGCGGGTCCAGCAAGGCTTCCATTTCCTCGCGGACCCAATGGTCACGCCCATCCTTTGTCAGCTTGTCGACAAGCTTAGGGTAGGCCTCGCGCAGATGGGTCACATCGCTCAGCGCATATTTCAGTTGCGCCTCGGTCAGCGGGCGGCGCGACCAGTCGGTAAAACGCGAGCCCTTGTCAATCTGTGCCCCCAGCAATTCGCGCATGAGCGGCTCATACCCAATCTGGTCCCCAAAGCCGCAGGCCATGGCCGCCACCTGACTATCAAACAGCGGCGCAGGAACCGTCTGGGTCAGATTGTAAAAAATCTCAACGTCCTGGCGCGCCGCGTGGAATACTTTGACGATTGCCGGATCGGCCAGCAGCGCATGAAACGGCGCCAGGTCAAGCCCCTCGGCAAGCGGATCGATCATGCCCTCAATGGCCGTGCCGTCCGGGTCCGCGCCCGCCGCCTGGATCAGGCACAGGATCGGCCAATAGGTCTTCTCCCGCATAAACTCGGTATCAACCGCAATAAACGGGCACCGCGCCAGATCGGCGCAAAACGTTTCAAGGGATTTTTGTTGTGTTATCAAAAGCATAGCCACAAAGGCTAGCAGGCTATAGCGGCCAAGTCACGAGCGGTGCCAAAACCCCATAACCGCAGGTGGGCATCGGACCGGCGGCTCGATAAAATCCTCACACTGAAAGAGCATGGTGATGGGGCAGCCTTCCTTCCCCTGGCGCCTCAGCATAGGTCTCCCGTGGCCTGCGTGGAGATCTATCCCCCCGGTACTTGACAACCGGGCTCGTGCGGGCGAGCACCCGGGGCTATCCTGCTACGCCGCCTTTTTTCCCGCTCTGGAGAGACCTTATGCATGCCTATCGCAGCCACACCTGTGGTGATCTTCGCGCCGCTGATGTGGACGCTTCCGTCCGGCTTTCCGGCTGGGTGCACCGCAAGCGGGACCATGGCGGGCTTTTGTTTATTGACCTGCGCGATCATTACGGTCTGACCCAGCTGGTGGTGGAGCCGGAGGCCAGTTTTTTTGGCGAGGTTGAACGCGTGCGCCAGGAAAGCGTGATCCGGGTGGAGGGCACCGTGGTGGCCCGCGACGCCGAGGCGATTAACCCCAACCTGCCCAGTGGCGAGATTGAGGTGCGGATCACGGGCTTTGAGGTGATGTCCGCCGCCGAGGAATTGCCGCTGCCGGTTTTTGCCGAGCCCGATTACCCGGAAGATGTACGCATGCGCTATCGCTATCTCGATCTGCGCCGGGAGACCTTGCACAACAATATCATGCTGCGCTCGCGCGTCGTCGGTCACATCCGCCGGGCGATGGAAGATCGGGGGTTTACGGACTTTCAGACACCGATTTTGACCGCGTCCTCGCCCGAGGGTGCGCGCGATTTTCTCGTGCCCTCGCGCCTGCACCCGGGCAAGTTTTACGCCCTGCCGCAGGCGCCGCAGATCTTCAAGCAATTGATCATGGTGTCCGGATTTGACCGCTACTATCAGATTGCACCGTGTTTCCGCGATGAGGATGCCCGCGCGGACCGGTCGGCTGGTGATTTTTATCAGCTTGATCTGGAGATGAGTTTTGTGGAGCGTCAGGACGTGTTTGACGCCGTGGGCCCGGTGACCGAAACCGTCTTCAAGGCCCACGCAGGGGATCGCAAGGTCTCCAGCTATCCGTTCCGGGAAATTCCGTACCATGAGGCTTTGCTGAAATATGGCTCGGACAAGCCGGACCTGCGCAACCCCATTGAGATGCAGGTCGTCTCTGACCATTTCCGGGGTTCGGGCTTCAAGATCTTCGCGCAGATTCTGGAGGCTGACCCCGCCAATGAAATTCGCGCGATCCCTGCACCCACGGGCGGTAGCCGGGCGTTCTGTGATCGGATGAATGGCTGGGCCCAGAAACAGGGCCTGCCGGGGATGGGCTATATGATTTTTGCCGAGGATGAGGTGAAGGGCCCGCTCGCCAAGAATATCGGGCCAGAACGCGCCAAGGCCGTCCAGGACCAACTGGGCCTGAAGGCTGGGGACGCCGCGTTTTTCCTGGCCGGGAAACCTTCAGAATTCCTCAGCGTGGCCGGTCAGGCGCGCAACGTCATTGCCGATGAATTGGGTCTGGCTGACAAGGATGCGTTTGAGCTGTGCTGGATCATCGATTTCCCCATGTATGAATGGGATGAGGAAAACAAAAAAGTAGAGTTCGGGCACAACCCGTTTTCCATGCCGCAGGGCGGACTGGAAGCGTTGGACGCGGCGCAGAGCGATGACGACTACCTCGCCATCAAAGCCTACCAATATGATCTTGTCTGTAATGGCTACGAATTGGGGTCGGGCGCGATCCGGAACCACCGGGCGGATATTATGGTCAAGGCCTTTGATGTGGCGGGCTATGGCCCCGATGTGGTGGAGGCCAAATTCGGCGGTATGCTGAATGCTTTCAAATATGGCGCGCCGCCGCACGGGGGGTGTGCACTTGGCGTCGACCGGATTGTCATGCTCCTCGCGGATCAGGAAAACATCCGTGAAGTGACCATGTTCCCCCTCAACCAGCAGGGCGAGGATTTGTTGCTCGGCGCGCCAATCGAGGCGGACGCGCAGCAACTCAAAGACATCCACCTGAAAGTGGTCATGCCGATTACCGAAAAAAAATAATGGTGCAAACCGGGTCGCACCATCGTGCGCTACCCGGCTGTACCGCTCACGCAAAGGCTCACGCTCACGATGCCGTTGCCATGGTGCTGCAGTCGGCGAAGGCTTCGAGGAAGATGTCTTCCTCGTTCAGCGCCGAATGAGCAAACAGCGAACTGACCTGATCTTTGGGCACGTCGATCTGGCGAACCCGGTGGCATTCGCGGCAGATCAGAAAGGCTGACGGAACCGGCTGCTTGGTGTGGTCCACCGCGACAAAGGCATTGAGATTTGAAATCTTGCGCACCAGCCCGCGCGCGGCCACGACGGCGGAGAATGCGAATAAACGCCGCCGTGGCCAGACAGAAGGCATGATGCGGTAAAAGGGACAATCTTCACCAAACAGAGGTCAGATCGGCGGATAAGGGCAACGCCTCTACGACCACGCTGGAAAATTGCATGGCCGGTTTCGTGATACTATCACAAAACAAGCGATGTCCGCGATTGGGCAATCCGATCAGCCGAGCGCGTAAATCGCCACCAGTGTGGTGCCAAGGGCGGCAAACCCGCCATGGCTGGCAATGACCCAGCGTTTTGGCCAGGTTTCGGTGAATCGCGACGACATCAGCATAAACCCGCCAATGGCCGCGATGATGTAAAGACCAAGGGCGATAGCGGGCAGAGGATTGCCGCCGGTGCCGCCCGCCAGAATGCTGGCGAGCGAGAAAAGCCCGGCGATTACAAAAAGCGCATGCAAAACCGCCATGACCACGGGCGATGGTTTTTGATGAAAAAGCCGTAGGCCCATGATGGCGCCCGTGGTCCCGGCAACCGCAAGCAGTGCCAGCGTGATCAGACTTTGGTCCACAGGCGTCCTCCCTTAGATCGTTCAATTTACCGATGAGCCTCATGCGCGGCGCACGCCCGCGTCACGCGCGATTGCGGCTCACGGCCCAGGGTTTCAGAGATCCAGCGGCTCACGGTCATCAGCGCGCCAAGATCCACACCGGTCGCCATCCCGGCATTCTCCAGCATGTAAACAACATCTTCCGTTGCCACATTCCCGCTGGCCCCCGGCGCGTAAGGGCAACCGCCTAGCCCGGATACGGAGCTATCAAAAACCCGCACACCGCTATCGAGCGCGGCAAGAATATTGGCAAGCGCCTGACCGTAGGTATCGTGAAAATGCCCGGCAAGGTTCGCCGCCGGCACCGTGCGTGTCACGCGATCCAGCATGGTGCGCACACCGCCAAAAGTACCAACCCCGATGGTATCGCCGAGCGAAATCTCGTAGCAACCAAGATCAAACAACCGCCCCGCGACGCGCGCCACGGCGTCCGCATCAATATCGCCTTCAAACGGACAGCCAAGAACACAGGAAACATACCCGCGCACGGTGATGCGCTGGTCCATCGCGGCACGGATGACCGGGGCAAACCGGTCAAAGGTCTCATCAATGCTCGCGTTGGTGTTTTTCTGACTGAAGGTCTCGGAGGCAGCGGTGAAGACTGCGACCTCCTCGGCGCCGACCGCAGCCGCCGCCTCAAAGCCTCGCATATTGGGCACAAGAACCGGATAGCTGACGCTCGCGCGCCGTTCTATGCCGGTGAAAACCGTGTCTGAGGCCGCCATTTGCGGCACCCATTTGGGCGAGACAAAGGCCCCGGCCTCAATGATCGAAAGACCGCACCCTGACAATCGGTTGATCAGATCGATTTTGATCGATGGGTCGATGGTCTGTTTTTCATTTTGCAAACCGTCGCGCGCGCCCACCTCCACCAGTCGGACCGTATCGGTCATGATGGGCCGCGCGCCCAGTTTGGTTTGCGTTTTTCCAGAAACGCGGTGACGCCCTCGCGACCCTCATCGGCGGCGCGCATTTCCGCGATCAGCGCAGCTGTCTCCTCGCGCGTTTGTTTGCCGACGGATTTATAGGCAACCGTGCGGATGAGCGCTTTGGCTTTGGCCTGGGCCCGCGGCGCGCCTTCCAGCAAGGTTTCAAGCGTTTCCTCCAGCGTACCGGCCAGATTTTCCGGGATGCAAGTTTTGTGGATCAGGCCAATCTCGCGGGCGGTTTCGGCGGAAAATCGTTCAGCAGTTAAAAAATAGCGCCGTGCCTGACGAATACCGATGGCTTCAACAACAAAGGGGGAGATCACGGCGGGGATCAGGCCAACCTTGACCTCCGACAGGGCAAAAAAAGCATCATCGCTGCAAATCGCAATGTCGCAGGCCGCAATCAGACCCAGCCCGCCGCCCATGGCTGGCCCATTGACGAGGGCGATGGTGGGTTTGGGGCAATCGTAAATGCTTTCCAGCATGTGGGCGAGCCGCCGGGCATCGTCCTTATTTTCCGCAGACGAATAATTCGCCACCCGCTGCATCATATTCAGGTCAGCACCGGCGGAAAATGCTTTGCCCGCGCCAGTGATGATCACGATACGGACATTTTCATCGCTGGAGAGTTGACCGATCGTATCGCAAATCTGGCCGATCATTTCCTCGTTAAAGGCGTTGCGCAGGTCCGGCCGGTTCAACGTAACCCGGGCGATACCGCGCGCATCAATCGTCGTCAGGATCAGAGTGCTCATAAGAATATTCCCGAATTAATCAATCTATATCAGCGCCCAAAAGAGGAGCCGTGCACCTAATGCCGTGAGAGCGATAAAGACCCATGCGGTCAGACGAAAGCGCAACCGGGCGTACCAATCAGGCCACGTTCCCGCCACAGCCAATTGCAGATCGCGCGCATAAAGATAGGCAAAGACGATGATAAGACCGACGACACGCCATACCGGCGCAATGGACAGAAAAAAATATCCGTCGGGAATAATCATGAGCCAGGCAATGAGCGTTGCAATCATGCCTGACAAATAGGTCATGATCCCGGGCTTGTTCTGGGTAAGGAGCCCGCCTGCGCCCATACCGGCCATATAGGCCGCAATAATCCCGCCATAGGCGATGGTGCCCATGGCAATTGTCAGCGCGATCGCCGGGCTCACCAACCATGGGCTGAGCCAGGCAATGCCGGCGCCAAAGCCAAAAGGAATAAGACCGAGATAGCCAAGCCGGGTCAGGGGAAAGTCCGCACCGCTCCGGTCGCATATTGGCCGCGAGCCCGCCGGTTTATCGCCGCCGCCCGGCTGGTCGTAACGGTCATTGGCATAGGGTCCGCCAAGCCGCGACGTTGACGGGGCTTCGTG
Organism: Pseudomonadota bacterium; assembly: GCA_039819545.1. Lineage (GTDB taxonomy): Bacteria > Pseudomonadota > Alphaproteobacteria > Caulobacterales > Parvularculaceae > CALLPQ01. The sequence continues at coordinate 7,581 of JBCBRS010000016.1, read as the reverse complement.
CCCGCCAGCGTTTTGCGCCTCATCAGTGCCCGCAGGCCGCAAATCACCCTTGGCCACCGGGTCGTGCACATCATGGCTAAATCGGGTGGTACTCATGCCTTGTCTTTCTGCATGGCGGCTTTTTTCCGGACGAAAGCCCCGTTTCGATTGGGTAGATATAGGCGAGGATTAGCGGCGACGGAAGACGAGGGAGACTGCCCACCCGGCGATCAGCGAGATGAGGACGCAGGTTATGCCGTAAAAAAAGGCATGATTGCGCGCAAAATCATAAATCAACCGCTCAACCCCGGTCTTGCGCACGGCCAGGCTTGCGCGGTCGCTGGCAATGGGTTTGCCCCCCTGCCAGGCGGATACGGTTACCGTGTAGGGGCCCACCGGGGTTTGGGCGGGCAGGTCGATATCAACGGCAAAAAGCCCGTTTTGCATCCGGCGGATTGCGCCTTCGCGGCGGCGGAACAGGTTCTGATCTTTGCGGTTTGCGATCAGTGTCTCGATCATCTCCCGGGTCAGGCGCGGGGTATCTGGCTTGGCCGGTGTCGCGTCCGTGTGGTGTGCCGCCCCCTGGTCGCGGGCGGCGTCTTTCGGGTTTGGCGCGCCGTCTGCGTCTTTTTCGGTGGCAAGGGCACCGCCTTCTTGAACGGCGAACGTAAGCGCGTCTGGCGCAAGGCCAAAGCGATGTTGCACGTCGACCTCAGCGATGATGGCCATAGGGGCAGAACTGAGCACATAGTAAAGCCCCGGCACGTCGAGGATGCGGGTGGCGTTTGCCGCCGTCCAGATGGGGCCTGTACGGATCATTGGGCGCCCGCGCACATCCTTTGGCGGGCCGGTGAGGATAGCCACGATCTGTGTATCGCGATCAGGGCTTGATGACCTGTTATCGTCATTGATCACACCAAACAGGGTCAACCGTGCCCCGGAAAAACCGGCATCCACATCAACCTGATCAGTTGTGAGGGCAATGGTCAGCCGATTGGCATCAGGTTGGTCGGTAAGGGGGGCACCAATGCGCCCCGCGTCTGGAGCTCGGTCTTGCGCCCGCGCGGCGCGCCCCTGGTCCGCCGTCATGATGACGAGGGGCAGGGCGAGGGCAAGTGCGCCAAGGCGGGTCTTTGTGCCGTGCGCAACGTCCATTTACACAACCTCAAACACAAAGGGTGAGGCAGGGGCAGCCATCAGGTCAAAGGCAAGACGCAAACACACCCCCAGAACGATGAGCGCCAGTAGGGCGCGCAAGTGTTCCGCCTTCAGATGAACACCGGCGCGCGCGCCCAGTTGAGCGCCCAGCACCCCGCCAATCAGCAACAACAGGGCGAGGACAATATCCACCGTGAAATTTGCCGTGGCATGCAGCACGGTGGTAATGGCGGTGACAAAAATGATCTGAAAAAGCGATGTGCCAACCACCACATTGGTTGGCATATTCAAAAGATAGATCATGGCTGGCACCATAATAAAGCCGCCGCCAACCCCCATGATCGCCGACAGAATGCCTACCAGCATGCCAAGAAGTATTGGCGGGATCGGACTGATATAAAGCCCGGACCGACGAAAGCGCATGGCAAAGGGCAGGGCGGCCATCCACGGGGCTGAGCGTTTTTTGCGCCGAGGGCGCACATCAGGGGCCTTGCGCAGGGTGTTGATACTTTCCACCAGCATCAGACCGCCAATAATACCAAGGAACGACACATAGCTGAGACTGATGATTAGATCGATCTGGCCAAGGGCGCTGAGATAGCGAAAGATCAGGATACCCAATAATGCGCCAATACCGCCGCCAAGCACCAGAAAGCCGCCCATTTGAAAGTCGACGGTTTTGCGTTTCAGGTGAGCGGTTACACCCGATACGGACGATGCAACGATTTGGCTTGCCTCTGTGCCCACGGCAACCGGTGCGGGAATGCCGTAAAAAATGAGGAGCGGTGTCATCAGAAATCCGCCGCCGACACCGAACATGCCCGACAAAAAGCCAACCGCGCCGCCCATGATCATCACCACAAGCGGGTCAACCGGCATCTCCGCAATGGGGAGATAAATCTGCATGGGGAAGGGATAAACCGACTGGCCCCCATATCCAAGGGGGATCGGGGCCCGCGGACCCTACAATGGCTTTTGTTCACGCAAACCGTGGAGGGTATCGGACAGGCGGCGCGTTACTCGCTGACGATATTCTCATTCGCCGTGCGGTTTGTGGGCCGCGCGCGCCAGTTTTCGATCTCAGCATCGAGGCGGGTTTTTTGACGGTTATCAAGCCGCGTCGCCAGATCACCCGCCTTGTTGGCGGCGCCATTATCACCCTGGAGAGCGGCGAGCGCATACCAGTAATAGGCTTTTTCCGCATCCTGAACATTTGTCAGGCTGTTACCGGTGATCGGGTCATAGATGGTGCCAAGGTTGAACATGGAATCCACAAAGCCGAAATTTGCCGCATCCTCAAACCATTGAATGGCGGTGTTGATGTCTGCGCTGCCGCCCTGGCCTTCCGCATAAAGATAACCGAGCCGGTGCATGGCAAAGACGTTGCCGCCACTGGCCGCGCGCTGGAACCAGCTGCGGGCGCGGCCCGGGTTCTGGTCCACATAGGTGCCGTTTTTGTAGAACTCACCCAACTGAAATTGCGCCGGGGCATAGCCCGCCGCCGACGCGGTTTCGAGCAACGCCACGGCGCCCTCGATATCTTCTGCTCCCGCCTCGCCCGACAAGACGGTCATTGCTTCCAGAAAGGCAAGACGCGGCTGGTTTGTGTTGAGCACGGCTGGCGCTGGCGTCTCAATAATCCCAGCATCGTCAAGGCTGGCATCTGCGGGAATGGAAATCGTGGGGACGCCGGTGCGCTCGCGCGCGGGTGTTGGGGGTTTGGCGGGTAAGAAAAAACGCAGTCCGACGAACGCGGCGATCATCAGGGCAATCGCAGCGAGGGATAGATAGCCAAACAGCGTCGGTTTGCCCTCACGGATCAGCAAGCCGCCGGATGTTGACGTATCAATCTGGTGGACATTTTCCAGAAACGCCGGACCTGTGGGGGCAGGCCGAGGGGCGTCCTTTTGCTCCGCAGAGAGTTGCCCATCTTGGTTCGGGGTGGCGCCAGCCTGAGAGAGGCCGGCTTTTGCCACATTGGTGTCTAGATCAGACTTTTTTTTTACGGCGCCTGGTTCGCCTGCTGGCGCGCTGGCAGCATCAGAAACGGGACTTTGCTCACCGCCGTCATCGTTGCTTCGGTCGCGGCTGAAAAAACTGCGCACATTTTCGAGGATCGATTTTTGTTCGTCATTGATCAGGTCGGGCGTATCGATCGGAACCGGGCGTGCTCGCTTTGGCGCAGGGGTGGGCGCTGCTTCGCTGGCCGGGCCTGTTGCTTGTGCTGCGGCGAGGGCTTCTTCGCGTTTTTTTCGTGCCCGGGCGGCGAGGATTGCCTTCTGCTTTGGCGTTAGACGGGTAATATCGATTTTACCCTCGGGCGTGCGGGGGAGTTTGCCGGGATTGATCCGGGCCGGGTCCACTGGTCGCTGCGTTGCGATTTTAGGGGCAGCTTGTGGTTGCCGCGCGGGTGCCGCTTCCTCGCGGGCAAAGCCGATTTGATCGGTTTGCGGATCATCGGCGGGGGGGGGCGGTTGCGCAACCGTCTCCACTGGCGCGCCCGCCCGAGGGGGTGCCACGGTCTCGCCCGGCGCGTCAAAGGCATCGCGGGCTCGATCGTCCGCAAGGCCGCCATTCAGGGCCTGATTGATCTCAGCGGCGATCCGGCGGGCCTCATCGGCTTCGCTATCAAGGTCCACCTCAAGCTCATCGTCTGGCGTCGCCGCTGGCGGCGTCTCCTCACCGGGGAGCGGTGTGGGCGGCTGATCAACGTCAAGGTCAAGATCGTCGAAGGCGCTTGCAAACTCGGTATCGACGGAGATTTCCTCATCATCGGGATCATCGTAAAGCGAACCCGTTGGGGCGATGGGTGATGGGGCCATCTGAGGGGTATGGGCGGAAGCGGGATCATCCTGGGGTTGATCAACGGGCGCATCAAACGCGCTGGCCGCATCAAACAAGGTAGCGGCATCCGGCGTCCGGGTACCAAAGGCGCGGGCTGGTTCACGGGTGTCTGCGTTGCCGGTTTCGGGAAAATCAGCGACGGGCAAGTCATCACGCAGGGCGGCGAAGCGCGCATCGGCGGCCTGCTCAACCATTTCAACGATATCCGCGCGCGTCGGCCCACTTTTCACAGGCGTTTGCTGCAGTGCCTGAACCTGACCGCGCAGGGCTGTCATCCCATCGGCAATCCGCTGGACGCCCTCGGCGCTACGCTGTTCGGACGCATCAATCTGATCGGCAAGCCGGCTGATCAGCGTTTCCAGCGAGCGGACCTGATCGCCGCCGCGTTTGATTTCATCGCCAAGAACGCGCAGGCGCTTGCCCGTTCGTTCGGCAAAATCCGGGTCTGCGGGCGCGGCTGCAACGCTAGCAGTGGAAAAATCTGCGGCCTTGCCCTCCAGCGCAGCCAGTCGTGTGGTCAAGCCGTCGTTGATCGCGCTGATCTGGCCTTCGGTTTCGGCAAGGCGGTCCTGCGCGGCTTTTTGGGATTTATCGAACTGGACAGCAATCTGTCCCAGGGCTTTTTCCAGCGAGCGCAGCGCATCTATTCGATCAAGCTCGCGGGCCCCATCGCGGCCACTATCATGGGCACCATCGCGCTTTGGGCCCGTGTCGCCAGCGGCGTTTTCAACCGTGCTCAGCCGCGTCTCAAGCCGCTCGAGCACAGTCGTGATCTGGGTCAACGCCTCGTCCGTGTTTTCTTCGCCCTTAGCAAAGCGCCGGTTTAACCGATCCATGGCCAACACAAGATCGGCTGCCTTGACGCCATTGAGCCCTTCAACCGACCCCATGTCGTCACTCCCCGCCTTGTGAATAATCTGGTTCAGCCATTCGCCGACAGTCAGCCCCTCTTTTCGGGCGGCTTCTTTGGCCGTTTCGCGTGTGTCACGGGCAATCCCTTTGACACTCCAGGGGGCTGTTGATTTCATAACGAACACCAAGAAATTGAGGTGGCGACGCCCGTCGAGGCCGCTTCGCCGTCGGCATTACACCTTTAGAGTGTGTGTTTGGCTAAAAAGCGTTAAGGTGTTTCGCGGGGTTGGCAAAGCTTTTCTCCACGCAATTCAAGCGGTTCGCCGCCCGCATGCGGTTCGATTTGAAACAGCGTGGCACCAAGGCTTGCGACATATTGGTAGCAACCCCGCTGCAACTGTGGCGCGCCATTTTATGATCACGTTGATCGGGCTATATCTATTCATGAGTGGCGTTCACACGCTGCACAGTCTTATCATTTCTGATCCGAGATAAACCCCGGGATACCGCCATGACCGTTTACAACGCCCCCGTCCGCGACATGCAGTTCGTTCTCAACGAAGTGCTTGATATCAGCCGTTACTCCAACCTGCCCGGTTTTACCGAGGCGTCCCCGGACCTCGTGGAAGCCATCCTCGAAGAGGGCTCCAAGCTCGCCACCAACGTCCTGCACCCGATCAACCAGTCCGGTGATAGTGAAGGCTGTATCCGCCACGATGACGGCACGGTCACCACGCCAAAAGGCCTGAAAGCGGCCTATGACCAGTTCGGCGAAGGGGGCTGGCAAGGGCTTTCTTTTGACCCGGAATATGGCGGCCAGGGCCTGCCTTACCTCTTATCGGTGGTGATCAATGAAATGGTCTCCGGCGCGAATATGGCCTTTGGCATGTATCCCGGTCTTGCCATGGGGGCGGCGAACACGATCCTCGCCCACGGCACCGATGCGCAGAAACAAATGTACCTACCCAAGATGGTCTCCGGCGAATGGGGGGGGACCATGAACCTGACCGAGCCCCATTGCGGCACGGACCTCGGCCTCCTGCGCGCAAAAGCGGTGCCGCAGGGCGATGGCAGTTTCAAGATTTCTGGTCAGAAGATTTTCATCTCCGCCGGGGAACACGACCTTACCGATAACATCATTCATTTGGTCCTTGCCCGCATCGAAGGCGCGCCTGAAGGCACCAGAGGCATCTCGCTCTTCATCGTGCCCAAAGTGATGGTCAATGATGATGGGTCGCTCGGCGCGCGCAATGGCGTCAGCTGCGGTTCCATCGAAGAAAAGATGGGTATCCACGCCAACTCAACCTGCGTGATGAATTATGACGAGGCCACGGGGTATCTGATCGGCGAGGAGCACAAGGGCCTCAAAGCCATGTTTACCATGATGAACGAGGCGCGTCTTGGCGTTGCCTTGCAAGGAATGGCAATCTCCGATGTGGCGTATCAGAATGCCGCTGATTATGCCCGCGACCGGGTGCAGGGTCGCTCGCTCACCGGGACAAAAGCCCCGGAAAAAGCAGCTGATCCGATTATTGTACACCCTGATGTGCGCCGTATGCTGATGGACCAGAAAGCCTTTAACGAAGGCGCGCGTCACTGGATGTACTGGTCTGCGCTATACGCTGATCTGTTGCATAAATCCGGTGACGACACGGAAAAAGAGACCGCCGACGATTATCTCGGTCTGATGACACCAATCCTGAAAGCCTACCTCACCGACAAGGGCTATGCCCACGCCACCAATGCGCAGCAGGTTTTGGGCGGTCACGGGTATGTGAAAGAATGGGGCATGGAACAATTTGTCCGTGATGCCCGTATCGCCATGATTTATGAAGGCGCAAACGGTATTCAGGCGCTGGACCTTGTGGGCCGCAAGCTGATGAAAGATGGTGGCCGCGCGTGGCAAACCTATTTCAAGGAAATCGATGATTTTATCGCGGATAACAAAGACGTCGAAGACCTCAAGCCTTTCATCGATGGCCTCGGCGAAGCCAAAGGCCGCCTGATGGAGGCAACCCAGTGGATGGGTGCCAACGCCATGCAGAACTTTGACCATGCCGGTGCGGGGTCTACGGACTATCTGCATCTTTTCGCACTGACCTGCTTATCATTCAGCTGGGCGCAAATGGCCAAGGCTGCCGTCGAAAAACGCAATAATGGTGGTGCCGGTGATGATTTCTATGCCAATAAACTGACCACGGGTAAGTATTTCGTGGAGCGACTGCTGCCCGACACGGCGGCGCACTTGGCAAAAATCAAGGCTGGCTCGGACACAATGATGGCCTTGCCCGCGGAAGCGTTTTAGGATCTCACCCCCGGGGCTACGGGGTAGATAATAACAGTAAGGCCGTATTCCCGGGCAAGCGCAGCGCAGACCCGGGAACTGTTGGTGCAGACTCCGAACCTGTTGAAACAGACCCCGGATCAAGTCCGGGGATACGGGGAGGGGTTGCCAAGTCAGGAGCCGTGGACACGGAATTCTTCTCCCAATTAGAAACCGTATTCCCGGGCAAGCGCAGCGCAGACCCGGGAACTGTTTCCATATATTCCGTACCCCAATTACCAGACTCCGGATCAAGTCCGGGAATGCGGTGTATGTGTCTAAGCTTTTTGCCGTATTCCCGGGAAAGCGCAGCGCCGACCCGGGATCTGTTGCTACATTCTCCGTACCCCAATTGAAAGACCCCGGATCAAGTCCGGGGATACGGTATATGTGTCTAGTCTTTTTGCCGTATTCCCGGGCAAGCG
>JBCBRS010000015.1:0-61157 GCA_039819545.1 Pseudomonadota bacterium | reverse complement strand
TCTGCCGATGAGGATATGCAGGCGTCTGGCGATCTGACACCGGGGACCATGGGTCAGGATAATGACGTTGATGGCGATGCCATTACCGTCACGCGGTTTGAGGTTGATGGCGATACGGTCATTGTCGATCCCATGATGGGCGGAACCATCACACTGACCGAGGGGACCCTGACCATCAATGCCGATGGGTCGTTTACGTTTGATCCCGTGGCAAATTTCAATGGGACCGTACCCACAATAACCTACACCATCACCGATGGTCAGGCCACGGATCGCGCCACCCTCGGCATCACGATCAATGCGAATAATGATGCGCCCGTGGCAACGAACGATTCGGTCTCTAATGCCGTCACAACGACGGCAGTGACCGTCAGTGTACTGGTCAATGATACTGATGCAGACAGTATGCTGGATCCCGCTTCGATCGAGATTGTTGGCACCATGAACCCTGGCGAAAGCCTGTTCGTGCCAGGTGAGGGAACGTGGATCGTTGACACCACCAATGGCACAATCCGATTTGTGCCGGTGATGGGCTTTACCGCTGACCCCGCGCCGATTGACTATACGGTTGCCGATGTGGAGGGTGATCGCTCAAACCGCGCCACGGTCACGATCGATTATGCCATCCAGGCGCCAACCGCCGATGATGATTCAATTCAGGGTGGAAACCGGCCGAGCGCAACCGATCCGTTCCCTACGGTTACCATTGACGTGGTCGATGGCGACGCCGACCCCGACGGGAGTATTGACCCCACCTCGGTTCGGATTACGTCTGTGCCGCCCGGCGCAACGCTATCCATGGATGGCCGCACGCTGATGGTCCCGAATGAGGGTACCTGGACGGTCGACCCCATGAGCGGGGAGATCACCTTTACGCCAGTGGTTGCCCTAAGCGATGATCCAACACCGATCCGCTATACGGTTGCGGATAATGACGGCAATGTCTCCAATGAAGCAGAGGTGCGTACGGACTATCCACCATTCGCGCCCGTTGTGATGGATGATACTGTCACTGGGCTGACGATTGGTGACGACGTCACCATCAATGTGCTCAATAACGATATTGCGGATGCCCCCATTGACCGCACCTCTGTGCTGATCGATGATCCCAATGGCGGCGCCCCGGGCACAACCCTCAATGTGCCCGGTGAAGGAACCTGGACTGTTGACCCCATGACGGGGGAGATCACCTTTATGCCCGAAATGGGTTTTGAAGATGATCCTACACCGATCACCTATACGGTTGCCGACGCCAATGGCGACCGCTCCGGTCCCGGTGTGGTGACCGCAGACTATATTGTACCACCTGTTCTCGACCTGAACGATGACGGTACCACCCCCAACCGCGACGTCAGCGCCACCTTTACCGAAGGCGACACCGGCGTGGCGATTGCCGACACCGATTTGAGCATCAATGACGCGGACGATACCCTGATGCAATCGGCAACGGTCACGCTGACCAATGCCATGGCGGGTGATGCTCTGCTGGTGAATGGATCAACCGCCGCCACGGGCGCTGTCAACGGCATCACCTATATGGTCAGCAGTGCTGGCGGTATGATCACCGTGTCCTTCAGCGGCCCCGCAACCATTGCCAATTATGAGGCGGCCATCGCGGCAATCACCTTCACCAACACAAGTCAGACTCCGGACGAAACACAGCGTGTGGTTACCGCCGTTGTGAATGATGGCGAAGCAGCCTCCAATACCGCCACGACGCTGATCACGGTCAATGCCGTTAATGATCCCCCCGTTGCGGTGAATGACAATAGCTCGACCATGGAAGATGTCGCCGCCACAGGCACTGTGCTTGGCAATGATATCGATCTTGATGGCGATACGCTCGTGGTCTCCGCTGCCAGTGTGGACATCAATGGCGATGGCATGGACCAGACGCTGACGCTCGGCATGGCAACGATGTTGATGGACAGCATGGGCAATCCCATTGGCACCATCACGCTGAACACCGATGGATCGTTCGTCTTTGATCCGGCGCCGAATTTTAATGGCGTGGTGCCGAGCCTCTCCTATACCGCCAGCGATAATAATGGCGGTACGGATGATGCTGTTCTCAATATTGAGGTCCGGTCCACCAATGACGACCCTGTTGCCACGGATGATATGGTACCGGTTGTTGAGGACACCCTGGCCACCGGTAATGTGCTTGGCAATGATACCGATCCCGATGGGGATACGCTGAATGTTATCTCGGCTGAAGTCGACGTGGATGGTGACGGCGTCGCCGAGCCCATCGCGCTCGGCATGCCGACGCAGATCAACGATATCAGTGGCGAGCCCATTGGCATGCTAACCCTGAACAGCGATGGCTCGTTCGCGTTTATGCCGGCACCGAATTATGACGGTGCGATCCCGCCGGTGTCCTATACGGTCAACGATCCCTTTATGGCGAGTGATGATGCGGTGCTGCGCCTTGGGCCAATCACGCCGCAAAATGATCGCCCGGTCGCAATGGACGATCTTGTCACGGGTGCGATAACCAATATGGCCGTGACGGTCGATGTTCTGTCCAATGACAATGATGTCGACGATGGCCTTGACCCACAATCGATCCAGATCCTTGGCACCATGAATCCGGGCGACAGCCTGTTTGTGCCGGACCAGGGGACCTGGTCAGTGGATACGGTCAATGGCCGGATCATCTTTACCCCCGTCACCGGCTTTACCGCTGATCCCACACCAATCCGCTATGTGGTGAGCGATATTGGCGGTCTCGTCAGTAATGACGCAACCGTGACGATTGATTATGCGGTGCAGGCACCAACGGCGGATAATGAGTCGGTTCTGGGTGGGGATCGTCCGACTGCGACCGATCCGTTCCCTGCGGTGATGATTGACGTGCTTGATGGCGACAGTGACCCCGATGGGGCGATTGATCCGACCTCGGTACGGATCACGTCAGTACCACCCGGGGCCACGCTTTCGCCTGATGGACGGACACTGACGGTTCCCAATGAAGGCACCTGGACAGTTGACCCGATGAACGGGGAAATCACCTTTACCCCGGATACAGCCCTCACGGGCGATCCCACACCAATCCGCTACACGGTGGCGGATAATGACGGCAATGTCTCCAATGAGGCTGAGGTGCGTACGGACTATCCGCCATTTGGCCCTGTGGTTCAGGATGATAGTGCCACTGGTCTGACGCTCGGTTCCTCCGTAACGATCAATGTCCTGAATAATGACGTGGCCGACGCGCCAATTGATGCGACGTCGGTATTGATCAATGACCCCAATGGCGGTCCGGCTGTCACAAGCCTTATGGTACCGGGCGAAGGGACCTGGACGGTTGATCCCATGACGGGAGCGATCACCTTCATGCCAGCCATGGGTTTCGAGGGTGATCCCACGCCAATCACCTATACGGTGGCCGATCAGGATGGTGACCGCTCTGGTCCCGGTGTGGTGACGGCGGACTATGTCGTTCCGCCGGTGCTGGATCTGAATGATGATGGCACCACGCCCGACCGCGACTTTGACACAACCTTTGTGGAAGAGGGCGGCGCGGTATCGATCGCCGATAGTAATGTAAGCGTCAGCGACGGCGACGATACGCTGCTCCAGTCCGGGTCAGTTACGCTGACCAACCCGATGGCGGGCGACAGTCTGCTGGTAAACGGTTCACCTGCCACCACGGGCAGTGTCAATGGCATTGGTTACACGGTCACCGATAACGGTACAGACATTGTCGTAACCTTCACCGGTCCCGGCACGCTGGCCGATTATGCCGCAGCAATTGCGGCGGTTAGCTTCACCAATGACAGTGATACGCCGGATACAACAACGCGCGTCCTGACATCTGTCGTTAACGATGGCGAGGCGTCCTCTAATGTGGCGACAACGAACATAATTGTTCAGCCCACAAATGATGCGCCGGTTGCCGATAATGATCTGTTCTCGACGCTGGAGGATACGCCTGTCTCTGACACGGTTATCACCAATGACAGCGATCCCGATGGCGATACGGTTACAGTGGCCAGCGCCGAGGTGGATATTGACGGCGACGGGATGGTCGATGCGCTGATGCTCGGCATGCCAACGACCCTGTTCGACACGAACGGCAATCCCGTGGGTGATATAACGCTCAATAGTGATGGTGCGTTCAGCTTTGTGCCTGTGGCGAACTTCAATGGTGCGATCCCGACGGTGACTTATACCGCCACAGACGGCAATGGCGGTACCGACCAGGCGACACTCGATATCACGGTCCGCGCCAGTAATGATGCACCGGACGCCCAGATGGATCGTGTTGGCGTGACGGAGGATACACCGGCCAACGGCACGGTATTTGGTAATGATTCTGATCCGGAAAATGATCCAATCTCGGTCACCAATGCGATGCTTGATCTTGATGGCAACGGCACACAGGACATGCTGCCGCTTGGTGTGCCAACCACGATCACTGACGGTATGGGTAACCCTATTGGGGAGATAACCCTGAACACCGACGGGACGTTCTCCTTTGCACCGGCGCCCAACTATACCGGGCCAGTACCCATTGTGACTTATACGATTGCCGATAGCTTTGGCGCAATCGATGTGACGACGCTGGAACTCGGTCCGGTGATGCCGGTGAATGACCGCCCGGACTCCATGCAAATTCCCATGCAGACGAATGTCGATGGGGAAATGATTGCACCGCTCGATGTCTCTGGTTTCTTTGATGACGTCGATGGTGACATGCTGACATTCTCAGCAATCGGCCTGCCACCCGGATTGATGCTTGACCCCATGACCGGCCTTGTGACGGGTACGATCGACACATCGGCGTCTGCCAATGGGCCCTATGTGGTGACGATCACCGCGCAGGACCCATCGGGTCAGAGTGTCAACAGCACTTTCGTGTGGACAGTCGACAATACCCTGCCCACCGCCAATGACGACGGTACCGTTGCCGTGGCGGAGGATATGGATCAGACCATCACCCCGCTGAGTAATGATACCGATCCCGATGGCGATATGCTCACCATTACGCAGATTGCGGGTATGGCGGTGATGCCAGGGGATACGGTCACACTTGCCTCCGGTGCCACAGTCACACTCCAGCCAGGGGGTACACTGATCTTCTCACCGGCAACCAACCAAACCGGTGCGGAAAACTTCACCTATGAGATTACCGATGCGGAAGGGGCAACCTCCACCGCCACGGTGACGCTTGATATTGGTGCCACCAATGATGCCCCGACGGCGAGCGGTAATCCGCCCCCTGAAATGGTTGTTGATGGTGAAATGATCACGCCGATCAATCCGGGCCCCTTGTTCACGGATGTGGACGGTGATGCGTTGTCCTTTAGCGCCACGGGCTTGCCGGCAGGTCTGATGATTGATCCGAACACGGGTGAGATCACCGGCACCATTGATCCGTCCGCATCAATTGGCGGGCCGAACAATGACGGGGTTTACACCGTCGTGATCACCGCAGCAGATCCCAACGGCGAATCGGCCATGGTGACCACAACGATTACGGCAACAAATCCGGCGCCAACGGCAACACCGGCCGATGCAGTGGACGTTGTTGATAACACGCCGGTTGTCATTCCCGCAGGGAACAATTTCACTGACCCTGATGGTGATACGCTGACCTTCTCGTCACCTGATCTGCCGCCATGGTTGATGATTGATCCGACCACGGGCACGCTTTCGGGTACGGTTCCCATGGATGCATCCAGTGGTGGTCCGTTCACGGTAACCGTTGTTGCCGATGATGGTGAGGGCGGCGTCGTTGCGCAGACGATTGAAATCACGCCAACCAACCCCGCGCCACAGGTGATGCCGTTGCCTGATCTCGCCAATCTTGACGGCGAGACCATTGCCCCGGTTAATCTGTCTACGGCCTTTTCAGACCCCGATGGGGATGATCTGACCTTCACGGTCACGGGGCTGCCCGCTGGGCTGATGGTTGATGCTGCCACTGGTATTGTCACCGGCACGCTTGATAATTCCGCCTCCCAGATGGGCCCGTATGTGATCACAGTCACCGCGACCGATAGCGATGGCGCCCAGGTCGTTGATAGCTTTATCTGGACCGTGACCAACATCGCGCCGACGGTGACGGATCAAATTCCAAACCAGTCCGTCAATGATGGGGACAATGTCACCCTTGATGTCTCACCTTTCTTTGATGACAGCGATGCCGATGGCGTGATGTTCACTGCGGATGGACTGCCACCCGGTTTGACCATTGATCCGGCCACTGGGGTCATCTCCGGCACCTTGCCGCAGGATGCGTCCATGGATGAGCCCTTTGTGGTGACCGTAACCGTCGATGATGGCGAGGGGGGAAGCGCCACCGACAGCTTCCTGATCTCGGTCAATAATCCGAACCCGGGTCTTGTGGCGCAGTTGCCCAATGTTGATCTTGTGGATGGGGAGACGATCACGCCGATCGATGTATCGAACAACTTCGCTGATCCTGACAATGATCCCCTCTTTTTTGTGGCTGAAGGGCTACCGCCTGGGCTGACGATTGACCGCAATACCGGTGAGATTACAGGCACGCTGGACACAAGCGCCTCTCAGGACGGTCCGTACACGGTGATCGTCACTGCCTCCGATGGTCTGAGCGAAAGCAGCGATGCGTTCGTGATCAATGTGACAAACCCAGCGCCCGACGTGACGGAAACCCTACCAAACCGGCGCAATACCGATGGTGACATGGTCACGGTCTCGGTTGCCGGCGCGTTTGATGATCCCGATGGGGATGACCTGACCTTTACCGCGCAAAGCTTGCCCCCGGGCCTAATGGTTGATCCGGCCACGGGTATCGTCAGTGGCCAGCTGGCCCCCGGCGCCTCCCTTGGTGGACCTTATGTGGTGACAGTGACCGCAACCGATGCCGATGGCGCGAGCACGCTCACATCGTTTATCTGGACCGTTGATAATGTACCGCCCACAGTGGTGGAACCGGTGATGCCGGTGACGGTTTCCGATGGTGAAATGGTGGGTATCCCCACCGGGGCGTTGTTCAACGATCCTGATAATGATCCGCTGACCTTCACGGCCACCGGATTGCCGCCCGGGCTGATGATTGATCCGGTTACAGGCATCATCTCCGGCACAGTCGATCCATCGGCAAGTGTGGATGGGCCCTATACCCCTGTGATCACCGTGACGGATACCGGCGGGGAAAGTGTATCGGCGGTGCTGCCGATCGATGTGCTAAACCCTGCGCCGGTGGCGACGGATGATGTGCTGACCACGCCCGAAGATCAGGCGGTGACGTTTGATCCGCGTCTCAATGATAATGATCCCGATGGCGATCCGCTGATGGTCACCGCGATTAATGGCGTACCCTTGGTACCCGGAGAGACTGTTGATCTGCCGCTCGGTGGCACGGTCACATTGAACCTTGATGGGACGCTGAGCTTTACTCCGGCGCCCAACAGCAATGGGCTCGTCACCTTCACCTACACCATAAGCGATGGTCAGGGCGGGGAGAGTACCGCTAGCGTGAGCGTTGATGTGACACCGGTTGAGGACCCGCCAGTGGCGATTGGCGATCTGCCAGATCGTACCAATGATGAGGGCGACGAGGTTGGCGTGAGCATCGCGGACGCCTTTACCGATCCCGATGGCGATTCCCTGACGTTCAGCGCACAGGGCCTCCCACCCGGCTTAATGATAGATCCGGATACTGGCATCATTTCGGGCACACTGGCCCCGGGGGCGTCGGTTGATGGTCCGTATACGGTCACCATTATTGCTACCGACCCGGCGGGTAACACCGTCGCACTCACCTTCTCCTGGGACGTCGAGGCCAGCAATGCTGACATCAATGCGCTCCTCGGTGACTCTGGCTTCCCGGCTACCGGACCCGATGGTGGCCGTGAGCCGGCCAATGCAGGCACTGACGTCTTCAATGGCCTTGACGGCATTCAGGCCGAAGGCATCGTCACCAAAACCGCCAATGAGGTGAACGGTCTTGGCGGGATCAAGTCCGTCGGCGCCAAAACCGCTGTTCTTGATGCGGTGAACGGGGCCGACGGGTTGAATGGCTCAGTCATCAATGGCGACGGCGTTACCACGCCGCAAGATTTTGAGAAAAATCGTCTCGATACAACCAATGACCGCTTCGCCCGGCTCGGTGATCAGTATCAAGTTGTTGGTGCAGAGGGTTTCTCCTCCCGGCTCGATATCTCTGGTACCCGCAGTGATGATCCGTCCACCGATGTGGGTCAGTTCATCGTGGATACGTTTATCCGCAACCGGGTTCTCTATGTGGAGGCCTATGACAATATCGACCGGTCAAACTCCACCGGCTTCCGCGAGTTTATCGCCACGCTCGGCGATGGCCGCGCGCTGCCCAACTGGATTTCCTATGATGAGGACGGCATCTTTATTGTCGATCGACCGGTGAATGTGGAAACCATCACGCTCCGCATTACGGGCATCCGTGATGATGGGCGCTATGTAACCCGCTATGTTCAGATTGATACACCCACCGGTGAAATGCGCGATCTGGATAGAGCTGGCGAAAATTTCGGGAAAAGCTTCTCAGCCACCATCGCGCTTGCCGACACGGGCGAGAATGATGAGGTCGTGAGAAAAATTCTCGAAAATCAGTAACGAGCACAAGGTTTCGGTAAGAAAATAGAAACTACGCGTTGTCTATGATCGAGACAATGCAACAAGGGCAGTAACTATGCGTAAACTATTACTCACAGCAGCAATACCCCTGCTTCTGGCTGGGTGCGCAATCACGCCTTCGCCGTTCACGCAAGATGATCTTGATGCACAGGCTGAGGATAGGGCTACAAATTTCCTTGCTAACCAGGAAGCAATAACGAGGCCAATATCGCTTTACGAGGCGATGGCCCGAGCCGTAAAATACAATCTTGATTACAAGGTTGAGTTGATGGAGCAGGCGCTGCGGTCGAAGGAACTAAACCTGACGCGGTATGATCTGTTGCCTGACGCTGTTGCCGGCGCTGGCTATGCCGGTCGTAGTAATTTCAGTGGGGCAAGTTCAAGTCAGTTGCTGGGTCCGCGTGAAGTCGGCGCTCAATCGCTTGTCTCGTCCACATCCTCTGAGCGCGATGTCTTTAATAGCGACATCAATCTCAGCTGGGATATTCTCGATTTTGGCCTGTCTTATGTGCGGGCAAAACAGGCTGCTGACGAGGTGCTGATCGCTGAAGAGCGCAAACGCACAGTGATGAACCGCATCATTGAGGATGTGCGCACTGCCTATTGGCGCGCCGTTAGTGCAGAGCGTTTGATCCAGCGGCTTGGTCGCCTCGAAGAGGATATTGAAGGTGTCCTCTCCGCCTCAGAAGCGGCCTATAAGGAACGGAAGACAGCACCGCTGTCCTCCCTGACCTATCAGCGTGAATTGCTGACCATCAAGGAAGAGATCCAGAACCTGCAGGAAGAGCTTGCCGTTGCCAAACAACAGCTCGCCGCGCTGATCAATATTGATCCGGGTATGGATTATGATCTTGTAATGCCTGACCGTGGCGCAACCAGCGTCACCTTTGATGCGGACCCGCAAGCGGTTGTGCAAACAGCGCTGCGCCATCGTCCGGAATTGCGGGAGGTTTCTTACAGGCAGCGGATCAACGATAAGGAAGAGACTGCAGCACTGCTTGATCTCCTACCGTCCCTGCGTGCTTATGGCGGTTTTAACTACGACTCAAATGACTTTCTCTTCAACAACAATTGGGCCGGCTGGGGGGCGCGGGCGAGTTGGAACCTTGTGGAGGCGTTTCGCTATCCCGCCCGCAAGGCGACCGTTAAAGCGCAAGGTGACCTGCTTCGCCAACGTGAATTGGCCTTGACCATGGCGGTTGTCACGCAGGTTCATGTGAGCTTGACGCGGTTCGAACTGGCCAAACGCCGGGTCGATACCATCAGCCGGTACCACGATGTACAAGGTGAGATCCTTGACCAGATTTCTGCTGGATTTGATACCAAGCGGATTTCTAAACAGACGTTCATCCGGGAGCAGATGAACAAGCTGGTTGCGGAAGCGAAATATGACATTGCTGTTGCCGGCTTGCAGAATGCTTTTGCGAATGTGCATGCCTCCATGGGGTTGAACCCGTTTGGCAATGATGTGACGGGCGAGGAAAGCGTGAACGATCTCGCGGCGAAACTTCAGGCCCATTGGCAGCGACGCGGCGACAACCTCGCCAGCGTTGCAAACGAAGTTGAGGTTGCGGACAACGCACTTGTTTCGCAGCCGGACAGCACCGTGGCAGCCGACACTGCCATTGACGCAAACAGTGAAGCCGAGGCGGTAACCGTCGCTGCGGCAACGGCGGACTAATCAGGGTTCCCGTCGTCCCTATGGGGTCGCGGGGGAATAATCAAAAAGGGGCGGGCGTTTGTTTATGGGGCTTGACGCGGCAAGCCCTTTTGGAAAGACCAACATTATGCCAGGCCATACCTGTTCTTTAGACTGCAGTTTTTTGCGTTTCTCCTTGTTGTACCGTTTTGCCGTACCAATCTTTTTTGTAGCGACAGTCTTCTCACTGAACGTTTCTGCACAAGCCCAAGCCCAATCGCAGCCACTGGCGTTGGGCGACGCGGGCCAAGTGCGCGGCGTCATCAAGGCGACCGATGAAGCCGTGATCACTGCCGATGTGCGTGCGCCGGTGAAAATAACCAATGTGCGCACGGGGGAGGTCTTTGCCGCGGGCGATACGCTCCTCGAATTCGATTGTGCGGGGGAGCGCGCTGAGCTGGAAGCGGCGCGGGCTGCCTATCAGGGTGCAAAAGCGCGCTACGATAACCAAAAAGAAATGCTGGCGCTTGATGCGGCGGGTGCGTTCGATGTGGCGCTGGCCAAGGCCGAGCGTGATGAGGCATCGGCCCGAGCCCGCGTAATTGCTGCGCGGATAAAAGGGTGCAAAATTATCGCCCCGTTTGATGGCCGGGTGGCGCAACTTTCTATCAATGCCCACGAACTGCCAGCCAATGATCAACCGCTCATGAAAATTGTGGGCACAGGCGCGCTGGAATTGCGTTTGATCGTCCCGTCTCGCTGGCTCAGCTGGGTCACCCCGGGCACCGCGTTTGACTTTATCATTGATGAAACCGGCGCGCGATATGAGGCGACCGTGTTGCGCCTTGGTGCTGAGGTTGATGCAGTCAGCGGTACCGTGCCGATTATTGCCACATTTGAAATGCTCCCTGCCGCTGTTCTGCCGGGGATGAGTGGTGTCGCTGAATTCGCCGCACCGCAAGGATAATCCGATGAGTGTTATTCAAGCCAAGAGCCGCGCAGCACAGCCCCCGCGGCGGCGGCGTATTGAACCGAAAAACCCGGCCAATAATCCGGGTCAAGGTCCAGTCGGTACCCCCACTAAAACCGCAAAACCCGCCGTAGAAGGATCACTGGACGGGAAGTCCCCTCAAGCTGGCGCGCAGCAGGCGCCAAAAAAACCTGACTTTGCGGCAACGCTGCTCGCCTTTGAAACTGGCGTGCGCGGTCTTAAAAAAGAGGCCGAACTCTTTGCGCACCTGACCAATGAGGCACGCCGGGTACTCGGCTTTCGCCAGGCTTTTGTCTTGCGCCGTCCGGTGAAAAAAGCCCCCTTCAAAGTGGTCAATGCCTCCAGTATCCCGGTGATTGACCGTGAAGCACCGATGATCCGATGGATTGAAAAGTTGACCCGCCGCCTGATCAGCGACGTGGGCGAGGCTGATCAGCATATCTTCTCGCTGCCCGCCTATTGTGATGCCAATGATGAGGAGAAGTCCACCTATCCGTTTACGGAATTTTGCTGGACACCAATCCGCGACGGAGAAGCTGTTGTGGGGGGGTATGTGGTCACACGCGAGGTACCGTGGACCAAGAATGATCTCGCCCTTATGACGCGTCTGTGTGATGTCTATGGTCATAGCTGGATGGCAATTCACGGCCGGGGCCGTCTCACGCGGGCGCGTCTCGTCACCCGTAAACGCAGCCTGGTGGCTGGTCTCGTGCTCGCTGCCATCGCAATGATCCCTGTACCGATTACCGCACTCGCTCCCGCTGAGGTTTCCCCGGCGGAGCCCTTTATCGTGGCAGCGCCCTTTAATGGGGTGGTCAAATCGATCCTTGTGGATCAAAGCGCGACGATCACCAGCGGCGAGCCCATCGTGGCGTTTGAAGATGTGCGTCAACGCAATGAATTTGAAATCGCAGATCGCCAGGCGGCGGTGACGGCGGCGCGGCTACAACGCGTTGCCCAGCGCGCGATTGCCGACCCACAAGTCAAACGCGATCTTGCCGTGGCGCAGGCGGAATTTGATCTTGCCACGGTGGAACGCGATTATGCCGCCGAATTGCTGGCAAAGACAACATTATACGCGCCGCAGGATGGGATCGCTGTTTATTCTGACAAACGTGACTGGGTCGGGCGCCCGGTGGCGGCGGGCGAGGCGATTCTGGAGATTGCCGATCCCCGTAACGTTCAGTTTACGATTGATCTGCCCGTTGACGAAAGTATCGTCCTGAAAGAAGGCGCCCGGGTGAAGGTATTCCTTGATTCCGATCCCCTGAACCCGATTGCTGCCACCTTGACCAAGACAAGTTATGAGCCGCGGACCGATGACCGCAACATCATGTCTTACCGGCTATCGGCACATCTTGATGAGACGGGTGAGACGCTGCCGCGTATCGGTATTCAGGGTACGGCGCAGGTTTATGGCCAAAAAGCACCCGTTATCTACGCGGTTCTGCGTCGTCCCCTGGCGGCCTTGCGTCAGATGACCGGTCTTTAGGCCGGGGGTGTAGCGGTCATGACCAATTTGACCCCTCCGATCACCGACGATGCTCAGGAAGCGGCGTCGGAGCCCAAAGGGCTTGAACCTGATGCGCCGCTGCCGGCTCTGCGGGAGGATTTGCGCGTCTTGCCGGGCAAAGCCGAACGCACGGGCCAACGTACCTGGCTGATCTTTGATCCCTTGCGCAATCGCTATTTCCAGATTGATGCGCGATCGCTTGCAATCCTGAAGGCCTGGGGCGCGGGCACACCTGGCGGTGTGCTGGATGCCTTGCGTGATCCTGAAATTACCATGACGGAGATAGAAGCGTTTGTGCGGTTTGTCTTTGCCAATGCCCTAACGCGCGATCCGGCCCAGGGTGACGTGAACAACTTTGTTGCACAGGCCGAAGCGGGTCAGCGGGGATTTCTTTCTACCGTCGTACACAGTTACCTATTCTTCCGTATACCGCTTGTCAGGCCCCATGCGGTCTTGAAAAAGACGGTGCACCTAACGGATGTGTTCTTTACGCGCTGGTGGTGGGGTTTGCTTGGGGCATTCCTACTCGCCGGTGGCTATCTGACCTTGCGCCAGTGGGATGAGTTCGTTCACACCTTCATGCACTTTTTCTCATTGCAGGGGTTAGTCTACTATTTTGTGGCGCTGATCTTTGTGAAGATCGCCCATGAGCTTGGCCACGCCTTTACTGCAACGCGATATGGTTGCCGCGTGTCGACCATGGGTGTTGCCTTTCTTGTGATGTTCCCGGTGCTCTTCACCGATACGACGGAGAGCTGGAAGTTGCAGTCAAAACGCCAGCGTCTGACCATTACGGCGGCGGGGGTCATGACCGAGTTGATGATTGCGATTTTTGCAACGTTCCTGTGGGCTTTTTTGCCGGACGGACCATGGCGCAGTGCTGCGTTTTTCGTGGCCACAACCAGCTGGATTATGAGTACCGCGGTAAACCTCAACCCATTCATGCGGTTTGATGGCTACCACTTTCTCTCTGATTTAATCGGTATCCAGAACTTACAGGCTCGCTCGTTTGCCTTCGGGCGCTGGCGTTTGCGTGAGCTGTTGTTTGGGCTGGGTGATCCCATGCCGGAAGTGATGGATGCGGGAATGCGTCGGGGCCTGACCGTTCTGGCCTGGGCGATCTGGGTTTATCGGTTTTTCCTCTTTCTTGGCATCGCGCTTCTTGTCCATGCGCTATTCTTCAAATTGCTGGGCATTATCCTTTTTATTATCGAGATTGGCTGGTTCATCATGATACCGATACTGAACGAAATCAAGGAATGGTGGGGGCGCCGCGCGGATATTGTGGCGCGCCAGCGCTGGACACAGCCAGTCGTTGCGCTCATTGCCCTAGCCCTCGTCCTATGGGTGCCGTGGCAATCCACGATTCGGATGCCTGCGGTTTTTGAAGCCCGCGAGCAGACCGCACTTTTCTCACCGGAGCCGGCGCAGATTGTCGAGGTCCTGGTGGCCAATGGCACGCGGGTCAAGGCGGGGGACCGGCTTGTGACCCTGACCTCGCCCGATTTGCTCAATCAGATCCGGCTGGAAGAACGCCGCCTGAAACTGATCCGCGCCCGGCTCGGGCGCATCGTGGCGGACCGTGACGACCGCGACCAGAACCTTGTCCTTCAGCGCGAGGCGAAGCAGCGTCGCGATGCGATTACAGGCTTACGGCGCCAGCTCGCCAGTTTGGAAATTGTTGCGCCCTTTGACGGCGTCGTCATTGATCTTGCTGAGCATTTGCACGCCGGGCGGTGGGTTGAACAGACCCTCCCGATCCTCAGTATTGCTGAGATGGGGGAGGGGCGCATGCGCGGGTATCTGTTCTCTGAATATACCGAACGACTGAGTGTGGGCGCGGAGGCGGTCTTTATTCCCGACGAGATTGAGTTGAAAAAAATGCGGGGGACGGTTTCGCACATCGCATCGGCAAACAGTCAGCGGATTGGTCTGCCGATGTTAACGTCGCGGTTTGGCGGTGCCATTGCGGTCTCGGATACCCAAGAGGATCTTGACCCGCTGCAAACCTGGTATGGGGTTGTGGTGCGCCCTGATGCGGTCACTGGCGCGCCGGTGCGCATGGTGCGCGGCGAAATTCACGCCAAGGGGAAGCCTGAAAGTCTCGGTTTACGCATCTGGCGCCGTCTCGCCCATATCCTGATCCGGGAAACAAGCCTGTGAACCGGGTCTTACCGTCAGGGTCGCTAGCTGGGGTCCACGGCCTCATTCAATAGGCGGAGTACCCGCTGGCGCATTGGCTTTGAGGGTATACGGACAATAATCCGAAGGAGCTCCGATAGCGCTTCCGTTTCATCGCTTAAGTCGCTGGCGGGCTTTGGCATAAAGGGCGTCTGCGGGCCTTCTGAAAAGCTTGGTGTATGCTGGCCAATCGCTGGCAGCAGGTCACCAACAGCCACATCGAAAAACTTCGCTAACCGATAAATGGTCACAAGACTGCATCGGGAAGAGCCTTTTTCATACTTTTGATATTGCTGCGGGCTGATGTCGAGATACTCAGCAACCTCCGATTGGGTGCGCCCGCCCTGTACGCGCAACAACCGCAATGTCTGGCCAAGGGCTAGGTCGATATTCTCAACAGCCTCTTTCGGCGGCAGAGGCATCATGTCGGGGGCTTCGCTTGGCATCACATCGCTTTTTGTTTTGGATACGAGGCCCGCATCCATTAACCTCAAGTTTTAATTGATGAATTCGCAAGCTCAATGTCCTAAAAGGAGAGAATTCCCTTTGGTATTTCCGTAAAAGGAGAGTTAGTCTCATTTGGGGAGTTTTTTCCTTTGGCGGGCCCCATGATTGGCGAATCTCGCTTTTTTTGCGAATCATTTGCATTCGGAAAGTGAGGCCTTGGTACCGATGATTGGTCGCGGCTTGACGATGCGCGTCAGCGGAGTACTCCGTATGGGAACGACAGACGGCGCATGCATAACAGCATAAGACCATGGCGGCCTGCGCTGGCCTGTGACAGGTTGGACCCACACGATGGAGGATGATGATGACTGCAATTGAAGTTTTGGAGGTCCAGCGCGCCGCCCTTGACCAGACGCGGCTTGCGAGCCGCGAGGGCGCGGTGAAACCGGGCGATGTTCTGGTGGTCATCGAGCGCTACGCCATGACAGCCAACAATGTCACCTACGGGGTCGTTGGTGAAAAAATCGGCTATTGGCAGTTTTTTCCCGCTGAGGAGAGCTGGGGCATAATTCCGGTTTGGGGGGTTGGCCGCGTCATTGAAAGCAAGTGTGATGATGTGCCAGTGGGCGAGCGTTTTTACGGTTATTTTCCCATGGGCACCCATGTGGTGATGACGCCAAGCCGGATTAAATCCATGGGCTTTGCCGATGGCGCCGAACACCGGGCTGCGTTACCACCTGTTTATAATCAGTATGCGCGCCTTTCTGCTGATCCCACTTATGACGCGAGCATGGATGATGCCCGCGTTGTCTTGTTCCCGCTCTATGCCACGTCTTTTTGCTTGCATGATTTTATGGTCGATCAAAACTGGTTCGGCATTGGCCGCGGGCAAGAGGGTCAGGTGATTATCCCAAGTGCCTCTAGCAAAACGGCAATTGGCCTCGCCTACGCGCTTGCTGATGACGCTGAAGCGCCGGCATCGGTGGGCTTGACGTCATCGGCCAATCTGGCGGCGGTAAAGGCACTCGGCCTTTATGACAGCGTTCTGACCTATGATGATTTAGGCGAGATTGATATGGCTCTCGGGAGTGTGATCATCGATATGTCCGGGAACGGAAAGGTGTTGAATAGTCTACACAAGGCGCTTGGCGAAAAGATGCGTTACTGCTGCAATGTGGGGCTGACCCATTTCAGTGAAAATGAGATGGGCCCAGACTTTATCCGCGACCGTAGTGCCATGTTTTTCGCCCCCGGCCATATCCAGAAACGCAACAGCGAATGGGGCCCGGGCGTGTTCCAGAAAAAAGCGCAAGCCTTCTGGCATGACGCGGCCCGGCGTAGCGAGCGCTGGCTGACGCTGACCCAGGCCCATGGGACGGCCCAGATGGAGCCCGTCTATCGTGCCGTCCTCGCGGGCAATGTCCCCGCCAATGAAGGGCGTGTGGTGGTTTTTGATCAGGGATAGGGTGCTGAAATTGGCTTTTCTCAACCACTGCCTGACGGTTGACGAGAAGCTGAAATCAGCCGCATCGCTATGGTTAGATAAGGCAAGAGCTTTCCGATGAGTGTTGTAGAAAAAGGGTGGAATCAATGAAATGGTCAAATTTGGATGAACAGGGGGTGCAGCCGGTGAGCAGGCCTGGTCGGCTGAGAGCGATTTTTGCTGTGTTGGGGCTCGCTTCTGGTCTTGCGGCATGCGGCGATGGTGCGACGTCTGTTGATAGCCCACCGTCCACTGAAACCGCCATTGCACCGACAGCTGTAATTGATGAGGTTATCCTCCGACAGCGGATCAAAACGCTATCATCAGACGAGTTTGCTGGCCGGGCGCCGGTGACCGAAGGTGGGGCAAAAACCCGTGCCTTTTTAATTGAGGAAATGAAAGCTATCGGGCTCGTACCGGGCAATGGCGACAGCTATGAGCAACAAGTCCCGTTGGTGGAAGTCACCGTTGATCCGGCGCAATCCTCCCTCACCATCAACGGTGAAGACCTCACCTATGGTCCGCAGACGGTTTATTGGACCAAACGGGTCGAAGAAAGCGTTTCTATCCAAGATACCGAAATGGTTTTTGTGGGTTACGGTATCGTCGCGCCTGAATATGGCTGGGATGATTATGCTGGCCTCGATGTGACGAACAAAACCGTTGTGATGCTGGTCAATGATCCGGGGTTCGCGACGCAGGATGATGCTGTTTTCAACGGCAATGCCATGACCTATTATGGACGGTGGACTTACAAATATGAGGAAGCCGCCCGCCAGGGTGCGGCGGCGGCGCTGGTCATTCACCAGACAAAACCCGCCGCCTATGGCTGGGGTGTGGTGGAAGGGTCCTGGTCGGGCCCGCAGCTTGATCTGGAACGCCCCGATGGCGGCGCAAGCCGTGTTGCGGTGGAAGGCTGGCTGCACGAAGATCAGGCGCGTGCTCTCTTCTCCTCAGCTTCCCTCGACTTTGATGGTGTTACGTCGAGTGCCAGCGCCCCCGGTTTCAAACCCGTCTCAATACCGGGTCAAACCCTGAGCGCCAGCCTGACAAACACCATTAAGAAATCCGAATCCGCCAATGTGGCAGGTATTCTTACCGGTACGACGTATCCTGATGAATATGTCCTTTATATGGGGCATTGGGATCATTTGGGTGCGGGTGAGGGCACCGGTGATACAATTTTTAACGGCGCCGTTGATAATGCTACCGGTACTGCCGGGATTTTGTCTGTGGTTGAGGCCTTCGCCAAAAACGAGAGCCGCCCCGAGCGTTCTATTCTGGTTGTTGGTGTCACTGCCGAAGAATCGGGCCTCCTCGGCTCGGCCTATTTGGCGGAGGATCCGATTGTTCCGCTTTCTCAGATTGTGGCGGGGATCAATATCGATGCGATGCTGCCAACACCGCCATCGAAGGACCTAATCGTCGTAGGTTTTGGCGCGTCTGAGGTGGAAAATATATTGGAGGATGTCGCGGCGGCGCGGGGCAAGTATCTGCGCCCTGATCCAGAACCGGAGAAGGGATATTTCTACCGCTCCGACCATATCTCCCTGGCGAAAAAGGGTGTGCCCATGCTCTATGCCGATGCAGGGATTGACTTTGTGGAGGGCGGCACGGACGCCGGGTCCGCTTTTGTGGCTGACTATGCTGCAAACCGCTATCACAAGCCCGCCGACGAATACACGGACGATTGGGAAATGGGAACATTGATCGATACATTGTCGATTTTCTATGAGGTGGGGGCTGCGCTCGCCTATTCCGACAGTTGGCCCAATTGGAACGAAGGCAACGAATTTCGTGCCATCAGAGATGCTCAGCGGCCGGATGAAGACACGGGTGAATAACGCAGGGTAAGTGATATCTAACAATGGGGAGGGCGGGGCTTTACGCCCCCCTGACCCGCCTGCCGAGCTTATCGTCAGGACGATATATGGTAAACCGATGAAAATCATCGTTGGAGGCCGCTAGTATGCGCGTGATTGGTTTGTTGTTTGGCATGGCTTTTATGGTTGGATGCGCGCCAGCGCCTAATGATGTCGACAAGACCGACAATCCGGCACGTCCGGACGCGGCGCCCTTCTACCAGATAGACAGGAATGCGCGAGGCCCGTTGACCATGGAGGAATTAAAGGTGAGCATTCCCCATGAGCTTGATATTCTTTATACCGATGAAATGCGTACGTGTTTTTTAGCAACAATTGAGGACCTGGCGGCGTCTGCTGGTGACCCTGAGACGCTGGAGCCGTCGTCGGTGAGGCTGTTAGCTGACGATGGTTCGTGGCCATCGCAGTCAAGATTTAACAAACGGAATTTGCTAGCCCAAGCGATCATTAGTGAAGCAGCTGTTGTTTGCTAAGGGCTTTTCAGTGCCTTTTGTTACGGCGTATTCACCCAGCCATTGACGGCTCGGGATGAATTCGAGCTCAAAAATTGGTTGCTTAATGGCGGCTTAATAGTGGCTTCATGGCGGCTGGCAACCCCCTTTGACAGGGGCTCTTTGCTGTTGCACACAGACGCTCAGGAGATGTCGCGTGCCGCTATCCGGTGGGGCTTGCGCATTCTCATTCACCTTTAATGACCGTAACCCTCAAGGCTTAATTTCATGATCGATCACAAGGTGCATGCCCACCCGTCCAAAGACCTTCTTGCTCGCGAAAATCAACTGGCCTGGAAAATGGCGGAGGTGGCGGCGGACCCGGTAAGCATTGATGACGATGTCACCGATATGATCATTAACCGGATCATCGATAATGCGTCTGTGGCAATTGCATCGCTGAACCGCGGGCCCATTAAATCGGCACGGGCGATGGCGCTGGCCCACCCACGGGCGGGCGGCGCCTCGCTATTTGGTCTGCCAGCGGAGCAAAGCGTGTGTGCAGAGTGGGCGGCCTGGGCCAATGGCACCGCTGTACGCGAGCTTGACTTTCATGACACGTTTTTGGCCGCTGACTATTCCCATCCGGGTGACAATATTCCCCCGGTGCTGGGCGTGGCACAGCAGTGTGGTCGCGACGGGCAGGCGCTAATCCGCGCCATTGCGACGGGCTACGAGATACAGGTGAATCTGGTGAAGGGTATCTGCCTGCATGAGCACAAGATTGATCACATTGCCCATATCGGCCCGTCGGCAAGCGCAGCGGTAGGCACGCTCCTTGATTTGCCTACGGAAATTATTTTTCAATCGATCCAGCAGGGTCTGCATTGCACGGTGACGACACGCCAATCGCGCAAGGGTGAGATTTCCACGTGGAAGGCTTTTGCGCCCGCCTATGCGGGCAAGACGGCCATTGAGGCGGTGGATCGGTGCATGCGCGGCGAGGGCGCGCCGAGCCCCATCTATGAAGGCGAGGACTCAGTGATCAGCTTTATTCTCAATGGCCGGACCGCGCGCGACCGCGGTGATAGCCCCTATGAGCCGAGCTATACGGTCCCACTGCCCGGTGCGGGGGAGGCGAAACGGGCCATCCTCGATACCTACACAAAAGAACATTCAGCCGAATATCAGAGCCAGGCCCTGATTGATCTGGCATTCCGCATGGGCAAGCAGATTGGCGACTTTGATACCGTTAAGTCAATCGTTCTGCATACGTCGCATCATACCCATTACGTAATCGGCACCGGGGCTGGTGATCCACAAAAAATGGACCCGCAGGCAAGTCGGGAGACGCTTGACCATTCGATCATGTACATCTTTGCCGTCGCGTTGCAGGATGGTGAATGGCACCATGTGCGCTCCTATGCGCCGGAGCGGGCGCAGCGCCCGGATACGGTCCGGCTCTGGCATAAAATTTCCACGATTGAGGACCCCGAATGGACGCGGCGTTATCATTCCCACGACCCCAATGAGAAAGCCTTTGGCGCGCGTGTTGTGATCACCATGGAAGACGGCTCGGTGATTGAAGACGAGCTTGGCATTGCCAATGCCCACCCCTTCGGCGCACGGCCTTTCGGGCGGGCGGAGTACATTCGGAAATTCAAAACCCTGACAGACGATATCCTCGACGCGCCGGAGTCTGCCCGGTTCCTCGACCTCGTTCAGCAGCTACCCAATCTGAGTGCGGGTCAGGTGCGCGAGCTCAACCCTGTTGCGCCCGCCGGGTATCTGGAGGACAACATGGCGAGGGGCATTTTTTAGGTTGAATAAGCCTATCGACGATCAATATTCGCCATCGTCATTCGCCATCGTCGGACACCAAGCTCGTTTTTGTCAGCATTAAACCAGGAGAAACCCCATGATCGCATATTCAACAATCCCCGTGAACGATATGGCCGCCGCGCGAAAGTTTTACGATGCCTTGCTCGGTGACATGGGCGCGAAGGTCATGATGGAGCGGCCCGATGGCGGCTTTGTTGCCTATGGCGACGGGAAAGGGCCGATGTTTGGCATCTGCAAGCCGTGGAATGGCGAACCGGCAAACCCCGGCAATGGCAATATGGTGTCCATCGCGTGCAGTGGCCCTGACCAGGTGAAAACCATGTATGATAAGGCCATTGCCCTTGGCGCCACTGACGAAGGCCCCGCGGGCCCCCGTCTGAATGGCATGTGCTCGTGTGGTTATGTGCGCGACGCCGATGGCAACAAGCTCAACTTTTTCTGCATGGGCGCGTAACACCCAGTGCCAAGACGCTGCGCGGGCTTCACCAGGCGGAGCCCGCCAGCGCACCTGTTTAGATGTGCGTTGTGCCTTGAAATCGGCGAAGGTGAAAATCGCTGTCGCCGAGCAAATTTTCCATCATGGTGGCGTGCATGAAATAATGGCCGACTGCCATTTCCTCCGTAATGCCCATACCGCCATGGAGTTGCACGGCGGTTTCGCCCACAAATTTGATCGACTTACCAATCTGCACCTTGGCCGCGGCGGCGGCACGGGCCGTGTCGCGGCCGGGCGTGTCATGGTTCATGGCTGCCATATACGCCATGGAACTCATCTCTTCGGTATGGATAAACATATCCACCATTTGATGCTGCAGCACCTGAAACTTTGAAATGGGCTGGCCAAACTGTTCACGCTGGCGACAATAGTCGCGGGTCAGATCACTCATCTTGCGGCACAGGCCAGCGGCCTCTGCGCTCATGGCGGTGATCGCGCGGTCGATCACGGTACTGATAACCGGATAGGCCTTTTCGTTAGTGCCGAGGAGGGCGCTTGCGGGCACACGCACCTGGTCCAGATGGACATCCCCGGCGCGCATCCCGTCAATGGTGGGATAGGCATGGATGGAAAGACCATCCTGGCCCGGGTCAACGAGAAACAGGCTGATCCCGTCTTCTTCTCGCTCTTGCCCACTTGTCCGTGCCGAGATGATCAACCGGTTCGCAAGGGGTGCGCCGAGGACAACCGCCTTTTGGCCGTTCAGTATAAACCCATCGCCATCGAGACGGGCGGTTGTCTCCACATGGCTGATGACACCGCGGGCCTTCGGCTCATCATGGGCAAAAGCCATGATCATCTCGCCGGCAATGATTTGCCCGATCAGGGCCCGGGCCTCTTCGCCGCCCACCTCGCGCAGGATTTGCCCCGCCAGAATGGCCGTGGGAAAGAACGGCTCAATGAGGAGCCCCTCGCCAAACTCTTCCATCAACACCATGATGTCGGCGGCGGTGCCCCCGAAACCGTCATACTCCTCCGGGAAGGCAGCCCCCATCAGCCCCATTTCCGCAAGCTGTTGCCAGATTTCAGGTGACCACCCGGCATCAGAGGCAATGATCGCCTGACGCGTGTCAAAGTCATATTTCTCCCGCATGAACCGTTTGACGGTTTCGCGGATCATTGACTGTTCTTCGGTAAAATCAAAATTCATCCGTATACTCCGGGTGCCTGGGGCGGCGTCTAAAGCCCCAATACCGCCTTGGCGATGATATTGCGCTGGATCTCGTTTGAGCCCCCATAGATGGAGGTCTTGCGGTAATTGAAATAGGTTGCCGCCGCGTGGACCGTATGATCTGGCCCGGCTGGGAATTCATTATGGCCGAGGTCACGTTGATAGGGCAGGGCATAGGTGCCCGCCGCCTTGACCGCGAGATGGCTGATCCGTTGTTGAATTTCCGTTCCGCGAATTTTCAGGATGGAGCTTTCGGCCCCCGGCCCTTTGCCAGCCTCTTCATTGGCGAGCGAACGCAATTCGGTATATTCAAGCGCCATGAGATCAATTTCGATCTCGCTCAGGGTTCGCATAAAATCTTCATCGTCGATCAGGCGCGCGCCCGGCGCGTAGAAGTCCGAATTGGCTGCAACCTCGCGCAACCGCTCAAGCTTGCGACGGGAGGCATGGACCCCGGCAATGTTTGACCGTTCATGGGTTAACAGGAACTTCGCATAGGTCCAGCCGCGATTTTCTTCACCGATCAGGTTTTCCGCCGGTACCCGCACATCCTCAAAGAAAACCTCATTGACCTCATGGTCGCCGCCCAGCGTGATAATCGGGCGCACCGTAATGCCCGGAGTTTTCATATCGATCAGGAGGAAGGAGATGCCTTCTTGCTTCTTTACCTCACTATTGGTTCGTACAAGGCAGAATATCCAGTCCGCGTGTTGGGCCAGTGTTGTCCAGGTTTTTGATCCATTGACGATGTAATGGTCACCATCACGCTCGGCCTTGGTGCGCAGGCTGGCAAGGTCAGACCCGGCACCGGGCTCCGAATAGCCCTGGCACCACCAGATATCGCAGTTCAGTGTAGGTGGCAGAAAGCGTTCTTTTTGCGCGTCATTGCCAAAGGTATAGATCACCGGGCCAACCATGGCGGTATTAAAAGCAAGGGACCGGAAGGTTTCGGCCTTCGCCATTTCCTCGTTAAAAATATAGTGCTGCGTTGGGGTCCAGTCCTGACCGCCATGGGCAACCGGCCAGGCGGGCGCGGCCCAGCCTTTCGCGTGCAATTTCTTGTGCCAATCGAGGTAGGCCTCGCGGGTAAAGGGCGTGCTGCCGCGTTTTTCTTCCGGCCATTCCTGGTCGAGAAAGGCGACCACCTCCTGACGGAACGCTTCATCTTTTTCTGAAAAGGACAAATCCATGGGTCACCTCACGCTTCAAATCGATGGGGATATCTACCGTTAATTGGGTCCTCGCTCCACGTCCTTATGCAGTGCTGCGACGATAGCGACTGCCCGGCGCGGGGGGCGGATGCGGCGGCCCTGCAAAGCATTGGGCAATGGTCATCCAGGCGCTGGCGGTTTTGCCCGTCACCTGCACGCGCGTGTCGGCAAGGGCGCGGGTCTGGCATACAATCTGGCAAAATTGGGTGGCGGGCCCGGACACCTGATTATCCTTCTGCGCTTCGTTCCATTCCCAAACCGCGCCGGAGGGGGCGGTGAGCCGCACATAAGGTTTGGGCACGGGCGGATCGAGTGATCGGTTGCGAAACGCAAAGCTATAGGTTGTCACCCCAAGATGGGCGATGGGGCGCAGACGGTCTTCGTCCGTACGGTCAAGGCCCAGATGGTCAAAGATAGCCTGCCCATGGGCCCAGCATTCCATCTGGCGGGCGATGATTTTTGACCGGGCGGTCATGGGCGGGCCGAACCAGTTGACCCGCAGATCAGGATCAGCGCTGGCAAACCGCTCCGCACACTGTTGATGGCTTTGCCACCAGGACGTGACGAGCGCCGCGCCACAGATGCCGGGGTGGGTTTCGGCCAGCCAGGTGCGTTGCAAATCCCGGTGATCATCCCCCGCCCCAAGACGCGACATCACCCTTGCCACAAGGTTCTGAAAGGCAGGCGGATCAGTGAGGGTGAGAAGCGCGCCTTCGTTCCACAGATAGAGATGGGTAACAATGTCCTCAAAGGTCCAGCTTTTGAACTGGGTTGCCTCGGTCAACTGATTGGCGGCCAGGGTTGCGAGCACCGCATGGAGCGCAGCGCCCTCGGCAAGGAAACCGGCCGCCTCCGGCATGGGGTTTGAAACATCGCTCACAGCGTATCATCCGTAGCGGGATCAATAACAAACAGGATATCGCCAAGGCTGACTTGCGCGCCCACGATGGCATTGACTTCAGAGATGGTTCCCGCGCAATCGGCGGTCAGCGTATGCTGCATCTTCATAGCCTCGAGCGTCCCAAGGCTTTGGCCTTCGGTTACGCTGTCGCCGGGCGCAATCGAGAGTGCCGTCATCTGACCATGCATGGGGGCGAGGATCTGTCCGTCACCAGCGTCTTTTGCGACGCCGGTTTGGGTGGCTTGCCCGATATCAAAGGTCAGCGTTTTGCGCGGCAGGGCGAGGGAGAGAGCGCTAGGCTCCAACGCATCACCGGTGAAATGATAGTGGGCAGTCAGGCGGTTTTCGCAGAGGCGAAGCGTGACCCGGTCATGGGTGTATTGGATGACCTCTGTGGGTAAAACAGTATCGGCAATCGCAACCTGATAAAGGTCGCGTCCTAGGGGCGTGATTTCGACTGCTCTGTCGTCACCATCGCCGCTGGGAGTAGGACGCAGCTTTAAGGGCGTCGGCAGGGGAGCGGTGTTGCTCCATCCGCTAAGGGCGCCAGGTACCGTCCGGGCGCGAGCCATGGCACCGGCCTGCCGCTGGAGATAGACGAGCATCGCGGCGAGGGCAATTTCTGCCGGTTCGGGCTTTGCCCCGTCGCCGGGCACAAAGGTCGTTTCTAGAAACGTGGTCGTTACCGCGCCTTTAGCAAATACATCACTATCGAGAACATCGAGGAGATAAGACCGGTTGGTGATCACACCGTGCAGGACCGTCTCCTCAAGCGCCCGGCTCAGACGCTGGCGCGCCTCCTCCCGTGTGGGCCCATGGGCGATGATCTTTGCAAGCATTGGATCATAATAGGGCGTCACCGTGCCGGGGCTGGTGATCGCGTGATCAACACGCACGCCATCACCTGAGGGCGCATGCCAATCAAGGATCCCGCCTGATTGAGGCAGGAAGTCTTGCGATGGGTCCTCGGCATAAAGGCGCACCTCAATAGCGTGCCCCCTGAGCGCGATGTCTTCTTGCGTTCGCGTCAAGGCGTGACCTTGGGCGATGCGAATCTGCTCCGCCACCAGATCAAGACCGGTCACAAGTTCCGTGACCGGATGTTCCACCTGCAGGCGTGTGTTCATTTCGAGGAAGTAAAAGTTCCCGGCGCTATCGAGCAAAAACTCCACGGTACCCGCGCCCACATAGGCGACAGCCTGGGCAGCCTTGACTGCCGCGGCGCCCATGGCGGCGCGCAATGTCGGCGTCATTACCGGGCAGGGGGCTTCCTCCACCACTTTTTGATGCCGCCGTTGGGCGGAGCAATCGCGCTCCCCCAAATGTAGAACCGTGCCATGGCAATCCGCGAGGATTTGAATTTCCACATGGCGCGCATCAATCACCGCTTTTTCCAAAAGCAGGTGATCATTGCCGAACGCGTTCTGTGCCTCCAACCGTGCCGCAGCAAGGGCATCGGCAAGGTCCGATGGCGCCGTGACAAGACGCATGCCCCGTCCGCCCCCGCCTGCAGCGGCCTTGATCATCACCGGCAGGCCGATGGCTTTGGCCTCGCGGATGAGGGTCTCATTGCTTTGATCCGCCCCCCGATAACCGGGGATACAAGGCACCCCCATCTCTTCCATTCGGGTTTTTGCCTGCGCCTTGTCAGCCATTGTCGCGATGGCTTCGACAGGCGGGCCCACAAATTGGGTGCCAAGGGTTTCGCATGCCCGGGCGAACGCTGCATTTTCTGACAGAAAGCCGTAGCCTGGATGAACAAAATCGGCCCCGCTCCGGCTGATGGCAGCGCTAAGCGCGTCAATATTGAGATAGGATTGAGGGCTGGGCGCAGGGCCAATGGGGTAAACCTCATCGGCCAGGCGCACATGGCGGCTTTGGGCGTCGGCGTCAGAATAAACCGCAATCGTCCACAGACCCATGCCCCTGGCGCTATCGATAATCCGGCAGGCAATCTCGCCGCGATTGGCGATCAGCACGCTTTTTTGGTGGGGGCGGCGTGACTGGGTCATGGCCGCGCTACCCCAAAACTATTCGTGTGCGGTGTTGTCCGCCGCGCATCGGTGACCGTCGCCAGTAAAAAACCCAGCGTCTGACGGGTATCGCGAGGGTCGATCATCCCGTCATCCTGCAAATGGCCAGAGGTATAAAAAGCGCTCGACTGGGAATCGAACAGATGGGTGAGCATTTTCGCCTGCATCTCGCGCTGGTTCTCGTCAATGGCGGCACCGGTTTTTGCCCGCTGGGCCTCACCCACAATATCCATGACTTTGGCTGCTTGCTCGCCGCCCATAACGCCCGCCTGGGCATTGGGCCAAGTGAAGCAGAAATCGGGGTCATAGCCGCGCCCGCACATGCCGTAATTGCCCGCGCCAAAGCTTGCGCCAATCATCATGGTGAGCCGCGGCACGCGCGCATTGGTTACCGCCTGGATCATCTTGGAACCATGCTTGATCATCCCCGCCCGTTCATAGGCCGTACCCACCATATATCCGGTGGTATTCTGTAAAAAGACGAGCGGCGTTTCACTTTGATCGCACAGTTGAATAAAGTGGGTGGCCTTTACCGCACCGTCCGGGTCGATGGGGCCATTATTGGCGATAATGCCCACCGTATGCCCAAAAATATCGGCGTGGAGACAAACAGTAGAAAGACCATAGCCCGGTTTGAAATCGGTAAAGTCGGAGCCATCGACAATGCGGGCAATCACCTCGCGGGCGTCATAGGGTTGGCGATAATCCGGTGAAACAATACCCAGAATCTCATTGGGGTCGTAGACAGGGTCACAGGCAACTTTATTCGCAGTGTAAGGAACGATGTTATCCTGCCAATTCAGGCGACGAACAATATCGCGGGTCAGGGCGATGGCGCCCGCGTCATCATCGGCGAGATAGTCGGCGAGCCCGGAGACGGTGGCGTGCATGGTGGCGCCGCCAAGCTCCTCATCGGTGGCAATTTCGCCGGTGGCGGCCTTTAGCAGTGGCGGGCCTGCGAGAAACGCCCGGCCCCTGTCTTTCACCGCAACCACATAGTCCGAAAGCCCGGGCATATAAGCGCCGCCCGCCGTTGATGATCCGTGCAGGATCGATATGACGGGCAGGCCTGCTGCTGATAAGCGGGCTAAATTGGCAAACAGGCTGCCGCCGCTGATAAAACCTTCAACCGTATAATTCTGGAGGTCGCCGCCTGCGCTTTCCACCAGATGTACGAAGGGGAGTTTCTGACTGAGTGCGATTTCCTGCATGCGTTTAAGGCGATATCCCCCGGCAACCGTCATGGAGCCTGCCTTGATGGCGCTATCATCGGTGACGATGGCGCACCGCGTACCGGCGATATAGCCGATACCGCCCATGATCGTTGATCCGGGAACAGATTTTTCTTCGTTGCTGGTATCAAGAAGGTATCCCGCGAGGTTACCAATCTCCAGATAGGGCATACCAGGGTCGAGGAGATGCGCCAGCCGTGTGCGGGGCAGGAGTTGCCCGCGCGCATCAAAGCGGTCTTTGCGCCGGGCAGAAAGTGCTGGTGCACGGGCATTGAGGGCGGCAAGCTTGTCCACCAGCGCGGTCATTGCCGCATGGTTTTCTTTATACTGATCGGTATGGGTCGACAAATGCGACTGGAAAACACTCATGATCCGGCCTCAAAAATATCGCGAGCTATGGTGATCGGGGTGGCCAGCAGAATTTGCGCATAACCCTTGCCTTGCGGATCACTGCGCAGGGACGCGGTACCACCACCGCCCAGCACATGGGGCAGGACAAAATTGATCGCTTGGGCACCGGGCAGAAGATATTTCTTTATCGCCGTCGGCGCGCTTTGCGGCCCAAGAAAGTGAGCGAAAGCCTCATGCACAACGTCCACGCTTAACCCATGCCAGAGATAGGGTAGATAGTCCGGGTGACGCGCAATAACACCAATATTGGCTGCATCGCCCTTGTCTCCGGAGCGGCCAAACGCAAGCGCGACCAGCGGTACACAGATGGTTTCGCCTGTTGGCGCAGGGGCGTCCGGCGGCGTGGGATTAAGGGAGGGTCCGCAAGCGTCGTGGGGCTCCGCGGGCAGGACAGGCTGCATCGTCTCAGGCGCCTTGCCGTCAACGCTCACGTTTAGGGTCACGGCCTGCCGATCAAGGGGAAAAGAGAACAGCTGATAGACGGGGCTCGGTTTTGGTCGCGCGCCCTGAAAGCCCGAAAGCCCGGGAGCGGCAGCAAGGCCCAGCCCGGCAATTTCCTTGAGCAAGACGCCGCAGCCAAAAGGCGAGGGGTGTTTCGCCGCAATTTTTGTCACAACCTCGCGGGCGGGTTGCGGCTGTGCGCCAAACTGGCTGTCGGCGCCAAGGATTTCAACGCTCACCTCGGTAAAGTCGCCAAGGTTTGAGGTGCGCAGGGTTACCTTTGCCCGCTCAAGGGCTGCGGTCGCAAACGCATCTGCTTTTAGATGCGCGTCAACGCCGTAATGGGCAATCTGCATGCCGGTTCTGTAGCCATTGGTGTGAGTAAGGCACGTCTTTAGCGACTTCGGTGGCGGTGTCCCGCGCGCGCCGGTCACCTGGACGCGGTCGCTCCCTTGCTGCGTGATCTTAACGCCAGAAAAATCGCTCGTCACATCGGGCAATTGGTAGGCAGCGGGATCACCAATTTCATAAAGCATCTGCTCACTGACGGTTCCCACACTGACGAGGCCCGTTGTACCTGCCGGTTTGGTCAGGGTGCAGGTCCCGTCGCTGTCAATTTCCGCCACCGGATAGCCAATGGTGGCGATATCGCCCGCCTCCTGCCAATCGGTAAAGTTGCCGCCTGTTGCTTGCGGTCCGCATTCAATCAGGTGCCCGGCGAGCGAGCCCGCGGCCAGCCGGTCCCAGTCCGTTGCCTGCCAGCCAAAATGATGGATACACGGCGCGAGCGTCAGGGCACTGTCCACACACCGCCCGGCAATCACAATGTCAGCCCCCAGATCAAGGGCCCGGGCGAGAGGGAACGCGCCGATATAGGCATTGACGCTGGTGATGGTTTCAAGGTCTGGGAAAGCCCTGCCATCGCCCATGTCGATGGGGGCGTCACGCGCAAGCTTGGCCTTATCCGCCAGGAGATCATCGCCGGTGATAACGCCGACGTTGAGGTTCAGCCCCATGGCCTTGATCAGGGCGCGCACCGCCTCGGCGCAGGCGGCCGGATTGACCCCGCCTGCATTGGTGAGAAGACGCACTTTCTGATCGGCGATGGCGGCAAGATTTGGCTGCAGGACACCGCTGATAAAATCAGTGGCAAAACCGGCCTTGGCGTCCTTGTCCCGAGCCCGCGCCAGAAGCGACATGGTGATCTCGGCCAGGTAATCATAGACGATAAAATCGACAGCCTCGGCACGCAGAAACTGCGGTGTTGCCATGGCGCTTTCCCCCCAATAACCGCACGCCCCGCCAATGCGAATTGGGGATGTGTTATGGGCGGCGTTCGTGCGCAATGGGGGGCTCCGGAAGAAGGTTGAATGGGCTTAAACGCTAACACCAGCGGCGCGGCCATGCCACGGCGCATAACAGTGGGGAACAGGCAATTTTTTGGGGGTGCACAAAAAGGCTGACAAGCCCGGCGCAATGGGGGAGTTTGGCGGCAATACCCACATCCATGTTCAGGGAGTTTCCATGAGAGAAGCCGTTATCGTCTCCACCGCCCGCACGCCCATTGGTAAGGCCTATCGCGGGGCGTTCAATAATACGACATCGCAAACGCTTGGCGCCCATGCGCTGGGGGAGGCGTGCAAGCGGGCCAAAGTTGATCCCGGGGACGTGGAAGACATCGTCATGGGCGCAGCAATCCAACAGGGCAGCGCTTTTCAGAATGTGGCGCGTCAATCGGCCCTGCGCGCTGGCTTTCCCATTGGCGTCTCGGGTCAAAGTCTCGATCGTCAGTGTGCGTCAGGGATGATGGCAATCGCGACGGCAGCCAAACAGGTGATCGTGGATAATATGGAGGTGACCGTTGGCGGCGGTGTTGAGTCCATTTCCATGAACCAGACGGCGGGCATGTTTGTGATCCCCGACCCATGGCTCGTCCAGAATATGCCGGCCACCTATATGCAAATGATTGAAACCGCCGAAATCGTTGCCGAGCGTTACGGCGTCTCCCGCGAGGCGCAGGATGCCTATGCTGCGCAGTCGCAAGAGCGTACCCACGCCGCGCAACAGGCGGGCAAGTTCGATGACGAGATTGTGCCGCTCACCTGCGTGATGAAATTCAAAAACAAGGAAACGGGCGACGTTTCCGACGTGGAAACAACGCTTGAAAAAGACGAGGGCAACCGGCCCGGGACAACCGCCGACGCGCTTGCGGGGTTAAAGCCGGTGTTTAAGGGCGGCCAAACCATCAGCGAAGGCAGGTTCATCACCGCTGGTAATGCTTCGCAGCTTTCTGACGGCGCCTCGGCAGCCGTCGTGATGGAGGCAAAGACCGCAGAAAAACGAGGCCTCTCGCCACTGGGTCTTTATCGCGGCATGGCGGTAGCGGGTACCGAACCTGACGAGATGGGCATCGGGCCGGTCTATGCAGTCCCGAAATTGCTTGAGAAATTTGGCCTGAAGATGGACGATATTGGTCTTTGGGAATTGAATGAGGCCTTTGCTGTGCAGGTGCTTTATTGCCGCGACAAGCTGGGCATTCCCGATGAGCTCCTAAACGTCAATGGCGGTGCGATCTCCGTTGGGCATCCCTACGGAATGTCGGGTGCGCGCATGGTAGGCCATGCTCTGATTGAGGGCAAACGACGCGGCGCGAAATATGTTGTCTGCACCATGTGTGTGGGCGGCGGTATGGGCGCGGCTGGACTGTTCGAAGTGGCGTAATGATCTTGATAAGGACGAATAATGGCAGCGATAGAGTTTAAGGACCGCGTAGCGATTGTCACCGGCGCGGGCGGGGGGCTTGGCAAGGCCCACGCGCTGGAGCTTGCCCGGCGCGGGGCAAAGATTGTGGTCAATGATCTGGGCGGGGCCGTTGACGGCTCCGGCGGGTCCGGCTCTGCCGCGCAAGCCGTCGCGGATGAGATCATATCGGCGGGCGGTGACGCCATTGCCGATGGGGCCAACGTCACCCGTGATGACGACGTCAAAGCCATGGTCAAGGCGGCCATGGATAAATGGGGCCGCGTCGATATCCTGATCAATAATGCCGGGATCCTCCGTGACAAGACGTTTCACAAGATGGAGATGGCGGATTTTCGAACCGTGATCGACGTGCATCTGATCGGCTCGGCGCTCTGCACCCACACGGTATGGCCGATCATGCGCGAGCAGGCCTATGGGCGTGTGATCTTCACCTCGAGCCCGTCGGGGTTGCACGGGATTTTCGGCCAAGCCAATTATGGCGCCGCAAAGGCCGGGATGATCGGGATGATGAACGCCCTGCATCTGGAGGGGATGAAATACAACATCCGCACGAACCTTCTGGCGCCGTCGGCGCGCACGCGGATGACGGAGGATTTGGGCATTCCAGAGCCCATCCTCGCGCAATTGACACCGGAGGCAATCACCGCTGCGGCAGTTTATCTTGTCTGCGAGGATGCGCCCTCCCGCCAGATTGTTTCCTGCGCCGGGGGTGGGTACGCCGCGGCGCATATTGTGGAGACTTCGGGTATTTATCTGGGACCCGGCGCGCAAACGCCCGAGGCAATTGCCGAGCATTGGGATCAGATTGCCGCGCGCGATGATTTGCAGTTTTACACGGACTCTGCCGGGCCCATGACCAACTTCATGACGAAAGCGCAAAGCAAAACCTAACACAAAGGGGTATCGCGACAATGACGCAGGCTGATAAAAATCTGGAGGCTTTTGCCGCCGATGCCGACCGGTGGTTCGCCGAGCATGTGAACCCCGATCCCGGCTTTATGTTGCCGCTTACCTTTATGGAGGTGGGGACGGATCAGCAATTTGACTATCTGCGTGGATGGCAAGCCAAGGTCCATGCGGCGGGCTTCCTCGGTGCCACATGGCCCACGGCGTATGGCGGCGGCGGTCTTTCCCAAGCCTATCAGGACGCCGCCACGGCCGCCATGCGCAAGCACAATGCGCCGATCATGCTCAATGCCATTGGTCTGAACTGGACCGGGCCGTTATTGATGGACCTCGGAACGCCCGAAGACTGCCAGCGCTACCTAAAAAATATTCTGACGGCGGAGGATATCTGGTGTCAGGGATTCTCTGAACCGGAAAATGGTTCCGACCTTGGCAATGCGCAGCTAAAAGCCGTGCGTGATGGTGACGACTATGTGCTGAACGGCTCAAAAATCTGGACTACGCAAGGCAACTATGCGCGCTACATGATCCTCTTGGCACGGACCAACCCAGAGGCACCCAACAAATATGCTGGGCTCAGTTTCTTCCTGGCGCCCATGGATATTGACGGTGTTGAGACACGGCCCATTCGTAAGCTGACCGGCGAGTATGGCTTTACCCAGACCTTTTTCACCGATGCGCGCATTCCCGCTTCAACGCGCATGGGTGCTGAGGGAGAGGGCTGGAAGATGGCCATGCGCACGCTGGAATATGAGCGCGGCGCGCGCGGCGGTCAGGCGGGCGGCTATATGATCACGCCGCTTGATGCGTTTGAGATTGTTGATCTTGCAAAAAGAGCCATGCGCGATGGTGCGCCCGTTCTGGACGACCCTGTTATCCGTGATCAGCTGGTGGATCTGATGATTGAGGCACAAGGCCTCAAGCTGTGCCGGGAACGCACGAAGATTCTGCCGCTTAACGAGGAAAAGCCCATGGGCCTCTCCCTATCAAGTAAGCTGATGGGAACGGAGTTCGCCCGCAAGGCCTATGCGCTCTCCATGGCGCTACTGGGTCCTGGCGGGGCGTATTATGTGGGCGATGGAAAAGCGACTGATGATGGGTTCTGGTCGCGGTCTTATCTCAATGCGTTTTCTGCAACCATTGGCGGCGGCACCTCGCAAATTCAGCGCAATATTATCGGTGAGCATGTGCTCGGCCTGCCAAAAGGATAGGCCCATGGGTGATGTGGCGCGCACCGATGCCTATGGCTCGCTCGATTTCAGCGAGACTCAGGCCGATCTCCTGGAAAGTGCCAGTCGGTTTTGTGCGGACTATTCACCATCTGAAAAAGTCCGGGCACAGATGACGGGTGAGACGGGGTTTGATCCCGCGGTATGGGCGGCCATCGTCGATATGGGCTGGCTGGGCATTGCCATTCCGGATGCCTATGATGGCGGGATCGGTCTGTCGCCCGCCGATCTTGTCCCGGTGATGGAACAGATGGGCAAACACCTGCTCGCCACGCCCTTTATGGCGAGCGTCACGGCAGCGCATCTGATCACGCTGGCAGGAACCGAGACCCAAAAAGCGAAATTGCTGCCGGCAATTGCGCGCGGTGAATATGTCAGTCTGGCGACCATGGAAACCGATGGCGCGTGGGAGCCCCTGACCGCCACGGCTTCAATCGTCGAGGACGCTGGCAACATGCGTCTGTCAGGGGAAAAGGTGCTGGTGCCCTATGGCGGACTAGCACAGTATATCCTTGTGCTGATCGAAAGAGCCGGGTCTCCAGCCTTTGTTATTCTTGCCGGGGAAGATATCCCAAAGACGGCAAAGCGGGCCGAAACCCTCATCGATGAAACGCAGCGCAGCGTGACCCTGACCCTAGACGGGTTGTCATGTGCCCCTGACCAGCTGATTGACGGGGACCATGTGGCCGGTGCCTTGCGCCGGGCCTATCATTTACAAGCCCTGTTGGCGTCGGCGGCAGGCGTGGGGGCGGCGCAGGCGGTGATTGATTACACGGCTGATTATCTGCGCACCCGCAAACAGTTCGGCAAACCGATTGGCGCGTATCAGGCGCTGAAACATCCGATGGTCGATGCCTATGTGAATACGGAACAGGCGCGTTCGCATCTCTATAGTGCGGCGGCATCAATCGATCAGCAGGGGACTGGCGAGATTGCCGTGCGCATGGCGCGGGCGGCGGCCGATCAGGCGCTATCCTTTGCGGCAGACCGGTCGATCCAGTTTCATGGTGGTTTTGGCTTCACCTATGATTGTGATGCACAGCTTTATCGCCGCTTTGCCGCGTGGCAGGCGGCGATGTTTGGCGACGCGGCCTATCACCGGGCCCGGCTTGCGCCGCTTCTCTTCGGGTAGGCGTTCCACACGTCATTCTGCCATGGACAGAACCGGCGGCGCTTCCTAAACCAATGGCCTATCGCCATTTATTAGGGTCCCGCCGCCATGCGCCTGAAGCAATTCTATCTGCCCGTTCTGAAAGAGGCTCCCAAAGAAGCGACCATCGCGTCGCACCAGTTGATGTTGCGCACGGGCATGGTGCGCCAACAGGGGGCGGGCATCTATGCGTGGTTGCCGCTTGGCCACCTTGTGTTGAAAAAAGTGGAGCAGATCGTCCGCGAGGAGCAAAACCGCGCCGGGGCCGTGGAAATGCTGATGCCAACCATTCAGCCTGCGGATTTATGGCGTGAAAGCGGGCGCTATGAGGCCTATGGCAAGGAGATGCTGCGCATCACCGACCGGCACGAGCGCGATATGCTGTTCGGGCCCACCAATGAGGAAATGATTACAGAGATTTTCCGTGCCGGTGTGCGGTCCTACAAAGACCTGCCGAAAAGGCTCTATCATATCCAATGGAAGTTTCGCGATGAGATCCGCCCCCGCTTTGGTGTTATGCGGGGTCGCGAGTTTTTGATGAAGGATACGTATTCGTTTGACGCAACGCCGGAAGATGCGCGCCACAGCTATAATCGCATGTTCCTCGCATATCTGCGCACATTCGCGCGGATGGGTTTGAAATCGATCCCTATGCGCGCGGATACCGGACCCATTGGCGGTGATCTCAGCCATGAGTTCATTGTCCTTGCCGACACCGGGGAGAGCGAGGTTTTCTGCGACCGCGATGTGGTGGATATGCCCGCGCCCGCCGCCGATATCTTTAACGGTGCGCCTGATCCCGCTAGCCTTCAGACGCTGGTTGATCAGCGTACGCGGTATTACGCGGCTACAGATGAGATGCATGAGCCAGCGGAATTTGCCCGCGTTGCCGCCGATAATCAGATCAGTGCCCGGGGCATTGAAGTGGGCCACATTTTCTTTTTTGGCACGAAATATTCAGAGCCCATGAAAGCTGTGGTGGCTGGCGCCGATGGTAAGGAAAGTTCTGTGCAAATGGGCTCCTATGGTATCGGTGTCTCGCGGCTTACTGGCGCCTTGATTGAGGCGTACCATGATGAAGCGGGCTGCAAATGGCCCATGTCGGTGGCCCCGTTTCATGTGGGGATTGTCAATCTGAAAACCGGTGATGCCGATAGCGATGCCGCTGCGCAAACGCTCTATGACGGGTTGACCGCTGCCGGTGTGGATGTTCTCTATGATGACACCAGCGCCCGCGCCGGAGAAAAGTTCGCCCGGATGGACCTGATCGGTCTGCCGTTACAGGTGACGATTGGCCCACGCGGCCTGAAGGAGGGCAAGCTTGAGATCAAAGACCGGGCCACGGGCGAAAAACAGGAGATGCCCGTGGACGCCGTGTTGGCGTTTCTGACGGACAAGGTTACCGCGGGGCTAGCCGCGCTCTCCTGATGCACACCGTGTGCGGATGATGCTCTCAATGTTGGTCTATTCCGCCGACTTGGGTTCAAACGCGCGAACCCTAAAAAACTAGACTGCGTTTTTGGGTCAACACAGCGTAAACGCAGTCTAGCTTTTCGCATCTCGGTGCGCACCTTTGAAAATAGCGGGAGCGGCGCTGTTGCTGGCACCGGCAAGACGTCGCGACGCGCGGCCCCCCGTGAGACGATTTTGCATCAAACCGTCAAGCGCAATGCGGGATGAGCGCGCTCATATGGCTTCAAATGCTTGTTTGGGGGGGATGAATTTGCTAGTCTCAAAGCTCCGTTTTTGATGATTCTATCTGGCTTTCTTGGGTATCTTCTAGGTCTGACTTCGTTGCTTTTCGCACCAATTCTCCGGGAATGGCGGCGGCGCAGGACAGAAGGCGAAAATATCTGAATTGACCCGATAGAAAGCGGGTTGGGGCGAGGCCAACTGGACCGGATCGTCTAATCATCACCCAACTTCGCACTGGCGCGCGCGTGGCTTTCCCGGGCCTGTGATCGCCTTAATCGTGCCCAAACCTAACAGGAATTTTTCGTGTCCGACGACGACAACACCACGCCGCCCGAAACGCCCGATGACGGTTCGGATCATCAAGAGCCGGATAATAATGCGCCATCGATCTCCATTGAGGAGGAGATGCGCCGGTCCTATCTCGACTACGCCATGTCGGTCATCGTCAGCCGGGCCATTCCCGATGCGCGCGACGGCCTGAAGCCAGTACACCGGCGGGTCCTTTGGTCGATGCAGGAAAACGGCAATCACTGGAACAAGCCATACCGCAAGTCGGC
Organism: Pseudomonadota bacterium; assembly: GCA_039819545.1. GTDB lineage: Bacteria > Pseudomonadota > Alphaproteobacteria > Caulobacterales > Parvularculaceae > CALLPQ01. The sequence continues at coordinate 23,944 of JBCBRS010000015.1, read as the reverse complement.
CCGTGTCGTGGGGGATGTGATTGGTAAATATCACCCCCATGGTGATCAATCCGTGTACGATGCGCTGGTCCGGATGGCGCAGGATTTTTCCATGCGTTTGCCTTTGCTGGATGGCCAGGGAAACTTCGGCTCCATCGACGGTGATCCGCCGGCTGCATACCGATATACCGAGGTGCGGATGGAAAAAGTGGCCACAGCCCTCTTGGAGGATGTGGACAAGGATACGGTTGATTTCCAGCCAAACTATGACGGGTCGGAGCATGAGCCCGTGGTGTTGCCGGCGCGGTTCCCGAACTTGCTGATCAATGGCGCTGGCGGTATTGCCGTGGGTATGGCTACCAATATCCCGCCACATAATCTGGGGGAGGTCATCGACGCGACGGTGGCCATGATTGATGACCCGGCGGTGAGTGATGCGGACCTGCTTGACTATGTTCCGGGTCCGGACTTTCCCACGGGCGGTATGATCCTGGGATTTAACGGCGCAAAATCTGCGCTGCTGACGGGCCGTGGTTCGGTTGTCATGCGCGGGCGTGCAACCATTGAAGAAATCCGTAAAGACCGGACCGCCATTATCATTACGGAGCTGCCCTATCAGGTGAACAAGGCCACCATGGTGGAGCGTATTGCTGGCCTCGTGCGTGAGAAAAAGATCGAAGGCATCGCCGATATTCGCGACGAGTCGAGCCGCGAGGGTATCCGCGTGGTGGTAGAGCTCCGCCGTGACGCCAGCGCCGATGTGGTGCTCAACCAACTCTATCGGCACTCTCAGCTACAGACGTCTTTCGGCGTTAACATGCTCGCACTTAATGGCGGGCGCCCGCAGCAGATGAGCCTGCGTGATGTGCTGACGAGCTTTATCGCCTTTCGCGAGACCGTTGTTACCCGGCGTACAAAATATGAACTGAACAAGGCGCGAGAACGGGCCCACATTCTTGTTGGTCTGGCCATTGCGGTGGCCAATATTGACGAGGTGGTCAAATTGATCCGGGCGGCGCCTGACCCCGCCACCGCCCGCGAGCAACTGATGAGCCGCGACTGGCCAGCAAAAGATCTGGCGCCGCTCGTCCTTCTTGTGGCGGATCCTCGCCACATGATGATTGAGGGTGATCGCCTGCGCCTGTCAGAGGAGCAGGCAAAAGCCATCCTTGATCTGCGCCTGCAACGGCTTACCGCGCTCGGCCGCGACGAAATCGGTGACGAGTTACGCGCACTCGCCGACAAAATTGCTGATTATCTTGACATTTTGCGCAATCGGGACCGTGTACTGACGATTATTAAGGAAGCGCTTGCTGCTGTGCGCGAGGAATTTGCCACGCCGCGCCGCACGGAGATTGTCGCTTTTGACGGGGAGATGGAAGACGAAGACCTGATTACCAAGGAAGAGATGGTCGTGACCGTCACCCATTCAGGGTATGTGAAGCGCACGCCGCTCTCGACCTATCGTGCGCAAAAACGCGGCGGTAAGGGCCGGGCGGGGATGCGGCCAAAGGATGAAGACTTTGTCGCGCAACTCTTTGTCGGCAACACCCACACACCGCTCTTGTTCTTCACCTCAACGGGCATGTGCTACAACCTGAAGCTTTGGCGCCTGCCTGAGGGGAACCCCCAGTCGCGGGGTAAGGCTTTTGTAAACCTCCTGCCGCTGGGTGCCGACGAGCGGGTGACCAATATCCTGCCGTTGCCCGAGGATGAGGGAGCGTGGGAAAGCTTGCATGTGTTGTTCGCCACCCGGTCAGGCGGTGTGCGCCGGAACAAGCTAAGCGATTTTCAGCGGGTCAACCGCAACGGCAAAATCGCCATGAAGCTTGACGAGGATGACGAGATCATTGGTGTGCAGATTTGTCGGCCAGAGGAAGATGTGCTCCTGACCACGGCGTCGGGTATGTGCATCCGCTTTGCGGTGGACGATGTCCGGGTCTTTACCGGGCGAACCTCCACCGGGGTACGCGGGATCAAACTTGCCGAGGATGACAAGGTCATCTCCATGGCAATCCTGCACCATATGCAGGCAACCTCTGAAGAGACCAAAGCCTATTTGAAACATGCTGCCGCCATGCGCCGCGCCGCCGGTGAGGGTGAGGACGAAGATGCCGATCCGAGCGGGGCTGAGCCCGATGCTTCGGCCCTGTCGCCTGAGCGGATTGCGGCGTTAGGCGCAGCCGAGCAATTCGTTCTGACCGTCACCGAAAATGGCTATGGCAAGCGCTCTTCATCCTATGAATACCGCACCTCCGGGCGCGGCGGAAAAGGCATCATCGCCATCGTCTCCAACGAGCGAAACGGCCCCGTCATCGCATCGTTCCCCAGCGAGGACGCCGATGAGATCATGCTGGTGACCAATGGCGGGCAATTGATCCGTACACCCGTTCACGATATCCGGGTTGCGGGCCGCAACACGCAAGGCGTCACCATCTTCCGTACCCGCGACGGCGAGCAGGTCGTCTCGGTGGAGCGCATTGAGGATATGGGCGAGGGCGATGAGGCAGAAGAGTAGAGAAGGTGTAGGGGGTGTTACAAAGACGCGCCCAAAACGTCTTTACAGTTCCCAAAGGCCGAACTGCATGCCACCAAGGAAGTAGATGGCGAACTTGCCTTGACCCGGTACAGGCGTCGCCTTCATGGCAAATTGCGCGCCGGCGGCTTCGGCCTTGGCCGTGGCGGCGTCGATATTATCCACGCGAAAATAGGGCCTGACAATCGGCTGATCATGTTCGGCAAGGGGCGCCCGCACCGCAATCCGACCCCCATCGGTCATCTGCGCAATTCGCGCATTGCCGAGCGCCGGGTCAGGGTCTCCAAAAGCAACCCCATGCATCGCCGCCATTGCGGCAATCGTGTCCTCAACAGCCTCGGTAACAATTTCCAGATAGTGAACCTGCATGTGGTGGCCTCCTCGGTAACCATGGTGCCCGTGTGGGGCTTGCTGATCAATAAAGCACAATGCCGTCTGACGGTCATCTTTCCAGTTCCGCAAAAAATGCGCTACTCTTTCTCAAGTCTTCCCAAAAGAGGGAAATAAGAGGGCATGACATGAAACATCGCATCGGTTTGTATCCGGGTACGTTCGACCCGATCACCTACGGGCATACGGATATTATTCGCCGTGCCGCCAAGCTGGTGGATGAGTTGATCATCGGTGTGGCGATCAATACGGGGAAGGGTCCGCTCTTTTCGCTGGAAGAGCGTGTGGCGCTGGTGAAAGGGGAGATGGTCGCCATCGCGGCGGATAATGACATCAAGATCACGGTCAAACCGTTTGACAATCTGCTCATGCATTTTGCCGAACAGCAAAAAGCGGATGTGATCATCCGGGGCCTGCGCGCGGTGTCTGATTTTGAATATGAGTTTCAGATGGTGGGCATGAACGATATGCTCAATGATGAGATCGAGACTGTCTTTTTGATGGCCGATGTGCGCTATCAGGCAATTGCTTCGCGCCTCGTCAAGGAAATCGCCAAACTTGGCGGTGATATCACCAGTTTTGTGCCCCCGGCGGTGGAGGCAGCACTTGTCCAGAAATTTACCTAGGCTGTGCTTTCACACATAGTGTTGGATTATTCCTTATGAAGACAAAAGGTATATTCTTGGGTATTTGAAAGAATTTTAGTTATCCGCTTAATTATATTGTCTATATATATTTAGAAAGGTATTTCAGCGCATTTTCAAGTGAATTGGAGTCGAAAAACCTAGTCCTTCGAGATAGCCCTTCGGGCACCTCAGGATGAGGTTTTTCCGGTAAAAACAAGGGATCCCTCAACTTGAAGAGAGCGCGTCAGCGCTCGTCTCGAAGGATGTTAGTCGATTACGATTGAAACAGACATGCTCTAGTATGTTTATGTAATATAAAAATATATGAAATATAAGTTCCCGATACTCAATTGAATTTTCAGGTTTCAAATTCTGCCAACCAGGTTTTACCGATGCGATCCCAATAAGCCTTTTGGGATCACTTTTAACACGAGCATCAGGTCACAATTCACTCTTCCGAATGTGAATACGCGTCACTCGGACTTCATTGGTTTTGAACGACCCTCCTCGGTAGGACGACAGCATTTGATGGTGCGTCGGTATTAATAACGAATGGTCGTTATTGGGTGCACTGCAAAATGTAAAAAAAGGAACATGGGCTATGAGCTTAGACGCAAGTGATCTTTTCATTCAGGGTACCATCAACGATGATAGTTTGGTCGGGGATTTCGGCGATGATGTCCTTCTGGGTCTTGAGGGTGACGACACACTGAATGGTAATGCTGGCGATGATATTCTGATCGGCGGCGCTGGAAATGACTTTTTCATCAGTGATGCGATCGATTTCATCGACGGTGGCATTGGAACTGACACCATCAGTTTTGCTAATGCATTCAGCGGTATTTTTATTGACCTTGATATCAATTCGCCCCCGGGAAGCGGTGCTTCGCAGGTTGGTGGCATTCTTTCTGCACCGCCCGCCGCCGGCGGTTCGCCGTTGTTCGCGATCCTCGATGTTGAAAACGTTATTGGTACTGCCTTCGACGACGTCATTTTTGGCAATCAAGAAATCAATGAACTTAGCGGCGGTGCCGGCAACGATGTTTTCCACTCATTTGGCGGTGCCGACACGGTAAATGGCGGCGAAGGCATCGATACCGTTCTGTTCAGTGCCGGACCGGGTGCGGTTGTCGATCTCGATTCAGACGGCAACGCTACGGCGTCTGTGGGAGATGTCTTGACGTCAATTGAAAACCTGACCGGCTCTGCCAGTGGAAATGATAACCTTAGTGGTAATGACGGCGTCAATATACTGAATGGCAATGGTGGTAACGACACCTTGAACGGCGAAGGCGGCGACGATGTAATTATTGGGGGTGCAGGCGATGATTTGATCATCGGTGATATCGCTGACTCATCGGTGAATGGCGGTGAGGGGACCGATACCATCGATTTCTCCGGCCTCGCTGAAAACACCGGCGGCGGTATCTTTAACGGCATTATCATTGACCTTGATGTCAACTCAGCTGGCGGCAACGGTACCTCAACTCAGGATGGCGCCGTGCTTACCGCACCGCCTGCCGCTGGCGGCACACCGATCAATGGGACCAACCTTGTAGATATCGAGAATATTGTCGGTTCTGATTTTAATGACGGGCTATTCGGAAATAACGAAGTCAACATTCTCGATGGCGGCGCCGGCAACGATATCTTTCATTCGTTCGGCGGTGCGGATTTCGTGAATGGTGGGACGGGTATCGATACCGTTCTCTTCTCAGCCGGTCCGGCTGTCACCGTTGACCTCGATAACAATGGCGACGCCGTCGCTTCGGTTGGGGATGTGCTAACGTCAATCGAAAACGTCAGTGGCTCCAACGCTGGGTCAGACAACATTTCGGGAAATGTCCAGAATAATACCCTGAATGGTAATGGCGGCGACGACACGCTGAACGGTGAAGCTGGTTTTGACCTTCTCCAGGGTGGCGCTGGTAATGACAACCTTAATGGCGGTGCCAATGCCGACAATCTCTTTGGGGGCGAAGGGAATGACATTCTGGCAGGCGATGCTGGCTTTGATCGGTTGTTTGGTGAAAACGGCAATGACACCCTCAATGGCGGCGACGGCACGGACGCGTTGTTCGGGCAACTTGGAAACGATAGCCTGGATGGCGGTGCCGATAATGACCGGCTCCTGGGCGGTGCCGGCTTCGATAGCCTGAATGGTGGCTCTGGTGACGATGAGTTGACCGGTAACTTCAATGCGGACTTTTTCGTTTTCGAGGATAACTTCGGAAACGACACCATCCTCGATTTCGATCAGGCCAATGCATTCGAAGCGATCGATCTGTCCGCCGTTTCCGGGATTACCGACTTCGCGGACCTGGTGAACAATCACCTGATCGACGTCGAGGGAACAGCCGTCATTACCGACGGCGCGAATACAATCACCATTGCCGGCGTCGCGGCGGCTGATCTTGTTGCGGGTGACTTTATCTTCTGATCCAACCGGGACAGAAACTTAAAAAATGTGCCCATTGCCCTCGCGGCAGTGGGCATTTTCGTTTGTTGAGCTTTGAATCTAAGGATTCGAAGCAAAAATCCTCCCCTTCATTCCGCCGTGACTGCCAATTGGGTATCACCCACTGGCCCCATAGCCGGAATTCGAGCCGGATATCTGGACGGCAAGGCGGCGCCCATGGTAAGCCCTTGGCTTCCGGCGGTTGGGTGGTAGCAGGTATCCTTTTCGCGCGCGTTTCCAGGGCTGCGAAAACGCATGATACAGGTCAAAGGGCTGCAATTTCATGGTCAGACTTACGGCGCTTCGTCGCGCGGTCTTCGCTTTTGCGAATGGGTTCATCAATTTTACCAAATATCGTAACGCTGCCGCGTTGCGCCTTGTTCTTGTTGCGGGTCTGGCATTCGCTGTCGCTGCGAGCGGTGTTGGCGAGGCGGCAGCCCAGAGCAAAAAAAAGCGCCGCCAATTGCTGGAGCAGATCCAGAAAAACCTTGCCCTGATCACGGCGGCCCCCGATGAGAGCTGGCGCCCGCTTGCCCCTGAAAATATGGTGGTGATGGACCTGCCCACGGGTCAGGTCATTATTGAATTGCGCCCGGACTTTGCGCCGATCAATGCCAATCGCGTTCGGGAGCTTGTGCGAGCGGGCTTTTATGACGGTCTGCGCTTTCACCGGGTAATTGAGGGGTTTGTAGCCCAGGGCGGGGATCCGAAAAATGACGGTACCGGCGGTTCGGACATGCCTGATATTCAGGGCGAATTTTCACGCCCGCTGGCCGAGCTTGATGATTTTACCGTGATCGGGCGAGACCGCGTCGCCGCGCAAGTTGGCTATCTGGAAGGAATGCCCGTTGCCTCCCAACCGGCAAGCCTGTCGAGTTTTCTGTCTGACGGCACGGTGAAGGCATGGGGAATTCATTGCCCGGGCACCATGTCTATGGCGCGCGCGACAAACCCGAACTCGGCCAATAGCCAGTTTTTCTTTGTGATCGGCGATGCGCGACTCAGCCTTGATTCGCGCTATTCGGTCTGGGGCTGGGTCGTTGATGGGTTTCGCCATTCGCGCCGGATTGCCCGGGGTGAGCCGCCGACACGGCCCACACCAATCGTGCGTGCCCGTCTGGGTACCGATATTCCGCTTAATGAGCGCCCTGCGGTTGAGGTTTTCCGGACCGGCGACCCGCGCTTTCAACAATATCTTGAGGCAACCGGTAAAATTACCGATGGCCTCGTGCGCGATATCTGCGATATACGCGTTCCCGTTAAAGTCAATGGAGACCTGAAACTGTGACCGATACCAAAGCCCCAACCCTTTTGCTGACGCTCGAAACGGGCGACGTGACAATTGAAACGTACCCGGAAAAAGCGCCTAAACATGTTGCGCAAATCACAAAGCTTGCGGGCGAGGGCTTCTATGATGGGCTGAAACTACACCGTGTCATTGACGGGTTCATGGCGCAAATGGGCTGCCCGCGCGGTGACGGTACGGGCGGAGCAAAAGACAATATCCCGGCAGAGTTTAACGATATCGCCCACGAACGCGGCGTGGTCTCCATGGCCCGCGCCCAGGACCCGAACAGTGCCTCAAGCCAGTTTTTTATCTGCTTTGACGATGCAACATTTCTCGATGGTCAGTACACGGCCTGGGGCAAAGTAACGAGCGGTATGGAAGCCGTGGACGCCGCCCAAAAAGGCGAACCACCGCGCACGCCCACCAAGATTGTTTCGATGAGCGTGGTATAAAGACGCCTGCGGTCAATCACCTTTATTCCCAAAGGCATAAATTGCAGGTAGAAGGTTCAAGAAATGCGGACGTGGCGGAATCGGTAGACGCAACAGACTTAAAATCTGTCGAGGGTAACCTCGTGGGGGTTCAAGTCCCCCCGTCCGCACCATGACAAACCCTTGATTTCCTTATATATTCTTCTCGAAAACGCTTAGAGTTTGTTCATCCTTTGTGCCTAAAATGGCCAAAATAGCGGTGGCACACTTGTGGCACACTCTAATGAGCGTTCCCGCTCTGTTTCAAAGCGGGACAGATCGAGGAGAACGCGGACATGGCCGACGGGAAAACCAGACGACGCATACAGACGCATATCGACACCGGGCGTGAAGGCGATAACGTCAAACACACCATCTTTGATGGCCGGGTCCATCTCTATAAACGCGGGCGCAGCCGGTTCTGGCAGTGCATGACCTTCCTGGACGGCAAGAAACTCCGTGCAAGCACGAAAGAAGAGAGCCTCGGCAAAGCCAAGGACTTCGCCGAGGACTGGTACCTCAGCTTGCGCGGCAAGCTGAAAATGGGCGAGCCGGTTAGCGAGAAGACCTTTCGCGAAGCTGCCGAGCAATTCGTCATGGAATATGAGGTGATTACCGGCGGGGACCGCAGCCCGGTCTATATCGGCAATATGAAGCGCCAGCTTGATTTATATCTCTTGCCGTTCTTTGGATCGAAAGGCGTCAGCCAGATCACGGCAGGGCTGGTGCAAGAATACCGCGTGCACCGCCAACGCCATCAGGTGAAACATCCCACAAAGAACAAGTCGGGCGGTACCAGACCGCCCGCCCGGGCAACTCTCCACCAGGAAGTGGTGGTAATAAGACAGGTGCTGAAAACAGCCATCCGCCACGGATGGCTGAAGCACCTGCCCGACTTATCCATGCCCTATAAAACCGCGGGAAAACTCACGCGGCGGGCATGGTTCTCTCCCGAAGAATATAAACAGCTTTATGAAGCGACGCGCCGTCGCGCCAGAAAGCCAAAGAAAGAGCGTTGGCGTTGGCAATGTGAGCAGCTGCACGACTATGTGCTCTTCATGGCGAACACGGGTTTACGCCCTGACGAGGCCAATCGCCTTGAATATCGCGATGTGACCATCGTCGAGGATCACGCGACGGGTGAAACGATTTTGGAGATCGATGTGCGCGGCAAACGCGGCACCGGCTTTTGCAAAAGCACCAATGGCGCTGTCAGGCCGTTTCAACGGCTCATGGAGCGCAACACACCATCGCCAACCGATTTGCTATTCCCGAACAGCCAATCGGCCTTACTGAATGCAGTGCTGGAAGAAGAGGGTCTCAAAACCGACCGCGACGGCCAGAACCGTACGGCCTACAGCTTGCGCCACACCTATATCTGTCTGCGGCTTATGGAAGGCGCAGACATCTACCAGATTGCGAAAAATTGCCGAACCAGCGTTGAGATGATCGAAAAATACTATGCCGCGCATATAAAAAATCGTCTTGATGCTGCGGCGATTAATGTACGAAATAAACGAACTGTTATTGAAAGATAAAAAACGTTTTTATAAAGATTGATAATATGTTAACGTAATTATATGGGATATACATCAAATAACTTTAACAAATTTGCATTTGACAAAGACACCGTTGTACTTTTTATCAATATTTCAATTGTTGCAACTACTTTCGTTCTAGGTTCAATTTTTCATCATCAATTTGATTTACAGGTTCAAAGGTGGCGCGATAAGTCTTATAGAGACTTTTTTTACACTGGGGTTCAATATTCAATAAGTATGGAATATTCAGTTGAAATGGTAACCCTCTCTTATGTAGACAGAAATACGATTTTTTTATTAAAGTCTCCTTTTTTTCAGATTCTGCCAATATTTTCGAAATAGAGGAAGAAAATTTTAGATAAAAACGTCCTTCCTCTCCAAAAAAAACTACTTCAGCAGAGTTTCGATCGAATAAAATGACACCTTTATCGATTTGGCGGAGAACGTTGAAGTCTGCTTCTCTAACTGTTGAATCTGCATTAAATTTATAATCGTCTATTGATTTATAGGCTGATATATCAGGAGATATGATTATCTCTTCAATATCACTAAAGGCTACCATTTCGCCTTGACGACCTCCGAGTTCGACAAGACCTAGCAAGAATATCACAACAAAAGTTACATTAATAACATTTTTATTTTTTTCTTTTACACTATCTGCCAAATTCCAATATAATTTTCTTGAATTTTCAGGCAATCGATTAAACTGATTGGCGATTTTTATATTTCCGTCATTTAACACAATGTATGCACGAATATCAGAAATTAAAAAAACAGAAAACATCAAAACAGCTGCATACTTTACAATTAGTGAAAATACTATCCAAGGAAATCCTTCACTAATTAAATATATAAATTGAACATAAGGAATAAAAAAAATCAGAGCAATTATATAGAAATAATCGGCCCGGCTCCGTTTTCTCCGTACAAGTGAAAATTTTGTACCATCAGGCTTCAATATGATATCGCGATTTCTAATGATTTTTTTTGCATCTGAGATGTCGTCATCGGAAATTTCTGCGATAGCTCTGAAAAAAGTAGTGGTATTAGTTTGGGAAGTGCTACCATTTTGAGAAGTTAAAGTTTTTGAACGTTCTTTACTATAATAGGGATGAAGTGGTAAGCTTCGCAAAAATATAAATTGAGATGATTGCATCGAAAACCAAATGCCAAACATGATTATTATGAAAGAATAGAAATATGGAAGTAAAAATATGACGGAAAAAGAGAAATAATCACTAATATTTATTAATTTCAGTAAATTTACATTAATATAACTCAAGTAACTGGTCGTGCAAATGATCGAAAAAACAAGTGTTCCGGCTAGCAGTGTACTTAATAGTCCGTTGATGTCAATGAAATCAATTATATCAAACTTGACTTTTGATATTTGCGAATTTGCCATTTCGCACCCCAAAATTACCAATAGTGTTCGCTGCCCAATTGTCCGAGACAAGATACCACCACAAAATTCCTGTGGATGGAAGATGGTAAACGCTCGATCCGATCACATTTCGCCAGCATACTGTTCGCTATGAGTGAGATGCGGCTTTTCAACATCAACGGACAACGGCTTTATCTGAACGCCGAGGAACGTGACAAATTCTTGACAGCCGCAGCGGACTTGCCGCCGGAAAAGCGGGCCTTTGCCGAGTTCCTGCACTTTACCGGTTGCCGAATATCCGAAGCCCTGGAAGTCGTGCCCGAGCGGATTGAGGTATCGCAGGCGCGGATCACCATTCGGTCCCTCAAAAAGCGACGCGATGACATCTATCGAACCATACCGGTTCCGCCTGCCTTCGCGGATAGTTTGGAGCGGACCTTTTCTATCAAAGCCCGGCAAGCCAGACCGAGGCAACGGCAAGCGCGGCTGTGGCCATGGCACCGCCATTACGGGTGGGAAATCATCACCGGGATCATGAAGGCCGCAGGCATTCCGCCCGGTCCCCATCGCTGCCCAAAGGGCTTGCGCCATGGATACGGTATCGCGGCCATCACCGCCGGAGTGCCGCTCAATATCTTGCAGCATCTTATGGGACACGCCGACCTATCGACAACGGCCATTTATGCCAACGCCATGGGCCAAGAGCAGGCGGAGATTGTCGCGCGGATGTGGAATTAACGCACTTCTTTTTGCTGTGCCTCAATATAAGCACGCAACACAGCATTCATGCGCGTTTGATAGCCTTTGCCCTGTGCCTTAAACCACTCCAGCACATCATGATCATAGCGTATTGTAACCGCCTTTTTAGCACGGGGCTCAACCACTTTTGCTTTCTTCCAGATATCTTCATCCAATTCCGGAATATCGCTGTAATCAATGTCAGTATCAGACATCGCCGCAATTTCTTTGGGCGGTAATGCTTTAGAGTATTTCTTGCTCATAACGTGCCCTTTCTTTCTGGTTTGCGCGCCTTGCTGAGATGATCCTTATTTTGTCTTCTCTGTCCGTATGCGCCACGGTTAAAATGGCAATACCATCAACCATGCCAATCGATATTTCACGGACTTCGCCATAGTCAAAGCGGTCATCTATAATGGTCAAAGTCTGACCTTCAAAAATGCGCTTGGCCGTATCAAAATCAATCCCATGCTTTTCGATATTGGCGAGGTTCTTCTCGTCGTCCCATTCGAACATTCAATTCCATTTCTTTATCAAATTGTAGTTACAAAACGTAACTACGTCAAGCTTTTTCGAATATCCTCCCAAGAGCCGTGGCTGATTTTATCATCATGGTCACGCCACAAAGCCAAATTTTGCGATTTTACCTCATAGTTTGGGCAAGGCGATGTGCGGTTTTCGGCAGGGAGGAACGAGAACGGCAGGGTAAGACAGGTTAGTTAGTTACTGAGTGAGCCGAAAACCGGGTTCGGTTTTGAAATTCTGTGGATAGCTATGGCGTGGTGCTTTTCTGATTATGCCAATTTGTTAGCATAAGGATGAAAGGGGGCATCGTGGCAGGCAGAAAGGGCAGAGCACGCGGAAACTTCAATATCAGTCAGATCGGACTTGCCGCCGGGGTTTTCCTGGTGGTTGGGGCGAGCGCCTATATGAATGTTTCCGGCTGGTATGCCATTGCCGAAACGGTGGAACAACGCGTGGCCAATGTGGCCCTCGCGTCGGGGTTTGAATTGACGGCCCTGTTCATGTTGCCCCATGCGGGCCGGTTGGTAGGGCGCGGCACCTACGCCAAAGCCCTGATGGCACTCGGCATCGGCGCATTCGCGGTTGGCGTGAACATCTATGCGACGCAAACATTCTTACTCGATCAGATTGATCTTGCCGGGAATGAAATCGAGACAGCCCAGATTGATGCAGGCACCGCCCAGGAACGAATCGCAGACTTGCAAAGCCAGCAACAAGCGATCATCGACCGGAATGATGGTGTCCCCCGAACCGAGGAGACCTTGCGCGATGCGGGCCGCCACTTTGATGATGAAAACAACCCGATCAATGCCCGCAAGCGAGACCGCGAAATCGGCGACCGCCGCGAATATGACCGTCTGCAAAGTGAGATCGACCGATTACGCGACCAGCGAGACGACGCCCGCGTGCCCGCCAATGACGAAGTGCGCACCGTCATCCCCCGCGAAGAAACCCGCAACTTCGTCACCGCCCTCGAAGTCATGAAAGCCTTCGGCCTATTCGTCGTCGGCAACAACCGCCTCTATTGGGGCCCCAGCAAACGCAAACGCCGAAATGAAAAGTTTTTTACGCCCGAGATGGAGCGCGATTTGCGGTAGGTGAGATAAATATTTCTTGCACAATATAATTAATATCTGTATACAGATTATATGAAGAAAAAATTTACTCCGATATCTTTTGTTATGGCGACTATCGCCGACGTTATTGTTATGACATTAACCTACCTTGTTCTGCGCCAACATGATGTTGGCTTCACAACTTCGTTTGCCACGACTTTTACGGCAGGGTTAGCAACATTTTACGGAACAAAGAAATTAATTGCATAATCACTAGCAAACGTCGAAATCTGAAATCAAATTTCTACGCCTAGATAATGATTGGCCAGTTTCAGCAAGCTTGTGTCCGAATAATGTAAATTCGGTTATAACCGCCATAATCGCAGAAACAACTAGTGTAAAGAAATACAGACCGGACCTCCACATATGTATAAATCCAGTCCAAATTTTACTACGATGTTCGAATGAGGTTGCTGCTAGCTTTTCTGCGCCAAAAGCTACTATCTCTGCTTCATTATTTTCTAAATCGGTATTTTTTTCAATATATGGCGCCAAGGTGTATATGCATAGTACTGTCAATAGAAATTGAAATACAAATCCGGTACATAACGGACGAATATTCATGATTTTCGCTCCCTTTCAACCCAAATCATTTTTCATGCTTCAAAATATATTTAGCCACACATGTGCTTAGGATATCGCCTTCTCCAACGGGATTTTGATATTTATGATTATCATTTATTCCCTCTCACTAAGGTCTCGCGAGTACCACCATACTATATTTAGTGCAAAATCGGGCGAAACAAGGGCATATCTTGTGGTCTTTGGATTATTCAGCCGTGCGCGACAGTTAAAGCCTTCGAATCGTTCATATTTTCACAGTTTGAATTTTTTGTGACTGATTTTTGTTCAAATTGGCAGTATTAGCGATAAAGTGCTGCTAGGCGGGACGTATTTGTTTGCGTTGTAGTCCAAGAAGATATCAAAGAAACAATTAATGGAAAATCACGACGGTTTGCTGCCCGGCACGATTTGGCCTGACGATGGTGATGATGACGCGATCCAAATCCGTGAGGTTTACGCCCGTTACGGCTTGGCGATGTACACTGCCCAGACGCTTGAGCATGGCATGGTGAACGCCCTCATGGGTTTCACAATGCTTCCATCGGCAAAAGATTTCGCTCATAGACAAAGTTGGGAAACTTCCGTCGATGAATATTATGAGAGCGAATTTTCAAAAACGTTCGGGAAACTCGTGCGAGCGTTGAGTGATATCAAAAATATTCCTAATAACCTGATTGAACGACTTTGCGAAGCAAACCGAGTGCGCAACATGCTTGCCCATGCGTTTTTTAGAGAATATGCGGATCAGTTTTTGTCTACGCATGGCAGGAAAGAAATGATTGGCTGCTGTGAAAATGCAATCGCCACTTTCCAAAATGCTGACGAAGCGCTCGATACTTTGGTCAAACCGATCTATGAAAAATATGGTATCACTGAGGGCATGCTTGAAAAAGAATTTAAACGTCTTCGTTCGTGATTTTCAGTCATCAGCCTAAACCCCGCTCATTCATTCGATCACGCTCAAATTTGATCCGTAATTCTTCGCTTTTCTCCGCTATCCGTTTTTGGCGTTCAATGTCGGCATTGTGGGCCTCGATGCTGGCTTTCATTTCGCGCTCTTGGCGGATTTCGGTGGCCAGTTCTTTTTGGGCTTGCTGCATGATTTCATGATCGCTGCGCCGTTCCGCACCCACACATTCTTCGATGAAATCCTGTGTGGGATGCACTCCGTTAGGATCGATTTGATCATTGCGGATGAGGTCTTTTTCATCCTCCAGGGCCTTTTGCGCATCCACCTTTTTCGCCAACTCGGCTTGCCAGTTTTGCCATTTCTCAAGCTCTATTTCCTCTGGTGATTTTTGATTGTGCCAAGCCTCCTCATGATGCTTAAAGGCTTCTTCTCTGGCTTCGCGGTCAGCTTCCATATTAAAATCATTGTGCGCTCGGCCTTTGTTTTTGAGCTTATAATTTTCCCAATCTGCCATAAATCACCTTTTAAAAAGCAGCAGCCCGATGTTGCATTTCCAGATCGTCATTATTAATGGCCACGTCCCTTTTGGTCCGTTTTTCAATTTCAGAAGATATCAGCTCTTGTAATTTGCTGGCGTCATGGAAAAACCGCCAAACTTTGAGGTTCATTTCCCTGCGGCCATAATCTGCCCAGACATAACAAAACGCTCCGCCTTTTTGCCGATGCACCCGCACACGGCCAATATCGGCCAGTGCATAGGATTTGCCACGAAATGTCAGGCTGCCATCATCAATGGTGAGTTTGAATTTTTTCGGAAACAAAATTCCAAGAATAAGACCTAACAGCCCACCAGCGAGAAAAACTATAAATGTTTCATATGTGGGCAGAGCAACGAAAAAGACTCCTTTTAAAAAGCCTGCGGGGCTGAAACCCGACCCCCCATTTTCCAAAACATATGGGATTGTATGACGTAGTACCCAACCTATTGAAAATAAGATCGGCAATAAAATTGTGCCTCTTAAAATCCATGGCAGCCATGAATACCCATGCATCTGGCGAATTTTGGCGGTAAACACACCATCAACCGTTTCAGCTTTAAAGCCTTTTATCTCTGATTTTGCATCAATCCGTTTGGCCATCGCTAAAACCCCGCCGCACGTCCCATTGTTTCGGGATTTTCAGGCACATTAACAGGCTCAACTTTGTCAGTACGCTTTGCAATTTCTGCATTAAGCTTTTGTCTCAACAGATCAACTTCAAATAGATTGCGTTCAATCAATATCTCGCATTCATCATCGCCGTAAGAGGCATAAAGATTATACCATGGTACTTTTTCGTATGCGCAGAACATTTTCAAATGTTCCAATGCGTAGGCTTTTTTGTTGATAATGAATTGCGTATCGTTGATCTCGATTCTGTGCCAAAAGCCTTCAAGCTTTTTGTTCATCCCAACAAGAAAACCAATAACCAGCGGCGCTATCACTGCCAATACGCCATCATAAAAATAAAAATTCCAGCCAAGCCAGCTTACGACCCCGCTAATGGCTGTCCATTTTAGGAAAGCCCAAACGCCGTGATAACCATATTCACGGCGGATAGACGCAGTATAAATATCCCCGTCCGTCTGTTCACTGAATTGGTCAATTTCAGTTTTAGCTTCAACAAGCTTTGTTTTTCTCTGTTTCGTCATACACAACACCTTTTGACGAAAGAAACCTTTTCTCAATATTTATTCATTTCAATGACCAAATCGTAAAAGTTGCGTTACCAAGGAGTAGAAATTATGTCCTCTACAGCTGAAGCCCAAAACACCCTAGAAAATCAAGACCTTGAAACAAAAGACAAGCCTGTGGAATGCCTAGATGCAGGCAACATCCGCGCTTCCATCTGGGAGAACGAAGGCCAGAACGGCAAATATCATTCGGTCACCTTCTCAAAATCCTATCAGGACAAGGACGGCAACTGGCAGCGCACCGGCAGCTTCAACAAAAATGACGTTTTGAAACTCTCACACATTGCTGGTTAGGCCTACGAGAAGGTCAATGAGCTTGAGAAGGAGAGGCAGTATGATTTAGAAAAATGACAAACAGGCAACCTTCTAGAATGGATTGTTTCGAATCCATTCTACAGCTATCTTGCAATAATTATTATACGTAATTTCATCCGGTCTTATGTGAAACTCGTCCGCTAATTTCGGGAGAATTGCTAAGAATTTATTATATCTATCCACTAGTTTCGTTGGGCCAGGAACTATTCGACCGTCTGGAGACGTTCCAAACCAATCCCTCAATCCCTTGATAGCTAATTCGGGTTTGTTTGAATGCGCTTTGATGTCTTGTCCGGAAAAATCTGAAAGGAATTTTTGGTATCGATGTTTTTCGACGTCAAAAACCAATGTCCTTTTAGTCTTCGATTTTTTGAAGCCCAGTTCTTTACACCCGATGAATAGCCCTAACTCATACGGCATATTAAATCTGGGAAGACTGTTCTTCTCGCAGAGTTTTGTTTCACTTATATCATGAATGCCGTATCGACATTCACTTATCAGATCATATATTTTCTGTGCCCTTACACTTCCAGAATCGTCTTCTTCTTTTGCACATCTTGCAATATACCCGCAATCATAAATTACAAAGATAATCGCGTTGAATATGAAATCGTATGATTTATCAAATGGACAATTTACAAAAACACTTTGATTAAATTTTGTCATGATTTCACTAACCGAAGAACGGTTGCAGCTATAACTGCTGTAGCTATTGTTCCGGCAATTGGGTGATCCTTAACAACACGTTTGTTAGCTGCAGTTTTTCGTTTCGTCGATGCTTTTTTGGCTACAGCTTTGCGTTTTGCTGTTGCCTTTTTAGGTACAGTTTTTCGTTTCGTCGATGCTTTTTTGGCTACAGCTTTGCGTTTTGCTGTTGCCTTTTTAGGTACAGTTTTTCGTTTCGTCGATGCTTTTTTGGCTACAGCTTTGCGTTTCGCTAATGCCTTTTTAGCTACAGCTTTTCGTTTAGTTGCTTTACCACTTGCCGTCATTTGAAAATTAAAACCCCAAAAAACTAGAACTTATATATACCGATTTAGTTGGACCCGTAATATTTGAGCTCCCACGAAATCATTAGGTTCGAATATTACGGTAATTTGGATCAGGGTCAAACTTGCCCTCAAACAGCGGGCTTTGATCATACATCACGCGTTCAATCGCTATCGGGTCTGTGCCTGCCCATCGTATGAGCTGCATGCCTGATTGGCGGGAGAAGTAACGCCCGATTTCCTCTGCGGTCATCAGTTCGACCATCTGGTGCGACTTGCTGCGGCCCGTATAACCCGCTGCCGCGCGTTCCTTCGAAATCTCCGATTGGCTGAACGTCTCAAGCGTTGTTTTGCCGAGATTTTTCGAAAGATAATCGAGCGTCGTTCCGTCGTTCACGCCGAACCATTGTGTCAGCCCGGCATTGCCGAGGAAAGTTTCCCAGCTATCGGGATAGTCGCGCTTTAGCTGGGTCAGGTCTTGCAGCACCGGCCATAGGCGCACCCCAAACCCGGCGATTAAACCGGCGGCACGTTCGATGATCTTCATCGGACCGAGCACGTGGAATTCATCCATGATGACCAGAACCGAATGGGCCGGTTTTGTCTTCTCGCGCTCCATCGCTTCCAGCGTCAGCGCGATCATCAATCTTAACCATCTTGCATGGGTGCCCATCCGCCCGGCGGGTAGGCTGAGATAGACCGTGCAACGCTGGCGTTTTAAATCCGCCAGGGCAAAATCCGACCGCGAGAGGACCCGGCGCATGGCCGGAGAATCGAGGAAGTCGGTTTGCACCGTGGCGGTCGAAATCACGCCAGAGCGTTCCTTGTCGCCCATGGCCGCGATGCTGTTGGCCGTGCGGGCGATGACGCCGTTGGAGCCATCCGAACACATCATGGCGGCCAACGTATTGCGCCAGCCTTCATCGTCATTGGTGATCAATTCGCGAACGGTGATCAAATTTCGCCGCTCTGGTTCGGTGCTTTCGCATACATGCAAAATCAATCCGGTGAGGAGGAGCCGAGCCGCATCGGTCCAGTGACTATCGCCCTTCGAAGGGACAATCAGTGCATCGGCAATGAGCGCCGCATCGTCGCGACCGTTTTCCCCTTCTGGTTGAACGATATCGAGCGGGTTGAAGGCTGCGCGGTAACTATTGGCATTGCCTTGCGCCGCTTCAAACGGATCGAGTACAAACACTTTCTGGCCAAGTCCTTCGCAATGGGCAGAGCCATCCCCGCGCCGGGCTGCCGTAATGGTGGCAAGGTCGCCCTTGGGATCAATGACCAGGATCGAGCCCTCATAAAGGCACAGGTTGGGCGTGAGACAGGAGCGGCCTTTACCGGCGCGTGAGCCCGCCACCGTCATCATATGGCGGTCATCTTCCACACCGATTGCGACGCCATTATGTGCGCCGAGAAACACCGAGCCGGGGCGATATTGCCATTTCTCAAAGCCCGTCAGCTTATCCGGGTCCCACCACCGGGCATGGGGGTAATGCTGTTTTGAGGCATCCTGGGGCAGCCCACGGGGGAAATGATCAATCGACATTCGTGCAGTCTATCCGTTCACGGTGAATCGAAAATGCACCTGACAGAGTTAATTTTTTGTGGAATACTATTAACCATATGTATTCAGACTATTTTCATTTCCCGCTGCAAAACTCACAATAGAAGTGTCGGCAAGATATGGGCGGAGAGTCCGCCCGATCTTGTTTAAGGGGCGCTACGGCCCCCTAAAAACCCCCAGGTCATGCACGGCGGCATGACTCGATAATGAGTCGACCATCGCCAGCATCTTGACCATTCGGGGCATGGGAGATGAGCGATGTCGACAAGTGAGCAGCGCAAGCGCAAACACGGCGTGACGTTTCGGGTGGATGACCGAGAGCTTGAAGAGCTTCGTCATCGCGCAGATCGCGCCTCCCTCACACTTGCCGGTTTTGCCCGTTCCAGTGCGCTTGACGAGCCGCCCCCGAGACAATCAAGGCGAACCCCAGTGGACCATCAAAAGCTGGCCCAGGTGCTCGCAGGTCTCGGGAACTTGCGCGGCAACGTCAATCAGATGGCGCACCAGATGAACATGCATCACTGGCCGGGTGAGCAGAACATCGAAGAAGCGATCAACGACATTCACGACATGCGTGAATTATTGATGCGTGCCCTTAACAACTATTAACCATTACACGGAGGAATTGCCCATCCCATGATCTTAAAAGGCAATTCGCGCACAGGGGGAAAAGGTCTCGTCAGTCATATGTTGAATGAGCGAGACAATGACCATGTGGAAGTCTTTGAGGTGAGGGGATTTGCCACCGACGATTTCGCCGAGGCGGTGCACGAAACCGATACGATTGCCCGCAACACACGGTGCCGGAAATGCCATTATTCACTATCGCTCAATCCACCCGAAGAGGCAGAGCTTACCGAGAATGAATGGCTTGATGCGATTACGCAATGTGAGGAAGCCTTGGGGCTGACCGGCCAGCCGCGCACCATCATTTTTCATGAAAAGGAAGGCCGTCGCCATTGCCATGTGATCTGGTCGCGGATTGATCCTGAGACCATGAAGGCCATCGATGATGGCCATGACCATTACAAATTGCGTGAGGTATCGCGCAGTCTCTACCGCCAACATGGGTGGGAACTGCCACCTGGTTTGCGTGATCCGAAGGAACGCCAGAGCGAACCATCGAGAGCCGACCGCGCGACGGAAGCCCGGTCCGGATTAACCATTCACGACCATGCCGAGATGATCCGCGAGGCATGGGAGGCCGCCGATGATCGAAAGAGTTTCGGCCATGCCTTGGACGCAAAAGGGTACATTCTGGCGAAAGGCAAACGCGGGTATGTGGCCATCGATATTTATACCGGCGATGCCCATTCCATCTATCGCCGCCTATCCATGAAAAAGCGGGAAGTGGAAGCCGTGATCGGCACACCCGATGAATTGCCCGATGTGGTGACCGCGCGAAAAGAAGCCGAGCAGCGCCGTCTCGCTTTGGCCGAACTGAAAGCCGATGAGACACGCAAGGAAGACGCCTACAAACAACAATTGTCGGTCTTGCGGGAGCGCCAGCGAGAAGAACGAGACAGGTTGAGACACCGCCAGACACAAGAGCGGCTTGCCCATGAAGAAACGCTTTTTGATGATATCGAACGGATCGTTCAGGTAACACTCGCTCATGCCGCTCGATTGCGGGATAAATTTATGGGGCTCGATAATCAGGCCAACCATTGGGCGAAGATCGATGAGCTCCGCAAAACCCAGGAAGAGCGATGGCGCGAAGAACGCAACCAACAGCGCCAAGACCATTTGGAAGAACGCCGGGCATTGCAGCGCCCTTTAAGGGCTGAGCGGCATGTAAACCGAAAAGCCCGCATGGCTGATCGGCAACGATTGGATGATCAACGCCGCAACGATACCGAACGGGATGAGGAAATCGCCCGCAAAAAGGCGGAACTCGAAGCGAAATTTCAGCGGGATCGAGAGACACGCAAATTAGAACGGTGAGACATTCCTGTGGATAAAGCAAAATGCGCTGTTTTATCCGAAAATACAAATCACTATGATCATTCCCATACGTCTCATTGAGACGCAGACAGACATAGTGAGACAATTCCGAAGAGACTGCCTATCGACCGATCATGAAACCATTCACCTTGCGACAAGCCGCCGAAGCCACCGGCATTGATAAGATGAGAATATCCCGTACCATCAAAAATGGGGACTTGTCGGCAACAAAGAAGGGCAATGTGTTTCAGATTGAGCCTTCAGAATTATTCCGCGTCTTTCCGAAATCAGAGGCCAAGACGTCTTACAAAGACAATTCAAGACAAAGCGAGACAGGCGCGCAAGATCGCGAATTGATTGCCCTTCGCCACCGTATCGAAATGCTGGAGACACAAAAAGACAGTCTTGAGACGGAGCGCCGCCGTGAGCGCGATACACTGTCCGAAACAATTGAAGACCTTCGTAGTCGGCTGGACAAAGAATCTTCCGAGCGTCAACGGCTCACTCTTTTATTGACGGATGAACGCAAGCGAAAAGAGCCGGAACCCCAAAAAGGGTTCTGGCAGTGGTTTACGCGCGGCAACCAGAGCGACTCATCGGCAGAATGGTGAGCTTGTATGTTGGTAACACATATGGTACTATTGAATGATCGAAATTGCTGAATATCTTGATGAGGACGGTGACAGCCCGTTCAGCAAATGGTTTGCGGACGTGGATGTTCAAGCGGCTCTACGGGTACGCCGCGCCCTTGCCAGGATGGAGCAAGGCAATTTTGGAGACAGCAAAGGCGTCGGTGAAGGCGTCATGGAAAGGCGTATTCCGTTTGGCCCCGGTTACCGACTTTATTATGGCCGGGACGGGGAGACACTGGTCATTTTGTTGGTTGGCGGCACCAAAAAGCGCCAGTCAGATGACATCGACGCCGCGAAACAATATTGGGCTGCGTACAAAGCCCGTAAGGAGCAAGACAATGGGTCTGACCCGTAACTTCCGCGAAACCATCCATGCGCGCGCCACAACGGACGCGGCCTTTCGCCGTGGCTTGCTCACTGAAGCGCTCGACTGCTTCCTTGCCGGTGAGTTGGAAGAAGGCAAATCGATCTTGCGTGACTATATCAACGCAACAATTGGATTCGAAGAGTTAGCCAAGCTAACGGACAAGACACCAAAGAGCCTCATGCGGATGTTAAGTGCATCCGGTAATCCGAATGCGCAAAATCTGTTTTTGATCATTCGTCATCTACAAGACCGTGAGGGTGTGCGTCTGAATGTGACTTCCTCGTAGGAAGCAATTCGAAAATGCATATCTCATAAGGCTTGGGGGCCAGCCCCCCGGCGCACTTCGAAAAAAATAGACGGTCTCCCGAGGCTCGCTGCGCTGCGCCCGCCGTCGATTTTTTCCTCCGTTTGCACCCCCCGTTCTCGGCGAAAGTCAGGGTTGCATGTGCAACCCAGTTTTAACGGAGGACGAACGATGACTGACCAAACACAACACCAATCTGAACAACGTATCTATGTGGCTTGCCTTGCGGCCTATAACAATGGCTGCCTGCATGGCCGCTGGATCGACGCGAACCAGGATAAAGAAGATATCCTAAGCGAGATCAGAGCGATGCTAAAAGCCTCACCCATTCCCGATGCGGAGGAATATGCGATTCATGAATATGAAGGCTTTGGCGACATCATCATTGAAGAATATCAAAGCATTGAGAGCGTGGCCGCGATTGCAGAATTCATCCAGGAACACGGCATTTTGGGAACCTATGTCTTTGGACATTACAACGACCTCGATATGGCGCGTGAAATGATGGAAGACCACTATATCGGTGAATACGAAACCGTGGCCGACTTTGCCCGTGAGATCACCGAGGAAACAACGGAAATCCCGCAGAACGTCGCCTTTTATGTGGATTACGACCTCATGGCGCGGGATATGGAGGTCAACGACATTCACGCCTTTCAGATTGGAGCGGGGAGCTTCCATATATTTTGGCAGCGCTAGGCGGGACCATGCTTTTCAAACCACTGTTTGCAAAACCCGAGAAACGCCTTGTCCGGATGGTTTGGCGGCTCGATCGCCCAGGCACGCCATTCGGCTTCGAGACCGTGGATACACCAGCCCGGCGCATACGCTCTTGCTTTATCGTACGTATCTGGATCAAGGGGCGGGATCGGTGCCAGGCGTGTTGTTTCACTGACGCGGCCGGGCATTGTATCGCGATTGATAAAGACCGCTTGATCTTGATCGTTGATAGCAAACCGATAGTCCGGCAGATGGTCATTTGCTGCAATTTCCCGCAGCAAATAACGAAACTGCTTTAACGGGCTTTTTGAGCCCGATTTCTTGTGCAGCGTTTCCACGCCGCACACCCATTTTGATTGTTGGCCGCAATGTTTGCGCGCCAGTTCGTAAATGCGGCGTTCCAGAGGCTTGCGCAGGCGGAAATAATCCCGGTGCAGGGTCAGCACCTCTTGCGCTTCGATGGCATTGAACACCCAGTCAGAGAGTTTGATTTCCACCCATAGCAATCGCGCATCAAGCCCATTCTTACGGCGCACAGAAGCCGCATCAATCAGCCCGAAATTATCATATTGCTCTTCATCACCCGATTGAATGTTGGTGCTGATCCGCGTTCCGGCCAGCCGATCCAGGGCCTCACACAAGGCGTGATAGTCTTTGCCTGCCGTGCCGCGATTTGAAAACATCAAGAATTCATGGGCGTTGATCCGTACCCGTGGGGATACAGCCTCACCACGCTTCACCTTCGCCATAATCTGCGAGATGGCATAGATCAAGGGGCTGGCATAGAAGATTCAGCTTTTCGCATACGGTTTGAGCCATATTCGGAGTGTTTTCAATAGGCGATCAGGCG
>JBCBRS010000014.1:0-97581 GCA_039819545.1 Pseudomonadota bacterium | reverse complement strand
CGCCAGAAAACTCCTTATCGTCCTCAATGCCATGATGAAAAATAAAACCGTCTATCAATCTTGAGAACAGTTGCCGGATCAAGTCCGGGGATACGGATATTTTTACGGGGATAGTTATCCCCGCCCGCCCCACCCCGGCTATGCTGGCGTGTATGAAACATCCAGATACCCTCTTTGACATAGACGATAGCCTCGAAGCCATTTTGTGCTTTGCGGATACCTGTATGGACCTTAGCGAGGCTCTCCATCGCCGGGTCATGCGGCTTGATTTTCTAAAGAACGATCTTGGCTTTGTTCTCTCACTGGCCTTTATGCGGCTGTTTGTGATTTCGAGCCGGCTTCTCGATTATGCAAGCCATCCTGTGCCCTATCGTCCGCGTAAGCTGCGTCCCGCACGGGCGGGAGAATATCGCAATCGCGAGCGGTCGCTCGCCGCACGGCTCGACGATCGGTTTGGAATTCTCGCCCAAGTCAACGTGCTGGCTGTTAAAGGTCGACAAATGATCTGTAGGGATCAAGTCGCCCGGTTTGGTTCACAAAAATCCGTATTCCCGGGCAAGCGAAGCGCAGACCCGGGAACTGTTGATGCAGGCTCCGTACCCAAATTGAAAGACCCCGGATCAAGTCCGGGGATACGGCATAAATATAAATCCGTATTCCCGGGCAAGCGAAGCGCCGACCCGGGAACTTTTCACACACCTTCCGAACCTGTTGCGGGAGGCCCCGGGTCTGATGCCCGGGGACACGGATTAACGATCAAAGATAGAGCCGTATTCCCGGGCAAGCGAAGCGCCGACCCGGGAACTGTTGATGCATTCTCCGAACCTGTTGAGGGAGGCCCCGGGTCTGATGCCCGGGGACACGGATTAACGATCAAAGATAAACCCGTATTCCCGGGCAAGCGTTGACGCCAACCCGAGCTCTGTCACGAAATATTTCGTGTACAAATTAAGAAATTCAGGGTCGACGTTTGGGGATACGGGTATTCAAACCGTATCCCCATCTCGAGCCGTTGCTCAATTAAAACCCGGCGCGGATTGTGAAGCGGATATCGCGGCCCGGCAACGGTGTTGTTTCCTTCAGGAAGGAGGCATGGACACGGCCCTCGGCATTATTGAGGTTACGTCCACGCACCTCAAAGGCGAGATTTTTACGCGTTCCGAAGGGTCGGATTGTCAAATACGTGTTTACAAAAACAAAGTCGTCCGTCGCGAATTCAAACGCGGCGATATTGTCTTGCGCCGTCACATATTCGATTTCCGTCCGTAGACCAAAGTATTCGTTCACAGCGCCAAGGCCGAAAGCCGTGGAGAGCGGCGGAATACGGGGCAGATCTTCATCGGCAAGATCGTTCGCCGTTGCGCGCACCATGTCCGCTTGGGCGTGGGCGGCCAAACGCACCTCTCCCAACCCGCCCATTTCAAGGCTACCGAGATCAAGATCAACTTCCGCCTCAAAACCCCGGAACGTTGCATCAGCACCCACAAAGGCAAAGACGGGCAAGCCGTCCAGGTCTTCGCCGGTTTCCTGTTCGAAGATGAAATTGTTATAGCTGGTAGTAAACGCGTTAAAGACGGTTGTCAGCGGTCCGAATTCACCGCGAATCGTGCCTTCCACACCGGTTGCCACTTCCTTGCCAAAAGTGGGGTCACCGACCTCAAACAATTGAGTTGCAAGGTGAGGACCAAAGGAGAAGTTTTCTTCAACCGATGGTGCCCGCTCCGTACGGAAACCGTTGACACCCACAAACACGGTTTCGGTCAGACTATACCCAAGGCCACCTGATACGCTGAACAGGTTAAAGCTGTTCTCAATGGCCATTTCCGGGCCGTCTTCTTCAGCCACGAAGGCCCCAGTGGAATTGTTTACATTTTCATAGCGTAAGCCGAGGTCAAAAACGACCGGGCCTGACACATATTCGTGAAGGGCAAACACCCCAATCTGCGTTTGCTCAGAGGGCGGAATAAAGGCCTCTGCACCAACGGCGGAGACATCGCGAAACCGGCCCTGGATACCATAGGCGCCCCGCACTTCACCACCAAAAGCGCTAAACGGACGAGAGGCGAGCTCAATGCGGCCTTCGAATTCGTCATTGTTGAAGACAGTACCAATTTCATCGCCCTCAAGTTCGGCGTGCTCGTAATCACCGTAACCAAGATTGAGCTTAATCGTTTCAATCGGGCCAAACTCGCCCTTAAATTCACCGGCGACCGTGTATTTGATTTGCTCAAGGTCGATGCGGATACCTTCTTCTTCGCCCTCTTCCTCGCCATCACCACCTTCTTCTTCTTCACCCTCAAGATCTTCTTCGGTGAGGATACCGGCGGGCACACCGTAATTGGTATCAAAGACGGAGACGGAAAACCCGAGGAAGCCATCTACGGCACCATCAAAGATATAGGAAATGCCGCCAGCACCGCTCTGGTTTTCCAAATCGGAATTTGGCACGAACCCGTCGCCAAACCGTTCCAGCGGATCAAAATCCGGGTCATCGGCGGTAAACTGCGCAATCAGAGCGTCGGAGCCGCTGATGCCGGGGATGTCGTAATCGTCCGCCTCGCGGTAGGAATATTCCCCGTGCAGAACAATATTGCCGAGGCCCACATTGGCGCCGACGGCGAACTCATCGCCATTATTGACCGTTGAGTGGGCATAGCGCGCCGCCGCATCAATGCCGCCCTCGGGTCGCGCGCTCGGGATTTTTCCAGTGTCCACATTCACGACACCCCCAACCGCCGAACTCCCGTAGAGCAGCGAAGCCGGCCCACGGAAAACCTCAATACTTTTTGCAAGCGCTGGCTCAACGGGCACGGCGTGGTCAGGGCTGGTCTGGCCCACATCAAACGTGCCGAGGCTGTCTTCCAGCACGCGGATCCGGTCGCCGCCAAGACCGCGGATGATCGGGCGACCTGCACCAGCGCCAAAGGCGGTGGAACTGATCCCCGGCTGCGAGCGCAAGGTCTCGCCAATGGAGTTACTGAGGCTTTCGCGCAGTTCTTCGCCATCAATAAGCGTCACCCCGCTAATCGTTTGGCCCAGGGGCCGGGCGATAGGCGACGCTGTGACGACGATGGCATCAAGGTCGATATGTTGAGGCTCAAGCGTTTCCAAAGGTTGGTCGTCCGGGTCCTGAGCAAAAGCGGGCGCGCTGGCCAGGTTGAGCGGAACCAACAGGGTCAAGGCGGTTGAAAGGAATAAAGATCGGGTCATGGGATATCTCACGAAAGATGGCCACCAGGCCTGCCGGGCGCAGTGCGCGGGCAATGCATGGGTAAAGACCGGGATGAAAGAAACAGTGGTGTGGGTTTTGGGTCAGGCGCGCAAAGGCGGCGCACGGGAGCGATGAGCGTCACCCCTTGCAGGCGAGCACGCCCCCAAACCGGGTGCTATCGCGCTGCATTGAGCCCGCGAATGCGGTAAAAATGGTGAGCCGCCGGATACCAAGAAGAAACCGTCGGCACTCGTCTTCCGATCATCGGTGTCGTCAGAGGAAAACGGCCCCGTGCCATTTTCGTCGAAAGACCCGCCCAACTCATCATCATCGCGGCTCGCCGCGAGGCAAAGGCCACAATCGCGCTCATGGTGTCCTTGCTCAACACTGCTCGCTTCGTGGTCTTCGGCAAGACTGCCCAACGCGACAACACTTAGCGCAGCCACCACCAACCAGAGGCGGGCCATAATATTTCCGCCAGCTGCCGTGCTGATACGGCGCGTTATCGGCATGCCCAAATCCATTCTGCTTCCATAACAGCGGCCATGACGCCATTCAATCGGATTAGCAGGATTTGCTACGCAGCCTAACGATTTGTCTATCCTGGTGGCTTTGCTGCATCATCGGTACCCGGCTGTATTTTTGCTGGAGGCTTCATTTCGGGCTGCAGCGGCTTGCGCCTTGATGGCTTTTGACGTGAGACCCGTGCCGTCCGGCTGCCAACCCGGTGGGCCCATTACATAGCCCCAAAATTCACCCCAGTTTTTCGCGCCAACCGCATCCTTGAACAGGGCAACCCATTCATGGGTTGCGATCACAAGGGGGTTATGGGTCGTCAGATTACGCACGATGCCGTAGCGTGGCCGCTCATCATCGCGTTCGGGGACAAAAGTGTCAAAGAGCCGGTCCCAGATAATCAGTGTGCCCGCATAATTTGCATCAAGATAGTCGGCGTTTGTTGCGTGGTGTACACGGTGATGGCTCGGCGTATTCAGGACCCACTCCAGGGGGCCAAGCCGCCCAATGGTCTCGGTGTGGATCCAGAATTGGTAAACGAGATTAAGGCTTCCCACGAACAGCACCATCGCGGGCGGGAAACCAATGACCACAAGAGGCATACTGAAGATAAAGGAAAAAGTCAGCTTGCCCGTCCATGTCTGGCGTAGGGCCGTTGTCAAATTATAGTGCTGCGAAGAATGGTGAACCACATGGCTTGCCCAGAACCAGCGGCGTTCATGGGCAACCCGGTGGAACCAGTAATAGGCAAAATCGTCCGCCACAAAACACAAAACAATTGTCCACCAGGCAATCGGCATTGCCTCAATCAATCGAAACTGATGAAGAAAAGCGAACGCCGCCGCCATCAACGTGCCCGCGCCCAGAAGGGTAACCGCGCGATTGCCTAGCCCTATGGCAATACTAGCGGCCCCGTCCACCCAGTCGAACGCCCCAAAGTCAGCACGCCGTCGCCAAAGCACAAACAGTTCAACAGCGATCAGCAAGGCGAATACGGGAATCGCAAACCCAATTATATCCGGGAAACTTTCCAAACTTGGCAACCTTTCAACCATTCGAAAGCGTGACCACCATACCCCCCGCCGTCAAGATCGAAGCCCAGCAGCAACGGTCCGCTCTCTCAAATGACAACGGCCTCCCAAGAGGAAGGCCGTTGCCAAAGTCTCACAGGGTAACGCGATGGCGTTAGCCGACGATTTCATCGTCGTTAAAGAAAAAAGCAATCTCTTCTTTTGCCGTATCGGGGCCATCTGATCCGTGCACCGTGTTTTCGCCAATCGATTCGGCAAACTCCGCGCGGATGGTACCGGCGTCAGCCTCAGCAGGGTTTGTCGCACCCATAATTTCCCGGTTGCGGGCAATGGCGTTTTCACCTTCGAGCACCTGAACAATCACGGGACCTGAGGTCATGAATTCCACCAGCTCGCCAAAGAACGGGCGCTCTTTGTGGACGGCGTAAAATCCACCAGCCTGCTCATTGGTCATGTGAATGCGTTTTGAGGCGACAACGCGCAGACCGCCTTCTTCGAATTTCGCAATTACCTTACCGGTAATGTTGCGGCGAGTGGCATCGGGTTTAAGGATTGAGAACGTTCTTTCGAGCGCCATGGTCGGTTTTCCTGTTGTCAAAGAGTGAATAGAGAGGTGGACGTCTGTTTGGCGGCGTGTCCTTTCAAGCGAAGGCACACCATTGATAAATGGTAGTGGGAGGCAGATTTGAACTGCCGACCTCCGGGTTATGAATCCGGCGCTCTCACCAACTGAGCTACCCCACCATTTTCGGTCGCTCCCTATAGCGGCGCGCCCCACGCCTCGCAAGAAAAATCCACCCCGCTCAAGGCTGGGCGGGCGCGCGCGTGAAACACCGCTTGACACACATCCACCGCCTCGCGCCACATAGGGCCATGACTATCCTGGCCCGTCCGTCACCTCTCCCGCCGCCGCTCAATGCGGCAACCCCCGTTTGCGTCCCCGCCGGAACGATGATTTTTGAACCCGGTGACCCCTGCACCCAATTCTATTTTGTCATGGAAGGCACCATTCGCGTGGCCCTGACGACCCGCACGGGGCGCACGGTTACCCTTTACCGATTTGGTGCGGGCGAAACCTGTGTGATGACAACATCCTGTCTTATTGGTGGAAACAAGTATGGCGCCGAAGCTTCAACCGAAACGCCCGTGCGGGCGCTGGTCCTGACCAAAAGCGCCTTCGACGAAGCCTTTGCGCATTCGACAGCGTTTCGCCAACTGGTACTGACCGCGTTTTCCGACCGGCTGGCCCAGATGATGGCCCGGGTTGAGACCATCGCCTTTACCCCGCTCGATCAACGGCTGGCGGCGGTTTTATTGGAACGGGCCCCGAATAACGACGGTGCCATCAGGCTCACTCATGATGATCTTGCTCAAGAGCTTGGCAGCGCCCGCGAAGTGATCAGCCGCAAGCTTGCCCAATGGGACCATGACGGGCTGATCATGCGGCAACGCGGCAGTGTTATCGTGATCGACCGCGCGGGCCTGCAGAGCCTGTCCCGGCGGGACCCGGCCCTCTAAAAAGCATCTTCGTGACAAAGTCACGGTGTTGGCGGCTTGAATGACGTATATACCAATGAACACGTATCAAAGGAGAGACCTATGCAGCTTGCAAATGTGGGCACGGCCGACCGCCTTTTTCGTCTTGTGGTGGGCGCGATCCTGATCGCCCTGCCATTCTTTATTCCGGATATGGCTTTGCCCGCCGTTGGGGGAATCGCCAGCACTGCCGCTGGCGCGATTTTGATCATCACGGCCCTGATCAAATTCTGCCCAATCTACGGTATCTTTGGATTGCGCACCCGGCCAAAGGACTAATACCCGTGTTCAGTGATCCTAGACTGCATTTACTTTTTGTTGAATGATAAATGCAGTCTAGATTTTTTAGGTATCGCGCGTTCGAACCCAAGTCGATGGATGGGCACCGTCGACAATCACTGAAAGAAATCCTCGCTTCGCTGCGGGCGCGCGGGTGCGCTTGCCAATTTTTGATAAGGCTTGCTCATCAAAATTTGGTAAGGGGTCTTTTATGTTGGGTCGGGCAAACCGTAGGAGCGGGATTATGGGGCTATTTGATTTTCTAAAACGCGCACCTAAAGAGACAAAGCCTCGCGTCACCGCCTTGAGCGTGCACAACGCCCATGAGGCGGCACAGTCGGGCGCGCGTATCTTGATTGATGTGCGCAAACCCGAAGAATGGGCCGATGGCGGGCGGCCAGAAGGAGCGGTTGGGCTCACCCTTCAGGACCCGGACTTTGAGCGAAAGCTGGCACAGATTACCGGCGCGGATACGGACAAAGCTATTGCCTTTTCCTGCCGAACCGGCGGGCGCTCTTCTCAGGCCGCGGACCGTGCCCTGGCGGCGGGGTATACGGACGTCGCTAATGTGGAGGGCGGCTTTCTCGCATGGCAAGCGGCAGACCTTCCCGTGGATTATGGCCCATACACGTCGTAGCCAAGAGGCAGTCTCCATTGCTGACTCATGCGCAGCAGCACGCTTGGTTCGCCAAGCCTAGACTGCGTTTACTTTTTGTTGAATCGAAAACGCAGTCTAGAGTCTTAGGTCGTCGCGCGTTCGAACCCAAAAACCGTGACGACACTTTTTGTGAACCCGCTCTAGCTGATCAACGCGCTCATAATTGCTTTTTGGACGTGGAGCCGGTTTTCGGCCTCGTCATAGGCAATGCAATTTGCGCTGTCGAAAACAGCGTCGGTGATCTTCACATTGCGGCGCATTGGCAGACAATGGCTCACCAACGCATTATCCGTACGCGCCATTTTTTCTTCATCAACAATGAAATGTTTGAACCCGTCGCGGATGGTTTTCTCCGGCGCCCAATTGCCAAAGTAAGGCAAGGCGCCCCAGCTTTTGGCATAGACAATCTCTGCGCCATCATAAGCGTCATTGACATCGTGCGTGATGGTCAGCGCGTGGCCATGGGCGCGCGCGTCTGCAGAGGCCTGTTCGATATAGCGATCGTCAAGGATATACGCGTCTGTTGGACAAAGAAGCGTTGGCTTCATCCCGAATTTTGCAGCGATCACGAGCGCGGAGTTCGCCACCGCCGTATTGAGGGGCTTGGGATGATAAGCCCAGGTAAGCAGAAACTTTTTGCCCTGAAGATCGCCGCGTCCGCCCGCCTCAAATCGTTCCTGCAGCGTCATGATATGCGCCATCTCCTGACAGGGGTGCGTAATCGTCTCCATATTGATAATCGGCACATCGGCATGGCGGGCAAAAGCGTTCAGAATCTTATCCTTGCGATCCTCCTGCCAATTCTCAAACTTCGGGAAGGCGCGAATACCGATCATATCGCAATAGCGCGAAAGAACCTTCGCCGCTTCCTGCACATGCTCCTCAGCCTCACTATCCATCACAACGCCATCTTCAAACTCGAGCGGCCACATGCCGCCTGAGGGTGAAAGAACAACCGCATGCCCGCCCAGTTGCTGTGCGCCCACATCAAAGGAGGTGCGCGTGCGGAGCGAATTATTTAAGAACAAAAGGGCAACTGTTTTGCCGAGCATGGAATCGCCATGGGGGCTGACCTTTAGCCGGCGTGCCTCGTCAATCATGGCCTGCAATTCAGCTTGCGACCAATCTTTCGTATTCAAAAAATGTCTCATGAGCTGGTCATAAGCCCGGTGATCAAGCCCCGCAAGGCGCTCGGTGGCCGTGGTCAGCGCCGCGATGATTCTTTAATGACAGTGGTGTGAAAACAGGAATAGTTTCCAAAGGGTAAACGTCGTATCCTCCACCCGAGTAGCGGCCGGGTAAGGGCCAACTCTTTTATTTACAGGAGCTAACCGCGCGTTGCGCGGCCCCGACCCCCATGGCGAATCAACCAACCCTCCACAGCGGCGAAGCCAAGCGCAATCCAGCGGCCCGCGCCCATGCGGGGGAAAAAGACCCGACAGCGCCGCCGAGTTTCGAGCAAACAAATGCGCTTGTGCGGTATGTGCGCCAGCTCTCACCCAAACGGCTCAGCGTTCTGACCGGGCTGTTCCTTGCTGCGGTTGCCGCCTTGCTGGTTATCAAGCTGAATCAGGAAAGTGAGGCCCGGCGGCTGGAAACGCAATTGCGTCTGGTCCAAACCGTGCAATTGGGCGCGCGCAGCATGAATGTCGATATCATGACGGGAAACCCACCCGGAGAAGATTTGGGTACGGATTTACCCCCCGGTGCACTTGTTTCTTTCTACCATGTAACCCGGGCAGGGGAGCCGATCGCGTCGGCGGGCCGGTTCGATGCAGTCTCGCTCAGCCCGCAGACCCTTGGTGCCCTGCCCTTGGCCACACAAAGCGCGCTGACCTTACAGGGTCCTGGAAAGCCGCTGACCATCGCCTGGCAAAACCTCGACAATGGAGAGGTCCTGGTGGCGGCAACGCCTGCCCGCGATATGCGCGGCCGCGTACCACTCTGGATTGGCTATGCCGTTCTGCTTGGCGCGATTACGCTGGTTTCAGCCTCCTTGATGCGGGCTTTTATCCGGCAAAATGCGGCTGCGCAGGATGCTGCTGCCGCCCTCGGCGGGTACATCCGGATGAATGAGGCGCTGGGTAGAGGCCGGTGTTGCCCTTGGTATTTTGATCGCCCGACCCGGCGCGTCCTGCTCTCACGGTCGCTGCTGGAACCCCTCGGCCTTGGCCCACGCGACCGCACATTCTCGTTGCAGGAACTCACAAGTCTTATCCATCCAAAAGATTTGCGCATGACGCTGAGCATTTTTACCGGCGATAAGAAAGACCGCCACGAAGG
This sequence comes from Pseudomonadota bacterium, assembly GCA_039819545.1. Lineage (GTDB taxonomy): Bacteria > Pseudomonadota > Alphaproteobacteria > Caulobacterales > Parvularculaceae > CALLPQ01. Next base: position 88,067 of record JBCBRS010000014.1, on the reverse strand, counting down.
TGTTGCCCGCCTGCGCAGCGCCGGAGGGGGCTGGTCACAGATTTTGATCCGTACTGACTACAATTCAGATACGAATAATCGCAGCGGTATCGCCTTCGACGTATCGGGGCTCCACTTGGCAAGTGCACCCGAGGAGGCGGGAATGGCTAGTCCCCTCACGCACCTCTTGTCCAGTGATGAAGACGACGCGTCAGACCTGGACAAGGCCCACTCTGCTTTTTCCCCTGACAGTGCCCAAGGGCAATCGGCGGCAGCGGGCATTTTGCAGGACGGTATCGATACTATCCCGGATGCTTTTGTTTTGTGGTCGGCGGATCATCGATTGATGGGGTGGAATAAGCGGTTCGCCATGCTGTTCCGCTTTGCACCCGATGCGTTGGCACCCGGTATGGCGGCTGATGCCGCGCTCGAAAACGCGCAAGCTGGTAAACAAGTCTTGCGCGATTATTTTCTACCCCCCCATGCAACAGAAACGAATGACGGGCAGACGACGAGCGAGACCCGGCCAAAAAGTGCGCGGGAGGTACGCCTGTCCGGTGATCGCTGGGTCAAGGTTACCCGTCGCCAGACCGAAACGGGCGGTCTCGTCTGTGTAGCAACCAATATCACCGATCAAAAACGCCGCGCCCGGGCTCACCTCAAACGCGAGCGCCAACTTGAGCGCACCGTCGCAGACCTCGAACGCTCCCGGCGCGACCTTTCTGACATCAGCCGCAACTATGCGTTTGAAAAACGCCGCGCCGAAGACGCGAGCCGGTCAAAGTCCGAATTTCTTGCGAATATGAGCCACGAATTGCGCACACCACTGAACGCCATCAACGGCTTTTCCGAAGTGATGCAGTCGGAACTCTATGGCCCGTTGGGCAGCGGAAAATATCGCGAGTATATTGACGATATTCATGCAAGTGGGCGCCACCTTTTGGAGCTGATCGACGACATTCTTGATATGTCGCGTATCGAAGCCGGGCACCTTCAACTGGAGCCGCAACGTATTGAGCTAGACCGGATTTTGCAGGAAAGCGTGCGCCTTGTCAGCCGCCGGGCCGACCATACGGGCGTGGCTCTTAACGCCACAACGGCCAATGCGCCGCCCATTTTTGCCGATGGGCGCGCCACCAAGCAAGTGCTGCTTAACCTTCTGTCCAATGCGGTTAAATTCAGCGATAGAGACGGCAAAGTTGCGCTCGTCACTGAGGCCGATCTCGATTGTGTCAGTGTCATGATCATTGATAGCGGGCCCGGTATTGAACGCACCCACCTCGTCAAGTTGGGGAGCCCGTTTGAGCTCGGCCAGAACCAGTTTACCGGTGCGCGCGATGGGTCCGGGCTCGGGCTTGCCCTGTCAAAATCCCTCATGGAGCTTCAAGGTGGCTTGCTGGCCCTCGCCAGCACACCGGGCCAAGGGACAACCGCCTGTGCAACCTTCCCACGCCGGGATGGAGCCCCTGTACGCTTGCCAAGTTTCCTCCGCGAGGAAGCCCATCTTCTAACCCGTCCTCTTACGCAGCGTGATAAAGACCGGGAAGCCGAAAAAAAGCCGCGGTCAAATCGCTCTGCGGCCCAAGCGGCGGAATAGCTGAAGACAATTCTTATACAGAAAAATGGTTAAAGCCGGTCGTTTCGACGGGCACGCGAACGCCTTCTGCATTGAGCACATCCACGCCCGCACCCTTTTTGACTTTACCAATCCGGGTCACCGCCGTGCGGGAGGCTTTGGCCGCCATTTCAACACCGCGGCGCATGGCGTTTGATGCTGTGAAGAGGATTTCGTAGTCATCGCCAAACCCGGCGAGCTTGAGCCGCGCTTGTTCCTCATCTCGTTGTTTCGCGAGCCATGTTGCCGCTGCATCGCTTAACGGCATCGCGGCAAGGTCAAGCATCACGTTCACGCCCGATTGCCGGGCAAGATGACCCGCATCGGCAATCAGCCCGTCAGATACGTCCATGGCAGCAGAGGCAAAACTTGCCAGCGCCGTTCCAAACATCACGCGCGGTTGCGGCAAGTGATACCGCTCCATAACCGCAGTATACTGATCGCCTTCGTTTTTCAGCTTTCCATTAAGGACCAGGAGCCCAAGACCTGCATCACCGATCGTGCCTGTCACATAGACATCGTCACCGGGCACGGCGCCATCACGCAGGATCGGTCCATCGGCTGGTGCCTCCCCCAGAAATGTTGCCGATATGGTCAGCGGACCGGCCACCGTGCGGTGCCGAACCGTATCCCCGCCAATCAACTGACAGCGAAACTCATGTTGATCCTTAGACAAACCATCGGTAAACGCTTCAATTTCTTGTAAGGTCGTTTTTTGTGGCCACACACAGCCCAGTAGATAAGATCGTGGCTTTGCCCCTTTCGCCACAAGATCGGAGATATTCACGCGCAGAACCTTGCGCGCCACCAAGTCCAATGGATCATCCTTGCGGAAATGAACACCCGCAATGAGCACATCTTTGGTGACAACCAACCGCTCATCGGCGAGCGCCACGTCATCGCCCAGACCAAAGGCACCGCGCTGGCCTTCGGTTAAGGGGGCAAACAACTCCCTAATGATGGAAAATTCATCCACAGGCCGCGCCGCGCGCCCGGTCATCTCGATACTTCATCGGCGCGGGCCTCACGGACCGCTGCGTCAAGGACCCCGTTGATAAATTTCGGTTCGTCCCCGTCGAAAAAGGCGTGCGAGAGGCTGATATACTCATCAATGATCACTTTCGCAGGAATGCCGGGTTCACGGATGATTTCATAGAGCGCTGCCCGCAAGATCGCACGGGCGGTTGCGTCAAGGCGTTTGAGCGTCCAGCCTTTTGCGAGTTGGCGCTCAAGATAAGGATCAATACAGCTTTGCGTCTCCACAACGCCGGTAACAATCCGTGTAAAGAGGTCTTGATCCGCATGGCGCAAATCAAGCGGCGCAGCCCCATCTTCATCGGCAGGTTGCGGCGTGCCGGTCATCCAATAGGTGGTGAAATCTTCAATAGTCCGTGCAACGCCGGTATCGGCCGTTTCCATCTGATAGAGCGCCTGCACACTGGCGATACGCGCCGCAGACCGCGAGTGCTTTTCTAGCGACTTCGGTTTCGCCGGCACGTCGCCGGTTGGTGGGGAGGCGGAGGAAGAGGAATTATTCATGGGTCAAAAATACTTAGCTGTTCAAATCAGGATCGGGCCCGCCAGGGTCATCGGTCAAGGTTTCTAGAAATTTACCAAAATCGCGGGCCTCGCGAAAATTCTTGTAAACCGACGCATACCGTACAAAGGCCACGTCATCGAGCTGGGCGAGCGCATCCATCACAAGTTGGCCGATCTGACTTGATTCGATCTCACTTTCGCCAGATGCCTCGAGGCGGCGGACAATGCCTGAGATCATCTGTTCGACCCGCTCCGGATCAATATTGCGTTTGCGCGTTGCAATTGAAATGGACCGCAACAGTTTATCACGATCGAAAGGCGCGCGGCGTCCGGAGCTTTTCAGAACAATGAGTTCGCGCAATTGGACCCGCTCAAAGGTCGTAAAGCGCCCGGCGCAGCGCGAGCATTGTCGCCGGCGACGGATGGACGATCCATCTTCCGCCGACCGGGAGTCTTTCACCTGCGTATCTTCACATCCGCAAAATGGGCATCGCATGGCATGGCGCCTTTGGGTATCTCACGCAGGTTTTCCGCTTTAGCCTAGATCAGCTGTAAATCGGGAACCGAGCCGTCAGTGCACGCACCTCCTGCCCGACATTTGTCACAACCGCATCCAACGCCTCGGCGCCCGCGCCATGGGTGGACAGACCGTCAAGCACGTCAGCGATCAACAGGCCCGTTTTGCGAAACTCGGCATTGCCAAAACCGCGCGTTGTGGCGGCAGGGGACCCCAACCGAATGCCAGACGTGATAGCCGGTTTTTCAGGATCGTCAGGAATGCCGTTCTTATTACAGGTGATGCCTGCGCGTTCCAGATAGTCCTCGGCCTCGTTACCTTTGACGCCTTTTGGACGCAAATCGATGAGGGCGAGGTGGGTATCTGTGCCGCCGGATACAACCGCATAGCCGCGTTCAACAAGCGCACCGGCCATGGCTTGCGCGTTACTGACCACGTTGCGGATATAGGATTTGAAATCAGGCTCCAGCGCTTCACCAAAGGCAACGGCCTTGGCTGCGATCACATGCATAAGCGGGCCGCCTTGTAGGCCCGGGAAAAGTGCGGAGCGAATCTTTTTTGCCAGGGCATCGTCATTGGTCAGAATGATGCCGCCTCGCGGTCCCCGCAGGGTTTTATGGGTGGTGGACGTTGCCACATGGGCATGCTCAAGCGGGTTGGGATAAACCCCGCCCGCAACCAAACCGGCGAAATGCGCCATGTCGACCAGAAGAAGAGCGCCGACCTTGTCAGCAATGGCACGGAACCGGGCAAAATCGATGATGCGTGAATAGGCACTACCGCCCGCAATGATCATGTGTGGCTTGTGTTCCAGAGCAATGGCCTCAACCTGATCATAGTCAATCGTGTGGTCATCCTTGCGCACACCGTAATGAACCGCATCGAACCATTTGCCCGACTGGTTGACCTTACTGCCATGAGTCAAATGCCCCCCGGCGGCGAGGTCCATCCCCATGATCCTGTCACCCGGTTTCAGGGTTGCCAAAAAAACGGCCTGGTTGGCCTGACTGCCGGAATGAGGTTGGACATTGGCATGTGCACAGGAAAAAAGCGTCTTGATGCGGTCCATGGCTAGCGCTTCAACCACATCCACATGCTCACACCCGCCATAGTAACGCCGACCCGGATAACCCTCGGCATATTTGTTGGTGAGGACCGAGCCTTGCGCTTCGAGAACCGCTTGCGAGACGATATTTTCAGAAGCGATAAGTTCAATCTGTTCCTGCTGGCGAGCAAACTCCTGACGCACGGCGGTGAATACAGCGTCGTCACGGCTTGCTAATGTCTCTGAGAAAAAACCGGTATGGGTTTGTGCGGGGCTGGAAACACTCATCATTTTCTCCTGAACCTGAATCTGAGCGCGGACCATACGCTGCCCCTCCCCCCCACGCAACGCACCGCAATTGCGCAAATCACCGCGCGGGAACGCGCTAATAAGCGCTTTGTGTTCTAGCTTTGTTCACCAGATCAAAAATAGTATGCCCGCGCCCGAGGGGCACAGTTTACTTACTCGGATACGAAAATTGTGTTGTTTGATAAAGAAACAAGCAATTGCTTGCGTAAAAACCAGTAGATGGCTGAAATTTACAAAGAATTCACCGTTAAGGCTCACAAAAAATTTCTTGCTATCCCCAAACAATGCGGGTATCCACGCGGGGAGTTAGGGGCGTGTTAAAAGAAAGACAAAAGCACTGTCGCCTTTTCATTAGCGGGATATTCTAATCAGGGGAATGCGACGCGGTCGGCCGGGTGTTGACCGCTACTACGGCGTTACAAGGAGTAAAAATGTCGGATAAAGAACAAAATAGTGAAGTGGGCGAAAGCCTGCATTTGGCGACCCAGATTATTGCCGCTTATGTGAGCAATAATAAGGTTGATGTGGACAGCCTGCCCGGTCTGATGACGGAAGTTTACGAATCACTGCAAGGGCTCGCCGCCGGTGAAGCATCCCTGCGCGCCACACGCGACCCTGCCGTGCCGATTAGCAAGTCCGTTACACCGGACTATGTAATCTGTCTCGAAGACGGTAAAAAACTGAAAATGCTCAAGCGCTATTTGCGCACGCATTACAATCTGACGCCGGAAGAATATAAGCGTAAATGGAACCTCCCGCCCGATTACCCGATGGTTGCGCCCAATTATGCTAAACGCCGTTCCGCTTTTGCAAAGCAGATTGGCCTCGGCACGCAACGGAGCGGTAAGAAAACAGTCAAGAAAGCAACCAAGAAAAAATCAACGAAGCGGCGCGGTCGCCCACGTAAAGCTTCTTAAAGCTTGGCTATTATTTTCCAGATATCGACTGAAAAAAGGGGTACCGGTTTGGTACCCCTTTTTTTGCGTTCGTCTATACAGATGTAAGAGCCTAAACGAAAAATCGGCTTTGTCTTTCGAAATGGCTGTTTTTGAGAACCGGCGCGCCGCGTACATGCAGTATGTGAGTACCGCAAGCGCAGAAAATAGCGCTTGCAGACGGCATAACTGGATTATTTGGTTGGGCTCTAAACAGCACCAGACGCCTTCTCAAGGACGCTGCAGAATAGAGCGCATGCTGGCGATAAGATGGGCCTGCTGATCATTCACCGCCCCCTCCACCGCCGCAAGCCGTTCCATCATCGCGATGGCCGCTGTTTTTTCATCATCCTGACAGCCCTCAACAATGGGTTTGGCAATCTTACGGACATTATTGGCCGCATCGGTAATCTCGCCGGTAGCCATTCGGGCGAAAGCGAAAAACTCTTCAGCCGTGGACTCATCAATACCAAAAGCCGTCTGAAGCTCGGAAACCATGGCAAGACGCTGACGCTCGGTAATAGCGCCGTCATTGGCAAGGATTTGATAAAGAAAAATGGCCATGGCCTCGCGCGGATCGTCGAGCGTCTCAATCAACCGCTTATCGATTTTCTTGGACCATCGTTGCCGTCTAAAGGCACCGCGCACGTCGTCCACCGTCTCTTTGCCCTGACGGGCCGCATTAGAGAAATGGGTTATCGCCCAAAATAATCCCGCAATCGCGCCCAAAATAGCAATGACATAATGCATGGCCCCAAGTCCCTGTGTTGTCCGTTTTGCTATCGCGGTTGTAACAAAACCTTAGGGATAGACAAAGCGAGATTGCCACGGGGCGGACGCGGTTTCCCGGTGAAAGACAAGCCGCTCGTGCAAACGGTAGGGCCGGTTCACCCAGAATTCTGCGTGTAAGGGCACGAGGCGATAGCCGCTCCAGTGCGGTGGCCGCGGTACGGGCTTGCCCTCATATGCTGATGTCAGGTCATTGATGCGCTGCTCAAGCGTTTCGCGTCCTGGCAAGGGGCGGGACTGATCTGACGCCCAGGCCCCGATTTGAGACCCGCGTGCGCGGCTGGCAAAATAGGCGTCGGCTTCCTGCGCGCTCACCGGCTCCACGGTACCCCGGAACCGCACCTGACGGCGGATCGATTTCCAGTGAAAGCAGAGCGCCGCCTTCGGGTGATCGCCAAGTGCAGTGCCTTTCGCGCTCTGAGTATTGGTAAAAAAGCTCAAACCGCTTTCATCAAACGCTTTGAGCAAAACAATACGCACGTCTGGCAGACCGTCGGCATCCACCGTGGCAAGCGCCATGGCGTTGGGATCGTTCATTTCCCGAGGCCCGGCAGTCTCTAGCCAATCGGCAAACAGGGCTGCGGGATCATCATGGGTAAATACGTCGCCCTGATCATCTTCTGCGCAATAGGCTTCATCAGACGGTGTGGCGGGAATAAGCGTGGCTTTGGTTTCAGGATTGGGCACAGGGACAACGCACTTTCATTTGCAGGATCAGGCCCGTACAACCGGTTCGGGCTGGGCAAGAGCGCGCCGTAAGTCAAGCGCGCAGTAGGCCGTTTACGCTAAAGGTATACCATGTCGATCAATAGTTTCGGGCGATTATTCCGGGTCACCACATGGGGCGAGTCTCATGGCCCGGCGCTCGGCTGTGTCATTGATGGATGCCCGCCGGGGGTGCGCCTCGATATCCCTGGCATTCAAGCTGCCCTCGATGCGCGCAAGCCCGGCACCTCAAAATATGTGACGCAGCGCCGCGAGGCCGACGCGGTTGAGGTGCTGTCGGGCACGTTTGAAGATGACCGCAGTGACGGGCTGCGCACCACCGGGACACCGATCAGCCTTCTTATTCGCAATACGGATCAACGCTCGAAAGACTATAACGACATCCGGGACAGCTATCGGCCGGGTCATGCTGATTTTACCTATGAAGCCAAGTATGGCATCCGCGATTATCGCGGCGGCGGGCGCTCATCAGCGCGCGAAACTGCAGCGCGGGTAGCTGCAGGTGCCATCGCCCGCCAAGTCATACACGATCTGTATAAAACCGAACCAGCGGTCATCGGTTACATGGTTCAGATGGGCCCGCACAAAGCAGAGCGGTCGAGATTTGACCGCACCCAGATTAAACGGAACCCGTTCTGGTGCCCGGACCCGCAAGCCGCCGCCGCGTGGGCTGACGCTCTTGATAAAGCGCGCAAAGACGGCTCTTCGCTCGGTGCAATGGTTGAGGTCACCGCCTCTGGCTTCCCGCCCGGTCTTGGCGCGCCCGTTTATGGCAAGCTTGATGGCGATCTCGCCGCCAATATGATGTCGATCAATGCCGTAAAATCGGTGGAGATTGGAAATGGTGTCGAGGCCGCCGCGATAACCGGCGAAGACAATGCCGATGAAATCGTCATGCGCGGTGGGGCGCCGCATTTTCTGACAAACACTGCAGGCGGCGTGCTCGGCGGCATTTCCACAGGCCAGGATATTGTTGTGCGTTGCGCGATTAAGCCAACCTCTTCTATCCTGACGCCGCGGCGAACAATTACCCGCGATGGTCAGGAAACCACCATTCAAACCAAAGGGCGCCATGACCCCTGCGTTGGCATTCGCGCTGTGCCCGTGATGGAGGCCATGATGTGGCTGACGCTCGCCGATCACGCGCTCCTCCATCGGGGACAATGCGGCACGCTCGGCGCATAGCACGCGCACCAGACACCGTACACGGAGGACCGTTCCCCATGACCCGTTTTTTCTACATCATTGGCACCGTTCTTTGCGTGCTCGTTCTTTTCTTTCTGGTGATACGCACGCCCGATACCAAAGTGGGCGCCATGGAAGAAAAATATGGTCTCGGTACGGTGCAACGCCTGTGTTATGGCGAAGAGGGCAATTGCGTGCGGGTCCGCGATGAGGGCAACCCCGATGGCCCTGCCCTAGTCCTCGTCCATGGCTCCAGCGACTCGCTCCTCACCTGGCGTGGGCTGGTCGATGAACTGGACAGCGACTATCGCTTGTTATCGCTTGACCTGCCAGGACACGGGCTGTCGGGGCCTCATGTCACCGATCGCTATGACGCCAGTGCAATGATGGCGGCAATTACCGCACTTGTAAAAAATAACGGAATAGACCGGTTTGCGCTGGTGGGTAACTCTATGGGCGGTTGGATCAGCTGGCGCTATGCACTCACCTATCCGGATCGCCTTTCGGCACTGGTACTGATTGATGCATCGGGCGCGCCATTACCCGCCGATGCCGAACCTGCGCGGGTGTACCTTGGCGCTGTCTTGATGAAAGAACCCTTGCTGCGCCCGCTCCTGGAGCAGGTAACGCCGCGCAGCATCATCAGACAGTCTCTCATTGACTCCGTATACGATGCATCAATCATAACCGATGCGATCGTCGATGAATATTGGGAGCTTTTGCGGTATCCCGGCAACCGCCGTGCCACTGCCATCCGCGCGACAGTCGACCGTGACGCTGCCTATGGCAACCGTCTGTCGGAGATCACAACACCAACCCTTATCCTGTGGGGCGACGCCGATGAGGTCACGCCCATGTCGAACGCGGGGATGTTCGATAGCCTGATCCCAAACAGTACCCTGATCATCTACAAAAATATTGGCCACTTGCCCCAACGCGAAGCGCCGCAAAAAGTCGCTCGTGACATTCGGGCATTCCTAATCGAATTGGAAGCCAGCAACCCGTCGCCGTAACGATGCTTGCGACCATGGCGGTGAGCGGTACGGGCCCCTAACGTACAATCTCGCATCGGCTGCGACACCCAGACAAATCTAATGAACCGGTGCCGAGATCATGCGGAAAGTGCAAGAGCACCCCGGAAAACCCGCTAGAGCGATAGCCCACAGCGGGGCAAATATGGCGGAGATGTTGGAAGAATTTTCGAACGCAAATCAAGGACACGACCGTGGCCCGGGCGGTCAGCCCGCCCCCGCGGAGGATATCGCGAAGTGATTATCCGCGAGCAAAATCGTGGCGGACCCGAGAGGATTCGAACCTCTGGCCTCTGCCTTCGGAGGGCAGCGCTCTATCCAGCTGAGCTACGGGTCCAGTGCTGTTGCGGGCGCGCAGCGGCACCTTACACACGGTGTGCTGATACGCGATGGATCAGTACAAGACAAGACGTCATTGGGGATCTTGAGAGACGGGGTTGCAGGGCAGTGATTGCGTGCATTTACGGGCATCATTCCGTATGGAAACGGTGGCGGTGGGCTACAGAGCGCGTTCCAGATAGGCTTTCGTTTCGGAGAAGGCGCTGCTGGCACCGCCCGGGCTTGCGCCATAGCGTAGACTGCCGCCGCCAAGGCTTGGGCCTGTGCCGTCGCCCGCGCATTCAAAGCTTGAGATGGACTGGGCACGGGATGCATCGCTCCGGCAAATGGATTCAAGAGCGCTGAGCGCCCCATCGCAGACTTTTGCAATGCTTTCCTGTTCTGGCCAGCTTTCCGCCGTAGACCAGTCGATGGTCGCACGGATTGAGGTGCCACATACCTCATTGGTAAAGGCCGCTTCTTCGGCAAGCTCGCGCTCTTCTGCCTCCCGGGCGCGCAACGTTTTTAAGGGCTGTGCGGTCATCGCCGCAAAGACGGGCACGCTCGCCGCAGCCATGGCCCCCGCTAACGCCAGGGTCACGATGCCAACGGTCGCACCGACGCGATGAGAGGAGCCAAACCAAACCATAACATGTTTGTAATACGCCAATGCGGCCCTTTTAGGGCCCCCCTGATTGAGGGAAAATGCGCGCCCGAATACCCCCGGACCGCGCTTCGCCGCAATTCACCACAATGCGCTTTGGCACCAATTGCGAGGCGCGTGCTCTCATAAATTGTCTTCAAGAAATCCCGCCACATCCGCCGAACTTAACCGGCGGTCGAGCGGCATGCCGGGTCGATACCGCACGGTCAGCACGGTTTTGTCGAGCGAGACGGCCGCGGGCACGGAGACGGCGTCACTGGCACCGCCAGGCGCGGCCGGCATAACTTCAAAATTCACCATGCTGATCCGATTGGCGATGACCCGTGCGCCGGTGGCGTCAGCCGCCACGCGGCCAATGCCCACGGCGGTCACAACAATCGCATCGGCGAGCCCATCAAGCTGTCGGCGCATCGCTGGAGACATTGCACTGTCAGTGTCCGAACCATGCGTATCCGCGCGCCTTTGACCGGCGCCTTGGTTTAAGGTTGCAGTCCGGCGCGCCTCGCGGCGTTTTTTATGTCTTTGCGTGCGCCGTTCGCTATCGCGGGCAGCGGACGCCTGCGTGTCTTCGCTTGCATACTCTCCCCTACGCGCCGGCTGTGGCCCGCCCTTGCTAACCGCGCCAATCATCCCCGCATTAAAAATGATTGGCTCGCCGGTCATAGCGCTAAGAATTGCTGAGGCGCGGTTTGCGCGATTGATAACCATGGTGCCCGAAGCGGGCCCATGGTCCAGGCGGCTGAGATCAGAATAAGAGCGCGAGGCCGGCTCTGCGGTCTTTGCACCAGGCCACCAAACCGTCGCACCACCATAGGATGCCATTCGCAAAACAGTTTCGCCCTGGCGGTTTTTGTAAATGATATCACCGCGCGGAGCCCGGATTGGCAAAAGCACATGGATTTCCGGCGCGCTCGACCCCGGGTCAATCTGGCAGTCGACCCGTGGATCATCGGCGCTGCATTGAAACTGGATATAGGCCCGGTCGCCAATCACTTGAAACAGAAAGGCCTGGTCGCCGCCGGACAGGACAAAACGCTCGACCCGGCCGCTGGTGCGGTCCTGGCGGGCGCGAACCCGCTTTTTGCCGACCAGAGAATTAAAGGGATTGTCCTGTTCGAAACGCGCATCCCGCACGATACTCCCCGTGCGCGGATAGGCGTGTTGGCCATCGGGGGATGCCTGTGCAAGTCCGTGACCCGGCAGAGCAAGCGCAGCGATAATGGCCACGGGCAAACCGGCGATCGTTTTTACAGCGCGCCAGCGTGGACGATCAGAAAAGTGTGTGTCCATGCCGACCATTCGTCGTTCCCTGACTGGTTTGCGCAATGAAGAAGACAAGCCCCAGCCGCGTCACATACCCTATGATTTCTGTTTTATGTAGAGGGCGATGGTGTTGATTTTTAGGCGATAATGGGTCTTTGGCCCGCAGTCTTCGAAGACTGACGCCCGTCCGCAGTCTATTGCGGAAAATTCGCGATAGCTGACGCAAAATTGCAACAGACCTTCGCGCGATTACGAGGTGTCCTGCCACCTTGCCCTGATCCCGCGCGCGCAGGCACACTCAGCCAATGAGCAATCAGACACCCCCGCACCAGACCAATGTTCACTATCCAGGCATGGCGACACCCGTTTTTGAGACTGTCGTCGACGCGCCGCTCGCGATTTATCCATTTGGTACGCGCGATCCTCGGCTCCCGCCGGTGATCTTGATCCATGGCTGGCCGGAAATTGCCTATAGCTGGCGCCATCAGTGCGCCAATCTCGCGAAGGCAGGGTTTCATGGTTTTGCCCTTGATCTGCCGGGCTTCGGGAATTCAGGCACCCTGGCGGCCACCACGGACTACGACCTCGTTGGTCTGACGACCCGTCTTGCCGCGCTCTGTGATCAACGCAATATCCAGCGGGCGATTTTTTGCGGCCATGACTGGGGCGGGCCGGTCGCCTGGGGCATGGGCGTCCTTCGCCCCGAAAAAGTCGCCGGTATCATCGGTCTGTGTACCCCGCATCTGCCAACCCCGCCGGTACCGCCCCTGACGATCATGCGCAAACGCTTTGGCCCCGGCCATTATATTGTGCGGTTTCAGGAACCCGAAATACCCGAAGCGAGCTTTGAAGGTAAAGAAGTAGATTTTTTCCGTTTTATGTTTCGAGGGCCCGTCCCGCGTTCTGTCTGGCCCCGTCTTGTGCCAGATATTTACGATCTTCAAACGCGTTTTGCCGGCCGAAAAGAAGTGAGTGACGCAGACCTTGTGATGACCACGGCGGATATTGCGGTTTACGCGCAGGCTTATCGCAAGTCGGGGTTTACGGGCGGGATTAATCTCTATCGCAACATTGATCGCAATTGGGAGACGATGCGCACGCGGAATCTAAGGCTTGATTGCCCTGCACTGTGGATTGGCGCTGATCTTGACCTTTTTCTGCCGCCGGAAACGGCGGAAAAGATGAATGATCTTTGTACCGATCTGGAACGCCATGTGCTGCCTGATTGTGGTCACTGGATCACTTGGCAAGCTGCTGCGAAGTTGGATGAACTCATGGGTGACTGGCTGACCCGGCGTTTTAGGAAGCAAACAGCGTGAAAGTCGGATTGCTCGGATAGCCTTAAAGTCCCCGCATATTTTCAGCCTTCCTCAAGACTTCCGTGAGAGCCTACCCTAAGCGCGAGATCTGTAGAGGCGCTTGTTTCATTCTGGCACTGATGGGAGCGATCATGTTTGACAATGCAAAGCGCCGCGGCGGTACCGTTCAGGGTACTGAAGGATGCGAAACACTTGTGGGTGCGGGCAGCCGTCTCAAAGGCGAAATTGTCTGTAAGGGGCCGAGCCGGATTGCCGGTGTTGTCGACGGGGAGCTTTCAGGCGACAACCGTATCGTGATCGGCAAGGATGCACATGTTCACGGGAAAATCGATGCGCTGGAGATCGAAATTGATGGGCGCGTGACCGGAACCATTAACGCCACACAGCGGGTCATCCTGAATGAAACTGCCGTGGTTGAAGGTGATCTGCATTCGCCCTCTGTCGTGATTGAAGAAGGGGCAGTCTTCAACGGGAAATCGTCCATGCCCTCACCTGAACAATCGGCAGCAGCACCAGAAATTACCACCGCTGAACCCAATGCTGACGATACCGTGCAAACAGACATCAGCGAAGATACCGGTAGCGCCGACGCCGCGCCGGAGAATGTCCACGCCCTCGACATCAAGGCAGAAAACACGAGCCGCAAAGCCACAGCCCGTTCGGTGCGCGAAGAAACCAAGACGGCCAAAAGTGCCTAAGGATGGTTTGCGTTAAGGCGGTACCTATTTGAGGGCACCATAGAGGGCGTCCAGCAGTTTTAGGGTTCGTGGGTCGCCGACAAGATGCGGCGACATTCGATTCATTACGAAACTAGCGCTGACTTGATGATCAGGGTCAATCATCACCATGGACCCGCCAAATCCGGCATGCCCCATTGCGTTCTCGTTGGGACCAAAATGCCGGTTCACATTGCGCATCATCCCCGCTCCCCACGCCAGTGTGAAGGGGAGAACCTGATCATCGCGGTGGGACCGTGTCCGGAAAAAGGCTTCCAGCACGTCGGGCGCAAGAGTTGCTTGTCCGCTACCGTCTTTTCCACCATTGCCAAGCGGATGAACGAGCGCGGCAAGACCGGCAGCCGACGCGTGCATGTTGGAGGCGGGAATTTCGGCAGCCAGCCAGTCAGCGCGTGCAACCGATGCGGGGGCGGACCACCGCTCCAGAAAGGCAGCTTTCGTCGCTGGATTGATTTCTCCGAGATCAGGGGCCTTTGGCGGCTTGACCATGACCGCCGTGCGCGGCGCAATTGTTTGATCAATGCCGCAATAAACATCGAGGCCTTTTTCGCGGATCAACGTACCAACCGATTGCCCGGTGGCGCGGCGCAAAGGCTCACCGGCGAGGTAACCATAGGTTTGCGGATGATAACCCTGCGCTGATCCCGGCACCCAAAGCGGTGTCATGGCCGCAAGCGCGGCGCAGGTTGCGTCCCAGTCAAGCCAGATCTCCGGTGCAACCGGGTCAACAAAACCTGGCAGGCCAGCCTGATGCGACAGAACCTGACCGAGGGTGACAGCCCCCTTTCCGGCAGCCGCAAAGTCAGGCCAGATCGCTGAAATTGGCGCTTCGTAGTCCAACAAGCCTGCCCCGACAGCCTCGGCGATCAGGTAAGCAACAACCGCTTTGCCGGAAGAATAGACGCACGCCAGCGTATCCTCTGCCCACGGTGTTTCTGCCGCTTTATCCGTGTACCCACCATACAGGCTGACGATACGCGCACCCCGATGCCAAACAGCAAAACTGGCCCCGATGCCTTGCCGGGTTGAGGCGGCATCAGCGGCGAGAACGGCCTCAAAAGCCGGACGTATGACCTCGAACCCGGGCGCGCATTCACCACCACCGGGCAGGTTGGCCACCACCCCTAAAACGCGCAGGCAATGCCGGCCCGGGCAAAGGCCGCCGCCGCGCGCGGATTATCGATGGTCAGAAGGGTGTCGAGCACATTACCCGGTGAGCGCGAATCCGTCACATCATCGAGAAACCGCGCCACATCCTGCAGGTCGGATCGATCAAGTCGGTCATTCATTTCACGGGCAACGCATTTTGACCTGTCCTGCGACAGACCAAGCCGGGTAAGATTGGATGCAATGCTCGATTTTGCACCAGTGGCGCAGCCGCCAAGCGCCAGCATCAGCACCAAAAGAGCGGCGCCCGGCGCTTTGACTGAGTTTTTGATCAAATTTCCAGATGTAGTTTTCATGGGGTCCCTCCAATTCGCTGGGTAAAGTATGCCGGGGACGAGCCTGCCCGCCTAGCCCAAATCGTCATAGGCGAAACTCTTGAAACCAGATGCACAAAAACCGCTTACCGAAGCGTAATCTCTCTTCGCCGAGAATTTTTGCGTTTTACTGGCGAACCCCTTACCTCTTTTTTATGGTTATGCAGACCTTTAGCGGTTGGTAAGACCTCTCCTCTAGGCGGAAAAGGCCCAAATTTTAAACGACAGATTTCATCAAAAAAAGGGGATGAAGAAAAATGAAACGTAATTTCTGGCTAATCGGTGTGGCAACGCTGGCGCTTTCGGCGTGCGGTAATGGTGATGATAGCGGCTCCAAGGCAGGTTCAGGCGACAGCGCGGTCAGTAGCGCCGCGCTGACTGCTGGCAAAGGCTCGCCGTTTGATAAACCCTTCAAGCTGAAATCCGGCGAAGCGTTTGACGTTGACGGCTTTCTATCAGCCATGGGCTATGATGGACCGAAGCCCTATGGCGCAGCACAATTTGACGACAAACTTGGGGCAACGGTCCTGACTGACCTGCGCTTTGACGATGGTGATGGCTCCATTGTTACCATCGAAAAGGCCGAGCTTTTTGGCGTAAGTGAAGACGCCATTGAAGCGGTCCGGTCTGGTCAGGCCGCAATAGACGCGCCGTTTGAAACAGTGTTTCGTAAAGTGCGCCTCTACGGTGTCGATGTGGATGTGGACACCAACAAGGATGGCGATGAGGTTGATCTTTCCTCAGGAAGCGACGAGATCGAATTTTCGCAAACCGGCGCGGGCGATCTCGACGATCTGACAATGACCTTTGGCGGCGTTGAGATTGATAGGTTGAAGGTACGCCAGGGCGGTATCCCTGACGATTTGGCCGACGCGGCAGCGCCCGCGGTCTTTTTCAACAGCTTTGATCTTGCAGGTGTCTATATAAAGGATGCCAATTTTGCCTTTAGCGGTCAGCAAACCGGGGCCCTGTCGTGGATAGCGCCAGATTTCCGCTTCGTTGGTATCGCTGGTGGCAAGCTCGGCGCCATCATCGTGAACGATTTTGAATACAGCTTTCGCCAGTCCCCCGAGGCGATGGCGCTGGCGCTTTCCTCCCTGGGGCCACAGGCCGAAGTTCTTCTTAACGGGCCACTTGGAAACATCCTTGGTCTGAATGGGCAGCGGGTAAAGGCCGATACAATGACATGGAAAGGCATCGACTTTTCAGGCCTGATGGAATGGGGTCTGAAAGGCGAAACGCCGCCAACCACCGCCACCAATCTGGTGAGCCTCGGCGCCGGTGAAATTGCCAATTATGAGCAGTTTATCGGAGACAAGCGGTTGATGGTCGCAGAAAAATCAACCTTTGCCATGGACAAGTTCACCTGGCTGATCCCCAATGAAATCACCAGTGATGTAAAAAACGCCGTATACGATCTAACAGCCTATGTGGAAGACGGCGACGACGCAACACTGACGGCGTTGACCAGCCGCGGGCTTGATAATGTAAAAGGCGATGGGTTCTTTGAGTGGAATTGGAACGACAAATCCGGTGACAGCCGCCTGAGCTATGGTGGGACCACGGACAAATTTGCTGACTTCGATCTTTCGATGGCGCTTGGCAATTTGAAGTTTGAGGACATCGCGACACTGATCGATACGCAGGATCAGGCGGGCATTCTTGGGCTTGGCAGTTTTGATCAGGCCAAGTTAACCCTTACCGACAAAAACCTATTGGCAGTCCTCTATGATGTGGCGGCAGGTCAGATGGGCGCCGGCACCGGCGAGGATTTACGTCAATCAGCACCAGCCTTGCTGCGGGTTTCGGGAAGCCAGTTCACGTCAATTAATCCGCGGTTTGGTGGTTATCTCGACGCATTAGCGGCCTTCCTTGGCGCCGGCGGTACGCTCGAGATCTCAGCAGCCCCGGATGAAGCGGTCCCCTTCGCCCAGCTCGGCATTGTCAGCCAGACAAATCCGACCACCTTGCCCGATGTGTTGAACCTTACGGTCACGCACAAAGAGTAATGGTCGAAATCCCGTAGGACGTTGATATCCCCGGCCCTGTGAAAAAAACTGGGCCGGGGCTTTTGTATGAAGGGTCCGTGAAGTGGAAACGCTTCTCCGGAGATACAACTATCGGTCTGCCGACGAGAACGACTAATCCTTGAGGACGAAGGTTACCTTCATCACGACGCGATATTCTTTGATTTTGCCATTATCGAGGATCAAGGACTGATCTTTAACCCAAGCCCCCTCAACATTTTTGAGGGTTTTGTTGGCCCGCTCAATACCGGTTTCTACGGCGTCTTGAAAACTTTTTGATGAACCTGAAATAATCTCTGTAACGCGCGCTACGGCCATGGTTTTCCTCCATTTATGGGTTGTTGGTGTTTACGGGAAACACTCCGCCCGAAGCACACCAGACTTTTGAGAGAAATTCAACTATTGAGCGAGCAACGCCGCGCCGTCGACCGCAAATCGCTGCGGCAGGCGACTACCGCGTAGGGTTCGGCGTATCGCCAGAATAATCGTAAAATCCGCGGCTGGTTTTGCGGCCGAGCCAGCCGGCCTCCACATATTTTACCAATAACGGGCACGGACGATATTTCGAATCCGCCAAGCCCTCATACAGCACCTGCATAATCGCTAGGCAGGTATCGAGACCAATGAAATCGGCGAGCTCCAGCGGACCCATGGGATGGTTGGTGCCAAGTTTCATCCCTGTATCGATGGCCTCAACGGTGCCCACGCCTTCATAAAGGGTATAGATCGCCTCATTGATCATCGGCATCAGAATACGGTTCACGATAAAGGCGGGAAAATCCTCCGACACGGCCATGGTCTTGCCAAGGCGCTCAATAACCTTTTTTGCCGCTTCGAAGGTTTCGCGGCTGGTGGCAATACCGCGAATGACCTCAACCAATTGCATGACCGGGACAGGGTTCATGAAATGCAGACCAATAAATTGCTCTGGCCGGTCAGAGGAAGAGGCAAGACCCGTAATAGAAATCGATGAGGTATTTGAGGCAAGGATCGCCGTCTCGTTCAAAATGCCATTGAGCCCCTCAAATATCTTCTTTTTCAGATCTGCATTTTCGGTTGCCGCCTCAATAACGAGATCACAGTCTGCCAATGATTTTTGGTCGGTATGCTGCTCGATACGAGCGAGGCTCGCCGCCATCGCTGCGGGCTCAATGACACCTTTGGCCACTTGACGACCCATATTTTTTTCAATCGCAGAGCGCGCGTTTTGAAGGGCGGCATCGGCAATATCCGTGAGGACGACACCATATCCGGCAACGGAAAACACATGGGCAATGCCGCCGCCCATTTGTCCCGCACCAATCACGCCAACCCTGGAAATTTCTGCCATGTCTTGCTCCACGTTCTTTATCCGTTGAGAGCGTATCGTGGTTTAGAGTGCAGGTTAAGCGCTTTTTTGCAGCGCAGCAAAGTCTATGGTCAGACGTCTTCGGCGCCGGATTTCTGCCATTCCTGCCACGCCTGATCCGTGCTTTTATAGCGCAAATGTTCCCCAATGATGATTTTGGGCCAGCCGATGAACGCATCGTGGATCGGCTCGTCGATCACCCCAATAGGGGTCTCAGCGTTCGGCGCCGCATTAAATGCCGCGTGCAGGCGCCGTGCCGCGGCACGGCGAACAACGTGAAATCCGGAAATTGCCGGTATATTGCGTCTTGCCGCATGGTGCTCAAAAAAAGCTGTGTCTTCAATGTTGCGCAAGCTGGTAGCGACGATTTCCTCAATAACGGCATCGCCCGGCGGGGCAATCATCAACCAATTCGTCAGTAGGCTGTGAATTCGCCGTCGCTGATGAAAAAACGGCATCGGCTGCTCAAAAAGAGGAACTGGTGAGATGCGCAGGGCAAGATCAGCGTCAAGCCACAGGCCACCGTGGGTCAGCAAGAAGCAGTAACGGAAAAATGCGCTCTTTTGCGCCTGATGAACGCATTTTTGAAACGCGGAAACATACCGGGTACCCAGAACATCACGCAGATACTCCGTAGCGGTCTCTTCACTGAAAAGTTGATAGGAAACGCCATTATCTTCGGCGAGATGCTGCGTCGTTGCTAAAAGCCGCGTTACCTGTGCGTCGGGATTGGCATTCCAGTACTGAAAGATGTGGCGCGGCAGGTCGGAATTTTCGAGATCCCCTGCGTCTGCAGTTTTCTCGCGCGCCACATCGAACAGGGGCACATAGTCTTCTTCCACAAGGTCCTCAAAGGAACGATTGAGAACCGAGGCAAGGGTTACTTGGGCGGGGGTGTCCGTCATGGCGTGTCCCCACTCTCAGAGAGTTTCAGAGTCGCGCTTACAAGGCCGCTTCAAGTTCCGGCAGGACTTTGAAGAGATCGCCCACAAGACCATAATCGGCCACCTGGAAAATAGGCGCTTCTTCATCCTTGTTGATTGCGACGATTACCTTGGAGTCTTTCATCCCTGCAAGGTGCTGAATTGCACCAGAAATACCCACGGCAATGTAAAGCTCGGGGGCGACGACCTTGCCGGTCTGACCAACCTGATAGTCATTGGGCATGTAACCCGCATCAACCGCCGCGCGTGAGGCGCCGACGGCTGCCCCTAGTTTATCAGCAACCGGATAAATCAATTTTTCAAAGTTTTCATTGGAGGCGAGCGCCCGGCCTCCAGAAATAATCACTTTTGCGGCGGTGAGGTCCGGGCGGTCGGAAACGGTTAGCTCTTCGCTAACAAAACTTGAAACTCCAGGTTTTTCCCCGGCATCAATAGTCTCTACGGCCGCGCTACCGCCATTTCCTGCGGCTTTGAAGGCCGTAGCCCGCACGGTAAGCACTTTTTTCGGATCAGCGGATTTTACTGTCTCAATGGCGTTACCCGCATAGATCGGGTGTGTGAATGTATCTTTGTCTTCGATGGCAATAATGTCCGAAATCTGCATCACATCCAGGAGCGCTGCTACCCGAGGCATAATGTTTTTCCCAGCGACGGTAGCTGGTGCGAGAAAATAGTCGTAATTGTCCGCATGCCCCGCAACGAGTTTGGCAATCGGTTCAGCGAGGAGCTTGTCATAGACCTGATCCTCAGCATGCAGCACTTTGCGCACACCTTCGATCTTACCAGCCTCAGCGGCCGCATCGCCAGCCCCATTGCCCGCAATCAGCACATCCACATCACCACCAAGTTCAAGGGCAGCTGTAACCGTTTTGGCGACGGCATCGGAAAGATCAGAATTTGTGTGATCGGCAACAATCAGTACGGCCATGATTAAAGCACTCCCGCTTCGTTTTTCAGCTTGTCCACAAGCTCTGCTACGGTTTCAACCTTGATCCCCGCTTCGCGCTCGGCCGGTTCGGTGACTTTCACCACTGTCAGACGCGGTGTTGTGTCGACGCCGAAATCGCCAGGTGCCTTCGCATCTATCGGCTTTTTCTTCGCCTTCATAATATTGGGCAGAGACGCATAACGCGGCTCATTGAGCCGCAGGTCCGTGGTCACAATTGCCGGCATGGAAAGAGCGACCGTCTGTAGACCGCCATCAACCTCGCGGGTCACATGCAGTTTATCGCCATCTTTCTCGACCTTGGACGCAAAAGTACCCTGTGCCCATCCGAGAAGCGCGGCCAACATTTGCCCGGTTTGATTATTGTCGCCATCGATCGCCTGCTTACCAAGGATCACGAGTTCGGGATTTTCTTCAGTACAAATTGCATGAAGGATTTTTGCAACGGCGAGCGGTTCCATCCGGTCATCCGTTTTCACGAGAATGCCGCGATCACCGCCCATGGCCAGTCCCTGCCGGATTTGATCCTGCGATTTCTCTGGCCCAATGGAAACAAGAACAACTTCGCTCGCAGTACCGGCTTCTTTCAGGCGCACCGCTTCTTCGACAGCAATCTCACAAAACGGGTTCATCGACATTTTAACGTTCGCCAGATCGACACCAGTGTGGTCGGGTTTTACGCGGACTTTGACATTGTAATCCACGACACGCTTGACGGGTACTAGGACCTTCATGAACCTGATTCTCCTGAGGGCGGGCGCAGCGAAAAGACGCCTAATGATTTTCTACGCGGAACATAGTCGCGCCGTCGCACTGGATCAATGCGTCAATACAGTATGAAGGAAGGCTTAATCAGTCCCGGCCGCTTGGGGCATTTCGCGTAACAATGAGGGCAATGGTCGGATTGGCTACATGCCCTTACCGGCAAGAAAGAGGAACAGCATCATAATCCCAATGGCAATCGCCTGGGCTGTCACCCGCAGGCGCATCAGCTTGTTGCCTTGTTCACGGGCAAAAGCCCCGCCCTTGGCCATGGAATAGATCCCGGCAAACAGGATCAGCGCTGTCGCCATCAGGGCAATGGGAATCAGAAAAAAGACAAAACCGCTCATTATTGTTCTCGCTTTCTAGACGTTCATATAAGGGTTACGACGGCGGGTCCAAAGGGGTTCCCTCCGGGGCAAATTAACCTTTGGTGCTGCTGGCCCGGACCTCTAAGGCGCATTCACGCCCTCTGCGCCTTGCAAGGACAGGAGGTAGCCGCGCAAGTCGGCGTCGGCCGGGCTTTCAACGCCAAGGCCTCCCTCTTCCGGTGGCGCGATGGTTGGCGGCTTTAACTCATCCAGTGAAAAGTCCATGCGCACATCATAGGTTCGGCGGGCCTGATTGCGCAAAAATCGCTGGGCATCGTACCAGCGGCGTTTGACCGGGCCATCGGTGCAACTGTCGAGCTCGACGCCGCGCCCGCCCCAGCGCAGTTCCGGGCAGTGATAGGGATCGAACGAGAGATCAAACAAACGGTCAGCCACATGGGAAATGTTAAGCCGAACACGGCTCTTGTCCGACCGCCGATAGGTAAGGGTGCACTTTGCTTCCTCGGCCTGGTAGGCCGCCCACAAATCACCCGAAAGGTTATCGCCTTCATAGCGCACCGTGGGCAGACCAGCGCGCACCTGGCGCACATAGGTCTCGATTGCGCGGCGCAATTCAATAAAGGCTACCTTGAGCCGCGCATCTCGTGACGGCGTCGAATAATTTTCCCACGCGCCATAAGTGCCGTAAATGTTAGGTGGTAGTTTTGCCGGATGGGGCTGTTTGTGGACCCCGGCGACAATGGCCCGGCGCACGGCAACACGGCGATCTTTTACAGCGCGGCACAAATCGTCGAGGCCCTGGCGCAACTCATCAACCGGGTTGTAAGCAAAATCCGGACTGGCGAGGGAGCGACGAACATAATCATAATAATTCACCGTTCGCTCGCCGACCATAAATTCCCCTTTGCGCCAGTCACCATAGGGGTCCGGATGGGTACCGATATACTGGTCCATGGAATAATCTTTTAACTGATCATTTGAAAGCGCACGAACACGCCCACCACGATAGGTTCCATCTGCATTCCGGGTGGCACCCTCCAGGTAGATCGGGCGCCATGCCTTCAACCCTGCGCCAAGTGCCGGATCAGCGCGCAGAAAATTATGGCCATAGGCAGTGCGGGTGACCGAATTGTCAGGGTGCGACGCAACGATCAGAACACGTCCATCTTCGGTGATGTCATAAACGAGACCCACATGACCGTAGATGTCATAGGCAACAGATCCGGGCCTTATCGCTTCTCGTGTAACCACAACGGGATAAAAGTCATCAAAGTAACGCCCACCGCCTTTGTCCTTGCCGCCATCAGGGTGGGTACGGAACATCGCCGTTGAAACAATGCCGCGGATCGCCGCCACATAGGATGGCCCGTTGATCGGTGAGGGCCCGGTGGCGTCGGTGCGGCGGACAATTGTGTTGCCGGTGGCCGAATAGCGCGTGTCGCCAGACCCGTCTTTGGCCCGCATCGCCGATTGATAAGAAAAGGGTAACCCGTTTTTCCACGCATAATAAGCGCGCAACGTATACACCATATCCGCGCAGTCGCCATAAAAGGTGCGTTCTTCAGGGTCACGGTAAGGATTGGCTTCACTGGCCAGGCAATCGGCAAGCGAGACACAATCGGCGCGCCCTATGCGTTGCACAAAGGCGCTGTAGCCAGCCTCATCCGCCTCGGACCAACGGATTTTCACGATCCGCCATGCGCTACCCGTATTTACAGCTGGTGGAAACTCACCTGCAAGCGCGGGAACAATCGTCAAAGCAAGGCCAATGCTCGCTATTGCTGCGCGGACGACGGCGCTCGGAGCGCTGATCCGGCGCATGCGTTGCCGCGGAATTTTGCCCAAATTTCGATCTCGCACCACTGCCCCCCGAACCCTTATTTATCCGGCAACGGAATAAAGTCCGTTTCGCCGGGAACAGACCCAAACCTGCCTTCGCGCCAGTCCTGTTTGGCCTGGTCGATGCGGGCAGGGTCACTGGAAACAAAATTCCACCAGAGGTGCCGACGGCCAAGCGGGCTACCGCCAATGACGGCGCAATGGGCCGCGCCATTACTTTGCATGGTCAGGGGCCCCTCACCTCCCCCCTCAACTATCCCCATCTGGCCTTTTTCGATGGTCGTGTTGTTTACGAACACCGTGCCATCGACGGCATAAATTGCGAGCTCCTGATATTCCTGCGGCAGGGAGAGTGCGCCGGAACCAGCGAAAGTCGCCTCAACATAGAGCGTTGGTGAAAAGAGTTTCACCGGCGACGACAGCCCAAAAGCAGCACCCATCATGACACGGACGTCGGCATCGCCAGCGCAGCCCGACGGTAGATCTTCCTTTGGGTAATGATAAAACGCCGGGTCGGTTTGCTCATCCGCTTCGGGCAAGGCAAGCCAAAGCTGAAGCCCGTGTAAGGTCCCACCATTGCGTCTGACATCCGCCGGGGTGCGTTCAGAATGAGCAATCCCCCGCCCGGCCACCATCAAATTGATGGCACCGGGATGGATAATTATCTGCGTTGCCAAACTATCGCGATGCTGTATCTGCCCCTCAAACAGATAGGTCACCGTGGCCAGATTGATGTGGGGGTGTGGGCGCACATCCATTGCATCCTCGCCGCCCAGGGTTACGGGGCCGAAATGATCGAAAAAGACAAACGGACCCACTGCCCGCTTTTTGATATCGGGGAGCGCCCGGCGCACGGCGAAGGCGCCGATATCCTTTTCCTTAGGCGTGATGATAATCATGTCTGGCGACGCCATAAGTCTTTCGCCCTTGATCCGAAATACAGGCGCCAGTCTATCGGAAATATGCTGAACGCAAAACGGGCAGGCGCATCCGGCACTTGGACGCCGGGTGCTTTTTCTGTCTTTTTCATCCGGGAGTGCTATGATTTAGCGTTGGTGGTTTCAATGAATGACAGATTTAGGCCGCTTATTTTTGGGCAATGGAGGGTCTTATGAGGGGTTTTTTCAGCAGTATTTTTGTGGGTCTTGTAGGCCTCGTCCTTGTGGGGGCGGCGATGTTTATCCTGCCCCAGTGGAACGTTTGGCGCGCGGACATGGAAGGGCGCGCTGCCCTTGCCCAGGCTGAAAATGAGCGCAAAGTCCAGATCGAGGAAGCCAAGGCACGGCTGGAAGCGGCAAAATTTTACGCCGAAGCTGAGATAGAGCGCGCCAAAGGGGTTGCCGAGGCTAATCGTATTGTTGCCGAAGGCCTTGGCGGGCCGGATGGCTATCTGCGATATCTATGGATCAACAAGCTCGGCGAAAATCAGCAGGATGTGATATACATTCCGACCGAGGCTGGCATTCCCTTGCTCGAAGCGGGCCGCAGCGCACTACCCAAGTAGGCACGCGCACAACACCGGCACCCTCTTTTTCTGGACGATCAATGCATTCGCTTTCCCGCGGCGCCGTACGCGTCACCATTGATGAGGTGAATGGCGGATGCATTCGCAGCGCTTTTCTGGGTAAGCATGCGCTCATGCGTGTTGCACCTGATCAGGATACCGATCCGCTCCAAGGGGGGTGCTTTGCGTGTACGCCTTATTTTGGACGGGTATTTGCCCCTATCGTTCGCGGCGGCATTGCCCACCCCCTGAAACCGACCCATCAGGAGGCCTCACCAGAAATAGCGCTGCACGGCGAAGGATGGGTACAGGGCTGGTCCGTACACGAACAAATGACTCACGCGCTCACGCTTGAGACGAAGTCAGCAGGCCAAACGCCGGGGCATTTTCCCTTTGCATGGTCGGCCCGGCAGTCGATAGCTCTTCTAGAAGATGGCTTGTCCATAAGCCTGACGGTTACGAATGACGATGACACTCCAGCGCCCATGGGGGCTGGCTTGCACCCTTATCTGCCTTATCGCGCCGATAAAAAAATTGCCTTTCGGTATGAACGCTCAATCATGCCACCGGGATTGACGCTGAAACCGCTGGCGCAGGACCTGTTTTCTTTGCCAATGCGCGCGCCCGATGCGTTGCTGGACCATAGTTTTGTGTGTGTGCCGTCATCGGCAGCCGACCCCACCATGGTCATCCTGTCTGACGCCGCCTCAACACTGATATTAGAAACGACGGCGACCTATCTGCATCTTTATCATCCGCCAGACGCGCCTTTTATTTGCGTGGAACCAATCTCGCATCTACCCGGTGCTATCGACACGGTAACGCGCGAAACACTGCTGGCACCCGGGCAATCGGTAAACGTTTCTTTCACGCTCCGGATGGTGCAACCGACGACGCCGGGCGTTTTGCCATCGGTTTGAGCAAGCCAAAACGCAGGTCGCGATCAATCTGCCGATAGGTTTCCGGATACGGAATGTTAAGGTGGTCTCGCACATCCGCCAATGGACGCGGCAGTAAGGCAAGAAGGTCCTCGCCATAGAGCCAGCGTGCGGTGCGCCCGGTGCGGGCCGCCTGCCGGATCGCCTTGATCGCTGGCACGCGCCAGTTTTCTTTCTTTAGGGCCATCATCCCCATAAGGACAATCAGTTGCAGCGAATCATTGCGGATTTGCGCGCGGGTAAAGGCCAGAACACATAACTCCCCCAACGCATCACGCTCATAGCCTGTGAGGGTGTGCCACACATCATGGGACGCGGTTGCGTACCGAAAATAAGTCGTCAGTTCGGGGTAAGCATCGAAGTCAAATGCGGCATTGGTTTGGCGGGCTACCGCCGTAATGCCATCAGTCTCCAGATTACCGCTTTCCATAAAGTCGAGATAAGCACGCCCGAAACTTCCCTCGGGCATTGATCGCAAGCGGTCAAAATCACCGAATTCATTTGCAAGGTCGATGCCTTGGGTAAGGACCCGTCGTCCATGGGCAGATTGCGCAAACGCTCGGAAAGTCCGTGTGAGCGACCGCCCCGAGAGGGCGCGCGTGATTTCGAAGACCTGGGCGGTATCTTCTTTGTTACGAAGGAGGCGCAGGCCCGCGCGTAGCGCCTTAATGGGTTGTAAGGGTGGGTCCACTGTGATGGTAAACCCTTCCACGACCTGCACCTTGTCAGGTCGCGGCCTGGCGGCGGCATCGTCATCAGCGGTATTGGTTTCTTCAGCCATTTTCCAAGGATGCGCCCCATTCCCCCTTTTGAGCAAGCCCGTTCATCCGTGCCCTGTGCGCAAAAGCCGCCGCCCCTGCCGCCCGGTTCTCAGCTTTGCCGCTCCAAGCTTGCAGCGCCCCAGCTTGCAGCGCGCGGCCATAAGAAAACGAGATTTTCCACGGCATCTGGCCCTGATAATTCGCATTGATGGTGTTGAGGTTCTCGGTTGCCTCGTGCTCTGACTGACCACCGGACAAAAAGACGATACCCGGAACCGCCGCAGGCACGGTTTGGCGGAAACACCGCACGGTTTTTTCTGCAATTTCCTCAGTACCCGCCTGTTTCGTGGCTTTTTTTCCCGCGATGACCATATTTGGTTTCAGGATGGTGCCTTCCAGCACAACACGCGCATCATAGAGGGCAGCGTAAAGCGCGCTAAGCGTTGCGTGGGTCACTTCAAAACAGCGGTCAATATCGTGGTCCCCGTCCATCAGGACTTCCGGTTCCACAATCGGCACAATACCCGCATCCTGGCAAAGGGCGGCATATCGCGCCAACGCTTGCGCATTGGCGGCAATGCAATATCGGGTTGGAATTTGATAGCCGCCGCACGGTCCCTGCTGTGCCCCGATATCGATAACGGCTCGCCATTTGGCAAAGCGCGCGCCGAGATCGTGATACTCAGCAAGGCGCCCGCGCAAACCGTCGAGCCCTTCGGTCACCGTCTCGCCCGGGAACCCGGTGATCGCCTTGGCGCCCTTATCAACCTTGATACCGGGGATGGAACCCGCCGCCTCGATCAGCTTGACCAGCGGTGTGCCGTCGGCGGCGTTCTGGCGCAGGGTTTCGTCAAACAGGATCACCCCGGAAATATGGTCACGCATGGCGTCATCGCTGCGAAACAACATCTCGCGATAATCACGACGCGTTTCATCCGTTGACGGCACATTGATCGTGTCGAACCGTTTCTTGATGGTGCCGGTGGATTCATCCGCCGCCAGAATACCCTTACCCGGCGCGACCATGCGCACGGCGATATCGTTTAGTGTGTCAATATTCATGGCGCCCTCCCAGTGAGCTTTGTTCTTTTACGGTTTCAGGACAGTCCTTACCCCAATCAGTATTCCAATGCCTTGACGCCGGGCAGGGTCTTACCCTCCAGCCATTCCAGAAAGGCCCCGCCCGCCGTGGACAGGTAGGTGAAATCATCGGCGACCCTGGCATGATTGAGTGCGGCAACCGTATCACCGCCGCCAGCCACAGCCGTTAGTGTGCCCTTGCCCACCAGACCGGCGGCGAAGCGCGCCGCCTCCACTGTTGCAGTGTCAAAGGGCCGAATTTCAAATGCGCCCAACGGCCCATTCCAGACCAGCGTCCGGGCAGTCGCCATCTTCGCAGCGATGCGATCAACACTGTCAGGGCCCAGATCAAGCACCATATCGTCAGCCTCAATGGCGTCGATCGCCACCGTGCGGCTTGGCGCGTCAGCCTTGAACGCGCCACCGACAACCGCATCCACGGGCAGGATGATCTCGCACTTGGCGGCGCTTGCTTGCGCGAGGATTTCGCGGGCGGTATCGGCAAGCGTTGGTTCGCACAAGGATTTTCCAACGCTATGGCCCTGGGCAAAAAGAAACGTATTGGCCATCCCGCCACCAACGACCAGCATATCAGCCTTGGTAATCAGGTTCAGGAGGAGTTCGATCTTTGAGGAAACCTTGGCCCCGCCCACAACCGCCATCATTGGGCGTTTAGGATGGGCAAGAGCCGCCTCCAGATACGTCAGCTCTTGCTCCATGGCCCGCCCGGCAAATGCAGGCAGATACCGCGTCACCCCTTCGGTCGATGCATGGGCCCGGTGCGCCGCCGAAAAGGCATCATTGACGAAGAGATCGCCGGTCGCGGCGAGAGCAGCGGCAAAATCCGCATCATTACTTTCCTCGGCCGCATGGAAACGGGTATTCTCCATCAAGATAATGTCGCCGTCGCCGAGGCGGGCAATCGCCTCCGCTGCAATGTCGCCCACGCAGTCGGGCGCAAACGCCACCCTGGCGTCAAGCACGCGGGCCGCCGCCACGCTAACAAGTTGCAAAGACATATCCGGGCGCGGGTCGCCTTTTGGTCGACCAAAATGCGAAAGCAGAATTACTTTGGCCCCCTTTTCGCTCAGGGTACGAATAGTTGGTGCAGCGCGCTCGATACGGGTACCGTCACTTACCCGCCCGATCTCATCCATGGGGACGTTAAAGTCCACACGCACAAGAACACGTTTTCCGGCGCAATCGCCTAAGTCATCGAGCGTTCTATAGCTGGCCACTAAAATCCTCTTTCATCAGCTTACAGATATTTTGCCATTTCAAACGCGGTATCGGTCATGCGGGTGGAAAAGCCCCACTCATTGTCATACCAGGACAGGACACGCACCAGTTTCCCCTCGAGGATCTGCGTTTGCGGTAACGCGAAAGTCGAAGAATGCGGATCATGGTTGAAATCGAGCGAGACAAGCGGCGCGTCGGTCACGCCGAGCACACCTTTGAGCGGGCCCTTCGAGGCCGCCGCAATCATGGCACCATTGATCTCTTCGACGGTTGTATCCCGTGTCGGTGTGAAGACCAGATCCACGACGGAGACGTTAGGCGTTGGTACACGGATTGATGACCCATCAAGCTTTCCGTTGAGCGCAGGTAAAACAAGCCCCACAGCCTTGGCCGCCCCGGTTGACGTCGGGATCATGGAAGACGCCGCCGCGCGGGCTCGGTACAAGTCCTTGTGCATCGTATCAAGGGTCGGCTGATCCCCGGTATAGGCATGGATGGTCGTCATATAACCGCGCTCAATACCCACCGTGTCGTGCAAAACCTTCGCAATCGGCGCGAGACAATTGGTTGTGCAGGATGCGTTTGAGACCACAACATCATCCGCGCCAAGAGTGTCATGATTGACACCATAGACGATGGTTTTATCTGCGTTTTTCGCAGGCGCAGAAACCAGCACGCGTTTTGCACCGCCCGCAAGGTGCGCAGACGCTTTTTCTTTGTCTGCAAAAATGCCCGTACATTCAAAAACGATATCGACGCCCATGTCACCCCAGGGCAGCTTGCTGGGGTCACGCTCGGCAAGCACCTTGATGGGCCCTTTACCCACATCAATTTCATCGCCATTGACATTAACATCGTGACCAAACCGGCCGTGCACTGAATCATAGCGCATCAAATGAGCATTGGTTTCCACCGGCCCCAAATCGTTGATGGCCACAACTTCGATACCATCGCGCTGATGCTCGATCATGGAACGCAGGGCCAGGCGCCCGATGCGGCCAAAGCCGTTGATGCCAATTTTCAGTGTCATGATTGTCTCCCTACGCGAGGCGTGCTTTCGCCATCGCCACGACGGCGTCAGCGGTAATTCCATAATGGTCGAATAAATCAGGTGCCGGACCGGACGCGCCAAATCCAGTCATGCCCACAAAACCGTCATCGGGCCGCAAAATTGCGTCCCACCCTTGCCGCAAGCCTGCCTCCACCGCGATACGGGGGCAATCATCGAGTATTGTCTCGCGGTACGCCGCAGGCTGATCGACGAAGCGCTCCATGCAAGGCACTGATACAACGCGGGCGCGTATGGCATCGCAGGCAAGGCTTGCCTGGGCCTTCAGGGCCAACTCAAGTTCAGAGCCGCTGGCAAACACAGTGAGTTGATGGTCCGGTGCATCCGCAATCACATAGGCGCCGCGTGCACACAGATTACCGGGCGTCGCGTCAAGGCGGGCGGGCGCCAAACCCTGCCGGGTGAGCGCAAGGATTGATGGCGTGTTTGGGCTCGTCAGCGCCAGTTGCCAGCATTCTGCCGTCTCAATCACGTCGGCGGGACGATAAACATGGCAATTGGGGATCGCGCGTAACGCTGCCAGCTGCTCAACCGGTTGGTGTGTGGGTCCGTCTTCACCAAGACCAATAGAATCGTGCGTCATCACATAAATGGTGCGGACACCCATCAAAGCTGACAGGCGAATGGCAGGACGGCAATAATCCGTAAACACCATAAATGTGCCGCCATAGGGAATGATACCACCATGGAGCGCCATGCCATTCATGGCCGCCGCCATGCCGTGTTCGCGAATACCGTAATAGACATAGCGGCCAGCATAATCATCGGCACTAAACGGCGTCAGTGCCTTTGTCTTTGTATTGTTAGAGCCTGTCAGATCAGCCGAGCCCCCGAGGGTCATGCTCAGCGTTTCATTGATCACCTCCAGTACCATTTCGGACGCTTTGCGCGTGGCAACTTTGGGGTGATCTTTTACAATATCCGCCTTGAAACCAGCAAGCGCATCGTCGAGAAGCGCGCCCACATCATCCGTATGCGCCTCCTCGAAGGCCTGCTTCATGGTAGAGCCATCAAGACGGGCGCGCCACGCTTTGTGGGCGGCCCCGGCCTTTTTCCCGGCAGCCCGCCAAGGCGTTAAAATCTCGTCCGGCACTTCAAAGGGGCCGTGGGACCAGCCCAGTGCCGCGCGCGCACCGGCAACCTCCTCGGCGCCTAAGGGGGAGCCGTGGCTGGAAGACGTTCCGGCCTTGGTGGGGGCTCCGAAACCGATGGTCGTGCGACAAGCAATAAGGACAGGCCGATCCGCATCCTGCGCGCGCGTCAGTGCCTCTTCAATCGCAACAGGGTCATGGCCGTCAATGCGCGACGTTACCCAACCGGAGGCCTCAAACCGTTGCAGTTGATCGGTACTGTCAGACAGGCTCACCGGCCCATCAATGGAAATGTTGTTGTCATCCCACAGAACGATCAGCTTACGAAGCTTCAAGTGTCCCGCAAGCGCAATCGCCTCCTGCGAAATGCCTTCCATGAGGCAGCCATCGCCCGCGATGACATAGGTGCGATGATCGACGAGATCATCACCATACCGGGCCGACAGATGCGCCTCCGCCATGGCCATGCCCACCGCGTTGGCCAGCCCCTGACCCAATGGCCCGGTGGTGGTTTCGATCCCCGGCGCGTGACCATATTCCGGATGACCTGCCGTGGCCGCACCCAGTTGACGGAAAGATTTGATCGCATCGAGCGGCATGCCCGGATAACCGAGCAAATAGTGCAGCGCATAGAGCAGCATGGAACCATGACCGGCAGACAGCACAAAGCGATCACGATCGGCCCAGCCTGGGTCAGCGGCATCAACCTTCATGAATTTTGTAAAAAGAACCGTTGCCACATCAGCCATGCCCATTGGCATTCCCGGATGGCCGGATTTGGCTTTTTCCACCGCATCCATGGCGAGCGCTCTTATGGCATTTGCCATCTGGCGTTCCTGGCTCATCATGGAGAGGGTGGCGGCGGGCGAAGCATTCGACATTGATTTTCTTTCAAGGCCAGAGCCTTTTGCAAAAAAGTGCGCGCGGGATATGACGGTCTCTTGCCCCGCGCGCCAGAGCCGGTCAAGTGGGCGGGCCGCCCTTGCGGTCAGAGCGCGGCTTGATACATTGAATAGGGAGAATCAAAAGCGCTTGGGGCTTAACGCAAAACGCGTATTTTCAACAGCTGTCCAAGGCTCGATCGCACGGCGTAGGTAGTCGTTGCACGCAAATTTGGCGAGGAAAGAAAATGTCAGCTTTAGAACGCGCCGCAAAACAGCTTGCCAACGACGTTGATGACTTGGCTGCGAAACTGGAACGGGCCCCGGTAGCACGCAATAATGCTGAGCGAATCGTCCTTGAAGCCGAGGCCAAGACAGCACTCACCGGGGCGCACGCTGCGCTTGGATCGCTGGACGAAGCCATTGCCGCCGTGAAAGCCTTACGTCAAAAGGCCACGATCAACGGTCACTAAGTCTCCAGAACAAAAACCGGCGCGAGCCGGTGAGAGGATTTCCATGGCTACCGTCGACATCACCATCAATGGACGGATCTTTAAAGTTACCTGTGACGCTGGTCAGGAGGAGCGCTTGCAAACCCTCGCTTTTTGGGCTGATGAGCGGTTACAGATGATCGCCGGTGAGGTGGGCCAAATCGGCGACACGAGACTGTTATTGCTCACCCTACTGATGGTTTGTGATGAGCTTTTCGATTTGAAAGATGGTGATGCTGCGAGCGCCAACGCGCAGACAGGCGCGACCATGGCCGCACAGATTGCCCGCGAGACCGCCGCCATCGAAACACTGGAAGCGGCGGCCACCCGGGTTAGGGCTCTTTCGGAAAAACTTTGATCTGTCAGAAAGTGTGCCCACAGAATGTGTCTTTACTTGACGATGAGATCAACAACCGCGCCGCCGCGGACCTGACACTCAACAATCATTTTCGCGCCGTCTTTGGTCAGGGGCACGACCTCAAGGGTCAAACGCTTCAGGCCACCGCCGCGGATTTTCTTGAGCTTGGCACGGTAGGCATCCTTTTTCGCGATGGCGCGCGCATCCATTTCGTCAACGCACATATCGACCATGTCATCGGTGCTGGCTGCCTGTGCCGACGGGATGGCAGAAAGACCGCCCGCGCAGCAAACGAAAGCGGCGGCAGTTGCGGTCATGGCAGATTTTTTCAACGACGCCATAAAGGTGGATTTTTGGATGGACATGGGCTGGCTCCTGAGTGAGATTATCGGGTAAACTACACTGGGTAGTGTAAATTAGAAAAAGAGGAAATCAAGCCATTTTCGACAATTTTTGCCAAATCCGGCAAATGACGTGAGCGTTAGGCCAACGGCGTCTCAAACCGGCAAACGCCCTAGGCTGGCGAAGATTAGCAGCCCGCAATTGTATCGATTGGTTAATCTATTAGGGTTGTATACTGATTATATTTTATCATTGAGATTGGCAGTTCCGGCACAACCCTTTTGAGCGCGTTCACAAAAAGGGTGATCGTCGATGGTTCCCATCCATCGACTTGGGTTTGAACGCGCGAACCCTAAAAAATCTAGACTGCGTTTTTGTGACAACACAAAATAAACGCAGTCTAGCCAGTAGCCTGCAGAATATCGTCCGTACTCACCTGATTGATTGGAGAGCCACCGGAGACAATCCGGTCTTCAGGAAAAAGCATAATCGCTTGCGCCCCATAGTCTTGCGGTGACGTCAAGTGGAATTTACCACCATGGGAGAGCGTGATCGCTTTCACCAGCGGTAGGCCAAGACCAAGACCCTCTTTCGAGCGGCGCAGCGACATATCCGATTGCGTAAAGGGCGCAGAAATTGTTGCCAGTTTTTCCGTTGCGATACCGGGGCCATTATCCCGAACGATGAGCGCAAGGCGGCCATCCTTTGTGCGCAGTGCAGCGACCATAATATGCACGCCGTGGGAAGAGAATTTGATTGCATTGTCGATCAGCTTGGAAAGCGCTCGCGCGACCAGCAAGCGATCACAGCGCAACTCAAGGGCCGCATCCTGCACATTGATTTTCAACTCCGCGTGCGAAAGCTCAATCTCTTTTTGCGCATAGCTGACCGCTAAGTCGACAATGTCTTCAAGGGTCACATCAACTTCATTGAGCGCAATCGGCCCCGAGCGCGCGTCAGAGGCCAGCAACATATCCGATACAGAGTTTAAAAGGCGCCGGCCGCCATCAATCACGTAGTCAGCATATTCCCGGTTGAGATGATCTTTCTCTGCGTCAAACTTTTCGCGTAGCAATTGACCGAAACCAATGATGGCGTTGAGCGGGGTGCGCAACTCATGGCTCATCACTGACATCAAGCTATCCTTGAACCGGGCGCCGGCCTCGGCCTGATCCTTAGCCGCTTGCAGGGCCTTGCGATCCCAGCTGGCGCGTAACACAAACCGTACGGCGTGAGAGAAAAGTGTCCAGTTGATCGGTTTATCAAGAAAAGACGTGGCCCCCGCCTCGAAGGCATCGCCCGCCACATCGGCCCGGTCACTGGCCGTAATCACGATGACGGGGATTTCATGAAACGCATTGGAGGCACGGATAAACCGGGTCAAAGCAAAGCCATCCATAACCGGCATATCAATGTCGGAAATGACGAGATCGGGTGCCTGGTCTTCCATTAGGCGAATAGCGTCTTCGCCGTGGTGGGCCACGCGAACCTGGTAGCCAGCTTCGGTTAAGCGGTTTTCCGCCAACTCGCACATGATGGGATCATCATCAACGAGCAGAATGTGCGCTTCGGGGCGCGGCGGTTGGTCGGTGACGTGCACAGAGTTAACCCAAATAATTTAACCATTACGTTATGAGGGGATATCATTAAAAAGGTATTTCCAAATCGGCACATCAAGGGTTTCGAAAGGGTTTTGCGCCATCTTAACCCTCGATCAGTTTCCCCAATCGGCACATCTGGGTCGATGGATCGGTGGGAGGATCGACTGCGAAATTGTGGGTGAGCCGGCGTGATCCGAACTTCTATTTTGAAAAATCAGCGCAGCATGCGCGCCAAGCTGACAACGCTTGTGGTGATTTCAATTTTCTGCGCAGTGGCAATTATAACCACGACGTCGGTCTGGCGCGAAATTTCGCAGTATAGCAGTGCCAAGACCGCTGAGCTTGATGCCATCTCCAGCGTCTTTGCATCATCTATGGCCATGAATGTTGAAAGCGATAACATCGCCGGTACGACCCAGTCTGTCAAAGCCATTCGTCAATACCCATCGATCAATTATGTGCGGGTGGAGGATGCAGCCGGCGAAGTCCTCGTCCAGTCTGGTGAGGCTCGCCCAACTGGAAACGACGGTATTAATTTTTCTGAAGGTCAAGTGACCGAAGTCAATACACTGACCATGCTGACCAAACGGACCGCCTTTTCCGCCGCCCCTATTGTCTTTGGGGATCGCGACGTGGGACGATTGATTATTCAAACCGATACCCGCTCTCTTCTCGACCGGATTGGAGCGCTTCTCTACGATGCAACCGTTTCAGCTTTCTTTGCCGGATTTATCGGATTGATCATTGCCCTGAATATGGTGCAGACGATTGCCTTACCCATTCGCAATCTGGCGAATATTATGAATTCTGTGCGCGAAACCGGCGATATCGAAAAACGCGCGGTGAAATCAAGCGATGACGAAACCGGCGTTCTTGTGGAGGCATTCAATGACATGCTCGATCAGATCCAGGAACGCGATGCTCGGTTGAAATCTCACCAGGAAAATCTTCGCAAAATCGTATCCGATCGTACGCAGGAACTGGAACTCGCCAAGGAACATGCCGAACAGGCCAACTCGTCAAAGTCCGATTTCCTCGCCACCATGAGCCATGAAATTCGTACACCGATGAATGGTATGCTGGTGATGGCCGAGCTCCTCAGCAAGGGCGACCTTGACGCCCGGCAGAAACGCTATGCCGAAGTGATCGTGAAATCTGGTCAATCCCTGATCGCGATTATCAACGACATTTTGGATTTTAGTAAAATTGAGGCCGGACGCCTCGAGCTAGAGAAAATTGGTATCGACCCAAGCGAGATTATAGACGATGTGGTGGGTCTGTTCTGGGAGCGAGCAACAACATCGGATATTGATCTGACGGCCTATGTGGCACCGAACGTTCCGGAAATTGTCGAAGGCGATCAG
This sequence comes from Pseudomonadota bacterium, assembly GCA_039819545.1. Classification (GTDB taxonomy): domain Bacteria; phylum Pseudomonadota; class Alphaproteobacteria; order Caulobacterales; family Parvularculaceae; genus CALLPQ01. Next base: position 51,698 of record JBCBRS010000014.1, on the reverse strand, counting down.
GTCCGGCTCAACCAGATCCTGTCGAACCTTGTAAATAATGCGCTGAAATTTACCAAAAAAGGCCATGTGGTTGTTGCGGCGAAGCGCGTGGCATCAGACGAACATGATTGCGTTCTGGAATTTTCGGTCACGGATACTGGCGTTGGTATTCCCCGCGATAAGCAACGGCTGATTTTTGAGGCATTCTCTCAATCAGACCAAACCACGACCCGCAAGTTTGGCGGTACCGGGCTCGGTCTGGCGATTTGCAGCAAGCTGGTGCAACGCATGGGCGGCGAAATCGCGGTTCAAAGTGTTGAAGGGAAAGGCTCGAAATTCTTCTTTGCCATCCCGGTGGATGTGGTGCGCAAAGCCAAGCCTATTGCCCGCGCCGAAACCGATAAACGGGCTATTCTCGCGGTTGAAGGTTCTGCCACGCCTAAAATGCTCGCCCGTTATCTGCAGGAAGCTGGCATTACGCCCCAAATTGTCTCCCTCGATGAGCCAATTGCCTCTTACATGGCGTATGCCGATTATATTTTTGCAACACCGTCTTTCCTCGACGCGTTCCACCAGTCCCTCGACGCCAATGTTGATCAATGGGTACCCTCGCGCATTTGCGTTAGTGAACTTGGCGATAGCGAGCCTGACCGCCTTCTTGAAGAGGGCGTTGCCGAAGACTTGTTGATCAAACCACTTTCACGCAGGTTTATTGCGACACAAGTCGAACGCATTCTGCAAGGCGAATTGCGCGGGGCAACCGCTTACAAAGAAACCAAGAATGCCAAAGCCGATGCTACCCTGTCATTTTATGGCAAACGTGTTCTTGCCGCGGACGATAGCGCAGTCAACCGCGAGGTCGTAAAAGAGGCGCTGACCAAACTGGAAATCGACGTTGTCACCGCTTGTGATGGACACGAAGCCTATGACAAGGTGGCTAATGAGTATTTTGATCTGATCCTGATGGATTGCTCCATGCCCAATATGGACGGGTACGAAGCAACCCGGGAAATCCGCAAATGGGAAAAGGAAAATCTGCGCGCCCAGATGCCGATCATTGCACTTACAGCCCATGTGGCTGGCGATGGGGACGAGTGGTTGAAAGCCGGCATGAACAGTTTTCTGTCCAAGCCCTTTACCATGGACAGCTTGGTCAAGGCGCTCCTTGACCATATTCAGCCGTCAAAAACCCGTAAACCCAAACTGGAGCCAAAGCTAGAAAAAGCGGCGCCAGAAATCAACGAAACACGTGCTGCGGATTCCGCTGAAGACGAAGCGATCATACCATCAGGCACACAGCCTCACACGGCCTCGGCATCCGACGAAAAGGGTGATCAAGAAAGTCATGAAGAGGATTTTTCTTCAGATGATTTTGATGATGATAGCTTTGACCTTCTCACAGAAGACCCACCGATCGTTGCGACCGGACCGGCCGGCTACGCGCAAGCACAAACCGATACAAAAAAGAGCACCGGACCAGAAAGAAATAAGGTCGATGAACCAGCACCAGCACCGGAAACGCCCAAACAGGAACCCGCCGCATCGCCCTCAACCAGCATTGCCTCGCGAGACCTTTTTGATCGTACCGTGCTCGATCAGATCGCTGAAATGCAGTCCGGTAGCGGCAATCTGATTGATCGGATGTTGGACCTGTTTGAGACCCACTCAACCGAAGCGATGTTGCATCTCGTTAAAACGCTCGAAGCCGACGATCACACAGAACTCAAAAAGGCCGCCCATGCCCTTAAATCCATGAGCTTGAATATTGGCGCTTGTGAACTCGCCGGGATCTGTTCACTGATCGAGACGAAGGCCCATGAGGGTGCCGAGCAAGCCGTGTTTGATCAATTGAAGGCGCCACTGCGGCAGACCTTCAAAATGACCCATAAGGAAATTCCAGCGATCCGTATCCTGTACAAACAGTCTGCGGCATGACTGGGCCGTTATCGAACGTAGCTGGCACCATTGATATCAATCGTTGACCCCACCGCCGAGGGGCAATGGCCCGACAACAAGAATAGGGCGACACGGGCAACCTCCTCGGGAGCCGCAACGCGGCCCAACGGAATTTCCGCCACCGCTTTCTCGCGCGCCGCAATATCTGCCGGGGCCATCCGTGTTTCGACCCAACCAGGCGCGATGGCATAAAGCTCAATCCCCTCGCCAGCGAGCGCCCGGGCCCAGCTTTTGGTCATGGCAAGCACAGCGCCTTTTGAAGCGGCGTAACCCGCATGGTCGATACCGTCGCCGCGATGGCCGGCCCGGCTCGCAATATTGACGATCCGCAACGGCGTTTGATCCCCGCCCTGTTCCCTAGATTGGCCCCGGTGCATGGAAACACCGGCCCTGATAATATCAGCAGGTGCCTGTACATTGACCGCGAGGGTTCGGGCCCAGCCCTGTTGCCAATCATCGACCGGGCCAGTGAGCGGTGTGGCTTCGTAAATCCCGGCATTATTCACGATAGCGGTGAGGGTTCCGTCTGCGAGCGCGCTTGCCTGCTCTACCAGACGCGTACCCGCATCATCGGTGGCAAGGTCTTCGAAAACAAAATCGGCCCGTGCCCCGTCAAGGGCATCCATCAGCGCTGTGGCTTGCGCGCTTTCAGCACTGGCATGGAGAATCAACCGGTAGCCGTCCGCCGCACAAGCCCGGGCGATGGCTGCACCTATGCCCCGCGAGGCACCAGTGATGAGGATCGTTTGAGTGCTGGCTGACAATGGTTCCTCCAGGGGTTCCTTCAGGGGCTCCTTCAGGACTTTTGCAAGCCGCCCTGCCTGAAACATCACAAGCGGCAAGCCCATACGATCTTGCCCCACGCTATCTTGAATCTTCGGCCCTGTCTGCGCTAGAGCAATCGCTCACGGCTTTCAACAGACCAAAACGCGTAGGAATTTCAATGGCAGGCCACTCCAAATGGGCAAATATCCAGCACCGTAAGGGGCGCCAGGATGCAAAACGCTCTAAGCTATTTTCAAAGCTCTCCAAAGAAATCACGGTTGCCGCGAAAATGGGTGCGCCGGACCCAGAGTTTAACCCGCGACTGCGCCTTGCCATTCAGGCCGCCAAGGCACAGTCCATGCCCAAAGACAATATTGATCGGGCGGTGAAAAAATCCACGGCCGCCGATGCGGCGATCCTTGAAGAGATCAGGTACGAAGGTTTTGGTCCCGGCGGGATCGGTATCATTGTGGAGACTTTGACGGACAATCGGAACCGGGCCGCCAGCGAGGTACGATCAACCTTTTCAAAACGCGGCGGAAATCTGGGGGAAACCGGCTCGGTCTCGTTCATGTTCGACCAGATGGGCGCGATCGAATATCCCGCAGAGATTGACGATGAAGAAGCCGTTCTGGACGCGGCGATAGAGGCGGGGGCAGATGATGTGGAGTCCTCTGAAGAATTGCACATCATTTACTGCGCCGCCGACGAGCTGTCGGACGTCGCCAATAAACTGGAGGAAGCGTACGGCACGGCTCAGTCCGCGCAGCTGATCTGGCGTCCGCAAAATCAGATTGCGGTCGAGGGCGATAAAGCCGAGAGCATCATGAACCTCATGGAGGCGTTGGACGATCTTGATGATGTTCAAAATGTCTATGCGAATTTTGATATCTCAGATGAGGATATGGAGCGCCTTGGCGCCTAGGCAGACTTGCGGGTCTGTGCCTGGAAAATCCTGTCCTGCCAGCGTGACAGGGTACTGACGAGTTTTTCTTTGTTAACAGGCTTGGCAAGATAATCATCCATCCCGGCCTCAAGGCTCTTATCGATATCGCTCTGCATCACGTGCGCAGACAAACAGATAATCGGTGTTGGTGCTAGATTCGTCTCCGCCTCATAGGCCCGAATTGCCTTCGTTGCGGCGTACCCGTCCATTTCCGGCATGGAAACATCCATCAGGATCATGTGGATGTCACGGTGGCGTGCCTGAAAAATTTCCGTCGCTTCAACACCGTTGGCGGCAACGGTCAACTGATACCTATTGGGATCAAGCATATGTTTGACCACCAGTTGATTAACCGCGTTATCCTCTGCAAGCAGAATTTGGACCTTCTGGTTGGCACACATTGCTTCGTCAGTTAACGCAGCATCTTCTTCTACCTGTTCACTTTCACGGTGATCAGTCATTGGATTTTCCGCTTTTCGGAAGATATCAACCATGGTTTCGTACAAGCATTGCGCCCGTACGGGTTTAACCAGATAGCCCTGAACGCCAAGATTAAGGAATTTACGCGCGTTCCCCGGCTTGTCCACGGATGTCAGCGCGAGAATATGCAAGTCTTTGTACCGATAATCTTTGCGGATTTCGTGGGCAACGTCTTCCCCATCCATCTGAGGCATATGATAATCAAGGATAACGAGATCGATAGGCGCATCTTTTGCCAGCGCATCGGCGAGGAAACGAATTCCCTGTGGCCCATTCATTGCTAAGTGTGGGTCAAAACCCCAGGACGCCAATTGCTCCTCCAGGATCTGCCGATTGACCGGATTGTCGTCAATAACGAGAATCCGGCGACCGGCTGCATCAAATGAAATCGGGGATTGGGATACCGGCGCAGCAGCGCGGGGCAATGTCAGTTCAAACCAGAAATTCGCGCCAGCACCAGGCTGGGACGTCACGCCGATCTGCCCGTCCATGGCTTGGATCAGGCTTTGAGAAATGGAAAGCCCCAGACCCGTCCCACCATATTCGCGCGTGGTCGAAGCATCGGCTTGATTAAAGGCATCAAAAATCGTTTCGAGTTTATCTTCGTTAATGCCAATACCTGTATCGGCGACATCGATACGCAGGGCGAGTTCTGTCTCCGATTTTTCCGCACCCGATACATTGATTACAATATGACCTTCGTCGGTGAATTTAATAGCGTTTGAGACCAGGTTGATAATCACCTGGCGGATCCGCCCCGCATCCCCAATCACATGGGTGGGCAAGCCGGGCTGAACACGCACGATCAGTTCGAGCTTCTTTTCTTGGGCACGGCTAACCATCAGTGTCCCTACATTATCCACTGCCTCTTGCAGGTCAAAGGCCTCGCGTTCCAGATCAAGCTTGCCAGCTTCAATCTTGGAAAAATCGAGTATGTCGTTGATAATCGTTAGGAGTGACAGGCCGGATGAGTGTATCGTGTCGGCGAAAATACGCTGGCGATTGTCGAGGCGGGTCTGTTGCATCAATTCAGCCATACCCAAAACACCATTCATTGGGGTACGGATTTCATGACTCATATTCGCTAAAAACATGGATTTTGCTTCTGAAGCATGAATCGCCTTTTCCCGAGCCCGGCGCAACTCCGCTATCAGCTTTTCACGTTCCTCGCCTTGTTGACGCAACATGATTTCTAGCTGGCGGCTAAAATTGATCGCATGGTAGGCCGCAACACTCAGGACAATCAGGATTGCCACATAGGTGAGCGAGCCACTCTCGCGGGTCATTTTCAGCGTCATAAAGGCGAGTGCGCCAGCATAAGGCGTCAGGATCAAGTATGTGTGTTTCGGCAAACCCTTGAATTGCGCAATAACAAGCACACTGCCACTGGCGATATAACACAGGCTCAAGGCGAAGCCTGCCGGATGTCCGGAAAAGTAGCTCATATAGATTGGTACTGACCACACGATTGTGGTCATAAGAGCGATCATTAAATAGGTGCGCTTGAAGAGAAAGCTCAGGGAGCGAAACTGGCGGACCATCAATAGCTGATATTCAGGGTAGGATTGGGCGACCTGTGCGCGTTGTTCATAATGGGTACGGAAAAGCGCAATGCCCACTGCAACTGCGTACCATACAAGGGTCAATTGAAGGCCGGCTACGGTCGCCAGTCCTGCGGCCCAGATGGTGATCAGAATGTACCGGGCAAACTGATTATTGCCCGCAGCGGAAATGACCGATGCTGTTCTGTCTTTTGCCATCACCATGCGCGTGCAACCCGCCTCTTCCTGCCCCCCTGCCGAGGGATACGATAACGGCGTTAAGGAAGTGTTTTTGGGCCGGTTTGCGAAAGCCCATTTTCGCTCCCCAAGGCCCTGCCCACGGCCAGTCACGGCGTGGTTTGGCTGGCATTTCCCGCCGCAAAGTCCTAGCGTGCAAAGACAAATCAGATAGGGGATTTTAACGATGGTGAATAAATGCTTGCCCGGGCTCCTGGGGGCCTTTTCCTTGATCATCACGGTGCTGATAGCGACGCCGGGTTTTGCCTTCAGCCCGGCAGTGCACGCACAGTCAAACGCATCGAACGGAGATACCTCCCAAGCCAATACATCGCCTACCCTTTATCTGACTGCGGATCATTATGTGGATGTGCGCAATGGGGTGCGTGTCCCCGATGCAGCGATCATCGTCCGCGGTGAACGGATTGCGGCGATTGGAACAACCACAACCCTGCCAGCACCGCCAGACGCACGTGAGATCACGCTGGCGCCTGGTATGACGCTGATGCCGGGTCTTATCGACATGCATGTGCACCTTACCAGCAATCCTAAACGCGGTGATTATTCGCAGCCAGAACAGTTTGAGGTCATTCATGGTGTCGTCAACGCACGAAGGACCCTGATGGCCGGCTTTACGACAGTCAGAAATGTGGGTTCGTCGCGGTATACCGATGTGGCCTTACGCGATGCAATCAATGATGGCTTGATCGACGGGCCACGCATGTATGTGTCGGGGCCCCCCGTGGGTATCATTGGCGGGCATTGTTCGGATGATACCTACTCGCCGCCGGAAGCGCAAAGCACGGGTGAAAATGTTGCCACCGGTCCATGGGAAATGCGCGCGCAGGTGCGCAAGAATATCAAATATGGCGTGGACCTGATCAAAACTTGTTCCACGGGCGGTGTCTTCTCCCGCGGGACCCTGCTGGGTGCGCCACAGGGCACCGTTGAGGAACTCAAAGCAATTGCTGACGAAGCCCATATGCGCGGCCTCAAAGTTGCCGCCCATGCCCACGGGACTGTGGGGATCAAAAACGCCCTCAAAGCAGGTATCGACACGATTGAACATGCGAGCTTCCTCGACGATGAAGCGATCCGCATGGCTAAAAAGAACGGTGCTTTCCTTTCGATGGATATCTTCAATACCGAATATACCTTGAGCAAAGGGGAAGAAAACGGCGTCTCCGAGGAATCCCTTAATAAAGAGCGCGAAGTCGGCACCATCCAGCGGCAAAGCTTCACCAAGGCGGTAAAGGCGGGCGCAAAAGTTATTCTGGGTACGGACGCGGCGATCTTTCCCCACGGGGATAACGCCATGCAACTCTCGCGAATGGTGCGATTTGGCATGACGCCGGCGCAGGCGCTTCGGGCTGCCACCTCTTTGGCGGCGGAGGCTTTGGGCCGGGAAAAGGAATTGGGCCAGTTGGCGCCGGGCTTTCGCGCCGACATTATTGGTGTCATGGGTGATCCACTTTCGGATGTTTCTCTGTTGGAGACCGTGAGTTTCGTGATGAAAGACGGCGTTTTATATAAGAGCGCACAATAGTGGATGGGCGCCACGCGTCTGGCCCTTCAGGGGCCCCGATTATGAACCGGCATCCCCTGTATTCCCTCCCGGCACAGACCTTTTCGCCGCCGACTATTATGGAAGTGGGATCGATTGATCGGTCCCGGCTAAAGATCAAGTCGCATTATCCGGCGCGTACCCTAGATGCGATCTTGATCGATGATGCCAATGTTCATCTTGGTACCGGGCTGGTTACCAACACCAACAATCGGCCGGTAAACGAGACGCTCTATCTGAACCGTGCATTCCACCGCGACGCAAACCCGATACCCACGGGCACGCTGACTGCTCATCGGTCTGTGGGGAACACCGCCGCGATTGTCCACAATGTGAAATGGGCAAATTACTACCATTTCTTGATCCAGACCGGGGTATCCCTCTGGCTACTCGCGCGCGAGCGGCCCGACTGGCTGGCGCACCTCGTAATGCCGCCTTTGCCATCAAATTATCAACGCCTGCTGGCACTCATCGGGGTCCCCGTCCCGCTAACGCTACCCGCTGAGACAACGTTTGCCGTCAACCAGGCGATCCTGTTGGAGACGGCCTACACGCGTCTTGCCACGCGTTCTGGTCCACTGTTGCGCGCTTACGCACAGCATCTGTCAGCGCAAGTTCCTCGCGCCCCTGCGCCTACACCGCGAAAGCTCTACATCTCCCGGCGCGATACGGCCCGGCGGCGTCTTGCTAATGAAGCGGAAATCGAAGCCGCTTTCGAGGCGGCCGGTTTTGAAAGCCTGACGCTTGAGGGCACAGCGCTTGAAACACAAATTGCCTTGTTTCGAGGCGCAGAAACGATTGTCGCTCCCCACGGCGCAGGTCTTGCAAATATCATTTTTGCCGCTCCCGGCACACGGATTATCGAACTGGCGCCGGCCGCCCATCTGAATCCGTGCTTTTTGGATATCGCGCGAAGCGCGAACCACGCTTATGAAATGCATGTGTTTGAAACTCCGGCGCCCGCCTTGCCTCACGCATTTGAATGGACGATCGCGCCGGACTATGCCGCAAAACTCGCCGCCGCTCTGGCGGATTGAGACAAACACGCGAAAGATAAAAGGATGACACACGCCATGGAAGATGAGCAAATTCTCGTATCCGGTGGGGCCGGCTTTATTGGCTCGCATTTATGTGCCCGGCTCCTCGATGCTGGGAAAACTGTGATCTGTGCGGATAATTATTTTACCGGAACAAAATCGAATATTGCGAGCCTTGTGGGCCACCGCAACTTTGAAGCCATCCGTCATGATGTGACTTTTCCGCTTTATATTGAGGTTGATCAGATTTACAATCTTGCTTGTCCGGCGTCGCCAATTCATTATCAATATGATCCGGTGCAAACTACCAAGACCAGTGTTCATGGTGCGATCAATATGCTGGGCCTTGCCAAGCGCACTGGCGCGCGCATTTTTCAGGCCTCCACATCCGAAGTCTATGGTGATCCGGAAGTTCATCCGCAAACAGAGGATTATTGGGGCAGGGTCAACCCGATCGGACCCCGGTCATGCTATGACGAGGGCAAACGCTGTGCCGAGACCCTGTTCTTTGACTATCATCGCCAGCATGGTTTGGAGGTAAAAGTTGCGCGCATCTTCAACACTTATGGCCCGCATATGCACCCCAATGACGGCCGCGTTGTTTCGAATTTCATCGTACAGGCGCTCACTGGCAAAGACATTACGATTTATGGCTCCGGCGAGCAGACCCGATCTTTTTGTTACGTGGACGATCTGGTTGAGGGCTTTATCCGTTTGATGGCGTCAGATGCCAGCGTCACGGGCCCGATTAACCTTGGCAATCCATCAGAGTTTACCATGCTGGAGCTTGCAGAAAAAGTCATTACCCTGACGGAAACAACGTCGAAAATTACCTTCAAGCCCCTGCCCCAGGATGACCCGCGCCAGCGCCAGCCCGATATCAGCCTTGCAAAATCAGCCCTCGACTGGTCGCCCACGGTAACGCTGGAGGATGGGCTCAAAGAAACGATCGCCTATTTCCGCAAACGCCTCGCTGACAGCTAAGAGAACAGTGCCCGGCCCTCCAAGCGGACATTGCGAGTTTGCCTGCAGCCTGCTACCCCTCGCGCCGCACACCGCAGCGCATACAAAAAAGGACAAGCGGGCCATGAAAATCAACGGTAATGAAATCCGCGTGGGCAACGTTATTCAGCATCAGGACAGCCTTTGGGTTGCGGTCAAGACCGGTGCCGTCAAACCCGGAAAAGGGCCAGCCTATGCGCAGGTTGAGCTCAAAAATCTGCTGGACGGGCGAAAACTCAATGAGCGCTTCCGCGCATCCGAGACCGTGGAGCGCGTGCGTCTTGAGCAAAAAGACTTCACCTTTCTCTACAACGAAGGCGACATGCTTGTCTTCATGGACGCGGAAACCTTTGAGCAGACAAATATCCCCACCGACATGATCGGTGAACGCCGTGCCTTTTTGCAGGATGGCATGCAGGTTGTGGTGGAAATGCACGAGGGCCGCGCCATCGGTGTTACGCTGCCCGAGCATGTGACCGTGGAAATTGCCGAAACTGAGCCGACGGTAAAGGGTCAGACAGCCTCTTCGTCCTACAAGCCGTCAACCGTTGATAATGGCCTGCGCGTCATGGTGCCGCCTTATGTGAGCGTTGGCGACAAAATTGTCGTGCACACCGAAACCCTCGAATTTGTAAAACGCGCCGATTAACTTCGCACTGACCCGAAAAAAGGCGAATCACCGCGCCCGGAGACCCGTCATGACACCAGACAATGACAAAGCGTCAGATCAGGGCGACGCAGCCTTTAACGACTTTGCCAAACGGCTGGACGAGGCCCGCGCGGATCGCGACGGCGCCGACGCAGCGGCAGCCCAGAAGGCCCGCGGCCAGGCCATGGGGCTCGGCATCAAGCTGGCATCGGAATTGATTGCCGCGCTCCTCGTGGGCGGGGCGCTCGGCTATGGTGTCGATTTGTTGACGAGCCGCACGCCGTTGTTCTTGCTAATTGGCTTGGCGCTGGGTATGGCAGCGGCATTCATGAATGTGCTGCGGCTCATGAAGAAGATGTCTGCTGAGTCGGCGCCGCCGCAAGCACCCTCTTCGGCAAGAGCACCAACGCATGAAACAGAAGACTAAACACGCGCTCACAGGGTTTACACACGTTATCGCCGCGGCGGCCCCCGAAACCGATCTTTCGTTGATCACGGTGAATTGGGGTTCGATCTTTTTCTTGCGACGATGCGGACACCGGGCCCTCGGCACTCTGGACGGATTGACACATGTCGTTTGATCATACCGACGCCCTGACGGCTCTCTTATCGGTCATCACAGGCTGGTTTTCACAACCGGGCACCATAATGGCTGCCGCTGATCCCATGGAACAGTTCAAAATCATCCCGATTTCAACCCTGGAGCTTTTCGGATTTGATATCTCGTTCACCAACTCATCGCTCTGGATGGTGATTTCCATGGGCGCGGCGCTGGTCTTTTTCTTTTTGGCGACGCGCGGACGCGCGCTGATCCCCGGGCGGGCGCAATCGGTGGCCGAGGTTCTCTATGAATTCGTGGCGAATATGGTGCGCGATGCCATTGGCCCCGAAGGCATGAAGTTTTTTCCCTACGTTTTCACGCTCTTCATCTTCATTCTGCTGAACAATTTCTTTGGGCTCCTGCCCTCCATTCCGGGCCTGCCTCACAGTTTCCATACCTTCACCCCCACCAGCCATATTGTTGTGACCCTTGCCATGGCCATGCTGACCATCAGCATTGTGATCATTTACGGGCTTTTCAAAAACGGTTTTGGGTTTTTCAAACTGTTCGTGCCATCTGGCGTACCGGTATGGCTATTGCCCTTGATCGTCTTGATTGAATTTATCTCGTTTCTTTCGCGGCCGTTGAGCCTTGGCATTCGGCTTTTCGCCAACATGTTTGCGGGACACATCATCCTGAAAGTATTCGCTGGCTTTGTGGTCTCCCTTTTGGGCGCCGGGGCGTTTTTGAAAGCACTATCGGTGATTCCGATGCTGGGAATCGTGGCCGTCATGATGCTGGAATTCCTGGTTGCGTTTCTACAGGCCTACGTCTTTGCGATCCTGACCTGCATGTATCTCAATGATGCGGAACATGCCGATGCCCACTAAAACCCGCGTGTCCTTAACAGAGCGCGAGACCATTGATCAGGACCACACCACAAGCCCCTATTGACATTTCACAAGGCCCATTGCACTCGAACCGCCAAACAAGAGCGCGCGGGTTTTTTCCGCCCTTTCCAAAAAACGCAGGAGTTATAAAAATGGAAGCAGATGCAGCAAAATATATCGGCGCGGGTATTGCCTCCCTCCCCCTCGCCGGTGCCGCCATTGGCCTTGGCATTATCTTTGGTAACTTTCTTTCCGGCGCCTTCCGCAATCCGTCGGCGGCAGCGGCAAACCAACAAACACTGCTGCTGGCCTTTGCCCTGACCGAATTTACAGGCCTCCTCGGCTTCGTGATTTCAATCCTCATTCTGGTGGTCTTTTAGAACCACCGCTTGCCCACCGCGCGCGCTACTTTTCCGCCACAGGAGCCAGGTTTGTCCGGTCAGATTATTCCAACCTTGATGATCATTGCCGACGAGGTAAAAGATGCCTCCAGCGGCGGTCTTCCGCAAATGGACGTATCGACCTATTCAAGCCAGCTTTTCTGGCTTGCCGTGACCTTTGCGATCCTATTCTGGCAAATGAGCAGCAATATTCTGCCGCGGCTCGGCGGGATTATTGAAGAACGCAAAGACCGAATTGCGGACGACCTTGATCGGGCGGCGGAGTTTCGCCTTGAAGCTGAAGAGGCGCAAGCGGGTTACGAAGAAGCCCTGAGCGAGGCGCGGGCCAAGGCCCAGACCATCGCAGGGGAAACCCGCAATGCCATCAATGACGAGATCGCGGACCTGCAATCGTCCATGGAGGCGGAATTAGCCACCAAGGTCGCAAATGCGGAGAAACGCATCGCCGACATGCGTGGCAGCGCGGCGGAAAAAGTGCGGGAAGCCGCAACGCAAACAACGCGCAGCGTGGTTGAAACCCTGATCGAAGAAGTGCCCTCCAACGATGCCATTGAAGGCGCGGTGGCGGGCGCATTGCAGACCTAAGCCGGGGCCCGCGGCACCACCGCACGCCCAGAAACGACCAACCTTAAAGGCGATTTTATGTGGAGCCCTGTGAGCTTTCTGGTGATTGCTGCCGACGAGGCCGCCGGTGAAGCTGGCCATTCCACTGGCTTGCTGCAGGATACAACCTTCTGGGTCAGTATCGGTTTTCTTGCCGTCATCGGGATCTTCTGGCGCCTTGGTGTCCACAAAACGGTAGCCGGGATGCTTGATCAGCGTAAGGAGAAAATCTCCGATGAGCTTGATGAGGCCCGCCGTCTGCGCGAGGAAGCACAGGAGTTGCTCGCCCAATATCAGCGCCGCCAGCGCGAGGCCGAAGACGAGGCCAAAGGCATTATTGAGCAAGCCAAACGTGATGCTGACCGCATGGGCCGCGAAGCACGCCAGAAAATCAACGATCAGCTTGAGCGCCGCGCAAAGTCTGCGGAAGAAAAAATCGCCCGCGCGGAAGCTCAGGCAATTGCAGATGTGCGTAATCAGACGACGGACGTTGCCATCGCCGCTGCGCGCACCATCATCGATGAGCGTATGGATAGCGGTGCCCAGAACGCCCTGATTGAGAAATCGATTGCGGATCTGCGCAAGCGGATGAACTAAGTCTCAGGGCCTTATCATCTTTGCCACTTTTTACCGAGGCTTTTGCACTCTTTCGTTATGTCTGAGCGGGTACTGCACTGCCCTCACATAATCGGCTCGTTGCGCATCAGCAGTTCATCGAGCGGGATGGATTGCCCGTCAGACTGGACGATCCGCACATGGTGGCGCTGCAGGTTGCGGGCGTGATCGGCCCCACAGGAATGGGCAATCATTGCCACGTCCTTCCGCATTTTTTCCACATACCGAGCCACGTTTTCAGCTTTTACCTTCGGATCGAGCCCGCCTTGAAGGTGTTTTTTATGGGTGGTCACACCGGTGGGGCAATTGTTGGTGTGGCATCTCATGGCCTGAATACAGCCAAGCGAGAACATGAAACCGCGCGCCGTGAGTGCGATATCCGCGCCAGCGCAATACGCCCATGCGACCTCTGCCGGTGTAACAAGCTTACCCGACGCGACAACTTTGATTCGATCCTTCATCCCCCGCCGGTTGAGGATATCCACCACCATGGGCAAAGCCTGCTTCAGAGGTAGACCCACATTATCCATAAGCGACATGGGGGCCGCCCCTGTACCGCCGTCGCCACCGTCAACCGTGATAAAGTCGGGCGCAAACTCAACGCCGCGCTTTTCGATTTCATCACAGAGCTCATAAAGCCAACCATAGGCGCCGATGACCGTCTTAATCCCGACAGGCAACCGCGATACGGTGCGGACATGGTCAATAAAATCCAGAAGATCGCCAATGGAATCCACTTCTGGGTGGCGGTTCGGCGAGATCGAGGGTGCGTTCTTTTTAATCCCGCGAATCTTCGCCACTTCAGCATTCACTTTTTCCGCAGGCAGAATACCACCTTTTCCGGGTTTGGCGCCCTGGGCCATTTTAATCTCGATCATTTTGACCTCTGGCCGATTCGCCAGCTCAGCCAGTTTTTGATCGGAAAGGCGGCCATCCTCGTGGCGCACACCATATTTTGCCGTGCCAATCTGAAACACAATATCTGCTCCGCCGGATAAGTGGTAGGGCGACAGGCCGCCCTCGCCCGTATTCATCCAGCAACCGGCTTTCGCTGCCCCATGCGACAGCGCCTTAACGGCCGGCTTTGACAGCGCCCCATAACTCATGCCCGAAATGTTGATGATTGACGCCGCATCATAGGGGTTTGGCGTATACGGACCAAACCGGACAGCGGGCGGATTAAGCGCCTCGTCATCAAGTTTCGGAAAGGCGCAATTCACGAAGATGGGCGTGCCCGCAAGGGAAAGGTTACGCGTTGACCCAAATGGCACCGTATTATTGCGGCCCTTGGCGGACTTATAAATCCAATCCCGCTCCGCCCGATTAAAGGGCATTTCCTCGCGATCAAGGGCAAAGAAATACTGCCGGAAAAACTCCCCTAGATGGGTAAACAGGTCCCGGAAACGGCCAATAACCGGATAGTTGTGGCGGATTGCATCCCGCGATTGGGTTCGGTCCGAGATGAAAAGAAACAAGAAAGTCAGAACTCCCAGCCCCACGACCACGATAAAAAATGTGGCCAGAGCGTTGAGCACCGGTATGGTTGCAGTCATTAGAAAATCCATCGCGATCCCCTCTCTCCATCATCGCCAGACAAGTCCCGTCAGCCTATGACACAATCCGCGCCCGGCAAAATCACGAATATTCAGGGTCTGCGTGGTCTGGCGGCTCTGCTTGTCTTTGTGGCCCATCTGGTGGGCAGCGAGCGTGATTATGGCGGCGGGCCTCAAACCCTCCTGCCGTCCTTTCTGGAGATTGGCGTCACTGGGGTTGATCTTTTTTTTGTGATTTCTGGCTTTGTGATGGTCTATGTGACCTGGCCTGCTTCTCAGTTTTCAAATTCTGGCAAAACCTCCTCCGCACTCAGGCGGCAGATGGCGTTGAAGTTTTTAACGCGGCGTATCAGCCGTATTTATCCGTTTTACTGGTTCGTGACCGCGCTCTTGCTGCTGCTTTATGGCGGTAAATACGTGCTCTTTGGCGAAGCGACGCCGCTGCATGCGCCCGTGCGCGCCTTTTTGTTGTTCCCCGCCGATGCACTGCCCATCGTGCCCGTGGGCTGGACACTGATCCACGAGATGTATTTCTACCTCGTTATGGCGCTGGCTCTTCTTTTGCCCTTACGGGTGTTACCAGGCGTTCTGCTTTTATGGGGTGCGGGAATTGGAATTGCCTACGGCGCCGGTTTGCATACGACAAACGCGTGGACAATGGTGATCGTCAGTCCCCTGACCTACGAGTTTCTTCTGGGTGCGGCGGTTGCGTTCTTGACCCTCAAGGGCATTACGCACCATGCCGGGCCGGTGCTGGTGATCGCTCTATGCTGGCTCGTCTGCCTGTTGGGGCCCTTGGGCGGCGCGCTCTTCCCCGATGCGGTGACGAACCACGGTATCCGTACGCTGATTTTTGCCATGCCGTTTGCGCTTCTTGTCTACGCAGCCGTGGGGCTTGAATGGCGGTTAGACTGGCAGGTTCCTCGGTGGGCCGGTGCACTAGGCGATGCATCCTATGCGCTTTATCTTGTCCATATTCCGGTTTTTCTGGTGGTGGGCAAACTGATTGGCCGCTTTACCGGGCCAGGTCTTCTGGATAATGGCGTGTTGATCGTCGCCTTTTGTGTGGCAACCTTTGCCGCAACAGCCGTCACCCATCTCTATGTGGAAAAACCGTTGATCGCGTGGTCGAGACGCCTTCTAGCATCGCGGTCCGCGCAGGATCCTAATGCCCCTCAAAGTCAATCAGCGTACTAATCGCATGACCAAGCTGGCGCAGCTTTTGCGCACCGCCAAGATCGGGCAGGTCAACCACAAATGAGCACAGCTCAACTTGCGCGCCCGCGCGTTCTAACAGCTGTATCGCCGCAATAGCGGTCCCGCCCGTAGCAATGAGATCATCTACCAACAACACCCGCTCGCCAGCTTCAATCGCATCAGTGTGAATCTCAACCGCATCCGTGCCATATTCAAGCTCATAGGCCTGACTGAAGGTCTCGAACGGCAATTTACCTTTTTTCCGTACCGGGATAAACCCGACACTCAGTTGGTGGGCAATCGCCCCGCCGAGAATAAAGCCGCGCGCCTCTATCCCAGCAACCTTATCGATTTTTTCACCCGCAAGCGGTTGGACCATTTCATCCACGAGACGGCGGAACCCGCGCGCATCACTCAATAAGGTCGTGATGTCGCGAAACATGATCCCCGGTTTTGGATAATCAGGAATAGTGCGGATAAGGTCTTTGAGATCAGTCATGATGTCCGGGTCCGGATGAACGCCCAATGCCCTGAGGCATCAGGCAAAATAACCAACAATTTCGCCAATGAGCAGATACATGCGCCCAAGCGGCGAACCAAGATATTCGCGAAGCTCGTCATCTACAAAGTCTGACTGTGCTGCTTCTTCAAGAAGACCGTCAAAGTCACTGAGAAAACGGCGGATGTCGCGCTCAAACTGGCGGTCTTTGGCGCACTCCAGACGAATGCGTTTTTTCACATCACCTTCGTTCAGCCTTAACAGACGATTGGCAAACACATTGCGATCACCCTTTTCAAATCGGGCAATCAGGCCCGGGGGCGATGCGCCATAGAGCCGCGAATCAAGCACTCTGGTAAAATGCTGGAGGCGCTCAATCACCGTGATTGCCCGCACTTCAGCGTCTGACATGGCCGGTTGCACAGCAGGTTTTTCGGATGCCGGGTCCGTTTCCACTTGCGTATTTTCTGTGTGCTGATCATCGACCTTCTGGTCGCGTAAATCGAGCGGTTGTGCGCCATCGGCGGCAGCAAGAATATCCTTCCAGCTTTTGGAGCCAAAGCCCTTGTTGGCGCGTTGCCTTGACCCTGATGGGGGTGTGTCACCGCCATTGGCGCGCCGCGTATCGCGTCGTTCAGCAAGATCGCGCGCCAGTTCACCCAACCGCTCCAAATCTTCACGCGGCGTTTGAACCGGCTGTTCAGCTTCCAACAGAACCGGGGCCGGTTCGCTTGCCGCGGCGGCCTGAAGGTCATCGGCTTGCACCTCGGGCGCGGGTTCACCCTCACGCGGTTCCTTATCGCCGAAACGCCACCGTAAGGGGCGCGGTTTTTCTTCACTGCCAGACGTCTTTGAGGATTGGGAACCGTGTTCAATCCCTTGCGCACCTGCACCATTGGCGGCTGTGCGGTTTCCTTCATTCCGCAGGACAGTGTTGGGCGCTTCAACGGCCGATCGTGCAGCGGTGACGGCCTCAATATCCGGTATGGCTTTTGCGGCGGCCGTTAGTCTTTCAGTTTGCAAGGCGATTGTCTGCGCGAGCCGTTCAGCGCGCTTTTGCTGTTCATCAATGAGCTTTTCCAGCCGGGCATTTTCTTCTTCAAGTTCCGCATGCGCCTCGGTCAGCGCCAGTCTGCGGGTGCGCGCCGCTTCAGTTGCTTGCGCTGCGGTGGTCTCAATTGTGTCGCCAGCCTGCTGCGCGATTTTTTCAATCTGTGCCTCGGCTGACTTAACGGCGGCCTCGGCAATGCGCGTGGCTTCGGCCTGGGCAAGGGCAATGGCTTCATCGCTACTGGCCTGTGTCGCGATGCTGACGGCCTGTTTGACCGTATCGAGGTTCGCGCGGGCGGCCTCGTCAATCACCGTCTGGTCGATGGCTGCGCGGGTGTTAGCCTTGGCTTCTTCGCCGAGGGCTTTGGCGCGCTCGGTTGAAGAGTGCAACGCCGCCGTACCCGATTTGATTTGATTATCAGCCCCGCCGAGAGCATCCACAAGGGTCTGGAAACTAGACAGCGCACTGCCAGCGGCCTGCTCAAGCCCATCAAGGCGCTCGGCAAACTGCGCTTCGCTCTGGCTGGCCGTGCTGTCAGCTTTTTCCAGCGCCGCAATATTTGCCTCGGTCCGCACGGCAATCGCTTGCGCAAAGTCATCGGCACGCAGATTAAGTGTTTCGGTCAAATCCATCAGCCGCGAGCGTTCGGTTGCAACCTTGTCAACGGCATTGCTCGCTTTCGTCTCCATAACGCTGCCCGCTTTTTCGATGGCGTCCACATGGGTGCGGATCATCGCTTCCACTTCGGCAAGACGCATCAGAGCGGTATTGAGACCAGTGTTGAGCACATCCATCTGGGCACGGACGGCTGTGCCTACGGTTTCCACCTCGCGCAGGGCGGCCGTATCAGGCTCCACATAATAGCGCGCTGCATCGGCGATGGCTTCACCGGCCTGGGCCGTCGTCATGGCCCGCGAAAGCACATAGCCGGCAAAAAGCACCAACATGGGCACCACAACCGCAAACAAAATTAGCCCAGCAGGATAAGCGCCCAACAATGACCAACCAGCACCGGAGCCGGTCAAATCGCGATGCGCAAGATAGCTACCGAGCGGCCAACCCACCAGCATGGCAAAAAACAAAAATCCAGCGCACAGGCGTGCAAGCTGCCAGACCTGTCGCGACATGCCGTGCCAGTCGCGCTCGCCGCCTTCAAACCGGCCCGATAAGGCAAAACGCGCTCGCGAGGTTGCCAGCCATTCCTGGTGATTGGCCTCGGGACCGGAGGGACCGCGCACTGCCGCAACATGGCGGTCATCGTCCGTAGAGGGATCAGCGCTCAGCGCTAATGCATCTTCGTCGCTCAACTCACCATTCATAATAGCATCGTGGGCGGCCTCGTCAGCACTGTCTTGCTCCGCTTGCGGATCGCCAGAAGGCGTTTGGGGGGCTGCACGCGATGTCACGAACGCATCCTGTCAATCGGGTTTCAACGGGGCTCGTCACCCCTTTTCATGGCGAGCGCCGAGCCATGATGGTGGCTGGCTGTCCCGCAAGCGACAGGAGATACCTTAATCCCCGCGCGGAAAAAAGAATTTCTTCACAAAAATGTCGAGCGCGAAAGGGAGTGGGTGGCGTTCGCCCGATGCCGTAATCGCGCAATTAGGCCATGAATTCGCGTTCGCGCACGACACCCATACCCCGCAGATAATGGTGAGCCAACGGCTGGGCGGTTAGGCGCGCGGTGAAAATGCCCGTTACCACACACACAGTGCCTAGGGTCAGAATCAATTCCTGATCCATTAGATTGCTTTGATCGAGCAAAGTGACAAGAAAGAGCGCTGAGGCGACGCCGGGCGTGCCACCGAACCAGGACAAGAAGAACTGAGCCTGACGGGGCAGGGTTGCACTTTGTAAGGCGGCGAGGCGTGGCAACACCCGCATGATGGTCACCATGGCTAGGGCAAAAGTGATCATCAAGAGATCCGCATTGAACAGGCGCGGGCCGAGCACAAATCCGACGAGAAAATATGTCAGTGGCATCACGAGGCGTTCCGTCCGCAAGCGATGACGCAGCCGCGGTTGATGCGGGGTCCGCGCCTGTTCCGCCCAAATCAGGCCTGTGGCGCCCGCCGCAACAATCGGGTGACCGCCGAGCAGCCACGTGGCGGGAACTGCGATCAGCACGGCAACGATCGACACGGCAAAGCCGTGCCCGCGTCGGAACCGGTTCCCGATGAGAGCCGCCACCAGGCCGAAAGTGCCGCCAATGGCAAACGCAGCGAGCACGGACAGGCTTGCCCGCAGAAGCGGCGCCAGCGCCCCTTCCCCCGCAACCGCGTTCGTGGCACCGCCGGCCAACAGAACGGCAATGGGCAGCCCCAGGGAAAGCACCACTGCGCTTTCAAATTGAACGCCGGCTTTTACCAGTGCCGGTGCTGGTGTGTTGACGATGGCCCGCCTGTCAAAGGCGGAGCCATTCAGCATGAGAATCCCGCCAAGCAGAAAGGCCGCGCTCAACGACAACTGCGGCATCAAAATAAAAGCGCATAACCCGCACGCGATAAGAAAAATCGGCGCGCCGCCAAAGCACAGGCGAAAGGAGACGGGGCATTGAATCCCAAGGCGGCTAACCCGAAACTGAATCGACGCCGAAAAAACGAGTGCGGATAAGGCAAGGGTAGCAAGGAATGCCCAGACGGCGGGGGCCGAGAGGGCGAGCCCAAGCCCCGGTAGGGAATTAAGCCCCGCCAGTCCATAATGCAAAAGGAGCCCGACCACGCTGAGCAGCAACGGTGCGCGTGTAAGTGACCGCAACACAGACTATGACCCTTCACCACAACCGGCACGCTCAAAACAAAAGCCCGCATCACGTTACAAAATAACGCATCAAGGGCGAGGCGCGCGGCATCAATCAACTTTAACGATGGTCGAATCATGTGGTGATCCGCCAAACGATGCAAATTTATTTTTTGCAAGTCGGGTCAGACTGTTTGTACGCCGCCGTGCGGTGTGGGCAACACTGTGCTGAGCGAACCCTGCCCCAATACCAAGCCAATCACCAAAAAAAGACGGGGATAACTGTCCCCGTCCCGTCTGCGCCGGGTCATGGTGGTCACCGGCGCGCCATCCCGACCTTGTCCAGTTGGGGGCGTGGTCAAATCTCGTTTTCCCCACCCGAAGGCACACCCATCCATGTCCACTGATTCTAACGCCACAAATGATGCCGCCCATCCAGCGGCAATCCCCAAAAAAAGCCGTCGTAAGCGCCGGATCAAAGCCATCCTCACCGGTATCGCCCCGCAGTTGGCCCACGCCCTTGGCGGGCCACTGGCCGGCGCAGCGGTCGAACGCATTTCCCGCGCTCTTTTTGGGAGTGCAAGCGCCAGCGAAGATGACATCGCTGTTGCCCTGACCACCGCCACACCAGAGCAGATTATCGCGCTGCGCCAGGCTGACCTCGATTTTCAACGCCTGCTGCAAGAAACAACGCTGGAGCACGTGCGGATCGCCGCCGCAGACCGCGCCAATGCCAGGCTACACCAGCGGGAGATGGAGGACTGGACCCCGTCAGTCATTGGTGCGCTTGTTATCTTCGGATTTTTTGTGGTCCTGGGCGCCATGGTGGCGCGCCAGTTGCCACAAGGGGCAGAGACAGAATTTTCGATCATGCTGGGGGCCCTGGCGACCATGACAGCGGCAGTGGTCAACTACTTTTTTGGCTCGTCAGCGGGCTCTAAAGAAAAGACCAAACTCATGTCGCTTATGGGCCCAAAAGACCCCGACGAGCCGCGTGCTTCGTGAAGGATAGCCAGAGCCGCTGGGCCCGGGTTGCGTCCGCGTGGCGGTGATCTATACCGCCCGCCATGGATACCCGCGCTGACGTTATCATTGTCGGCGGTGGCATTATTGGTTGTGCCATCGCCGACGCCCTTTGCAAGCAGTCCTTGCGTGTGCGGATTATTGATGCCGGTGATGGTCTACCAGCGGCAACGCACAGCGCTGCGGGAATGCTGGCGCCATCGGCAGAGTTTGACAACGCCGATACCGCGCCAACCGCTATAAGCACGATGGGCATGGCAAGCCTCAGTGCCTGGCCCCACGTCGCCGAACGGCTTCACGATCAAACGGGGATCGACCCCGACTTCAGACCCTATGGCACGCTTAGTCTTTCGCCGAGCGGCAATCGGAAGGTTGGCGCCAGCGAGGCAAGCGAACAAACGGGCGCCTATCCTGCCCTCAACCTCGACGGTTTTGATACGGCGCTTCTGGGCCACGAAGCGCAGATTGATCCCATACTGACATTACGCGCTTTGCGAAGGCTTCTCAAAAAATTCGAGACGTGTCACTGGACGATGGCAAGGGTGACCGATATTGCCGCCGCCACCGATACCAGTGCTATCGTACAAATCGAAACCGGTGAGCGCTATGAGGCTGGTGCTGTCATCCTTGCCAGCGGCGCTGGCCTCACGCGGATCAAGACACCTTTTTCTTTTCCCCCAATCGTACCCGTTAAAGGCGTGGCGCTTGCGCTGGAACACGCTCTACCACCGCGATTTCCTGTGGTGCGGTGCGGAGAAATCTATATCTGTCCGCGTACAGATGGACGGTTAATCATCGGCGCCAGCGAGGAGCGGGGGCAGGAAAGCCTAACGATAGATCGCAGAACGATTGATGATTTACGGCGGCGGGCGACTGCAATCCTACCCGCGCTTGCCGACGCGCCGGAGCATCATCGTTGGGCCGGTGTGCGTCCTGGTACGCCCGATCACAACCCCCATCTGGGACACAGTGGTCACGTCCCGCGATCAATCCTGTTTGCCGTCGGTCATTACCGCAACGGCATCCTGCTGGCCCCGCAAACCGCGGCCATCATCACAGATCAGCTATGCGCCACAGAGCCGGGCCCAATCCCAGCTGCCTTTGCCCCCCATCGGGCATACCCCGCCTGACGCTAACCGCCACGATTTTTGCTTCACCCCAGTGTTTCAGCCTTTGACCTCCCCGCGCTTTGTGCGTAAGGACGATATCGCACCAGTCTAAAGGCATGGCCACGTGGCGGAGTGGTGACGCAGCGGCCTGCAAAGCCGTGTACGCCGGTTCGATTCCGGCCGTGGCCTCCAGCGTTTCAATACCGATTGAAAATGGTGATCAATCGCACTTTATCGTCGGCGATTCATATTCATGCACGCCTTCGCGTGTGGGGGGTCGATTCCGGCCGTGGCCTCCAGAAAATCAAGTTGCTTTCGAAATTATGGATGGGAGGCGTTTCCCAATTATTTTGGCGATGTTTCGTTGTTTCTAAACAACCTCGTCCGGGTCATTGGCGGCGAGGGGGCGCAAAATTATGCGTTGCCGCCGGTGGAAAGCGTATCGCAACGCCGGTCAACGCATGGCTGCGTCTGCTGGGCAAGGGTCGTTTGCGCTAGAACGCTTTGGGAAGCCCAGCAGTTTTAAGTGTGTTGTTGGCGGTGTGACGAACCTTGCCGCCCTTATCAACGATGATGTTGCGTTTTGTGTGTGGGCTATACCAGATTTCATGGTCACCCTTTCCTTGGCGCACAAAAACGCACCCATTGTTTTTAAGCAACGCAGTGAGCGCCTGATAGTAAGTCGCTCCCATCGTCGGAAATCCCTAGCAAATGATTAAGGTTGAATGCCGGACGTGGTACGCTTTCTTCCCGCTCAAAGTGCGGAAGAACGTTCAGTTCAAACAACTCAATGGCCGCCGGCCGAATTTTTTGAACCAAGGCGTCAAGCGTATCGGCTTCAAGGGACAACCCTAATTCTTCACAGAAAGCCACATAGGCCGCAGGCTCATCACCTTCAGCCGCGTAGTGCGTGACCTCTATCTGAAAAACTTTGGTATAGCTCGGCGTTTGCATGATTTACCTTCCCAACCGGATACTAATGATCCGTAAAACCCCGGGAGATTAAAATGCAACCAAACTGGTTTGATAGCAATGCGGCGTACCGAAATGTCAGCCCAATATTCGGCCTAAGCGTTCACCCGGCGACAAGCGTGTGCCATCTGCAAGTAAGCCGGCCAGTCGGTTTAGTCCTGCCCCGCCGGTAGGGGGTATCTGCGCGATAACCACCACATTGATGGCGATTGACCCATGCGGGGGCAGCATTTGCCCGCTGGCCAAGGTCAAACCCAATATACCTGTTTCCAGAATGACCAACATCGTAAGGCGCGTCGGGCGATTATTTGGAGAGTATGCCTTCGCGTGTGGTGGGATCGATTCCGGCTTGGATACCTCGAACTTTTGACCGATCGCTCTAAGGTGTTGGCAGCGTCCTATCAAAAACGCGCCACAGCGAACCGCAAGAGGCGTGGTGTCGTAGGTTTTGAAAACAATATTAACGCCTTATGGTTAACTTCCGCCGCATTGGCAGTTGTTTGCTGATCGCGTGAGACGCACCATTCATCGCAACCCCCTTGCCCGGACCGGCGCTCTGGGGTCATTTGCAGGTGAAGGGGAAACGGGGTTGGGTCCCTTCGGCGCGTCCGCGACTAGCATGACAATCCCGCCAATGACGCCCGGTTTGCCGGGTTTGGAGAGAGTGATGCGTCGAATTTTTGCCGGCACCAAAGTAACCGCCCAGGGCTGCGTTCTGGTCCCAATGGTATTTGTCCTGGCCGGGTGCGCGAGTATGGATGTGGATCTGACGGAGCAAAGCCTGCCGGAGATCCCGGAACGCTGGGCCGGCGCCGAGAAAATCGACACCGATGGCGCCGATATGGCTGCCGTGGAGGACCGCGCGGGCCTCAACGCCACCATCGACGAGATCAATGACATTCCCACCGGCGACTGGGTTGGCTCCTTCGGCGATGATGCCCTCCACGGGCTGATTGCCGAGGCAATGGTGCATAACAACAATCTACAGGCTGCCGTTCGGAACCTTGCCGCCGCCCGATCGAATGTGAAAGTTACGAGGTCAGCACTATTTCCGACCCTTAATGCAGATGGGAGTGCAGGGCGGATTGCAGCGGTTGGCAACCCGCTCATTGCGGCCCAGGCTGGTGGCGGCAACGGTGACCTGGCTGGACTGGATGCCAGTGACCTTGAAGACCAATTCGGCGTTGATCGCGATGGCGATGGCCGCCTTGACGGGCTTGATTTTGATGGTGATGGCTTTGCCGAAGCACAGCTGCCAGACCGGCGTATTTACATTAACAGCTACCAGCTTCAGGCCCGGATCAACTGGGAGCTTGATGTCTGGGGTCGCATCCGCGATGAGACCAAGGCCGCGTATGGCGATGCCACGGCAACGCTCGCTGACCTTGATGGTGCGCGCCTTTCCGTCGCGTCGAGCGTTGCGCAAGCCTGGTTCAATCTGATTGAAGCGCGCCTGCAACGCGAACTTGCCGACCGAACGTTTGAGGCGCGCCAAAGCAACCTCCGGATTACCGAGCGGCGCTATGAGCGCGGCGTTGCCTCTAGCCTTGATGTGCGCCTTTCCCGCTCGCAAGTTGCCTCGGATCAGTCCAACCTTTTACTCCGCCGTCAGCAAGAAGCCGAGGCCTCCCGCCGTCTGGAAGTCCTTCTCGGCCGCTATCCCGGTGCGGAAATCGAAGCGGCGTCGCGTCTTCCGGAATTGCCCTCGCTTGAAGGGGCTGGGGCGCCCGGCGACGTCCTTGCTCGCCGCCCTGATATCCTCGCTGCCGAAGCCCGGATGGAGGCCGCTGGCCTGCGGGCACGGGCGGCACGCAAGCAGCTGCTTCCACAATTGTCGATCAGCGCCAATGTGAACACCTCCGGCCCCGTGCTCGCTGACGTGATTGACCCGGAACGCCTTGCGGGGAACCTATTCTCGAGCATTGCTCAGCCAATTTTCCAAGGGGGTCGCCTGCGCGCCAATGCGAAACGCGCCAAGGCACAGGCCGAAGCCGCGATCTTCACCTACACACAAACCGCGCTCGCTGCCTATGAAGAAGCTGAAAACGCCCTTGCCGCGGAGGTTTTTCTGGCCGGCAGAGAAGCGGCCCTGAAGCTTGCCTATGAAGAAGCGGCCGCCGGTGAGGCCCTGACCGAACGGCGCTATAACAGCGGGGCCGCCAGCATTTTTAATTTACTTGATGCCCAAACGAGACGGATAGCGGCGGAAAGCCAGTATATAAACGCACAGAGTCAGCGCGTGCGAAATCGCGTGCAGCTATACCTCGCCATTGGGGGTAACTTTATTACCGATCCCGGCCTATTTGCGGAGCCACAAACGGTTTCGCAATTGAGCCCGTCGGATCGGACCAGGGGGATACCGGATGCTCCGTAAATTTGGCGTTGTCATTGGCTTTGTCCTGATCATAGGCGTCGCAGCTGCGATTTTAGCGCTGCTTTTTGACATGCGACCACGACCTGAAGAGCGCGATGAAACGCTCGCGGCGCCCAGTGTCTTTATTGAGGTGGCAACACCAACCTCCACGACTGTTGATGTTGTCACGCAAGGCGAAGTGCGTCCGCGCACGGATATCAATCTGACCGCGCAGGTGGGTGGGCGCATCATTAGTACGGATCGTTCTTTCGTGAATGGCGGCGCTTTCAAAAAGAATGACGTTCTCGTGCGCATAGAAGATACCGATTATCGTCTTGCCTTGACGCGGGCCGAGGCGCGGGTTGCGCAAGCCCAGCAAGCCTTGAACCAGGAACAGGCAGAAGCAGACCTTGCCCGGCGCGACTGGGAAGAGCTTGGCGATGGCTCGCGTCCCTCAGACTTGACCTTGCGTTTGCCACAACTGCGGCAGGCAGAAGCAAATTTTCAGTCCGCCCGCGCCGATGAACGCGAGGCCCGGCTCAATCTCGACCGCACCATGATCCGAGCGCCTTTTGATGGGCGTGTACGGACGATCAATGTGGGGTTGGGTCAGTTTATCACGCCGGGCGCACAGCTTGGTGGCATCTTCTCAACCGATGTGGCTGAAATCCGCCTGCCTCTTAGCGATACCGATTTTGCCACCTTGCGTCTACCAATCGCGTTTACGGCCACTGAAAATGAACCGGGCCCGGACGTCATTCTCAGTTCGGTCGTGGGTTCCAGTGTGCGTGAATGGCGCGGAAAAATCATGCGGACAGAGGGCGCTATTGATACGGCGACCCGCCAGATCGGAGCAATTGCCGTTGTCAACGATCCCTACGGAGCCGCTGCTGACGACGGTGTGCCACTTGCCATGGGTCTATTTGTTGACGCCACAATCAAAGGTCGTGCGCTCGACAATGTCTATATTATTCCGTCTACGGCGCTTTATGGCCGCGATGCTGTTTACGTGGTCAATAACCAGAACCGGCTTGAACGGCGCACCGTTCGCGTTGCCTCGGTCTCTTCCAAATCCGTTGTGGTTGTTTCGGGCCTTGCGCCCGGCGACAAAGTTGTGGTTTCGCCTTTGCGTGGCAATGGCGAAGGCGATGAGGTTACCCCGGTTATCAGTGACGATAATCAACGCCGCGACACACCTGGCAGTGGCACCGCCGCCGCCACCGATCGTGGCGCAGGCGCGGCCCAGAACTAGCACCAAAAGGATTTCTGACGATGCAGGGACTAATTGGCTGGTGGGCTCGCAATAGCGTTGCCGCGAACCTGTTGATGATTGCGTGCGTGATAATCGGTGCGTTCGCCTTTCGCGATATGAACCGCGAGGTTTTTCCGTCCGCGAAAGTACCCTTTGTTGATATCTCGGTTGTCTGGCTTGGTGCCGACCCACAGCAAGTTGAAGAACAAATTGTTTTGCGGATCGAAGAAGCCATCGACAACCTTGATGGCGTCAAAAATATATCCAGCACCGCGCGAGAAGGCCGGGCCAATGTGACAGTGGAGGCGACTTCGGACGCGGACATCACCACCCTGCTTAATGAGCTCAAAAATCGGATCGACGGGATCTCAACGTTTCCGCAGGATGCGTTTCGCC
Organism: Pseudomonadota bacterium; assembly: GCA_039819545.1. GTDB lineage: Bacteria > Pseudomonadota > Alphaproteobacteria > Caulobacterales > Parvularculaceae > CALLPQ01. Next base: position 24,348 of record JBCBRS010000014.1, on the reverse strand, counting down.
CCACGATTCAGCAGATCCAAGCCGAGGAACGAACCCATTTGATCGCCATCAATGGTAACATTGACGAGCGCGAGCTTAACCGGCTTGCCGGACGGTTGCGCGATGAAATCACGCAAATACCCAACGGCCCCTCACGCGCTATTCTGTTTGGTGGCCGCAATGAAGAAGTCTCTATTGAGGTGTCCGAGGCAGCCTTGCGCGGATTTGGCCTGACATTCAGCGATGTGGCACAGGCCATTCGGGGCCGATCAATCAACCAGTCAAGCGGAACCGTTCAAACCGAAACGGGCGATGTCCAAATCGCCGCGCGCGGCCTTGCTGATACGCAAGCCGAATTTGAAAATATCATCATCCGTCAGACGCCCAATGGCGGGATCGTGCGTGTGGGAGATGTCGCAACCGTCGTTGACGGGTTTGAAGATAGCAATTCGCGTCGTCAATTAGACGGGAAAGAAGCAATCCTTATCAATGTGATTGCCCCCACCAATCTCAACATCGTAAAGCTTTCCGATAGCCTTGAGGACTGGTTGGAAAAGAAAAATGCCGACCTAAACCCCGAAGTCAGTCTGACGATCATTGATGACCGGTCAGATATCTATTTCGCGCGGATGAAGACTGTCTCCTCCAACGCTATTGTTGGGTTATTCCTTGTCTTGATTGTTCTGATGCTCTTCCTGCGGCCAACGGTTGCCTTCTGGGTTGCTATTGGGATTGGCGTTTCCTTTATGGGTGCTTTTATCTTTCTGCCCGCCGTTGGGGTATCGCTGAATATCCTATCGCTCTTTGCATTCTTGCTGGTGATCGGGGTTGTGGTTGATGATGCCATCATTGTGGGCGAGAGCATTCACAATCAGGTTGAGGGGGGTAAACGCAATCTCGATGCAGCGCTCGCGGGCACACAGCTTGTCATCAAGCCGGTATTTTTTGCGGTCCTGACCACCATGATTGCCTTTGCACCGTGGCTTTTCATATCCGGCGGAGCGTCGGAGTTTACCAAGCATATCAGTTGGACAATCATCTTTGCTCTGACCTTTTCGCTGATTGAGTCTTTCCTGATCTTGCCCGCGCACCTGGCCCATATGAAGCCGCAAAATCGGGAAGGCTGGTACTATCAGGTGCAACGCGTTTTTTCCGACGGGATCGTCACCTTTGCCGAAAAGGTCTATGTGCCGTTGCTCACGGCGCTGTTGAAGGCGCGCGGGCGAACGGTTGTCTTTTTCCTTAGTGCCTTCGCCATTTCGATCAGCCTGTTATCTCTCGGCTATATAAAGACTGGGTTTCTCCCCAGTATTGAGGCTCCGGTTCTCGATATTAATGTGAATATGGTTGAGGGCACCTCCTTTACCCGGACGCTGCAGGTTTATGAAAAACTGCTTGATGCCGCCGAAAAGACGCAAGCCGATTATGGCAAGGGTGAGGGTGATGAGTTAATCGTCAACTCAATTTATATGCGCGCGGCAGATGGCTACGCTGGGGGCTTTATTCAGCTTCTTGATACCAAGGAACGTGGCAATATCCCCACTGAGGAAATTGCAGATCGCTTCCGCGATTATATCGGCGAAATTCCCGATGCGGAGGAAGTCAATATCGCCTTTACCTTCAATGACAATGGGGCGGACCTCTCCTTTGGTTTGGAGAGTGACAATCTCGAAAGCATACGGTTGGCGGTGATTGATTTGCAGAATTACCTGCGCTCGCTCCCCGGCGTTTTCAACGTGCAGAATAATCTCCAATCGGCAACGGATGAACTGCGCATTGTCCTGAAACCAGGCGCCGAACGCTTTGGCCTGACGCTTGCGCAGGTTTCCTCCCAACTGCGCCAGGCCTTTTTTGGTGAGGAGGTCCAGCGTCTTCCCCGCGGCGGCGATGATGTCCGGGTCATCGTCCGCCTACCGCGCAGTGACCGCGAAAATCTCGGTACGCTGTCGCGCCTGTTCATCCGCACACCCGACGGGCGGGAGGTGCCCTTTTCTGCCGTTGCAGATATCGAATATGCACCGAGCTTCAAGCGTATACGGCGCTTTAACCGCTCGCGCTCGGCAAATATCAATGCTGATCTTGCCGAAGGGTATGAACGCCGCACGACCATGCAACGTTTCCGCACGGAATTTCAGGGCGAATGGCAGGCGCGCCATCCCGACGTGGAATTGGTGCAACGCGGAGAGGCACAAGAACAAGACGAGTTCAACCGTGAACTGGGCACGCTCTATAACATTGCGCTGTTCGCCATTTATATGCTGCTCGCCATCGCGTTTGCGTCCTATGCGCAACCCATCCTCATCATGTCGGCGATCCCGTTTGGCTTGATGGGCGCCCTTTTTGGCCACTTTCTCTTGGATGTGGAGCTCGGCCTGTTTTCAATTTTCGGAATCGGTGCGGCCGCCGGCGTTGTGATCAACGACAATCTTGTCCTCATTGATTATGTGAACCGCCTCCGCCGCGAAGGCGCTGGCGCCATGGAAGCACTCATCCGAGCCGGCGCGGGTCGGTTCCGGCCAATTGTGCTCACCTCAGTGACGACTTTTATCGGCCTGATCCCGATCATGCTCGAACAATCGGTTGACGCCCAATTCCTCAAACCAACCGTTGTTTCCATGGCTTTCGGGATTTTCTTTGCCGCGTTCGTGACCCTTCTCTTCGTGCCATCAATGTATCTGCTTGGCGCGGATATGAGCCGGTTTATGAAAGGCGTCTGGACCGGCGAGGCCCAACCCAAAGTCGGAGAAGGGGCCTCTCTGGACCATGGCTATCAGGATGACCCTGCACAGACGCTCACCTCGGTTCCTCAACCAGCCTCCGGCTCGGCGTTTGGGGAGGCAAGCGCCCCGACCATAGGTCCGCGCCGCAACCCTCTCGCCGACCCGGCCGAATAGGCGGACCTTGAAAAAAGCCAACGCCGACGGGCATGCGCAACGAGGCTAGAGCGTCGGATCATCACATTGGCCCATAACCAGCTGCGCTGAAGAAGTTTTGGCATTCGTTGGCGGTGAAAAGATCACAGATATCACCGACCGCCTTCCATAACGCATCGATAGTACGGTGTGCGCCAGCTCGCAGGTGTGCCTTCAGCTTTGAGAACGCCATTTCGATCAGGTTCAGATCGGGCGAATAGGCGGGCAGGAACAAAAACCAGGCTCCGCGTTCTGCCAACAGTTGATCAGCTAACGGACTTCGGTGTGCCGCCAGATTGTCCAGTATGACAACGTCACCGGGTTGCAGGGTCGGTGCGAGTTGTGTCTCCACATAAGTTTCAAAGGCATCGCGGTTCATCGCACCCTCAATGATCCATGGGGCGACAAGATCATGACACCGCAGGCCGGCAATAAACGTCTGTGTAGACCATTTCCCGAACGGGGCATCGGCTTTCAGCCTCTCTCCCTTCGGGCAGCGCCCCCGGGCGCGGCACATGTTTGTTTTGATTGAAGTTTCATCAATGAAGATAAGCCGATGGAGAGCTTCTCGCATCGCCGGCTGGCGATAATGCCGCCAATCAGCGCGTGCCTTGGCTACATCAGCGCGACCTTGTTCCGTGGCCAGTAGTGTTTTTTTTATAGCTGAAACCATGGCGGCAAAGAAAGCGCGACAGCGAGGCAGGGGCCACCTGAAGCCCATGATCCTGCGCCATCATCGCCGCAAGTTCCGGCATGGTAATGTCCGGTTTTGCCTCGACCGCAGCAATGATCTCATAACGGAATGACGCCAGCTTGCGACGCTGATCACCACCCTGTGGCTTGAGTCTTAATGACCGCTCCCGCTTCCACTGAGCGACAAACCGGACCGCGCTCGAAGGACTGATCGAAAACACACGAGCCGCCTCCCGACGAGAGCCGCCAGCGTCAACAAACGCAACAACACGTTCACGTAAATCTATCGAAAGAGCTTGCATGATCCACCTCCGAACAAGGTGAATCACAGTTCGATACAAAAGCAAATCAATGATTCAAAACGATCATCCGACGCTCTAGGCAAAAAAATTCAGAGGATTCAGCATGTTAACCAATTGTTAAGGTGTGGGACTGATTATCCTCTCATCTTCTCCCAAGAAGATACCCCACCATACCCCACAGTGAGTAGCGGCTGCGTTTCCCCAAGACGCAGCCGTTTCACGTTTAGGGAAGGCACCTGAAAAGCTACCAGGCCCCCGGGGAATTCTCATCCAACAGAAAAACTGGTATTGGAAAGGAAGGGTCCCCGTAGCTCAGCAGGATAGAGCATCAGATTCCTAATCTGGAGGTCCCTGGTTCAAATCCAGGCGGGGATGCCATTTCAATTTTGTGTCAAATTGATCAGATCTATACTCACCCGATGGCGGGCTTCCATAATATAGTTTTGGGGGGCTTATATGGGTCAGTATCGACACACATTGCACGCACTTGCGGAGGTCTATTTGTCCGAGCACGTTGCATTTATGAAGTCGGCGCAGAAGACTAAAATGGTGGTGAAACGCGACATTCTGCCACACCTACCAAAAACGGCCGCACAGGACCTCACGAGGGCCGACTTTGCTCAAGTCCTAGTGGCGCATCGAGACCGACCCGGCACCAAGGGCAATGCGTTTCGAGTTAGCCGGGCGATGATGGGGTGGCTTCACAATTATGGATACGTCGATCAGAACCCCATGGCCGGAATGCGCGGCCCGCGACCACTGGCGGCCCGTACGCGCGTTTTGTCAGACTGTGAGGTAGTGCGCGTATGGCGGCTTCTGGATGCGCACGGGCGATCTTTTACGCCTGTTTATCGGCTTGCGCTTCTCACTGGGCAACGACGTGGTGAGTGCGCCAGGATCCAGCGCGGCGACATCGAGCGCGAGACCTGGACGGTATCGGCGGGCCAAACAAAGAACGGACGGCCTCACACAGTGCACCTCACTCACTTCACCCGCGCTCAGATCGACGTGTCGGCCCCCTACCCCTGCGCGCCACGCTGCGCGCAGCCTAAGAGCGGTTTTTCGCGGGCCCATGCGCGCCTTATGACCTATTGGGAGGGGCCGCCCTGGGTGTTTCACGACCTTCGACGGACGTTTTATACCGGGCTTGCGCGGCTGGGCGTCTCACGCGACATCGCGCACCGGGTGGTCAATCACAAAACCGGCACAGATCCAATAGACGCGGTTTATAATCAGTACTCATACGAAAAAGAGCGCCGCGAGGCGCTCTCTTTGTGGTCAAGTCATGTGGAAAGTCTTGTCACGCTGTAGCGCCCTTTACCGCCCACATGACGGCTTGTTCGATGTTGGTTTTTGCAATTGATTGCTCGCGCCCAGAGCCTGTTTCTTCAATCGCATTGAGCAAATCTTCAGCAAGCTGCTTAATAAAGCTTATGTCATTTTTTTCTTTTTCTGTCAGCTCACGGTGTTCTTTTCTTAGTGGATCAGACATTTTATCTTCCTTTCTTATCGCCGACGGCGGCGCTTCGTGGTTCGCTTTTTCGTGACTTTGCGCACCCCAGATTTTGTGAGGCGATATCCCTTTTTTAATTGGCCGTTGGCCTTACGCCCCTTCATTGGCCACCCCCTACAGTTGGCGGCAAGGGCTTGTCAGGCGATCCGGCCTCGCGGCCAACCGACATGACCAGGCCGGTGCCCGCGATAAGCGCGCCTTGCCACCAGGGCAAGCCCGACGCAACCGCGCCGCCAATTTGTTCGCCCACCTGGGTGGCGATTTCGGCCTTGCGCTGCCCCATACCGAGTAGCGACGTAATGCCAACCATAATCATCGGCAGGCCTGCCCAGGTAGAAGCCTCTTGTAGTCTGTTCTTAAAAAACGTCATGGTACGTCCCTTTCTAGTTTTGATTGGATCACCTCGATCCTGGTTTCCATTTTTGCGGCACGGGTTTCCATTTGACCCATCCATCCATCGCGGCGGATCAACTCGGCTTCCGTAGCCGCTACGCGCTGCGCCATTGGCGATACGGCATTATCTATGCGGTCCTGAACCGCGCTTACTTGGGCCCCAATTTGACCAGCCCAAAAGGCAGATGCGGCCAGGTGCGCGCCCATTGCGACGATGACCGCAATAAAATCGGGACGGAACGTGGAGCGGGGAAGCGTTTCGACGGGCACGGATCATGTCTCGGATTGAATAGTGACAAAGGTTCCAAGACCTGGAACCGTCTGCAGATCCCCGCCGGAGGATTGCTCGACAAAGACCTCGAAGTAGTCTCCATCAGCCACCGGGATACTATCGGCGGAAAGCGTCACATGGGTTGGACCAGCACCAGCGGCCATGACGATTTCATCGGGCAAGCCAGCGGCCACAGCGCCGTTTTTCAGCACACGGACACGGCGCGTTCCAACAGCATTGGGGGCGAAGCGCACCGTGGCGTTGATTTTGACAAACCGCACCGCGCGCTCAGCTGGTACGGTTAACCTGGTTGGGTTGGCCGCATTCCACCAATCACCAACAAGTTGTTGCGCGGCCGTCTGCAACTCGAGGGCGGCCGCACCAGCACCGCCGGTTGCGATTGTCTGTGCCGATACGTTTTGAACGACAGTCGCTTTTGGCTTGATAAAATAGTGACCGACGACCGATTGCGGAGCGCCCGTGATTTTGGCGTTTTCTGGCGCGATAAGCTTATCAGGCCCGAGGGTACCGTTTGCGGCGGCGTTGGCGACAATGTAGCGGAAGTCACGTTGTCCGATTGTGTTGCCTTCCGAAATTAGGTTCTCAGAACCACTTTCCGCACGGACAAAAGCCCGTTGACCGGCATCAGATGACATACCGCGCGTGGTGTTTCCCTTAACGTTCATCTCTTTGCAGTTGACAAACCGAAGGTCCACATGCTGCCCGAGAAAAGGATTAGCGCGGTCCTTTACATCATCATAGAGAAGCACATCAGCAACCGATGCCGACCGGATGCCCGTCATCATGATATTGTTTTCGGTGCAATTGAAATGACCACCCTGGACGCGGCCACCAGGTTGCAAGCCGTTTGGATGAACCACAATACCATTGGTACACTGTACCGCGCGGCATTCGCGAAAGACGAACTCCTCAAAGTCATCAAGAATATTGCTTGCGCCCGCGCTACCATCGCGGCCGCGACCAAGAACCATGCCTTCCGTAAACGTCCAAAAGGCGCAATCATCAAAGATCGACACAAAGGCGCGGCCCGCGATTTCCAGGCCTGTGCCGCCGGGGATTAGATCAAGCGTACCGCCCGCAGGATTTGGCCCGTATGGCCCCATGCAGTAGATGTTCGAATACTGTCCACGCCATGGATTTGTCAGTCTACAGAAGTTTGCCCAGTACTCCCCTGTAGGGAATTCGCCCGACGTTTGCTTGATGTTGCCGGTGATATTCTTAATTGACGTGGAGCGGCTGAGCACGTTTCCATAATCAGGAAAGCGCAGATCAAAAGCGCGACCCGCGCCAGGCACCCCAGCAACAAAGCGCAAATCATGCAGTTTGATAACGTCGATTTCTTCTGGGGACGGACCACCGGTAAATAGCGTTGATAGCTGCAAAAAGTCATCTACCATCGAGACCGTAAGCGCGGTGCGATCATCGCCGCGGATCTTCATGTCGGTATCAATGTCATCAATGATCAGCGGCGTTTGAAAGTCATACTTTCCAGCAATCAGAAAATCACCGCCCCCGGCCGTTATGTGATCAACAAGCGCGGCGCGCAGATCGGGCGTTGCATCGCCAGCGATGGTGTCGCCAAAGATTGTGGGCAGACCAGCGGCGCGCGAGATTTCGCGCAAGCCGGACGCGGATAGCATACCAGCGGGCGGGTTTCCGCCGCCGCCAGTTGGCGCGCCGCCGCCTGTGGAGCCGCCGCCGAAAAGGGGACTTGGTTGTGGCATTGCCGGTACTCCTCAGATTAACGCGAGATCAGGTAGAGCGTTCCGCCAATCAACATGACAGGCACAGCGGCGCGCAAAAGTTGTTCGGTTTGGGAGATTGCACCAATACCGAGAAAACCCAGGATAGTACCGCCTACGATGGTCAGTCCACGAATTAAAAGAACCATTACTTGAGCCTTTTGAAAATGAAGTAACCAGCCGCACCGGCAGCAACGACGGCCGCCAGCGGCACCACCGGAGACGACGAAGGCGAAGGATCAAGACCGCGCGCGGCCCTTGCGACGGGTTCAACGGCCGTGCGGGCAGCGCCAGTCACTGCGCGCCCAGCGGCAGATACACCGGCACCAACATCGCTAAAATTGATTTTGCCATCGCCGTTAAAATCGAGCCCTTGCCCGAGGATCCGGCCGCCATTGATTGCGAGCCCGTTTAGAAACTGAAAGGGTGCCGCAATCGTCGTGACTGTGGCCCGGCGGATATTGTCAATTTCGTTCATGCTACGCCTCTTAAAAATCGGTGACGGCCAATGTCATGCGCCTCGCTTGCCGCAAAGGCCCAGGACGGAAGTCGGCCCGACGGATAAAGCGCAGGATCAGGATTAAGATAGTGGAGAACCTCTCCATTATCGTTGGGGCTGAAACGATCATCGGGCGGCAAGGTGCCGTCAACCGCCTCACTGGCAATGCGTATCGCATCAACAAAAGCACGATCAGACAGACCAACTGCGAGCAACGCTGCGCCGCCATCATTCCAGACCGAAAACTGAAAGCGCTGCATACAGACGGCTTCAAACGTGTTCGGATAACGACTTGACAAGACACGGTTTCGAATAACACGCGCGACTGCAATCATGCCGCCAGAACCTTCACCGCGCGCCTCACCCCACAACGTCCGTGCGGTGACATCAATTTCGCGAGCGCGCGTGGCGGCCGACACAAGTGCTGGCCCAATATTGGTGCCAGGACTGTCACCGCCATTGCCCGCTTGTGGATCATCATCACCTTGCGCGTCGCGAACAGGCGCGGGCCGTAGAGTTGGTTCACGGCGCGGCACCGGCGCAGCATTTGCCGCGCGCGCTTCCAGCACCGCAAAGATACCGGCAAACGACAGAACCAAAAAGGCGATGATGATTTCCACGAACAAAGACCTTTAGTCGGTTTGCGGATTGGAATTCAGAACGCCATGCTCACCTGATTGAGGCGCAGGCGCGTCATTCATTAGCGGCGAAGGCGTTGACGGATTTTGCGCTTTTGCGTTTTCACGCTTGGCGTTTTCTTCTGGGGCGGTTGACGGTGTGGGCATGGGGTTACCTTTCTGCGTTGAAACCAAACTGCATGATGACTTCCATATCCTGCCCAGCGCGAACTTCTATGGTCTTAAAAGGCTGGCCAAAGGTGAGGACATCACCGAGCCGCATACGGATTTCTTCGTTTTGTTCGACACGAACAAACAAGAACGCGGCGGGAACTGTACTGTCTAAATACTGAACCGAACTTGAGTTAACACGAACAACGCGCGACTGACCTGACGCAAGCACAAGACTACGCTGTGCAACGGCGGAAAACACAGACCCGCCGCGCTGTGACGCGACGTTCTGAAACGGCATCTGCGCCGCACCTTGCCTGGCCTCAGCAGCCACGGTTTCGCGCACAGCATTTGACGCCATGCGCTCTGCGCCATCTGTCAGCATACGACCTTCGACGGCGGCCGTTGATCGACGGCCACGCGCAGCAATTTCGGCAAGCGTTGTTGCCTGGGGAATTCTCACGAGCGCCCCCGCGTCAGCATGAAAGTGACGGCAACAACGGCAACGACCGCACCGATAACAACGACGGTGCCAGTGTTTGCACTTTGCGCGCTAATTGTCTCGGCGGGCACTTGCGAGCGGATATTGCCCAGGTTGAACGCACCAGATGACGATTGTTCGCTTGCTTCGACCGCATCGCGGGCGACGTCGGCGGTTGTCTGTAGCGCCAGAGCCCCAAACTCGAAAGCGGTGCGGTTATTCTCGGTGGTGGTGCGGAATGCATCACCGGCGACGCCCAGCCCCTCACGGCCCAGGGCTTGCGCCTCACGCAGACCAGCAAAGGAAATTTCCGCGCTGCGATCAACGGCATCGCGGGCGATTTCGCTTGCCTCGCGCAAAGAGCGAGCACTTAGACCGGTGGCCTCCGAAAGCCCCATGAAGGCAAGATCAGCCGAGGACTGCACACCTTCTAGGCCGATGCGGCCCGCATCGCGTACGGCGGATGCGCCCGCATCCACAAAGTCACGGCCGAGATCAAAAGCCTGGTCAGCGACGTTTTCGGCAACGGACAAACCGCGCCGCGAAACATCATCGGCAAGATCGGCCGCGCGCGTGATTAAGCCCTCATCACCAATGGAAATGACGTTCATTCCGCTTACGGTCAACCCGATGGCATCTTCCGCAACGGCATTGTTAAGATTGCGTTCTTCAGCAAGCGTGATGGGATTGTTTGATTTTTTTCCGGTTACAATGGTCGGTAGCATTTACGACCTCACCACGAGCGCCGTGGCAGCAACAGCGGCTACCGCAACAATGCCGACAATTAGCGGCGATGGACCAGACCGGGAAAACGGCGCGAACACGTTAGAGCCAAAAGCTACCTCCCCGCTCATTCCTTCAAGAATGCGCGTGGTAGAAAAACCGAGAGAGGGCAATGGCAACATGAGACTACCTTGACGCGATAATGACGGTTAGAACCAGACCAGCGGCAAGCGAGCCGCCGATTAAAATTTGATTGGTGGACAGAGTGACGCCCCGTTGCAGCGGTGCGCCTTGCTCGGCACCCTGCCGACCTTGCAACAGTGTTGCATCAAGGTTTTGGCTAGCATCGGGCGCAGCGCCCACGCGGCCCCGGCCGAGGATTTCCTCATTGAGGCGTTGACCGGCAGCGGCGGCCGCGTTTGTTAACAGCCCGCCGCCCAGGGTGAAAATGCCAGAGAAGAAGTCTCCCACAGCATTTTTCACAGAAACCCGGCTCATTTCATCCATGAGAGAAACCCTCAGTATGCGCCCAAAAGCGCTTAGTTGATTACAGGAACGCCCGTCATGTCAGTGAGATAGCGGAAGCTATTAGGCGGAACCGTACCATCGGGCCGGTTTTGCACTTGCACTCGCAAGTCAAAGTCGTTGGTTTGCTGGCGCAAATCGACGCCAGAATAACCCAGGCCTTCTTTTCGAAAATCAATGATTGTCCAGTTTGCGACCGGCTTTTTACCAAGCGCGCGCTGGTTGATTTCGTTCTGAATGGGATCAAGACGGAATTCTTGCCGCCCGCTCCGGGTAAGGATGATTTCACGAACATTGCGGGGGTCGATGTTCATATAGAGCCCATTGAGGAACTGTCGCGATGCGATGGGCAGGCCAGGCGTCACGATATCGCGCATTGTAAATTCACCTTCCGCCGGAATGAGCTGGCGATAGGCGCGCATTTGGCGAACGATACCAGGGCCGATGTTAAGAGCGGCCGCTTGACGGGCACCAACGGCTTTGAGACGCGCGGTTGCCGGTGCATTGTCGGCGATATCGACCTCGACGTCGAAGTGCGTAAAGACAACGCCGGTCACGGGATCGGGAACCTGGATATTGAGCGAGGTTTCGATTTCATCAAGCGGGTTTTTAAGCCCAGGCGCGGCGAACGGGATGCGCACTGTAGCGACCGTTTCGGCGTCATCAAAGCCGTGAAAGAAGTTGACGACATCAAGATCAGCGCCGCGAAGGCTTGTATAAATTTCCGTATCGGAAACCTTCACGCGGATGTTTGACAGGTGAGACGGTAGCAAGCCGCCTGACAATTTGAGGTCAACGTAATGGTACATGTACCCGCGTTGCTCTCGCATGGTGGCCGTATCGCCAGGCGCGACGTTTTCAAAGTCGGGAAAGATATGGTCCCGGTACGACGCCTGGGTTAACGGGGTGACCGCAGCTACCGTTTCACTCATGTTTTTGTTCCTTGTCTGTGTACTGACAGGTGCGGTTTAGATGCCGCGACCGTTAAAACCATCGCTGGCGGTTTTCAGGCCAGGCATTCGGTATGTGGCCGCGAGGATAAAGCCCGCGAGATAGGTACCTATGGCGGCGTAGGCGATCATTTTGATGGATGATTTCATGATGGTTGGTCCTCAGAATTATTGCGAATACTCATCACCAACGGCTTGGCGATGAACTCGACGGCCAGATGCCCAGCGATGACAATCGCGAGGAATTGGACAATTTTTGAAGCGTTGTTCATGGCGGGATATGGCGCGCACGCCGCGCGAGAACGCAAGAAATTCTGGGTAGGGGTATTTGGTAAGGGTATTTTATTGGGTAATTGCGCGGATTTCCCCGGTTTCCAGGGACAATCGGCACACAGAATGCCCTTGCGGCGTGATTTTTACAAAGTCATAGCCGGAAAGAGATGCAACAGCTGGGGCCGCGCCCTCGCGCAAATCCGCCGCGGCGACGCGATCATCACGCCGCGACAAGGCCAGCGCGTAAACCTCGGTTGCCTGCGATCTAATCATGGTGGAGATGTTGGCAGGCCGTTGTGTCACTACAGTGAGCCCCACGCCCAGGTGACGGCCTTGCATCACGAGACGCCGGAGCGGGCCTTCGTCTTTTGAGAGCGGGCGGTTTGGAAAAGCCTCATGCGCCTCATCAACGACTAGGGACAGACCGATACCGTCCGATCTATATTTTTTTTGGAGGTGGGCGATGACATCGGCAAGCCATACCATTTCGGAAACGGGATCAGTGGTTCCGGTATCAAAGCAATACGATATTCGAAACCGGGAAAGGCCCTCCGATTTCAGCGCAGCGATGATTTCAGACCGGGTGGTGGCAACGCGCCAGGCCTCCCCCTGATAATCGCGCTGGGGATCAAAGGCGATAACGCGCGCGTCATTGGCGACCAGGTGGCGCGCGAGCGTTGACTTACCGCCGCCGCGCACACCGTAGACACAACGGACAATGGCAGTGCCGGCACTCACAGGCTGAATTGCGGGCTTGTCGGTGCTGCCGGTGAAGCATCGGGACCAGGTGGCGGGCTTGGCGTGGCGTCGGTCTCAGCATTGAGCACCGGTGGCAATGACGGCCGCTTTGCCTGGAATTCAGCCGACGCCGCATAGGCAATAGTGCCGCCAAACATCAGCACCGTGAACGCATCGCGAGCAAGGCCTGTTTCCTCACTAATAATAGGCCGGAGAAAATGGACACGCTCGCAGATACGATACAGCGCATCAGACGCGCCGCGCGTGCCCGGGTTGTTTTCGACCGCCAACGCATCAAGCGTGATGCCAGTCTGCGAAGCGATGCCCATATGCATCATTTGAAAGAGCCCGCAGAACGACTGGTAAAACTCAGCGGTTGAAACGAACTTAGGGCCAGCATCCAGCGGATCGGCGCCAGGCTCTTGGGCAAAGCCGTCCAGCCCAATTATCAAATCGTCATCACCAGGGTTCGAGAATTCCGGGTTTTGGTTTACTTCCGGGCTTGGTGTCGATTGGGGTGTCGGCTGGGGTTGCGGCTGTGGCGACGGGCTCGGTTGTGGTTGCTGGTTCGCTTCCTGGGTGGATGTCACTTTTGCCTTCACCTTGTCCACTTGCGCTGCCGTCACGGCTTGCGGGGACGCTCCTTGTTGCAGCATGTTCTTGATCTTGTCCGTGTCCGTCATTTTCGACCTCTTTGATAATTTGAGCGGTAAGGATGTTTCCGTAGGTGTGGAGCGCGCCGCACCGGCGGCCGTGGGGATCGGCAACGCCATTGCAGGACCACAAGAGCCGGTTTGTCTTTGTACGCCGCACACTCACGCGCGCGCTGCATTCGGGGCATTCGGTGTACAAAAGATGGGTTCCGCTAGGGGGCTTCATATCATTTCCAATGGGTCGACGCGTGATCGGTGGTGGTGGCGGTGAACCGCTCCCAAAATTGTGGATAGGTTTTTCGGAAACCGGCTTCGCGGGCTTCATCGCGCTGCGATTTCGGAACGGTGTAGGGTCGCCACCCTTTGGTGCCGGGCGGTTTCCAGGACCGGGGCAGATCGGGGTCAATGCCTTCACGGATCAGAATGGCAAGAACCGCATCCTTTCCACCGATTTCAGCCGCGTAGAGGATTTCGGCCTGCAGGGTCATGCCGTTCTGCCCCTCGCGGGCGCACACTTCGAACCACGCCCCAGGGGACAGCGCGATGCACAACTCCGGGGTCTCGCCGACTTCGATTTCAGACTGCGCGGCTAGGTCAGCATCGGCCGTCTCGCGCAGGCCGTAGCGCTCGCGAATTTGAGACGTGTACGTCAGGTGCCGCGCGCCTTTGAAAGCCTTCGCATACTCGGCAAACAGCGCACCAGCCTTGCGGTTGCCGCGTTGATAGGCCCGCAGAAATTGCCAGGGGGAGCGGGAGCCCGACTTTGCCTCCTTCGACGCGCCTTTGGCAATTTCAGCACCGGCTCCCCATTTCGCGACGTATTCGGCGGCACCAGTGCGGCCCCGGCAGGTGCGCAGATCAAAACCGTCACGCGTGCAGCTATGGCCAAGCTTTTCGACTTTGGTCTCCCAGCGGGCATAGATTTCATCCGCCATGGCTTCGCGCTCGCCATCAGTCAGCGGTTGATCGGTCATGATCAAGACGTGAAGGTGCGGGTGCCAGCCATTGCCCCCGTGGGTGACTTCCAGGGCGCGTACCATGCCGATGATCCCATACCGGCCTTTCAGCCGCACCCAGGGTGCCCCGGCTTGCATGTTTCGCCACGCAACCGCCACGGTGTCCCGCGTGTTCTTGGCTCCCATTCGGACGTGATGTTTCAGCGTAAGGGTCGCCATGAAGGTACAGGCCTCCCGGCTTTCATGAGCAGCGTAGACCGCCTTCTCGTGGGCCCGCACGAGGCTGGCGACCTCCCCAGCGCGCTTTGCGGCTATTTTTCCCGCACAGACAGGACAAGACCAAATCGAGCCGCATGTGGTCAGCCCACGAAATTCAGCTTTGCCGCCTCCCGTTTTCGAGCGCCAGATTTCGACGTGCGAATGGTGCCTGGTACAGCCGCATTGCGCCACTCGCCCTCCCATGAGCCGCCCGGCGGTCTTTCGAAGGCGATATCGATCATTGCGACTGTCGCGGCGCTTCACGCGAGCATCACGGGCCTGGTGCGCCTCGGCATCAGACGTGTCGCGGGATGATATCCTCTCCCACGTTTGCGGGTTCGTTTCGGGTAGGGGGGGTAACTCTATTTGCGTTTCTATCAAGTGACCGGCTCCAACCTCTAATACGACGTCAGAACGTCGATGCCGGTGGCAGTAATTTTCCAGCCACACGGAAGCGTATCGGAACGCTCTATGAGCCCCAGATCCCGAGAAATGCGCACTAAATGCGATTGAAAAAGACATTCAACACCAGCCTTATTCAGCAGCTGGATTGCGATCAGCGTTTGAAAACACGGGTGCTTTTCAGGGTCTATATGTCCAACGCGGGCGGTCAATCGATCATCAACGTAATGATGCCAGGTTGCCCGGACTGGCGAAGGTAATTGGCAGCGCCGCAGACCATCTCAATGAGTGCCGACGCCCAAAGCTTGGTACAAAGCACATGGCGAAGATCATCAGCCCCCAAAGCCTGAATACCAAAAACACTTCCATCTTTTGTGTATAATAACTCAATACCATTCACATCATGACTTACAGTGGCTTTGTCAAAGTTCATCATATTACCTTTTTTCTAAAGTAGCCGCAGTGATTATTTGACATTACAATCGGAAACACGCCCTCAAAGCCGTATTGTCCGTTGTCCAGCTTAATTAACTCACCGTGGCCGGAGGAAATTGGTGGCCTTGCGCGGCAAAAACCAGCAACGCACTTTTCTGTAAATTCATCAAAGTGCGCCGCAGTAAAAAACTGGCATTTATCGCAACTAGGCATCATTTCTCACCTGTCTTTCCGCCCACGTATCAAAGCGCTCTTGCTTTTGCTGGTCCGTTAATCCGCTTACGCCGTATTCTTTCCACCAGCGCTCACGCTCTTGTTGCGACTGCGCTAGCGCCTCCTCTTCCGAAAGAACGACTGGCTTGCGGCGCGGCGCCTCATAGACGCCGACCACAAAAACCGACACATCCTCTAGGCGCAATCCGCCCTCACCACCCGGCCCAGATTGTTCAGTGACAGCAATCATTCTTGCCAGATCAAGCAACCCGTTCGCCTCAACCCAACGCCCATAAGAGCGATTGTCCAATTTGTGGCGATAGCGTGAAAGCACACGATAGATTTTGTCAGGCCGCCCGGTTGCTTCAGCGTATATTTCTGAATGCGGATGATCTTGGATAAACCAAAGCGCCTCACCTACTGGTCTTGAGATATCAACAACATCAGGCTGACCAAACCGGCACGTAGCCAATTCTTGAAACAAATCAATCATGAAGCACCGCAGATCACTTGCTGAAACATTCCAAAGCCAAAAACGACCTCGACCCAATTTAGCGTGGACAGGACACACACGGCCCAAGCCGATATCAGCACCATGCCCCACCATCGTTTCCGAAAAATGGCGTTCAGCATGACCCATGAAAACGCGAGAGCAACAATGGCGTGAAAGGTCAGCATCAAGATCGATATGGTCATGCGGCCATTTCCCGGACGACAACTTCAAAGCCGCGCGCGCCGCAATGGGGACAGACTATTTGCGCAGCAGCTGAAACGGGGAAGGTGTGAGGAAACCGGGTCGGCTTGCCGCACGATATGCACTCAACTTCCACCAGCATGACGGCCGGGGGGCCTGGATAGGCCGCCCGACCATCAGCGCCAGCGGCGGGGGGGATAAAGGGTGCACCGGCGGCGGCTCTTACATCGCCACCGGTGCGTTCCGCCCGCACATCACGAACGCCGGAGAGCGAACTGGTCAAGCGCAGCGAGCGGAATTTAAGGCGCGCATTGCGGCGCGCGATTAGGATCAGAAACAGGACGGCGGCCGCGAAGAGCAAGACAACGGGGGTCATCAATGAGCCCTCCGGCTTGCATTTTTTGCCGAGTCCGGCCTATCGTTTCGAAATTGAGTGCCGGTGGCGGGTCGCACCCCACCACCGGCGACGCCAACACCGGCAAAGGACATGCACAAAAACCTATGCACAATGTAAGCGTAAAGCGGGCCGTCATCGACGCGTGCCCGGACGACAGGCCAGGCGCGCCCAAAGTCATTACTATTCCCACCGAACCCGTGACCGCAGGCCCGCAGGACTGGCGGCCGCATGAAACGAAACTTGTGGCCCCGTGGCGCCCGGCGCCGACGCAATCGCGCTGCATACCGATGATCAGCCAATGGGCAAACACGCACACTGGCCTTATCGGGCTGGCGGGCCTGGTGGGTACGTTTTTGGTATATTGGGTTGGATAACGTCACGTAAGAGCCTCCGGTTTTCGATCCGCCTCGTGAACCACCAAAGTGATTTGCGAGGCGTTTCAAGCACCATCTGGCTCGAATGGTTAACAAGAGGTTAATATGAAGTCCGTTCAAGATTACATGGATGCAGCAAAATCAGCACGCAATTTTAAGTCGGATCGAGAGCTTGCCCGGAACCTCGGCATAACGTGCGGCCCGATAAACCAGCTTCGAAGCGGCCGGACTATGCCAAAAGACGAGACAATGATTGCGATAGCAAAACTGGCTGGCGAAGACGAACAGGTTGCACTTTTACGTCTCAATATTTGGCGCGCTGGATCCTCGCGAGCTGGCGATCACTACAAGTCTATTTTGAAATTACTCACCGGCATGGCGGCGGCCATTGTTTTGGGGCTGGCTCCGATCGGAACAATCGACACGCGAACGGCGCCGATCGATGACAACCAGAGCCGTGTAAAACAGAGCGTCTTATTCCTAATCTGGAGGCCACAGGTTCGAATCCTGTCGGGGACGCCAATGATTTCGATCCGTTATACAGATTTTGAATTGCAAATTTTTCAAATAATTCTCAGCAAGCTACCAATAAGCAATCACAAAATAGCGTGAACCTATTCAGACCTTTTGTGCTGTCGCCACGGAAATATAGCTTCGCACGATTAGCCGAAGCGTCGAGATTGCGCCGATTGATAGATTGCCGCGATAACGGAAAAGGGCGAGCCGTGGCTCGCCCTTACATTTCGTGAACTTTCGTTCTTGTTAACGGAAAGTCCGACTTATCCAGAGTGCTTGAAATGTGTTGAAGGAATACCCCATACTTTCTCAGAACACAACGGGATACTGAAATCGATGGGGAAATATGAAATACCGATTGGGAATTGACCTTGGCACCAATTCATTAGGTTGGGCTGCTGTTCAAATGCGGGATGGAGGTAACGGTGCGCTATCGACAGGCCCATTGATTGACCTTGGTGTCCGTATTTTTTCAGATGCGCGCAATCCAAAAGATAAATCATCTAATGCGGCGCAACGCCGAGGGCCGCGCTCGGCCCGACGCAATCGGGATCGACGCTTGATGCGCGGGCGCTCTATGCTCCGTGTCCTGACAGAAACCCGCCTGTTTCCCGCGGATGACCGAGAGCGAAAACAACTGCAAGCTCTTGACCCGTGGATATTGCGCGCGCGCGCGCTGGATGAACGGCTTGATCCATTCGACGTGGGGCGCGCGCTTTTTCATCTGCAGGAACGTCGGGGCTTCAAATCAAACCGCAAAACGGACAAGGCCGAAGACGGCGCAATGTTCGACGCAATCAAAAAAGCGCGCGAAAAGATGACATCATCAGGCGCGCGCACCCTGGGTGAGCTGTTCGGCAAGCAACGTCTGACCGTGTTGGAAGAAAACAACGCCTCACCCCCCGGTCAACGCAAAGCGCTTCCTGGGGCTCGCGTGCGTGCCCAAATGGTGGGTACAAAGATGGCCTATGACTATTATCCCTCGCGCGCTCTTATTCTCGATGAGTTTGACGAAATCTGGACAGCGCAGGCCGCCTATCATCCAGACTTGATGACAGACGCCGCGCGCGACACAGTGCGCCACGTCATCGAGGATCAACGCCCCCTGAAAGCGCAACAGGCTGGCAAATGTACATTTCTTGAAAGAGAACCTCGCGCCGCGAAAGCAATGCCAACAACGCATTATTTCCGTATACTGCAGGAAGTAAATAATCTGCAAACCAGTGCGATTGGGGAGAAAAGCCGGTTCCTGACGCAAGATGAGCAAAGGAAACTGATCGACTTTTTGCGCAAGCCATCGTCGAAGTCCGCCCAGCGAACTTTCAGGGCAATTCGTAAACAATTGAATATTCCAGACTCACAGCGATTCAATCTGGAGTCACCGAAACGTGCACACCTTGTGGGCGATTTAACCGCCGCAATGATGATGAGGGATGAATTGTGGGGGCAGGTCTGGTTCGACCTTTCGCGAGACGATCAGGACGCGATCATCACGACGCTTCTCGATGCAGAGGAATTTGAGGATTTTGGGCCGTGGTGCATGGAGACCTACAAAATCGATAAGCCGCAGGCTCGCGCTGTTTTCGATGCCCGCCTGCCTGATGGGCATAGCAAACTCTCCCTTGCAGCAATGGCGCGGTTGACCCCGCTGATGGAACGGGGAAACCGGTATGACGAAGCGGCAAATGAAGCATTTGGCGATCATCGGCCACTGGGCGATGGCGTAGTCTATGACGAGGTCCTACCTTACTATGGCGAGGTGTTAAGCCGCCATACTGCTTTCGAAAAAGACGATCCGAAGAATGTTGAGGAAAAGCACGGCAAGATCGCTAACCCCACCGTACACGTTGCTTTGAACGAATTGCGCAAGGTGATCAATGATCTGATAAAACGCTATGGCCCGCCAGAAGAGGTGGTGCTTGAGCTTGCCCGGGATCTTCCCCTATCGGACCGAGGGTTGCGAGACCTCGAAAAACTGCAAACCAAAAACCAGACTGCAAATGATGAGCGCCGCGCCGAATTGGAAAAACAAAAAGTTGCAGACTCCTACAAAAATCGGTTGAAGCTGCGCCTTTATGAAGAAGCATTACAAGCCTTCGATGGTACCGCTGTTTGCGTGTTTTCTGGTGAGACAATCAGTAAGAGCGAGCTTTTCTCCGACGATGTCGAAGTCGAGCATATTCTACCCCTTTCGCGCACTCTTGATGATAGTTTTGCCAACAAGGTGCTGGCCAAGCGCGAGGCAAACCGCGTCAAGAAAAACCAATCCCCCGCGGAGGCGTTTGGCCATAGTCCGGGTGACTTTAACTGGGAAGCGATTGGTCAGCGTGCAGCACAACTGAAAAGCAAAGCCTGGCGATTTGCCCCAGACGCGATGGACAAATGGGCGGAACGCGGCGGTGATTTTCTGGCGCGGCAATTGAATGATACGCGTTACATCGCCCGGCTGGGTAAGACCTTTGTTGAAGCCCTTTATGGCGATCAGGGACTTGCCGGATCAAGGCAGCGTGTCTGGGCTGTACCCGGACAATTGACGGCGGACCTGCGCCATCATGCCGGTTTAAATACGCTGACAGGTCTCACCGGCGGCAATCGTAAAGATCGCACGGACCATCGTCACCATGCTGTGGATGCTTTTGTGGTGGCCATGACAGATCGATCCATGGTCAAAAATGCCGCAGACCTGGCCAAAACCGAAGACCGAGTTGCGCACCACGATATCATGGCCGAAATGGCAGAACCCCTGAAACGCTATCGAAATTCGCTGGAAGATCGCCTGAGGAAATTAACTGTTTCGCACAAACCTGACCATGGTTTTCAGGATGCGATGCACAATGATACGGCTTACGGGATCACCGATATTCAGCCAAAGAAAGAGCACACCATGCTTGTCACGCGCAAGCCATTGGATGCGCTCTCCAAGGCGACTGATTTGGATCAGATCGTTGATCCTGCCATTCGTGGGCGGTTGCAGGCCGAAACTCAGGGCCTCACTGGCAAAGGATTCACCGAGGCGTTACTCAACACCGCAGAAGCCATGCGGCCACCGGTACGCCGTGTGCGTATTCACACGCCGATGAAAAATTCGAGCTTCGTTACAATTACCCATGGACAAAGGGGCGAGCATCACAAAGCATACAAAGGTGACGGGAACTATTGTTACGATATCTATGCGGACGAAAAAGGCAAATGGACCGGCGAGGTTATTACCACATTTCAGGCCTATCAGCGGGCCCAGGCAGACACGGACTGGTGGCGTAAAAAGAACCGAGCGGACGGCACGCCCCTGATCATGCGTTTGCGCAAAGGTGATATGCTTGAGATTGATGGGCCGGACGGTGGGCGTACCATTGTTGTTGTGGGATACATAACGCCCGGTAAGGTGGCGATGTACGAGCATTTCGAAGCAAATGCGGATGGAAGAACCAGAAAAGGCTACAAAGGGGACGGGCCGCTGAATTACATTTTCAAGGCCCCGTCTTCTCTTCAACGGGCAAGTGCAAACTTTGTGACAGTTTCACCATCAGGACACATATCCCGCCACAATGGCTGACCTTCAGGCATAATCCTTGCAAACGGTCCCCATGAAGCTGGGGAGGCTGAAATGCAAAATCGGATAGTGGAGATTGCCACTGATGGCATTCACCTATCACTGACCCGAGGGTTTGTAAGGCTGTTCAAAGATGGGTCGGAAATCGGACGAATCGGTTTGCCCGATATCGGCGCCCTGATTGTGCGGGGCTATGGTGCTTCGCTATCGCTAAACTTGGCAGCGCGCTTAGCCGCGGAAAACATTCCCGTTGTTTTGTGTGGTCCCGATCAGGCCCCGGCCTCAATTGTCTGGCCGGTTTCGGGCCATCATGCGCAGGGCCACATTATTGAAGGACAGGGAAAATTATCCTTACCCAGAAAGAAACAAGTCTGGAAAACGCTGATATCCGCAAAGATACGAGCTCAGGCCGAGGTTCTGGAGGCTGAGGGCGAGAATGCCGCCGACCTTCACCGCATGGCGAAAACCGTAAAATCCGGTGACCCGGATAATCTTGAGGCACAAGCGGCGCGAAAATATTGGCCGCGCTTAATGCATTCAATTGATGAATCTTTTACACGATCAGCAGACAGCGATGCGATTTCGGGTAATCTAAATGGCTGGTTGAATTATGGGTACGCGGTGCTACGCGCAGGCGCTGCACGCAGCGTTCTAGCCTCAGGATTACATCCAAGTTTGTCGGTACACCACAAAAGCCGGGGCGAGGCTCTGCGTTTGACGTCTGACCTCATGGAACCCTTTCGCCCATTCGTTGACCTGACAGTGCATCGGCTTGCCCTGAAAGAAGATGGTCCGTTGCCGGATCTTGATCGGGATCGTAAGGCGGCGATTGTTCGTGTCCTGTCCCGCGATCTGAACGGGGAGACTGGCGCAAGTCCGGTACAAACCTGTCTTGATCGCCTGTGTCAGAGTTTTGCACGCTTGTGTTTGGGTGAGACGAAAACACTTGTGCTGCCCGACGGGCTCGCCCTTCCGTCAGGGGGGATGGCGGTGTGAGGGCGCTGACCCATCTTTCGGCCTATCAGCATATGTGGATTATGGTTTTATTTGATTTGCCAACCGGCACGCGGGAGGAACGTAAAGCCTATAGCCAGTTTCGTGACTTCTTATTGGACGAAAGTTTCGTGATGTCCCAATATTCGGTGTATTTGCGTCACACGACCGGCAGAGCCGAAAGTTCACCAATCATTGAGCGCATCAAGCGTAACGTCCCACCGGAAGGAAAGGTCGATATACTGCAGTTTACCGACCGACAATACGCCGATATTGTGTCGCTACGCGGTCGGAGGCGCCAGGATACGCGCGAAAATCCCGATCAATTTGTGATGTTTTGAGGTGAAAAGGCATGAAAAAATCAGATTTCAAAAGCAAAATCTTGAACCTTTTCAATGCCTTATCACCACAGCAGTTGTAGCACTCTGGAAAAGCCGGACCAACCGCAACTGCTCACGAATTTGCTTCCTAATATCGCGCGTTGTAGCACTCTGGAAAAGCCGGACCAACCGCAACGGCAACGCTACATGATGTGGGGGCCGCGTGGTTGTAGCACTCTGGAAAAGCCGGACCAACCGCAACTGGTAACGCGCTTCTAAATCAAAACGGTCGTTGTAGCACTCTGGAAAAGCCGGACCAACCGCAACAGCTTCAAGGCCGTGCAACAGCCGATATGCGTTGTAGCACTCTGGAAAAGCCGGACCAACCGCAACCAAAAAGAGGCACTTGATGCAGCGCTTAAGGTTGTAGCACTCTGGAAAAGCCGGACCAACCGCAACGCGTACGACCATTTGCTGGTGTTGGCGCGTGTTGTAGCACTCTGGAAAAGCCGGACCAACCGCAACCTGCATTCAAGGCAAGTGGTTTCACCGATGTTGTAGCACTCTGGAAAAGCCGGACCAACCGCAACCAAAGTAACGACGTGGAACCAGCGTCTTATGTTGTAGCACTCTGGAAAAGCCGGACCAACCGCAACCTGGCGTTTTCGTGGGTCATGCTGCGGGCTGTTGTAGCACTCTGGAAAAGCCGGGCCAACCGCAACCAAATGACCGAAGTTCGCGTCAAGCTTAAGTTGTAGCACTCTGGAAAAGCCGGACCAACCGCAACGGATTAGCGATGGGGCTCGCAGCGGTCGGCGTTGTAGCACTCTGGAAAAGCCGGACCAACCGCAACTGGTGCTTGGTTTGAGGTCTGCGCACGCGAGTTGTAGCACTCTGGAAAAGCCGGACCAACCGCAACCACGCTGGCCCTTGAACAACGACGCGAGCGGTTGTAGCACTCTGGAAAAGCCGGACCAACCGCAACAAGCTTCGAGACTTTGGTTTCCCATCGCGCGTTGTAGCACTCTGGAAAAGCCGGACCAACCGCAACACGCTGGGTCGTTTTCGTTTGGGTTTTGAGGTTGTAGCACTCTTCTATCCCAAATGACCTGCCCTGGTAGCGCGGAATCAACCCGCGATTTCGTTATCCGACCGCTCATCTGCCGGTTGTATCCTCATTGTCTTAAGACCCGAAAAGACGACCGAGCTACCATATAGCAACCACTTTTGGCGGTATCTGGCGGTAAACTATGGCGTGTAGAGACTTATTAAGGTATTGTTTTATATGACCAAACACGACAAAA
Organism: Pseudomonadota bacterium; assembly: GCA_039819545.1. GTDB lineage: Bacteria > Pseudomonadota > Alphaproteobacteria > Caulobacterales > Parvularculaceae > CALLPQ01. The sequence goes on along the minus strand of JBCBRS010000014.1, from coordinate 480 downwards.
TATTTGCGTAACACTCAGTACTTGATTTTCCTAATCTGGAGGCCACAGGTTCGAATCCTGTCGGGGACGCTAATGGTTTGTATACAGATTTTCTCGTTACATATAGTTCAGATAGCACAGTGTTTTATTTATTGCATTCGGCAGCTATTGCACCGCTAGCCACGCCGCGCTTTTGGCGATCAAGGTGCTGAGCTCTTTTGCAGGGACCTCGTCCGGTGATTTGAAATTAAAACAGGATTTTCCCTGCATGCGTTTACGTAAGGCATCGCTCATACCGTCAAGCAGGCTGGGCTCGCAATAGACCGGCATGAGGTGGACGCTCACATAATTCTTTTTGATCTGAACCGCGCCAAACATCTGAGGTTTTTTTCCGGTTTTGGTTTCCTCCAGATAGTAGTTCGTATCGGTATCATGTTTGAGGATCAGCCCTTTTTCATGGGGCTTGAACAGCACGCGGAGTGCCGTGAAAGTCTCAGCAAA
>JBCBRS010000013.1:0-98160 GCA_039819545.1 Pseudomonadota bacterium | reverse complement strand
CTGAAAATGCGTTAGTTTTGAATGCTTTAGGCGCATAGAACGAGGATAAACCCTTCAAAGTCCTATGCCAGCCCCTAGATCAAAATATCTTTGTCATAGATCGTCGCCAGCCCTTTGACACTGGGGACAATCTGTAGCCACTGGCCGTTATGCTGATACTTGCGAATGGCCGTTTCCGGCTTTTTTGACAGCGCATAGAAGGGATGTTCCATGTGCTGCATGATATCTTTCAAGACGGCGTCCGAGACATCGCATATGAACAAATCATGTTGCGGATAGCGTTCCGGCAATAGCGCGTTCGATACGTTCGGGGTTTCAGTGACCATGCCCCAAGGTTCGGGGTTTTGATGACCAGCGTCAATAAGTTATCCCCAGACGGAGCATTTTATCCACAGATTCAGGACGCGGATGGCGGTTTTCAATTCGGGGTTTCAGTGACCCAGGTTCGGGGTTTTAAAGACCGATTTTCGGGGTATCAGTGACCAGTTATGTCAAGAACGGCGGGTCGGCTCGCCTGAAAACACAGCACACAGAGTTTTCCATAAAGGCGTAACACATATCTTACACATATATAACACATCACCGAGCAAGAATCGGCAACGTCGGTGAGGGCCGATGAATCGTTTTGACTCGGCAAGGGGTACTTGGAGCGTGGTCTTATGGAAAATAACAAAGTACCATCAATGCCGAAACCAAGTTAAAAGGTGAGCGCCCGGTGAACCCGCTCTTACGCACGGGCGCAGGACCGTCGTAAGTGTCCGCTTCTTTTAGTGGACACTTAGCGGGTCGATTATGGCCACACGGCACAAGCGTCGCAGCTGGTCAGATGATGAGAAGCGAGAGATTTGTCAGCAAACGATGGTGCCGGGCGTTTCGATTGCACAGGTCGCGCGGCGATCCGCTATGCCCTGGGCCGATTGCCCAAAGCCCGGCCTTATCTCGACAATGGTCATCTGGAAGCGGATAATAATGCCGCCGAGAGAGCCGTCAAACCTATAGCTCTAGGGCGCAAAAATTGGCTCTTTGCTGGCTCGGAGGGCGGCGGTAGAGCCATGGCGATCGCCTTCACTCTCATTGAAACCGCCAAGCTCAACTACGTTGACCCGCAAGCTTGGCTAACCTGGGTCCTCGGTCAAATTGCCCATCACAAGATCACGCGCCTTGATGAGCTTATGCCATGGCGTTACACTGCCCCAGCAGCGTAACTGATCCCGCCTAGGGGCATTAGGCCGCGTTCAACGGACGGATACATCGTTTTGCTAGATTCGAAAGCAAAATTATGTAACTAATTGATCCAGTCAAGTGATTCATGGGGGAGTATATGGCAGACTGGGCGGCGCTTTTTGTAGGTATAAACAATTATCCAACCGGATACAAACTAAAGCACGCTGTATCAGATGCGATGCGGCTTAGTGAAGCTTTGGGTTATGAAAATTTCCCTAAAAACACTTTGTATCTAAGTCCTACTCCCCAGGGGTCCGATAAATATAGGCTTCACAGATCCCAAGAGACTATCACCGAGGAAGGACTGAGAGATAATATCAAGACTTTAATGAAAGCCGAGCAGCCTAACATCATGTTCTATTTTTCAGGTCACGCAAATATGGACTGGGAAACAGGTGAAGGTTATTTGAAAACGCCAGATCAATTTGGGAACAATAAGGGCTATCCTTTTAGCGAATTAATGAAGGAGGCAAAAAAAGCAGCAGAGAATAACAGCAATGTTTTTATTATATTAGATGCTTGTCAATCTGGAGGGGTTGGTGAGGAAGAAAGTGGCAATAGTTCTTTACCTAAAAATATAACCATAATGGCTGCATCTCGGACTTTTGAGGATGCCCTAGAGGAATATGGATTGGGCGGTGTTTTTACGAGATTGTTAATTGAGGGGTTAAAAGGAGGTGCAGCAGATCTAGCTGGGCGAATTACTGCACCCTCACTTTATACTTATGTCGACACTATGTTAACCAATTTGCACCAACGACCTGTGTTCAAGACTAATGTTGCTAGAATGCTAACTCTGAAAGAGATCGAAACTACCTTACCCGTGTCAACACTTCGAAATCTCCCTAAACTTTTTAAGGAGGAAACTTCAATTATCATTCTTGATCCTGGATACGAACCTACCTGCAGAGATGAATTACCCGCAAAATATCAAAATACAGTACGAAATGATAGAAAGGTAGAAGATTATGAGCAATTTCGCCATTTGAACCGCCACGGAATGCTTGTGCCGATTGGAACAGAATTTTTGTATTACGCAGCGTTTGAAAATAAAGGTGTTCAGCTCACTGAGCTTGGCCGTATGTATCACAAGTTAGGTAAAATGGGGGCGCTAGGTTGAATATGAAACTATTATTTGTACATGGAATAAATCAAGATAAAAAAAGCTCTGCTCAAGTTGAAGAAGAGTGGGTAAAAGCAATCTTAGAAACTTCGATTGGCGATAAAATCATTGAGAACTTTCAAAGGCAGGTTCCATTTTATGGGGACTTGTTGGTCGAAAAAAAAGCTAGAAAAAAGGGACACCCTGACTATACTCAAGAAGAGCTAGAGTTCAAAAACTCCATCGCAAATGAAATGGCGGACTATCTTCTCACTCAAGGTGACCACAAAATAAAAAGCTCACTTGAATCTGAATATTTTGAAAACGGTGAAGAGCGAGCGAAAGGATTTCCTCATAATCCACTTTTTATCAAATTCGCTCAAGCTGTTGAAAAAGTTTCTCCGTTTAGGGGTGAGATTGCAATGCGTTTTTTAGAGCAAGCTTATTTATACTATAGTGATCAAAATCTAAGAAGGAATATAGATACTCTGGTTGCATCTGCCATCGAAGATGCGGGCGAATGTGCGCTTGTTTCTCATTCCCTTGGGACAGTAGTTTCTTATCGGGCTGCTCACCACTTGGGTAACAAAGCTAAGATTAAAAAATTTATCACACTAGGTTCGCCATTAGGGCTAAATTCTTTTCGTACTCAACTTGGTGAGGATTTATATCGTCCACCTGGTGTCTCAAATTGGCTAAACGCTCATGATCCAAGGGATTTTGTGTCAATGGGAATTTCACTCCAAAAGCACTATGAACATGTGGATCTTGAGCATCTCGATGTAAGAAATACCGACAAAGATCCGCATGCAATATCGGAAGACAAGGGTTACTTGCACGACGAGTGCATACTTAATTGGCTACTGAATTAAATTACCAAATTGCACATAGCTAGTTGGACTAGACACTTAGCTTGAGTTAGAAATAGCCTTTACCTATTATTCAACGGGGAGAAATATGTATAATCTTTTTATCAGTCATTCCTGGGCATATACTGATAGTTACGAGAAACTTATAAGTATGCTTAACGATGCAAAGTATTTTACCTATAAAAATTACTCTGTGCCAAAAGATGATCCAGTTCACACCAACGGAACCGATAAAGAATTATACGCTGCTATTCTTAGAAAAATGCAGCCCTGTCATGCCATACTGGTTTTGGCAGGTGTGTATAGCTCCTACAGCAAATGGAGAAGTAAAGAACTGAAAATTGCTCAAAGTGAATTCAGTGCACCCAAAAAAATTATCGCCATCCAACCGTGGGGAGCAGAACGAACCTCCATAGAAGTAAAAAGCGCGGCAACCGACATTGTTGCCTGGAATACTTCATCAATTTTGGGCGCAATTCGCACTAAAAATCTCTTATAATTTTGCGAGGTGACAATGCATGATAAAACAGACTTATCATCCCGAGATTTTGAAAAATCACAGTACACTGGAGAAGATGTATTCATTTCTTTTCCGGAACCGTTAGAGGTGGTAGCTGAGAAAATAAAAAATCAAATAGAAAAAAGCTCGAAACCTAAAATTTCTGTCTATATGTATAGCCATACAAATAGATCCGGGGATGATTGGCGCACCAGGATTCATAGCGCGCTCGAATCCTGCATTGTTTGCATTGGCCTTATCGAAAAACCTTCTAATGGCAGCCAGGAAAGTGACAGTGATTCTGGAGAAGATTTTTCCAATAATAGTCATCCAACAAAATTAAACTCTAAAACCACGCCCTCATTTTTCAAAGGAATAGGATCACTTGATTGGGTATCTACAGAAAGCGAAGGTGAAAAATCGAAAGTATCCTCTGTCGATCACGGGATTGATGACCAACAAAGCGAAATACCTTTATCGGACTGGGTGCAATATGAATTTTTTATCGCTCACTTCTTTGGCAAGCTGAGTCCGTTTATCTTCGATCAGCAAGAGTTAAAAGATAAACCTAGGGTTACGTTACCCGAACCATTGAAAAATATTCACTATGAGCAGATAGCATTAAAGAAGAAAATAAAAAAACACATTGCTTTAGAAAAACTTCTTCCTGATTCTGAAATTACGCCCAGTAACAAACAGATATTTAATAAGCAAATTTCCAGTATCATTGAATTCGTGAGGAAGAAACAATCTGAGAATATTCCAGATAAGGAAAAAGTAGAAAAACCTTTCATTTTTGACGGGAGAATCCTAAAGATTTTTATGGCAACGTTATTGATGTGTTTGATTCTCTCCGGATACAGCTTGTACAGGATATCAACATCAGGATTCAAATTAGCTGAAGAAGTTAAAACATTATATTCAGAAAATAGAGAGATTAAAGAAAGTCTCGATGATTCCGTCCGTACGCTAAATAGCTTTGAAATACCTATTTGGGACTCAAGTGGCGCACTGAATCGTATACAAATGAATTTTCCTACACCTGTGCCTGAATTATTTGGCGAAATGCCTGGAATTGAATATAGAGAGATTCTTGCTGCGTCGACCAAAGATATTTTCATTAATACTAGGGGTTGTGATAGCGCTGCAATAAATTGGGATTATAAAGCTTATTGTGAAAGCAACAGTGAACTATTCGAAATCATGAAAAATTATCACCAGTGCAAAGAAATTATTGATACTGAGCGAAGTTATAGTGGTATTGCCAGACGGTATTCGGCACAAGATGCTTTTTTAAAGGTACTGATTTTTTCTAATTACGAACGGCACTGTACAGAAAAAATTCACCCAAGCTGCTTGAAGAAGGGTGACATCATAAACATACCACATGTTAATTTTCGAAAAATCAATAATAAGGAAGTAGAAGATATCTGCCTTTAATCAGGCGGATATGCTCAGTTAATACCATGTTTAAATACGATATTTTTCTATCTCATACCGCATCGGATGCTGCAGAAGCAGATATAGTAAGGGGTCAATTAATAGAAGCAAATTATAGTGTGTATTGTGACAGGTTCGATGATTTAAATTTAGATCGAACAAATGTGACCGCCGACACCGCAAATACACTTCGAAATAGAATGCGAAGCTGTAAATCAATGGTGTATGTAGCAACTTCACGAGCACCAAAATCAAAGTGGATGCCATGGGAGCTAGGTTATTTTGACGGAGTAAGAGGATCTGTTCTTGTTTATCCAGTTGATGATAAAGCCATGAAAGTCGCAAAAAACCAACAATATCTAAAACTTTTCACAATATTAGAACCTGGCTCATTAACAGACCAAATCATAGAAAAAATATCATCGCCGGAAGTATCAAAAGTATTGCATAACGAAGATATTTTTGGTCCTGCAGACCACGCGAATACTCTTGGATATAGTGAAAGATTATCAAACCTTTATGAAAATCCATTTGATATTGAAAAAGTTACAAAATCTAATATCGAAATTTGGCAAGCATGGATGCGGTTCTTAACAAACATGAAACCATAAAAATATAAAGATAGCACTTAGTCTTGGATGAAGTCAGTCTCGAATGTCATTTAGATCGATGAAGAACGCATTCAGTCTCAATAGTTTGGTCGCGGGCAAGTCGGGTTATTCGGTATCCCATATTATGAGCGATTTTTGACCTTGGCGCGCGCCGCCCGGACAATGTCGTCAAAGCTTTCTTCGGTGAAGCCACTGGCGATCGACTGTTCAATCATCGCCTGAAATGCCGTGCTTTGATCTTTAAGCTCGGCGTGCCGTTGATCCTGGCGGACCAGTTCACGGAAATATTCGCTATCATTGGCAAATAACCCTGATTGCAACCGTGCACTGATGAAATCGGCCATGGTATCAGGGATCGTAATTGTTTTGCGGATCATATCAGCCATCAAAACCCTCATTATCATCAATAGGCATACCAAATTATACATAATCATACTTAATCAGATCTCTTATTTTGGCTTTTCGCAACCGTATCATGTCGGCACAGTGTGCCATCACAATCCCGTGATCAGCATGGTTAAAATTCCACACTTTAGGGCACACTTTAGCCCAACCCCAAATATGTTACTGAAAAATCAATAGGTTACGGGCATAGGATCGGCACTTAAAATCTGTAGAGGGTAACCTCGTGGGGGTTCAAGTCCCCCCGTCCGCACCAATGGTATTAGCTCGAGTGTTTTGCCAATTTCCACCGAGAGCCAGGTTCAGGTTAATCCATTCGGTAAGTAACGCTTGTTCAACGCTCACGAGGGCGCTGTCAGCGCTGAACGCTGTACTTTGAATAGTCAACACATCAAGGAGTGTGCCTGCTCCTTCTTCATATTGGATTTGCGATATTTCGAAGGCCCGTGCAGCCTCGGTTGCTGCTTCTCGCAATACGTCTCTGCGTGCACGGAGCACCTGATTTTGGTCGAGGCTGTTTTCGACTTCCTGAAACGCAGCAATCACGGTTTGCGCATAGGCGTTGATCGCTTGTGTTTGTACCGCAGTTGCCTCATCAACCACGGCTTTGCGTAAACCACCATCGAACAGGGGCCCCAACAGATTTCCAGCGAGCTGCCATGCGACATTTTCCGGGTCAAGAACATCTGATAATTCCGATGACGAGCCGGAGATAGAACTGACGAGGCTGATTGTTGGTAATCGCGCCGCTTTGGCGGCGCTAATACTGTTGAAGGCAGCCGCGACGTTTCTTTCTGCTGCAATGATATCCGGGCGACGTTCCAACAGGGTTGAAGGCGTACCTGTTGGGGGTGGCGCAGGCGGCTTTGGTAATGCATCCGTTAGGTCTAGCTTGGCATCCGGATAGCGGCCGATTAAGGCGCTTAGCGCACGCAGGGCCAGCCTTTGACCTACCTGTGCATTCAATACGGCGTCTTTCGCATTTGCCACATCGCGGCGCGCCAACGCAACATCAAGGCCTGTTGCAACACCAATTTCACGTTGTGCACTCACGATTTTAGCGGTTTCTTCGAGCGCTTTGAGAGATTTATTGGCAACATTGCGTTGAAGGCCGGCCTCAATTGCGACGAAGTAGGATTGAGCAACCGCTGCTGCAATTGAATATTGAGCGAATAAAAAGTCTGCTTCTGCTGAATAGGCACCAAAAGCCGCTGCGCGTTTGGTGGCGCGCACGCGTCCCCAAACATCAACTTCCCAACCAAACTGCAGGCCCAAGCTGTAATTGTCAGCGCTTGGAAAATCGACAATGCCACCCCGACCAGCAGATCCGGTGACGTCAATGGCCGGAACAATTGCTGCCCCAGCCTGCCGTGCGAGGGCTCGCGCTTCTTCAACCGCGCCAGCTGCCGCGCGCAGGTCGCGATTATTGGTGATGGCTTCACTGACAAGGCGCGACAGGATTGGATCGCCGAACGCTGCAATCCAGCCCACCTTTACCGGACCCGGCGTCTCGGCAGGACCCGCTTGCCAGTTCGTCGGGGCAGACGGGGGCGCATCGGCCGCAATCCCTTTGGCCTGTTCAGGCGAGGAAAGTGACGCACATGCGCTCGATAGCAAAGCTATGATCAGAACATAGATCAATCGGGTCATTGTGCCGCCACCGCTTCAAGCTTTTCCGTTGGAACATACGCCTGCACCTCGTTCTTCTTGATGCCAAACAGGAGGGCGTAGATAGCCGGCGTAACCAACAGGGTGATCAACGTTGCAAAACTGAGGCCGAACGCAATAACGACCGTCATTGAGCGGAAGAAAGCATCGAAATAAAGCGGGATAACGCCAAGCACAGTGGTGAATGCGCCCATTGTAACCGGGCGCAAACGATTGGCAGCAGCTTCTACTAGGGCATCAAATCTGGGCATACCCTCTGCGATTAATTCGTCTGTCGAGTCAACGAGAACAAGGGAGTTCTGGATCAATAATCCCGACAGAGACAAAAGGCCGAGAATTCCCATAAATTCAAAAGGTGTGTTGGTAAGGACAAGGCCAAAGGTTACGCCAACGATGGCAAGCGGGACGACGGCCCAAATCACGAGGGGTTGGCGTAGTGCATTAAACAAAACCACAACCACCAGAATCATCGCCAGCAACCCTAGGGGAATGGTGCTTGCCAGGTTCCCTTGTGCTTCGGAGGAACTTCCGAATTCCCCCTCCCACTTTAGCGTATAGCCATCCGGCAGGCTGATGGCCTCAATCTGCGGTCGCAATCGTGAGAATAAATCATCTGCCAATTCACCAAGCGCGGGGTCGCACTGAGCATTGATCGTCAGTACACGGTTTTTTCTCAGAATTTTTCCGTCGCGCCAGACTGTGTGCACATCATCGATCACTTGCGCCATGGGGATCGGCTTAGGGCTTGAGGGGGTTAGAATTTGTAGCGATGCCATGTCCCACGGATTTGCCCGCTCATTTTCAGGGGCTCTTGAGATTATGGGGATTAGCTCATCGCCATCGCGGTAAATTCCGCGCCGAACCCCGCTGAGATTTTCATTTAGCGCTTCAGCGACTTGTTTACGTGTAACGCCAACCCGTTCGCCTTTATTGGCTGAGAAGACGGGTTCTATAATGGGGACCTGACGTTTCCAGTCATCCTGGATGAGAATGGCGGCCCCGTCCGCCGCCATGATGGCTTTGGCTTCGCTGGAAAGGCGGCGCAGAACGCTGGAATCCGGTCCAGAAAACTCAACTTCGATCTTGGCCCCGCCGCCGGGGCCCAGGATAAATTTCCAGGCTTTTGCAAGCCCATCAGGAAAATTTTCATCCGCATAGGACTGTATTTCCCGAATGATCCGATCATTATCACGATAATCTTCGGTCTTCAGGAGAAGCTGGCCGATCGACGAACTCGCCGAACCAGCCTGATAAATTAGCATATACCGCAATGCTTTTTCACCGACGAGGGTTTGTACATGATTGACCCCATCGAGCTGGCGCGCGAAGCGCTCCAGTTTGATCATATCATTCCGTGTTTGCTCAATGTCTGTGCCTTCGGGCAAGACGTAATCAACAACCACCTGCGGGGTCGTTGACGCGGGGAAAAAACCGACTTTGACAAACTGGAATCCCCAAAGTGCGGAGATAAAGACGAAAATCACAAAACTGAGCGCAATTGCCTTATTGCTCAGCACCCAGCGAATAACGTTTTTGTATGTGGCCATAAAACGACCATCTGACTTTGTGTGATTGTCGGGCCCGTCAAGCTGCTCCGGAAATGCCCAATGGCAAAAAAGCGGGGTGAGGGTGAAGGCAAAAACCCAACTGAGCGCCAGGGCGATCATTACCACCCAGAATAAAGATCCTGTAAATTCGGCGGTATCGCCGGGGGCAAAACCGATGGGCGCGAAGGCGATAATGCCAACCAGTGTACCGCCCAGAAGGGGTTTCATATTTTGGCGCGCCACCTCCATGGCGATGTCGAGTTTTTTGCGACCTTGCTGAACGCCAACCAAAATACCGTCGGTAACAACCACTCCATTGTCCACCAGCATGCCAAGCGAGATAATCAGGGCACCAAGGGAAATCCGGTGCATGGGGATCCCCGAAATCCACATGATCAATAGTGTTGCCGCCATCGTGACCAGCACGGTCGCGCCCATGACGATCCCGGACCGTACGCCCATGAAGACAAAAAGCGTGAGAAAAACAATGATGAGCGCAGCGATAACATTGGAACCAAAACTCCGGATGGAGACATCAACCGCCTTGCCCTGGTGATAATACTCATTAACCTCAATGCCGACGGGCCGAAGGCTTTCCAGTGTCCTTAATCGATTGCTTACGTCCTCGCCAATTTTCACAACGTTGGCACCAAGTATATTTGAAATTCCGAAACCAATTGCGGGCTGGCCATCATAGCGGATATATTGCTTGACTGGCTCCTCGTACCCCCGTCGCACGGTGGCAATATCCCCAAGCCGGGTCAGGCTACCGCTGGCACTGTCGCCTATGACAAGGCCTTCTATGGCTTCAACAGAAGTGATCTTGCCGGTTGGATCTATCGTTACCCTGTCAGCACCGAGACGAAAATCACCAGCAGCGGTTATTGTATTTTGCTGTGCGAGCGTATCATAGATTTCATTGACAGATAGCCCCAATGAAGCAGCGCGATCTCTTGCAATTTCAACATAGATGACTTCCTGTTGATCGCCGATGATATTTATCTTCGCAACACCGTCGATCAGGAGAAGCTCTTTGCGCAGAGTTTTGGCATATTCGTATAGTTCAGCCGGCGAATATCCCTCTCCGGTTAGAAGATAGTAAAGACCAAAAACGTCGCCAAAATCGTCTTGAACGATGGTTGGTCCTGCGCCCGGCGGCAAGTCTCCTTGCGCATCGTTTATCTTGTTACGAACTTTTGTCCATATCAGGCCTAACGCATCCTTAGTCGGGGATGCACCATATCGAATTTCGACGGTGATTTCTGAAAGACCGTCGGAGGAAATCGAGTTTACAGTCTTGACTTCAGGCAGGGTTTGAAGCGCTGTCTCCAGGGGTTCGGTAACCTCATCGAGAACTTCCTTTGGGCTCGCGCCCGGATATTGCGTGAAGATTTGTGCTTGCCTGATTGTAAATTCAGGATCTTCAAACCGTGGCATGCTCTGGTAAGCAAACCATCCACCAAGCAGCGATATTGCGATGATGATTATGCAAATCAGTGGGTTTTTGATGGCGGCTACGGCAATATTCATCGTCTTATAACCAAGCTATTCCGGTGACCATGGTCGAACCCGCATACCGTCGTGAAGAAAGGAAACCCCCGCCGCGACAATTTGTTGGCCTGGTTCCAGGCCTTTTGTAACGACAATCATTTCACCGGCCCCGTCACCAGTTTCAACTTTCGTTTTTTGAATTGTCTGGTCCACATCGTTAAACACCCAGACAAATTTCTCGTCACCTTCTGCGAGGATGCTTGTAAGCGGTGCGGCAATTCCATTGAAGCCAAAGTTCTCCAAGTTTCCCACGTCGAGTGTGGTTGATAATGTTGCCGTCATCCCCGGTAAAATCAGGAGATCTTCCGGCGGGTCGAAGTCAAAAGTCACCTCGAAGGTTTGGGTGTTTTGGTCGGCAAGACCGGCAGCCTCTCGAAAAAGGGCCGGAATTCTCACTTCGGGCGCCGCGTCCAGTGTTACAAAAGTTCCTTGTGGCTTAAGACGGGGTGCTTGCGCAATGATCGAACCGGGCATGTTGATCACGGCTTCGACGCCATCGCTTTGAATAACCGCAATCGGCTCTTTGGCCTGGATATTCTGGAACTGCTCGATGTAAACGCGTGAAATGACACCATTGAATGGCGCCGTGAGAATGGTGTCGGAGAGCGCTTTTTGGGCATTTGCGAGTGAAACTTTTGCGACATCACGCTGTGTGCGGCGTTGATCAAGGGTACTGCGAGATATTGCATCACGCTCAACCAGTCTCTCAGCGCGCTGATATTCGGCCTCAGCGTTATTATATTCTGCACGCGCCTGATTTACAGCATTGCTGGCATTGCGCTGATCAAGCTTCGCAATGACATCACCTTTCGTGATTTCCTTTGCCTGTAGAACATTAAGTTCAATGACTTGCCCCGCAGTTTGAAAGGTAAGCTCCGCTGTCTGTGACGCGCGAATGACCGCCGGGAAAGTAAAGTTGCGCCCAACAGACGCAGTTTCGATCGTTACGATTTTCGCGGGTCTAATGGTGGGTGTTGCGGCTTCATCGATGGTGCTTTCTCCGCACCCTATCAATGATGCTACCAGAAAAAATCCAAAGGTAATTTTTTTGGAATTCATTTTTTTGCTTTCAAAATACAAGCTTACCCATAACTTAGGTAATCAAAATTACCTTTATGATGTGATCGTATTTACAAGTAAGCAATAAACCTATCCAGCCTGCACAGGAAGTGTCATCAGAGCGAGTAGACCCAAAAATTACGTTAACGCAATTGCGCAGTGGCACAACCCTTCCAACAACGAGCAATTTGAAAACTGTCGGTAATCACAACCATTCGCTGTTTGGATTTTTGGTAAGAACCGTTTTGATGGAAAACCTGACCAAATTGCATCTTCGCTATCGGCGAAAGAACGGTTGCTTGCGGTTTTTATGAATGAGAGCCGGTTTTGTACCAACAGGTGACACTGTGTTTTTTTGGCGGGCCGATTGGAAATCTTCGCGAATTATGCAGTTAGAGGTACATTCGAAAGCTTCCACGTCCAAAAAAAATGTCAATTAGAAAGGGGCAAACCTCTGCGGTCATTTATTTGCGGATTTTATCCTGAGGAGAAAGCTTCAAGTCTTTTCGTCTATAGTATCAGCCATCGGGGACTCTTATGGCCGCACGGTTTTTGAGCGGGTGTATTCCTGCGCCGGAACACCGGGCGCTCTTCCCATTATTGACAGGGTTGCCGATTAACTGTTCGGTTTGCGGGCTATCGGCCTGCGCCGTGGGTCGCGCTGACGGGAGAAGCACATGACGCAAGAAACTGCGGATGATCATCGACCCCCATCGTCGGGTCCGCCAGTCCGGGGGCAACGCGATCTTGAGGCGCGGTTGCGGATTTCTCAAGATCCAAACGCGTATGCCGCGCTTGGCCGGGCGGTTAGCTATATGATGACCAAGCCAAGCTTCGCCGCGCAGCCTTTTGGTCTTTGGTCGCGTATTCTCACGGGGCAGGTTAACCGCAAACATTATTTCTTTGCGCTAGATGGTGAGCAGGTGGTGGGCTTTGTGGGCTGGGCGTTGACGACCCAGGAAAAAGCCGAAACCTGGATGGCCAATCGCGGTGAGATTAACTCCGCCGATAGCCGCTCAGGTGATTGTTTCATCATCAATGCGTGGGGCGCTGACAGTAATCAGATCAATCGCTATGTTCTGCGCCAGTTGCGGCCATTCGTGGCGCCGCACCGGCTTCTCTTCGCCAAGCGGTTCTACCGCGATGGGCGCACGCGTCCTGTGGAACTGACGGTGAATGAGTTTTTGGCAAAACACCGTTAAGGTGAAAATCATCTCCTAAATTTCCCCGATTTTCTGGTGATGTTTCGCTGTCCCGGAAATTTAGGACAGCTTCTCCCCCAATTGGGGGGAGGTCTGATGATTGAAAAGAAACTTTCCGTTTGCTACTTAAATGCTGGGACGTGATCCGTCACGTAGAGGAGAGTTTAAGGGGTAACTGGCGGGGAGAGCCTGACCCTCACAAGAACTCTAATAAAAAACGCAGGTCAACGGGATCTGTCACGACGAAAAGGATTGTCGTCCTTTATCGACGCTTGGTTGCGGGCGCAATCAAGTGATTACCCCGGGTGTGCCTGGAGCTCTGAAAGCAGTCAGGTCAGAAGGGGGGGAGAGAGCACCATTGATCTTGGCACGAATGCTTTGTGCATTCCGTGCCGTAACCTTTTTGTTGGGAGACAAACACCATGGCTACACTTAATGCACCTGCTTTAACAGGCACTGAAGATGTCAATTTCGGACTTTTTGCTGCTGAATATAATTTCGCCAATGTGGACGGAAACACCTTTAGTGGGACTTTTTATTCGTACATCACGTCCGGTGGGCACGACATCAATCTTATTGGGTCAGGTTTTAGTTTTAGCGGTACCACAATTGTAGGTGGAACCGTTACGAGTATTGGAGTTGATCTTGATGATGATGATGGATTTAGTAATTTTTCTATAACGGATCTGAATGTTGATGCCTCGGTTTTTGGCGGCTCAACTTCGGATGTTATTAGTGCCGTCTTCGGTGGTGACGACACAATAACGACTGGCGCCGGCAATGATTTTATCAAAGGCATCGGCGGCGAAGATACGATTTCCACAGGCAATGGCAACGATACAATTCTCGGTGGTAATGGTCGATCAACCCTTGATGGTGGCGCTGGTAATGACAGTATTGTCGGCGGTTCAGAGAACGATTTGATCCGCGACGGTCTTGGCAATGACACTGTGGACGCCGGTGGCGGCAATGACCGGGTTATTGAGGGTTTTGGTATTGACGATATCCACCTTGGCGATGGGACCGACACATTTGAATTCAGTACCCCCTTTACTAACGGGAATGATACTCTTGATGGCGGTGCAGGATTTGATCGGCTTGACTTCACCAATATTTCCGCAGATGTGACCGTTGATTTGAGTGCGGGGACTGCTTCAATCGGCGCTGGCACTGACGATATCATCATGAACTTCGAAGGCATTGAGGGTGGCAGCGGTAACGACACCTTTACTGGCGACAGCGAAAACAACACCTTTGAAGGCGGCGACGGCGACGACAGTCTGGTCGGCGGCGGCGGCAATGACCGTTTAACCGGCGGCACGTTTGGAACGTTTGGTATTCCCTTTGGTACGGGCAGTGATACCGTCGATGGCGGCGCCGGGAATGATACAGTCAGCGGCGACGACGGCAATGACTCTGTTCTTGGCGGTGTAGGGAATGATCAGGTCTTTGGGAATGGTGGCAACGATACGCTCAACGGTGGCTCTGGAGCCGATCTGGTCAATGGCGGTGTTGGCAACGATTTTATCGAAGCGTCCAGCGGTGATGACACGATCGTTGGCGGCGAAGGCAACGACACCGTTACCGCCGGCAGCGGATCTCAATCCATTAACCTCGGTGCTGGGAATGACCGGTTCAACATTGTTGACGGTGGAACCGGATTTAACGATACGATCAATGGTGGCGATGGCATCGACACGCTGGATTTGCGGAACAATGAAAACGCCCTTCGCTTCTCCTTTGTCACAGGGCTAATTGAAAATATTGCCCAGACCCGCAGTGAATCCGCCATCAACTTTGAAAGCGTTATCGGTACCGATTTCAACGATATCATCGAAGGCGGCGCAAACACTGACACCATAAATGGCGACGACGGCAATGACACGGTCAATGGTGGTGCCGGAAACGATGATATAAGTGGCGGCGCTGGTTCGGATACCCTGCGTGGCGGCGCCGGCAATGACAGCATTTTCGCGTCAACTGAAATCACTACTGGAGATGCCACTGGTAATGACCGCATTGAAGGTGGCTTCGGCAATGATTCCATCAAGGGTGCTGGCGGTGATGACACGATTGTCGGCGGCGCCGGGAACGACACCATCAACGGTTTCGGTGGCAATGATACGATCGAAGCCGGAGGCGGAAACGATCTCGGGAATGGTGGAATCGGTAATGACCGTATACGAACTTTTGCCGGTGAGGACACACTCATTGGCAGCGAAGGTATGGATACGCTGCGCGGTGGTGCTGATAATGATGAATTGAACGGCGGCGATGACAATGACGAGCTTGGCGGTGATCTCGGTGATGACACCGTTGATGGCGGCGCCGGCAATGATGTGGTTGTTGGTTCGTTCGGCAATGACTCGCTGTTGGGCGGTGACGGTAACGACACGGTTGTTGGCGGCGGTCAGAATGATACCCTTGATGGCGGTGACGGTAACGACTTCGTCAGTGGGGAGAATGGTTTTGACACCGTCAATGGTGGTGCCGGTGACGACACGCTCAATGGCGGTGACAATGCCGACTTGCTAAATGGTGGCAGCGGTAGTGACGTCCTGAATGGCGGCAACGGCGTTGACCGTCTGAATGGCGGGCAAGACAGCGACATGCTGTCCGGTGGTGCTGGCAACGACACCCTGAATGGTGACCTTGGCAATGACACGGTCAGCGGTGACCTTGGCGATGATATCGTCAATGGTAATGGCGGGAACGATCTTGTTCTTGGTTCCTTTGGCAACGATACATTAACCGGCGATGCGGGCAACGATACGCTGCGCGGCAATGGTCAAAATGATGATATCAGCGGCGGTGTCGGCTTCGATGTTCTCGACGGCGGTAACGGTAACGACATGCTCACCGGCGGCGGCAATGCGGATATCTTCGTTTTTGGAAACGGTTTTGGTACGGATGTGATTACCGATTTTGAAGCGCTTAATGCCGCGGAGAAAATCGATTTATCTCTCGTGTCCGGCATCACAACCTTCGCTGATCTTCAGGCCAACCACCTAAGCATGGTTGGGGCGGATACGGTGATCACAGATGGAGGCAACACAATTACGCTGACCGGCGTCAATATGGCTGACCTCGACGCGTCGGACTTTATATTCTAGGGAACCCATCGCTAACGGATCATCTGAACCCTGGTGCCCTGGCGCCAGGGTTTTTTTTGATAGATAGACGTCCAGTACCTTCAGAGCGTGTTGAAGACGACCGTGGATCAAGTCAGGGACGATCGCAGATAAACAAAGTTCGTATATTCCGGGCAGGCGCAGCGCAGATCCGGTTTTGCGGCCACGTACTGCGTATGGACAAATGCCGCCTGGGTCTTCACCCTCGGTCTTCACCCGGGCGGTTCGAACGTCTCTATCCGTACACCTCTAGACTGCGTACCCTTTTTGTTGGATCAAAAACGCAGTCTAGATTTTTTAGGGTCCGCGCTTTCGAACCCAGGTCGATGGATGGGAACCATCGGCGATCACATTTTTTGTGAACGCGCTGTAATTTTCTACTACGGGGTGGTCAGGTGCTGTGCGGCTTCGCGCGCATAATAACTGATAATCCCATCGGCGCCGGCGCGTTTGAAGCTGGCGAGGGCTTCCATCATCGCGTTATCGAAATCGATCCAGCCATTTTGTCCTGCAGCCACAAGGGCCGCATATTCCCCTGACACCTGAAAGACGAAAGTTGGACGCTGGAATTCATCTTTCACTCTGCGAACGATATCGAGATAGGGCATGCCGGGCTTGACCATGACCATGTCGGCGCCTTCGGCAAGATCGAGGGCAACCTCTTGCAGGGCCTCATCGCTGTTGCCGGGGTCCATCTGGTAGGTGCGTTTGTCGCCTTTCAACACCCCGGTGGAGCCGATGGCGTCGCGATAGGGTCCGTAAAAAGCTGATGCATATTTTGCCGCATATGACATGATCTGTGTATTGATCATACCAGCCTCTTCCAACGCTTTACGGATCGCCCCGATGCGGCCATCCATCATGTCTGACGGGGCGATAATATCAAACCCCGCCTCGGCCTGTAACAGGCTTTGGCGGACAAGGATCTCGCTTGTGATGTCATTGTGGATATCGCCATCAAGCAGGATGCCATCGTGACCATGGTCCGTATAGGGATCGAGGGCCACATCAGCCATGAGGCCAATGCCAGGAACGGCGGCCTTTATGGCCTGGGCCGTGCGACACATGAGATTGTCAGGGTTAAGGGCCTCGGCCGCATCGGCGGAACGGTTCTCGGGGCCCGTAAACGCAAAGAGCGCCAGAACCGGGATGCCAAGATCGTGGGCGATGGCCGCTTCCTTGACCGCTTCATCCGGGGACAGGCGGAATACGCCGGGCAGGGAAGACACCGGCTCACGGACGCCCTGACCGTCTTTGAGGATTATGGCCTGTATTAAATCTTCGACACCCAATCGTGTTTCGCGCACGAGTGCGCGGGACCAGCCATGGCGCCGCAAACGGCGCATGCGCACGGCGGGAAAGGCCCCGGGCGATCGATTTGTATCATCGTGAACCATAAATCATCTTTTTCAGTGGGCAAAAGAAAATGGTCTGATCATTCTGATACAGAGCCTATCAAAATTCTCTCCGGACCCGTTAGAATTTGTCTTCAAATTGAAGAAAAGTGCTTAACACGGATTTTAGAGGTTTCCATTAGCCTTCTGATCATAGTTTGAGTAACGAGGTCATTGCCCATGAGCGCTTATCAGAACGCCGTCGCCAAATCCCCCATGATCGGAGAGCCGCAGTCATCCGCTGGCATGAGCGATGTGATCGGTCAGGGTGAAGTGACCATCAAGGCTGCGGACCCGGAAGCCATGCAGGAAAGCTATCTGCAGCTTTTGCATCTGGTGGAGCGGTTACACCGCCAACTCCTGGACGTGATCAAGGATGAGCTTGAGCGGCTCGACTGCGATGATATCAATTCGGTGCAGGCGCTGCTCCTTTATAACATTGGTGACGCTGTTCTGACGCCCGGTGAGTTGCGCTCGCGTGGGCATTATCTGGGCTCGAACGTCTCCTACAACCTCAAACAACTTGTGGAAAAAGGCTATATCCAGGACCAGCGTTCAAGCACGGACCGCCGCTCCAAGCGGGTGTCCCTGACCCCGCTGGGCCATGAAATTCGCGAGAAACTCTCCGGTTTGTTCCTGCGTCAGCTGGAAAGCGTGGAAGCCGTGGGCGGTATTTCTCTTGACCGGATGACGGATACAAATACGGCTTTGCAGCGCCTCGAGCGCTTCTGGATCGATCAGGTTCGCTATCGCCTTTGATTATCGAGCAGACGCTCACCGGCTTTCCTTGTGACCAATAAAAAAGCCGCGATACTCAGGGCAAAGTATCGCGGCCTTTTTGAATAAGAGGAGTACCCCCCCAGGCTCTCCCCCTCTTTCCGTCGGCTGAGAAGGGTATATCAGCCGTCAGGTGTTGGTTGTCGCCTCGGGGCGAAGGTGCGCGGTCTCAGGGCAAAAAACGCGCAACGCTCACCAACACAAATGGAAATAGCAGATTTTCACTCTTTGTCGTGTCCTCGAAATGGGGGACATTGCTATTTTTTTGAAGATAATTTTGGGCTGGCCGCGATACCCTGAAAATAGATAAGGGTTTCAAAGGGATCATGATGGTCTAGGCGGGGGGCGGGGCTTGCTGGGCATCGCGCCGGGCCCGGTTCTCGGCCAACAGGCGGCCAAGACTTGCCAATTGAGGGCGCATGTCTTCGGCCATTTTTAGCGCACCAGTCTCTAGCGCGCGAATATTTGCCGGGGACGAATCATCAATCACCGGGGCGCCGTACCCGCGTGCCAGGTCGTAATCAAAGCGTTGATACCGATCACCCAACAATTTGGTCATATGGCTGTGGACGGCCCGCGCCTGCCCATCGAAGATCGTCGAGAGGAGGGGGGTTCTGATTCGCCCACCGGGATTGATCCAGCCAAAAAAGCCCCAGCGCCGCGCCGTCTCAAAGCTGATGGGCTCCACAATCCGGCCCGTCCCTATGGAAACGACGCGCACATCATCATCGGGGAACAACCGCAGGGCCTCGGCGAATCCCGCGACCGCAGGATCATTGATGAAAACCGCGCCATCGATCATGGTCCGCCGTCGCCCGGTGCGCCGATTGATCACCACGTGAGGCGGAAAAAAAGTGGGGGCAGACGCGGCGCCCAGTACCGCATCGGCAAGCCGGATCGTGCCCGTGCAGAGCGGATCACCGGGCGGCGTGTGTGGCCCGCCGCGAAAGAACACAACATCACGCGGATCAAGCGAATAGGCGGTGATAAGAAGATTGCGACGCGGGTTAATGAAGTCGCGATCCTCAAACATGTCATCAAGAATCCGGGCCAGTGGCTTGGGCGAATAGAGGGGCCCGAACAGCTGACGGACGGCGCCAAGCACCGGGATAAAAGGCAGCGCCCGAGCTGGGAAAATGCGCCGCGATTTGCGCCGATAAAGATCCCGCAGCTGGCTCGGCGACAAAAGCGGGCGGGTGCGCGTGGTCTTGGCGATGGTCCCAGCGCCGCTTGCGCCGCCAGTCCTTTCACCGCGCGCCGCACCATCGGTGTCGCGCGCCGGAGCGGCAAGTCCCGCAGCAATGATTGCGCCCGTTGAGGTGCCCGCGATCACATCGAAGCAGTCGCTGAGCGGGCCTTGATAGCCAGCTTTGCGGACCTCGCCTTCGAGCACATCGAGGAAAACGGCAGCCACCAGCCCGCGGACGCCGCCGCCATCAATGGAGAGAACAAATCGGGTTTTCATGGGTGTGTCGCTCTCTTACCGCTAGACGGTTTTCTCCAATTTACACGCATATCCAATAATGCCATAGCTAATTTCCGCTCTATCCCCGCAAGCACACGCTTCAACACAGGATTTCCCATGGCTAACGAACCTGATCGTATCACCATTGTCGCCAAAGAATTTACGGCGGCTGCCCTCGAATATCATCGCGGTCGCATGGGTGAGAAGGGCTATATGATGGAAGGCCCGATCACGGCGCGCGCGTTCAAAGTTATTGAGGGCATGAACCCGCCTGCTGAGCTTTTTGACGGGGATGAGCTTTACGCCGCCACGTTCGTGAAACTTGACGCAAAATAAACGTCCCGCTGACGTCTCGGCGCTTCTGCCCGCTTGCGTTCCGGGTCTTAATGCCAAGATCGTCGTCCTTACCGGGGCTGGCATCTCAGCCGAGTCTGGCCTGACGCCCTTTCGCGGACCGGGCATTGACGATGCCCTATGGGACCAGTTTGATTTTCATCAAGTGGCGACACCGGAGGCTTTTGCGCACGACCCCGCCCATGTGCATGCCTTCTACAATCTGCGCCGGGCAGCAGCGGCAGCGGCAAAGCCCAATGCGGCACATCTGGCGCTGGCTGAACTGGAAAAGGGCATAAACGCTCGCGGCGGATCCTTTATCCTCATTACACAGAATGTTGACAGCCTGCACCGTGATGCGGGTAGCGAGACCATAATCCCAATGCATGGTACGCTGACACGCAATCTGTGTGTCCATTGCGGCGCCCGAACGACCGCTGAAGGCCCTTTATCGGTCGAAACAGACTGCCCGCGGTGCGGAACGCCCGGTGGTCTGCGCCCCGATGTGGTGTGGTTTGGCGAAACACCACGCGGGCTCGGCGATATTGACACGGCCATGGCATCGGCAACACTGTTTGTCTCCATTGGCACATCCGGCACGGTGTATCCGGCGGCGGGTCTGGTGGCGGAGGCGGCCTCGCGTGGCACGCCAACATTGGAGCTTTGTCTTGAACCCTCGGCCAACGCGGCGCTTTTTACCGCCGGGCTTTATGGCGACGCGACGACAATTGTGCCTGCCTGGGTTGAGGCCATGATCGCAAAGCCGGACCACGCATAATCATGAAAAGAGTACCGCAGACCAGAGCGGGCCTTGACGGCGAGCAGAAAGCGGCTACTTAACGTCTATCCCCACGGAATTTGTCGGCCTCTTCACTCCTTCACCCTTGAAGGGCCGCCCGGTTCTTACCTTGAAGTCCGTGCATCGCGCACCAACGAAGCAAGCGGTCATGAAGAAAAATCAGCCCAAAGCCCGTAAGAATGCAAAGGGCAAAAAAGCCAGCGCCAAGCCCTCAGAAACCGCCGGTGGGAAAGCCGCTGGCGGCGGTGACGCCGGCGCCGGCCGGAGCGATACGCGCAGTGACGCCGCAGCGCCGGTCATTGAAGGTCGCGCCGAAGAAACAGGCCGCAAACAACAGGGCACAAACCCGTTTGACTTCATTCAGCAGGTGCGTGCCGAGGGATCGAAGATCACCTGGACCTCGCGTAACGAAACCCTGATCTCAACCATCATGGTCCTGATTATGGTGCTGGTGATGGTCGTTTTCTTCTTTGTGGTTGATCAGTCGCTGCGTTTTGGCATCTGCAATCTTCTGCCGATCAACTGCACAGGCGGTAACTAACCCACCGGCGTTGTCATTTAAAACAGCCTGCCGCAACACTCTATTCAGGGACCAATCCCATGGCTCACCAATGGTACATCGTTCACGCTTATTCGAACTTCGAAAAGAAGGTCGCTGAGGCAATTCTGCAAGGCGCAGAAGATAAAGGTCTTGAGGACCATATCGAGGAAGTCTTTGTACCAACTGAAGACGTTGTGGAGGTCCGCCGTGGGCGGAAGGTAAATACCGAGCGGCGCTTTTTCCCGGGTTATGTATTGGTGAAAATGCAGATGACTGATGAGGCCTTTCACTTGATCAAAGGCACCCCCAAGGTCACCGGCTTTTTGGGCAGCGGTACCAAGCCTATGCCGGTGCCTCAAAAAGAAGTGGACCGTATCCGCGGTGTGATTGAGGAAGGGGTGGAAAACCCGCGCCCGACTATCGATTTCGATATCGGCGAAAGCGTCAAGGTTATCGACGGCCCGTTCGCGTCGTTCTCTGGTCTTGTGGAAGGCATTGACGAAGAAACCGGCCGTCTGAAAGTTGCCGTGTCAATCTTTGGGCGGGCCACGCCGGTGGAGCTTGAATATTCTCAGGTTGAGAAAGAAACCTGAGGGCTGGTGGTTTGAAACACCAGCTTGCTGCGCAAAATCCGCACCGTGATCAATTTCGGTAAAAATCCAGATTCTAGGGGGCGGCTTGCGGTATCTCGCAGGGTCGAGACTTTTGATTTTTGCAGCGGATGGGAACACCGCAATCTCGAAGTCTAATTCACGGCCTTGTCCTGGGGGGCAGCAGGTTGGGAGGTGATCCGGAAGGCCTTGCTGTCCTTCAGGTCGCGCCAAAAGGCCATGCCCGCGAATTTCTCGAACAGGTCCGGGGGCAGGACGGTTCGGCGTTTTTGCGGTTCGACTTTGGGTTTGACCGTATGCAGGTCTTTCAGGCCAAGCTGGGTATCAAACTCCGGCGCGTCATAAATCACATTTTCAAAATCATGATCATATTTTTCTTCGCCAATAAATTCATAGAGAAGATTGATTACGTCGGCCGGCCGGGCCGTTAAGATATCGTAATCCACCATGACCAGCCGTTCGGCATGGTCACTCCAGCATGCCTCTCGCAGGGCCTGCCACGCAAAGCCAACGAGGCGATTCGATCCGGCGAGGGCCTCAACCCGGGTGTAAACCGTGGCGCGTTCCCCGGGATTGTTGAAAAGCCGCGTATGTTCAAAGGCGTTGGACCGATATTGCCGCTCCATACTGTCCATCACCCAATTTACATCGCGCACGGTGCAGATCAGCTTGGACTCTGGGAAGAGCCGCATGAGCGCGGGCAGATTAGCGGTCCAGGCACGGTTGGTATCAAAGATGACGGCATTATCGCGGTCTTTATAATAGCTTTCGAAAAGCCCTTTTAGGATTGCCGCGCGCTGGTCATCGTTGACCATGCTGGAAAGCTCTGACCCTGCGGCCACTTGCGAGAGGATGCCTTCGAACAGCGAGGCGACGGGGCTCGACATGCCGGCATGAAATCTGGGATTTTGGCGTAGGATCGCCGCCAGCAGGGTGGAGCCTGACCGCGGCATGCCGGAGATGAAGTGAAATTTCGTCATTGGTGTCTTATTACCCCTTCGTCAGATGCAATTCTCGCCACCTGTCGATGACGATTGTGTGTCCTTACGCACTGGTAAAAAATGCTTTCCTCAGCGTCGGATAAAGCCGAGTATCAGGGTGCTCGCGCAAAGGCCAGAGCAGCGCGTCATGGCAGCGTTTGTTCGCTGATAAAAAAGCGTAAAAAACCGGCAATTCTCCCTTGACCGGGAAAATGGGCTCCACTAGGTTCCGCCAGCGCTGGAGGTCGGCTGTCACGCCATGTGAGACGCGACCAAGCCAAGCAAACAGTTTTGAGAATACCATAGTTTGAGCGGCATTCCGGTTTGGGGATACCGCTTATTTTGTCCGTTTATCTTTCTGAGACGACAGACAGCCATTGGGCCTGCAGTTTTTGAGGTCGATTTTGGCGACGTGCAAGCCCTGCCGGCGCGCACATAGAAGGCGGAGAGGCCAAGGGTCTCCCAAAAGGATTAAAAGACGATGCCAACGATTCAACAATTGATCCGTAAGCCGCGCAAACCGAAGCGGAAGATCAACAAGGTGCCGGCGCTAGAAGGGAACCCGCAAAGGCGCGGCGTGTGCACGCGCGTTTACACAACGACGCCAAAGAAGCCGAATTCGGCTCTGCGGAAAGTTGCAAAGATCCGTCTGACCAACGGGTTTGAGGTGATCGGTTACATCCCGGGTGAGGGCCACAACCTTCAGGAGCACTCGGTTGTGCTAATCCGCGGCGGACGGGTGAAAGACCTTCCCGGTGTTCGGTATCATGTGCTGCGCGGTGTCCTTGATACGCAAGGCGTCAAAGACCGGAAACAGCGTCGTTCGAAGTACGGTGCCAAGCGGCCTAAATAAAACGGGATCATGAGCGTGCCGCACCGACGGGGGCGGCCCATGTAGGAAAAAGACTATGTCACGTCGTCACCGCGCTGAGAAACGAGCTGTTCATCCGGACCCAAAGTTCGGCGACAAGCAGGTTTCGAAGTTCATGAATTATCTCATGTTGGATGGAAAAAAATCCGCCGCCGAGAAAATCGTCTATGGCGCGTTTGACCGCGTTGAAGGCCGCGTGAAGCGCCCGCCGCTGGAGTTGTTCCGCGAGGCGCTGGAAAATGTGACGCCTGCAATCGAGGTGCGCTCGCGCCGGGTTGGTGGTGCCACCTATCAGGTTCCAGTGGAGGTCCGCCCCGACCGAAAGGTGGCCCTTGCCATGCGCTGGATCATCAATGCCGCGCGCGGACGCAACGAGACGACGATGGTTGATCGGCTGTCGAATGAAATTATGGACGCAGCCCAAAACCGGGGCGCGGCCGTCAAGAAACGCGAAGACACGCATAAAATGGCCGAAGCCAACCGTGCGTTCTCACATTATCGCTGGTAACGGGCGTTACCACAGGAACTTCAAGTAAGGGACGTCATCATGGCGCGCACTCACAAGATCGAAGATTACCGCAATTTTGGTATCATGGCCCACATCGATGCGGGCAAGACGACCACAACTGAGCGGGTGCTGTATTATACGGGCAAAAGCCACAAAATCGGCGAAGTCCATGACGGCGCAGCCACCATGGACTGGATGGAGCAGGAGCAAGAGCGCGGCATTACAATTACGTCCGCTGCTACAACCTGTTTTTGGAACGATCACCGGCTAAACATCATCGATACGCCTGGCCACGTGGATTTCACCATTGAGGTGGAGCGGTCATTGCGTGTGCTTGACGGGGCGGTTGCGCTGCTTGACGCCAATGCTGGTGTGGAGCCGCAAACCGAAACGGTCTGGCGCCAGGGTGATAAATACAATGTCCCGCGCATGTTCTTTATCAACAAGATGGATAAGCTGGGTGCGGACTTTTATAATTCTGTAGACACGATCCATGACCGTCTGGCGTGCAAGACCGTGATCCTGCAGCTGCCAATCGGTGCAGAAAACGAGTTTGCCGGGATTATCGATCTTCTAAAAATGAAGGCGGTGATCTGGGACGGTGAAGACCTTGGTGCGTCCTTCCGCGAGGAAGAGATTCCGGCTGATCTGGCCGACAAGGCGGCCGAGTATCGCGAGAAAATGATTGAGGCGGTGGTCGAGCTCGACGAGGAGGCCATGGAGGCCTATCTTGAAGGCAACGAGCCCGATACGCAGACGCTCAAGAGGCTGATCCGGAAGGGCACGTGCGAGGTTGAATTCCACCCGGTTTTGTGTGGCTCGGCGTTCAAGAACAAGGGTGTTCAGCCGATGTTGGACGCGGTTGTGGACTTTCTGCCAAGCCCGGTTGAGGTGCCGTCGATCAAGGGTATTCATCCTGACAGTGAAGAAGAGCTGACGCGCCCATCGTCCGATGATGAGCCGTTGTCCATGCTCGCCTTCAAAATCATGAACGATCCATTTGTGGGCTCACTGACCTTCTGCCGGCTTTATTCCGGTATCATGGAGCAGGGCTCTTCGGTCCTGAACACGGTGAAGGGCAAGAAAGAGCGCGTCGGCAGAATGTATATGATGCACTCCGATGATCGCGAGGACATTAAAGAGGCGCGCGCCGGTGACATTGTTGCAATTGCTGGTCTCAAAGATACGACGACCGGTGATACGCTTTGCGATCCGACCAAGCCTGTGATCCTTGAGCGGATGGAATTCCCTGATCCGGTTATCGAGCTCGCGGTTGAGCCAAAGACCAAGGCCGACCAGGAAAAGATGGGTGTTGCCCTCCAGCGTCTCGCTGCTGAGGATCCTTCTTTCCGCGTTTCCTCCGACGAAGAGTCAGGGCAGACGATCATTAAGGGAATGGGTGAGCTTCACCTAGATATCCTTGTTGATCGTATGAAGCGTGAGTTCAAGGTTGAGGCGAATATTGGTGCGCCGCAGGTCGCCTATCGCGAGAAAATTACCAAAGCTGCCGACATCGACTACACCCATAAAAAACAGTCCGGTGGGTCGGGTCAGTTTGCACGCGTGAAGTTCCGTGTCATTCCGCAGGAGCCGGGTGAAGGGTACGAGTTTGAAAGTAAAATTGTTGGTGGGTCTATTCCTCGCGAATATATCCCCGGCGTGGAAAAAGGCATCGACTCAATTCGGAATGCCGGTTTGCTGCTTGGCTTCCCGATCCTTGATTTCAAGATCGAGCTTTATGATGGTGCTTTCCACGATGTGGACTCCTCGGTGCTGGCGTTTGAAATCGCGGCGCGCGGTGCTCTTCGTGAAAACAAGGGTGAGCTTGGTCTTTCGCTGCTTGAGCCGGTTATGAAGGTTGAGGTTGTCACGCCGGAGGACTACACCGGCACAGTGATTGGTGATCTGAACTCCCGCCGGGGTCAGATTCAGGATCAGGAAATGCGCGGCAACGCCAACGTGATCCACGCCATGGTGCCGCTGGCCAATATGTTTGGCTATGTGAACAATCTGCGCTCTGCCACCCAGGGCCGGGCCAACTATACGATGCTTTTTGATCATTACGCGTTGGTCCCCAAGGCGGTTGAAGAAGAAGTCAAAGCGCGGATGGCCGGCTAAGTCCGACCGGCTCGCTACCCCCTAACCTGTTTGTCAGTCGTCAGAATACGGAGAAAGTAAGATGGCTAAAGAAAAGTTTGAACGTAATAAGCCCCACGCCAATATTGGTACCATCGGGCATGTTGATCATGGTAAAACGACGCTGACGGCGGCGATCACCAAGTATTTTGGTGACTTCAAGGCGTATGATGAAATTGATGGCGCGCCGGAAGAAAAAGCGCGTGGTATCACAATTTCCACAGCGCACGTTGAATATGAAACTGAAGCCCGGCACTACGCCCACGTGGACTGCCCAGGTCACGCTGATTATGTGAAAAACATGATTACCGGCGCTGCGCAGATGGATGGGGCGATCCTCGTGGTGAATGCCGCCGATGGGCCCATGCCGCAAACGCGCGAGCACATTCTGCTCGCCCGTCAGGTTGGTGTTCCGGCGATCGTCGTTTTCATGAACAAGGTTGACCAGGTTGACGACGAAGAGTTGATCGAACTTGTCGAAATGGAAATTCGCGAGCTCTTGTCCTCCTACGATTTTCCAGGTGACGATATTCCGATCATCAAAGGGTCGGCGCTCGCCGCGATGGAAGGCAAAACACCTGAAATCGGTGAAGAAGCGATCAAGGCCCTGATGGAACAGGTTGACGCGTACATCCCGACGCCTGAGCGTCCAGTTGACCAGCCCTTCCTGCTGCCGATTGAAGACGTCTTTTCAATTTCCGGTCGTGGTACCGTTGTGACTGGCCGTGTTGAGCGCGGTGTGGTTAATGTTGGTGACGAGCTTGAAATCATCGGCATCAAAGACACGCAGAAAACCACCTGCACAGGTGTTGAGATGTTCCGTAAGCTGCTTGATCGCGGTGAGGCCGGTGACAATGTCGGTGTTCTTCTGCGCGGTATTGAGCGGACAGCGGTTGAGCGTGGTCAGGTCCTGTGTAAGCCAGGGTCTGTAACGCCGCACACGAAGTTTTTGGCTGAGGCCTATATCCTGACGAAAGAGGAGGGTGGTCGTCACACGCCATTCTTCAACAACTATCGTCCTCAGTTCTACTTCCGGACCACCGACGTGACCGGTGTTGTGACCCTGAAAGAGGGGACGGAAATGGTCATGCCGGGTGACAATGTAGAAGTGAATGTGGAACTTATCGTGCCCATCGCGATGGAAGAGAAGCTTCGCTTTGCTATTCGTGAAGGTGGCCGCACCGTGGGTGCCGGTATCGTTGCGAAGATTGTCGAGTAACGATTTTGACTGAGCGGGCGCGCGTGCAAACGAGCGCCCGTCTCTTTTTTAGTGAAGACCGTGTGCCCATCGGGGCGCCCAATGAAAAGCAGTTTCGAGAATGCAACAGAATATTCGCATACGTTTGAAGGCGTTTGACCATCGTGTTCTCGACGCTTCCACAAAGGAAATCGTCGCTACGGCAAAGCGGACAGGCGCGCAAATTCGGGGGCCGATCCCTCTGCCAACGCGGATTGAACGCTACACCGTGTTGCGTTCGCCGCACGTGAATAAGAAAAGTCGTGAGCAATTTGAAATGCGCACGCACAAACGGGTGCTCGATATTGTCGAGCCGACGCCGCAGACGGTTGACGCGCTGATGAAACTCGATCTGTCCGCTGGTGTGGATGTGGAAATCAGACTGGGTGCCTAAGGGCTGGTCTGGTTGACCGATAAGGAATTTTGATCATGCGAACGGGACTATTAGCGAAGAAAGTCGGCATGACGCGGGTGTACCTCGAAAGCGGAACCCACGTGCCGGTAACCGTTCTTCAGCTTGAGAATTGCCAGGTAACTGGTCAGCGTACCGAGGAAAAGAACGGGTATAGCGCTGTTCAGCTTGGCGCTGGCGTGCGCAAAGTAAAGCGCACCACAAAGGCAATGCGCGGTCAGTTCGCGGCAGCCAACGTGGAGCCGAAGGCAAAGCTGGTGGAGTTTCGGGTGTCCGCTGACAATCTCGTTGAGGTTGGCGCAGAGCTTTCCGCCAAGCACTTTATTGATGGGCAAAAGGTTGATGTGACCGGTGTTTCCATCGGTAAAGGTTTCGCGGGCGGCATGAAGCGTCACAATTTTGGCGGTTTGCGTGCGACGCACGGTGTTTCAATCTCTCACCGTTCGCACGGATCAACGGGTCAGTGTCAGGATCCAGGTAAGGTTTTCAAAGGCAAGAAGATGGCCGGCCATATGGGTGCGCGTCGTCGGACCACTCAAAATCTGGACGTGGTGCGGACGGATGAAGATCGCGGTCTTATTCTGGTAAAGGGTGCCGTACCCGGGTCCAAAGGGGGCTGGGTCATGATCCGTGATGCGGTAAAGCGCCCGATGCCGGCTGACGTGCCGCTTCCGGCCGCTTTGCTGGAACGCAAGACGCAGGTCATGGACACGCCCGAGCCCGGCAGCGCCGACGCTGAAATGGTTGCCGAGGGCGCGCCGGCAGCACGTGCTGATTTTGTGGATATGATCGTCCTGATCGACGGCATTGGTCCGAAGACGGAAGAACAGCTGAAGGCCGAAGGTCTCGACACGCTCACAGGTCTCGTGGCGCTGTCTGATGAGGATCGCGCCGCACTTTTTGACAAGCTTGGCGTGACCGAGCAGGCCGAAAAGGAAGAGTGGGTCGCCCAGGCAAAAGAAATGATTGCCGGTCAACCGCCCCGTGCCAAGGTTGATCAAGACCTGGTTACCAAAATCTTGAAAGAACGCGAAAGCGATAACGCACAGGGAGACGCCTCATGAAGGCCGATATTCTCTCCATGGAAAGCGGCAAGTCGACCGGGTCTGTGGACCTGGACGAGACTATTTTTGGTCTTGAGCCGCGCAGTGATATTCTGCACCGCTGTGTGGTGTACCAACAGGCAAAACGCCAGCAGGGGACACACAAAGCACAAGAGCGGAACGAAGTTAGCCGCACAGGCAAGAAATTTGGTCGCCAGAAAGGTGGCGGCGGTGCGCGTCACGGTGATCGCCGGGCGCCAATCTTTGTGGGCGGCGGCAAGGCCCATGGTCCGCGTCCGCGCAGCCATGCCATCGATTTGCCAAAAAAGGTTCGTCGCCTGGCGCTGCGCCATGCGCTGTCTGCAAAACAGCATGCGGGTGACCTCATGATCGTCGACGACACGGCTGTGGGCGGCGGAAAGACATCGGCGCTGTCGAAGGCGTTCGCCACCATGGGTGTTGCCAATGCGCTGATCGTTGATGCGGAGGTAAGCGAGACGTTTTCGTTGCAGGCTCGCAATATTCCGCATGTGGACGTCCTGCCGGTAATGGGTGCCAATGTGTATGACATTCTGCGCCGGGACAAACTGATCCTGACCAAAGCTGCGCTTGCCGGTCTGGAAGAGAGGCTGAAATGAGCGTGACCGAAAAGTTCTATGACACGCTACTGGCGCCGGTCATCACGGAAAAATCGACAATGGCTGGTGAGAATAACCAGGTCGTCTTTCGCGTACCTTTGGACGCGACAAAGACAGATATCTCCGCTGCTGTGGAAGGTCTGTTCAATGTGAAGGTCAAGGCGGTGAACACATTGCGGGTGAAGGGCAAGCGCAAAATGTTCCGGGGCAACCGGTATACGCGTTCTACCGTTAAAAAAGCGATCGTCACCCTTGCGGACGGTCATTCAATCGACGTCTCAACGGGACTCTAGGACGAGGCTTTGCTGACCGCCACGCTTTGGTGGCGAGCGCACACAAGAATAACGCCGGATACGGAATAAGATTATGGCCTTAAAGAAATTCAACCCCACCTCGCCGTCGCGGCGCCAGCTTGTGCTGGTTGATCGCAGCGAATTGTGGAGCGGAAAGCCAGAAAAAACGCTGACCGAGGGCCTGCAATCCAAGGCCGGTCGCAACAATACCGGGCGCATCACCATGCGGCGGCGGGGTGGCGGCGCGAAGAAGACCTATCGGAAGGTTGACTTCAAGCGACGGAAATTCGGCGTTGAGGCCAAGGTAGAGCGGCTGGAATATGATCCGAACCGCACGGCCTTTATCGCGCTGGTGAAATATCTTGATGGCGAGCTTTCCTACATCATCGCACCCCAGCGTCTGGCGGTTGGGGACCGCGTGATTGCTGGTGACAAGGTTGACGTGAAGCCGGGCAATGCCATGCCCCTGAAGAACATCCCTGTGGGGACGATCATCCACAATATCGAAATGAAGCCAGAGAAGGGTGCGCAGATTGCGCGTTCGGCGGGTACCTACGCGCAGCTGGTAGGCCGTGACGGCAATATGGCACAGGTTCGGTTGCAGTCCGGTGAAGTCCGCCTGATCCCCGGTGCCTGCATGGCAACAATTGGTGCTGTCTCAAACGCTGATCACATGAACCAGAATTTGGGCAAGGCCGGTCGTAACCGCCACCTTGGCAAGCGACCATCCGTACGCGGTGTTGTGATGAACCCGGTTGATCACCCGCATGGTGGTGGTGAGGGTCGGACCTCCGGTGGTCGTCACCCAGTCAGCCCCTGGGGTAAACCCACCAAGGGCGCGCGCACCCGCAAGAATAAGCAAACCGATAAATTCATTATTCGCTCGCGTCACGCACGCAAGAAGTAAGGCGCGATTGGAGAGTACGCTATGTCACGTTCTGTTTGGAAAGGCCCATTTGTGGACCGGTATCTGCTGACCAAGGCGGATGCTGCGCAAGGGGGTGGTCATAAAGGGGGGATTAAGACCTGGTCCCGTCGTTCGACTATTCTGCCGCAATTCGTTGGCCTGACCTTCAATGTTTACAATGGTCAGAAGTTTGTCCCGGTTCATGTGACCGAAGATATGGTTGGCCACAAGCTTGGTGAATTTTCGCCGACCCGGACTTATTACGGTCACGGTGCGGATAAAAAAGCGAAGAGGAAGTAGCACCATGGGTAAGCAGAAAAACCCACGGCGTGTTGCCGACAATCAGGCCATGGCGAAAGCGCGCATGGTACGGATTTCGCCCCAGAAACTGAATTTGGTGGCGCAAATGATCCGTGGCAAGAAGGTTGATAAGGCGTTGGCTGACCTCGAATTCTCACGCAAGCGGATTTCGGGTGACGTTAAAAAAGTGCTCGAAAGCGCCATTGCCAACGCCGAAAATAATCATGACCTCGATATCGACGCGCTTGTTGTTGATCAGGCGTTTGTGGGCAAGAACATGGTGATGAAACGGTTTCGTCCGCGCGCGCGTGGCCGGGTTGGCAAAATTTTGAAGCCGTTTGCCGAACTGACGATTGTTGTCAAAGAAGTTGAGGAGGCCGCCTGATGGGTCAGAAAGTAAACCCGATTGGTTTGCGCCTTGGTGTTAACCGCACGTGGGATTCACGGTGGTACGCGGATAAAGGGGTCTATGGCGATCTTCTCCATGAAGACTTGGCCATTCGTGCTTTTCTTGAGAAAAAGCTTAAAGCCGCCGGTATCTCGCGCATCATTATTGAGCGTCCCCACAAGAAATGCCGAGTGACGATTTACACGGCGCGCCCTGGCGTTGTGATCGGAAAAAAAGGCGCGGACATTGAGAAGCTGCGTCTGGAGCTGAGCAAGATTTCATCGTCCGAGACGTTTCTGAACATCGTTGAAATCCGGAAGCCGGAAATCGACGCGACGTTGGTTGCCGACAATATCGCGCAGCAGCTGGAGCGCCGGGTTGCGTTCCGCCGGGCCATGAAACGCGCCATGCAGACGGCGCAGCGTATGGGTGCGTTGGGCATTCGCTGTAATGTATCGGGTCGCCTTGGCGGCGCGGAAATTGCGCGGATGGAATGGTACCGCGAAGGGCGGGTGCCGCTTCACACGCTGCGCGCGGACATCGACTATGGTACGGCGACGGCGCGCACGACCTATGGCGCAATCGGCTGCAAGGTCTGGATCTTCAAAGGCGAGATCATGGAACATGATCCCATGGCGCAGGAACGCCGGATCATCGAAGCGCAAACCGGATCGGTTGGCGGCGGTGAACGTCGCGGGCCGCGGCCGAATTAGAATACAGGCGGCGCTCTGCCGCTAACAAAGAGTTGAGCGGATACCATCCGGGTACCGCCTAGAGTGATGGAATTGCTTCCACGGCGCATCGGGCGCGGTTGGAAACTGGAGAATAGAAAATGCTGCAGCCAAAACGGACAAAGTTCCGCAAACAGCATAAAGGCCGGATCAAGGGGAACGCCAAAGGCGGCACCGATCTGAATTTCGGGAGCCATGGCCTGAAGGCTTTGGAGCCGGAGCGGATTACCTCGCGTCAGATCGAGGCGACACGCCGGGCGATTACACGGGCCATGAAACGGGCTGGGCGGGTCTGGATCCGCATCTTCCCCGATGTACCGGTATCGAAGAAACCAACCGAAGTCCGGATGGGTAAAGGCAAAGGCTCGCCGGAATATTGGGCGGCGCGGGTGAAGCCCGGTCGGATTATGTTTGAGATTGATGGCGTGCCGGAAGACGTGGCGCGCGAAGCTCTGGAATTGGGCGCCGCAAAACTGCCCATCAAGACGCGCATCGTGCGCCGCATCGGCGAATAGGAGCGATCAATGAAAGCGTCAGAAGTACGGGACCTGTCCATTGACGAGCTGAAAGACAAACTTCTTCAGCTAAAAAAAGAGCAGTTCAATCTGCGGTTTCAGGGGGCCACGGGCCAGCTGGAGAAAACCGACCGGATTGCCATGGTTCGCAAGGATATCGCGCGGATCAAAACCATTTTGACGGAGCGGGTCAGCGCGGACGCTTGAGCAGCGATGCTGTAGCGACCCGCCGGGTCTGAGAGGAACAAGAGTATGCCAAAGCGAATTTTGCAGGGACCGGTAGTCAGCGACAAGGGCGAGAAAACCGTCGTTGTCCGGATAGATCGTGTTTTCACGCACCCGCTACTGAAAAAAACCGTGCGTCGGTCCAAGCGTTACCATGCCCATGATGAGGCAAACGAGTACAAGCCCGGCGACCTGGTACGCATTCAAGAATGTGCCCCAAAGTCGAAGCTCAAGCGCTGGGAAGTGATCGGCGCCGGGTCCAAGGGATAAAAACGAATTAAAGACGTATTCGGGTCGGCTGTTGACGGCGGTACCGGGTATTCGAGATGAAATGAAGAAGGGCCCAGGCCCTTGAAGGAGGATCGCGATGATCCAGATGCAGACAGTGTTGGATGTGGCGGACAATTCAGGTGCCAAGCGGGTGCAGTGCATCAAGGTCCTGGGCGGCGCAAAACGCAAATATGCCGGTGTCGGCGATATTATCGTTGTGTCCGTGAAGGAAGCGGCGCCCCGGGGCCGGGTTAAAAAAGGCGCGGTTATGAAAGCCGTTGTGGTGCGCACGGCCAAAGACATTATTCGCCGCGACGGCTCGGTCATCCGGTTTGACCGGAATGCAGCCGTGCTGGTCAACGCCAACAAGGAACCCGTGGGTACACGGATCTTTGGTCCGGTCACCCGCGAATTACGCGCGGCGCAGCATATGAAAATCGTATCTCTGGCCCCGGAAGTTCTTTGACGGGCGGCAGGTTTAGGTCCGGCGCAGATATTGGGCCGGTGAAGAAAAGAGTGAGCTATGGCGGCGAAGATTAAAAAAGGCGACAAAGTCATCGTGCTGGCCGGTAAGGACCGGGGCATGGAAGGCAGTGTATTGGCCGTACATCCGCGCGAAGACCGCATCACCGTGAGCGGCGTCAATATGGTGCGTAAGCACCAGAAACAGACGCCGCAAACCCAAGGCGGTATTATTTCGCGCGAAGCAAAATTACATATCTCGAACGTGGCGTTGAAGGACCCGTCCACGGGTAAGGCCACACGGGTAGGATTTAAGGTTCAGGACGACGGCACCAAAGTACGGGTTGCCAAAGCGTCCGGTGAGGTGATCGATGGCTGAAGCAGCAATATATACCCCCCGGTTGAAGACGCTCTATACCGACGTCATCAAAGGTAAGATGCAAGAGACGTTCAGCTACTCGAACGTGATGATGATGCCGCGACTCGAAAAAGTCGTAATCAATATGGGCGTCGGCGATGCGGTCAACGACCGCAAAGCCGTTGAGGCTGCCTATAAGGATCTTGAACTGATCGCCGGTCAAAAGCCGGTTGTGACCAAAGCGAAGAAATCGATCGCTGGCTTCAAACTGCGTGAGGATATGGCCATCGGCGTGAAGGTTACGCTGCGCAAGGATCGCATGTACGAATTTATCGATCGGCTCGTGACGATCGCCCTGCCGCGCGTACGGGATTTTCGCGGGCTGAATGGCAAGAGCTTTGACGGTCGGGGCAACTACGCCATGGGCCTGAAAGAACAGATTGTTTTTCCCGAGATTGACTATGACAAAGTCGACAAGATCCGGGGCATGGACATTGTCGTGTGCACAACCGCCAAGAACGACGATCAGGCGCGGGCGTTGTTGAAGGAATTCAACTTCCCGTTCCGCAAGTAATTTAGGCCAATCGAAGCCAGGTCTGCCGATGCGGGGCATTGGGAGAAACCGGTTTCAACGGAGGTACCAAATGGCAAAGAAGGCAATGGTCGAGCGCGATCTTAAAAGACGGCGTATGGCCAAGAAGTATGAAGAAAAGCGCGCCGCGCTCAAAACAATCATCCGCGACGAAAATACGCCTGCGGATGAAAAGTTTGCGGCGTCGCTGAAGCTGGCGGAATTGCCACGCAATTCGTCTAAGACGCGTATCCGCAACCGGTGCCTCGTTACCGGTCGCCCGCGTGGCTTCTATCGCAAGCTACAAATGTCGCGGATTGCCCTGCGGCAACTGGGTTCGGACGGGAAAATTCCCGGCCTCGTGAAATCAAGCTGGTAAGGGAGCAGGACAAATGCCAATCAATGATCCTGTGGGCGATCTGATCACCCGTATCCGCAATGCGCAAATGCGCCGCCACGATAGCCTGACTGTACCAGCCTCCAAGC
Source organism: Pseudomonadota bacterium (assembly GCA_039819545.1). Lineage (GTDB taxonomy): Bacteria > Pseudomonadota > Alphaproteobacteria > Caulobacterales > Parvularculaceae > CALLPQ01. Next base: position 62,604 of record JBCBRS010000013.1, on the reverse strand, counting down.
TGCGTGCCTGGGTCCTCGATGTGTTGCAGGGCGAGGGCTATATTCGCGGTTATACCCGGGTCGAGCTTGAAGGCGAGAAGCCTGTGCTTGAGGTCGAGCTCAAATACGCTGAAGGCGCGCCGGTTATTCAGTCCATCAAGCGGATTTCGAAACCGGGCCGCCGGGTTTACACCGCCGTGAACGAACTGACGCCAGTGCGCAATGGTCTTGGTATTTCGATCATTTCGACGCCAAAGGGCGTGATGTCCGACGCGGCGGCGCGTGACGCCAATGTGGGCGGTGAAGTTTTGTGTCAGGTCTATTGATCTGATCAGTTGTGTCAAAAAAGATCGTGTACGAAGCGGTCTGAACTTGATGAAGGAATGGGCTTATGTCCCGTATTGGTAAGAAACCCGTACCGATTGCCAACGGTGTGACCGTTGATGTAAGCGGTCAGACCGTAAAAGCGAAGGGCCCGAAGGGCGAGCAGTCTTTTACGGTGAGTGAACTGTGCACGGTCGCTATTGACGATGGTTCCGTCGTGATCACACCGGTCGATAAATCCCAAGCGGCCCGCTCCATGTGGGGGATGAGCCGTACTCAAATTGCGAATTTGATTGAGGGCGTTAGTAACGCCTTTACGCGGCGGTTGCAGCTGGAAGGTGTTGGTTACCGCGCACAGATGAAGGGCTCCAGCTTGAGCCTAGCGCTTGGTTTTTCGCACGACGTTGACTACCCCATTCCTGATGGGATCAAAATTGAGGCACCAAAGCCCACCGAGGTGATCATCACCGGGATTGATAAGCAACGTGTGGGTCAGGTTGCTGCCGAAATTCGAGCCTTCCGTCCGCCAGAGCCTTACAAAGGTAAGGGCGTGCGGTACGAAGGTGAGTATATCTTCCGCAAAGAAGGTAAGAAAAAGTAATGCTGTTGATCCGCCAGCGTTTACGCGTGGTGGATATCAGGTGTTAAAGGAAACAACGAAATGGTTGATACCGTTAAAGCAAAGCTCAAGCGTCGTGGCGGCCGGGTCCGCAATAGGCTTGCCAAAGTCAATAAAGGCCGGCCGCGTCTGTCGGTCTTTCGCTCGTCCAAGAATATCTCGGTACAGATTATCGACGATGTGAACGGCCAAACGATCGCTGCTGCCTCTTCGCTTGAGGGCGATGTGCGCGGCGCAATCGACACAGGCTCCAATGTGGCGGCAGCCACCCATGTGGGCAAACTTGCAGCGGAACGCGCCATCAAAGCTGGCGTCAAAGATGTCGTCTTTGACCGCGGCGGATACATGTATCATGGCCGGGTCAAGGCCGTGGCCGAGGCCGCGCGTGAAGCGGGCTTGAATTTCTAAACGAGACAATCAGGGCGCCGCACGCTGCGCGCGCCGGGCAACCGCCCAGAGGAGTTATTATGGCACGTGATGAACGCAAAGGCCGGGGCCGTGGCCGCAGAGATGACCGCGAAGAGCGCGATGAGTTTGTTGACAAGCTCGTGGCAATCAATCGGGTCGCCAAGGTTGTAAAGGGTGGTAAAAACTTTGGTTTTGCCGCGCTTGTGGTTGTTGGTGACCAAAAGGGCCGGGTGGGCTTTGGTAAGGGTAAAGCCCGTGAGGTGCCAGAGGCCATTCGCAAGGCAACCCAGGACGCTAAACGCAGTTTGATCCGTGTACCGCTTCGTGAAGGCCGCACGTTGCACCATGATGCGCGTGGGCGCCATGGCGCAGGGAAAGTTGTTCTGCGCGCCGCACCGCCAGGAACCGGTATCATCGCCGGCGGTCCCATGCGTGCGATTTTTGAGACCGTGGGTATTCAGGATGTGGTGGCAAAATCCATTGGCACGTCCAATCCCTACAATATGGTTCGCGCAACCTTTGATGCACTGCGCGACCAGACTAGCCCGCGCACCATTGCCTCGCGGCGTGGTAAGAAAGTGTCAGAAATTCTTGTGCGCCGGCAGGCCGAAATGGCCGCTGGCGAAAGCGCAACTGAGGCGGGCGACGCCGCGGCTGCAGAAGGAGCCTAAGTCATGGCAGCGACAAAAACCATCAAGGTGCGCCAGACTGGTAGCCCCATCCGCCGCCCCCAAGACCAGCGTGCGACCCTTGTGGGTCTGGGCCTGAACAAAATCGGCCGAGTGCGCGAGCTTGAAGATACACCCTCCGTACGCGGTATGATCCGTAAGGTTTCACACCTGGTGGAAATCGTAGACTGAAGAAAAGGTCGTGTGACCTTCAATTAAGGCGAGGCGGGGCTCACCCGTCGAAAGTCGAGGAAAAAAATGAAACTTTCAGATCTCTCCGATAATCCGGGCGCGCGTAAAAAGCGCCAGCGTATTGGCCGTGGTATTGGCTCTGGCAAGGGCAAAACCGGTGGACGCGGCGTCAAGGGTCAAAAGTCACGCTCCGGCGTCAGCGGTATTCGCGCCTATGAAGGCGGCCAGATGCCCCTTTACATGCGGTTGCCAAAGCGCGGCTTTAATAAGCCAAATCGTCTGAAATTTGTTGAGTTGAATGTGGGCCGTCTGCAGGCTGCTATTGATGCGGGCCGCGTCGATGCCGGTCAGCCGATTAGCGCCGAAAGCCTCGTGGAAACGGGCGTCCTGCGCCGCCAACATGATGGCCTGCGTCTGCTTGGTACTGGTGAGATTACCGCCAAAGTTGACGTTCACGTGGCGTATGCCAGTGGTACGGCCCGCGCCGCCATTGAGAAGGCTGGCGGCAGCGTTACGATTGTTGAATCGGCCTCGGCGGCGAAGAAAAAAGCGGGTGGCGGGTTCGCAGACGACATTGATCTCATCGTCTTGATCGACGGCATCGGCCCAAAGACGGCGGACGCTCTGAAGGCGGAAGGTATTGAAAAACTCACCCAACTGGCGGGCCTTGAGCCAAACAAACGCGACTCCCTGTTTGAAGCGTTGGGCGTGTCAGACCAGGCCAAGAAAGAAGAGTGGGTCGTGCAAGCCAAGGAAATGATTGCTGGTGGTGCACCGCGTGCGAAAGTTGATCAGGATCTGGTGGCAAAAATCATCAAGGGCCGGGGCTAACCCGCGTTCGAGATCGGCCAGGACGGTGATGGGCTGGCCGGTTGAAAACACTGGATTGATCCACACATAGCGTGAGGTTCGCGCGCAGCGCGGCAGGATAATGGGTACTGGCCGCGTGGGGAAAACCGTTCGAGTGATTAAAGCGCTCTGGGGACCGGACACGGCGGCGAAAGACAAGGTGGCAAGAGACCATGACATCAGCAGCGGAACAGTTTGCCTCCAATATCAGTCTTGAATCGTTTGCCAAGGCCGATGAACTTAAAAAACGTCTCTTATTCGCGCTTGGCGCGCTCATCGTTTATCGCTTCGGCACGTTCGTGCCGTTGCCTGGTATCGACTCAGACGCCTATTCCAACGCTTTCGGTACTCAATCGGGCGGCCTGTTGGCAACGCTAAACATTTTTGCCGGCGGCGCCGTTGAACGGATGGCAATCTTTGCGCTGAATATCATGCCTTATATTTCAGCGTCGATCATCATGCAGTTGATGACGGCTGTGATCCCATCGCTTGAAGCCATCAAAAAAGAGGGTGAGCAAGGGCGTCGACAGATCAATCAGTACACGCGCTATCTCACTGTTCTTTTAGCGACGGTACAGGGGTTTTTCATTGCCGTTAACCTCCAGTCCCAGGAAGGGGTCGTCACCAATCCGGGCCCGTTCTTCCTGTTAACCACCGTGGTTAGCCTGGTGGGCGGTGTGATGTTCCTGTTGTGGCTGGGTGAACAAATTACATCGCGCGGGATAGGCAATGGTGTTTCCCTAATCATTTTTGCAGGGATCGTTGCGGAGTTGCCGCGGGCGGCCATTGGTCTTCTGGATCAGGGCCGGGCAGGTGGTTTGCCGCCAGCGATTGTTTTGCTGGTTATTGTCCTTTGCCTTTTGCTCATTGCGTTTGTTGTATTTATCGAACGATCGCAACGACGGCTGCTGGTACAATATCCACGGCGTCAGGTGGGCAATCGCATGACGCAAGGGGAAAAATCGCACCTGCCGTTGAAACTGAATATCTCCGGTGTGATCCCGCCTATCTTTGCATCATCGATTTTGTTGTTGCCCGTAACAATGACATCGGCGGTCGGCGATAATTCACCTGAATGGCTGCAGACTGTGGCGTTGATGTTTGAGCCAGGCAAGCTGGCCTACATCCTGACCTACGGTATCGGGATCGTTTTGTTTGCCTTCGTCTATACCTCTGTTGTGTTCAATACGGAGGAAGTTGCCGACAATCTGAAAAAGAACGGTGGCTTTATTCAGGGCTATCGTCCGGGACCACGCACGGCGGAATATCTTGACTATGTGGTGACCCGGCTAACGTTCATCGGAGCAGCTTATCTTGCTTTTGTCTGTCTACTGCCGGAATTGCTGCGGATGAACTATTCCTCCATCCCGGTTTACATAGGCGGTACCTCACTCCTGATTGTGGTTTCGGTAACGCTCGATACCGTGGGGCAAATTCAGGGGCATCTCGTTGCCCAGCAATATGAAAGCCTGATCAAGAAGTCTAAATTACGGGGAGGGCGCCGCCGATGATCCTAATTCTGCTCGGCCCACCCGGTGCCGGTAAAGGCACCCAGTCAAAACGCCTTGTTGAAAAACACGGCATTCCCCAACTTGCCACGGGCGATATGTTCCGTGCAGAGATTGAAAAGGGCACGCCGCTGGGTTTAGAGGCGAAGGCCATCATGGCGCGCGGCGATTTAATCTCCGATGAGATTATAGAGCAGGTGCTAACCAACAGGATCGATACGGACGATTGCAAAGAGGGCTTCATCCTCGACGGTGCGGTACGCACTGTGGGTCAGGCGGAAATGATTGACCGTGTCCTGTCAGAACGCGGGCGCAAGGTTGATGTCGTTATTGAACTGGTTGTTGATGAAGACGAACTTGTGGCGCGCCTGAACCAGCGGGTTGCCGATACAAAGGCCGCTGGCGGTACCATCCGCGATGACGATAATGAGGACACGTTCCGCCATCGCCAAAAAGTCTATCGCGACCAGACTGCGCCTCTCATCCCGTACTATTTTGGGCAAGGAAAGCTGCGCAAGGTCGACGGTATGGGAACAATAGAGACTGTTGCCGCCGAAATTGATGCCATTTTGGACGGCGTCCCTTAAGCGACATGTGGCTGGTGTCTAGGCCGTACCGGGCCAGAGGTAGGAAACGGCGCGCCGGGTCCGAAAAAAGGTTAGAATTTTGCCCTTTTTCAAGGGTCATATGAGTTGACGACAGGTTTGCGGCGGGGATACAACCGCGCTTCCTGTCACAGTGTAGATGATAACTGGGCGCTTACCGAGCGCCAAAGATCGACTGCACTTTTGGCAGCTTTTCGTATTTGTGCCGGTTAAAGCTGGCGCCGCGAACAACAGAGAAAAAGAGGTAAGGCCCGTGGCCCGTATTGCAGGTGTAAACATTCCCACCAACAAGCGTGTTCCCATCGCGCTTCGGTATATTCACGGTATCGGCGCGACGAAGGCGCTGGAGATTTGTGAGACCACCGGTATCGCTCTGCACCGCCGGGTCAACGAATTGTCGGACGCGGAAGTCCTGCGCATTCGCGAGGCCATTGACCGTGATTATCTCGTGGAAGGGGATCTGCGCCGCGAAGTTGCTGTGAATATCAAACGCCTGATGGACCAGGGCTCTTATCGCGGGTTGCGGCACCGCCGTGGTCTGCCCGTGCGCGGCCAGCGGACCCACACCAATGCCCGGACCCGCAAGGGGCCTGCCAAACCCATCGCCGGTAAGAAAAAATAACCGGCCTTACTTTCAAGGATTAAGCCCATGGCAAAATCGCCAACCAGCAGCCGTGTGCGGCGCCGTGAGAGAAAGAATATCTCATCGGGCGTGGTGCATGTGAACGCCTCCTTTAACAACACAATGATTACGATTTCCGATGAACAGGGTAATGCAATTTCCTGGTCATCGGCTGGCGTAATGGGGTTCAAGGGCTCGCGCAAATCAACGCCCTATGCGGCACAGCTTGCTGCTGAGGACGCTGCAAAGAAAGCCATGGAACATGGTCTCAAGACCGTGAACGTGGATGTCATGGGCCCGGGCTCAGGCCGCGAAAGCGCTTTGCGCGCGCTGCAGGCGGCCGGCCTGACGGTAAATGTGATCCGCGATGTAACCCCTATCCCCCATAATGGTTGCCGCCCGCGCAAACGTCGCCGGGTCTGAGTTTTTGATGCCCGCACACCGGGCATTTTTTTGGAATTGCCCATAGCCCAACCGGTTGGCGTCCTACACCATGGCGCGCCCCGATTTAACCAGACGGAGACACCCCACGTGCTCGAACGAAACTGGCAGGAATTGATCAAGCCTAACAAACTCGACGTCTCTTTTGGCGCCGATCCCAATAAACGCGCGACCCTTGTGGCGCAGCCGCTGGAGCGCGGCTTTGGCCTGACGCTCGGTAACTCCTTGCGCCGTATTTTGATGTCGTCGCTGCAGGGCGCCGCGGTAACCTCTATTCAGGTGGACGGCGTTGTCCACGAGTTTTCATCTATTCAGGGCGTGCGCGAGGACGTCACTGACATTGTCCTGAACATCAAACAGCTTGCCTTGCGTATGCATGCTGATGGCCCGCGTCGTCTTGTGCTGCGTAAAGATACGCCGGGTCCCGTGACCGCTGGCGATATTGAAGAAACCTCTGCGGTTGAAATCCTCAATAAAGACCATGTGATTTGCACGCTCGATGAGGGCGCGTCCCTGCGCATGGAACTGACGGTGAATATCGGTAAGGGGTATGTGCCCGCCGATCGCAACCGTCCCGATGATGCGCCTATTGGCCTGATCCCGGTGGACAGTCTTTACAGCCCCGTTACCCGGGTCGCGTACCGGGTTGAAAATACACGCGAAGGACAGATCCTGGATTATGATCGCCTGATCCTAGAGATTGAGACCGATGGATCCATTTCTCCGGAAGATGCCGCTGCGTTTTCTGCGCGTATTTTGCAGGACCAGTTGCAGATATTCGTTAACTTTGACGAGCCCAAGAAGGACAGCGCAGAAGCCATGCGCGAAGAGCTGCCGTTTAACCCGGCGCTTCTGCGCAAGGTTGACGAGTTGGAACTGTCCGTACGCTCTGCAAATTGCCTGAAAAACGATAACATTGTTTACATCGGTGACCTGATTCAGAAAACCGAAGGCGAAATGCTCCGTACCCCAAACTTCGGACGCAAATCGCTGAACGAAATCAAGGAAATCCTTGCTGGTTTGGGCCTGCATCTGGGTATGGAAGTACCCGACTGGCCACCGGATAATATCGAAGAACTTGCCAAAAAATATGACGAATAGGGGTACGTCCCCCACCTGAGGAGTAACGCCATGCGCCATGGTCTCGCCCATCGCAAACTGAACCGGACCCACGAGCACCGGAAAGCTATGTTTGCCAATATGGCCACATCGCTAATCAAGCACGAGCAGATCGTTACAACTTTGCCCAAAGCAAAGGAGTTACGCCCCATCGTGGAGAAGCTGGTGACGTTGGCAAAGCACGCGAAAAATGATGAGACGCGGGCGCTGCATCTGCGTCGGCTCGCGGTCTCACGCATTCGTGATCGCGATATGGCAAAGAAGCTTTTTGAGACCATTGGCCCGCGCTACATGGAGCGTGACGGCGGCTATGTCCGGGTCATGAAGGCCGGTTTTCGCCACGGCGATAATGCGCCGATGGCGGTGATTGAGTTTGTAGACCGTGATGAAAGCGCCAAAGGCCTTGACTCCGGGCCCACTGCCGAAGAGGCCGGTGGTGACGAGGAATAAACTTCCCGCCATTAGGAAATCAATTGGCCGCCAGTGATCATTCCGGTTTCTGGTGGCTTTTTTATGGGTCTTTTTCTGGGTCGACAGCCAATTAAATCTTGTTTGCCATCTCTCTAATGGTTAATGTTTCAGAAGGAGAGAACTGGGGAGCGCGATTTGTCAAAAAATGTGAGTACTGTAGTGTAAGGTTTCACAAGAGCCCGCTGCACTACGATATTATTGCGCCCGTTCTACAAGGTTTTACGATCTCCCCCCCAAGCCGGTATGATTTTATCATCCGGTACTCGGCCCGCTCTTTTTGAGCGGGCCGAGGTTTTTTTGTTCGAAATCAAAAGGTTAGAGTTGAGATATCCGTTCTCAGTTGGGGTGCTCGCGCACAGAGCCCGTCCCTCCGAGAGGCGTAGACTCACGCCGTTTGTTGCGGCAATGCGATCAACGTCTTGCCATTTCAAGCCTGAGAATAGCCTTGAATTCGCAATAAAACTTCGTTCAAGTGGCGGCAAGTCGGGCGTCTCGTTAACCAACATCGGGGTGTGCCCCAAACCAATTTCGGCCTCTGGTGTTTTTATGGGCATCACCAGCGCTGAGTATGAAGGAAGATCATTGTGACACAAACAAATCGGGCATTCGGCTTATCGGATCCGTCTCTTGCGGTAGGGCTTTCAACTGTTGCGTTTTATTCCAGTGCAATTCCATTTATTAACGTCTTCAAGCAAATTGGCGACGTTCAGCGGATCGAAGGCGCCTGGACGTTCGAAGTCACAGACGAAAATGGTAATACCGAGCGGCTCGATTATTCTGAGTTAGCACGCGCCGGTTTCCTTGATGAAAACGGGTACATCCTGCGCTTGCCGGAGGGTTCTGAGTCGATTCTTTCCTTGTTCAACAATATTCCCGCCGACGCGAATATTGGGGGGCGGTATGTTTTCCGCTACCAGGGCGATGGCGATTTTCGTCTATTCGGCGGCAATGTGGTAGAAGAGCTTTCCGTACCCGGACGGCTTGTCATCGATATTAACAATGAGGGCTTTCCGGTTGGCATCGTCATCAACGATGTGAACGAAAACAATCATTTGCGAGATTTCGTGCTGGTGCGGGAGGAACATGAAGCGTTGCATGATGCCGGTGCAATTTTCAATCCTGATTACCTAGAGGAAATCGAAGATTTTCGCGTGCTGCGTTTCATGGACTGGATGCACACCAACAATTCAAATGTCCGGGAATTCAGCGATCTTGCCGATGTCGACGATGCCTTTTACGGGCTGCCGTCAAACCAGGCGCTGGAATACGAAATTGCAGGGCTTATCCCCAGTATTTCTCCGAGCGAACTTGCAACGCTGTCACGCGGGTTTAACACGCCGGTTTATCTCGATCCCGATACCCGCGAACCCTTGCGCGACGCAGATACAGGTGAGCTTGTTACGTTCATTGAGCGCGGTGCGTCTTTTATTGACGGGCTTCAAACGGGTGTGCCGCTAGAAATCATGGTTGCCCTATCAAATCAGGTAGGCGCTGATCCGTGGTTTAACATTCCGCATCAGGCAAGCGATGACTTCGTTCGTCAGTTTGCGACTTTTATCCGCGATAATCTGGACCCCCGTTTGAATGTCTATGTGGAATACTCCAACGAAGTCTGGAACGCCCAATTTGATCAGTTCCATTATGTGAACGAAGAGGGCTTGAGGTTTTTCGGGGAGCGCAGTGCCGCGGGAGACAATTTCGGTGATCAGTTCGGGGATTTTCCGGCTGTTGCCTATTACGGATATCGCAGTGCGGAGATCATCAGCATCTTCCATGAAGTGTTCGCCGACCAATCTGACCGGATCAATGGGGTCCTTAGTGGTCAGACCTTTAATCCATTCGTTGCCCAAACCGCTATTCAGGGGGCAGAGTATTATTTTGAGCTCAATGCTCCCGATGTGGCGCTTGATGACATTATCGATTCTCTCGGCGTAACCGGGTATTTTGGCGGCAACGTTATAAGCCAGTCGAATATTGGCGAGTCTATTGTTCGATTAGTCGAGGCATCGCAGGAAGCGTTTCAGAACGGAGAAACGTCTTCAGAGTTTGAACTCGCGAACCGTGAATTGGCGGAATATTATCGGTCGGGTACGCTCTTCACGGGCGCGCCGGATTCTCTTGCGCTTGAACTACACTTTACCCTGCCGGATGTTTTGGAACAGTTTCAGGCGCATGCGGGATTGATCCGTGGTGAACGTTTATTCAACGCGCCAGATGGACAGGCTTACGACCTTGATCTCGTTCAGTATGAGGGCGGCCCCGCCGTTATCCCTGTTACCAACGAGCCAGTCCTTCGGGATTTCCTCCTTCAGTTCGTTCGGTCGGACGAGGCCGGAATTCTCCTTGGCGACGCACTCGAACTCTTCCGCGGGGTAGGCGGGACGCTCGCCAATGACTTTTTTGCCGTGGGCGTACCGTCATTCGGGACGAACTTCGGTACACAGATGTTCCTTGGTGATGAAAACGCACAAAGCCGAGCCTTTGCTGACTACAACGAAAACGCGGCCCAACAGTTTGGCCAAGTTCAGCCGGGCCGTGATGGTGCAGCCTTTTTGCAAGGGATCACGCAACTCGGGACCAACGCATCGGAAACACTGTTTGGGACCAATGAGGAGGACTTCCTCGCGGCGGGTCTCGGCAATGATGCCGTCAACGGCGGCGCTGGTGATGATGGTCTGAATGGCGAGGCGGGGAATGATACGCTGAATGGCGGGGCCGGTAACGATACCCTTGTTGGCGAGGCGGGGAATGACCGTATCGACGGCGGAGCGGGGAATGACTTTGCGTTATCAGGGGACGGTAATGATCTTATCATCGGGAACACTGGCGATGATGATTTGCGCAGTGGCGACGACAACGACACCATTCGCGGCGGCGCGGGCAACGATCTTCTGTTCTCTCAGGCTGGTAACGATTCGCTGAGTGGCGGTGACGGTAATGATTTCCTGACCAGTGGCGCCATGGCCGATACGCTGAATGGGGGCGGAAACCGTGATACGCTGAATGGCGGGGCGGGCGACGATCTCTTGTTTGGCGGGACCGATATCGATATGCTCAATGGCGGCGCGGGTAATGACCGGCTGTTTGGCAATACCGGTAACGATCTGATTGCCGGCGGTTCCGGAAATGACTTCGCAGATGGTGGTATCGGTAATGACGTATTGAGCCTGTCGTCAGGAAACGACACGTTGAACGGTAATCGTGGTGACGACACGCTGAATGCCGGTGTAGGCGATGACCTGATTGATGGTGGTGACGGCAATGACGAGATCAACGCTGCGTCCGGCCGCGACACTATTTTTGGCGGAAATGGCAATGATGCAATCGCCAGCGGCGAGGATGCGGACTTCGTCGTTGCCGGGACCGGGAACGATACCGTCAATGCGGGCAACAGCAATGACACCGTCTTCGGTAATCAGGGTAATGATTTTATCGCTGGCCGCGTTGGCGATGATCTGCTCAGTGGTCAGGATGGCAATGATACCGTTAATGGTGGCTCCGGGAACGATACGATCAATGGCGGTGCGGGCAACGACCTCCTTGTGGGTGAAACCGGCAACGACGTGATTAACGGCGGCAATGGCAATGATTTTATCGTTGGCGGCGGCGGTGATGATGTGCTCTCCGGCGGCCCCGGCGGGGTGGATCGGTTCCGCGGCGGTGAGGGGGCTGACACCTTCATTTTTGCCAATGGCTTTGGCGCCGATGTGATCGAGGATTTCAACGCCGACGAAATCGGCGAGCAAATTGATCTGTCGGCAGTTGGTGCAATCACGAGCTTTTCCGACTTGATCAATAATCACGTTTCCACCGACTCATCGGGCAACACGGTCATTGCCGCTGGTGCGAACCGCCTTGTTCTTGTGGATGTGGCGATTGGTGATCTGTCTGCCGACGATTTCCTCTTTTAGAGCTTTAGAAACAGCGAAATGAGCAGAGGCGCGTTTTTTTATTTACGCGTATCTGCCTGTTTGCATTTCAGTGGGGAAAGCCTACTTTTGCGAGGACACACGGCGCGAGCCGTCGCCGAAGGAGGGTACCCATGCTGACTATGATCGTGTCCGGAGATAGGGCCGGAAATATGGCCTTTATGCCGGGCTCTACGGCTTGTTCTTCCTCACTGTTTCTCCAGGCTTTTATCGGCCTTACCGCCTGTTTGTTTAGCGTTGCCTGCTCTGCTCAAACACCGGTGGAGTCCAGTGAACCGACGCTGGTGGATGCGATCGAAACCGCGCCGTCGGATCTTCGGCTTGACGATCGCATGGTGCCTGAAACCATGGAGCAGGTGCGCTTGTCCTTTGCCCCCGTGGTAAGCGAGGTTGCGCCCGCCGTCGTCAATGTATTTACCCGGCGCGAAGTGCCGGCGCGTTCGGTAGATCCGTTGTTTGAGCGGTTTTTCGGTCAGGTCAGACCCCGTGAGCAAAGCTCGCTTGGCTCCGGTGTGATCGTCGGTCCCGACGGCTACATCATTACCAACAATCACGTGATCGAAAAGATGACCGAGATAACCGTGGTGCTCAGTGATCGGCGGGAGTTTGATGCGACCCTTGTCTTTACTGATCCGCAGACGGATTTGGCGGTGCTGCAAATCCAAGCCGACGAGACCTTGCCATTTCTGGAATTTGCCAATTCCGACGCAATTGAAGTCGGCGATGTGGTGCTTGCCATCGGCAATCCCTTTGGCGTGGGGCAGACCGTAACCAGCGGGATCATTTCGGCGCTGGCCCGCACGGCGGTTTCGATTAGCGACTATCAATTCTTCATACAGACGGACGCAGCGATCAATCCCGGTAATTCGGGCGGCGCGCTTGTGGATGTTAACGGCCGTCTGGTGGGGATCAACACGGCAATCTATTCGCGGTCCGGCGGTTCCAACGGCATTGGCTTCGCGATCCCCAGCCGTCTTGTGCAACAGGTGCTCTCGTCTGCCGTGAATGGCGGCGTGCTCGCCCGCCCCTGGCTCGGGGCCTCCACGGGAACAGTGACGGCTGACTTGTCCCGCGCCCTGAAACTTGATCGACCCGCGGGCGCGATTATTGAGGAAGTCTGGTCTGGCGGCCCGGCCGATAAGGCTGGCCTCAAGCCCGGCGATGTGATCATCGAAATTGACGGGCAGCCGGTTTATGATGCGGAGACCTTGCGCTACCGGGTTGGGGTAGGCAGTTCGAAAGATAAAACCGCTATCGCCTTTGCCCGCGATGGAAAGACGAAGTCCGCAACGCTGACCCTGGACGTGCCGCCTGAAACGCCCAAACGCGATGTGCGCAAGCTTGACGGCAATCACCCGCTGACCGGGGTGAGCGTTGCCAATCTCTCGCCTAAATATAATGAAGAGCTTGGGCTTGATCCGTTCTTGCGCGGTGTTGCGGTGACGGAGATACCGCGGCGCAGCTATGGCGCCCGGCAGGGTTTGCGCAAGGGATACCGTATCCTTTCTGTCAATGGCGAACGTGTGGAGACGACGCGCGCGCTTGCCCGGGCGCTGGCCAAAGCCGGACGCCGTTGGGTCATTGAAGTTGATACCGGGCGCAGGGTTGTTTCGTGGCGCACCGGGCGTTAGGCCACACGCATCTCGTAACGGGGTCTGTTCCAACACCGGTGCCACCTCGAACAGGGTGCCCATAGAAAGTCTTGTCCAATGTCGCCGCCTGATCCAACACTTCCCGCCATACCGCTCTTTCAGGCGATGGGTCTTGTGGCGCTTGGCGGCGCCCTCGGCAGTGCTCTGCGATATCTGTCGTTGGAGGGGGCGCGTCATATTTTCGGGGGCGGTTTTCCGGTGGGCACGTTGGTGGTGAACATTGCTGGTTCGTGCGCCCTCGGTTTGCTCATGGGGGTTATCGCCATGCGCACGGAGCCTTCCCATGCCTGGCGGTTGTTCGTGGGCGTTGGTTTGCTTGGCGGTTTCACGACGTTTTCGGCCTTTTCTCTTGATGCCATTACCCTGATCGAACGGGGCAGTCTTGCTCCTGCCGGGCTCTATATGGTCGGTTCAGTCCTATTGTCCGCACTCGCCCTTTTTGCCGGTCTAGCCCTCGGGCGGGCGCTTTGATGGCGGGTGTCCAGACACGCTCGGTGGCAAGCGACGAAGATGGCATGCGTCTTGATCGATGGTTTCGCACCCACTTTCCGGCCCTGCACCATGGCAAGCTTGAACAACTCCTGCGCAAGGGGCAGGTGCGGGTCGATGGTGGCCGGGCAAAGGCGGCCTTGCGTCTTGTGGCCGGCCAATCTGTCCGCATACCGCCCATGCCCGATCAGCCCGCCGATCAGCGTCAAGTGCGTGCACCGATCATCGACCCGGAAATCATTGCCCGCGATGCCCGCGCCATTGAGGAGATGATCCTCCACGAGGATGAGACTATCCTGGTGCTGAATAAGCCCCACGGTCTTGCTGTCCAGGGCGGTTCTGGTACGCCGCGCCATGTGGATGGCATGGTCCGGGCGTGGGCCATGGCGCGGGCGACCGACGCAAAGGATCGGGCACCGCGCCTTGTTCACCGGCTTGACCGGGATACCGCCGGGGTTCTGATCCTTGCCAAAACGCGCCAGGCGGCAACCCGGCTTGGCCACGCCTTCCAGACCCAGACGGTTGAAAAGACCTATTGGGCCCTGACCGTGGGTGTTCCCAGCCCGCGTTTTGGCACGATCAAACGCCCCATCGCAAAACGCATGGTCCGCACCGACGATGATACCATGCTTGAAAAGATGGTACCGGCCGAAGGCGAAACGGCAAAGCGCGCCATTTCCGATTTTCAGGTCTTGGGGGAGGCCGGCGCCGATATCGGTTTTGTTGCCTTGCGCCCGCGCACGGGTCGTACCCATCAACTGCGTGTTCATTGTGCAGTCATTGGGACACCGATCATTGGTGATGGTAAATATGGCTTTGCTCAGTCGCGGATTGAGGGGCTGTCCGGTAAGCTTCATCTCCATTGTCGATCCATGCGGTTTCAGCATCCACACACCGGCGCGTGGGTCCGCTTCACGGCCCCCCTGTTGAGCCATATGCACAAGGCGTGGCGGTTTTTTGATTTCGATGAAGAGACCGATGCTCAGTGGCCAGATCAATAAACAAGCGGCTTATGACACACCGGTTTGACGAATGACGATGCAAGAGCCTTCTCACCCTAAACGGTTTTATGATGCTGTATCGCTTGGTATGGCAGACGGGCAGTTCAGCGTGCTGCTGGACGGGCGCGGCGCAAAGACGCCCGCACGAAACCCCTTGACTGCGCCATCGAAAACCCTTGCAGAGGTGATCGTCAGCGAATGGTCTGCACAGGGACCACATATCGTTTTTCGCTCCATGCCCATGACCGGCTATCAGATGACGGTGCTTGATGCCTCACCTGCCGAGCACCAGGCATGGCGGGCGGAAATCAATCGCTTCCTCGCTTCTGACCTGTTGTGCTACCGCGCCGAGGGCCCGGTGGCGCTGGTTGAGCGGCAGGCGACTTGCTGGGATACGCATCTGGCGATCCTGGCGGCGCGGTTTGATATCGCGCTAAAGGCAACCGCTGGTGTGATTTATGTTGATCAGGACCCGGCGGTGTTGGCTCGCGCCGCCACGTTGATTGCGGGCCTTGAAAGAGCGGACCTCCTCGTGGCACGGCGGCTGACGGAATTGACGGGATCGGCAGCGCTCGGTCTGCTCGGGGCCCACGGTGCGGCGAGCGACGGCGCCATCATCGAAGCTGCACAGCTCGATGAAGTGTTTCAGGCAGAAAAATGGGGGCAGGACAGCGAAGCCATCGAGCGGCGCCAGCAAATCGCGCGCGAAATATCGGACGCCGTCAGGTTTCGGCAGCTGGTATCTGAAACGGCGTAGGGGTTTGCGCCCTGCGTTTCGCTGAGGAATACGCATTTACGGATTCCAAATTTCTGGTCCCGTCACAAGAGAGGGAACCGGTGGTTGTTTCACCGGGTTCGGCTTTTTCGCAGACAGGTCCCGGGTCTGCGCGGTGCGTGTCTGGGAATACGGCCTTATTGTTATTATCCACCCCGTGTCCCCGGGCGCCAAAGGAGAATAAAGACCCGGGGCCTCCCTCAACAGGTTCGGAGCCTGCGGTGACAGTTCCCGGGTCTGCGCTGCGCTTGCCCGGGAATACGGACTCTTGGACGCCAAACCGGCCTGCTTGATCGCGGCGGATCATTTGACGGCCTTTCACCGCCAACACATTGACTTGGGCAAGAATGCCAAACCGATCATCAAGCCGGGTGGCGAGCGACCGCTCGCGATTGCGATATTCCCCCGCCCGTGAGGGACGCACCGCACGCGGACGATAGGGAACCGGATGGCTGGCATAGTCGAGAAGACGGCTCGTAACCACGAACAGGCGCGCATAAGCGAGGACAAGCACAAACCCAAGATCGTTCTTGCGAAAATCAATACGCATAATACGGCGATGAAAAGCCTCGCAATAGTCCATGCAGCGATCCGCAAGCCGCAAGATGGCCTCGAGGCTATCGTCAATAACAAAGGGGGAGTCTGTGTTTTCCATGGGCGGGAGAATACCCGGCGGCGCGAGTGCGGGGATAACTATCCCCGCAAATAATAAGGCCCCGGATCAAGTCCGGGGACACGGGGTAAATATCGAAAAACCGTATTCCCGGGCTCGACCCGGGATCTGTTCATACATACTCCGTGTCTCAATCAAAAGGCCCCGGGTCTTACGCCCGGGGACACGGGGTCAATATCGAAAAACCGTATTCCCGGGCTTGACCCGGGAACAGTTGATGCACACTCCATACCCTAACCCAACGGCCCCGGATCAAGACCGGGGACACGGGGTAACTATCGAAAAACCGTATTCCCGGGCTTGACCCGGGATCTGTTAATGCACACTCCGTGCCTCAATCAAAAGGCCCCGGATCTTACGCCCGGGGACACGGGGTAAATATCGAAAAAACCGTACTCCCGGGCTTGATCCGGGAACTGTTGATGCACACTCCTTACCCCAATCCAAAGGCCCCGGATCAAGTCCGGGGACACAGTGTTTTCTCCAAGCGATCAATCTACAAAGTCCTGCATAATCCGCCGAACCGGGACGCGGGCTTTCAATTTGCTGGCGAGGAAGTAAATCCCCGCGAATTTCCTTTGTAGAAATAGTGTATCGATGGGCGGCACGTGGGAGAATTTTTCATGGCGCATGGTCATGCCTTTGTCCCGTACCCGGACGATCAAATCGTCTTGCCCGAAATGGTAAAAATCACCAGTCTGGAGGGGCTCTAATGCCATTTCCATGATCGACATGATGGTCTCGTGCTGAAAAGTGGTGATTGTCTCGTTAAAATAGCCAATGGCGCGCATGGCTTTGTCGGCGGCGTTGAGATCGCGGGCGAGGGCGGCTGTCATCAGCTGGCGATACCCCGCAACGAGGACATCATCGAACCGGCGGGTTGCACCAAAATCAAGGAGGATGATTTTGCCGGTCTCGGGCTCGATCTGATAATTTGCATAGTTCGGATCGGTCTGCATGGTTTGCCAGTGGAAGAGCTCGCGCATGAGCAGCTGGATAAGGTCGGTGATCGCTTTGTCCCGGGTTTCCTGACTTTCGCGTTCCAGCGTTTCGATGGGCGCACCCGCCACGAAGGACATGGCCAGAATGGCGTCGGTGGTAAAATCCACGTCCAGCTTTGGGACGATGAACCGATCATCATCAGCAAGCTGATCATAAAAGAAGGAAAGGTGCTCGGCCTCATGCTCGTAATTGGCTTCTTCATGCAGTTGGCGTTTGGCCTCGTACAAAAAGGGCTGAATATCCACCGAGCCGGGCAGGACGCCCGCCATGCGGATCAGGACCCCCACATTGTCCACGTCGCTATCGATACTGTCGCGCACGCCGGGATACTGGATTTTGATGGCGAGGTCTTCACCCTCCAGCGTGCGGGCGCGGTGGACCTGGCCGATGGAGGCGGCGGCGAGCGGCACGGGCTCAAAATGCTCAAACCGGGCGAGCCAGCCCTTGCCCCATTGCCGGTTCAAAACCTGTTTCAACTGGCGCGGCGGCATGGGCTCGGCCGCAGAACGCAAACGCGCGAGCACATCGGAAAATTCTTTTGGGATGAGTTCGCCTGCCTCCATGGAAAGGAGCTGTCCAACCTTCATGGCCGCGCCGCGCATTCGGGCAAGTTGGTCGGCAAGACGTTTGGCGTTGCCGGGTGTCAGGATCAAATCGTCAAGGGCCACGCGCTCCCCGCGGGCCAGCTGCCGAGCGCCATTGACCAACACGTCGCCGGCAACGCCAGCGGCAATACCGCCAAAGCCGGCCAGACGACTGGCGCGTGAGACAGGGATGGCAACACCAATCTCGTCCGCTTGCGCAGAGCGCCCGGCATCGTTCGTGTCAGAATGTGAAGGGGGGGAAGATGCGCGGCGGGGCGGGGTATCAGTCATGCCCGTTTTACGCGCGTGCAAGAGCGGTCAGACCAACGCCAAACGGCCCGTTACTTGATCTTGCCTTCTTTGAAATCCACATGCTTGCGCGCCACGGGATCGTACTTTTTCAGCACGAGTTTCTCCGTCATGGTGCGCGTGTTTTTCTTGGTCACGTAGAAAAATCCTGTCCCGGCCGTTGAGTTCAGGCGGATTTTGACGGTGGTTGGCTTCGCCATGGCGGGGCTCCAAAACTGGGCATTGATCGGGGATTGAAATTCAAAGCGCGAGACATAAAGCCGGAGGACGCGAAGTCAAGAAAAATCGAGGCGCCTTCAGGGGTCTGGCCGCGCTCACGCTCGCTCTGCTGTGTCCCGCGCAAAGCCATGCATTTCGTTAGCCCACTGAATGCCGATCATCGCGCCCTTTGACCGGGGCATCAGCCAGATCGTGGCGATCAGGATCAGCGGGGTCCAAAGGGCAAATTGTATCCACAGGGCCGGTTCGAAAAGCTGGCGGAACAAGAGCGCGAGGGGAACAATCAGGTGGCCAACAATCATGATGGTCACATAGGGCGGCGCATCATCGGCGCGGTGCCCGGTGAAATCGAGACCGCATGCGCTGCATTGAACGGCATTGGTCAAAAAGCCGGAAAATAGGGTGCCCCTGCCACAGCGCGGGCACCGTTTTGCAAAGCCACGACCAAGCGCGCGGACCCAGGAACGGGCCTCCGGCGCGGCGTTGGGATCGTTCACCGTCATAACAGTAATGTATGCTCTTTGTTGACCGGTTCCTAGGGGCCTTCCGGCAATGAGGAGTCACGCGGTGATAGATATTCGGATTTCTGTTATTTCTCTCTTGACAGAAAGAAATGAATATCGCATATTTCCGTCATGACAGAAATCATTGTAACCAACGACAAGCTCCGCCCGGCAATCCAGAAATTCGTCCTCCATTGGGGCGATATGGGGGGGCAGTGGGGCGTGAACCGCTCTGTGGCGCAAATCCATGCGCTGCTCCTCGTCAGCGACCGGCCCCTCCATGCGGAGGAGATTGCCGAGACGCTGAACCTGGCAAGGTCCAATGTTTCGAATTCGCTGAAGGAACTCGCGAGTTGGAACCTCGTGATGCGCACGCCCGTGCTCGGTGATCGGCGTGATCATTTTGAGGCGGAAAAAGACGTGTGGGAAATGTCCACGCGGATCGCGGCTATGCGCAAGTCCCGCGAGATCGATAACGCGGCCTCCATTCTGGCACAGGTGCTCGCTGAGGCGAAAGACGACCCCGGCGTGAGCCGCGAGGCTGTCCGCCAGTTGAGGGAAATGGACGGGTTCCTCAGTACCGTGACGGGATGGTTTGATCAGATGGCAAAACTGCCCCGTGAAAAAGTCATGCCCCTGATAAAAATGGGTACGAAACTCGTGGATCTGATTATGCCGCTTGTGCGCAAAGATACGAAGACATAGCCGGGTACGGTGTTTTAATGGCGGGCAGGGGGCTGCCCGCCCGGTGACCCAACCAAACCGACGATCAAGACAACCTTCTTAGGGCGGAGTTTTTTTATGACTGAGTTTCTCTTGCGACAGAAGTTACCGAAACACCTGCTAGAGATGAATGTGGGTCCAGTGGGCAAGACCCTGCGCGGGCATATAGCCGGCACACAGCCCTTTGATCCGCGCATGGGCCTGCAGCCGGAGGGGCGCGACCGGCGTTTTCAGCGGCTGTTGTCACCGGCGCAATGGGCAGCCCTTCCGGCAGCGGTGCAGGCCCGGTTTCTCAAACGCCTTGGCCGCGGGCAGAGCGTTGTCTTCCGCGGGCAGATTGTTGCGATGAAGATGAGCCGGCTTGGCTGGCTCCTGGCGCAGGCGGCCCGCCTCATCGGGGCGCCGCTGCCCGTTGATCCCCATACCGATAAAAAAGCCGCAAGTGTTGCCGTCTGCGACGATGCGCACACCAATGGTCAGGTCTGGACCCGCATCTATGCCCGGCGCAATGGGTTTCCCCAGGCTGTCCATAGCGTCAAACGGTTTAGCGGGCCCACCGGTCTGGAGGAGCATATTGGCGCAGGCATTGGCATGGCCTTGCGCCTGCGGGTGGAAAATCAAAGCCTGTTGTTCGAGGCCGATCACTATTTTCTGAAAACCCCGTTTGGCCGGATCCGTCTACCGCGTTGGCTGGAACCCGGCCACATGGTGATCGGTCATCATGATCTTGGCGGGCAGGGGGTAAGGGGGCGTTTCTGCTTCACCCTTGATCTCAACCACCGCGTTTTCGGGCATCTTATTCACCAGAATGTTCTGTTCACTGACATGGAGGAGGTTTCCCATGGTTGACATTGGTATCACCGGCTTTTCATCACTGTTGTGGATTTTGATTGGTCTACAGATTTTTATGGGGGCGTTTGACACGCTGTTTCATCATGAGGTGACAGAGCGGTTGGCATGGCGCCCATCCCAGCGGCGCGAGTTGAAGCTTCATGCCGTGCGCAACGGGTTTTATGCGCTTGTCTTTCTTGTGCTGGGATTTGGCCAACCCACCGGGCTATTGGCAACGGGGCTTTTGGTGCTGCTTGCCGCCGAAGTCCTGATCACGCTTTGGGATTTTGTGGAGGAAGATCGCTCGCGCAAATTACCACCCAGTGAGCGGGTTACCCACACCTTGCTGGCGCTCAATTATGGAGCGATTTTGATCCTGCTGGCTCCTGTTCTGCTGGCATGGCAGGCGATGCCCACCGAGCTTGCCGCTGCCTATCATGGCGCGTGGAGCTGGATGTGTCTGGCGGCGGCCGTGGGGGTTGGCATTTTCGGCTTGCGCGATTTTGCGGCCAGTGAACGCCTTGGCCGGATGAAAGAGCGGCCCGCCTGTCAGCTGTCGGCCCATCTTCCCGGGCGGCGGACCGTGCTGGTCACTGGCGGCACAGGCTTTGTGGGTGCGCGTGTTGTGGCTGCGCTTGTTTCCGGCGGTCATGATGTCATTGTCCTGACCCGGACGGCCAGCAAAGCGCAAACCCTCGGCGCGCCCTTGCGGGTGATCACAAGTCTCGATCAGATTGGTGATTTTGAAACCATTGACGCGATCATCAATCTGGCGGGTGAGCCGGTGGCAACCGGCCTATGGACCCAAAAGAAGAAATCCAAAATCATCACCTCGCGCCTGACCATGATGCGCGATCTGATTGGCCTGACGAAACGTCTTGTCACCAAGCCTGGTGTTATGGTCAGTGCGTCGGCCATTGGCTGGTATGGCATGCGCGGGGCCGAACCGCTTACCGAAGACGATGATGCGCGCGATTGCTTTTCCCACCAGAGCTGTGATCAGGCGGAGAAGGCTGCGCGGCAGATGGAGATCTTCGGTGTGAGGGTCGTCCGGTTACGGATTGGTCTGGTATTGGGGACCGAAGGTGGCCTGCTGGCGCGATTGCTTCTGCCGTATGAATTCGGTCTTGGCGGGCCCATTGGCGACGGTCGGCAGTTCATGTCCTGGATCAGCCGGGATGACCTCGTGCGGCTGATCATTTTCGCCATTGCAAATCCCCGCGTGCAGGGGGCCATCAATGCGGTGGCGCCCGGCGCGGTGAGCAATGCCGATTTTGCAAAGGCTCTTGGCCGCGCGCTCGCTCGCCCGGCGGTTATGTCCCTGCCGGCCTTCCCGCTCAAGCTACTGGCGGGTCAGTTTGCGGATGAACTCCTCCTCGGCGGCCAGCATGTGGTGCCCGAAAAAGCGCTGGCGGCAGGCTTCCGGTTCGAAGATGCAAATGTGGGGGCAACCCTTGCCCGGCTCGTGGGGGCAAAACCTGCCGCCCAAAATAAGCCACGCATCGCACGAACCCGGCTTGCGGCCTTTCACCCTTAAGGGACGGAGGAATTGGTATCCCCGGGCAAGCGGAGCGCCGACCCCGACTTCATTAAAGGGGGTCGGCGTGCGTTGCGGGGGACCCCGGCGCGGGGGCCGGGGATACGGACTAATTTTTCTCTCCAACATTTCCCTCTATAAAACCGCAACCAACAGGATTGATGCGAGGCCGAGGAAGACGAAGAAGCCTAAGATATCTGTCACTGTGGTTACGAAAACGGCGGACGAGACGGCGGGGTCCTGGCCGATGCGTTGCAGCCAGATGGGGATCAGGATACCGGCGAGGCCAGCGGCGAGCAGGTTGATGATCATGGCCACTGCCACGACCGTGCCAAGCAGCACCGAGGTTTGCGCATTGGGTTCAACCGTCAATTGATGCCAGGTGGCGGCAAGACCGCCCATGATCACGGCAAAGACGATCCCGTTAAGGAGGCCCACTTGTGCCTCGCGCCAGACGATCCGTGCGGTGTTCGTCGCGGTGATATCTTTCGTGGCGAGGGAGCGCACGGCAACCGTCAGGGTTTGCGTGCCGGCATTGCCGCCCATGCTGGCGACGATGGGCATCAGGACCGCCAGGGGCACAAACGCGGCGATGGTGTCGCTAAACGGCCAGATGACGAGTGAGGCAAGGATCGCGGTAAAAAGATTGATACCAAGCCATGCAATCCGGGAACGGACAGTTTCCAGGACCGTATCGGAAAGACCGGAATCGCCCTCAACACCGGCCAGCGCCAGCATATCTTCGTTCGATTCAGCATGGATAATTTCCACCACGTCATCAACGGTAATCATGCCAACCAGACGTTCATTCTCGTCAATCACTGGCGCGGAGATCAGATTATATTGCTCAAAGATATAGGCGACCTCTTCCTGGTCCATGGTGACCGGCACCTGGCGGACATTTTCTTCCATCAGGTCTTTGATCGTCACCTCACGCGGGGCCTTGACGAGCTTGGCGAGCGGTACACAGCCGAGGGGACGGAACATGGGGTCAATCACAAAGACCTCATAGAATTTATCGGGTAGGTCTTCCTCCGCCCGGAGACGATCAATGATCTGGCCCACAGTCCAATAGGCCGGCGAGGCAAAGACATCGCGCTGCATCAACCGGCCGGCCGTCTCCTCCTCAAACTCCAGTGCCGTGCGCAGGGCAATCCGGTCGCCGATAGGAACTTCGGCGAGAATTTCCGCTCGTTTCTGCGCATCGACTTCGCCAAGAACATAGGCCGCATCATCGGTGTCGAGTTCGGTAACCGCTTCGGCAAGGACCTCTGGGGACAATTCATCGACAACATCGGCGCGGATGTCGTCCTCCAGTTCGGCGAGCGTGCCCGCGTCAACCTCACCATCGAGAAGCGCAATAAGCTGGCTGCGCTGATCATCGCTGATGATCCCGAAATAGTCGGCCCGGTCCGCCGGATGCAGACTTTCATAAAGCGCGCGCGCCGTGGCGTCGTCCTGACTGGCCATCGCCTCCAGCACCTGATTGACAAAGTCAGGTGTCAGCGTCTGGTCATCGGAAAAGGGGGTTTGCGCATCGTTTTCGCCAGCAGGGGGCAGTGTTTCCTGATCCGCCGGGGGTGTCTTGTCTTCCGGAGCAAGCTGTTGCGCGGTCATGGCTGGCCTCTTGTTGGTATGCAGACGATCTTTATCTTCTTAAACGTGGCGACAGGCGCCAAGGTGAAACGACGCGGTGCATGGCTTTATGCTGCACAATCCAACCGCTTAAAAACACCCTTGATACCGCCCCGGTTCCTGCCTAAAGCGAACCCCTAAACCGAACCAATGTGCCGCCCGGGCTGCATGGCCGACATTGCTGCGCCGCGCAAGCCCGCAGTTGAGAAGGCCCAGCGCGATGCCGCCCTCCGACAGAAGCCATCGGCGTTACAGCCCGTTGCTGACTGTTATCTTTTCGTCATGACTGACTCCCCGAAATGAGGAACCGCAGTCAAAATCGATTTAGAATGTGGGTAAGCAGATGAAAACTCCGCTATAAAAGAGCTACATCACCGAAAGCAAAAATGCAAGAAAAATTTATAAATTAGTCGCGGTACTGTATAATACCGCTGATAATAATCAGTATCGTGATTATAGAAAGACCAAGGGCAATGCCGCTAGTTTGCAACAGTTTGCGTTTAAGCATGGGTGCGGAAGGGGCGCCGGGTTCCGCACCGGTGACGCCATCATCATCGCTTTCCCAGCGTGATTTGATGCCAAAGGGCAGGACCGCAAAGAAAACAAGCCACCACCACAGGATATAGATAATCAGTATGCCGATGGGGCTCATGCTTTCACCCGGTGGATCAGAACGTCAATAACCGGGCGTTTGCCCCATAGATCGGTTGTCACATCGCGGATTGCCCGTTTGGTCACCATGGTGACCGCATCATCGTCAAGGCGTGACTTCGGCGCCATTTCACGGATTGATGCCAGAATTTCCTCGATGATCTCGTCTGAGATTTGGGTCCCGTCGTCGCCTTCATCCGGCACCCCAAACAGCGTGACCGCTGGCTTTGTGGCAAGTGTCGAGTTTTTGTGAAAAACGAGAGAACTCACACAGGCACCGGCCCAGGTCAGTTTCTTGCGTTCGCGCACGGGCCGCGCGCCCATGGGCATCAGCAACTCGCCATCAAGGGTCATGCGCCCCGCCGGGACCTCGTCAATGCGGGTTAGTGCACCCGGTGCAAGGCGGATCAGATCCCCGTTTCGCGGCGCAAAGCTTTGCTCGGCACCATGGTCAAGCGCAAACCGGGCATGGGCTTCCAGATGGCGGGCCTCCCCGTGCACGGGCACGCCATAGCGGGGGCGCGCCCAGGCATACATTTGCGCCAGTTCATCCTGACAAGGATGCCCGGAAACATGGATGGGTTCATCTTTCTCGGTGATGATTTTAATGCCGAGATCAACGAGTTCATTTTGCAGGTTGAAGATATCGCGTTCATTGCCGGGGATGATCTTGGAAGAGAAGATCACCGTGTCCCCTTTGGTGAGCACAAGATCACGGTGATCATCGCGGGCAATCCGGGCGAGGGCAGCGCGCGGCTCGCCCTGACTGCCCGTACACAGATAAAGGACATGCTCACGCGGGATAAAGCCGGCCTCCTCCGGGCTCACAAAGACCATGCCCTCGGGCAGGATATCGGCCTCGCGCGCGGCATCGACCAGTTTGAGCATGGAGCGCCCGAGGAGGCAGACGGAGCGATCCACGGCGCGCGCAGCCTCACAAATGGAAACAACACGGCCCACATTGGACGCGAAAGTTGTCACCGCCACGCGCCCGGTTTGTTCGGCGATCACGCGTTTCAGGTTCGCGCGCACCGCAGTTTCGGAGCCCGATTCGCCTTTTGAAAGCACATTGGTCGAATCGCAGACCATGGCCAGCAGGCCCTCATCGCCCAGCTGTGTCAGCTTGTTTGTGTCGGTTCGCGGGCCAAGGGTCGGGTCCGTATCGATCTTCCAGTCCCCGGTATGCAGGACCGTGCCGAAGGGTGTACGGATGATCACGCCGCTCGGCTCCGGGATCGAATGGGTCAGGGTCACAAGCTCCAGATCGAAATCGCCGACCTGAAACCGCGCGCCCATGTCAATAATGGTGAGCGCGCTCATATCCTCGCCCCGGTCATCAAATTTGCGCCGGATCAGGGCGGCGGTAAACGGGGTCGCATAAATCGGACAGCCAAGGATCGGCGCCAGCAGCGCCACTGCACCGATATGGTCCTCATGCCCATGGGTCAGGACGAGGCCCGCAATATGATCCTTATACCCCAGAATATAGTCGATATCGGGGCAGATCAGGTCTATTCCCGGCGTGCGGTGATCGCCGAACATGACCCCGCAATCGATCATCAGCCATTGGCGGTTTTCACCGTGGCCGAGACCGTAAAGGTTCATATTCATGCCGATTTCGCCCGAGCCGCCGAGCGGCAAAAAGACAAGATCCTGGTCGGCCATAAAGCCTCCTCAAGGGGTCACGCGCCATCCTGGCGCGGCCCGTGAAACATGCGGTGGGCGGGGACAAAGCTGCGGCGGCGCCGCGATAGCGTCAGCCAACACGGTGAGTGCGCCGCCGGGAAATCTCCCGAAGTCCATGGATCGTCAAGTCCGTGTCATAGTGATCAACACAGGTCAGCGCCCCTTCGAACAAAGACGATACGCCGCCCGTGGCGATAACGGTCATTGGCGCGTCATATTCCTCGATAATCCGGCGGGTAAGGCCTTCGATCAGGTCCACATAGCCCCAGAACACGCCCGTCTGCATGGCACCGACCGTGTCTTTGCCTATGATCTTGGTGGGCTGTTCAATGGCAATTCGGGGCAGGAGCGCTGCCGCATTGTGCAGCGCCTGCATGGACAAATTGATGCCGGGTGCAATCACCCCGCCCTCAAAGGCGCCGTCACGCCCGACGATATCGAAATTGGTTGCTGTCCCGCTATCGATCACCAATAACGGTGTGCCCGCTTTTTTGCCATAAAGAGTATAAGCGCCCACCGCATTGACCAGCCGGTCCGCGCCCGCTTCGGATGGTTTGGGAATGCGCACGTCAATACCCGGGACCGTGTCTGATGTGGCCACAAAGGGCTCAACCCCGAAATAGCGGCGCGACAGATTACGCAAATGGAAGAGCGATTGCGGCACCACGGTGGAAATCAGGCATTCTTCAATGGCGGAAAAGGTTCGCCCCGAAAGCTGCAGCAACTGGGCAAGCCAAACCGCATATTCATCGGCCGTGCGCTGGCTGGACGTTGACGTGCGCCATTGGGCGACGGCGTCGTCGCCGTCAAAAAGAGCAAAAACCGAATTGGTGTTGCCCACATCGATAGCCAGTAACATTGCACTCGGGCCTTTTTCTTCGCGCGATTGCTGGTCATACGCCGCCGCGGTGCTCCTGTCACGGGTCGGCTGGCACGGGTATTCTGTCAGGGATATCCGTCCAGGGGCCCGGTTACGGCGGTGTTGGCGTCACTGAGGAGGGCCAAAAAACACATCGCCCACATTGATGAGCATCGTGCCGTTTGCGGTGCCGAGGATGAGCTGGCCGCTTTCATCGAGCCCGGCAAAGCGCCCGGTCAGGGTACGATCCGGTAAGCGCACGGTGATCTGCGCCCCAAGCCCCGCGGCCACGCCCAGCCACGCCGCGCGGATGGGGGCGAACCCCTCGCGCTGCCACTGGGACCGCCACGCCGCAAGCCGCGAATCGACCCCCTTCAGGACGGCGACGGGCGCGGGCGGGGTGCCCTTGGGACCCAGATGGGCCGTGAGATGGGTTGCGCGATAGGGTAGGTTACCGGGATGACTGACAAGATTGATTCCGATGCCGATCGTCAGAAAGTGTCGCCCCGCGCGCTGGACAAGTTCGAGCAGGAGCCCGGCGCACTTTTCACCGTTGATCAGAATATCATTGGGCCATTTGATTTGAACCTTTGCGGGGGCGCCGCACGTTGCGTCTGTGCGTGCACCGGCAAGGGTTTGTGCCACCGCGTCCCGCACGCTAAGCGCCGCCAGAAAGCTGTGGGCACCGTCGCGGCTCTTCTGGTCTTCAGAGGTAAGCGGCAGGATCAGCGTTGCCGCAAAATCGCCTTCGCGCTGATGCCAGGCGCGCCCGCGTCGACCGATGCCGTCCGTTTGCCGGTGTGCCAAAATCCACAAGCCAGTGGGCGCGGCGGGGGCTGTCTCAATGAGGGTGCGCGCCGCTTTGGAGGTTGAGGCCAGGACGTCGTAAACCTGCACACCGTGACCGCTGGCAAGCATCAGGGTCTGGATTGGCGCAGCGCTTTTCATGGGAAGGGTCAGGACTTTTTGCCAGCCATAATCTGCGACGCGCGCACCAGTTGCCCGCCATCGACAAACACGGTCTGGCCGGTGACAAAGGACGCCTCCGCTGAGGTCAGGAACGCCACCACATTGGCGACTTCCTCGGGTTCGCCCACACGGTCGAGCGGTGCCACAGGCCGGTGGATCGTGCCATCTTCGCCTTCACCGCGGATGATCCCCACACCAACAGTATTGACACGGATCTTGTGGGGACACAGCGCCAGCGCCACAGCTTTTGTCAGTTGATGTACCCCGCCTTGGGAGGCGGCAAACGCCACGTGCACCGATTGGGTCGCAACCCCGTCAACGGACCCCACATTGACGATACTGTAATTGCGCGCATCATCATTACTGCCCGGTGCTTCATCGTCGCACTGACGCACCATTTGCTTGGCCACGGCCTGATTGATCAAGAACGCGCCCAGCACATTATGGGTGATGACCCGCTCCATATCGTCTTCGCTGGTCTCCAGAAAGGGGGCTGCAAAGTGCTGGATTGAGGCGTTAACAAGCACGTCGATCTTGCCATTGGATTCCAGCGCTTCAGCGATAACGTTGTGCACATCAAGCTTTTTGGTGATGTCCGCATGGACAAAGCTCACCTGCCGGGTCTCACTGGCGAAGCGTTCCTCGAGGGCGTGACCACGCTCTTCATTAGTATCCACAAGGATCAAATTGTCGCCAGCGTCGGCAAATTTCTGCGCACAGGCGGCGCCGATACCGGCTGCGGCGCCGGTGATGACGACGGATCGGTTTGCCATGGTGATGTCCTTCAGCGTTGCGCTCTTGCGGTCTCGCTCTTACGGTCTTGCTCTCGGGGGGGGGTCGCTTTTGGGGAGGATGTGTACCGCTGGGCCGCCGACCCCACAATAAAGCGCCCAACAAAAAAGGCACCCCATTTTGCGGAGTGCCCTTGTTGCGGTGACGCGCTGCGTCACATGGTTCGTCGTCGGAGTTTGCTCATCTCGTCTTTGAGCTTGAGTTTCTGTCGTTTGAGCTCGGAGATTCGGTCGTCATCTTTGGCGCTGTGCTTCAATTCATCCACCAGGGCAGCTTCAAGGTTATGGTGCCGGGCGGTAAGCGCGTCCAGGTGAGCCTTCAGGGCCATAGTCAACCTCCATTTTGCTAAGGATAAGAGTAAACCATTGGAAAGGCGTTTTGTCACGCGCGCAAAGGTTAACGCGTGGCGGCGGTTTTTTGACGAGCAGCCTTCTTATTTCAAATTGTCCACAACACTAACGATCTGATATTGCTTGTTTATCCTGGTGCTATCAGCCTTTTCCACAGATTTTCCAGAAGTCTTCAGCCCCTTTTCCACAGGGCGGGTTGGAAACGAAAACTCGAAAAATTTATGGTTTTTGAGGGGTTTCTCGCGCACATGGATGCCTGGAAGATCGCACACCATACAGGGGCAAGGCGTTGACGAGTATCGAAGATCACCTCTGGACCTGGGCGTCCACGGCCTATGGGCGCGGGGCGGCAAAGACCGTCCTGATTGATGTGCAGGACCGGTTCGGGCTGCATGTGAATACAATCTTATGGTCTGCCTGGTGCGGGGCGGCTGGCCATGGGGTGCAGCGCGTGGAAATCCTGAATGCTATTGAGATTGCAGACCAATGGTCGGGGCGGGTAACGGCGGCCCTGCGCGATGCAAGACGCGGCGTGCGCATGGTACCGGCCCGTTTCTTCTCGCAAAAGGCTGGCGATCTTTATGAAGACATCAAAGTGATCGAACTTGCCGCTGAAAAATTGGAGCTTGGCATGCTCGCAAAGCTGGTGGCCAGTAATGAGGCGATCATCGAATTCGCCCGCCAGCCTCCGAACCCTTTGGAGCGTCACCGCACCGGGGAGGCCATGAATATTGCCCGG
Organism: Pseudomonadota bacterium; assembly: GCA_039819545.1. Classification (GTDB taxonomy): domain Bacteria; phylum Pseudomonadota; class Alphaproteobacteria; order Caulobacterales; family Parvularculaceae; genus CALLPQ01. The sequence goes on along the minus strand of JBCBRS010000013.1, from coordinate 32,891 downwards.
CGCAACGTGATGGCGTATCTGGCGGAAATCAAGGTTGCGCGTCTGCATGGCTTTTCCGTAACCCCCATTGAACGCATCCTGCAGGAAATCTTTCAGGCAACGGCGTCATCGCAAGGCCATGGGAAATGAGTGCGCGGTCAGGTCAGAATAAGGTGGTACCATGAGCGCTGACGACGATGACAACGCAACACCGCTGACCGTCATCACTGGCGATGGCGGTGCCGATACACCCGTTTTCAGTCCCGATGCACCGCCCGCGCAAGGCGCCAATGATGAGGCCTTGCGGATCAGACTGCGCGCCCTGGAAGAAGAACACCGCGATCTTGATATGGCAATCAGAGCTCTCGAAGATCAACCCATGGGCCAAAGTCTGACCATTGCCCGCCTGAAAAAGAAAAAACTTCAGATCAAGGATGAAATGACACGTCTGCGCGATCAGATTGAGCCTGATATTATTGCATAAGGTATGAACATGTTCGGTGTGTGTGGGAATAGTTCCCGGGTCAGCGCTGCGCTTGCCCGGGAATGCGGATTCTATTTTCGATACATACGCCGTGTCCCCGGGCTAAGACCCGGGGCCTGTTTCAACATGTTCGGAGGGAGTGGGAACAGTTCCCGGGTCTGCGCTTCGCTTGCCCGGGAATACGGATCCTATTTCCGATACTTACGCCGTATCCCCGGGCGAAGACCCGGGGCCTGCTTCAACATGTTTGGTGTGTGTGGGAACAGTTCCCGGGTCTGCGCTGCGCTTGCCCGGGAATACGGCATAAAGCTTAGACACATACACCGTATCCCCGGACTTGAGCCGGGGTCTTCTAATTTGGGCACGGAAAATGCCTCCACAGATCCCAGGTCGGCGCTCTGCTTGCCTGGGAATGCGCGTTTCCTTCACCGTGTTATCAAACCCTTGCGCGCATACATGCGCGTGTCAGCCAGTGCCAGCAACGCTTCGCTGGTCAGGGTATGGTCAGTGGCTGCCTCGCTGAGGGCGCAAAGCCCGTAGGAGAGGCGCACAGGCACCATTGCCGCTTCAACTTCAATTGGCGTTTGACGAACCCGCGCGGCCAGGTTTTCCATTTTGGTGGTGGCAAGCGGCGCGTCGGTTTCGGCCAGGAGTAAGCCGAACTCGTCCCCGCCAAGTCGCCCAAAGCTGTCACCGCTGCGGATATTATCCGTAATTGTCGTAACCAAATGGGTGAGGGCCGCGTCGCCCGCCGCATGTCCATGGCGATCATTGATGGATTTTAATCCGTCCACGTCAATAAAGACCAGCACGGCACGCGTGCCATAGCGCCGAGCCATTGCCAGCGCGCGGTCGAGATCACGCATAAAGGCCCGCCGGTTCAAAACCGGGAGCAGGGGGTCCTGATCAGCCTGGGCTTCGGCGGCTTTTACCTGGTCTTTGAGGTGCGCCACCGATTGGCGAAGACTCGTAATCTCCGCCATCAGGGTTTGTAAGGCTGCCTGCACGCGCGGGGTTAGCTCAGCCGCCGGTATGCCGGCAATTGAAAGGAAGTCATCATCGCCGTCGGCGGCGGTACTGTTGACCGCGCCTGGTCGCGCCGCCTGGGTGCCCATCTGCACGCTTTCATGGGCAGGATCCGCGCGCGGTACGGGTTTGCGTTTTTGGGGGGGACGGGAAGAAATCTTCATCACGCTCGCTCGGGGTTTGGTGGAGACTCCGCCGCCATTGCGGCAGCAAAAAGGCACACCAGGGTCACCGGTCCGAAGGATGATCGCCGCACGCGTGCCCCGCGCTCCATTCGGCGCAAGCCGCGCACTGTTCATCGCATTGGCGTTGAAACAGCGTCGAGGGCGGATCATTCCTTATCACAGCGATAAAGCGCGCACCCATCCCCTTCTCTGCAGGTGCGTGCCTTGTCGCGCAAAGGGAAGAGACGTCAGCCCAAGCGCCCCTGTCAACCCTGGCGTCTCTTCTTTCCTTTGCGTTCTTCGTGCGCATATCCATTACCTTTTGCGGCTTGCTTCGGCGGCGCGCTATGGGGTATGCCGCGCGCTTTGAGACGCCCGGGCGCGCCAGCCTCTGCAAGAGCAAGAGCGAAAGCGTTGACCGCATTGCCCCCAACGGAGGCCGCATGACTGACATTTCCCCAGTCGGATCCCCAGCTGCATCCCGTGCCGAAAGCCAATCACCCGGCCCGCTTGTGGGCATCATCATGGGGTCGCAGTCGGACTGGGCAACCATGCGTGAGGCGGCGTGTATTCTTGAAACACTTGGCGTGCCCCATGAGACAAAAATCGTCTCCGCCCATCGCACGCCCGAGCGGCTCTATGACTATGCAAAGGGTGCCCGCGACCGGGGGCTAAAGGCGATTATCGCAGGCGCGGGGGGCGCCGCGCATTTGCCGGGCATGACCGCGGCCATGACAGCCTTGCCGGTGATCGGCGTGCCCGTACAATCGCGCGCGTTGAGCGGGCTCGACAGTCTTTTGTCCATCGTCCAGATGCCCAAGGGTGTGCCCGTAGCAACCGTTGCCATTGGCGAGGCGGGGGCCAAAAATGCCGGTCTTCTTGCGGCGGCACAATTGGCCGCGTTTGACCCGGCCCTGGCGGCACGGCTTGACCAATGGCGGGCTGACCAGACCGCCAGTATCAAAGAAGAGATACTAGACGAGGGCGAGCGCGCGTGACGCTGGCCCCTCAAGCCATGGATGCGGCGCGCATGCTCAAACCCAATGACCGGATCGGCATTCTGGGCGGCGGGCAGCTTGGCCGGATGCTGGCCATGGCTGCCACACGGCTTGGGCTACGCACAATTATTCTGTGTCCAGACGAAAACTGCCCGGCGGCAATTGTTGCGGATACGCATATTGTTGCCGATTATGAAGATGAGGCTGGCCTTGCCGCGCTTGCTGAGGCGGCACGCGTGGTCACCTATGAGTTTGAAAATGTGCCTGCCGCTTCGGTCGCCAGCCTGACCCGGCTGGGTGTCCACGTGGCACCGGGCGCCAAACCGCTGAGCATTGCCCAGGACCGGTTAAACGAGAAAGAGTTTGTGCGCAGCCTTGGTGGGCGGACACCGGATTTTTATGCGGTGGAAACCCTGGAGGATTTGCGTGCCGGGCTCGCCATAACAGGGACGCCGGCAATCCTGAAAACCCGGCGCCTGGGCTATGATGGCAAAGGCCAGACGAGAATTGGAACCGATACGGACAACCTTGATCAGACCTGGGATGCGGCGATTGCCCATGCGTGGGCCGAAGTGGGGGCGCGCCCGTCAATCCTCGAAGCGTTCGTGCCGTTCCGTTGCGAAATCTCCGTGATTGCCGCACGGGGGGTCCCGGGCCCCGATGGCACCGCGCCAATTGCCATGTACGATCCGCCCAAAAATGACCATCGCAGCGGGATCCTCTGGCGCTCCAGCGTACCGGCACCGGTTGGCACGGCGCTCATTGACGACGCGAAAGCCATGACCCGGGCAATGATGGAGGCGCTCGATTATGTGGGCGTGGTGGGGGTGGAGTTTTTCGTGCTGGAAGACGAGACGTTAATGGTCAACGAGTTTGCCCCGCGCGTGCATAACTCCGGCCACTGGACCGAAGCGGCCTGTGCGATCTCCCAGTTTGAAAACCACATCCGCGCCGTTGCGGGATGGCCACTGGGTGATCCCGCCCGCCATAGCAATACGCAAATGGAAAACTTGATCGGCGAAGATGTGAGAGCGTGGCATGACTGGCTCTGTGCCCCCGATGTGCTTGTTAATCTGTATGGAAAGCAAGAGATCAGACCGGGCCGAAAAATGGGTCATGTGACGCGGATAATGTGGAAATCTGAGGGCGACCATTAGGGCATGTGTAGAAACGCCGTGTCCCCGGGCGAAGACCTGGGGCCTGTTTCAACATGTTCGGAGGGTGTGGGAACAGTTCCCGGGTCGGCGCTGCGCTTGCCCGGGAATACGGCATAAATCTCAGACACATACACCGTATCCCCGGACTTGATCCGGGGTCTTCTAATTTGGGTATGCGGAATATATCAACAGTTCCCGGGTCGGCGCTCTGCTTGCCCGGGAATACGGCATAAAGCTTTGACAATTACACCGTATCCCCGGGCGAAGACCCGGGTCCTCCCAGTTTGGGTACGGAGTATGGTGATAAAGATCCCGGGTCGGCGCTTCGCTTGCCCGGGAATACGGTTCCTAAGTTTGAAATATGCTCCGTGTCCCCGGGCGAAGACCTGGGGCCTGTTTCAACATGTTCGGAGGGTGTGGAAACAGTTCCCGGGTCTGCGCTGCGCTTGCCCGGGAATACGGCATAAAGCTTAGAGAACTACACCGTATCCCCGGACTTGATCCGGGGTCTTCTAATTTGGGTACGCGGAATATATCAACAGTTCCCGGGTCGGCGCTGCGCTTGCCCGGGAATACGGCATAAAGCTCAGACACATACACCGTATCCCCGGGCGAAGACCCGGGGCCTCCCAGTTTGGGTACGGAGTATGGTGATAAAGTTCCCGGGTCGCCGCTGTGCTTGCCCTGGGGTACGCAAGTCGGTCCAGATAATGCGCATTATCCCCTGGTCTGGCCTGTGCCGCGGACTTGATATTTGTAGGTTGTCAGACCTTCAACAGCGACGGGGCCGCGGGCGTGGAGGCGGCCGGTGGCAATACCGATTTCAGCGCCGAAGCCAAACTCGCCGCCGTCGGCAAATTGGGTTGATGCGTTGTGCACGACGATCGCGCTATCGACCCGCGCCAGGAAAGCCTCGGCGGCGGTGTTATCGTCGGTGATGATCCCGTCTGTGTGACCAGAGCCGTGACGCGTGATATGGGCCAGCGCGGCGCCAAGATCATCGACAGCCCCGATCGTCACGATCGCATCAAGATATTCCGTATCCCAATCGCTTTGTTTGGCCGGTATTAGCGCCGGGTGCACCGCCCGGCAGGTTTCGTCAGCGCGGATTTCACAGGCGCCCTCCTGCAGCCCCGCAATGATTCCCGGCAGACAGGGCTCCAGCGCTTGGCGGTGAATAAGAACAGTCTCCACCGCACCGCAGATGCCCGGGCGGCGCAGCTTTGCATTCACGACGATATCGCGGGCCATGGCCGGGTCGGCGGCTTTGTCCACATAAAGATGATTGATCCCGTCGAGGTGGCTGAGGACCGGCACGCGGGCCTCCCGCTCAACGCGCGCCACCAGCGACTTGCCCCCGCGAGGGACGATAAGATCGATGGACCCGCCAAGACCGCCCAGCATGGCGCCGACCGCCGCGCGATCCGTGGTGGGCACATATTGGATTGCGGCTTCGGGCAAGCTTGCCACACGCAAGCCCGTGCAAAGACACGCATGTAACGCGCGGGAGGAATGATAGCTTTCCGATCCCCCGCGCAGGATCGCCGCATTGCCCGCGCGCAGGCACAAGGCCCCGGCATCGGCGGTCACATTGGGCCGGCTCTCATAGATAATGCCAATCACGCCGATGGGCACGCGCACCCGCTCAATCCGCAAGCCGTTGGGGGGATGATGGGTACTGATGGTCTCACTAAGCCCGTCTTTCAGCTGCGCAATCTGATCAAGCCCGCTGGCGATGGCCTCGATACGGTCCGGTGTGAGAAGCAATCGATCAAGCAGGGCGCCGCTGAGCCCTTTTTGCTCGGCTTGCGTCATATCTTTCGCATTGGCGTTGAGGATTGTTCCGGCCTCAGCCCGGATGGCCTTAGCCATCGCCGTGATCGCGCTGGCGCGCGCTTCGCTCGTCACCGCGCGCAACTGACCGGCCGCATGGCGGGCGCTGGCGCCCATGGTGTTCATGTGGGCGTCAAGGAAGGGCGCTCGGGATGGCGCCGGGGAGGGCGTTTGGGTGGGCGCAGCGGTCATCATCGTCTCCACATCCGTCATGATCCGGTGAGCACAAGATCGTTCCGGTGCACCACCACACCGGAATGGGTCTCGCCCAGAATATCCACAATTTGCGCCGTCTGACAGCCCTTTATGCGGGTGAGCGCGCCATAGTCAAAAGCACACAGCCCAAGGCCGATCCGCGATTGATCCGGTGACAGAATATCCACAAGGTCACCGCGCCGGAAGGGTTTATCAGCCTCATATGTCGCAACGCCCGTGATACCAGCGGCCAGCAGGCTTGACCCGTTCGCAATGGCGCGCGCGGCGCCAGCATCTATTTCGATGCTACCCGAGGCGGATTGGCGGCCCGCGATCCATTGGCGCCGGGCGGTGCTGGCCTTGACCGTTGGCGCAAACAGGGTCGCCCGGCCCGTCCCATCGCGAAGGGCGAGGAGGGCATGCTTGCGGGTGCCGTCAGCCACAAGCACGCTGATCCCCGCGCGGGTGGCGATTTGCGCAGCGGTAAGTTTGGTTGCCATCCCGCCGCTGCCCACCCCGGCCTGGCGATTGGCACTGCCGGCGGCATCAAGATGGGCATTGGTAATCTGATCCACGTACGGAATATGAGCGGCGTTGGGCCGGGTGCGCGGGTCGGCATCGTAAAGCCCGTCAATATCTGACAACAGAATAAGCAGATCAGCGCGGGTCATCTGCGCGGTATGGGCGGCAAGGCGGTCATTATCCCCATACCGAATTTCCGCCGTGGCGATGCTGTCATTTTCATTGACCAGCGGAACGATCGGCATGGGCAGCAAGGTCTCCAACGTCGCCGTCGCATTGAGGTAGCGCCGCCGGTCTTCGGTATCCTCCAGCGTCAGGAGGATTTGCGCCACCGTCAGATCATGGGCTGAAAAAGCCTGCTGCCACGCCTGCACAAGGAGCGATTGTCCCACGGCGGCGGCGGCCTGTTTTTGATTGAGACAGAGAGGCTGCTTCAAATTGAGATGGTGGCGCCCAAAGGCGACAGCGCCGGAAGACACAAGAATAAGACGTCGATCGACAACGCCATTGCGAAGGGCGGCGATGTCTTCGCTCAGACTTTTAAGGCGGGTGTGCGAGACAAGGCCATCCTCGCCACAGAGCAGGGCCGAGCCGACTTTGACCACAACGCGTTTCGCCGTTGCGAGCGTTTGCGACGGTGTCAGCGGTGAACCTGTCATTTCGTCAATCACAAAAGGGCCTCGATAACGGACGACCCAAGCACGAAACGGGCCTTGACGCTTCTCTTCGCATTGCCCAACAAGAATGCAAATACGCAGGAGTCACAATCATGCCGATCCAAGAAGCAAAACTCATCTGGCGCAATGGCGAGATGATCCCCTGGGCGGAGGCGACAACCCATGTGCTGACCCATGGGCTGCATTACGGCACCGGCGTATTTGAGGGCATGCGCGCCTATGAAACGCCGCACAAGGGCGTGTGTGTTTTCCGTAACCGCGAGCACATTGAGCGGCTGCATTACTCCGCGCGCGTGTACCATTTCCCGCTGGATTATTCGGTTGAGACCCTGATGGGTGTGTGCCGCGATGTGGTGCGCGAGAATGGTTTGTCGTCGGCCTATATTCGCCCGCTTGCTTTTTTGGGTTATGGGGAGATGGGACCATCGTCCAGTAATTGTCATACGGACCTCATTGTCGCTGCCTTCCCCTGGGGGGCGTATCTGGGCGAGGACGGCTTGAAAAACGGGATTGATGTTGCGGTCTCCAGTTGGCGACGGCTGGCGCCGGGCACCGTGCCGGCGGGCGTCAAAGCAGCGGGGAATTACCTGTCTTCGCGGCTGATTTCCATGGAGGCAAAACGCCATGGCTATGCCGAAGGGCTTGGCCTTGCCCATGATGGAACGCTAAGCGAGGGCGCGGGTGAAAATCTCTTTGTTGTCCACAAAGGCCGGATCATCACGCCGCCAACGGCATCGGCCATTCTGGCAGGTATCACCCGCGATACGGTCACAACGCTCGCCGCTGATCTGGGTATCGAGGTTGTGGAGCAAGCCATGCCCCGCGAAATGCTTTATGCGGCCGATGAGATCTTCCTCACCGGCACAGCGGCAGAAATCACGCCCGTGCGCAGTGTTGATAAAATCGAGATCGGCACCGGCGAGCGCCCCGTGACCACAGCCCTGCAGGATGCATTTTTCGGCCTGTTCAGCGGGAAAACCGAAGACCGTTGGGGCTGGCTTGATCCGATTGCCTAAGGATAAGCCAGTTTGCGGGGGCGGTTTCCGCTGTTGATTTAGGCCGGGAATTAGCTTCCTATGCGCCCATGTAAGGCAAGTGTTTGGGGTTGGTTTTTCCCCGTGGAAGGGTGGTCGGCCCGTCAACCGGACCGGTTCAAGCGTTTTAGCGAAATGGAGAGATAAATGAGCAAACGTGATGATTTGATTGAGAAATATGCCGAAGACCTGAAAGACAAGTGCAACATCTCACCGGATATGGATCTTTTGACCAAGGTCACCATCGGTCTTGGCCCCTCAATTTATAACGCCGACAGCTCAACTGTTTCTGGCGGCGACCCGAACGAGCTTGCCACCGTAAAAAACAACTATCTGATCAAAAAGCTGGGCCTCGCCGATAGCCCCGACCTCGACAAGGCCATCGACAGCGTCATCGACACCTATGGTCGGTCGAACCGCAATAAATATCGCGCGGTCATTTACTACATGCTGTGCAAGCATTTTAATAAAGAGAGCGTCTACGCCTAGAGCCAAGCAAAGCGTCTGGGCTACCATTGCGTTCTAAAAGGCCGGTGCTCACGCTGGCCTTTTTGTTTAGATACCGCGCTCGCCTGGGTAGCGGCCCTGATAGGGGGTTTGGTTTTGTGTGGCGGGCGCAGGGGGCGCGGCGATGGCCCCGGCGGCAGTCAGCTGGTTGAGCGCGTGCGTGCGGAACGGCCATTTTTGCGGCTCGCTCAGGTGCATGAATTGCGGGCGTTTCGCACCGCGCAGCGCTTGCTGCTGATACGGGTTCATGTGGGCCCACTGGCTGCGCCGCTCGTGGCGATAGGCGGACCGCTGCGTCGGGGCGACCTGGCGATACCGATGCGCGGTTTGCTGTTCAATCTGCCGCGACTGGGCATAGCGCAAGGACCGCTCATAAAAATCGGTGGCAAGGCGATCAACGATCAAACGCTCGCCGGGCCCCATGGCATTCCATAACGAAGCCGGGCTTGTCGCCACCGGGGCCGGGCGCACCGCATAAGTTTGCGCCGCGGACGGCGCCACCGTCACCGCCGGCTCAAACGAGCTCAGAAGACCAACACTGAAAAACAACCCGAATACAAAAGCCTTACGCACAACCACACACCCTGAAAAACACAACAAATCCCGGCACGGACGACCGAGGGGAAAAGGTCTATCAAGGCGATCTTGCAGGCGGCTGAAGCGGCTAGATGCAATTTGACCAATGGCAATTAACCATGCTGGCCGGAGGATTGGCGGTGGGATGACGGGTCTGCGGCAAAATTATCGTAAACAGCGCGTCAACCATCCTCACCAGCGCGCTTTTGCGTCAAAAAAAGTTTGCGGAATTTTGGCCCTTCCATCTTGCGAAGGCGGGGTGTGTCGGCTACCTCCCGCATTCTCGAATTTTCGCGGCCCCGGTTCGTCGGGGCGACGCGCTAAATCGCCCATAAACCTAAGGACCTCATCATGGCCGTCCCCAAGAGTAAGATTACGCCCTCCCGGCGCGGCATGCGGCGCAGCCACGATGCCATCTCGTCAACAGCCTATATCGAAGACAAAGACTCCGGCGAATTGCGCCGGCCGCACCATATCGACCTGAAAAGCGGTAAATACCGCGGTCGTCAGGTCTTGGAGCCGAAGTCCGACTAAGCGCCCAGCCGAAAAATCCAGTTATGGCGTCTGCAAACGCTATTTCCTGCGCTTCCGGTGCTCGCATGGCGCATGTCCGCTGCGCTTCGGTTCGCAAAAACAGCCGTTTCAACAGACAAAACCGATTTCTCGTTTAGCCTCTGAGCGCGGCTCATCTTTTGGTGCCATAAAGTCTTAGCCGCCCGGTTTATCTGAACCGGGCGGTTTTGTGTTGTCGGGCGAATGATTGGGCCCCGAAATTGAAATGCCTGCAAAACCCTCTATAGTTTCGCGTGACAAGTGTGGTCGGCGAAAAATCGAGGCCATCGATCAAGGGGTGGGCACATGACGGGAACCGTGATGCAGGCGTACAAGATTTCGGACGATACAAATGTGATGGGCAATACGCTTCGTGGGCATGGGCTTTCCAAGTGGCGCCTCGTCAGGTTTTTCCTCGTGGTTTCCGGTCTCGGTCTTTTCCTTTCGGCCTGCGAAACAACCGGGGGCTACCAGCAAGCCTTTGCGGTATGCGATGCGGAGGTCGGCGCGTGCTATCGTCAATGCGAAGAGTATGAGGGCACCACCGATTATGGCAGCTGTCAGGCCTCGTGCGAGCAAGAGGCAAGTGCCTGCTTCGACAGGGCCCAGCGCAGCTATCAGTCCGTCAATGTGGGCTACAGTGTTGGGTATATCAGTCCCTGGTTTGGCAATTTCTGCGCGTGGTATCCCGACCGCGGTTTTGTCTCGCGCTATCGCCGCTTTCGCGGATCGCATTTTCGCTATGGCGCGCGCGGCTATTATCCGGGCCGACGGTATCGCCGCGATGGACGGTATGACCCGCGCTATGATGGCTACCGGACACCGCCGCGCTATCGTGATCGTCCAAGACGTGATCGCCCCAGAAATGATCGCCCGAGACGCGACCGGCCCCGATATGATGATGATCGCAGGCCGCCGCGCGGTGATCGTCCCGGTGGCCGTCCGCCGCGGACCGATCGGCCTTCGCAGGACCGACCTTTGCGCGATCGGCCCGTGCGAAAACGCCCGCGCACAGAGCGACCCTATCAGGAAGGTCAGCGGCCCCCGCGCTCGCGGCCACCACGCGCGCGGCCACCGGGGTCAGCCAATCCACCTCGGTCCCGGCCGCCTCGGTCGCGGCCCCCACAGTCGCGCCCGCCCAAGGCAAATCCGCCGCGCTCCCGGCCACCACGCGCCCGCCCGCCCGCGCGCTCCAAACCGCCAGCGGCGCGTCCCTCACGCCCATCGCGTCCTGCACGCCGGCCCCAAAAGCCCGTGAAACCGGTCCCTCGCGCTGGTGGCGGTCGCCCCGCTCCGAAGAACGATAAAAACTAGGCGCCTGGCGCCGATTTATCGCAGCCAGACAAATGGATTTTCGGTCGGGTAGTGAGTCTTCGGTCGGGTGATTTGGGCCGACCGCGTTCAAGGGATAAGCGCGGCAGGGCTCTGTCATCATTGGGGCATGCTTACGGTTGCCCGCTCGCCCCCCACCGGCTAGAGCACTCACATGTCGCTTTGGCATGCGCCGGGCACTTCATCGCGCTTGTGTTACTAAGGACAGACCACGGTGCTGTCTGTACACATCCTCTTTATACAAATCAAAAGGAACGCCCATGTCCGCCATCACCGATATCATTGGCCGCGAAATTCTCGATAGCCGGGGTAACCCCACCGTGGAGGTTGAGGTGGTTCTGGAAGATGGGGCGTCGGGGCGCGCTGGCGTGCCGTCCGGTGCTTCGACCGGTGCCCACGAGGCGCACGAACTGCGCGATGGTGGGGAACGCTTTGGCGGCAAGGGCGTTCAACAGGCGGTCTCGGCCGTCAATGGAGAGCTCTTTGATGCGCTCAGCGGCATGGATGCCGCTGACCAGGCCTATCTCGATCAGGTGATGATTGATCTCGACGACACGCCAAACAAATCGCGGCTCGGCGCAAATGCAATTCTTGGGGTGTCCATGGCCCTCGCGAAAGCGGCGGCGCAATCGGCGGGTCTGTCCCTATACCGCTATGTGGGCGGCGCGCATGCCCACACGCTCCCTGTACCGATGATGAATATCATCAATGGCGGGGCGCATGCCGATAACCCGATCGATATTCAGGAATTCATGATTATGCCCGTGGGCCTGCCCACCTTTTCCGAGGCCTTGCGGGCAGGGGCGGAGATCTTTCAGGTCCTGAAAAAGGAACTCGCCGCCGCCGGTCACAACACCAATGTGGGAGATGAAGGCGGCTTTGCGCCCGGTCTTTCCTCCGCCCGCGAGGCTCTCGATTTTATCATGCGCGCGACGGAAAAAGCCGGCTACGCCCCCGGTGAAGAGGTGGCTATCGCCCTCGATGCGGCGTCCACGGAGTTTTACAAGGACGGCACTTACCATCTGGAAGGCGAGGGCAAGACACTCGGCGCCGCCGCCATGGCGGACTATTTTGCCAGCCTTGTGAACGATTATCCCATTGTCTCCATTGAAGACGGCATGGCCGAAGATGACTGGGACGGCTGGCATACGCTGACGGCGCTGATCGGTGATCGGTGCCAATTGGTGGGTGATGATCTGTTTGTGACCAACCAGACGCGCCTAAAAACCGGTATTGAAAAAGAGTGCGCCAACTCAATTCTCATCAAGGTCAACCAAATCGGTACCCTGACCGAAACCCTTGGCGCCGTCGCCATGGCGCATCGCAATAGCTTCACCGCCGTGATGTCCCATCGGTCCGGCGAGACCGAGGACACAACCATCGCCGACCTTGCTGTGGCCACCAATTGCGGCCAGATCAAAACGGGCTCGCTGGCGCGCTCTGACCGCCTGGCGAAATACAACCAGCTCCTTCGGATCGAAGAAGAACTGGGCCCCGTCGCGCACTATCCCGGCATCGAAATTTTTGCCTGATTGTGGGTGTACTGAATAAAGAATTTTTTCCAGGTTTGCGCTCTGCGCGTTTCCCCGGCCTGCGAGCCGGGGTCTTTCTCATCGGGTTCCGAGCTTAGGGGAAAAATCCTCGATCGGCGCTGGGCCTGCCCGGAAAGACGGTCACAAACTTCCCTATGAATTTCCGTCTTACGCAATCTTGACTTATTTATACGGCGTGGCGTAGCTTTTTATCGCGTAAGGAAATGAAACCGTGACCAAATCTATTCTTGTGGTGATGAGCGCCGATGACGGGTCCTGACTTTTCAGGGCACGGTTGTCGGCGTTTCGGGTCTCTGCGGAGGCCTTTTTTTGTGGCCGCTTGCGGGTCGAACGACGGATTTGAAAACAGACGAAAATTTAACGGGCTTTAACCATAGTGGCACCCGCGCCCGCGCCGACCACCGGCAGCGCCAGCCGGGCCCGATAGAGGAGAACCATGATGAGCGCACTGACTGCACCGCCGTCCAAAACTGCGCATTCCCAACAGACGGGGCAGGACGCCGCCCCTTCTGATGCCGCTTATGGCGTCACAATGATGACCGGCGCGCAAGTGGTGCTCAAAGCGCTCATTGAAAATGGGGTGGATACGATTTTTGGTTATCCCGGCGGGGCGGTGCTGCCGATTTATGACGCGCTTTTCAAGCAGGATAAAATTCAGCACATCCTGATGCGCCACGAACAGGGCGCGGCCCACGCCGCGGAAGGCTATGCCCGGTCCACCGGCAAGCCCGGTGTGGTGCTCGTCACCTCTGGCCCCGGCGCGACCAATGCGGTGACCGGCATTGCCGATGCCATGCTCGATTCCATTCCGTTGGTCGTAATCACCGGTCAGGTGCCGCGCCCCCTGATTGGTACTGATGCCTTTCAGGAATGTGATACCATCGGCATCACACGCTGCTGTTCAAAGCATAACTATCTCGTCTCCGAAGAAGAAAGCCTCGCCCATAGCATTCATGAGGCGTTTTATGTGGCAACCCACGGGCGCCCCGGACCTGTGGTGATCGATATCCCTAAGGATATTCAGTTCAATGATTGTCCTTATGAGGCACCCGGCCCCCATGTGGCGCACCGCACCTATCACCCGCGTGTGGACGCCAGCCCGCGCGATATCGCCACCGCCGCCAGAATGATGGCGACGGCAAGCCGCCCGGTCTTTTACACCGGTGGCGGGGTTATCAATTCCGGGCCTGACGCGGTGGCGGCCCTGCGCGCCCTCGTGGCGGCAACGGGCTTTCCCATCACGTCAACCTTGATGGGGCTTGGCTCTTATCCCGCGCCCGACCCGCAATGGCTTGGCATGCTGGGCATGCACGGATCCTATGAGGCCAATAATGCCATGCATGATTGCGACCTGATGATCTGTGTCGGTGCGCGTTTTGATGACCGGATCACCGGGCGGCTTGACGGGTTCTCTCCCGACAGTCGAAAAATTCATATCGATATCGATCCGTCCTCGATCAATAAAAATGTGCGGGTCGATGTGGGGATCATCGGCGATTGCGGCCATGCGCTGCGCGATCTTCTGGAAGCGTGGAACCAGGTGACTGACGATGGCGCCACATGGCGCGCGGATATTGGTCCCTGGAAAGAGCAGATTGCGGACTGGCAGTCGGTCAATTCCTTCGCCTATGAAAAGAGCGAGACTGATATCAAGCCGCAATATGCCATTGAACGGCTCTATGAGCTGACAAAAAGCCGCGATACCTACATCACCACCGAGGTGGGCCAGCATCAGATGTGGGCGGCTCAGCATTATCATTTTGACAAACCGAACCGGTGGATGACTTCTGGCGGTTTGGGGACCATGGGTTACGGCTTGCCTGCCGCCCTTGGCGTTCAGGCCGCGCACCGCGACGCGCTGGTCATCGATATCGCCGGTGAGGCCTCGGTGCAGATGACGATGCAGGAAATGTCATCGGCGGTGCAACACCGCCTGCCCATAAAGATCTTTATTCTGAACAATGAATATATGGGTATGGTCCGTCAGTGGCAGGAGCTTCTCCATGGGGGACGCTATTCGCATTCTTATTCTGATGCGCTGCCGGATTTCGTAAAAATGGCGGAGGCTTTTGGGTGTCTTGGCCTGCGGGCCAAAACCCCTGCAGAACTTGATGCCAAAATTGAGGAAATGATCGCGTTTGATGGTCCGGTTCTGTTTGATTGCTGCGTGACGAAGGACGAAAACTGCTTTCCCATGATCCCGTCCGGCAAGGCCCATAACGAGATGCTGCTCAATACCGCAAAGGTGACAGGCAATGAAATCGACGCGGCGGGAAGGAAACTCGTCTGATGGCTGATGGTACGAAGAGCGATTTGTCTGCGACTTCCGCGTCCGTCTATGCGGCCCCGCCGGTGGAAGACGTGGTTGAAAGCCGGACGATCGCGTGCATTGTGGATAATGAGCCCGGTGTTCTCGCCCGGGTCGTGGGCCTGTTTTCGGCACGCGGCTATAATATTGAAAGTCTTACCGTGGCGGAAACCGATATTGAAAAGCACCGCTCGCGGATCACCATTGTCACCTCCGGAACACGGTCAACACTGGAGCAAATCGAACTGCAGTTGAACCGGCTCGTGCCGGTGCGCCGTGTGGGTAATGTGACCGATAACCCCAATGCTATTGAGCGGGAAATGGGTCTGTTCAAAGTGATCAGCGAGGGTGAACGCCGGGTGGAAGCGATGCGGCTTGCCGATATCTTCCGCGCTCGGACGATTGATGTGTCAACGACGTCTCTGGTTTTCGAACTGACCGGCGATAAGCCAAAGATTGATGCCTTCCGCGAATTGATGGTGCCGCTGGGTTTGACAGAGATTTCGCGCACCGGCTCCCTCGCCATCCGCCGAGGCCAGGAAGAAGGCATCGGCGACATCCGCCGCCGCGGGGATTAGGCATAAACTTCGGCATTTACGCCGTATCCTCGGACTTGATGCGGGGTCTTCTAATTTTGGTACGGAGGATGCTGCGACAGATCCCGGTTCGGCGCTGCGCTTGCCCGGGAATACGGATTCTACGTTTGAAATATACTCCGTATCCCCGGGCGAAGACCCGGGGTCTCGTAATTGGGGTACGGAGGATGTGTCAGCAGATCCCGGGTCGGCGCTACGCTTGCCCGGGAATACGGCATAAAGCTTTGACAATTACACCGTATCCCCGGACTTGATCCGGGGTCTTCTAATTTGGGTACGCAGAATACCTCAACAGTTACCGGGTCGGCGCTGCGCTTGCCCGGGAATACGGCATATAGCTTTGACAATTATGCCGTTCATCCCGGTTCGGACAGTTGGTGTTTGCGCACGAGGCCGCGGATCTGGTTGTAGGTAAGGTGTAGAAAATCTGCGGTTTTGCGTTGGTTCCAGCCATGGCGGGTGAGGGCGCTTACCGTCATGGCCTTTTCGATCTCATTGAGACGGATGCGCAGATCAAATGGCTGAGCCGCGTCATCATCGTCGATCTGTGCGTCTTTTGGCCGGGAGATATCTTCAAGCCCGGTGAAGGGGTCAAGGGACACCGCATCAACTGGACCGGTTTGCCCGGCCATCAGCCAATGGTGGATCGACCGCTCCACGGCGCTTTTTAGGGCGCGCACATTGCCCGGCCAATCCGCGTCGCGCAGCGCTTTGCGGGCTGCGGCTGAAAATGTCACCGCCGGTGGATTGCCATAAAGCTCGGCATGCTCGCGAAGAAATTGCCCTGAAAAATACGCCGTTAGCAGTGGAATATCATCCCGCCGCTGACGCAAGGGCGGGGCGCTGATCACGTCGAAGGCAAGCCGGTCGAGAAGGTCTGCGCGAAACGTGCCCTCGCGTGCCGCTTTGGCAAGGTTGGCGTTTGTTGCACCAATCACCCGCACATTCGCAGCGAGCGTCTGTGAGCCGCCAACCCGTTCGTACTCCCCATATTCGATGACACGAAGCAATTTTTCCTGAATACGTAAAGACGCCGTGCCAATCTCGTCAAGGAACAGCGTGCCGCCATCGGCGCGTTCAAACCGGCCGGTGTGGCGCTTGCTGGCCCCGGTAAAGGCACCGGCCTCGTGCCCGAACAATTCACTTTCCAGCAGCTCCTCGGACAGCGCCGCGCAATTGACCTTCACAAACGGCCCATCCCAGCGCGCAGACAAAAAGTGTAGCCGCGCGCCGAACAGCTCCTTGCCCGTGCCGCGTTCGCCCAGCACCAGAACTGGCCTATCCAGAGGGGCCAGGCTCGATGTGCGGGTGAGGGCATCCATGAAAACAGGGGCCTCGCCAATCATATCCGGGGCGGCGTCTTGCATAGGGAAAATTTAATAGATTTATCGGGTAAATAAACCCCTGCCATGGGTAAATTTTACTAGATAAGTCTGATGCCGAGGACGGCTCAAGAAAAATATCCAACATAATCAATGGTATAAAAAATTAATTCAAACTGGCACGCTTTTCGCAAAGAGGGAGGCAGGCAGCAAAGGTGCTGTTGAAATTTACCGGCCATCGGCGCCATCGCCACCCGTCGCCGGTTTGACCACGAAGGAGAGACAGATGCGTCAGCGTTATTACGAAGATCGATGGGACCGCCGGTTTGAGCATGTGGTGCGTAACCGCACGGGCTTTGCCTGGGGGACCTTTTTCGCCGGTCTCATCATCGGCGCCATCCTCTTTTAAGGGCGCCAATATCCGCGCGCCGCAACCCCGCTTATCATACAGGAGACACCGTCATGGGCGTATTTTCACGACTGAGTGACATCATCAATTCAAACATCAACGCGATGCTCGACCGGGCCGAAGACCCGGAAAAAATCGTGCGGCTGATCATCCAGGAAATGGAGGATACCCTCGTGGAGGTGCGCTCGCGCGCGGCCCGGGGGATCGCCGACCGCAAGGAGGTGGAGCGCAGAAAGGCTGATTTTGTTCAGCGTACCAAGGATTGGGAGGCCAAGGCCGAACTAGCCATTGAGAAAGGTCGCGATGATCTTGCCCGCGGGGCGATCTCTGCCCGGCGCAAGGCGCAGGATATGATCGATCTTCTCGATGGCGAATTGCAGGCGATTGCCGACACCATGGCCAAAACCAATGGCGATCTGGAAAAACTCCAATCGAAACTGAAGGAAGCCAAAGCCCGGCAACGCTCCATGGAGTTGCGCCACGGCGCAGCGAGTGATGCGGTTTCGGTCAATCGCCAGGTCCATGATGGTCGCATCGACGACGCCCTTGCCCGGTTTGACCGGTATGAAAGCCGGGTAAATGAGCTGGAAGCAGAAGCAGAAAGCTGGACCATCGGCACGAAACGCACATTGGAGCAGGAGTTTGCCGATCTTGAAGTGGAAGACGCGGTCAATGCAGAGCTCACGGCCCTGAAAAACCGGCTGGCAAGCCGCTCGTAACCATGGTGCCTGATGATCCGGTGGCGGCATGGGAGCCGAACCGGTGAATCGGCGCAGACCAGTCAATCACGATCTGAGCAGAGGGAAAAATAATGGAAGAAGGTCCTTTCGTCGTTGCGATTATTGCCATCCTGTTTGTGGCATTGCCAGCAACGGTTATGCACTACGTCACCGAATGGCGGAAAACCAAAAGCTATTCCACCGACGATGAGCGCCTGATCGATGATCTGTGGCGTACGGCGCAGAATTTGGAGCGCCGTGTGGATTCGCTGGAAACAATTCTCGACCGGGAATCGCCCGATTGGCGTGATCAGTATGGGGAGGGTGCAAATGCCCAACGATCGTAATCGTCCGCCCCGGGACGGATACCGGGGCCGGTATGACTCACGCCGAAATGAAGACCCGCGCCCAAATGAAAACCCGCACAATGACCGGGCTTATGATGACGGGCCAAGTCATGCCCATTACCAAAGCCGCAATGAGCGCGCGCGTGAGCGTTATGCCTACCGCGCCGGCGAGCCGGGCCCGGGGCCTAATTTTTATCATTTGCGCCGCGATCCGGCCAATGGCGTTATTGCTGGCGTGTGCGCCGGGATCGCCAAACACTTTGGCTACCCGGTCGAATGGATCCGGATCGGCTGGGTCGTCAGTGCGTTTTTCTCCGGCACGCTTTCAGTTTTTGCCTATATCGGGTGCGCCATCTTTATCCGGGCCGAAACGCGTCGGCCGCCAACCGATAATCCGTCTCCGGAGGAAGAGCGATTCTGGCGAACATTTTCTACGCGCCCACGCACCAGCCTTGCCGAGTTAAAACACCGGTTCCGGGCGCTCGATGCGCGGATCAGCGACATGGAATATACCGTCACCTCGGACGAATACGGCCTGCGCAAGGCCTTTGACGATTTGGAGAGTGGTAAGCCGTCAGCCTGACGGCGCCTTCTCTGATCATGAATTGACGGCCCGGGGCGCCGCCACGCGGTACCCCGTCTCAGAATCCTTTTTGAATGGACGATCATGCGCGGCGCCCTGACTGCGCAGGCTGGGAACCTATGTCCTTTTTGAGCCAATGTTTTCGACAGTGCTGGCGGGCGTTAAGCCACCGACCGATACTTGCGGTGGTGCAAACCCTGCTCCTCCTCGCGATCTTTCTCGTGATCCTGGATGCCGCGCACACGATCGAGACCATCGGCAAGGGTAGGGCGAAAGCTGGTCCCGCCGCTGCCACTGCCACGTCCAGTGGCCCTGCTACCCCCAGTACCAACGGTCAGTGTTTTACCGTGATTTTCTGAGTGTTTTTTGTACGCTGTGTGGCGTGCAGCGTCTGTGTCTCTTAAACGGCGCCGGTTATTGTACGGGCTGGACGTGCCTCAGTTTGAAACTGGAGGGCGGCTATTGGCGGATTCTGTTGAAAAACTCGAAACTATCCAGTTTTCTCTGTATGCGGTTGATATTTTTCGGCAGGAATGTCGGCGTGGATGAATCAATACGCTAATAAAGCCATTTCTGGTGAAATATCATTCTGGAAGCGCTTCCGGCAGGACGCCCCAAAATAGTTTTTCTACAGAATTGGCCCTAAGTTGCCGTAAGAATAATGTTCAGCTAACGGCAGGTAGATCCTCATTGCAGACATTGTCGGGCCAAGGCTCGAAGGACAAGAAATCGCCAAAGCAGACGTCGACGAAGATCTAGTGGCTGGCAACTTTGCCGTTGCCTGAAGACGTTCTCTATTTCGATAAGTTGTAGTCTATTAGCGTTTTTTTAGTTGTTCTTTGGCGATGCGTCGCAGAACGTATTCTACATTTTCCTCATGAACGAGGCGACGGTTTTGTGCGAGATCGCGCTGCTTGCTGTATCCATTACCCCATGTGGAAAAACGCATAAGCTCACCGGCTACACGCTCCTCGAACCGAATATATTTTGACTGTGAAGGCGGGTAATATTCCCAAATATGAAGCCCATTGCGCGGCGCTCTTACGTTATCTGTTCCAGTAATGCACATCTTAAGTTCAGGAGGAATATGCTCGGGATACCTTACCCCGGGCGGACATCTTTTTTCGGGAGCGTATCGCACAGACCACCGGGTGAAGCGGCTTGGCAAAGGGTCTGGGAGCACGTAACCATCAGTATCCCTTTTCGGCGTATAGGTATAGAATTCTCGCAAGCTGGACTCCTTAATAACACTAGGGGCAATGCGATCCTTGAAGATGAATACATTGTGCGTTGACGCGTGCGAAAAGACAAAATCAGGGATAACCAACTTTGTTTGCGTCAAAGTTGAAACCGCCCCTTGCGCGCCAGAGAACAATAGTAAGCCGCAGATGAAGCCAACCGGCAACGAGAAGAAAATGAAACCCGTCAGCCTCAGCGTTTTTCGATTTGAATAATTAGAAGCGGCTGCTGCCGCTATGAGGCCAAGAGCGCTCAGGAGATATATTGGCGCACCCCACATCCACGCTAGGAGCAAAAATATCGTGATGAGCCCCAGGGGCCAAAGCAATAGCTCTAGCTCCGCCATCTGTAGAAAAAACGTTGTGACCGCAACGATCGACGTGGACATTACGAGTCGTGATGTTTTCTTCAACTTTATTACCTATCTCTCATCAATCCGCCCGGATGGTAATAAATGAACGATGATAAATGCTTAATCAGAAATTTCAAAACCTTCGAAAGGTCTCCAATGCAGCTTCTTGTCCGCCGACGAAAGGCGAAAACGGGACAATGATGCCCGGCTCGGCGCTGAATTCTAACGTCTGTAATAGGCCAGAAATACCTGTTCTATGTGCCAATATCTTATGTCTTCTTTTGCGCGCATTGCTGCCGTCACTCTCGAGTAGCCGAAAGGCAAAAAGATGGCGATTAGCTGCCATCGAATTCAAACGGAGGCACTGCCGACGGGCTTCAAACCTTGCAAGGGGCAGGGGAGATTTGATATCATCGCGCCGAAGCTATCTGCTTCCTGCGAGGACGCACCCCATGACGAATTCCCAACGCACCGGGGGCGACAGGCCCAGGGGTGCCCAGCCAAAAGGCGATGCCCATCGCCGACGGGGGCGACGCGGCCCGCCGCCTCGCTATGCGGCGCTTGATCTTGGTACCAATAATTGCCGCCTTCTGATTGCCGCGCCGCGCGGGCGGCACCTGCGTATCGTTGATGCCTATTCAAAGATCGTGCGGCTTGGTGAAAACCTTTCCCACACGGGTGTTCTTTCCGACGCGGCCATGGCGCGGACCATTGAGGTGCTCAAAACCTGCCAGCGCAAAATCAAGCAGCGCGGTGTGACGCATATGCGGTGCGTGGCGACGCAAGCGTGCCGGGGCGCAAGGAATGGCGATGCCTTTCTGGCCCGTGCGGTGGCGCAAAGCGGGATCACGCTGGAAATCATCGGTCCGGAGGAGGAGGCCCGCCTTGCTATGCTCGGATGCCGGGACCTGTTTGATCCCGCTGCAAAGATGGTTCTTGTTTTCGATATTGGTGGCGGCTCAACGGAGATTGCGTGGGTCCGCATTACGCCCAGCGCCGAGGCAGGGGCCTTACCGCAGTCCGATATTGTCACCTGGACCTCACTACCGTTCGGTGTGGTCAGCCTCGCCGAGAAATGGGATGGCCGCGAGATATCGCGGGAGACCTATGAGGCAATCGTCGACGACGTGCGCGCCGCCATTGCGGATGTTCCGGATACGCATGCGTTAAAATCGATTTTTCAGGCCGGGCACGGACATTTTTTAGGGACGTCCGGCACGGTTACGTCGCTTGCGGGTGTGCATCTGGCGCTGGAGCGGTATCGCCGTGTAGACGTGGATGGCCTCTGGCTTTCGCGCACACTGGTTGGTGATACCAGCGAAAGACTCCGGGCCATGTCGTTTGATGAGCGCGCGCGCGAGCCCTGCATCGGCGCGGAGCGGGCCGATCTGGTGGTATGCGGCTGTGCAATCCTGGAAGCCATCCTTACCGAATGGCCGGCAGAGCGCATCCGCGTTGCCGACCGTGGCTTGCGTGAAGGGATCCTCTCGGAGCTTTCGGGAGGGCGCAGAATGGCGAGCCCGGGCGCGCAGAAAAAGCGGCGACGTGCTGATCCGGTTGGGCTATAAGGGGCGTTTTTATTGGGGTACGGAGGGTATGCAAACAGATGTCAGGTAAGCAATATCCGTATCTCCGGGCGAAAACCCATGCAGCCTTTGTATCCTTCGTGCCGAAATGAACAGCGCCCGGCCCCGCTAACCAGCGTGCCGCAGTACCGTAATGCAAAAACCGTCTGTTTGGGTTGTTTTTGGGGTCAAGCGCAGGTGCCGCATCTCACGCTCGCAAGCGCGCAGGGACTGTTCATCATCTGTTGCGTGCAAAAGCCCACTTTTGACAATCTGGTCCACTGGCGAAACCGGTTCGAAGTCGGGGTGAGCACCGAGGAAGCCTTCAATGCGGTCCTCATTTTCTTCCCTGAAGACTGAACACGTCACATAGACGATAAGCCCCCCCGGCTTCAGATAGGCCGTGGCAGCGCTGAGCACAGTGTCCTGTTCTTGCTGGCGGGTTTCGAGCTGGCGTTCTGTGAGCCGCCATTTTGTGTCGGGGTGACGCCGCCACGTGCCGGACCCGCTGCACGGGGCATCGAGGAATACAACATCCATGGCGCCGCGCAGACTGGCGAGGCTTTCCTCCGCTGCCTGACCTTTTGGCGCGGGATGATAAATCTGCAGATTGCGTAGGCCCGCGCGCTTTGCCCGCGCATAGAGCGGCTTGAGCCGCTGCGCGCTGATATCATAGGCGTGCAGCTGGCCGGTATTATTCATCATCGCGGCGAGGGCCAAGGATTTTCCGCCCCCGCCGGCGCAAAAATCCAGGACCTGTTTTCCCGCAATGTGCCCTGCCGCCGCGGTGGCAAGTTGACTGCCGAGATCCTGCACCTCGACCCAGCCCTTGTTAAAGGCGGGGATGACGGTCACGGCGGGCGCTCTCTCGCTCGGGTCCGGGGCGGTGATCCGCGCCGCGGATTTTAGGAATGGCGCCTGTTTGCCGCGCACGGGCTTGAGCGCGCCCAGTGCCCGTTCGGCGGGCCCTTTGAGTGTATTAAGCCGGAGGTCAATATCCGCACGCTGACAAAAGGCGTCGATATGGGCATTGTGATCGTCGCCAAAGGCCCGCACGAAAAGGGGGTTCACCCAGTCCGGGCAATCGACGCCCACAGCAAGCGGCGCATCGCTCGTCAGGGCCGCGCGTTCCGCCTCAGTCATGGGGCCAGCGCCATGGGGTTCTTCGGCCAGCGCGTCCGCAAGATCACCAAGCGGCATTTTCCACAATTTCGTCAGGGCACCGAGGATAATCGCGCGGGGTGTGTCATCCCCCATCCATAGACGCAGGCCCTCGCGGCGGCGCAAAACGTCCAGCAAAAGGCCAGACATCCAAGCCCGGTCCTTGGCCCCGGCATAGCGGTTTGAGCGCGCCCAGTCAGCGATAGCCGTTTTGAGGGGCACATGGCGCTGTTCAAAATCGGTGAAAATATCGATGGTGGCCGCAATCCGGCCTGCGGGTCTCATAGTGGAGCACTCTTTTTTCCAGAATGGTTCTTGTTAGGACGTAGCGGAGGCAGGGATCATTGGTCAATCTGAAACAGGCCCCCGGCGCCAAGGCTAAAACAAGTCCTGCCCATTAACCTTAAATCATGCGGAAATTTCTGTCTTCACGGGGGTTTGCTGGACGGATGCCCGCAGATTTTCTCACCAAAGGCGGTTTTCTGGCATCGGGCTTGCTCTGTCTTGCTGCGTGTTAACCGGTGCGGTTAGCATTTTGTTAACGGTTCTCTATGGGGTCTGGTCATGAACATTCTGGTGGCGGCAATGATGCTGCTTCAAACTGAAAATATCTACACGTCTTATCCGGTTTTCGGCGATAAGGAGCCGGGGCTCTATACGGATAAACGCGTGAATACGGTGACGGATAAGGGACTTGTCCGTGAGCTGATCGTCCAGTGCGTAAACGATCAGGAAGGCATTCTGGTCCATGATACAATCGCGAACGAATTCTGCGATTCAGGCAATCGGTGTCACGCCCGTTTGTCTACTGCGATCAGCCGCACCTGCAATGGCGCACAAAACTAAATCCTTAGGATACAAGATCGGGGTCGGCGCAAACGGGGTTTGTGCCGTCCACGTGTGATCTAATCCACCAGGGATCGCGTCCGGGTACGGTCTGCCTACCCGATGGAAAAATCTCATAGCTATAATAACAGCCCTGATCGGCAACGACCCGGAAACATCCGGCTAGGAACGCAGGGCTGTCATAGGTAAAGCAGATTTTGCCAGACGCGATGGACCACGTTCCGCTGATCGACAATGACCCGGCGGTGTATTGCAGCGTGCCATCGGCGGCATAGGCCTCCACAAACCGCTGCTCGCCATAGGCCTCAAGATAGCGGCGATAGAGCCCGATATGGGTTTTGCCCGCAAACGCCGCACGCAACCCCGCATCATCGAGTGTTTCTACCGAGCCTTGCGTACCCGGCTCCTCGGCATGCGCAGACCTGATATCGACAGCTCCCAAACAAAAGCTGATCAGGACGACATGGCTTTTCGAACGAAGCGCACGCATGAGATGCATCAGATTACTCCAGATCAGGTTGGACTCGGATAGTTCGGCGCCTCGCGCGTGATGGCGACATCATGCACATGGCTTTCTTTTAGCCCCGCATTGGTAATCCGCACAAACCGCGCCCGCTGTTGCAAGGTTTCGATGGTCGGCGCACCCACATACCCCATGGAGGCGCGCACGCCGCCCACAAGCTGGTGCAGGATTGGCGCGATAGGCCCTTTATGGGGGACGCGGCCTTCTATCCCCTCGGGGACGAGTTTCATCTGCTCGGTCACATCGGCCTGAAAATATCTGTCCGCTGACCCGCGCGACATGGCGGTGATGGAGCCCATGCCGCGATAGGATTTATAGGCACGGCCCTGATACAAGAAAACCTCGCCGGGTGCTTCATCGGTCCCCGCCAGAAGCGAGCCAACCATGGCGCAGTCTGCGCCCGCAGCCAGTGCCTTTGCCATATCGCCGGAATATTTGATGCCCCCATCGGCAATGACAACCGTGTCGCTGTCTTTTGCGGCGCGGGCCGCATCACTGATTGCCGTCAGCTGTGGCACGCCCACACCGGCAACCATCCGGGTTGTACAGATTGACCCGGGGCCGATCCCCACCTTCACCGCATCCGCGCCCGCATCGACCAGGGCGCGGGTACCGTCATAGGTCGCCACATTACCCGCAATGATCTGGGTTGTGTTGGACATTTTCTTGATGCGATCGACCTGATCGATCACTTTCTGGCTGTGGCCATGGGCGGTGTCGATAACGATCACATCACAGCCCGCATCAATGAGGGCCTCAACCCGCGCAAACCCGGTATCACCCACGGTGGAGGCCGCCGCCACGCGCAAGCGTCCTTCCTCGTCTTTACAGGCCAGCGGGTGGGCTTGTGCCTTATCCATATCCTTAACGGTGATCAGCCCGATACAGCGCCCCTCCTCATCGACCACAATCAGCCGCTCAATCCGGTAGCGATGTAGAAGCCTCGCTGCCTCTTCCCGGCTGACCCCGGGTTTGACGGTCACAAGGTTCTCGCGTGTCATCAGCTCACTGACTTTCTGGTCAGGATTTTCCGCAAACCGCATGTCGCGGTTGGTCAGGATACCCACAAGCCGTCCCACGCCATTGGCATCGGGGTTCTCTACCACCGGAAAGCCAGAGATGCGGTATTCGGCCATGCTTGCCTGCGCCTGCGCGAGCGTTGCATCGGGCGTCAGCGTTCTAGGGTTCACAACCATGCCGCTTTCAAACCGTTTGACGCGGCGCACCTGTTCAGCCTGCTCGGCGACAGAGGTATTGCGGTGAAGAACGCCAATGCCGCCACTTTGCGCCATGGCGATCGCCATCTCGGTTTCCGTAACGGTGTCCATGGCCGACGAGATGACCGGAATGTTCAGGGTGATTGAGCGGGTGAGCCGCGCGCGCACATCCACCTCGCTGGGCATCACTTCGGAGGGGCCGGGCTCCAGCAGCACATCGTCAAAGGTCAGCGCATCACGAATTTGCATAGTCAAAGGTCCTCAACTCTATTCAGGTCAGACTGCCCGTGCCATCGATAAGGCCGGGATCAATTTCATTATCTGCCGCGCCAAAATCGTCTGTGTCAGGATCATCTGGATCAGGCTCGTACCCGTTTCGATCATCGCGGGCTTGCGATCGCTCGATCAGCCGGGCGCTGGCGAGTTCATTGACAAGGAGATAGTTGAGATCACGCGCCTGATGGACGCCGGCATAAGCATACCAGGTCGTGATCATCAGGGTAGCGATGAAACTGATAGCGATAAAGAGAATTGAAATCGGTTCAATGGTGCCAAACAAACGTGCAAAGAAAGTGGGGGCAAGCTGATTTACGAGAACGAAAAGCGCCACAGGAATGGATACATTAATCACTACATAAAGACGTAACGCGTCGCTCGCCATTTTCAAATTGATGGCACTGCGTTCCTGGAGCATGGCCAGTTGCGGCACCGTCAGCGGGCTAAAAAGCGCTGGCAGGCCATAGCGCTCGGCTTTCTTTGTCAACCGTATGAAGCGTTTGGAATTGATCCGTTCACTGTTGAGCCGAACAAGCCAGCCAAAGGACATACCGCGCAAATTGGTAAATTTCTTTTCCAGCTTCTCCCACACCGCGTGCGCTTCGCGATAGTGGACCTCCGCGTGACCCATGCGGATTTGCTGCCCATGGCTGGCGTCAGCGTGTGAAGACGGGGCCGAGCGCATTACGCATTGTCCCCATCGAGGCGGGCCGGGCCCCCATCGAACCGGGCCGGAATCGAAAACGGCACAGCCTCTTCGAGGCCCCGGACCCGGACAATGCGGTCTTCATCCTCAACAATGGGCGCAATCGCTGCGTCCATACGCCCGCCGCGCGCAAGGAGACTATCGGCAATCGAGACGATCAGGGTATTTGGGTATGCCGTCGGCGATGCCGCGGCGATGGCTGATGCAATTTCCGCCTCATCCGTTTGCGGATTATGGAGGCAGGCGGCAATAAAAGCGGTCGCCGTTGAGCGCGAAATTCCCGCCCAGCAATGGGAAAGGAGCGGCGTTGACGGGTCCCAACGGCGCAGGAAATCGACGAGCCCCGTTACGTGGGTCTCGCCCGGTGGCACCAGCCCGTCAATCGGCTTGCGAATATCGTTGATCTCAACCTTGTGGTGATGAACGCCGTCGAGGTCCGTAATGACCGGGAATTCGGTACCCGGACCAAGTAGGCTGACAACCCGGCTCGGGCCGTGGGCCGCAACCATCTCTGGCACTTTTGGTAATGACGAAACGTGGATTCTCATTGTGTCTTTTCCCCCGATTGCTCCGCATCCCCGCGAAAGCCCATGGCGACCACATACATTTCAGCCGATTCCTGACGGCTCGCCTTCGGCTTGGCGTGCTTGACCGTTGTAAAGTTCCGTTTGAGCCGGTTGAGGAGGTCACCCTCTGCTCCGCCCTGAAACACCTTGGAGATAAATGCCCCGCCCGGTGACAAAACGTCGATGGCAAAATCGAGCGCTGCATCGGCAAGCGCAACGATCCGCAAGTGATCGGTTGCTTTGTGCCCCGTTGTGGGCGCGGCCATATCGGACAGGACGAGATCAGCCTCGCCGCGCAAAAGGGCTTTCAACCGCGCCGGCGCATCGTCATCGAGAAAATCCATCTCCAGAACGTCTGCCCCGGCGACCGTGTCCATATTCAGATAATCAATACCCACGACGGCGCCGCGCGCGCCCACCGCCTTGACCGCAACCTGGCACCAGCCCCCTGGTGCACAGCCAAGGTCCACAACCCGCGCCCCCGGCTTCAAGAGCGTGAATTTCTCATCAAGCTCGATCAGTTTGTATGCCGCGCGCGAGCGATACCCTTCAGCCTTGGCTTTGGCCACGAAAGGATCGTTCAATTGGCGCATCAGCCATTTGGTTGAGGATGTCTTTCGGTACTTTGCGGTTTTCACATTAACCCGCAATTCGCGCAGGCCGTCCGCATTGGTGTCGTCCGTCTTGCGACCGGTTTTAGCGGCAACGGATTTTCGAGTCCGCTTTTCCGGTTCTTCGCCAAGCGCGGTGCGCTCTATAGCGGATTTTCGCGCTCGGCTTTTGCTTTCGGCACCCGTCTTCTTACGGGGCGAACGGTTGGCATTTTTGCCGGGCGGCGCGACTTGCTTTCCCATGGTGTCCTATAGCGGGGCTTGCCCGCTTCGCAAAGACACAAGATCGATAAAATTGTCGGCTTTTCGATCAGTTGCAACCAGGCCCGGTCCAGCCAGCTGCCGCAGCAAAGTATAATGAGAAGAACGGACCAGCCCCTTGCTTTGTTTGGGTATTTACCACCACAATGCACCTTGTGGTTGATGGGAGCGGTCCTTGCTCCCCGCCCAAGATGAGGAAGGACCCCAAATGTCACTGATGAATCAACTCACCAATGTTGTTGCCTCGCAGATTACGCAGCAGGCAGCGCAAAAGACCGGCCTGAGCCAGGATATGACCGCCAAGCTGATGCCCATGGCCATGGCCGCGCTCATGGGCGGGCTAAAAAAGAATACTGCGAACCCCGATGGCGCGCGGGCGCTTTCCAACGCGTTGGAACGCCATGACGGCTCCATGCTGGGCGATGTTTCCGCCGCCGTTGGCCGCGACGATGTGCTTGCCGATGGTCAGAAAATTCTCGGCCACATTTTGGGTGGCAAACGCGCCGAGGCCGAACAAACGCTCGCCGCCGCTGCAGGCGGTGCCGACAGTAATCAGATCGGCAATCTGCTGGCGATGGCTGCGCCGCTCGTCATGAATCAGCTTGGTCAGGCCAAACGCACCCAAAGTCTCGACGATGCCGGGCTTGCCGGTCTGATCCGCGAGGAAGGCATGCGCGCGCGTGAAAAAGCGCCGTCCGAGTTGGGCGGTTTGATGTCTATGCTCGACGCCGATGGCGATGGCGATATCAAGGATGATTTGCTCGGTGCTGCCGTCAAAGGCGGGCTCGGCAAGAGCATCCTTGGCGGTCTTTTTGGACGCAAATAGGTCTACGGTAAAGAAAAAGGAAATCAGGCATGAACCTGTTCAAATTTGTCAAAAACGCTGGTGAAAAAATCGCCGGCTCCGTGGGTAATGCAGCGGGCAACATTAAAGAACGCGTCACTGGCCACAAGATCGACGTCAAAGACCTCGACGTGGAAACGCAAGGCGAAAAGGTCGTTCTTAAAGGCACTGCAAAAACCCAGGAAGAAGCAGAAAAGGCAATCCTTGCCGCCGGGAATAATGCCGGGGTTGCCGAGGTGGAAAGCCACATCGTGGTTGAAGAAGCCGCGCCCGAGGCAACATTTTACACCGTCGTCAGCGGCGATTCCCTGTCAAAAATCGCCAAGGCCCAATATGGCGACGCCATGAAGTATCCGGTGATCTTCGAGGCAAACAAACCCATGCTTTCCGACCCTGACAAGATTTATCCGGGTCAAGTCTTGCGGATTCCGGCGCTTTAATCTGGGTACTGATGTGTTTTGACGATTGCGAACATGTCGACCCCGACCCCGGGTCGTTATTTTTTTTGGCGCCCGGGGACACGCAAACTGTTATCTCAGTTTAAACCCGTATTCCCGTGCAATAGCCTGCCCCTCGCTAGACTGCGTTTAGTCTTTGATGACCCAAAAACGCAGTCTAGAGCAAATTCACAAAAGGTTTGATCGGTATCCGATGTGGCTGAAGTAGTTTTCAGCCTGCTGTGATGTAAGCGCGGCTGTTGCCGTTCCGATTGCGTCCCAGAGGTCATCAACGCTTCTACAGTTTCGCCGTCGCACCTCGGCTTTTATCTGGGCAAAGGACATCTCAATCGGGTTTAGGTCCGGCGAATATGGCGGGAGGTACAAAAGCGTCGCGCCCACAGCCTCAATAGCGGCGGCCACGCCCGTGACTTTATGCGCAGGCAGATTATCCATGATCACAATCTGACCGGGCTTCAGGACAGGACACAAAAACTGCTCGATATAAGCGATAAACGCGTCGCCGTTCATGGGACCGTCCAGCGTCACCGGCGCGATCAATCCGTGCGATGTTAATCCGGCCACAAGCGTTGTGTTCGGTGCTATTCTCACCTCACTCCAGTGACCGCCGGGCACTTTTGCCATCAGGCGTTCACCTTTCATGGCCCACCCGCGAAGCGGGGTCATATCCGTTCGAAACCAGGTTTCATCAAGGAAGACAAGATCATCCGGATCGAGGGCGGGGATTGCCCGCCGCCAAAGCCAGCGCTTCAGCGCAACATCAGGCCGGTTCTGCTCGCTGGCGTGCACGGTTTTTTTTATAGCTGAGCCCTTCAGCCTGAATGAAACGGTGCAGCAGGGTGCGGCTGGCATACACACCACATTCTTCCCACAGCGCATCCTGCAGGATATCCAGCGTCGTGTCCTTGTTCTTCATCTTTGTCATGATGAACTTTGTATACGCGGCCACCTTCATGCCCTTGGGACGTCCTACGCGGCTTGCCGAGACGTCACCAGTTTGGCGATATCGCTGGACCCAAAGGATCGCAGTTGAGCGCGCAACGCCAAACCGGCGGGACGCGGCGCTTGCGCTCATCCCTTCATTTTCAACGGCGCGCACAACACGCTTGCGAAGATCATTAGAATAGGCGCGGCCCATTGCTGGTCTCCCTGACTACTCGATAAACAGTCAGGCTGTTCGTCACAAAAGTGAATCCCCTTGATGATTCAGATTATTGTGAACGTGCTCTAGGTTCAGAATTGCGAGTGTTTGTACATCAAAAAAAATATTCATCGGTTTAGGCGTTTTGGTAAAAAAGTGTTGAAGGTTTACGCGGATGCGCAGTAAGCAAAGTCTAGGCTATGACTTTCGGTGGTTTCATATTCTGCGGGGTTGAAACCATCTGCGTTACGCACATGGGTGACCGCACCTTCGACCCGGTCGGTTTACTGACGATCAGAAACCCGCCTGAGGGTTGCCGCAGCTTGACCATAGAGATTACGGCAATATGCGTTCGGTTTCTTCCACGGCTACGCCAGTCCGCTCGTCAAGCGTCGAAACGGTGTGAACGATATGGCTCTTAAGGCCGAGGCTAACGCTTGAGAACTTGATAGACGCTTAGCGACGCTAATGGGTCCGGATCAACGAAAGAAGGGGATTCTTCATCCTCTTCTTTGCGACCGAGTAGACCTTTTGATTGCTACAAGCTTTTAGGGTCGACCGGGTTTGTCCCTGCCTCCATCTCAGCTTTGTCATCAACGCCATCGCCGTCGGAATCGGCTTTGTAGGGGAATGTTCCGGCTGTCAATTCTTGGGCATTCGAAATGCCGTCGCCATCAATGTCAGCGTCCTCGGAGTCTTCAATGCCGTCGCGATCGGTGTCGGCCCAGCGGCTTGGGTCGTTGGGGAAACCGTCGAAGTAGTCCTCAACACCGTCATCGTCGGCGTCAGTCGCCGGCGGTGTGAACGCCCCGTTCCATTTGGTCGCCGCGTCGGTGACTTTGCCAGTGTTGATGTCGGACACGATGAGGTCAAACAACTGGCTCATATGATAGCCGCGCTGCTCGCTTGGCAAACCCAGATGCACGCCCGGCCGCCACCCTTCCGGACCAAAATTGCGCAACATCCAGCTCATGGACAGCTGATCGGTGACGACGGCGATCGACTGCATCGAGCCAGACAGCCAGGCCATCACGATCGGCGTCGCGAGGATCTCCTGGATTTCACGGTCGCTGTAATGACGCCGCAGCTCTTCGATGTGGGCCGCCGTCATCCGCGTTGGCAAACGCGCCGCATCGCGCGCCACGCGCATTCGCGCGCGCGCGGCCGGATCGAGGAATTCAGAGCGCTCGAAATCCATCAACGAGCGGATATATTCAAGAAGGGGCCCTTTCTCCTCTTCCGGTATTTCACTACGAAAATTGTCAGCTTCTGTGTAATCCCAGATCCCAAAGGCGCCATGGGCCTGACAGTGCACGCACCCTGATGCGAGCTGGTAGACCATGAACATTGACCACAGTTCCGGGTAGGTCATCGTGCGTTCGGCCTGCAGGATGTACTCATCCATCCCATTGCTGCCGAAGGCGGCGCCGCGGTCCCAGAAGGTGTCGAGCATGTTTCGATCACTGTACGGCACAGTGGATGTGACGTCGGGCGGACCGGTGTAATAGTCGTAGTCATAGGCGCGGACGTTAAAGCGAGGCGTCCGTCGTGACGGCTTATTCGCCTCGACCGCGTCGTCCGTTTGGAATTGCAGGTAGGTACTGGGGAAGGCGTCGAAAGGCTGTTCAATACCATCGCCATCGCCGTCGAACGTGACCATAGACACGTCGTACCCCGTGACCTCATTCAGCCAATCGGTTTCCAAAACCGGATCGACGGCGCCATAGTCATCGCGCACCCAGGTTGACGTGATCTCGGCCACGAAGCCATCCAGACGGTCACCCACAAAGGGATTGACGCGCTGTTCTTCGGACGAGGTTGGAGCGTTATGACCAACTTCCCATCCAACCACGGTCAAGTTCTCTGTCGCCCAATCCACCGTCTCCTGGTCGGTCACAATGGGTAGAACCGCATCATGGGTCGCGGATGCATTGTTGATCGCGCCCACCTGCATGAGCTCGGCAATCGCCCGGTCGGGGTAGTGGGTGCGCAGCAGTGCGTGCAGATCCGCTGAGGCCGTGATGGGATAGCGCCCCATGCCGTCGATGTAGGTGAAGGCCGCTTTCAGGCGTGGATCCTCCAGGTTTTCGACGTATTCTGGGTTGAAGATCGCGTGGATCTCCTCCAGCGGCACGCCCATCAGCGAGAGCTGGTAGGCGCTGCGGGCGGTATGGTGGCCGCTGCCCGCCAAGATCATCTGACGCAGCGTCAGCTTCCACTTCGTCTCGCTGTCGAAGAGGGCGGGGCGATGG